>NZ_JOEI01000007.1 GCF_000718095.1 Streptomyces scopuliridis RB72 | reverse complement strand
CGTGTCCGGACGTAAAGCGTCGCAGCTCGCGCGAAGCGCGGTGAGGAAAGCAGTCCGGACACGGACCTCCGGAGGCCCCGGCCCCCGGCACCAGCGACGACGCACCCCGCACCCGTGCCCCCGCCGGACGGCGCACCGCCCCGGCACCCGGCACCAGCCGTACGAAACCGCACCCCGCACAACGCCCCGCCCCCCGCCGGACCGCGCGTCGCGATACGTTCGGGCCCGCACGTACGCGACAGCGAAAGAGCGGAGTCATAGCGTGAGCGTCAGGACCACCGAAGGGGCCGACCCGTTCGGGACCGCGCGGCTGCGGCGTGGGGTGCTGGATGCCTGGGGGGCCAGTCCCGCGCGGTTCCGGGAGGACGCCAACGCCGAGGAGGACCTCGCGCTCGGCGGCTACCGCGACCGGCTCGTCATCGAGTTGGCCCAGAACGCCGCCGACGCGGCCGCCCGCGCCGGCGTGCCGGGCCGGCTCAGGCTCACCCTGCGCCCCGGCGGAGCCGATGGCCCCGCCGTACTCGTCGCCGCCAATACCGGCGCCCCCCTCGACGCGACCGGCGTCGAGTCGCTCAGCACGCTGCGCGCCTCGGCCAAGCGCGAGGGGCACGAGAGCGCCGTCGGCCGGTTCGGCGTCGGGTTCGCCGCCGTGCTGGCCGTCAGCGACGAGCCCGCCGTCATCGGACGGCACGGCGGGGTCCGCTGGTCCCTCGCGGAGGCCCGCGAGCTGGCCGGGCGGGCCGCGCAGGCGAGCCCCGGTCTCGGGGACGAGCTGCGGCGCCGTGACGGACACGTACCGCTGCTGCGGCTGCCGCTGCCGGCGGAGGGCACGGCGCCCGAGGGATACGACACCGTCGTGATCCTGCCGCTGCGGGACGGCACCGCCGCCGATTTGGTGGCGCGGCTCCTCGCCGAAGTCGATGACGCGCTGCTGCTGACGCTCGCCGGACTCGCCGAGGTCGTGATCGAAACCCCCGACGGGGAGCGGGTGTTGCGCCGCTCGCAGGACGGGCCGTACATCAACGTGGATGACAGCGCGGCCGCCGCCGTGCACCGCTGGCGGGTCGTCGGCCACCACGGCGCGACCCCGCCCGCGCTGCTCGAAGGGCGGCCCGTCGAGGAGCGGCTGCGCCCGCACTGGTCCGTGACCTGGGCCGTGCCGGTGGACGACGGGGGCGCTCCGCTCCCTCCCCGTACCGCGCCCGTTGTACACGCCCCGACGCCCACGGACGAGCCGCTCGGCGTGCCCGCGCTGCTGATCGCCTCGCTGCCGCTCGATACCACCCGGCGCCATCCCGCGCCGGGACCGCTCACCGACTTCCTGGTCGGGAAGGCGGCCGACGCGTACGCGGAGCTGCTGGGCGGCTGGGAGCCGGTCTCGACCGGCACCATCGATCTGGTGCCCGGTCCGCTCGGCAAGGGCGAGCTGGACGGGCAGCTGCGGGCCGCGATCCTGGAGCGGCTGCCGCGGGTGGCCTTCCTCGCCCCGGCGGCCCCGAGCGAGGAGCTGACCGCGCTGCGCCCGTTCGAGGCGGAGGTCGTGGAGGGCGCGGGCGCCGACACCGTGAGCGTGCTGGCGGAGGTGCTGCCGACCCTGCTGCCCGCCGGTCTTGAGCGGCGCGTGGAGCTGCGCACGCTGGGCGTCGGGCGGCTGCCGCTCGGCGAGGCCATCGAGCGCATCGCGGGCGCCGAGCGCCCGCCCGCCTGGTGGCGGCGGCTGTACGAGTCGCTCGCGGGCGTCGATCCCGAGCGGCTGTCCGGGCTGCCGGTGCCGCTGGCCAGTGGGCGTACGACGATCGGGCCGCGCCAGATCCTGCTGCCGCTGCCGGACGCCGCGTGGTCGGCCGAACTCGCGCGGCTGGGGCTGAAGGTGGCGCACCCCGAGGCCACGCATCCGCTGCTGGAGAAGCTGGGCGCGCTGCCCGCCACGCCTCGTGCCGTACTGACGACCCCGCAGGTACGCGCGGCGGTCGCCGCCTCGATGGACGCGGGCGAGGTCTGGGACGAGGACGTCGACACGCCCGACGCGGAGGAACTGGCCGAGATCGTGCTCGGTCTCGTACGGGACGCCGGTCTGGAGGCGGGGGACGAGCCGTGGCTCGGCGCGCTCGCGCTGACGGACGAGGACGGCGAGCTGGCGCCGGCCGGTGAACTGGTGCTGCCCGGCAGCTCGTTCGCGTCCGTGCTGCGCGAGGACGAACTCGCCTTCTGTGACGCGGAGCTGGCCGAGCGCTGGGGCGAGCAGCCGCTCGCCGCGTGTGGCGTCCTGGCGGACTTCGCGCTCGTACGGGCCACGGATGTGGTGCTGGACCCGGATGAACTGGAGCCCCGCGAAGGGGACTTCGCCGAGCCCGACGACGCCGGGCTGCTGGACGCGGTCGATGTGTGGTGCGAGGACGTACTGGACCGGCTGCCGGAGACGCCCGTACCGCCGGTCGCGACGGAGATCGTGGCCGTACGGGATCTGGACCTGGTCGACGACGACGCGTGGCCGCGGGCGCTGGCGCTGCTGGCACGGCCGCCGCTGCGGGACGCGCTGACCCAGTCCGTACGGGTGCTGCTGCCGGACGGCACGACGGAGACGGTGCGTTCGTACACCGCGTGGTGGCTGCGCGACCATCCCGTACTCGACGGGCGCCGGCCGGCCGGACTGCGGGCCGCGAGCGGTGACCCGCTGCTGGCGGGGCTGTACGACTCCGTGGACGCGACGGGCTTCGACGACGCGCAGGTGCTGCGGGCGCTCGGGGTACGGACGTCGGTCGCCGCGCTGCTGGACGAGCCGGGCGGCGCGGCGGAGCTGCTGGGGAGGCTGGCCGACCCGGAGCGGGAGGTGAGCCCGGAGCAGCTGCACGGGCTCTACACGGCGCTCGCGGATCTCGATCCCGAGCAGGTGACGCTCCCGGACGAGCTGCGGGCGGTCGTCGACGGCGAGGTGCGGGTGGCCGACGCGGCGGACGCGGTGATCGCGGACGCGCCCGATCTGCTGCCGCTGGCGGGCGGACTGCCGCTGCTGCCGGTGTCGCCGACCCGGGTGGCGGAGCTGGCCGAGCTGCTTCAGGTACGGCGGCTGAGCGAGGTGATGGCCGGCGCCGCGGAGGTGACCACGGAGGGCGAGGAGCACACGGTCCCGGAGTCCGTCCGCGTACTGCTGGGCGCGGAGACCCCGGACACGTATGTGGAGCACGAGGAACTCCTCGCGGGCGGAGTCGAGCTGGACTGGCGCCGTACGCCGGACGGAGTGCTGCACGCGGCGACGCTGGAGGGCGTGGCGGCGGGGCTCGCCTGGGCGGCGGGACAGTGGCCGCGGCGCTTCGAGGTGGCGGCGCTGCTGGAGGATCCGTCGCGGACGGCGGAGCTGGCCAGGGACCGCTGGTTCGACTGACGGTGGTTCAGTGAGGGGTTCGGCCGTCTCAAACCGGTCTTCGCGAAGAGTTCATTTTTGTGTACAACCTTTCACGTTCGCCTGAGGTCTGGTCTGTCGGGTCAGCAGACCCCCAGACCAGACTTGGGGAATACATGCGTATTCGTGTCACTGTTGCCGCTGTCTCCGGCGCCTTGGCCCTGTCCGCCCTCGCCGTACCGGTCTCACGGGCGAGCGGCCCTTCGTTCGCGCCGACGGGGGCGGACGCCGTCCCGGTGATCAGCAAGACGGTGGTGAACAGCGGCAAGCCGATCGTGCTCGGCACCACCGCCACCAAGAAGGTGACGGTCTCCGTCACCGCGTCCCACGCCTCGGGCATCCAGGACGCTCTCTCCTACATCTGGAAGGGCCGGGACAGCAACCCGAACCTGTACGGCTTCGGGTTCCACCCGGACGGGGAAACGGCCAACTGCAAGGCCGCGAACGCCACCACCTCGACCTGCACCCTCACCATCACGGTCGACCCCGGATACCTGTGGAACGCCGACGCCAAGTCCTGGCGGGTCTACGCCGCCGCATGGGGCAAGGACGGGAACTTCACCGAGAAGGACACGTTCTCCTCGGTCCGTTTCCAGCGGCTCTCCAAGCTGGACGTCAACGCCTCTCCGGAGCCCGTGAAGAAGGGCGGCACCCTCACGGTCACCGGCAAGCTGTCCCGCGCCAACTGGGAGACCGGCACCTACAAGGGCTACGCCACTCAGGACGTGAAGCTCCAGTTCCGGAAGAAGAACAGCAGCACGTACACCACCGTCAAGACGGTGAAGGGTTCCAGCACCGGCACGCTGAAGACCACGGTCAAGGCCGTGGAGGACGGCTACTGGCGCTGGAGCTTCGCCGGTACGGCCTCGACCCCCGCGGTCAACGCCACCGGTGACTTCGTTGACGTGAGGTAGTCCAAGCGCGCGCGAGGGGCCCGGCAGCCTGCCGGGCCCTTCGCCGTTTCCGCCGGGAGCTACGCCGGGTATCTGCGGCCCACCCACCGCCAGCAGAACTCAAGCGCCGCCGACGCCACCACCGCGATCGCGACCGCCGCCCACGGCATCGTCGTACCCACCAGTTTCAGCGCGAAGAAGTGCTGGAGCCATGGCACGGCCAGCACCACCAGGAACGCCGCCGCCATCGACACCACCAGGCAGATCCGCCACCAGGTGTAGGGGCGCGCGACGATCGCCAGCACCCACATGGAGACCAGGAACAGCGTGAGCGTGGCCGCGCTGGTCTCCGCGTTCAGGGCGTCGGGGCCGGAGTAGTAGCTCCGGGCCAGCAGATACGTGGCGAAGGTGGCGATCGCCGCGATGACGCCCGAGGGGATCGCGTACCGCATCACCCTGCGTACGAAGTGCGGCCGCGCGCGCTCCGTGTTCGGGGCCAGCGCCAGGAAGAACGCCGGGATGCCGATCGTCAGCGTCGAGAGCAGCGTCAGATGGCGCGGCAGGAACGGGTACTCCACCTGGAAGCAGGCCACCAGGATCGCCAGCAGCACCGAGTAGACCGTCTTCGTCAGGAAGAGCGTTGCCACGCGCGTGATGTTGCCGATGACCCGGCGGCCCTCGGCGACCACCGACGGCAGCGTCGAGAAGCTGTTGTTGAGCAGCACGATCTGGGCGACGGCGCGCGTCGCCTCCGAGCCGGAGCCCATCGAGACGCCGATGTCCGCGTCCTTCAGCGCCAGGACGTCGTTGACGCCGTCCCCGGTCATCGCGACCGTATGCCCGCGTGACTGGAGCGCGCCGACCATGTCGCGTTTCTGCTGCGGGGTGACCCGGCCGAAGACCGCGCCGGAGTCCAGCGCCTCGGCCATCTCCGCCCGCTCGGCGGGCAGCTGCCGGGCGTCGACCGTGTGCTCCGCGCCCGGGAGGCCGAGCTTTCCGGCCACCGCGCCGACCGAGACCGCGTTGTCGCCGGAGATGACCTTGGCGGCGACGTCCTGCTCCGCGAAGTACGCGAGGGTGTCGGCGGCGTCGGGCCGCAGCCGCTGCTCCAGGACGACGAGCGCGGTCGCGCGGGCCCCGAACGCGGCGTCGGGGGCGTCGAGCTCGCTGTCGGTGCGGGCGAGCAGCAGGACGCGCAGGCCCTGCTGGTTGAGGTGGTCGATCTCGGCGAGCGCGGGATCGTCGGAGGCCAGCAGCACATCGGGCGCGCCGAGCAGCCAGCGGGCGGACTCGCCGCCGGCCTCGCCGAAGGCGGCGCCGCTGTACTTGCGTACGGAGGAGAAGGGCAGCGCCTTCGTGACGGGCCACCGCCCGCTCTCGTCGCGGTAGGCGTCGCTGATCGCCTGGAGGCTGGCGTTGGGGCGCGGGTCGGACTGCCCGATCGCGCCGAGGACCTGCCGTACGTACGTCACGTCCGCGCCGTTCAGCGGTCGCAGCTCGCGGACGTCCATGCCGCCCTCGGTGAGCGTGCCCGTCTTGTCGAGACAGACGACATCGACGCGCGCCAGCCCCTCGATGGCGGGCAGCTCCTGCACCAGGCACTGCTTGCGGCCGAGCCGGATGACGCCGATCGCGAAGGCGACGGAGGTCAGCAGGACGAGCCCCTCGGGGATCATCGGCACGATGCCGCCGACGGTCCTGGCGATGGAGTTCTTGAAATCGGTCTGCTTGACGACGAGCTGGCTGATGATCAGTCCGAGGGCGGTCGGGATCATCATCCACGTGACGTACTTGAGGATCGTGCTGATGCCGTTGCGCAGCTCGGAGTCGACCAGTGTGAAGCGCGACGCCTCCTCCGCGAGCTGCGCGGCATAGGCGTCGCGCCCGACCTTGGTCGCCCGGAACGCGCCGCCGCCCACGACCACGAAGCTGCCCGACATCACCTGGTCGCCGGGGCGTTTCAGGACCGGATCGGCCTCGCCGGTGAGCAGCGACTCGTCGACCTCGATGCTGTCGGCCTCGACCATCTCGCCGTCGACCACGACCTTGTCACCGGGGCCCAGCTCGATGAGGTCCCCGAGGACGATCTCGCTGGTGGAGATCTCGGCGGCGACGCCGTCACGCCGTACGGTCGGCTTGGCCTCGCCGATGACCGCGAGCCCGTCGAGGGTCCGCTTGGCGCGCCACTCCTGGATGATGCCGATTCCGGTGTTGGCGATGATCACGAAGCCGAAGAGGGTGTCCTGGATCGGCGCGACGAAGAACATGATCGCCCAGAGCACGCCGATGATCGCGTTGAAGCGGGTGAAGACGTTGGCGCGGACGATCTCGGAGAGGGAGCGGCTGCTGCGGACCGGGACGTCGTTGACCTCGCCGCGGGCGATATGACGCGCGACCTCGGCGGCGGTCAGGCCGCTGTGGCGATCGCTGGGGCGGGGTGGCCGCATGGGGTGTACGGGGTCGAGTTCGGCACCCGCGTCGATGGCCGGGCCGGTGCGGCCGGTTGAACCGGTCGATCCAGTGGGGCCGGTCGGGCCGGTCGGGCCGTGAGATCCGCGGCCGTGCGGCTCGGGGCCATGGGGCTCGGAGCCGTCGGTGTCGATCTTCGCCCGCTGCGTCATGGTTCCGACGGTACGGCTGGTCGGGCGCGTTCACCCGCCGGCCGGGGAGAAGATCCGACCCGGGGACGAGGCGGATCGTCCCCTGGCAGTACGAGGAGGGGGGCCGGGATGAGACTTTGGCCGGGGTCGGGTCAGGGTCCCGCTGCCAGGGCGCTGGTCAGGGAGCTGGTCAGGGGGTGTCGTCGGGGTGGTCGGCGCTGTCCGCCTTCTCCGCCGCCGCGCGCTTGATCGCCGCGTCCCGTTTCCGTACGTACCAGATGCCGATGAGCCCGAGGCCGCCGCCGGCGAGACAGGTCCAGATCCACCAGGCGTGCCCGTGGTCGCTGAACCAGCCGTAGAACGGGAGCTGGAGAAGGAAGAGGGCGAACCAGATGATCGTGCCGCCCGTGATGGTGCCGACGACCGGCCCCTCCAGGGGCTCGGGCGCCGCACGCCGGGGAGTTCCCGTCCAAGAACCGGTCATGCCCGTCAGTCTATGCGGGGCCGACAGGGGGTCGCGGAGGCGGGCGGTTCAAGGGTCTACGCGCGGAGATAGCGATCTTCGACTCATGTATTCATACTGAAACGGTTTCTGGCTGACTTGATTTGTTCGTCTGAATGTCCAAGTCTGGCTGGATTTTGCTCGCTCGCCTGTTCTTTTTCCTGTCCCGCCCGCCCCTGTTCTTACGACGACTGAGGTTCCGCATGCCCCCCTCGGCCACCGCTCCGGTCGGTTCCGATGCCCAGCCGCCGACCCCCGGGCAGCCGTCCGGCGGGCTGGACCTGTTCTTCAAGATCTCGGAGCGCGGCTCCACGGTCGGCCGTGAGGTACGCGGCGGCTTCGCCACCTTCTTCGCGATGGCGTACATCATCGTGCTGAACCCGATCATTCTCGGCAGCGCGAAGGACATGTACGGGCATCAGCTCGACAACGGTCAGCTGGTCACCGCGACCGTGCTGACCGCGGCCTTCTCCACGCTGCTGATGGGGGTCATCGGCAATGTGCCGATCGCCCTGGCGGCCGGCCTCGGCGTCAACACCGTCGTCGCCCTCCAGCTCGCCCCCAGGATGAGCTGGCCGGACGCGATGGGCATGGTCGTACTCGCCGGTTTCGTGGTGATGCTGCTGGTGGCGACCGGTCTGCGGGAGCGTGTGATGAGCGCCGTGCCGCTCGGGCTGCGCAAGGGCATCGCGATCGGTATCGGCCTCTTCATCATGCTGATCGGGCTGGTCGACTCCGGCTTCGTCTCGCGTATCCCGGACATCGCCCGGACCACCGTGCCGCTCCAACTCGGCTCCAACGGGCATCTGCACGGCTGGCCGGTCCTGGTCTTCGCCCTCGGGGTGCTGCTCACGCTCGCACTGATCATCCGCAAGGTGCCGGGCGCGATCCTGATCTCCATCGTGGCGATGACGGCCCTGGCGGTGATCATCAACGCGGTCGTGAAGGTGCCGAGCTGGGGTCTGACGACCCCGAAGTGGCCGGGCAACCCGGTCTCCACCCCGGACTTCGGTCTGATCGGGGACTTCAGCCTGTTCGGCGGCTTCGAGAAGGCCGGTGTCCTGACCGGTGTGCTGTTCGTCTTCACCGTGCTGCTGTCGTCCTTCTTCGACGCGATGGGCACGATCCTCGGCGTCGGCGACGAGGCCAAGCTGATGGACAAGCAGGGGAACCTGCCCGGGATCAACAAGGTCCTCTTCGTCGACGGCATCGCGGTCGCGGCCGGCGGCGCGTCCTCGGCCTCGGCGAACACCTGCTTCGTGGAGTCCACGGCCGGTGTCGGCGAGGGCGCGCGGACCGGGCTGGCGTCCATCGTCTCGGGTCTGCTCTTCGCGGTGGCGCTGTTCTTCACGCCACTGGCGACGATGGTCCCGTCCCAGGCCGCGACGCCCGCGCTGGTGGCGGTCGGCTTCCTGATCCTGGCCGGTTCGGTACGGGACATCGACTGGAGCGACTTCACCATCGCCGTTCCGGCCTTCCTGGCGATGGTGATGATGCCGTTCACGTACTCGATCACGAACGGCATCGGTATCGGCTTCATCAGCTTCAGCGTGCTGCGGCTGGCGGCCGGGCGCGGCCGTGAGGTGCCGGTGGCGATGTATGTCGTCTCGGCGGTCTTCGTCTTCTACTACGCGATGCCGGCGCTGGGCCTGACGTAGTGCCCTGCCTCACCACTGGCCGGGGCCGCCTCATTTCACCCCGTAGAACTTCTCCGTCTCCTCGACGGCCGACTTGAAGCGTTCGTCGAAGTCATCGCGAATGAGCGTCCGGACCACATAGTCCTGGACGCTCATTCCGCGTATGGCGGCATGCCGCCGGAGCCGGTCGAGCAGCTGACCGTCGATCCGCAGGCTGAGCACTGTCGATCCCATACGCACCAGGGTCGGGCCCGTACGCGCCCCGGCGCGTCACTTTCCGCAGCGCTCTCACTCGTACGGGTGATCCTCCGCATGATCTTTGCGCCCGGCGCGTGCCTCTGGGTGCGTGCATCCCGGTGGTATTTAGATTGGGTAATGAGTTACCCTAACAAACATGCCTGACCTGCTCCACGGCGACGAGAACGAAGCCGCCGTGAACTCTCTTCGCTCCGCCGTCATGCGGCTGGGCCGGCGCCTGAAGCACCAACGTGTCGACGAATCGCTGAGCCCCACCGAGATGTCGGTACTGGGCACCCTGGCCCGCTGCGGTTCCGCCACCCCGGGCGAGCTGGCGCGCAAGGAGCACGTCCAGCCGCCGTCGATGACCCGCATCGTGGCGCTGCTCGAAGCGAAGGGTCTCGTCAGGCTTGAGCCGCACCCCGACGACCGTCGGCAGAAGGTGGTCAGCCAGACAGAGCGGGCCGAGGCGATGCTCGAAGAGAGCCGTCGCAAGCGCAATGTCTGGCTGGCGTCCCTCGCCGAGGGCCTGGACGATGACGAGTGGGCGAAGCTGCGCGCTGCCGCCCCCGTACTGGAGAAGCTCGCCCACTTGTAATCCGCGCGCCGTAAGGAGGCGAACCCACTTTGAGTACGGGATCCGGAGCAGACTCCGCCCCCGCACCGAAATCCACCCACGACCTCACCACCTCGGACAGAGCCACCTCGCAGCCCTCGCGGAGTCCGGCTTCGCAGAGTCCGCCCTCGCAGAGTCCCGCTTCGGAGAGCACGACAACGGAGGGTGCGACTCAGGACGGCGGTCCGCGCGACAGCTGTACATCCGACGGCGAGATATCCGGCGGCGAGCCATCTGACCGCGAGATATCCGACGGTGAGACACCCGACGGCCCGGCCGTCGAGCGCACGACCGGCGGCGGGACGTTCTCGTCGCTGAAGATCCGCAACTACCGGCTGTTCGCGACGGGCGCCGTCGTCTCCAACATCGGTACGTGGATGTCCCGGATCACCCAGGACTGGCTGGTCCTCAGCCTCACCGGCTCATCGGCGGCCGTCGGCATCACGACGGCTCTCCAGTTTCTGCCGATGCTGCTCTTCGGCCTCTACGGCGGCGTCATCGCCGACCGCTACCCGAAGCGCCAGCTGCTGCTCTTCACCCAGAGCGCGATGGGCCTGTGCGGCCTCTCGCTCGCCGTCCTGACGCTCTCCGGACATGTCCAGGTCTGGCACGTCTATCTGATCGCCTTCCTGCTCGGCATGGTGACGGTCGTCGACAACCCGAGCCGCCAGTCCTTCGTCTCCGAGATGGTCGGCCCCGGCCAGCTGCGCAACGCGGTCAGCCTCAACTCGGCCAACTTCCAGTCCGCCCGGCTCATCGGCCCCGCCGTCGCCGGTGTCCTGATCACCACGGTCGGCAGCGGCTGGGCCTTCATGCTCAACGGCCTGTCCTTCATCGCCCCGCTCACCGGACTGCTGCTGATGCGCCAGCACGAGCTGCACAAGTCCGTCCGCGTACCGCGCGGAAAGGGCCAGCTCAGGGAGGGACTGCGCTATGTGCGTGGCCGCCCCGAGCTGATCTGGCCGATCGTCCTGGTCGGCTTCATCGGCACCTTCGGCTTCAACTTCCCGATCTGGCTGACGGCGTACGCGCACGAGGTCTATGACGGCGGCGCCGGGCTGTACGCCTTCTTCAACATCCTGATGGCGGCCGGCTCCCTGGCGGGCGCCCTGCTCGCCGCCCGCCGAGGCTCCAGCCGGCTGCGGCTGCTCGTCCTCGCGGCGATGGCCTTCGGCGTGCTGGAGATCGTGGTGTCCTTCTCGCCGTGGGTCTGGCTCTTCTCGCTGCTGCTCCTGCCCATCGGCATGCTCGGCCTGACGACCAACATCAGCGCCAACACGAGCGTCCAGATGGCGTCCGACCCGGAGATGCGGGGCCGGGTGATGAGCCTCTACATGATGGTCTTCGTCGGCGGCACCCCCATCGGCGGCCCGCTCCTGGGCTGGGTCACCGATACGTACGGCGCCCACGTCGGCTTCGCCACGGGCGGCGTGGTCTCGCTGCTCGCGGCGGCGACGGTCGGTCTGATCCTGACCCGGGTGGCGGGGGTACGGCTGAAGGTCGACCTGCGCGGGGGACGGCCGCACGTGGCGTTTGTACCGAGGAAGGAGCAGCTGGCGACGGCTGCGTAGACGAGGGTGGACGGGAGGTGGCCCCGGCCGGGTGTGCTCGGTCGGGGCCACCACTGCGTGGACGCGAGGGGGTCAGCTGCGGGGGAACTTGTCGGTCTTCAGGGTCAGGATCTTCTTTTCCACGCCGGTGAGGGTGAGGTCGATTTCCTTGCCGAAGGCGATGGTCCGTTCGTCCGTGTACTCGCCCTCCTTCGGCTCCGTGTAGATGTGGCACCTGCCGGTGTACGGATCGGCGATGACATAGACGGGGACGCCGGCCGAGGCGTACACGTCTTTCTTCGGGCCGTAGTCATTGTCCGCGGTACCGCGCGAGATCACCTCGGCGATGAACTCCACGTCCGTGAAGTCCCATCGGCCACGGGCATCCTGCACCGCGTCGGCCGCCAGCTTGACGACATCCGGGCAGAACCCGTTCAGGAGCCCCGGGAAGTCGAACCGCATGTCCGACTTCACCTTCACATCCATGCCGAACGCGTCTTCCACGGCCCGCACAATGCGGCGGATGATCTCCCAGTGGCTGTCCCGTTGCGGCGACATGAAGATGTTCCCCCCGACGATCTCGACCTTGATTCCCTCGGGGACGGGCATCTTTTCGAGCGCCTGGAACATCCTGTCCAGAGTCAGCTCGTCGCTCTCGTCGGCCATGGCGATCCTGTCAATCTCTATGACGGTCATCGTGGCGCTCCTCCCCGCTGCCGCGGGGATGCGGCAGCCGCGCAGTACAACGATACGCACGGTGACCGGGTTACGTACGGTTTCGCACGGCTGGAAGACTCGGCTTCATGAGCATGAGACTGTTCGCCGCCGTACTGCCGCCCCCCGAAGCCGTCGAGGAACTGGCCCGTGCCGTGGACCGGCTCCGGAGGCTGCCCGGCGCCGACGGGCTGCGGTGGACCGGCCGCGACGGCTGGCACTTCACGCTGGCCTTCATGGGGGAGGTGGAGGACGGGCTGCTGCCGGAGCTGACCGAGCGGCTGGAGCGGGCCGCGCGGCGTACGGAACCGTTTCCGCTCCGTATCCACGGGGGCGGGCACTTCGGCGGACGGTTTCTGTGGGCCGGGGCCGCCGGGGGGATCGGCGAGCTGCGCCGCCTCGCCGAGCGCGCCGACGCGGCGGCGCGGCGGGCAGGGGTGCCCATGGAGGAGCACCGCCACTACCAGGCGCATCTGACGCTGGCGCGCGGCCGTGGCGGCCGTGGCGGCCGTACGGATGTGACTGGCGGTGCTGTGACTGGCGGTGCTGTGACCGTCAGTGCGGATCCGGCCCGCCGGGGGGACGTGGACGTGCGGCCGTACGCGGAGGCCCTCGGCGGGTTCGAGGGCACGCCGTGGGAGGTGGCCGAGCTCGTGCTCGTACGCAGCCGGCTGCCGGTGAGCGGGGTGCCGGGGGAGCAGCCGCGGTACGAGGCGGTCGCGCGCCGGCCGCTCGGCCGGGGGGCGTCCGGGTAACCCGGGCGTCGGTGCGGTTACCCCCGGCCGTTAACCTCGACGTGTGGACCCCAAAACCCGGAACCGCATCATGGCGGGCGTGCTTGTGCTGATGTTCGCGATCATCGCTGTGGCGGCCGCGGTCGGCTAGGGCCTGTCCGATCGGCTGGACAGGACCTAGGGCCTGTCCAGCCGGACAGGACCCAGTCACCGGCCCCGGCCGCCCTCAGCTGTCCTCAGCTGTCCTCAGTGACTACTACCAGGCGAAGGCCTCCGGCGCCGGGCCCGGCCCCGGGAAGATCTCGTCCAGCGAGGACAGGACCTCCTCCGGCAGCTCCAGCTCGACCGCCCGCAGGGCCGACTCCAGCTGCTCCAGCGTCCGCGGGCCGACGATCGGGCCCGTCACCCCGGGCCGGGTGAGCAGCCAGGCGAGCGCCGCCTCGCCGGGCTCGATGCCGTGCTTGTCGAGCAGGTCCTCGTACGACTGGACCTGCGCTCGGGTGGTGGCGCCGGCGAGCGCGTCGGCGGCACGGCCGGAAGCGCGCCGCCCACCCTGCACCTCCTTCTTGATCACGCCGCCCAGCAGACCGCCGCTCAGCGGCGACCAGGGAATGACCCCGAGGCCGTACTCCTGCGCGGCCGGGATGACCTCCATCTCGGCGCGGCGCTCGGCCAGGTTGTACAGGCACTGCTCACTGACCAGACCGTACGAACCGAGCCTGTGGGCCGTCTCGTTGGTCTGGGCGATCTTCCAGCCGGGGAAGTTGGACGACCCCGCGTAAATGATCTTGCCCTGCTGGATCAGGGTGTCGATGGCCTGCCAGATCTCCTCGACCGGGGTGTCGCGGTCGATGTGGTGGAACTGGTAGAGATCGATGTGGTCGGTCTGCAGCCGCTTGAGGCTGGCGTCGACCGCGCGGCGGATATTGAGGGCGGAGAGCTTGTCGTGGTTGGGCCACGCTGCGCCGTCGCCGCCCATGTTCCCGTAGACCTTGGTGGCGAGGACGACCTTGTCGCGGCGGTCGCCGCCCTTGGCGAACCAGGTGCCGAGGATCTCCTCGGTGCGGCCCTTGTTCTCGCCCCAGCCGTAGACATTGGCGGTATCGAAGAAATTGATGCCCGCGTCGAGCGCGGCGTCCATGATCGTGTGACTGTCGGCCTCATTGGTGAGCGGGCCGAAGTTCATCGTCCCGAGGACGAGTCGGCTTACCTTGAGTCCGGTGCGTCCGAGCTGCGTGTACTTCATGACTCCACAGCCAACGCGTTCGAGCGCACTCGAAGCAACCCCTGCTGGGCCTTGTGGCCGTCTCGGCCGGCTCAGCTCGCGAACGCGTCGAGCGCCGACCGTACTTCGCGGCGCTCCGTCGCGCTGCCCTTGTGTCCCGCGTCTTCGATGACGATCAGCCGGGCGTCCGGCCAGGCGCGGGCCAGCTCCCACGCCGTGCCGAGGGGCGCGCCCAGATCGAAGCGGCCGTGCACCAGTACGCCGGGGATCCCCGCCAGCCGCCCCGCGTCGCGCAGCAGCGCGCCCTCGTCGAGCCAGGCGCCGTGCGAGAAGTAGTGCGCGCAGATCCGGACGACGGCGCGCCGGGCGGCGGGTGCCCGCTCGCCGAACGGGTGCGCCGAGCCGTGCGGCTCCATGGAGAGTACGGCGTCCTCCCAGGCGCACCAGTCGGTCGTGGCCCGCTCCCGTACGGCCGCGTCGGGATGCTCCGTCAGCCGGGCGTAGGCGGCGACGAGATCGGCGGTGCGCTCGCCGCGCTCGGCCTCGGGGACGCCCGCGCGGAAGCGGTCCCACTCCTCGGGGAAGATCTGTCCGGCGCCCCCGTACAGCCAGTCGATCTCCGACCGCCGGGTCGTGGTGACCCCGGCGATGACGATCTCGGAGACGCGCTCGGGGTGCCGCTCGGCGTACGCCAGGATCAGCGTCGAGCCCCAGGAGCCGCCGTACAGCAGCCAGCGGTCGATCCCCAGGTGGACCCGCAACCGCTCCATGTCGGCGATGAGATGGTCGGTGGTGTTGTGGCGCATGTCGGCGGCCGGGTCGCTCGCGTGCGGGGTGCTGCGTCCGCAGTTGCGTTGGTCGAACAGGACGGTGCGGTAGCGCTCGGGGTCGAAGAACCGCCGGGAACGCGGGCCGGTGCCCGATCCGGGGCCGCCGTGGACGACGAGCGCGGGCTTGCCGTGGGGGTTGCCGCAGACCTCCCAGTGGACGAGGTTGCCGTCGCCGACGTCGAGCATGCCTTGGTCGTGGGGCTCGATGGGCGGGTAGAGCGGGTCCGGTGACGGGGGCTGGGACGCGTTCTGGGGCTGGTTCTCGGGCGGGTTCTGGGGCGGGTTCTCGGCTCGGGGCATGGGTCGGGCTCCCTGGGTGTGGCGCGCGGGGCGATTCGTTCGGTTCGGTGGTGCCGGCGCCGACCCTACAGATACAACAGCACTGTTACATTTTCTTTTATGACTTCAGACAGTCCCGGTCCGCACCGCTCACCGGGTCCCGAGCTGCTCGGGACCCGGCTGCGACATCTCCTCGACCGCCTCGAAGCCGGTGTCGAGGCCGTCTATACGGATCTCGGCATGGACGGCTTCCGCCCCCGCTACACCCCCGTCGCCCGCGCCCTGGCCGCCGCTCCGGGGCCGTGCTCCATCCGCGAACTGGCGCAGGCGACCGGAGTGACGCACTCCGCGGCGAGTCAGACCGTCGCGCAGATGGCCAAGGACGGCCTGGTCGTCCTGGCTCCGGGGGACGACGCCCGGCGGCGCATGGTCCGGCTGACTCCTGAGGCGGAGCAGCTGCTTCCGGCGCTGAACGCCGAATGGGAGGCGACCTCGGCCGCGGCGGCGGAGTTCGAGGCGGAGCTGCCGTATCCGCTGAGCCGGCTGATCGGCGAGGCGCTGGAGGCGCTGGACCGCCGCCCGATGCGGCAACGGATCGCGGACCGGGCGGCGTTGGGGCCGGGCCCCGCGGCGGTGTGACCCGGAGAAGCGGTCACAGGGTCACGTGGTTACGCGGTCACGTGGTTACGCGGTCACGCGTCGGGGACCCAACTGCCGTGGAAACCGAGGGGGACCCGCCCCGGCAGATGGATCCGGGCGACCGGCTCGCCGGTGAAGTCCTGCGCGGCGAGGATGACCAGGTCGGCAGCGCCGCGCTCGGGATTGTGCACGTAGGCGAGCGCGTAACCGTCGTCCTCGGCGCGGGTGTCCTGGGTGGCGCCGATCTCTGCCCGCGACGGTACGAACACGGCCTCGCCCGCCGCCGCGTTCCGGGGGAAACGGTGTACCTCGGTGGTGCCGCGGAACAGGTCGTGCTTGATCAGGGCATTGCTGAAGGCGCGGTCCGGCGGGACGCCGTCGACCGTCAGATACGCCTGCCACATCGCCGCCGCCGTGGCGGAGTACGCGTAGCGATGCCGCCGGGACACCAGCCCCTCGTTGACCCGCGGGAACTCCTGCGGACGGTCGTCGAGGCGCCGCGTACGCACACGGCCGTGCACCAGGTCGATCGTCCAGCGGTCGAGGGACGGGGTCCCGAGCGCGGTGGGACCGCCGGAACCCCGGCCGGCCGTGAAGAAGGGCGCAGGCATGGTGGTCAGATCAACGACCACGGACGAGCCCTCGTCGTAGGCGTTCAGGGTGTGCGAGTAAAAGGCCGACGGCACCTCGAACCAGCGGATCCGGCCACCGGCCCGTGGCATCACCCCGACGCGCGCCGGGTGCCGGTCGTTCCAGACGTACGGGACGGGGGCGCCCGCCCCGGCCGCGACGGGGTCGAAGGTCACCGGCATGTCGAAGACGACCACGTACCGCTCGGTCAGGGCGAAGTCGTGCATCATCGGGCTGTCGGCGACCGGGATCCGCGTGGTCCGTACGACCCGGCCGGTGCGGTCCACGACGAGATGCCGGACGTGGTCCCACGTCGGGTAGTACGTGATCGCGTGCAGCTCGTCGGCTCGCGCGTCGAACTTGGTGTGCGCGGTGAACGCGCCGCGCAGAGTTCCGCCGAAGTCGTGCGTGCCGACGGTGTTCAGCTCGTCGTCGAGTTCGTACGGCAGCGGCCCGCTCTCCTGCAGCGCCAGAACGCGGCCCTTGTACGGGATCACATGGGTGTTGGTCGCGAAGTCGTCCTCCGGCACGGGACCGTCGTACGGCTCACCCAGCTTGCGGGCCACGGCGGCCGACCGTATCCAGCGGTTGCGGTACCACTCGGCGCGGCCGTTCCGGAGGCGTACGCCGTGGACCATCCCGTCGCCGAGCATCCAGTGGTGTGCCATGGGGTCCTCAAGACCGAGGGCGTTGGGACCGTTGCGCAGGTAGCGGCCGTTGAGCGCGCGGGGTACGCGGCCGGTGACGGGGAGATCGAAGGCGGTGAGCTCGTCTGTTACGGGCGCGAAGGGGCCTTCGAGGAAGGGGCGGGTGCGGGTGCGGGTGGGTGTGGGTGTGAGTGTGGGTTTGAGGGTGGGTTCGGGAGTGGGCTTGGCGGTTGCGGCGGTAGCGGCGGCTGCCTGCGCGCCGGAGGGCGGCCCGCTGTGCACGCCGAAGAACCCTCCGGCGGCTGCTACTGCCGCGCCGCGCACGATGTTCCGCCGAGTCCGGTCGGTCATGGTCGATCCCCGTCGTCAGTCTGGCTGTGGCCGCTGGTCAGCGGCGTGACAACCAGAAGTCTCCGACGGAACGCACCCCAGGTCAGGAGGGCTGGACCCCGGGCGGGGGTGTTGCTGGACCCCGGATGGGGGCGGGGTGGTGGGTACGGGTGGGCTGCCCCGCTGGTGGCGGTTCGTTGTCGGGTGCGGGTGAGGACCGAGGGGTAGTCGGGGTGGCCCGGTGCGTCCGATGACGGGTGGGGGCCGCCCCTGAGCTTTGAGTTTCGCGGTTCCGGGTCGGGCGTCAAGGGCGCTCCTTCGTCGCGTCGGCTGCGCCGATTCCGCTTCGCTCCACCCTTGACTCCCGTCCCTCCACCGCAAGTGCGGCTTTGTGGAGGGGCGGCCCGGGGGGAGGGGTCCCCGGGGGGGCTGAGTTGGTGGGGCCGGTCCGTTCCCGGCCTGCTGGCCGGTGGGTGGGGCGCGGTAGTGGTGTGGGGTGGCCCGGCACCGGCTTAGCGGGCATGTGTGGGTGGGTAGTTGGGGCGCATGCCCCGCTGGTGGCGGTCCGTTGCCGACCACCCCTGCAATCTGACCCGTATGTCCCAGTTTGGCGAGGTGTTCCGGGGCTCCTCCGGCCGGTGATGCGTCCTGGTGTCAGGTAACCGGGCAGCGGGGCACATCACGGCCTCTCAGCGGCCCACTCGGCGCCTCATCAGTCACACCCACCCCACCACCCACACGCCCTCACCAGCAAGCTGCACTTGCGGTGGAGGGTTGGGTGTCAAGGGTGGAGCGAAGCGGAATCGGCGCAGCCGACGCGACGAAGGAGCGCCCTTGACACCCGACCCGGAACCGCGAAACTCAAAGATCAGGGGCGGCCCCCACCCGACACCAAACCTTCCGGGCCACCCCGAATACCCCTCGGTCCTCACCCGCACCCGACAACGAACAGTCACCAGCGGGGCCTGAATCCCAACTACCCACCCCCACCTGCCCGCTGAGCCGGTGCCGGGCCGCCCCACTCCACTCCCGCGCCTCACCCACCAACCCGAGGCCGGCAACGCACCACCCCCACCTCCCCGCCGCAGTTGCTCGACGGCTTCCAGAAGCTCACGGGTCTCTTCGAGTCCACGACGCTCGATCCGCTCGCGCGTGAGGTGATCGTCATGACCGTCGCCGTACGCAACGCATGCCATCTCTGCGTCGTCATGCACACCGGGAAACTCAGGGCCCTCGGCGCCGCCGACGAGCTGATCGACGCGCTGCGGGAGCAGCGTCCGGGGCAGCCGTTGCCGGACGAACGTCTCGAAGCTGTACGGCAGTTCACCCTCGCCGTCCTCGCGACCGCCGGGGGCGTGTCGACCCTGGCCAACCGGCTCACCCGGGCGCCGATCGACCCGCAGCTCGGGGTGCGGCCCGCAGTCGCCTGAACCCCGGACCGGCATCCCGACCGGCATCCCGACCGGTATCCCGGCCGACATCCCGGCCAGCATCCCGGCCGGCACCGGGCCGGCCATCCGAACGAGCCATCCGGACCGGCCGGAGCCGGCGGGGATGGCAGTCTTGGTGAATGCGTTCGCTTCCACGCCATCCCGGCCCGCGCGTTTCCGGTGCCGTCGCCGCCACCGCCGGTGCCATCGCCGCCGTACTGCTGACGACGGCCTCGGCGGTGGTGTTCGCGCCCGCCGTCACCCCCGCCGCCGCGGCCGACGGGGCGCCCGACCAGAGCTTCACGATCAAGGACCCGAGGATCACCGAGTCCAGCGGTCTCGCCGCCAGCCGGGCCCACCCCGGCGTCTACTGGACACATAACGACAGCGGCTATGGGCCCCAGATCTACGCCGTGGACTCCAGGACCGGTGAGACGGTCGCGACGCTCACCCTCGAAGGCATCGGCAAGCCCCGGGATGTAGAGGCCATCTCCATAGGTCCCGATGGGAATGTGTATGTCGGCGATATCGGCGACAACCTGAACGGCACCTGGGATCACGTGTGGATCTACCGCTTCCCCGAGCCCAAGGAGCTCAAGGACGCGACGGTGCGCGCCACGCAGTTCACCGTGAAGTACGCCGACGGGCCGCGTGACGCCGAGTCGATGATGGTCGACCCCAAGACCGGACGGGTCTATATCGCCTCGAAGAACGAGGACGGCGGCGGGCTGTACGAGGGCCCGGCCGAGCTAACCTCGTCCGGGACGAACACCTTCCGGCGGATCGATGACGTGCCCTGGGTGACGGACGGGGCGTTCTCGCCGGACGGCGAGGAGTTGGTGCTGCGTTCGTACTTCAGCGCGCGTGCCTACGCGTGGCAGAACGGCCGGCTGGGCAAGGACCGCCGGATCAGCGCGCCGTTCCAGCGGCAGGCCGAGTCGGTGACCTACACGGCGGACGGCAAGGCGCTGATGTTCGGCACCGAGGGCAAGGAGAGCGGGGTGGTGCGGGTGGACCTGGACAAGGGCACCGGCAACTCGTCCTCCGGCGGCAACTCGTCTTCCGGCGGCAACTCGTCCTCCGGGGGCGGGAATTCCTCGTCAGGCGCGGGTGCGGACGGGGGGATGGCCGACGACGCGGGCGGCGGCGGGAACCAGGGGAACGCCACCCTCGGCGCGATCATCGTCATCGGCGGGGCCGCGCTGGTCTTCGCCTTCAAGCGCATGCGCCGGAAGGACTGAGGCGGAGCGCAGAGCGCCGCCCCCCCCCGCGTCATCCCGCCGTATCCCGCTCCGCCGCGCGTCGTTCGACCAGTACCTCCAAGCCGTCGAGGATCCGTTGGAGCCCGAATTCGAAGTGGTCGAATTCGGGGCCGAACGCCTCCTCGGACAGCGAGGCCATGACCGGATACACCCCGCTGTTCATGGCCCTCGACAGGACGGGCTCCTGCGCCTGCCAGAACTCCTGGTCGGTGATGCCCGACCTCTTCTCCGCCTCGACGGCATGGACGTGCGTACGGGCGACCCCGGTGACATAGCCCTCGACCATGATGATCACTGAGATCAGCTCCGGGTCGCTCAGTCCCATGCCCTTGATGGCGGAGAGCGTCTTCTCCAGCCCGCTGACCGTGTTCGGGCCGAGGACCGGCCTGGCCTGGTTCACGGAGAGCAGCCAGGGGTGGCGCCGGTGGAGCGCGAGCGCGGCGCGCGCCATCGCCTCGGCGGCGGGGCGCCAGCCCGAGCCGGGGTCGAGGCTTTCGGTCAGCGCGGCCGTCTCGCCCTGTACCTGGTTCAGCATCAGATCGATCAGCTCGGCCTTGCCGGGCACGTACCGGTAGAGCGACATGGTGCCCGTGCCCAGCTCGGTGGAGAGTCGGCGCATCGAGACCGCGTCCAGGCCCTCGGCATCCGCGAGCGCGACGGCGGTCGTGATGATCCGGTCTAGCGTGAGGCCGGGTTTGGGGCCGCGGCTGGGGCGTTCGCCCGATCCCCAGAGGAGTTCGAGGCTGCGCGCGACATTGCCGCTGCCGGCTGATTCCGTCGATGTCATGGGCTCAGCGTAATCCCCTGGAAAGAAAATGAGTACAGCGTACCCTGATGTGGGTACGCTGTACTCAGTTCATCGATGGCTTGCCCGGGAGGGGCTGTGAACGAACATGCCGTGCTGGCGGAGGCGATCCAGAAGAGGTACGGGGAGAAGGGGAAGAAGGGGAGGAGCGGGAGGAAGGGGAGCAGAGGGGAGTCGGGGGAGAGGGGAGGGACGTACGCGCTCGACGGCTTCGACCTAGCCGTGCGCAGAGGCACCGTGCACGGGCTGCTGGGGCCCAATGGCGCGGGCAAGACCACGGCGGTCCGTGTGCTGGCGACCCTGCTGCGTTTCGACGGCGGGCGGGCGGAGGTGGCGGGCGTCGATGTGGCGCGCGATCCCCGGAGGGTACGGAGCAGGGTCGGCCTCGCCGGGCAGTACGCGGCGGTGGACGAGATCTTCACCGGCCGGCAGAACCTGGAGATGTTCGGCCGCCTCTTCCATCTGGGCTCGCGGCGGGCGGCGCTGCGCGCCGGTGAGCTGCTGGAGCAGTTCGATCTGGTGGAGGCGGGCGGCAAGGGCGTCGGTGAGTACAGCGGCGGGATGAGGCGGCGCCTGGATCTGGCCGCGTCGATGATCCTCGCCCCGCAGGTCCTCTTCCTCGACGAGCCGACGACCGGGCTCGATCCGCGCGGGCGCGGTGAGGTCTGGGACGCGGTCCGTGCCCTGGTGGCGGGTGGTACGACCGTATTGCTCACCACGCAGTATCTGGACGAGGCGGACAAGCTCGCCTCGCGCATCACGGTCATCGACCAGGGACGGGCGATCGCGGACGACAGCCCAGCCGAGCTGAAGAACACCGTGGGCGGTGACCGGATCGAGGTCGTGGTGGCGGAGCACGCGGACATACCGGCGGCGGTCGAGGCGGTGGCGCGGGTGGCCGACGCGGCGGTGGAGACGGACGACGCGGCCCGCCGGGTGCACGCGGTGGTGAGCGACCGGGTGGCCGCGCTGACGGAGGTGGCGCGCACGCTCCAGGACCGGGGGACGGCGGTGGAGGACATCGGGCTGCGCAGACCGAGCCTCGACGATGTGTTCCTCCGGCTGACCGGGCGTCGTACGGGCGCCGACGCCGGCCCCGAAGCCGACGCGGATGGGGACGTGGCAACGGGCGTGAAGGAGGGGGTGGCGGCATGAGTGTCGCGCTGGATCTGGAGACCGGGAGCGATTACGGAAGCAGCCATGGCCGGGCCTACTGGGCGGTGGCCGACTGCTGGAATGCCGTACGGCGAGGGCTGACGCACTACCAGCGCCAACCGGTCTATATCGTCTGGCAGCTGGGCTTTCCGATCGTCTCCGTGCTGCTGTACGGATACGTCTTCGGCAGCGCCATGAAGGTGCCGGGAGGCGGCGACTACCGGGAGTTTCTGATGCCCGGGATGTTCGCGATGACGATGGCCTTCGGCTTTATGAACACGGCGGTGGCGGTGGTCACCGACAGCACCAGGGGGGTCATCGACCGGTTCCGGTCGATGCCGATGGCCCCCTCGGCGGTGGTCACGGGCCGTGGGGTCGGCGATCTGCTCACGGCGGTCGCGGAGCTGCTGATCCTGGCCGCGACGGCGTTCGCGATCGGCTGGCGGTGGGACAGCGGGTTCCCGGGCGCGCTCGGAGCCTTCGGACTGCTGCTGCTCCTGCGCTTCTCGCTGATATGGGTGGGGGTGTGGCTGGGCCTGCTGGTCCCCGGCCCGGAAGCGGCGGGGAACCTCTTCGCGGTCGCTTTCCCGCTCACGATGATCTCCAGCGTCTTCGTGGCGCCCTCGCTGATGCCTGACTGGCTGGGCACCGTGGCCGCGTGGAACCCGGTCTCCTCGACGGTGACGGCGACGCGGGAGCTGTTCGGTAATCCGGTGGCGAGCGGCGGCACCTGGCCGGAGGAGCACGCCCTGCTGCTGTCGGTGGCCTGGCCGGTGGCGCTGACGGCGGTCTTCGTACCACTGGCGGTACGGAGGTTCCAGCGGCTGAGCAGATGAGATGAGCCCCGGGGGCGCATGCGACGGGCCCCGGCGCGGTGTGAGTGCGCCGGGGCCCGGGAAGCGACGTTCCGGATCATTGGATCCGAACCGTCAGAGGCGTTCGATCACGTAGTCGATGCACTCCGTCAGCGCCGCGATGTCCGCCGGGTCGATCGCCGGGAACATCGCCACGCGCAGCTGGTTGCGGCCCAGTTTGCGGTAGGGCTCGGTGTCGACGATGCCGTTGGCGCGCAGCGTCTTGGCGACGGCCGCCGCGTCGATCTCGTCCGCGAAGTCGATCGTGCCGATGACCTGCGAGCGCTTCGCCGGGTCGACCACGAACGGGGTCGCGTACTTGGACGCGTCGGCCCAGCCGTAGAGCGTGCGCGAGGAGGTGGCCGTACGGCGGACCGACCAGTCCAGGCCGCCCTGGGAGTTGAGCCACTTCAGCTGCTCGTTGAGGAGGAAGAGCGTGGCCAGCGCGGGGGTGTTGTACGTCTGGTTCTTCAGCGAGTTGTCGATCGCCGTCGGCAGCGAGAAGAACTCGGGGACGTGGCGTCCCGAGGCGTGGACGCGCGCGGCGCGCTCCAGCGCGGCCGGCGAGAAGACGCCGATCCACAGGCCGCCGTCGGAGGCGAAGGACTTCTGCGGGGCGAAGTAGTAGACGTCCGTCTCGGCGATGTCGACCGGCAGGCCGCCCGCGCCGGAGGTCGCGTCGACCAGGACGAGCGAACCCTCGTCGGCGCCCGCGACGCGCTTGATCGGGGTCGCGACACCCGTGGAGGTCTCGTTGTGGGTGAACGCGTAGACGTCGACGCCCGCCTCGGCCTTCGGGTCCGGGTGCGAGCCGGGGTCGGCGGAGATGACGGTCGGGTCGGCCAGCCACGGCGCGAGCTTGGCCGCCTTGGCGAACTTGGAGGAGAACTCACCGAAGGAGAGGTGCTGAGACTTGTTCTCGATCAGACCGTGCGTCGCGATGTCCCAGAAGGCGGTGGAGCCGCCGTTGCCCAGGATCACCTCGTAGCCCTCGGGGAGCTCGAAGAGGCTCCGTACGCCCTCGCGCACCGCGCCGACCAGGTTCTTGACCGGGGCCTGGCGGTGGGACGTGCCGAGGAGCGACGTACCGGTGGCGGCCAGCGCGTCCACCGCCTCCGTCCGCACCTTGGAGGGGCCTGCGCCGAAACGGCCGTCGGCGGGCTTGATGTCAGCGGGAATCTGGATATCGGCCACGGGCCGGAGCGTAGTCCCTCCCGTCGCACGGCCGATAACCGTGTCCGTCGGGTGAGACACCTGCCCGGGGCGTGGGACGGGGGTCACGGCGGGCCCGCTCGGGTCGCCGGCGTCCCGCCTTCACGATCAGAGCTTCACCCTTAGGGAGTACGCCGGTCGTTACGGGGCGGTCTCCGCCTTCACGTCCATGGCCGGGGCCGCCGCTCTCTTCTCGGACGCCGCTCTTTTCTCGGACAGGGCGTGGAGGTACTCGACCAGCGTGATCAGCACGTACTTGCTGGACGAGCGGTCCCGCGCGTCGCATTCCACCAGCGGCACGTCCGGGGCCAGCACGAGCGCCGCGCGGATCTCCTCCTCGGTGTGGACGGGCCCACCGAAGTCGTTGCAGGCCAGGATGAAGGGAATGCCGTGGTGCTCCAGCCGGTCGATCGCGTACCAGGAGTCGGAGAGACGGCGGGTGTCGACGAGTACGACCGCGCCGAGGGTGCCGGAGAAGAGCCGGTCCCAGAGATACCAGAAACGTTCCTGCCCAGGGGCCCCGAAGAGATAGAGCACCGAACGCGCGTCGAGGGAGATCCGGCCGAAGTCGAAGGCGACGGTGGTCGTGTTCTTCCTCTGGAGCCCGTCGAGCCCGGCGAGTTCGCTGATGTCCTGGCCCGCGCGCGTCATCGTCTCCTCGGTGTTGAGGGGACGGATCTCGCTGACGGAACGGACCATGGTCGTCTTGCCGACGCCGAAGCCGCCGACGATGACGATCTTCAGACCGTTGTCGGCGGTACTGGCCAGGGCCGGCCGGACCGTTGACGGGCCGGTGGTCCGTTCGGAGGTTACGGAGTCCAACGCGCACCTGCTCCAGGATGTGGGGATCGGGAAGGCGGTCGGCCGCCCGGGCCGTCCGGGGATGAGGGGCGCGGGCGCTGTTGGATAATGCTCAAACGGTCGCCACTATATGAGAATTGACGATCAGTTTGGGAGATTCCTGTTTCCTTTCTTCGCTGTTCCGGGAGCGGCGAACCAGGAAAAACCGGGACGGTGAGTGCGGCGGGGGCATGCTGGATTCATGGCTGAGCGCGATACGCGGGATATGCGGGATACACGCAACGCACGAAAGGCGACGGCACCGGCGACGGACGGAGCACCGGCCACGGAAGTGGCCGCGGCGCTGACGGCGGCCGTGCGCGGTGAGGTGGACTTCGGCGCGGCGGCCAGAGCGCTGACGACCATGGACGCGTCCAACTACCGACGGGTACCGGTCGGAGTCGTCGCGCCGCGTGACGCGGCGGATGTGGCGGCGGCGCTGGCGGTCTGCCGTACGTACGGGGTGCCGGTGGTGCCGCGCGGCGCCGGGACCTCGATCGCCGGGAACGCCACGGGCCTGGGCGTCGTGCTCGACCTCACCCGCCATCTGCGGTCGATCGTGTCGGTGGACCCGGCGGCGCGCACGGCGGTCGTCCAGCCCGGCGTCGTCCTGGACACGCTGCGCGAGGCCGTACGGCCGTACGGGCTGACCTTCGGCCCCGATCCGTCCACGCACAGCCGGTGCACGCTCGGCGGGATGATCGGCAACAACTCCTGCGGAGCGCACTCGGTGGCCTGGGGCACGACCGCCGACAATGTCCACGAGCTGTCGGTGACCACCTACGGCGGCGCCGCGCTGCGTCTCGGCAAGGGCTGGGACGGCGCCCCCGCCGGGGTGCGCGAGCTGATCGAGGGCCATCTCGCGCCGCTGCGCACGGGCTTTCCCGCCGGGCTGCCCCGGCGGATCTCCGGATACGCCCTGGACGCGCTGCTGCCCGAGGCCGGCACCGATCTGGCCCGCGCCTTCTGCGGCAGCGAGGGCACGCTCGGGGTCGCCACCGAAGCGACGGTACGGCTCGTCGAGGCGCCCCCGGCCCGCGCCCTGGCCGTCCTCGGCTACCCCGACGAGAGCGCCGCCGCCGAAGCCGCGGCCGGGCTGCTCCCGTACGGTCCGCTGACGGTCGAGGGCATGTCCGAGGACCTCGTGCGCGTACGGGGCGACGGCGGGCACGGACTGCCGCGCGGCGGGGCCTGGCTGTTCGTGGAGACCGGCGGCGCGACGCCCGACGAGGCACGGGCCGCCGCCGCCACGATCCTCCGCGCGGCCGACGCGCTGGACGGGACGGTCGTGGCCGACCCGGCCGGACAGCGGGCGCTGTGGCGCGTACGGGAGGACGCCGCCGGGACCGCGACCCGGATGCCCGACGACACGGAGGCGTGGCCCGGCTGGGAGGACTGCGCGGTGCCGCCCGCCCGGCTCGGCGCGTATCTGCGCGACTTCCGCGCGCTGCTCGCGGACCACGGCCTGCGCGGCACGCCGTACGGGCACTTCGGCGACGGCTGCATCCATGTCCGTATCGACTTCGACCTGCTGACCGAGGACGGGGTACGGCGCTTCCGGCGCTTCTCCGAGGAGGTGGCGTCGCTGGTCGTCGCGCACGGCGGCTCCCTCTCCGGTGAGCACGGCGACGGGCTGGCGCGCTCGGAGCTGCTGCCGAGGATGTACGGGGACGAACTGGTCGGACTCTTCGGCCGGTTCAAGGACCTGTGGGACCCGGCGGGCGGGATGAACCCGGGCGTGCTGGCCCGCCCGGCACGGCTCGACGAGAACCTGCGCTTCGCGGTGCTGCCGCGCGAGCGCGTCGAGGTCGCGTTCGGGTATCCGCACGACGGGCCGGGAGGCGGGGACTTCTCGGCGGCCGTGCGCAGGTGCGTGGGGGTCGCCAAGTGCCGGGTGGGCGGACCCGGTCCGGGAGCGACAGCGGGTTCCGGGGCGGGCTCCGGGGTGGCTTCCGGGCCGGGGGTGATGTGCCCGTCGTTCCGCGCGACCGGCGAGGAACAGCACTCCACGCGCGGGCGCGCCCGGCTGCTCCACGAGATGCTCGCGGGCGAGGTGGTGACGGACGGCTGGCGCTCGACGGAGGTACGGGACGCGCTGGACCTCTGTCTGTCCTGCAAGGGCTGCCGCAGCGACTGCCCGGTGGGCGTGGACATGGCCACGTACAAGGCGGAGTTCCTGCACCACCACTACGCGGGCCGGATGCGGCCCGCCGCGCACTACGCGATGGGCCTGCTGCCGCGCTGGCTGCGACTGGCGGCCCCGTTCGCGCGGGTGCTGAACGCGGCGGCGCGGGTGCCCCCGCTGGCGTCGCTCGCCAAGCGGCTGGGCGGCATCGCCCCGGAGCGTACGATTCCGCGGCTGGCGCCCGAGCGGTTCGGACGGTGGCTGGGGCGGCATCTGAAGGCCCGTACGGAGGTTTTCGCGCGCAGCCGTTCCGCGGTCCTGTGGCCGGACACCTTCACCGAGTATCTGACGCCGTCGGTGGGCCGGGCGGCGGTACGGGTGTTCGAGGCGGCCGGGATCGGGGTCGTGGCGCCGCCGCAGGGGGGCCGGGTCTGCTGCGGACTGACGTATGTCTCGACGGGCCAGCTCGACCGGGCGCGTACGGTCATGCGCCGGGCGCTGGACCTGATGGAACCGCTGCTGGACGCGGGCCTGCCGGTCGTCGTCCTGGAGCCGAGCTGCGCGGGCGCGCTCACCACGGACCTGCCGGAGCTGCTCGGCGACGACCCGCGCGCGGCGCGGCTGGCCTCGTCCGTACGGACCTTCGCCCAGGCCCTGGAGGAGTGCGCGCCGCAGTGGCGGCCGCCCCGGCTGGACCGTCCGGTCACCGGCCAGACGCACTGCCACCAGCACGCGGTCCTGGGCGACGACGCGGACCGTCGGCTGCGTGAACGCGCGGGCCTGACCGGTGAACTGAGCGGCGGCTGCTGCGGGCTGGCCGGCAACTTCGGCTTCGAACGCGGCCATTACGACGTCTCGGTGGCGTGCGCGGAGGACCAGCTGCTGCCGTCGGTGCGGGCGGCCGGAAAGGGAACGGAGATCCTGGCGGACGGCTTCTCGTGCCGTACGCAACTGGAGCAGCTGGGCAGCCACCGGGCGCGGCACCTGGCGGAGGTGCTCGCGGAGGCGCTGAAGGAGGAATCGACGGCAAGGCCGGCCGAGGGGCGGTGACGGGAGGATGGGTGACGGTGGCGTTCGCGCCGTGAACCGTCCGGGCCCCTCGGCCGGCTCCAGTGCCTGTGCTCCTGTGCTCGCGCTCGCGCGCGTCAGCTCGCGGTGGGCCGGCGCCTGCGGGCCGCGGAGACCAGGCTCGCCCCCGCGACGACGGCCGTGCCGGCGATCCCGGCGACGACCGACGGGTTGGGGCCGGTGGCGGCCAGGATCTCGTCCGGCTCGCCGCCCGCCGCCCGGGACCGGGCGGCGTCGAGGATCAGGTCGGTGACGGCCTTGGGATCGGCGAGCATGGCGAGGTGCGGGGCATTGATCTCGACGGTATGGGACCGGGCCCGCTTGGCCTCGAAGCGCTCCAGCTCGGGGGAGATGGTCTTGTCCTGGGTGGAGACGAGAGCCCAGGAGGGGATGGTCTTCCAGGCGGCGGGGCCGGCCGTGTCGGCGAACGCCTGGGCGTCGATGGGGCGTTGCGTCGCCGCCAGTACCTCGGTGACGGCCTCCGGCAGGGAGGCGGCGAACACCGGCCGGAACCGCTCGGGCTTGATGTAGAGATCGGTGCCGGTGGATCCGTCAGGCCGCGTGAACGGTACGGAGTTGGTGGCCGTACCGAGTTCGCTGCCCGGGAATTTGGCCGACAGGACCGAGAGGACCTCGCCCTTGTCGGGCATCAGCGCGTTGATGTAGACGAGCGCCTTGACGTGCGGATTGCCGACCGCGGCGCCGCTGATCACCGCGCCGGCGTAGGAGTGGGCGACCAGAATGATGGGGCCCTTGATGCTTCTGAGGAAGCTGGCTATGTACGCCGCGTCGCCGTGCAGGCCCCGCAGCGGATTGGCGGGGGCCATGACGCGGTAGCCGTCGTTCTGCAGGTTCGGGACGACCTCGCCCCAGCTCGACGCGTCGGCGAAGGCGCCGTGCACCAGTACGATCGTCGGTTTGGCGGCGGTGACGCCGCGGCTCGCGAAGTGGTGGGCGGCAGCGGCGGCGTCGGCGGCGGGGATGGCGTTGGCGAGCGCCGTCGCGGTGAACATCGCGGCGAGGGCGCACACGTGGTGCGAACGTATCCGAGGGCCGGAACGTGAACCTTTCCTCGGGCCGGGACGCGAACGTATCCGCCGCCCGGGAGTGGATGGCATGGCCATGTCTCTCTCCTCTGCTGAGACGGTGAGGGCGAGTCGACTTCAGTGTGTTCACCCCCTGTCGAGGGGGCGCGCGGTGGCGGGCATGCGGGTGAACGGGGCCGGATCAGGCAGGCTCCCGACGCCGGGCGGTCAGGCTCCCGACGCCAGTTCGCGGGCCAGCGCCGCGAGATGGGGGATCGCCGGATGCCCGGCGCCTTCGCGCCGGACCAGGAAGACCTGGAGCGGCGGGGCATCGGGCAGGGGCCGGTAGGCGACCCCGGGGTGGGGGTGAACGGCGGCCGTCGAGGTGCCCGTGACGCCGATGCCCCGCGCCGCGGCGATGGTCGTCAGCCAGTCGTCGGTGTTGGTGACCGTGACGGTGGTCGCCGGACCCGCCCCCGGCGGCCACAGCGCGGGACTCGTCGTGCCCGAGACCCGGTTGACGATCAGCGGTTCCGTCACCAGATCGGCGAGCGTCAGCGACGTACGCGCGGCCAGCGGTCCATCGGCCGGGACCGCCGCGATCCGGGCCTCGGTGAAGAGGAACTCCATGACCAGCCCGGGTGTCTCCACCGGGCCGCGCAGCAGCGCCGCGTCGACCTCGCCCCTGGCCAGTCCGGCCGTACGGTCGTCGATCCGCAGCAGTTCGAGCGGGGTCTCAGGACGCTCCCGCTCCCAGCGGCGCAGCAGCGGCGTGGTGTACGGGCCGAAGGCCGACCACGGGTGACCGAGCCGGAGCGGCCGGCGGCGAAGCCGCTCGGAGTCCAGGGCGTCGTCGAACGCGGCGACGGCCGAGGCGGCCCGGTCGCGGAAGGCGCGCCCCTCGGCGGTGAGGGCGAGATGGTGGGTGGAGCGCTCCGCGAGCCGTATGCCGAGGTGTTTCTCCAGAGCGGCGAGGGTGCGGGAGACGGCGGGCTGGGTGAGATGCAGCCGGGCCGCCGCCCTGGTCACACTGGACTCCTCGGCGATGGCGAGGAAGCAGCGGAGATGGCGCAGCTCAATGCTCATGCGTCCGGAGCATAACGGCAGCCCAATCGGTATTTCACGGGGTGGATGCCGGGGCCGTAGCGTGGCCCTGGAAAACGCCCTGAAAGGCAGCGTGCAAGTGCAGTATGTTGGACCGCGCGTGCACTGAAGTGAACTGAGAGAGGAATCCGGTGGAAGAGCCGCGTACCGCTGCCGCTGTCGATGCCGTCGATGCGGCCGCCGTTGTCTCGCTCCCGGAGGCCACCGGGTCCGTCCAGGCCGCACATCCCGGCGACTCCACCGGGCCCGGCCAATCCGCCGGCGCCAAGCGGGCTGCCCTCGGGCCCGTCGCGCTGGTCGTGGCCGGCGGGCTCTCCGTACAGTTCGGTGCCGCCATCGCCGTCCTGCTGATGCCCAGGACCGGTGCCCTCGGCGTCGTCTCGCTGCGGCTCGCGCTCGCCGCGATCGTGCTGCTCGCGGTCTGCCGGCCCGCCCTGCGCGGCCACTCGCGCGCCGACTGGGGCACGGTGATCGCCTTCGGTGCCGTCCTGGCCGCCATGAACTGCCTCTTCTACCAGGCGGCCGACCGTATCCCGCTGGGCGCGGCCGTCACCCTGGAGGTCATCGGGCCGCTCGCGCTCTCCGTGATTGTCTCGCGGCGGCTGGTCAACCTCCTGTGGGCGGGGCTGGCGCTCGGCGGTGTGCTGCTGCTCAGCGGCGGCGGCTTCGACCGGCTCGACCCTGTGGGCACGGCGTATGCGCTCGGGGCGGGTGCCATGTGGGCCGCGTACATAGTCTTCAGCGCCCGCACCGGGCGGCGCTTCCCGCAGGCCGACGGGCTGGCGCTGGCGATGGCGATCGGCGCGCTGCTCGCCCTCCCGCTGGGCATCGTGGAGTCCGGCTCGAAACTGCTGGTGCCGTCCACGCTCGGGCTCGCTCTCGCGGTCGCGGTGATGTCCTCCGTCCTCCCGTACACCCTCGAACTGCTCGCCCTGCGGCGGCTGCCCGCCCCCACCTTCGCCGTGCTGATGAGTCTGGAACCGGCCATCGCGGCGACCGCCGGATTCCTCGTCCTGCACCAGGCGCTCTCCGCGACCGACGCGCTGGCGATCGCGCTGGTCATCGTGGCGAGCATGGGCGCGATACGTACCCAGATCGGCCGCGGGAACCCGAAGCCGAACCCGAAGCCGAACCCGAAGCCGAGCCGGAAACCAACCCGCGAGCCGGCCACGGAAGAGACCCTGTAACAGCAAAGCAAGCACGCTTGATTGTTTCTCCGGGCGCTGCCATGCTCCGGGGCACGCACACCGCCGTGTCCCGAGGGGAGCGCATCCGTGTCCGACTCCGGCTCTGCCGCAATGCTCGACGATCCGCACAGCGAACTGCTCAGCGATCTGCACAGCGAGAGCGAGGAACTCGACCGGCTGGTCGCCCCGCTGGAGCCCGGAAGATGGCTTCTCGCGACCCCGTCACCCGGCTGGTCCCTCGCCCACCAGATCGCTCATCTCACCTGGACCGACTCCGCCGCGCTGCTCGCCGTGACCGACCCGGGGGCCTTCGCCGCCGAATCCGACAAGGCCCGCGCCGCCCCCGACACCTTCGTCGACGAGGGGGCTGCGGCCGGCGCCGCGCTCCCGCCCGCCGAACTGCTCGCGCGCTGGCGCGACGGCCGCGCGCGGCTGCACCTGGCCCTGCGCGGGGCGCCGCCCGGCGCACGCTTCCCCTGGTACGGGCCGCCGATGAGCGCCGCCTCCATGGCGACCGCACGGCTGATGGAGACCTGGGCGCACGGCCAGGACATCGCGGACGCGCTCGGCGTACGCCGCGAGCCGACCGCGCGGCTGCGGCATGTGGCGTGGATCGGCGTACGGGCCCGTGACTACGCCTATCTCGTACGGGGCAAGCAGCCGCCCGCAGAGCCGTTCCGCGTCGAGCTGGCCGCTCCCGGCGGGGAGTTATGGACGTACGGCCCCGAGGGCGCCGCGCAGCGGGTGACCGGGCCCGCGCTCGACTTCTGTCTGCTGGCGACCCAGCGGGCGCACCGCGCGGATCTCGCCGTACGGGCCGAGGGCCCCGACGCCGACGCGTGGCTGGACATCGCGCAGGCCTTCGCCGGACCGGCGGGCCCCGGCCGCGCGCCCAAGGGGGCTTGATGGCGCCCGGTTCCCCGGCCGGTTCCCCGCCCCCCTCCCCCGCCGGGTCGTCGCCCGGAGTGCTGCGGATCGGGAACGCCTCCGGCTTCTACGGTGACCGCTTCGACGCGCTGCGCGAGATGCTCACGGGCGGTCCGCTCGATGTCCTCACCGGCGACTATCTTGCCGAGCTGACCATGCTCATTCTCGGCCGGGACCGGCTGAAGAACCCGGACGCGGGCTATGCGAAGACGTTCCTGCGGCAACTGGAGGAGGGTCTCGGACTCGCCCATGAGCGGGGCGTCAGGATCGTCACCAACGCGGGCGGACTGAACCCGGCCGGACTCGCCGCCGCCGTACGCGCGCTGGCCGAGCGGGTGGGCGTGCCGGTACGGGTCGCCCATGTCGAGGGGGACGATCTCCTCGGCCGCGGCGGCTGGGGCGACGGCGTCCTCACGGCCAACGCCTACCTCGGCGGCGCCGGGATCGCCGCCTGCCTGCGCGCCGGAGCCGATGTCGTGGTCACCGGACGCGTGACGGACGCGGCGCTGGTGACCGGGCCCGCCGCCGCGCACTTCGGCTGGGACCTCACCGGCCCCGACCGCCCCGACAGCCCCAACGACCCCGACCGGCCCGGTGATCTCGACGCGCTCGCGGGCGCCGTCGTCGCCGGCCATGTGCTGGAGTGCGGTACGCAGGCGACCGGCGGGAACTACTCCTTCTTCACCCGGCACGACATACGCCGCCCCGGCTTCCCGCTCGCCGAGATCCACGCCGACGGCTCGGCCGTCATCACCAAGCACGACGGCACGGGCGGTGTGGTCGACATCGGTACGGTCACCGCGCAGCTGCTGTACGAGACCGGCGGCGCCCGGTACGCCGGACCCGATGTCACCGCGCGCCTCGACACCGTACGGCTGGACCAGGTCGGGCCCGACCGCGTCAGGATCTCCGGCGTACGGGGCGAGCCGCCGCCCCCGGCCCTCAAGGTCGGCCTCAACCGGCTCGGCGGCCTGCGCAACGAGATCGTCTTCGTCCTCACCGGCCTCGACATCGACGCCAAGGCCCGGCTGGTGCGCGGCCAGGTGGAGGACGCGCTCGCCGGACGGCGTCCCGCCGAGGTCCGCTGGGAGCTGGCCCGTACGGACCGTCCTGACGCGGACACCGAGGAGACCGCCAGCGCCCTGCTGCGCCTCGTCGTGCGCGACAGCGACCCGGACGTGGTGGGCCGGGCGGTCAGCGGGGCGGCGGTCGAGCTGGCGCTCGGCAGTTACCCCGGGTTCCATGTGACCGCCCCGCCGGGCAAGGGCGTGCCGTACGGGGTCTTCGAGGCGGCGTACGTCGACGCGTCCGAGGTCGCCCACACGGCCGTGCTCCCCGACGGGCGGCGCGTGGCGGTGCCGACTCCCTTACGTACCGCGGCACTTGAGCCCGTCCCGGCGCCCCCGCCGCCCGAACCGCTGCCCGCCGGCCTGCCCACCCGTCGCGTGCCCCTCGGGCTCGTCGTGGGCGCCCGCAGCGGCGACAAGGGCGGCGACGCCAACGTCGGTGTCTGGGCGAGGAGCGAGGACGGCTGGCGCTGGCTCGCCCATGAGCTGACGACCGACAGGTTCCGCGAACTGATCCCGGAAAGCCGGGAGTTGACCGTGATCCGCCATCTCCTGCCCCGGCTGCGCGCCGTCAATTTCACCGTCGAGGGGCTGCTGGGCGAAGGCGTCGCCGCGCAGGCCCGGTTCGATCCCCAGGCGAAGGCGCTCGGTGAGTGGCTCCGCGCCCGGCACGCCGATATTCCGGAGGTCCTGCTGTGACCGTGCTCCCCTCGGCCCTCGACACCGCGTCCCCCGACTACGGCGCCCACCGCGCCGCCATGCTCGGCAAACTCGACGAACTGGCCGCCGAACACGCCAAAGCCCTGGCAGGCGGCGGCGAGAAGTATGTCGCCCGCCACCGCGCGCGCGGCAAGCTGCTCGCCCGCGAGCGGATCGAGCTGCTGCTCGACCCCGACACCCCGTTCCTCGAACTGTCCCCGCTCGCCGCCTGGGGCAGCGACTACCCCGTCGGCGCGTCGATGGTCACCGGCATCGGCGTGGTCGAGGGCGTCGAGTGTCTGATCACCGCCAATGACCCGACCGTACGCGGCGGCGCCTCCAACCCCTGGACGCTGAAGAAGGCCCTGCGCGCCAACGAGATCGCCTTCGCCAACCGGCTGCCCGTCATCAGCCTGGTCGAGTCGGGCGGCGCCGATCTGCCCTCCCAGAAGGAGATCTTCATCCCCGGCGGCGCGCTCTTCCGCGACCTCACCCGGCTCTCCGCCGCCGGTATCCCCACCGTCGCGGTCGTCTTCGGCAACTCCACGGCGGGCGGGGCGTACGTACCCGGGATGTCCGACCACACCGTCATGATCAAGGAACGGTCGAAGGTCTTCCTCGGCGGACCGCCCCTGGTGAAGATGGCCACCGGCGAGGAGAGCGACGACGAGTCGCTCGGCGGCGCCGAGATGCACGCCCGTACGTCCGGGCTCGCGGACCACTACGCGCTGGACGAACAGGACGCGATCCGGCGCGCGCGGCGGATCGTCGCCCGGCTCAACTGGCGCAAGGCGCACCCCGATCCCGGCCCGGCCGAGCCGCCGAAGTACGACGAGGACGAACTGCTCGGCATCGTCCCCGGCGATCTGAAGATCCCCTTCGACCCGCGCGAGGTCATCGCCCGGATCGTGGACGGCTCGGACTTCGACGAGTTCAAACCGCTGTACGGGCCGAGCCTGGTGACCGGCTGGGCGCGGCTGCACCGCTACCCGGTGGGGGTGCTGGCCAACGCGCAGGGCGTGCTGTTCTCCGCCGAGTCGCAGAAGGCCGCGCAGTTCATCCAGCTCGCCAATCAGCGCGACATCCCCCTCGTCTTCCTGCACAACACCACCGGCTACATGGTCGGCAGGGAGTACGAACAGGGCGGCATCATCAAGCACGGCGCGATGATGATCAACGCGGTCTCGAACTCCCGCGTCCCGCATCTGTCCGTGCTGATGGGCGCCTCGTACGGCGCCGGGCACTACGGCATGTGCGGCCGCGCGTACGATCCGCGCTTCCTCTTCGCCTGGCCGAGCGCCAAGTCCGCGGTGATGGGCCCGCAGCAGCTCGCCGGGGTCCTGTCGATCGTGGCGCGGGCCTCGGCGGCGGCGAAGGGGCAGCCGTACGACGAGGACGGGGACGCCGCGCTGCGCGCGATGGTGGAGCGGCAGATCGAGTCGGAGTCGCTGCCGGTGTTCCTGTCCGGGCGGCTGTACGACGACGGGGTCATCGACCCGCGCGACACCCGTACCGTCCTCGGCCTGTGCCTGTCCGCCGTCCACACCGCCCCGGTCGAGGGCGTGCGGGGCGGCTTCGGCGTCTTCCGGATGTGAGGTCCAGATGATCGAGTCCTTGCTCGTCGCCAACCGGGGTGAGATCGCCTGCCGGGTGTTCCGGACCTGCCGCGCACGGGGGATCGCCACCGTCGCGGTCCACTCGGACGCCGACGCGGGCGCGCTGCACGTACGGGAGGCGGACGCGGCCGTACGGCTGCCGGGGGCCGCGCCCGCCGACACTTATCTGCGCGGCGACCTGATCGTGAAGGCGGCGCTCGCGGCGGGCGCCGACGCGGTGCACCCGGGGTACGGCTTCCTCTCCGAGAACGCGGAGTTCGCGCGGGCGGTGCTGGACGCGGGCCTTGTCTGGGTCGGGCCGCCGCCGGGCGCGATCGAGGCGATGGCGTCCAAGACCCGGGCGAAGGAGCTGATGGCGGCGGCGCGCGTACCACTGCTCGCGCCGGTGGATCCGGCCACCGCTGCCGAGGCCGACCTGCCGCTGCTGCTGAAGGCGGCGGCGGGCGGCGGTGGCCGCGGGATGCGGATCGTGCGCGAACTCGCTTATTTGGAAGAGGAGTTGACGGCCGCGTCGGCGGAGGCGACGTCCGCGTTCGGGGACGGGGAAGTGTTCGCCGAGCCGTATGTGGAGCGCGGGAGACATGTGGAGGTGCAGATCCTGGCGGACGCGCACGGCACGGTGTGGGCGCTGGGCACCCGGGACTGCTCCCTCCAGCGCAGACACCAGAAGGTGATCGAGGAGTCCCCGGCGCCCGGCCTCCCGGACGCGCTGCGTGCCGTACTGCGCGAGGCGGCCGTGGCCGCGGCCCGCGCGGTCGGCTACCGGGGCGCGGGCACGGTCGAGTTTCTGATCTCGCCCCAGGGACGGCCGTACTTCCTGGAGATGAACACCCGCCTCCAGGTCGAACACCCGGTGACGGAAGAGGTGTTCGGGCTCGATCTGGTGGCCCTGCAACTCGCCGTCGCGGAGGGCGCTGCACTTCCGGCCGAGCCGCCGGCCGCCCGGGGGCACGCGGTGGAGGCACGGCTCTACGCGGAGGATCCGGCGGCGGGGTGGGCGCCGCAGACGGGGCGGCTGCACGCGCTGGAGGTGCCGGGGCGTGAGCTTGTTCCGGTGGCCGCCGCCGCGCCACGCCTGCGCGTCGACACCGGTTACCGCGACGGCGACACCATCGGGGTGCACTACGACTCCCTGCTCGCGAAGGTCATCGTCTGGGCCCCCACCCGCGCCGAGGCGCTGCGCGCGCTCCGGCACGCGCTCCGGCGCGCCCGCGTGCACGGCCCCGGCACCAACCGGGAGCTGCTCGTACGCTCCCTCGGCCACCCCGACGTCATCGACGGGCGGTTCGACACCGGGTTCTACGAACGGCACCTGGACGCGCTCACCACCCCCGTCCCCGGCGAGCGGCACGCGGCCGTCGCCGCCGCGCTCGCCGACGCGGCGGCACGTACCACCGGCGATACGCTCCCCGCTCGCCTCGGAGGCTGGCGCAATGTGGGTGCGCCGGCGCAGCGCAAGACGTACGGCGATCACGAGGTGCGCTACCGGGCCGCCCGGGACGGCTTCGTCGTGGACGCCGACGAGGGCGACGAGGCCGACGACGGCGACGAGGTGCGGGTCATCGCCGCCGCACCTCATCGCGTCAGCCTCGAAATCGGCGGTGTCGTACGGAACTTCGAGGTCCGTACGTACGGCGACGAGATCCACGTGGACAGCGCCACCGGAGCGCACCGGCTGATCGCCCGGCCGCGCTTCCGCGAGACCGGTCACCGCACCCCGCCCGGATCGCTGCTCGCTCCGATGCCAGGAACCGTCGTACGGCTCGCCCCCGGGCTGGCCGAAGGCGCCCGGGTCACCGCCGGGCAGCCGCTCATCTGGCTGGAGGCCATGAAGATGGAGCACCGCGTCACCGCTCCCGCCTCCGGCACGCTCACCGCACTCCACGCCGTCCCCGGCCGCCAGGTCGAGGTCGGCGCCCTGCTCGCCGTCGTCACAGACCCGGACGCACAGGACGCACAGGAGGAATCGTCATGATGAGCAACAGCAGCATCATCGAGAGCGAAGAGCACACCGCACTCCGCGCCGCCGTCGCCGCCCTCGGCCGCCGCCACGGACGCGGATACGACCGCGAGACCCTCTGGCGCGAAGCCGGCAAGCTCGGCTATCTCGGTGTGAACCTCCCCGAGGAGTACGGCGGCGGAGGCGGCGGGATCGCCGAACTCTCCCTCGTACTTGAGGAGTTGGGAGGGGCCGGCTGCCCGCTGCTGCTGATGATCGTCTCGCCCGCGATCTGCGGCACCGTCATCTCCCGCTTCGGCACGGACGAGCAGAAGCGCCAGTGGCTGCCCGGTCTCGCCGACGGCACCCTCACCATGGCCTTCGGCATCACCGAATCCGACGCAGGCTCCAACTCCCACCGGATCACGACCACGGCGCGCAGGGACGGCGACGACTGGGTGCTGAACGGCCGCAAGGTCTTCATCTCCGGCGTCGACATCGCCGACGCGACCCTCGTCGTCGGCCGTACCGAGGACGCGCGGACCGGCAGGCTCAAGCCGTGCCTGTTCATCGTCCCGCGCGACACCGAAGGCTTCCACCACTCCCTGATCGAGATGGAACTCCAGGCCGTGGAGAAGCAGTTCGAGCTGGTCCTCGACGACGTACGGCTACCCGCCGGCGCGCTCGTCGGCGACGAGGACGCCGGACTGCTCCAGCTCTTCGCCGGGCTCAACCCCGAGCGCGTGATGACCGCCGCCTTCGCGCTCGGCATGGGCCGCTACGCGCTGGACCGGGCCGTCGAGTACGCGAAGACCCGCCAGGTGTGGCAGGAGCCCATCGGCGCCCACCAGGCCATCGCCCACCCGCTCGCCCAGGCCCATATCGAACTCGAACTCGCCCGCCTCATGATGCGGAAGGCCGCCCACCTCTACGACGCGGGCGACGACACCGGCGCGGGCGAGGCCGCCAACATGGCCAAGTACGCCGCCGCGGAAGCCTGTGTCAGGGCCGTCGACCAGGCCGTACACACCCTCGGGGGCAACGGGCTCACCCGTGAGTACGGTCTGGCGTCCCTCATCACCGCCGCCCGGGTGGCCCGGATCGCGCCCGTCAGCCGGGAAATGATCCTGAACTACGTATCCCATCAGTCCCTGGGTCTCCCCAAGTCCTACTGAAACAGGGGATTCTGTCTCTCCCAGAACGTCCCGTACGTCCACGCGTCCAGCCCGTACGTCCACGCGTCACCTACGTCCACACGTCCACCGCGTCGAAGGGGCCGTCATGGTGTTCCACAGCGAGTACGCGGATGTCCCGGCCGTCGAACTGCCCATCCACGAGGCCGTGCTCGGTCACGCAGCCGAGTACGGCGACACCGTCGCCCTCGTCGACGGCGTGACCGGCACGAGCATGACGTACACCGAACTCGACGCCTACCACCGCCGGATCGCCGCCGCGCTCACCGACGCCGGGGTATGCAAGGGGGACGTCCTCGCCCTGCACAGCCCGAACACCGTGGCGTACCCCGCCGTCTTCTACGCCGCCACGCGCGCCGGCGCCTCCGTCACCACCGTCCATCCCCTCGCCACGCCCGAGGAGCTCGCCACCCAGCTGCGCGACTGCTCCGCCCGATGGATCGTCACCGTCTCGCCGCTGCTCGACGCGGCCCGCCGATCGGCCGAACTCGTCGGCGGCATAGAGGAGATCTTCGTCTGCGACCGGGCGGAGGGACACCGCTCGATCCTGGACCTGGCGCGGTCGACGGCCCCCGAACCCGAGATCGCCATCGACCCGGCCGAGGACATCGCGGCCCTGCCGTACTCCTCCGGCACCACCGGCGTACCCAAGGGCGTCATGCTGACGCACCGCTCGATCGCCACCAATCTCGCGCAGCTCGAACCGGTCATGCCCATGGGACCGGGCGACCGTATCCTCGCCGTTCTGCCGTTTTTTCACATCTATGGGCTGACCGCCCTGATGAACGCGCCGCTGCGGCACGGCGCGACGGTCGTCGTGCTGCCCCGCTTCGATCCCGACCAGTTCCTCGCGGCCATCGAGAAGCACCGCATCAACGGCCTGTACGTCGCCCCGCCCATCGTCCTCGCGCTGGCCAAGCACCCGGCCGTCGCGCGGTACGACCTGTCCTCGCTCGACTACATCCTGAGCGCGGCCGCCCCGCTGGACGCCCGGCTCGCCGCCGCCTGTTCGGCCCGGCTGGGGCTCCCGCACGTACGCCAGGCGTACGGCATGACGGAGCTGTCACCCGGCACGCATGTCGTGCCGCTGACCGCCGAGAATCCGCCGCCGGGCGCCGTCGGCAAGCTTCTGCCCAGTACGGAGATGCGCGTCGTCGCCCTGGACGACCCGGAGAAGGACCTCGACCCGGGCGCCGAGGGTGAGATCCTCATGCGCGGCCCGCAGGTCATGAAGGGATATCTCGGCCGGCCCGACGCCACCGCCGAACTGATCGACGACGCGGGCTGGGTGCACACCGGTGATGTCGGCCGGGTGGACGCCGACGGCTGGCTCTTCGTCGTCGACCGGGTCAAGGAACTGATCAAGTACAAGGGTTTCCAGGTCGCCCCCGCCGATCTGGAGGCGCTGCTGCTCACCCATGAGCGCATCGCCGACGCGGCGGTGATCGGTGTCCAGGACGAGGACGGCAATGAGGTGCCCAAGGCATACATTGTTCGCCAGTCGGGTGCGGACGTGCTCACGGAGGAGGACGTCATGGCGTTCGTCGCCGAACACGTCGCCCCGTACAAGAAGGTCCGCCGGGTCGAATTCGTCGGAGGCGTACCCCGCGCCGCCTCCGGAAAGATCCTCAGACGTGAACTGAGGGACCGCGAAGTGAGAGACCGCGAAGCGCGGGACCGCGAGAGGAACAACACGTGACGCAGACGCAGCCACCGGCGTCCGGGCCCGCGCTGGTCACCACGGCGCACGAACGGGGCATCACCACCCTGACCCTGGACTCACCGGCGAACCGCAACGCCCTGTCGGCGCGGCTCGTCGACGCGCTCGGCGACGCCCTGACGGCCTGCGCCAAGGACCCCGCCGTACGGGCCGTGCTGCTCACGCACACCGGCACCACCTTCAGCGCGGGCGCCGACCTGAAGGCACCGGCCAACCCGTACACCTTCATCGCCCTGATGCGGCAGATCGTCGAACTGCCCAAGCCGGTCGTCGCGCGTGTCACCGGCCATGTCCGGGCCGGCGGCATCGGGCTGCTCGGCGCGTGCGACATCGCCGTCGCCGACCGTACGTCCGACTTCGCCTTCACGGAGGTACGGATCGGAGTCGCCCCGGCCGTGATCTCGCTGCCGCTCCTGCCCCGCGTCGAACCGCGCGCGGCGGCCCGCTACTACCTCACCGGCGAACGCTTCGACGCCGAGCGCGCCGCCACCGCCGGGGTGATCACCGAGGCCGCCGACGATGTGGACGCCGCGCTCGCGCCCGTACTCGACGGACTGCGCAGGGCCTCGCCGCAGGGGCTCGCCGAATCCAAGAAGCTGCTCACGGTCGGCGTACTGGACGCATTCGAGCGGTACGCCGAGGACCTCGTCCAGCGCTCCGCCTCGCTCTTCGTGACGGCGGAGGCGCGGGAGGGCATCACGGCGTTTCTCGAACGGCGGGACGCCTCGTGGGTGCGATAGGGCCGGTCCGGGCCCTGTCCAAATCCGCCAGGACCGCGCCCAAACCCGCCGGGGCCGCGCCCAAGCCTGCCAGGACCGCGCCCCAACAGGACCGCAGCCGCGCCACCCGGCGCAGACTGCTGGAGGCCGCCGTGGCCTGCCTCGCCGAGTACGGCTGGGCGGGCTCCACCGTCGCCGTCGTCGCCGAGCGCGCGGGCGTCTCGCGCGGGGCGGCGCAGCACCACTTCCCCACCCGCGAGGACCTGTTCACGGCGGCCGTCGAGTACGTGGCGGAGGAACGGTCCTCCGCGCTGCGCGCCCTGGTCCCGGCCGGGCCCGCGCACCGCCGCGCGGCGGTCGAGGGCATCGTCGCGCTCTATACGGGCCCGCTGTTCCGCGCGGCGCTGCACCTCTGGGTCGCGGCCTCCGACGAGGACCAACTGCGGCCCCGCGTCACCGAACTGGAGGCCCGGGTCGGCCGTGAGTCCCACCGGATCGCGGTCGAACTGCTGGGCGCCGACGAGTCCGTGCCCGGTGTACGCGAGACCGTGCAGGGGCTGCTGGACATGGCGCGCGGCCTGGGTCTGGCGACGCTGCTGACGGACGACGCGCGGCGGCGGGAGCGGGTGGTGGCGGAGTGGGCGCGGATCCTGGACGGCGTGCTGGGATGAGGGACCTGACTGCCCCGTCGTACGTCTCGTATCCCGACGGGGCAGGCGCTTTGGCCGGCGCTCAGCGCGCGATCGCGTCGTACCCCTCGATCTCGCGCGGGCTCCGCGTCCCCGGCCCCACATAGCGTGCCGAAGGCCGCACCAGCCGGCCCGTGCGCTTCTGCTCCAGGATGTGCGCCGACCAGCCGGCCGTACGGGCACAGGTGAACATCGACGTGAACATGTGCGCCGGGACCTCCGCGAAGTCCAGCACGATCGCCGCCCAGAACTCCACGTTCGTCGCGAGCACCCGGTCGGGCCTGCGTGCGTGGAGCTCGTCCAGCGCGGCCTTCTCCAGCGCCTCGGCCACCTCGAACCGCGGCGCGGCCAGCTCGCGCGCCGTACGCCGCAGCACCCGAGCCCGCGGGTCCTCGGCCCGGTAGACCCGGTGCCCGAAGCCCATCAGCCGCTCGCCCTTGTCCAGGGCCTGCTTGACGTACGCCGTCGCGTCGCCCGTGCGCTCGATCTCCTCGATCATGCCGAGGACCCGCGAGGGCGCGCCGCCGTGCAGCGGCCCCGACATCGCGCCGACCGCACCCGACAGGGCCGCCGCCACATCGGCGCCGGTGGACGCGATGACCCGGGCGGTGAACGTGGAGGCGTTCATTCCGTGCTCGGCGGCCGACGTCCAGTAGGCGTCCACGGCCCGCACATGGCGCGGGTCGGGCTCACCGCGCCAGCGGATCATGAAGCGCTCGACGACGGACTCCGCCTTGTCGATCTCCCGCTGCGGCACCATCGGCAGCCCCTGGCCGCGGGCCGACTGGGCGACGTACGAGAGCGCCATCACCGCGGCACGCGCCAGATCGTCACGGGCCCTCCGCTCATCGATGTCGAGGAGCGGTTTCAGGCCCCACACGGGCGCGAGCATCGCCAGCGCGGACTGGACGTCGACCCGGATGTCCCCGGAGTGGACCGGGATCGGGAACGGCTCGGCGGGCGGCAGACCGGGCGCGAACGCCCCGTCGACCAGCAGCCCCCACACATTGCCGAAGGACACCTGGCCGACGAGGTCCTCGATATCGACGCCCCGGTAGCGGAGCGAGCCGCCCTCCTTGTCCGGTTCGGCGATCTCCGTCTCGAACGCGACGACTCCTTCGAGTCCGGGGACGAACGAGGTGTCCAAGGAGTTGTCGGAAGCGGACATCAGGCGGCTCCTCTGAGGTGGGGGCGGACTTCTGCGGGCCGGTCACCCCGGTGGATGCCCCCTGCGGCAGCCGTCCGGGAGGCGGGAACGTCCGGGAGGCAGGAACGATAGCCCCTGGTGTACGAAGGCCACAGTGGCCCGCCCCAAGATTTTGGCGGGTTCCTCCGATGCGGGGAAGCGTGATAACCGGCACACTGCCAGACTTCCTCCCCGGGGGATTAGCGGCATCCGGTGCCGGGGAAACTGCGCCTGCGGCAGGATGGCCGCGTGCCTTACGAGACCCCGGATTCCGTCGACCCCGCCGACGCCGCAGATCCCGCCGATCCCACGGACCCCGCCGCCATGCGCGAGCAGTACCGCACCACGCCGCTCCTGGAGAAGGACCTCGCACCCGCCCCGATGGACCAGTTCGCCCGCTGGTTCAAGGAGGCCGCGGCCGGCGACCTCCACGAGCCGAACGCGATAGTCGTCGCGACGGCCACCCCCGACGGCCGGCCCTCCTCGCGCACGGTGCTGCTGAAGGGATACGACGACCGGGGCTTCGTCTTCTTCACGAACTACACGTCCCGCAAGAGCGACGAGATCGAGTCGAACCCCTTCGTCTCGCTGCTCTTCCCCTGGCACCCCCTGGCCCGCCAGATCACCATCACGGGCACCGCCGCGCGCACCGGCCGCGACGAGACAGCCGCGTACTTCCGCACCCGCCCCCACGGCTCCCAGCTGGGCGCCTGGGCCAGCGACCAGTCCAGCCCCATCGCCTCCCGCGAGGAACTGCTCCACCGCTACGACGAACTGGCCTCCCGCTACCCGGAGGGCGAGCACGTACCGGTGCCCCCGCAGTGGGGCGGCTACCGCGTCACCCCGGAGACCGTCGAATTCTGGCAGGGCCACGAGAACAGGCTCCACGACCGGCTGCGCTACGTACGCGACGGCGCCGGCTGGCGGGTGGAGCGGCTCTGCCCGTAGATCCCACGGGAAAGCCCGCGGGAAAAGCAGTACCCCGCGGGCTCGGGTTCCTCCGAAGAGAAGCCGGCCGGACGTACCGGCGAGCCCGCGGGGCGGTGACTGCTTTGGATTGGGCCGGCGGTTACCGGCTCCGCACTGAGTGCGACAACGGGCCGTCAGCCCGCAGCCACCTCACGAGTCCGGAAAGAAATCACTTCCGAATCACCTCCTTTCAGTGTGCGTCACACCTTAGGAGGGGTCCCGGCGACTCTCAAGCGAATTTCGAAGATACTGACGTGGCCCCCGGAGGCCGGTGCACACGGCGCGCAGAGCCCGTTCCCGTGCGTCACCGTGCCCATGCACGCCGGGTGCGCACAGTTCCTAGACTTTTACCTAGTGCGGCCCGCTCGTGTGTGGCAGAGAATTGTCGTAGGCGACGATTTCGGGGAACCTTGTGTGTGCTGAGTCACGTTCGAGTTGAATGATCGGACGTGCGTCAGCACAGGCGGAGACGCCCTGCAGGGGGTGCCAGGATGAGTGCTTCTCGGAGTGAGACCACCGATCCGCGCGGGCCGGACGAGCCGGAGCCCGATCCCGAGTCGGAGAGCGGTGCCGGGGCGGGTGGTGGGGGCGGGGTGGAGCGGGACGGGGGCGGGTCCGATCTGCTCGCGGCGTTGCTCGACGGTATGGACGCGGCCCTGTGCGCCTTCGACGCGAACGGCGTGATCACTCACTGGAACCGCGAGGCCGAGCGGATACTCGGCTGGTCCGCCGAGGAGGCCGTCGGACGGCGGGGTTTCGCCGGATGGGCCGCGCGGACCGCCGACGCGGACGAGGTGCAGGCGCGGCTGATGGCCGTGATGGAGACGCCGGGGCGGCAGGTGGACGAGTTTGCGCTGCTGCGCAAGGACGGCGGCAGGGTCCTGATTCGGACCCAGTCGTCCGGGATGCGCGGGGCGGACGGCAAGCCCGCCGGGGTGTACAGCGCCTTCAGCGAGGTCCATGAGCAGATCGATCTGGAGCGGTCCATCGCGCTCAGCGAGGCGCTCTTCGACGACGCGTCCTGGGGCGTCGTGCTCGTCGATGTCGATCTGCGGCCGACCGTCGTCAATGGATACGCGGCGCGCGCGTTCGGTTCCGGGCGCGGCTCGGTGCTCGGCCGGCCGCTGGGCGAGCTGGTCGTGCAGGGCGTCGAGGAGCTGGAGGCCGCGCTCCACCATGTCCTCGCGGAAGGGGCGCCGAAGTCGCCCGCCGAGCTGTGGGTGTCGGTCTCCGCGGCGGACGGGGAGCGGCGGCGCTGCTGGCGGAGCGGATTCCTGCGGCTGGCGTCTCCGCTGGCGGAGGAGCCGGTGCCGCTGGGCGTGGGATGGATGTTCCAGGATGTGACGGAGTCGAAGCTGGCGGCGCAGGAGGCGGACCGGCTGCGGTTCCGGTCCAGCCAGCTGTACCGGGCGGGTCGCGCGGCGGCGGAGTGCGAGGACCCGATGGAGGCGGCGACGGTCTATCTGGACTTCGCGCTGGCGGGTTTCGCGGATCACGCGCTGATCGATCTGGTGGCGGGGGAGCGGCCGGAGGGGTCGGCGGCTCCCGTACGGCTGGTGCGGGTGGCGGAGACACCGTCCGGTGGCGGGTCGGGGCCGGGCATGCCTGTGGAGACGGGTGGGATACCGGTGCGGTACATGACCGGGCATCCGGCGCTTCAGGCGATGGACCGTAACGGCTCGGTCCGCGCGAGCGCCCCTGGCGCTTCTGCCGCCGCTGCCGCTTCCGCCGCCTCCGGCGGTTCCCCGCAGGCGCCCGTCGCCGTCCCGTCGGCCTGGGCGACCTCGCGGCAGTGGCCGCCGGACTCGGTGCACGCCCTGTGTACGGTGCTGCGCAGCCGGGGCCGGTCGCTGGGCGTGGTGACGTTCCTGCGGGGAGCAAGCCGGGCCGCCTTCGAACGGCCGGACGCGGTGTACGCGGAGGATGTGACGATCCGCGTGGCGGCGGCCCTGGATCTCTCCGCGGTCCTGTCCGACTGACGGCGGCGCGGAAGGCAGGTGCCGGACGCCACGGACGGCTCGGGCAGCACGGACGGCGCGCGGCGTCGTACATCCGCCGCCACGCGCCGCCCATCACTGACGCACCGTCAGGACGCGCCCGCCCTGGGGCCCGACGCCGGGCCGCCTTCCCGGAGGGTCGCCGCTTCCGGGGGAAGCATCCTGACCGGTTCCGTCTCCGCGTCGTTGTGCCGCAGCGCCCAGTTCTCCAGGGCGATGCGGCACGCGTGGTCGACATGGCGCAGACCGGAAAGATCCAGCTCGATGGGACGGTCCTTCGGCAGCGCCTCCAACTGCTCCATGATGCGCGGCAGCCGCAGGAACGTCGCGTTGCCGGTGACCGACACCACCATCCGGCCGCCGGTGAGTTCATGGACATCGACATGGAGGTGGGAGATCTCCCACGCGGTCTTGACCACCGCGAGCAGCAGCCCGAGCACCACCCCCTCGAAGAGGTTCGTGACCAGGACCGCAAGCGCCGTGATGGCGAGGATCACCGCTTCGCCGCGGTGCTCCCGCCACAGCGGGCGCAGTTCCCTGACCGGTACGAGCTTGCAGCCCGCGTGCACCAGGACGCCGGCCAGCGCCGCCAGCGGGATGATGCCGATCGCCGCCGGCAGCAGCGCGGCGAACAGCAGCAGCCACAGGCCGTGCAGGATCCGGGAGAGTGAAGTCCGCGCGCCCGCCTGGACATTGGCGGCGCTGCGTACGATGACCGCCGTCATCGGCAGCGCGCCGAGCGCCCCGCAGACCGTGTTCCCCACGCCCTGCGCCATGAGTTCCTTGTTGTAGTCCGTGCGCGGACCGTCATGCATACGGTCCACCGCCGCGGCGCTGAACAGGCTCTCCGCCGAGGCGATCAGGGTGAACGCGAGCACGGTGCCGATGGCGGCCACGCTGGCCAGCTGCCCGAACTCGCCGAGCCCGGGCGGATGTATGGACTCCAGCAGACCCTGTACCTCGACCTTGGCGACGGGCAGATCCAGCAGGAAGGCCGCGCCGGTGGCCAGCGCCACGGCGGCCAGCGGGCCCGGGATCATCCGGGCCCCGGCCGGGAGGCGGGGCCAGAGCACCAGTACGGCGATGGTCCCCGCCCCGATGAGGAACGCGGTCAGCGCCGTACCGTCGGTGATGATGCCGACGGCCAGTCCGGGCAGCCCGGCGATCTTGCCGAGGCCGCCGGACGGCTGCGCGGTGTCGGCCATGGCGTACACCTGGCCCAGGACGAGGACGAGGCCGATGCCGGCCAGCATCCCCTGGACGACGGCGACCGAGATGGCCCGGAACCAGCGGCCGAACCCGAAGGCGCCGAGGGCCAGTTGCAGCAATCCGGCCACCAGGACGATGGCGCCGAGTGTGCCGACGCCGAACTCCTTGACGGCTTCGTATACGAGGACCGTGAGACCGGCCGCGGGGCCGCTCACCTGAAGCGAGCTGCCGGGCAGGAAGCCCACGACGAGTCCGCCGACGATGCCGGTGACCAGGCCGAGTTCGGCGGGGACGCCGGAGGCGACCGCCACCCCCACACAGAGGGGCAGGGCGACGAGGAAGACGACGAGGGACGCGAGTATCTCGCGTCGAAGGACACGCTGGTCCTTCAGAAGTGGGAGGGAGAGCATGACGGGTTGTCCTAGCTGTGCGGTCCGCGAACGGACAGGAGGTGGGGAGAGGTCGAAACCGAGGCCGCCGTCACAGCGGTCTGAACTCCCCGCCCAGCTCGGGCCGGTGGACGCTGATCGCGCCCGTGTCCACTTCGTAGTACCAGGCGTGCAAGGAGAGACGGCCCTCCGCGAGGCGTTCCCGTACGGCGGGGTAGCCGCGGAGGGTGTCGAGCTGGGCCGCCGCGTGGTGCTGTACGGCGTGGGCGAGGCCGTGCCCCGACGGCAGCTCGGAGGCGCCGAGGCCGAGCCAGCCGCGCACGGCGGGAACGGCCGACAGGTCCTCGCCGCGGACCATGGCGCCCACGGCGCCGCAGTGCGAGTGACCGCAGACGACGAGGTCACGGACGTCGAGCACGCGCAGCGCGTACTCGATGGTGGCGGTCTCGCCGCTGGGCCGGTCCGCGTCGTACCGGGGGACGATGTTGCCCGCCGTACGCAGCTCGAACAGCTCGCCGGGGCGGGCGCCGGTGATGAGGGAGGGGATGACACGGGAGTCCGAGCAGGTGATGAAGAGCGCTTGCGGCGTCTGCCCCGCCGCGAGATCTCGGAACTCGTCGGGGCGTTCCGCCACCTGCACGGAGAAGGAACGGGCGTTGTCGATGAGGGATTTCATGATGGCCTGCCTCCTGCACCTCCGGGCTTGCCGGGGCGCGGTGTGGTCGGGTCAGTGGGGGGTGAAACGGATGTGCGCGAACTGGGAGTTGAGCATGAGGGTTGAACGTGAGGGTTAAGGCCTGAGGGAAAGGGCCGAGCGTCAGTGGGTGTCCCGGGCCTGACGGGGAGCCGTGCGGGCGTCGCGCCCTGCCGGATCGCGGCAGTTGAGGGAGGCCGGCGTGGCGGCTGCGCCGTGCGGTGGTCCGGGCGGCCGGGTCAGGAAGCGGTCGTCCCGCGTCTGACGGTGGACTCGCGGTCCAGTCGGATTCTCACAGCTCGCCCTTTCCGTCTTTCGGTCTTTCCGTGGTGCCGTGCGGGCGCGGCGGTACGTGCCGACGCGCCGTCAGCTCCGATGATGCCGCACCGCAGCGTCCCCTACTTTGCCTGAACATTACTTCCTTGTGAAAGATCAAAATTTCGCCAAGTGTTCCTTCGGTGACGCAAAGTGGCGGTTCCTGGGGGGCGGGAACGGGCCGGGGCCTGCGGGAACGTGTCCCGCAGGCCCCGGATGTCACTCTCGGTTTCCGTTGTTACGTGCGTCGCATTTTTTCTTCGGGCCGCGTCGCTTTACCGCAGCCGCCGCAGTCCGCCGTCATTCGCAGACGCGTTCTAGTGCCGGTAGAAGATGCGGTCGCCGTACTCGGTCATGACGCGGCCATTCCACTCGGTCCCGCCGTCGACATTCCCCGAACGCAGGAGCGGCGGTTCGATTCCGCGTTCGACCAGCTCTTCCGCGGCCGCGGCCATCATCGCCTGCATCAGGGCGCTGGTGACGACGGTGGAGGCCGGTGCGAAGGGGGCCTCGATGCCGTCGGCCGTCAGTTCCGCGTCACCGACCGCGATCTTGCTGTCCAGCACGATGTCGCAGTGGTCCTTGAGATAGGTCCCGGTGAGATGCCGCGACGTGGTCTCCGTCGCGTACGCCACGGACGTCACGCCGATGACCTTCAGCCCCAGCGCCCGCGCGTTCATCGCCATCTCGACGGGCAGGGCGTTGCGTCCGGAGAGGGAGATGATCACCAGCAGGTCCCCGGCGCGGGCGGGGCTGGAGTCGAGCACGGCGCCCGCCAGCCCGTCGACCCGTTCCAGCGCGGAGCCGAGGGTGGCCGGCATGACATCGACGCCGACCACGCCGGGCACGGTGAGCAGGTTCATCACGGCGAAGCCGCCGGCCCGGTAGACGACGTCCTGCGCGGCGAGCGAGGAGTGCCCGGCGCCGAAGGCGAAGAGCCGGCCCCCGGCGGCGACGGTGTCGGCGACGGCGGTTCCGGCGGCGGCGACGTGGGCGGACTCCTCGTCGCGTACCCGCTGGAGCAGACCGATCGCCGCATCGAAGAACTGACCGGCCAGCTTGCTCTCGCTCATCGAGGAGGCCCTTCCAGGGTGGGGGTTCAAGGGCGGAACATGGGGTGGTTCAGCGGGTGGTCCAGCGGGTGGTTCCAGCGGTTGGATCAAGGGGCGATCAGCGCGGAAACCAGGTTCGATCAGGGCTGGAACCAGGGGCGGGGCGGGCACGGGGAATGTCTGTGCCGCGGATCACGTTGAGGTCTGGACCATTGCTCTGTCAATACGGCGACCCGACATGCCCGTCCCGCCGCATCCGGGTCCCGCCCCTTTCGCTCTCCACGGCACGGCACGGTTGTCGGTGGTATGGGTCAGAATTGAGTCAGGGCCAGCGCACGATTTATCGAGGGGCATGTATGTCCGGACTGATCGACACGACGGAGATGTACCTCCGCACCATCCTTGAGCTGGAAGAGGAAGGTGTGGTCCCGATGCGCGCCCGGATCGCGGAGCGGCTCGACCAGAGCGGGCCGACGGTCAGCCAGACCGTGGCCCGTATGGAGCGAGACGGACTGGTGCAGGTCGCGGGTGACCGGCATCTGGAGCTGACGGAAGAAGGGCGCCGACTGGCGACGCGCGTCATGCGCAAGCACAGGCTCGCCGAGTGTCTCCTGGTCGATGTGATCGGCCTGGAGTGGGAGCAGGTGCACGCGGAGGCGTGCCGCTGGGAGCATGTGATGAGCGAGGCGGTGGAGCGGCGCGTGCTCGAACTGCTGCGCCATCCGACGGAGTCGCCGTACGGCAACCCGATCCCGGGCCTGGAGGAGCTGGGCGAGAAGGCCGAGGCGGACCCGTTCCTGGATGTGGGGATGGTGAGCCTCGCGGAGCTGGATCCGGGCGCCGAGGGCAAGACGGTCGTGGTGCGGCGGATCGGTGAGCCCATCCAGACCGATGCCCAGCTGATGTACACGCTGCGGCGCGCGGGCGTGCAGCCCGGGTCCGTGGTGAGTGTGACGGAGTCTCCCGGTGGGGTATTGGTCGGGAGCAGTGGCGAGGCGGCGGAGCTTCAGTCCGAGGTGGCGTCGCACGTCTTCGTCGCGAAGCGCTGAGGCGCCGGGTCCCGTCGTCGAAGGAGCGCCGTCCGCCCATGGGGGCGGGCGGGGCTTTGGCGAGGGGGTCCGGACGGCGCGCGGGTGCGCGTGCGGGTGTGCGCATGGGCGTGTGTACGGGGTGTGCTGAGACTTCCGGACAGGGGAGTGACTCAGGGGGGCGCTCCGTGGCCGGAGGGTATGCGCTTTCCGGCCGGAGGGGGCGACGGCTGGGCGTTCGCGTGCCAGTCTGTGGCAGAGGCATATGACCTGAAGGGCCGGCCGGGGGGTGCGCCCCCGGGTCGGTCCGAGGCCGGGGAGGGGGCAGGGTGATGCGCCTGTGCGGGGGTGTGCACTGTGTGTGGCGTCTGCGGTACGGCGCGTATGCCCTGCGGGGGAGGCCGTCGCGGTCGTCGCGACGACGCCTGTGTGAAACGAGCCATCTGTGCGGGCCGGGCGGCCTGTCCGGAAGGGGCGGCTCCGGCGCCTTTCGGCACCGGAGCCTGTCCTCCCCTGCGCTGACCCGGAGCCCCGAGCTCCCAGGGTCATTCCCCTCGGACCGTCATCCCCGAGCGGCCCGCCTCCCGGAGGAGATCTCCCCCGGGCCGCGTCCGGCAATCCTGGAGCGCGGTCACTCGAACGAGCGGTGTTGCGCGGGGGAATCGTATTTTCGAATGGGAGTTCGATAGTCTGGCGCGGCTGGACGCATCGGAACGGGGCCAGAGCGGAATCCGACTCGACCACTCAGGACCGAAGGGGGTGCCGGGACGCATGGTGCAGCGCATCGATGTGACCGGAGCGGACGGTGTACGTCTCGCTGCCTGGGAGTTTGCCGACCCGCCCAAGCGACGCGAGGAGACGCAGAGGGCCTCCGGCGTCTTATTGCTGCACGGCCTCATGGGCCGCGCCTCGCACTGGGCCGCCACGGCGCGCTGGCTCTCGGAGCGGCACCGCGCGATCGCGCTCGACCAGCGCGGCCACGGCCGCAGCGACAAGCCGCCCGAGGGGCCGTTCACGCGCGAGGCGTACGTGGCCGATGCCGAGGCCGCGATCGAACAGCTCGGGCTGGCGCCCGTCACGCTCATCGGCCACTCGATGGGCGCGCTCACCGCGTGGCAACTGGCCGCCAAGCGCCCCGATCTGGTCCGGGCCCTGGTCATCTGTGACATGCGGGCCTCGGCGCTGGGGGCGGCGTCCCAGCGGGAGTGGGCGGACTGGTTCCGCGCCTGGCCCGTCCCGTTCGCGACGCTCGCCGACGTACGGAAGTGGTTCGGCGAGGACGACCCCTGGGTGGAGCGTCCCACGCCGGCGCGGGGCGAGTTCTTCGCCGAGGTGATGGCGGAGAGCGCGGACGGCTGGCGCCCGGTCTTCTCGCGCCGCCAGATGCTGACGTCCCGGGCGACCTGGGTCCATGACGCGCACTGGGAGGAGCTGGCGCAGGTCCAGTGCCCCACCCTGGTGATCCGCGGTCTGGACGGGGAGCTGGGCCGCGCGGAGGCGCAGGAAATGGTGCGGGTGCTGCCGCGCGGCCAGTACGCGGAGGTGGACGCGGGCCATCTCGCCCATTACGACCAGCCGGAAGCCTGGCGGGCGGCGATCGAACCGTTCCTGGACGGTGTGCTGACGCCTTGACGCGTCGGGATGCTTTGAGCGCGGCGCTTCGACGCGACGGGATGCTTTGAGCGCGATGCTTCGACGCGACGGGACGCCCCGACGCGACGATCACGAAGGCCGGCCGGGCCGGCCCTCAGGCGCGTCAGCCCTTGCTGACCGCCATGAGGATCTCCGGCAGGCGCTCCGCCGTCCGCGGGGCCGCCACACGGAGGCCGCCCGCCGCCGCCAGGGCCCCGTACGCCGCACCGGCCGGGAGCAGCAGCCACGCCCATTCGTCCGCGCCGGAGACATGGATCCAGATCGTCAGCGCGAGCACCGGCGCGCACAGCAGCGCCCCGCCGAGCATGCCGCCGAAGATCGAGATCCAGGCGAGACCGGCCTGGCCGGGGGCGACGTTCTTGTATCCGCTGTCCTGCGGTATCGAGTACGGGAAGCGCGCCGAGGCGACCGCGCCCGTCGCCAGCATCGCGCCGAGCAGCGCGAAGGACAGCCCGAGCGCCTCGGGCAGGGCCTGCCAGTCGCCCAGCAGCGCCGCCGTGGCCACGGTCACCAGCGCCGAGTAGGGCAGGGTGATCACCAGCAGCGCCAGCGCACGCGCGCGCAGTTCGAGATAGGCGTCCCGCGTCGAGGAGATCGTCAGCGCCACCATCCAGAAGGCCGACGTGTCCTGGCCGAACTGGTTGTACATCTGGATGCCGAGCATGCCGGCCGCGAAGCACGCGAAGTAGATCGTGCCCGTGCCCTGGAGCGCGTTGAACAGCGGCACGATCAGACCGATGGCCAGCGAGGTCACCCAGGCCGCCTTGGTCTTCGGGTCGCGCCACACGTACCGCAGACTGCGCAGCATCACCGTGCCCGTACGCCCCTCGGGCAGCAGCCGCCCCGGCTGCCACACCGACTCCTTGCGGGCCGGTTCGGCCGTCGCGAGCGTCGAGCCGTCCGGGGCGGTCATCAGCTTCACCAGCGACCGCTGCCACGCGTACAGCAGGGCCGCCAGCGCGGCCACCGTCAGCAGCAGCTGGGCCACGGCCCGCCCGTACGCGCCCTCGCTGACCGACTCCACCGCGCCCATCGCGGACGCCGGCGGGAGCCACCGTACGACCCGTGCCGCCGGGTCGAGCGCGGCGAGCCCGCCCGCCTCCCCCAGCCGCCGGACGCCGAAGTTGACGACCTGGATGCCCACCGCGATCACCAGACCGCTCAGGACGGCCAGATCACGGCCCTTGCGGGAGGTCAGCAGCCGGATATTGGCCGTCGCGACGGCGCGGGCCAGCGCCACGCACACGAGCAGGACCAGCGGTACGGCCAGGACCGAGACGGCGACGGCCGCCGCGCCGTGTGCCGTCGCCGCCGACGAGCCGACCGCCAGACAGAGCGTGAACAGCGGGCCGATCCCCACCAGCGAGGCCGCGAGCAGCGCCCCGACCAGCGGTCGCGGGCGCAGCGGCAGCATCACCAGCCGGGTCGGGTCGAGCGTCTCGTCGCCGCCGGGGAAGAAGAGCGGCATCACGGCCCAGCCCAGCGCCAGCAGGGCGGTCAGCAGCACGACCAGCGTGCCCGCGTGGTCGCTTCCGCGCAGCAGGAACAGACCGAGGAACTGCGCAGCCGCGAGGAGCAGCGCGATGACCGCCGACGCGATGTACGCGACCGCCCGGCCCGACGACTGCCGCAGCCCGTTGCGCAGGAGGGAGAGCTTCAGCCGTACGAAGACGGGCGTGAGCGAGACCGACGCGGGCGAGACGGACGCCGACGAGACGGACGTGAGCGGGTCGGACGCAAGCCGGTCGGACGCTATCGGCGCGGGGTTGTTCTCGGCCATGTTCATCGCGCGCCGCCCAGCCAGTCCAGCGACTCCCCGGCGCCGCGTCCCTGTGCGCCCACCAGCTCCAGGAAGGCGTTCTGGAGGGAAGGCGCGTCACCCCGTACCTCTTCGAGGGTGCCCTGCGCGCGGATACGGCCCGCCACCATCACGGCGACCCAGTCGCACAGCGACTCGACCAGCTCCATGACATGGCTGGAGAAGACGACGGTCGCGCCCGAGTCCGTATAGCGCTCCAGGACGCCGCGGATCGTCTGCGCGGAGACCGGGTCGACGCCCTCGAACGGCTCGTCCAGGAAGAGGACCTGGGGGTTGTGGAGCAGCGCTGCCGCGAGGCCGATTTTCTTTCGCATACCTGTCGAGTAGTCGACAACGAGTTTGTGCTGTGCGCCCGCCAGGTCCAGTACGTCGAGAAGCTGGGTGGCCCGCTTGTCGACCTCGGCGCCCGGCAGCCCCCGCAGCCGCCCCGTGTAGCCGAGGAGTTCCCGCCCGGAGAGCCGCTCGAAGAGCCGCAGCCCCTCCGGCAGGACGCCGATCCGCGCCTTGACCTCGACGGGGTCGCGCCAGACGTCGTGCCCGGCGACCCGTACCCGCCCCTGGTCGGGCCGGAGGAGGCCGGTGACCATGGACAGGGTCGTGGTCTTGCCCGCGCCGTTCGGTCCGACCAGGCCGATGAACTGGCCGGCGGGCAGTTCGAGGTCGATGCCCGCGACGGCGATGTGTTCGCCGAAGCGCTTCCACAGCCCTTCGACCTGAACGGCGGGCGGTATCGGCCGCGCCCCGTCGGCCCCCTCGCCCCGCTCGGCCGGTGTCTGATCCCGTGCCTGGTCCCGTGCCTGGTCCGGCATCGCGCACCGCCTTTCGACGTCTCGTACAGATGTCCCCGTACAGCTACGGGGACCACCTTATGTACGGGGCCTGGACAAGGTCTAAGCACGTACGGGCCCGGACAGGCCCTAGGCGCGGCGGGCCCGCTCCTCGGCGGCCTCCCGCCCGCACGCGTACGCCAGGGGGCTCATCAGATCTTCGACGTCCGGCAGCCAGCGGTTGGCGTGCGTGGGCCGGCGCGCCCACTGCACCGCGCCACTGCCGCCGATCCGCGTCGGCGGGGCCGCCACGTACTCCCCCTCGCCCCGCGTGACCAGGTCGATCGCCTCGGGCGTCCAGCCCAGCCCGCGTACGAGGTCGTCCACCTTGAGCGCCGCGCCGGGCAGGACGAAGAACAGCATCCGCCGGTCCGGGGTACGGGTCACCGGCCCGAGCGTCAGCTCCATCCGCTCCATCCGGGCCAGCGCCAGGAAGCCGGCCGATTCCGGTACGTCGAGCGCGTCGAAGGTGCGTCCCGTCGGCAGCAGGACCGACGCCCTGGGCTGTTTCGACCAGAGTCTGCGCGCCGCGACCGCGCTGCCCGTCGCCCGGGCCGCCCAGTCGGGACCGGTCGCGTGCGCCCCGGGCACCGGGCAGTCGGTCCGCTCGCACGAGCATGTCTCCCGGCCGTCCGCCGCCTCCAGCCAGGTACCGGGGAACACGTCCCAGTGCCGCTCTTCCGCGTACCGCACCGCGCTGTCCAGCAACTGGTCGCCCCGCTGTTGAGGGATGTGCGCCGTGTCCGTCACTCCGATGGTCTCTTCCACGAACAGCACAACTACCGCCGCCACCACGGGTTACGGGGTGCCCGTTGCCACGCCGGGGAACATCCGCCCTGCAAATGGGGCGCATGGATGCATGGGTGGGGGCGCGCGGGAAGGGGTGGGGCGGTAAGGGGGTAGCCACCCTCGGGGGTCCGACAACATATGGGCAACGCGGGCGGCACGCAGGGAAGCCCTGCCGTGTTTACCGAAGCTTTCTGAAAATCCTCGAATTATTCCGTTATCACCGAACATGTGCATTCTTTGCATATGTGACGGGCAGTGTTCAGTGAGCTGATCACTGCGGCCACAGGGGGTATCCATTGGCAGCCAGACCACTCGTCGCACGCCAGCCGAACGAACGGCTCCAGGCGCTCATCCAGGAGGCGGGGTGTTCCAACGCCGGGCTCGCCCGACGCGTCAACATGGTGGGCGCGGAGCGCGGGTTGGACTTGCGCTACGACAAGACCTCGGTGGCGCGCTGGTTACGCGGACAGCAGCCGCGTGGCCGGGCCCCGGGCGTCATCGCCGAGGCGCTGGGCCGGAAGCTGGGCCGTACGGTCACGATCGACGAGATCGGGATGGCGAACGGCAAGAATCTGGCCTCGGGCGTCGGCCTGCAGTTCTCGCCCACCGTCATGGGCGCGATCGAACAGGCCTGTGAGCTGTGGCGCAGCGATGTGGGCCGCCGTGACTTCCTCTCCGGCTCGGCGGTCGCGTCCTCGGCGCTCGTCGAGCCCAGCAGGGACTGGCTGATCACGGGCGCGGACCCGGCCGTCGCACGCAACACCGGTGCGCGGGTGGGGGATTCGGATGTCGAGGCGGTACGGGCCATGACCGCGGCCCTCATCGATCTCGACCACCGCTTCGGCAGCGGCCATGTCCGTCCCGTCGTCGTCCACTATCTGAACAGCGTGGTGTCGGGCCTGCTCTCCGGTTCGTACCGGGAGTCGGTCGGCCGGCGGCTCTTCGCGGCGGTCTCCCGACTGACCGAGCTGGCCGGCTATATGGCGATCGACACCGGTCAGCCGGGGCTCGCCCAGCGCTACTACATCCAGGCGCTGCGGCTGGCCCAGGCGTCCGGGGACCGCGGTTACGGCGGCTATGTGCTGGCCGCGTCCATGAGTCATCTGGCGGCGCAGCTCGGGAATCCGCGTGAGATCGCGCAGTTGGCGCGGGCGGCTCAGGAAGGGGCGCGCGGGCAGGTGGCGCCGAGGGCGCAGGCCATGTTCCACGCGGCCGAGGCCCGGGGGCACGCGCTGCTGGGCGACGCCCGTACCTGCGAGGCGGCCGTCGGCCGGGCGGTCACCGCGCTGGAGCAGTCGGGCGACGCCTCGGGCGACGATCCGGACTGGATCAGGCATTTCGATCACGCCTATCTCGCCGACGAGTTGGCGCACTGCTACCGCGATCTGGGCCGGCCGGAGGCGGCGGCCCGGCATGCCGAGGACTCACTGGCGGGCCATCCCGAGTCCCGGGCCAGGCGGCGGGCGATCGGGCTCGTCCTGCTGGCCACGTCCCAGGTCCAGCAGCGGGAGGTCGAGGAGGCGTGCCGGACGGGCACGCGCGCGGTGGAACTGCTGGGTACGCTGCGCTCCAGCCGGGGCGCGGAGTATCTCGACGATCTCCAGCAGCGGCTGGAGCCGTACGCCAACGAGCCCGCGGTGCGGGAGTTCGGGGCGAGGCTGGAGATCCAGGCGGCGTGAAGGCGCCCGGACAGGCCCTAGCTCCCAGGTCCTGCCCGGTCGGTCTTCGTGGTCCACGAGGGCCGACCGGACAGGACCTGGCGGAGCCCTGTGCGTGATGGCGCGGTGATGGCACGGTGTGGGCGCCGTGGGGATGATCAAGTCCGGGGCGGGGTGGGTGAATTCGGACCCGTTATCAGCGTCTGGAGGGGACGAGTTGTTACAGGGCCGACGCGCGTGGCAGTGGCCGCGATTCACCCGGTAGCGTGAACCGACGATTCGGTAGGTCCACACGTTCCACACGTAGGAGTCCCGGTGACGCACAGCGGACAAGGGGATGAGCCGCAGCACCCCGCCGCTCGCCCCGCGCACGAAGGCGTGGTGCTGCCCAGCGACGGCAGCGGGCCCTGGATTCCCGGCACGGCCGCGGACCAGGACCGGGCCGTGCCGACCGGCGGGCAGCCGTGGGGACAGCCCTGGGGCCCGCAGGACGGCCGCCAGGACCAGCCCGGGTACGGGGGCGGCGCGCCGTCGGCCCCGCCGTCGTACGGGCAGACCTACGGGCAGTCGTACGAGCCGCAGCAGGGCGGCCAGTCGTACGGCGCTCCGCTGCCGCCGGCGCAGGGGCAACCGGTCCACGGGCAGCCGGCCGAGGGGCAGCCGTACGCGCCGTACCAGCAGTATCCGCAGGGGCAGCGGCTTCCGCAGGCGCAGCCCCCGTCGCAGCCACAGCCCCTGCCACAGCCCCTGCCTCCGGTGCAGGCGCAGTCGCTGTCGCAGCCTCTGCCGCTGCCGGCGGAGGCGCCCGCGCCCGGCAGCGCGGACGCGACGCAGTATCTGCCGCCGGTGCCCGCGATGGGGGACTCGGACGCCACGCAGTTCATCGCACCGATCCCGCCTGGCCCCGGCATGCTGCCGCCGGAGAGCGCCGCGGAGGCCACGCAGTACCTGCCGTCCACCGCGCCGCCCCCGCAGGGCCCGGACGCGGACGCCACGCAGTACATCGCGCCCGTCCCCGCGCAGAACGTCCCGGCCGCGCCCCCCGGAGCCCCGTACGGCATCCGGCCCGGCGCCCCCGGCGACCGCCAGCCGCCCGCGGAGTTCGACAACCTCTTCCGTACCGACGGGCCGGGCGGGGGACAGGGCGCGGAGTCGACGCAGCAGATGCCCCAGTTCGACGCGGGCCGGGGGCCGCAGCCGCCACAGCAGCCCCAGCAGCAGCGCGGGGCGTACGGCCAGCAGCCCGCCGCGTACCAGCAGCCGCCGGCGCAGCAGGGCCCGACGGGCGGCGGGCGCGGCTCGGCGCGCCGCAAGTCGTCCCGCGCGCCGTTGATCGCGGCTGTCGTCGTCGGCTGCGCCGTCCTCGGCCTGGGCGCGGGCGCCCTGATGAGCGGCGGCGGCGACTCGCCTCAGGACGACAGCAAGACGGTGGCGTCGGAGAGCTCACCCAGCACCGAACCCTCCATCCAGGCCGCCCCGGACCCGGTGAAGCAACAGGCCGAGGCGCTCGACAAGCTCCTCGCGGACAGCAACAGCAGCCGCTCGACGGTCATCAGCGCGGTCGAGGACATCAAGTCCTGCGACAACCTCGACCAGGCGGCCACCGACCTCCACGGGGCGGCCGAGCAGCGACGGGGCCTGGTGACCCAGCTGGAAGCGCTGACGCTCGACAAACTCCCCAACCACACCGAACTGACGTCCTCCCTCACCGACGCCTGGCAGGCCTCGGCCTCGGCGGACGACCACTACGCGCAGTGGGCCAAGCAGACGAAGGGCAAGAAGGGCTGCAAGGACGGCCATGCGCGCACAACCTCCCAAGCGGCCAAGGGAAACCAGGCGAGCGGCGAGGCCACGGCGGCGAAGCACAAGGCGTCGGGCCTGTGGAACAGCATCGCCACGAAATACGGCCTGACGGAACGGGCCCCCACCCAGCTGTAGCCCTGAAGACAGGACCTAGTACTGCAACAGCACCGTTGCAGTACTAGTGCGCGCCGCTCAGGGTTTCGGCCACGTTGACGAAGCCCTTCTTGTCCGCCACCAGCCTTCCGTCGCGCACCACTTGGAACGTCACGTTCCCGTTCACGATCCGCGGGAAGCCCGGTGTGCCCAGCATGTCCTCGTAGCGCCAGCGCAGGGGTGGGGTCAGGCCGCCCGTGTCGACCCGTACGCCGCGGTCCAGGGTGTCCGCGATTCTGCCCGGGGTGATGGTGTCGCTGTCGACGGACTCGATGACCGCCTTGAGGGCGGTGTACGCGATCCAGGTGGTCTGGGCGCCCGGGTCGGCCGGGTCGATGTCGTTGTCGCCGAAGGCGTATGTGTCGATCACGTCGCGCATCGGCTTCCACGCCGGGTCGCTCGCCACCGGGTACCAGCCGGTGAGGTACGCGCCCTCGAAGGGGCCGTTCTTGCCGCCCGTGCGGTTGATGAGCGGCTGGCCGACGCTGCCGAGGACCGAGGAGACGCGGATGTCGCGGCCGTCCTCGGGGAGGCGGCGGTAGGAGTCGAAGAACGTCTCCGTGCGGTCGCCGAGCACCGCGGTGACGCAGCCGCCGTCCTGGGCACTCTCGCGGGCGCGGCCGGACGCGCCGGTGTAGTCGGTGGCGTCCTCCGCCGCGCGGATATCGGTGGCCGGGCCGCGTTTGCCCTTGGTCAGGCCGGAGTTGAGGAGCTCGGGCAGGTCGTCGCCGGTGATCGTGTCGGGCCGTACCAGCGCGGTCTTGTCGCAATTACGGGCCAGCTGAAGGCCGTTGCCCGCGAGGAGCGCGGCCTGGCCGCCGTTGACGGGGTACGAGAGGAAGCTCGTGAACTCCTCCTCCGTGACGCCATATCCGCCGAGGTACGGGATCGACGCGGCCTCCAGCGGTGCCATGAACTCGCGGCCGTGCTGGCTGTACGAGCCGACGACCGCGACGGCCTTCTCCTGCACCGCCCGGCGCGCGCACTCGGCGGCGCCCGCGGTGTCGTTGCGCTCGTTGCAGGTCAGGACCCGCAGCTCGTGGCCGTCGATGCCGCCGGACGCGTTGACCCAGCGGGCGTACGCCTTCGCCATGGCGGGCATCCCGGGCAGATTCGTGGCATTGGTACCGACCGGCGCCCAGGTCATGACCGTGACGGGCTCCCTGGAGCCCCCCGAGCCGCCAGGGAGAACGCCGCAGCCGGTCAGAAGTGACAGAAGCGAGGCCCCGGCCGCCGTCATACAGAGGGCGCGGACCGCGCCGGACTGGAAGGGGCGGGGGGAGGAGGAGCGTCGCCAACCGGTCATACTCATGCACACTTCCGCCCTCCGAGTAACGCCTGAGTGAGCGGAGACCAACGTTCGGTGACCTGGAGGTGAATTGCGGGGGCCCGGCCGTACGCCCCCGCGCGGAACGTAAAGTCGTGGACTGTGCAGCAAGGTTCCGAGAACTCTTCCCGTCGTGCCCGTCGCTCCCCCACCATGGGCGGCATGCCGCTCAATGACATGCCGTGGTGGCGCTGGCGCAGCAATGTGCGCTCGGCGCTGCACATGCTTTCCGATCCCGTCTTCCACCAGGAGTACTGGCTGGCCGGCCTGGAGGGGTACGGCGACGTCACCGACGCCGTCTACCGTCTCGTCGAGGACACCTGGCTGGACAACTGGTCCGCCGAGAAATACGTCGGCACGATCTTCCGCGACTCGGGCGAGGCCGCCCTCGTCGATCTCGCCGTGCTCCGGGTGCTGCGCATCATGCACCAGGTTGGGGCGGACGCGCCCGTCTCCGCCTATCTGGAGCACCATGGCTGGCCGGAAGCGGTACGGGCCGCCCGCGAGGCGCACGTACGGCTGGCGACGAGCGACGGGGACGACCCGGATGTGGTGCCGACCTCGCTGGACGTGCTGCGGATCATGACGCGGTCCGCCTGACGGCACCACGGTGCACCCAGGGCGTCACTCGGCGTCACTCGGCGCAATGTCCACGTACTGGCCGATTCCGGGGCGCGCGGGACAGATGTGGGATCCTCTGGGGTCATGACCACCGCCACGCCGCCACCCGCCGCCCCGCCGTCCGATCAGTACGTGCTCACGCTGTCCTGCCCGGACAAGCAGGGCATCGTGCACGCCGTGTCGAGCTATCTCTTCATGACCGGCTGCAACATCGAGGACAGTCAGCAGTTCGGGGACCACGACACGGGTCTCTTCTTCATGCGGGTGCACTTCTCGGCGGACGCCCCGGTGACCGTGGAGAAGCTGCGGGCGAGCTTCGCCGCCATCGGTGACTCGTTCCGGATGGAGTGGGCGATCCACCGCGCGGACGAGCGGATGCGGATCATCCTCATGGTCAGCAAGTTCGGCCACTGCCTGAACGATCTGCTCTTCCGGGCCGGCATCGGCGCCCTGCCGGTGGACATCGTCGCGGTCGTCTCGAACCATACGGACTTCGCCGATCTGGCCGCCTCGTACGACATCCCGTTCCACCACATCCCGGTGACCAGGGACACCAAGGCGGCGGCCGAGGCCGAACTGCTGGAGCTGGTCCGCGCGGAGCGGGTGGAGCTGGTGGTGCTCGCCCGCTATATGCAGGTCATCTCGGACGATCTGTGCAAGCAGCTGAACGGCCGGATCATCAATATCCACCACTCCTTCCTGCCGAGCTTCAAGGGCGCCAAGCCGTACCACCAGGCGCACGCGCGGGGCGTGAAGCTGATCGGCGCGACGGCGCACTATGTGACGGCCGATCTCGACGAGGGCCCGATCATCGAGCAGGAGGTCGAGCGGGTCGGCCATCAGGTGACGCCCGCTCAACTGGTCGCGATCGGCCGGGACGTGGAGTGCCAGGCGCTGGCGCGCGCGGTGAAGTGGCACGCGGAGCACCGGATCCTGCTCAATGGGCACCGCACCGTCGTCTTCGGCTGACCGGTCCCGGCCGGAGCGGTTTTCGGAGACGGCTCAGAGACGGCTCATCGTGGCCGCCGCGAACAGCACGTCCCTGATCGCCTCACGGTCACCGTCCTGGCCCGCCGCCGCGTCCTCCGGCGACACCCGTCCGGCCACCAGCTGGCAGAACTCGACGCCGTCCAGCGCGACGTGCGCCACGGCCCGCTCGCGGGAGCCGACCGCCGCCGGCGAGTCCAGCGCGATGAACCAGTCGCCGCCGCCCGCGCCCTCGATCTCCAGATGCAGCGACCTGCCGGGCGAGCCCGCCGTCACCAGCTCCCGGGCCGGTGTCGCGAGACCGCTCCGGCGGCGGATGGCGAGGGCGGCGGGCAGCAGCCGCGTCGCCAGATCGATCATCTCGTGCAGATGGCCGCTGGTGGGCGGCTTGTACGGGTAGTCCACCGCCTCCGCGATGTCCGCGCCGTGCACCCAGCACTCGAAGGCGCGGTCGAGCAGCGCGTCGCGCAGGGGCAGGGCGAAGAACCCGTACGACACGGAGAGTTCGGCGACCCCGCGGCCCGCGAAGGACACCGTCCTGATGAGGGTGTGGCTCTGCTCGCGCCAGGGCTCGTGGACGGTGCGGGTCGGCGGGGGCTTCGCGGCCCGCCAGAAGTTCTCCGTACGCTCGGTCGGGTGGGCGGAGGCGTCGGAGCCGATCGGGTCGTCGAGCCCGAGGGAGGTCGCGACGAGGCCGTCGACGGTCATCAGATGGCCGATCACCCCGGCGACGGTTGTCCGGCGGGAGACGGCTCCCTCGTCCTCGTACCACTTGAGCCGTACGGGCGCGTGCCACTCGGCGTCGCCGATGTCCCGCAGGAGCGCGTCGAGCCGCGCGGTCTCGGCGTCGTACGGGGCGGCCCAGCCGGGCACCGGGACACGGGCGGGGCGGCGGCCGAGAGCGTTCTCCAGCACGCGGGAGCGCAGCAGCGGGTCGAGGTCCAGGTTCCCGTCGGCGTGCAGCAGTCCTACGGCGTCGCGCAGCCGGAGCGCCTCGTCCGCGCAGGGGGCGCACTCGGTGAGATGCGCCTCGACGAGCGCGGTCTCCTCGGCGGAGCAGGCGCTCAGCGCCCAGGCTCCGAGCAGCGACATGAGCACCTTGTGCGACAGCGGCTCGGCGACGGGCGCCGCCTCACGGGCCTCTGGCGCCTGCCGCGGCTCCGGCGCCCGCGGCTCCGGCGCCCGCGGCTCCGGCGCCCGCGGCGCCTGCCGCTGCTCCGGTGTCGGCGGTCTCTCCTCTTCCGTCATGTCGTCCGGCGCCGTCCTCGGGGCCGGGATACGGAGGAACGCCGCCCGCTCGTCCGGATCGCGGCCGTCATGGGCGCCGCCGTCCAGAGGGCCGGTCACAAGGAACGTCCGTTGTCCGGCGGTGACGAGCCGCTCCCTGCTTGGGCGTTGGCCGTGGAGAGCAGTTGCAGCCCGAGCCGCAGCCGGCGCCGCGCCTCGTCCTCCGTGACACCGAGGTCCGCCGCGGTCTGGCGGTAGTCCCTGCGCTGGAAGTACGCCAGCTCCAGCGCGTCCCACAGGGGCGTCGGCATCGACCTGACTATGTAGTCCGCCCGCGCGGCCACCGAGACCCGGCTTATCTTCTGCTCCAGCTCCTCCGCCGAACCCTCGCCGCGCGCCTCGTACGCCTCCGCTTCCGTACGCCGGAGCCGCTGCACGGCCAGCCGCTGTGTGACTTTCGCCACCCAGGAACGTATGGAGCCCTGTTTGGGGTCGTACGTGTCCGGCTTCTCCCAGACATGACCGAAGACCTCACGGGTGACGCGGTCCGCCGCGTCGTCGTCGTCCAGCACCCGGTGGGCCAGGCCGTGCACCAGCGACGCGTACCGGTCGTACAGCTCACCGAGAGCCGCCGCCTCGCCCCGCGACAGCCGCTGGTGCATCCTGCGGTCCCAGCGGGGCGGTGTGTCCTTCGCCATGCGACCCCCAGCCCTGTTCGCCCTGCTCCTCTGTGCGCCTGCCTGTGCCTCTGTCCGGTCCCGTGCCCCTGTCCACCATCATGTCGAAGCGCGCCGACGGCCACCATTGGCCACCGTTCCTTCGAATGTAGTCGGCGCCACCGACAACGCACTCCCCTTTGCCCAAGTGCGCCCCCGAGGCGCTCCTGCGGGCCCGCCGCGGGCGGCGGCGTGAGGTTTCACCACGTTTCGCGGGGGCGCGGCGGGGCAGTGGCGGGGATGAGGAAGGACAACTTCCGGATCAGCCTCTTCCGGATCAGCCCAGGAACCCGAGGAAAGGTCCAGGCGCGTGACGCTCACGATGGAGGAGTCCGAGCAGGGCCCGTGGACCGTGCTGCACATCACCGGCGAGCTGGATCTCATGACCTCGCCGGAGGTCCGTCAGCGGGTCCATGACGCGGTCGCCGCCGGGCGCCACGCGCTGGTGCTCGATCTCTCTCAGGTGTTCTTCTGCGACTCCAGCGGGGTCGGCGTACTGATCGCCTCGCGCAGGCTGCTCCACTCCTGCCGGGGCAGGCTCCACGTCATCCTCCCGGCCCGTGGCGCCGAGGCGGGTTCGCACGTCAACAGGGTTCTGGCGGCCCTGGGCGTACGCCGTCTCTTCGAGGTCTACCCGGACGTGCCCGCGGCCGTCGATGACGCCGTCCAGCCGCTTTCGGCATAGCCACTCTCCGCGCAACGGGACACATCGCGGCCCCCGGCCGTCGTACGCTCCGGGCATGGACAGCGCAGAGTACGAGGCCAAGATCGCCTCCCGGTTCGCAGCCTTCGACCAGGACGGCAGCGGGTACATCGACCGCGACGACTTCAGCGGAGCGGCGGCGGCGCTGCTCGCGGAGTTCGGTACGACGGCACGCTCCGACAAGGGACAGGCGCTCTACAGCGGGGCCGAGGCGTTCTGGCAGGGCATGGCCGGGATCGCGGATGTGGACGGCGACCAGCGGGTCAGCAGGCAGGAGTTCGTCACCGGCGCGGTGAAGCGGCTGCGGGACAACCCGGAGCGGTTCGCGGAGATCGCCCGCCCGTTCCTGCGTGCCGCGATCGCCGTCGCCGACGAGGACGGCGGCGGTGTGACCCCCGCGTCGGCCGAGCGCGCGCTGCGGGTGCTCGGGGTCGAGCCGGAGGCGGCGGCGCGGGTGGCGGCGGAGCTGGACGTGGACCACGACGGCAGGATCCATGAAGGTGAGATCCTGTCCGGCTTCGCGGCGTACTACGTGACACCGGAGCCCTGATGTGCGTCCCGGGGCCGGTGCGCCGGCCCCGGGCCGGTAAGTCCGTCCCGTCCGGCTGTGGCAACTCCCTTCCGCTGGAAGGGGAAAGCTCTGGCCTCAGCGCTCTGTTGCGTCACCGTCCGTGGCCGGAGCGCGGTGCCCGGGGCCGATACCGGGTTGTGTCCTGGTGGCGGGCCGTCACAGGCCGGAGTCGTGTACGGCCTCCGGTACGCTCCGTGGGGTGCGAGACGTTGTGAGGCGCGACGGTCGCGGTGCTGCCGGTACGGCGGCTCCGGGATCGCGAATGTGCGCCGCTCGCGCGGTAGTGAGGCGCCGTGTGCGCCCGTGTTCGACTTCCCGCGGCGGGCGTCGCACAGTATGCACCACGCGTACTCCTTCGCGCTGGAATATGCCCGAAGCGCTTGTTGCGGTGACTGTACGTCAACCATGCTGTCTCGCAAGGAAATCACGTTCCGTGACTCTTGAGACTCTTGTGACTCTGTTGAGGCCCTTGTCGAGGCGCGAGGCGATGTGTCCGCCGGTTCGGATGGTGTGAGCGGTGCAGGTGCTTCAGGTTCAGTTGGAGGTCGGGCCGGATCCCGCGGAGGTGGGGCGGGCCCGCAGATGGGCCCGTTCCAGGCTGGCCGGTTCCGGAATAAAGGACGATGAGCCGGTCGCCGAGACGCTGATCCTGCTCATCTCGGAGCTGGTCACCAACGCCGTGGTGCACACCGGCTGTCCGGCCGTGCTGCGGATGCTCTTCGGCTCGGGCGCGGCCGAGGCCGGCACGGTACGGGTGGAGGTCGCCGATACGAGCGCCTGCCCGCCGCGCCCGCGCCACGCGGACGGCGAGGACACCAACGGCCGCGGTCTGGAACTGGTCGACGGCCTCGCCGACCGGTGGGGCTGGCAGCCGGAGGGCGCGGGCAAGCGCATCTGGTGCGAGGTCGACAGAAGCGCGCCGGGGGTGGCGGCGGAAGCATATGCCCCTGCCACGTATGAGCCCCCCTGCGCTGTACCGCGGCCCGCGTGACGCGTCGATCCCCCGAATCGCCGTTGACGGGGCACCCCGGCGTGATCACGCCGGGATGAGCCATCCGCCGCGAGGGGACGCCGAGGGCGCGCCGAGATCCTGTCCGGCCGGGGTCCAGGGGCGCGGGTCGCGTCCTCGGCGAGTGCGGTTCGTGGCCCGGCGCCGGTTCTCGGGGCCCGTACGCCGGGGTGAGCCGGATGGCGGACGGCGCCGCGGCGCGTGCGCGCCCGCCATCCGGCTCCTGAGCGCCCCTCAGCCGGCCGCCGCGTGGACACCTGCTACCGGCCCGGTCCGGATCCCGCGCGGAACGTGCGCCGGTAGACCGTCGGCGGGACGCCCAGCGCCGACTGGAGATGCTGGCGCATCGACTGCGCCGTGCCGAACCCCGCGTCCCGCGCCACCTGATCGACCGACAGATCCGTCGACTCCAGCAGCTGTCTGGCCCGTTCGATCCGTTGCAGCACCAGCCACTGCCCGGGGCTGATCCCGGCCTCCTCGCGGAAGCGGCGGGTGAACGTCCGTACGGACATCGACTCCTGCTCCGCCATGTCACGCAGCTGGATCGGCTCGTGGAGGCGCGCGAGGGCCCAGTCACGGGCGGTCGCGGTGGTCGCCAGCTGCGGTTCGGGGACCGGGCGCCGGATGTACTGCGCCTGGCCGCCGTCCCGGTACGGGGGGACGACCGTACGCCGGGCGACCTCGTTGGCGACCGCCGTGCCGTGGTCGCGCCGGACGATATGCAGGCACAGATCGATCCCGGCGGCGACCCCGGCGGAGGTCAGTACGTCGCCGTCGTCGATGAACAGGACATCCGCGTCCACCTTGACCCGCGGGAACATCCGCTGGAAGTGGGCGGCGGAGGACCAGTGGGTGGTGGCGGGGCGGTCGTCCAGGAATCCGGCGGCGGCCAGCACGTAACTGCCGGTGCAGATCGAGACCATGCGGGTGCCCGGCCGCAGCAGGTCGAAGGCGGCGCGGAGCTCGTCGGTGAGCCTGCCCTCGTCGAAGACCGGACCGAGTTCGTGGGACGCCGGGACGACCACGGTGTCGGCGGTGGCGAGCGTCTCGGGGCCGTTCTCGACGAGGATCGAGAAGTCGGCGTCGGTCCGTACCGGCCCCGGTTCCCGGACCGAGCAGGTCACGATCTCGTACAGCGGCGCGCGCGAGGAGTCGCGGGCGCGGCCGAAGATCCGCTGCGGGATGCCCAGTTCGAAGGGGATCAGCCCGTCGAGGGCGAGGACGACGACCCGGTGCGGGCGATGGTCCGGCATGGCGTGCTCTCCTCTCCTCGGTCTTCGCGGTCCGTTCCCCGGATGGGCTCTGGTGGTCCAGACCATTACTTGATATCAGTCGCGTCTGTGACAGAAAAGCGCACGGCGGCTCCGCGCATTCCCGAACCGGGCCCCGAACCGACCGCACCCCCGTACGAAGCCCCGTACGAAGCCCCGTACGAAGCCCCGTACGAAGCCCTGGACGGGACAGCCCCGGCCGAGGCGGCTCCGGAAGGGGCCGCCCGTACCCTCTGGAACCGTAACTTCCGGCTCTTCTTCCTCGCCCGTACCGTCGCGCGCTTCGGGGACGGCATGGTGCCGGTCGCCCTCGCCGCCGGTCTGCTGGACGCCGGGTACGGCGCGTCGTCCGTCAGCTTCGCGCTCGGCGCCTGGATGCTGTGCTTCGCGGGGTTCGTGCTCGTCGGCGGAGTGCTGGCCGACCGGTTCACCCCGCGCCGGATGATGGTGCTGGCGGACGGCATACGGATGGTGGGCACGGCGGTGCTGGCCGTCGCCTTCGCCGTCGGCGCGCCCGCGCTCTGGCTCGTGTACGCGCTCAGCGCGCTCAACGGCCTGGGCGCCGCGATCTTCCAGCCGGGGGTGGCGAGCATGCTTCCGCGGCTCGCGCCCGATGTGCAGCGGGGCAACGCGGTGCTGCGGGTCGCGGAGGCGCTGACCGCGATGGCGGGCCCCGCGATCGCGGGCGCGCTGGCCGGCTTCGGCGGGCCCGGACTGATCTTCGGGGTCAACGCCGCCACCTTCGGGATCAGCGGGCTCTGTCTCTTCCTGATCCGGATGGAGTCGGTCGCGCCGGTGGTGACCGGTGAGTCGATGCTGGCCGAACTGATGGGCGGATGGCGCGAGTTCCGGGCCCGGTCCTGGCTGTGGGGGGTCATCGCCGTCTGGTCGGTGTACGGCATCACGGTGCTCGGCCCGATCACACCGCTGGAGGCGGTCGTCGTCACCGAGCGGCACTCCTCGGCGATGTTCGGTCTGATGATGACGGTCGCCGGTGCGGGCAACGTGGTGGGCGGGCTGCTGGCGATGCGCCTGCGGCCGGTCAGACCGCTGTTCGCGGGCACGCTCGCGCTGTTCGGGGTGATCGCGAACGTACTGGTCCTGGCGTACGACGTGCCGGTGCCGCTGCTGGCCGCGGGCTTCTTCACCGGGGGTGTGTCGCTGGCGTTCTGGCTGGTCATGTGGTCGACGACGGTCCAGACGCAGATCCCCGCCGAGGCGCTCAACCGGCTGCACGCGTACGACGTGGCGGGCTCGCTGATCATGCTGGCGGTGGGGCGGGCGCTGGCCGGGCCGGTCGCGGAGTCGGTGGGCGTAAGGGAAGTGCTGGTGGCCGGGGCGGTGATCAATGTGGGGGTGTGCGCCATGCTGCTGGCCGTACCGGCGATCCGGGGCCTGAAGCGCGTGGGGTGAGCGGGCGGTACGGGGCGGTGGCCCGATCCTGGCGAATGCTGGCCGTCGGGCCACTCGTCAGTAGCGTGACGCCCCTTGATGCTGTCTGACGTGCCCCAGACAACCGACCTCTCCGCGCAGCCCGACCCCTCCGCGCCACACGAGCCCCCTGCGCCGCCCACGCCCCCCGTGCCGCCCGCGCCCCGCGCGCCGGGGCGCATTCACCGGGCGTGGTTCGTCGCCGTCGTCACCTTCGTGACGATCATCGGCGCGGCGGCGTTCGCCTCGCTGCCCGGTCTGCTGATCGAGCCGCTGCACACGGAGTTCGACTGGTCGCGCGGCACGATCGGCTTCGCCGTCTCGGTCAATCTCGCGCTGTACGGACTGACCGCGCCGTTCGCCGCGGCGCTGATGGACCGCTTCGGCATCCGCCGGGTCGTCGCCGTCGCGCTCACCATCATCTCGGTCGGTTCCGTACTGACCGTATGGATGACCGCGGCCTGGCAACTGGTCCTGTACTGGGGCGTGCTGGTCGGTCTCGGCAGCGGTTCGATGGCGCTGGCCTTCGCCGCGACGGTGACCAACCGCTGGTTCGTGGCGCGACGCGGTCTGGTCACCGGCATCCTCACCGCGGCGGGCGCCTCGGGGCAACTGGTCTTCCTGCCGCTGCTCTCCTGGCTGGTGGAGCACCACGGCTGGCGCCCGGCCGCCGTCACGGTCGCGCTGGCCGCGCTCGCGGTGGTCCCGTTCGTCTGGCTGCTGCTGCGGGACCATCCGGCGGATGTGGGCCTGCCCGCGTATGGCGCGGAGACGTTCGTACCCAAGCCCGCGCCGGTGACGGGCGCCGCGCGGCGCGCGGTCTCGGTGCTGCTGTCGGCGGCGCGTACCGGACCGTTCTGGCTGCTCGCCGGGACCTTCGCGATCTGTGGCGCCTCGACGAACGGCCTGGTCAAGACCCACTTCGTACCGGCCGCGCATGACCATGGCATGCCGATCACGGCCGCCGCCTCGCTGCTCGCGGTGATCGGTGTCTTCGATGTCGTCGGCACGATAGCCTCCGGCTGGTTCACCGACCGCTTCGAGGCGCGCAGGCTGCTGGCGGTCTACTACGCGCTGCGCGGGGTCTCGCTGCTCTTCCTGCCCATGCTGCTGGCGCCTTCCGTCCATCCGCCGATGCTCTTCTTCATCGTCTTCTACGGCCTGGACTGGGTCGCCACCGTCCCGCCGACGATCGCCCTGTGCCGCGAGCACTACGGGGAGGACAGCGCGATCGTCTTCGGCTGGGTCCTCGCCTCCCACCAGGTCGGCGCGGCGGCGGTCGCCTTCGCGGGCGGTCTGGCGCGGGATGTCTTCGGCTCGTACGACGTGGTCTGGTACGCGTCGGGGGCGCTGTGCGCGGTAGCGGCGCTGATGGCGCTGGTGATCAGGCGTCGGCCGATGGCGGTGGCGGTTTAGCGTGAGGCAGGCCCTAGCGGGACCGACGCGACAGGCCCTGGCGGGACCGGCGCGACAGGGCCTTCGCTATCTTGCGCGCGTCGATCGCCATCTCGCGGAGATTGCCGCTGATCGGGTTGGTGAAGCCCGTGAAGTAGAGGCCCCGGGCCTGCTCCGGGGTACGGCCGCCGTGGGTCACCGGCCGCCCCCGCTCGTCCAGTACGTCCAGATGTCCCAGCAGGTCTTCCAGGGCCCGGCGGTAGCCGGTCGCCGCGATGACGACCTCGGGGGTGATCCGGGAGCCGTCCGCCAGCACGACCTTGTCCGCCTCGAAGGACTCGACCGCCGCCACCGGTTCGACCCGGCCCTCGCGTACCGCCTTGATCAGACCCACGTCCTGCACCGGGATCGCGCCCTCGCGGACCCGTGAGTAGAGGCCCGTCTCCGGGCGCGGCAGGCCCTTCGCCGACAGGTCGGGCACCGATAAACGGGCCAGCGCCCCGGCCGCCCGGTCGACCAGACGGACCGGCAGCCGGCGGACCAGCACGGCGTTCGCCTGCGCCGGCCAGCCCAGCGTGGAGCGGCGCACGATGTGCGGGACGGTACGGACCGCGAGGCGCACCCGCGCCGCGCCGCCCTCGACGAGGTCCACGGCGATCTCCGCGCCCGTGTTGCCCGCGCCGACGACCAGGACGTCCTTGCCCGCGTACGGCCCGGCGTTACGGTACTCGCCCGCGTGCAGCAGCTCGCCGCCGTACGACGCGAGGCCCGGCCAGGACGGCAGCCTCGGCGTGTGGTTGTAGCCGGTGGCCACGACGACGGCCCGGCCGGTCAGCTCCCGGCCGCCGGTCGCCCGCAGCAGCCAGCCGGTCCCGTCGGGGGAGCGCTCGACCCGGGTGACCTCGACGCGGGTGACGATGTCCAGGCCGTGGTGCTCCGCGTACTTCTCCAGATAGCGCACCAGCTGCGCGCGCGGCACCCAGCGCCCGGAGGAACGCGGGATCCGCAGACCCGGCAGGGCCGACATCCGGCGGGTGGTGTGCAGCCGCAGCCGCTCGTAGTGGCGGCGCCAGGAGGCCCCGACCGCATCGGACTTCTCCAGTACGACGGCCCGTACGCCCTGTTCCCGCAGCGCGGCGGCGACGGCGAGCCCACCGGGGCCGGCGCCGATGACGTACACGGGAAGGGTGTTGGCGGGGTCGGAATCGTCGGGCATGAGAGCTGAGCGTAACCGGAACCTCACTTGTTGGGTCTCGGTCAAGATAGGAAATGGGTTGCGAATCGATCACATCCGTCGATTCGTCGGCCGCCGAGGCGACGGAGGCCGACGGCTCTCACGGCCAGAGCAACTCCTGTACCCACAGGCTCCCTTCGCGCCGGTAGCGCAGCCGCACATGCTGTCTGCCCGCGTCGCCCTGGAAGAACTCCACCTCGTCAGGTACGAGCGTGTACGCGGTCCAGGACGGCGCCTCGGTGTCCGGCTCCCGCCGCGCGCGCTCCCACGCCGCCGCGCTCGCCTCCGCCAACTCCTCGGCCGACCGGAGGACTTCGCTCTGCCGCCCGACCAGCGCGGAGGCCAGCGCTCCCGTGGAACGGACCCGCAGATCCGCGCCGCTCTCCTCGGCGCCGGCCGTACGGACCTCACCCCGCAGGCGTACGGCGCGTCCCTGCGCCGCCCAGTAGAAGCCGAGCGCGGCCTCGGGGCGCGCGGCGAGTTGACGGCCCTTGCGGCTGGTCGCGTGCGAGGCGAAGTGCCAGCCCCGCGCGTCCGCGTCATGCAGCATCAGGGTCCGTACGTCGGGCCTGCCCTGCTCGTCGGCGGTCGCGAGCGTCATCGTGTGCGGCTCCGGCTGGCCGGCGGCCACCGCCTCGGCGAACCAGCGGTGGAACAGCGGCAGCGGCTCGTCGGGGGCGTCCGCCGGATCGAACGCGGGCAGTTCGGTGTCCCAGACGGGCTGGGCGCGCAGCAGGGCGCGGAAGGTCTCTTGCCGCCGGTCGTCGTCGTCCATGCGGCCATTCAACCTCGTCCGTATCACTACACTTGGAGTGGTTCGACCCGGAGTGGTTCGAGAGTCGGAGTGGTTCGAGAGTCGGAGTGGTTCGACAGAGAGGGTGGCGACGCTTCATGCGGCAGAACCTGGCGCGGCGCGCGGCGCTCGTGGACGCGGCCATCGAGGTGCTCGCCCGTGAAGGCGCGCGCGGGCTGACCTTCCGGGCCGTGGACACCGAGGCGCGCGTACCCAACGGCACCGCGTCCAACTACTTCGCCAGTCGCGATGATCTGCTCACCCAGGCCGGCGGCCGGATCTACGAGCGGATGCGTCCGGACGACGCGACGATGGCGGCCATGGCGGCGGGACCGGCCACCCGTGAGCGGGTCGTGGAGCTGGTCCGTGAGGTGGTGGGGCGCGTCGCCGCGTTCCGTACGGGCTATCTCGCCCTGCTCGAACTGCGGCTGGAGGCCACCCGCCGGCCCGCGCTGCGCGCGGTGCTGACCGAGCGTGTGCGCACGGATGTCGAGGCCAATGTCCGGCACCATCTGGACGCCGGTCTGCCCGGCGACGCCGATGCGGTCAAGATGATCTATCTGGCCACCAACTGGCTGGTGGTGGAGCAGCTGACGCTTCCGGGGGTGTTCCCGGCGGAGGAGGCGGGTGCGCTGATCGGAGCGCTGGTGGAACGGCTGCTGCCGCCGGCGTGACAGAACGGGGGGAGGGGCGCGCGGTACAGGAGGGGCGCGCGGTACGTACGTACCGTGGCCGCCGGCCCATGCGCCGGCCCGCTTCGGCGGGGTTGCTTCAGATGGAGCGGGTTACTTCGTGGGCTTCTTGCCGGTGACGCCCAGATGGACCAACTGGGCCAGCGTAGGCCGCAGTTCGGCCTGCTTCACGCCCCAGCTCTGGAAGCCCTTCTGATGCGAGGCCACCGAGGCGAGCAGCACGACCAGCGAGCCGGCCAGCGCCGCCGGGCTGATGTCCTTGTCGATCCTGCCCTTGGACTGAAGCTCCTTCACGGACTCCGTGAGGGAACCGGTCACGGAGTTCAGGATCTTCAGACGGATCTTGTTGAACCGCTTGTCGCCCTCCGCCGCGCCCAGATCGACCACCCGGAGGATGGCGTCGTGTTTGCGCCAGAAGTCGAGGAAGCCGTCGACGAGTTCCTCGGACGTCTGCCAGCCGGCCTTGCCGGCCCAGGAGCGGCCGGAGACCAGCGCGGTCAACCCGGCGCCCTCCTTGGCCATTTCCTCGGCGATCTCAAGGACAGCGCCCTCGACGTCCGGAAAATACTGGTAGAAGGTCGCGGGTGACGTGCCCGCCTTGCGGGCGACGTCGATGACTTTGACGTCCCGGTACGGCGAGGAGCTGAGCATCTCGCCGAGGCAGTCGAGCAGCTTCTGCCGCGTCGCCTGCCCGCGTCGACCAGCCACGCGGCCGTCGACGGTGCGCACTTGTCCTGTCATGCAGTCAGCTTACCGAGGGGTGATCCGAGCGCGATTTGGCCGAGTGCAAATGGGGAACCGGCCATCGCGCACAGGGGTCGGCTCATGGCTCGCGGGGTGATTCGGGAGCGGCTCGCGGGGAGATCCGGGAGGCGGACGGCGCAGGTGCGGGCTTGAATAGTGTTATCAACAGCCTGTGGACAACTTCGGTGGATAACTCGGGGTGGCGGCGGGTTCACGCTGGGATAATTCAGCAATTGTTCTATTTATCCCTACGGAAGGAGTCCGGGACATGGACGCATTCGCGGAAGGCACGCCGTGCTGGGTGGATGTGTCACTTCCCGATCTGGAAGCGGGCAAGCGTTTCTACGGAGAGCTGTTCGGCTGGACCTTCGGCCGGGCCAGGGGCATGGAGGACGGGCACTACACCGTGGCGTTCAGCGGCGGGAAGCGCGTCGCGGGCCTCGTCGCCAAGCGGGACGGCCGGATGCCGACCGTATGGACCATCTATTTCGCCACCCCGGACGCCGACGCGCTCAGCGTGCGGATCAGGGAGGCGGGCGGCCAGATGGTGCGGGAGCCGCTGGCCGTCGGACGGTTCGGTGTGATGGCGCTGGCCGCGGATCCGGCCGGCGCGGTCTTCGGGCTCTGGCAGGCGGGCGAGGACCTGGGCTTCGAGAAGACGGGCCTGCCGGGATCCTTCTGCTGGACAGAGGTCTATACGAGGGACAAGGAGCGCGTCGACCCCTTCTACGAGACGGTCTTCGGCTTCCGGGGCAGGGACCTCCCGGGTGACGACGTCGACTTCCGGCTGTGGTCCCCGGCCGGTTCCGAGCCGGGCCCGGGCAGCGCGATCGGCGGGCGCAGCGTCATCACGGACGCGTTCCCGGCGGAGCTGCCCGGCCATTTCCTCAGCTACTTCTCGGTCGACGACTGCGACGAGACGGCGGAGACGGTCGTCCGGCTCGGCGGCCGGGTCACCGCACCGCCGTTCGATATCGACTACGGACGGATGGCGGGGCTGCTGGACAACCAGGGCGCGTACTTCGCCGTCCTGGCCGAGCCGAAGCGTGAGCCGGAGCGCGCGCCGGGGCCGGCGGCAGGGGAGGAATCGGCGACAGGGGCGGAATCCGGGGCGGAATCGGGGGCCGCGGAGGGGGCGGCAGCGGCGGCGGAGCCCGCGCCGGAGCGGGAAGCCGAGCAGGAGAGCACATGAGTGTCCGGATCGGGATGAGACACCCCGATCCGCCCCCGGGTTCGCAACCGCCGCCTCCGACAGGAAGAATCAGGGGGCACGGGGCCGTACCTTTGTGGCCCGTACGGGGAGGTGGCACGCAAGTGGAGCAGCTGACGCAGCACGACCCGAGGCGCATCGGCCCTTTCGAGGTGCTCGGTCGGCTCGGAGCCGGCGGCATGGGGCTGGTCTATCTCGCGCGCTCGGCGTCCGGCCGCCGGGTGGCGATCAAGACGGTACGTACCGAGCTTGCCGAGGACCAGTTGTTCCGGGTCCGCTTCACGAGAGAGGTGGAGGCCGCCCGCGCCGTCAGCGGGTTCTACACCGCTGCCGTCGTGGACGCCGATCCCCGGGCCGCCGTGCCCTGGCTGGCGACGGCGTACGTGCCGGCCCCCTCGCTGGAAGAAATAGTGAATGAGTGCGGTCCGATGCCGGCCCAGGCGGTGCGCTGGCTGGCGGCGGGGATCGCAGAGGCGCTCCAGTCGATCCATGGGGCCAACCTCGTCCATCGCGACATGAAGCCGTCGAATGTGCTGGTGGTGGAGGACGGGCCGCGGGTCATCGACTTCGGTATCGCCTCCGGGGTCTCCAACACCCGGCTGACCATGACCAATGTCGCCGTGGGCACGCCCGCCTACATGTCGCCCGAGCAGGCCCGCGACTCGCGCAGTGTGACGGGCGCCAGCGATATCTTCTCGCTCGGCTCGACCCTCGTCTTCGCCGCCACCGGACACGCGCCCTTCCATGGCGGCAACCCCGTCGAGACGGTCTTCATGCTGCTGCGCGAGGGCCCGGACCTGGAGGGGCTGCCGGAGGAGCTGAGACCGCTCATCGAGGCGTGCATGAAGATGGACGCCTCGCAGCGGCCCTCGCCCGCCGACCTCCAGGCCCAGCTGGCCCCGCATCTCTTCGCCTCGGGCAGTGACGACAGCGGTACGGCGTCGGCGTGGCTGCCTGATCTCGCCACCGCGATGATCGAGCGCCGCCGGGCCGGTGGCCGGGGGCCCGCGCCCGCCGTACGGCACGCCGGACCCGCCGTGGCCGCTGCCGTACCGCCGCGGCCCGCGCACGAGCCGCCGGTGCCCGCGCAGGCGGCCCCCGACTGGGACGCCGCGTGGCGGCCGGGCGGGGCGCGGCAGGGCGCCGGCGGGAACGAGAACCAGCACGCCGGCCGGTCCGAGGCGTCGGCCGCGATGTCACCGCCCGCTCTGCCGCACGCGCCCCGCTCCGCGCCCCCGGACGGCCCGCTCAGGCTGCCGGGATCGCCGGTGCCGATCGGCCCCGGCCCGAGGGTCGCGGACACGCGCGTCGGCGCCGCCGACGCGGGGCCCGCCACCGGCTGGATCCGCCCGCCCGCCGGGCTGAACGGCGCGGAGGCGCCCACCGGCCCGGCGCCCGGCCCGGCCGCTCCGCCGGTACCCTCGCCGGCCCAGCCCCCCGACGGCGCGCCCGGCCACTGGCGGCCCTGGCGGTTCCGGATGTCCAACGACGTCTGGGGCACGCCGGTCGTCGACGGCGATCTGCTCTACGTCACCTCCTTCGAGGTGCACGCGCTCGATGTGGCCAGCGGACGCCGTCAGTTCAAGACCAGGGACGTGGCCTGGGCGATGGCCGTCGCAGGCGGCCGGATCCACGCCTCGGACGGGCCGACGCTGTACGCGCTCGACGGTGCGGACGGCACAGAGCGCTGGCGGCTACAGACGGACGCCTGGGTGTACTCCCTGAAGGTCGACCGGGGCACGGTCGTCACCGGCACGCGCGGCGGCGGCGTCCAGGCGTGGGAGGCGTCGAACGGCGACAAGCTGTGGGAGACCGCCGGGGCCCAGACGGACTTCGAGACCCCGGAGGCCGGGCCCGCGATCCATGACGGCACGGTCTACGTGTGGAAGGACGCCCGGCTGCTGGCGCTGGACGCGCGCACGGGCGCCGAGCTGTGGTCGTACCCCATCGGGGACGCCGCCTCCTGCGGGGGCGTGCCGGTGCGGGTACGGCCCGCCGCAGACGGCCAGTTGTATGTCTCGGCCGGTACGCGCGTGCTCTCCATCGATCTGGCCGGCGGCCATGTGCGCTGGCACTTCGAGGCGCCCGCGGTCTTCCTCTCCCCGCCGGCCTTCGCGCCGGGCCCGGCCGTGACCGGCGGCGGTGTCTACCTCGCGGACTATCTGGGCACGGTGTACGCGCTGGACGCCACCACCGGCAAGGACCGCTGGCGCATCGCGACGGAGTCCCGGCAGTCGATCGAACCGGTGCTGGTGGCGGACGGCAATATCCATGTCGGCAGCGGCAGCGCGCTCTACACGCTGGACGCGGTGACGGGCACGCCCAAGTGGCGCTTCGCGGCGGGCGGCGAGGTCATCGGCGCGCCGGTCGTCGCCGACGGCCGGCTGCACTTCGGCTCGGCCGACCATGTCCTCTACACCCTGGACGCGAGCGGCGGCCAGCTGCGCTGGAAGCTGGCGACCGGCGGTGAGATCACGGGCTCGCCCGTGGCGCGGCGGGGCGTGGTGTACGCGTGCAGCAAGGACCGGTGTGTGTACGCGCTGGACGCGGTGAAGGGGACGGCGACGGGGCGCGGGTCGAGATAGCGCCCGTCCGTCGGTGGTCAGCGCGGCCGGGGCGCGGCGGGCGGTTCTTCGGGCGGCGGTCCCTGCGGCGGGGTGGAGCTCGGGCTCCACGGCTCGTCGGTGACCCGGGGGAGCGACTGGGTGTCGCCGTCGTGCCGGGACCACTCCTCCGGGGGTGAGGACGGCGGCGGCTGGGGCTCGTATGCGTACGGCTGGTATCCGTACGGGTCGTGGCGGTGCCGCGGCTCGTACGGCGGCTGGTACTGGGGCTGCTCGTACTGCTGTGACTCGTATTGCGGCGGCCCGTACTGCGGCTGGTACTGCTGCTCGTACGGGGGCTGATACGGCGGCGGGTGCTGCTGCTGGTACGGGGCCTCGTAGTCGTACTGCGGCTCCGGGCTCCGCCGCCGGGCGCGGTGCCGGCGGCCGCTCATCACCAGCGCGGCCAACAGCAGGACGATCCCGCCGCCGGCGGCGTACGCGATGCCGGTGCCCAGGCCCGTGCCGTTGGCGCTGACGCCGAGACCGTCCGCCGACTGGCCCTGGCGCACCATCCACAGGACCGTGAAGCCGAGCACGGCGAGACCGGCCAGCCCCACGAGCGCCCGCGAGCGCAGCACCACGCCGAACAGCATGACCACGGCGGCGAAGAGGAAGGGCAGCGCGACCGAGACGACGACGGCCGAGCCGTTGCCGGAGATCCCGTTGAACAGGTCGGTGACGGGGTAGTCGCTCCCCTCCCGGCCGTCGTACCAGGGACGGAAGGGGCTGAGGACGGCGGCGGCCGCTCCGATGAGAGCGAGCAGCGAGCCGAGGATGTTGCGGACCATCGCCGGCCCTCCTTCGCGGTGCGTGATCGTGCTCCGCTGGCGACGCTACGCCGCGTATCCGGCCCTCGCCACGCGACCGTCCGGTGCCCGCCACGCCGACGGGGGCGCCGACGGCCCAACTGCTAGGGTGTCGCGCGCGATTGACAGGTTCATGGGCAGGTCAACCCGTGGGCCATCGGGTGAATGAGTACAACGGGGGAGTGACTCAAGCGTGATGCGTCGACGTCTGAAAATCGCGGCGGTACTGGTCGTGGTGGTGCTGGCCCTGACGGGGTTCTCGTCCTCCACGGGCGGCAAGAGCGGCAAGAGCAGGGGGTCGAGCGGCGGCAGCGGCGGGGGTGGCGGCTGCTCCAACTCGAAGAAGAGCAACGGTTCGTACTCGGGCTCGCACTCGAACTCGGACTACGACTCCGACGACGACTACGGCTCGTCCGGCAGCTCGTACGACGACCCGACGCCCACGGCGACGGCCGGCGCCGAGGCGCGGATCGTCACCTGCGTCAGCAGGGCGAAGGGCAAGCGGAAGGCCGTCACCTACGCGACCGTGCAGGTCTCGGCCGCACCCGGTCTGACGGACACGTACGAGGTCGACGTGACGTTCGAGGACGCGTCGGGCTCGGTCGTCGACTTCGGCGACACGCAGGTCGAGCTGGACGGCAGGGGGGGGGGGGGGGGGGGGGGGGGGGGGGGGGGGCCCCCGCCCCCCGCCCCGCCTCTTCGTGCGTGGTCCGCCTCAGGTCGCGTGCACGTCCTGAGGGGTGACGACGACGGGAGTGTCGCCATGGTCCTGAGGGGCGGCCGTTATGTGGCCGCCGGCCGCGAGGGCCGGCGCCGCCGAACCCGCGGCCGCCGCGGCTGCCAGAGCCGTGGTGACCAGAATGCGCTTGACGAGTGTCATCTCAAATCCTTTACGGCAGGGATTCTTGAAGCGTAGGCGCGTCGGCCGCGCTCGCAGTGGTGATATCCGGACATGCCACGACCGCGACGGCCCCCCCTCCGCGCCGCCGCGGTCGTCACCCCCGTCGAAGAGGTCTGATTCAGGCAGGTTCACCAGTGGCGTGGATGTCGCCCTGAGTGGTGGCCTCGCCGCCTGTGGCATGGATGTCCTTGACGGTGTTCTCGCCGCCGGTGGACGTCGCGTGGATGTCCTTCGGCTTGAGTACCGTCTCGTCCTTCTGCTTGTCACCCATGATCGATATCTCCCCTGTTTTCCAACATGTGCCTTATGGGCTGGGAGATGTCCGTCCGACAGCTCCCCCGGAAACCGTCGGACGGACACCTCGGGGACCGTTCACCGTGGTGCGCCGGTCCGTGTCGTTCCGTCTGCCCCCCGATACGACGACCCGACGTGAACCAGAGTGGCGGGTGGCGATAAACGAACGATGAACGTCCCACTGGGGCCGGGGATCACGCCGGGGATCACGTCGGGGGTCGCGCCGGGAATCAGGCCCGGGATCACGCCGCGGCGGCCGGTGACAGCAGCGCGCGTACGTCCGCCGCCTCGGGCGAACCGAGGTCCTCGTAGAGGGACAGCGCCTCGCGCCAGCAGACCTGGGCGCGGCCGGTCTGCCCGATGCCGTGCAGCGCCCGGCCCAGGACCGTGAGCACGTTGCCGCGCCGCCACTCCCCGCCGATACCGCGCAGGACCGTCAGTGCCATCTCGGCGTTGGACGCGGCCTGTGCCGGCTTGTGCCCCTCCAGATCGGTCTCGGCCAGCCGGCAGAGCGTCATGCCCTCCCACAGCCGCTGCCTGCTGTCCCGGAAGACGCCCAGCGCCTCGTGGAGCCGCTGGGCGGCGTCGCCGAGCTGCCCGGCCTGGGTGAGCGCGAGCCCCAGCGCGTAGCGGCCGTTCGCGCCGCGCAGGGAGTGCCCCAGGCCGTCGTATATGTCTATGCCCTGCTGGGCCAGGGCGACGGCGCTGGACGTACGTCCGGTCGCCAGCCGGATGCGGGAGAGGTTGCACAGGGCGCTCGCCTCACCGGCGCGGTCCCCCGCCGCCCTGAACCGTTCAAGGGAGCGCGTCAGATACTTCTCGCCCTCGGCGTGCCGGCCCTGGAAGAGCGCGATGACGCCCCGGGCGTTCGCGGCCCAGCAGCTGGGCAGCGGGTCCTGTGCCGCCTCCGCGAGCCGGTGCGCCTGTCCGGCCTCCCCGTCCGCCTCCTCGAAGCGGCCCACCAACTGGTGGACATTGGCCAGAACCACCAGGGCGCGCGCCTCGGCCCGCTGGTCGCCCGCCGCGTGGGCGGCCTCCCGCAGGACGGCGGCGGCCTCCTCGTACTGCTTGGAGTTGGCGCCGGACTCGGCCAGGTCGACAGAGGCCCAGAGGAGATCCACCGAGCGGCGCAGCGTCCGCGCGCCCGAGCACTGGCGTACGAACGCCAGCAGGCAGTTGGCCTCCGCGTACAGCCAGTCCTGCGCGTCGTGCCGGTCGGTGAAGGACAGGCCCTCGTACGACGTCGGCTCCAGGTGGTCCACCAGGCGGTCCCCGGGGCGCTCCAGGGCGTACACGCTCGCGGCCGTCGCCAGATAGAAGTCCAGCAGCCGCGACAGCGCCGCCTCCCTCTCCGAGGGCGGCTGTTCGTCGCGTTCCGCGCAGGCACGGGCGTAGAGGCGGACCAGGTCGTGGTAGCGGTAGCGGCCCGGCGCCGCGGATTCCAGCAGGGAGGTGTCGACCAGCGATTCGAGCAGGTCCTCGGTGTCGTGGAGCGGCAGGTTCAGGACGGCCGCCGCCGCGGCCAGCGAGAGGTCGGGGCCGTCGGCCAGGCCGAGCAGGCGGAAGGCGCGGGCCTGGGCCGCGTCCAGGGCGCCGTAGCCCAGTTCGAAGGTCGCCTTGACCGCGAGGTCGCCCGCCTGGAGTTCGTCCAGCCGGCGCCGCTCGTCGCCGAGCTTCGCGGCCAGGACCGAGACCGTCCACGTGCGGCGGGCCGCCAGCCGGGACGCCGCGATCCGGATGGCCAGCGGCAGGAAACCGCACGCCGCGACGACATCCAGCGCCGCCTTGCGCTCGGCGCCGACCCGCTCCTCGCCGACGATCCGGGTGAAGAGCTGAAGCGCCTCCTCCGGCGACATCACATCGAGGTCGACCAGATGCGCGCCGGCCAGATCGACCATCCTGACCCGGCTGGTGACCAGCGCCGCGCAGCCCTCCGTACCCGGCAGCAGCGGGCGGACCTGTGCGGCGTCGCGGGCGTTGTCCAGCAGGACGAGGATGCGCCGGCCGTCGAGCGTCGAGCGGTAGAGCGCGGAGCGGTCGTCGAGGGAGTCGGGGATCGCGGTGTCGGGCGTGCCGAGCGCCCGCAGGAACGAGCCCAGTACGTTCTCCGGCTCCGCGGCCCGGGTGCCCGCGCCCTGGAGGTCCACGTACAGCTGGCCGTCGGGGAAGTACGTCCGCGCTGCGTGCGCGACATGCACCGCCAGGGTCGTCTTGCCGACGCCGCCGATGCCCGCGAGCGCGGAGACCGCCATCACGGACCCCTCGACCGTGGACAGCCGCTTGCCCAGCTCCCGTACGAAGGAGACGCGGCCGGTGAAGTCGGGCACGGTCGCCGGGAGTTGGGCGGGGCGCATGAAGGTGTGCGCCGGCACGGACTCCTCGACGGGGCGGGCCAGTTCGGCGTCCGCCTGGAGGATGCGCTGCTGGAGCTGGGCCAGTTCGGGACGCGGGTCGACCCCCAGGTCCTCGGCGAGCAGCCGCCGCGTGTCGGCGTAGACGGCGAGCGCCTCCGCCTGCCGGCCGCTGCGGTAGAGCGCCAGCATGAGCAGCTCGCGCAGCCGCTCGCGCAGCGGATGCGCGGCGGTCAGCACGGTCAGTTCGGAGACGGCCTCCGCGTGGCAGCCGACCTCCAGGTCCAGATCGAGCCGGGTCTCGGTGAGCTGGAGGCGCCACTCCTCCAGCCGGGCGCGCTGTGTCTCGGCGTACGGGCCGGGTACGGAGGCCAGCGCCTCGCCGTCCCACAGCCCCAGCGACTTGTTGAGCAGCGCGCGGGCCTGGTTGCGGTCCCCGGCGGCGCGGGCCTTCTCCGCGTCCGTGGCCAGCTCCTGAGCCACGTTCAGATCCAGCAGATCCGGCCGGTTCCGTACCGCGTAGCCGCCCGCCTCGGTGACCAGCACGCCCGGGGAGAGCTTCTTGCGCAGGCGCGAGGCGTAGGTCCGTACGGCGGCCAGCGCCTGCGAGGGCGGTTCGACGCCCCAGAGCGCGTCGATGAGTTCACCGGCCGTGGCGGTGCGTCCGTCGCGCAGCAACAGGGCCGCCAGCAGGGCGCGTTGCTGCGGCGACCCGGGCGGCACCGGCTCGTTGTCGCGCCACGCGCGCACCGGTCCGAGCACGCTGAAGCGCAGCTCGCCGGAGTCACCCGGCACGACCGGAGCCCGCTGCTCCGGTACGCGCGGCCCGCCGTCACGTTCCATAGCTCCCCCTGCCCCTGCCACTGCCGGTATCGCCCTCGACAGTCTGCCTTGTCGGCGGCTGCGCGTCAGCAGTGAGTGGGGGTCTGCACAAGCCCTCGACAGGATCGGGACCGCCGGTGACTCATACGACACGGAGCGCAGGACTCCAGTTGACTACTGGGTGTTGGTATGACGGTGACCGTGCTGGTACGGAAGATGAGGAGGCAGCGGCCATGACCGATGTGATCGTGGTGGGTGCCGGTCCGACCGGGTTGCTGCTCGCGGGGGATCTCGCGGTCGCCGGACACTCCGTGACCCTGGTCGAACGCCGCCCGGAAGCCGCCGGAAATCTCACGCGCGCTCTCGCCGTCCACGCCCGCACACTGGAGCAGCTGGACGCGCGCGGGCTCGCCGACGAGCTGGTGGCGCGCGGATATCCGGTACGGGAACTGCGGCTGCTCACGCGGACGGCCATTGATCTGACCCGGCTGCGCAGCCGCTTCCCGTACGTCCTGGTTGTCGGACAGTACGAGGTGGAGCGACTGCTCGAACGGCGCGCCCGCGAGGCGGGTGTCACCTTCCTGTACGACACCGAGGTGACCGGCGTACGGCAGGACGACGGCGGTGCCGGGGTGGAGGTGCGGGTCGGGGGCGCGGACGCGGAGTCCGGGTCCGAGTCCGGGTCTGGGTCCGGGTCTGGGTCCGGGTCTGGGTCCGAGTCCGGGTCTGGGTCCGAGTCCGGAGCCGGGGAAGGGCAGTCCCGTACGCTTCGCGCCTCCTACGTCGTCGGCACCGACGGCGCCTCCAGCACCGTCCGCCGCTCCCTCGGGCTGCCCTTCCCCGGCTCCGCCGTCATCCGCTCGATGGTGCTGGCCGACGTCCGGCTGACCAGGACACCGCCCGCCCCGCTGATGGCCAACGCCGAGGGCGACTTCTTCGCGCTGATCGGCTCGTTCGGCGACGGCTGGTACCGCGTCATGGGCTGGAACCGCGACCGGCAACTCCCCGACAGCGCGCCCGCCGATCTCGACGAGGTACGGGAAGCCGCCCGGCAGGCGCTCGGCTCCGACTACGGCATGCACAGCCCTCGCTGGATCTCGCGCTTCCACAGCGACGAACGGCAGGCGCCGCACTACCGCGTGGGGCGCGTCTTCCTCGCGGGCGACGCCGCGCATGTCCATTCCCCGGCCGGCGGCATGGGCATGAACACGGGTCTTCAGGATGCCGCGAACCTCAGCTGGAAGCTGTCGGCCGTGCTCGCGGGACGGGCGGGCGACGCGCTGCTCGATACGTACGACACGGAGCGCCACCCGGTCGGCGCCACGGTGCTGCGTGCCAGCGGGGTCATCATCCGGCTCGCGCTGACCCGGTCCGCCCCACTGCGCGCCCTGCGCTCGGCCGGCTCCCAACTACTCGCCCGCGCACACCCGTTCAGCGACCGCGCGATGCGCATGGTCACCGGCATCGGCATCGCGTACCCCTCCCCGCGCGGCGCCCACCCCTTGGTCGGCAGGCGCGCCCCCGATCTGGCGCTGTCGTCGGGGCGGCTGTACGAGGCGCTGCGCGCGGGCCGGTTCGTGGTGGTGGGACCGCGTGGGGACGCAGGCGTACGGTCGGTGGTGCCGGGCGACGGGCCGGTGCTGTACGCCGAGTCCGCGCGCAGCGCCACGCGCACGCTGCTCGTCCGGCCCGACGGCTATATCGCCTGGGCGGCCGACCGCCCCGACCCGGCTGGCCTGAGCGGCGCCCTCGCGGAGTGGGCGGGACTGCCCCGGTGACCGCGTCCCTGGTCCGCTGACCCTCTGGCGAGAGGAAGACCGGCAACGGGCCGCCGGTGGCCCGTAGCCGGTCCCGTCCGTCAGTCCGGGATCGCGCCGCGGGGGCGTCCGGCGTCGGCGGCGAGTGTGCGAGCGACTTCCATCACTGTCTCGCGGCGGCGGGCAAGGGCGGCCTGGTCGGTCTCCTCGTCCAGGACCATGCGGCACGTCCCGGGCACCACGAAGTTCCAGGCGATCAGTCCCATGAGGGTGAACAGCAGGTCCTGGGCGGCGTGGACGCGTGCGTCTTCGGGGAGGTGGCGGGCCATGCCTCCGTCCACGAGCTGGTGAGCCTTCCCGCGAAAAGCGTCACGGCGCTCCCACTCGTTCTCGTCGGGTCCGCCACACGCCTCCAGTGCCTCCCACAACTGCAGTCTGATCAGCTCCGGGTGGTGTTGGAACCAGTCGAACATCTGCCCGGCCGACTCGGCTGCCGCGTCGGGATCGGTGGAGAGGGAGATGCGGACATCCGCCAGTTTCGCCCGCAGGACGGCGGCGAACAGCTTCTCCTTGCTCCCGTAGTACAGGTAGATGGCCTGCTTGTTGGCCCTGGCGGCTGACGCGATCCGGTCGACCCTGGCGCCCGCCAGGCCGCGCTCGGCGAACTCGGCAGCGGCGGCGACGAAGATCCGCCGTCTGGTGTCCTCCGCGTCGTAGGCCATGGCTGAATTAAACCATCCGGTTGACTCCGCTCCCCCCGAGCGGCAGTATCGATCCCACTAAAACAACTAGATGGTTTATTTCCTTCATCGGAAGGCTTTCCCATGAGCACTGCGACTCCCATCCCTGTCCGTTCGCCGCTGCCGAGCGCCCTCGACGGTACGACCGCCGTCCTCGTCGGCGGAAGCTCGGGCATCGGGCTGGCGGCGGGCGTTCTGCTGCGTTCGGTCGGCGCCCGCGTCGTGCTGGTCGGCCGCGACCCCGACCGGCTGAAGGCCGCCGTCTCCCGGGTGCGCGGCGCGAGCCCGGCCGAAGGTCCCGACGACGCCGTGCTGGGTGTCGCGGGCGACGCCGGTGACGAACAGACCCTCGACGAGGCTTTCGACCGGGCGGGCCGGGTCGACCATGTGCTCGTCACCGCGGGTGGCATCAGCGGCACCGGTCCCGTGACCGAGCTGTCGGTCGACGACATCCGCACGACCTTCGACTCCCGCCTCCAGGCGGCCTTCACCGCCGCCCGCAAGGCGGCGGCCCACCTTCCCGCGGGAGGCTCGCTCACCTTCAGCTCGGGAATCCTCGTGCTCCGCCCCGTTCCCGGAATGACCGCCCCGCTGTCGGTCGTCGGCGCCGTGGAGACCCTCACGAGGGCCCTCGCCGTGGAACTCGCCCCCGCACGCGTGCGCGTGAACACCGTCCGCTTCGGCCGGGTCGACACCCCACTCCTGCGCTCGCGGCCGGGGCTGGACTCCGACGACGCGATGGCCGCCGCCGGCTCGACCGCCCCCCTCGGCCGCTTCGGCACCGCCGAGGAAGCCGCCGCCTCGGCTCTCTTTCTCATGGCCAACAACTACGTCACCGGCCAGGTCATCACTGTCGACGGCGGCGAAACCCTCAGCTGACCCCGACTCCCACCAGCTGAGCGCACCGGCACCGCCCTGCGGATTCATGACGAACTGCTCGCGCACCGGCCGGAGAAGCAGGTCTCCCTCCTGGTGAACCCGCAGGCCGGGAACGGAAAAGTGAGGGCACTGTACGAGTCATGGGGCTACGAGACGATCAGCGAGCAGCAGCCCTCCGCCGACGGTCCTGTCCTCACCGCCATGCTGCGCGCCATCCGCAGGACCACACCGGCTTCGAGTGCCGGTTCTCCGGAGTAACCGCAAGCAGCGGGCGAACGTGCGTCGTCGGAGGGCCGCTGTCACTGTGGGCCGTCCCGGAAGAACCCGCTCCTATTCCGTCGTGCCGAGGAAGATCGGGTTGGTGAAGGCCGCGAGTGCGCCCGGGAGGCCCGGGGTCTTCGGGGCGTGGCGTACCTCCGCGCGTACGTAGGTGGCGTAGGCGGCGGTGGTGCGCCATTCGACCGTGCCCGTGCCGGAGTCCGGGAGCGTGGCCGTGTGGAGGGTGCCCTGGTCGGTGACGATGTGGGCGGTGCGGCCCGGGGCGCCGGTGACCTCCAGGCGTACCGTCACCGGTTCGTCCAGGCCGACGCGCAGCCGGTCGCCGATGCCCGCGTGCTTGCCCCGGCCGCCCGCCGCGTCGAAGGCCAGGGAGACCGACGAGGACTCGGCGACATAGCTGTGGCCCGCGCGGATGCCGGCGAGGATGGCGTCGCGGGAGAGGTCCTCGGCCAGGACGACGGTCTGCGGGGTGCCGATGGGGTCGGGGTCGCGGTGGGAGTCGCTGCTGCCCATCGCGGGGGTCCAGGGGCGGCCCGAACGGGCCGCGGAGACCAGGGTGTTGTCCCAGTCCGCGAGGGAGACCTCGTCGTCGACCGTGTACGGGCCGTTCCAGACCTCCACCGCGTCGGCGTCGGCGAAACCGAACTTCCAGTTGCAGCCGATGCAGGTGGCGTGCGGATGGGCGGGGACGACCAGACCGCCGGCGCGGCGGATCTCGCGGGCGTAGTGGCCGAAGCGGTTGTCGCGGGCGCGGTAGCGCCAGTCGATGAACGTACCGCCGTCCATGCCCAGCGCCACGACGTGCCCGTTGCGGGTGGTGACCTCCTCGCCGGTGAGGATCAGCAGGTCGTCGCCCCACAGGCCGTCCCAGGCGCTGTGCGCGGAATGCGTGTTGTGCTCGCTGGTGTTGATGAAGTCGAGGCCCGCGGCCCTGGCGAGCGCGGCGATCTCGGCGGGCGTGCGCCTGCCGTCGGAGTGGACGGAGTGGATGTGGCAGTCACCGCGGTACCACGCCCGGCCGCGCCCCTTGGCACGCTCCGGCGGGTACACGGGCTTCGGGGTCTCGCCGGCGGCGCCGAACTTCAGCGTGATCGTCACCTCGTACGCCAGGCCCTGCGGGGCGACGGTGTACGGGCCGAGCGCGATGTGCCAGGTGCCCGCGTTCACCGGGCCCGGGACGTAGCCGGGGGTGGCCGCGTCGGCGCGCAGGAAGAACTCGGTGCGGGCGCCGCCCGACCAGCCGCGGAAGCCCTTGCCGCCGAGCCGCGTGCCGCGCTCGTCGAAGATGCCGATGTCGAGGGCGTTGCCCTGGGTGCCGGCCGGCATGGCGGGGCGCTCGTAGGAGTAGGCGACATGGATCTCGCTGACCCCGCGCGGTACCTCGACGGGCAGGTGGACGAAGTCGGGGGAGCCGGGCGGCAGCGTGCCGCGGACGGTTCTGGTCTGGTCGCCGGTCTGTCCGCCGCCGCTTTCGGCAGCCGACGCGGCGCTCGCGAAGCTCACGGTACTCAACGTAAGCGCGGCGGCGGCTCCCGTCACCAGAAGACCTCGTCGGGCGATCGCGCTGTCGTGGCGGGCGTCGTGGGTGTCGTGGGTGTCTGCGTGGTCCTTGCACATGCCGGCGGCTCCCAGGGTGCCGAGAGGGACAAGTGGCCACAGACGCGACCACCCGTTTCGTGCGTTCGAACTCTGGTATTGAGCCGTGAACCAGGAGGCAAGGGAAGGGTGTTGGCGAATGGCCGAGAAGAGTCCAGAACCTGGACGCGTACGGGACGACCACGTCCGGAGTCCCGTGTCGTGGCAGGCCACGGCACCGAACGTATTCTCGGAGGATGACGACGCGCGTGCCTGAGGAACCCGGAACAGGACGACCGACGACCCCCCGGCCCGCCGGAGAGCGGACCGGACGACCGGAACGACCGGCACCACCGGAAGCACCGGCGGCCCCCACCGCCAACGCCCTGCGGCGTGCGCTCAAGCGCGCGCGGGACGGGGTCGCGCTGGATGTCGCGGAGGCCGCCGTGCTGCTCCAGGCGCGCGGCGACGACCTCACCGACCTCGCCGCGTCCGCCGCGCGGGTGCGGGACGCGGGGCTGGCGGCGGCCGGACGGCCCGGCGTCATCACGTACTCCCGCAAGGTCTTCATCCCGCTGACGCGGCTGTGCCGGGACAAGTGCCACTACTGCACCTTCGTCACCGTCCCCGGCAAGCTGCGCCGCGCCGGGCACGGCATGTTCCTCTCCCCGGACGAGGTCCTGGAGATCGCGCGCCAGGGCGCCGCGCTCGGCTGCAAGGAAGCGCTGTTCACGCTCGGCGACAAGCCCGAGGACCGGTGGCCCGAGGCCAGGGAGTGGCTGGAGGCGGAGGGGTACGACGACACCCTCGCGTACGTCCGTGCCATGGCGATCCGCGTCCTGGAGGAGACCGGGCTGCTGCCCCATCTCAACCCGGGCGTCCTCTCCTGGACCGATCTCCAGCGGCTCAAGCCCGTCGCGCCCAGCATGGGCATGATGCTGGAGACCACCGCGACCCGGCTGTGGTCCGAGCCCGGCGGCCCGCACCACGGCTCGCCGGACAAGGAGCCCGCCGTACGGCTGCGGGTGCTGGAGGACGCGGGCCGCTCCAACGTCCCGTTCACCACCGGCGTGCTGATCGGGATCGGGGAGTCGTACGAGGAGCGCGCCGACGCCCTCTTCGAGCTTCGGCGCGTCCAGCGGGCGTACCACGGCATCCAGGAAGTCATCGTCCAGAACTTCCGCGCCAAGCCGGACACCGCGATGCGCGGGATGCCGGACGCCGAGCTGGAGGAACTGGCGGCCGCGATCGCCGTGACCCGGCACGTCCTCGGCCCCGCCGCCCGTATCCAGGCCCCGCCCAATCTTGTCGACGGCGAGTTCGCGCTGCTCATCGGCGCGGGCATCGACGACTGGGGCGGTGTCTCGCCCCTCACGCCCGACCATGTCAACCCGGAACGCCCCTGGCCGCACATCGACGAACTGGCCGCGCGTACCGCCGAGTCCGGCTTCGCGCTGCGCGAGCGGCTCACCATCTACCCGGAGTTCATCGCGCGCGGCGAGCCCTGGCTCGACCCGCGGCTGATGCCGCACGTACGGGCGCTGGCCGACCCGGAGACGGGCCTCGCCCGCGAGGACACCCGGCCGGCCGGGCTGCCCTGGCAGGAGCCCGACGAGGGTTTCACCGCCACCGGCCGTACGGATCTGCACCGCACGATCGACACCGAGGGCCGCACCGCCGACCGGCGCGACGACTTCGACGAGGTGTACGGCGACTGGGAGGCGCTGCGCGAGGCCGCGGCCCCCGGCATGGTGCCCTCCCGTATCGACACGGACGTACGGTCGGCCCTCGCGCAGGCCGCCGACGACCCGACGAGGCTCACCGACGACCAGGCGCTGGCGCTCCTCCACGCGGACGGCCCGGCGCTCGACGCGCTGACCCGGATCGCGGACGAGCTGCGCAAAGACGTGGTCGGCGACGACGTCACGTACATCGTCACGCGCAATATCAACTTCACCAATGTCTGCTACACCGGCTGCCGCTTCTGCGCCTTCGCGCAGCGCCGCACGGACGCCGACGCCTACACCCTCTCCCTGGACCAGGTCGCGGACCGCGCCCAGCAGGCGTGGGAGGTCGGGGCCACCGAGGTCTGCATGCAGGGCGGGATCCACCCGGACCTCCCCGGCACGGCGTACTTCGACATCGCGCGCGCCGTGAAGGAACGCGTCCCCGGTATGCACGTCCACGCCTTCTCCCCGATGGAGGTCGTCAACGGCGCCTCGCGCACCGGTCTGTCGATCCGCGAGTGGCTGACGGCGGCGAAGGAGGCCGGACTCGACTCGATCCCGGGCACGGCGGCGGAGATCCTCGATGACGAGGTGCGCTGGATCCTCACCAAGGGCAAGCTGCCGACGGCGACCTGGATCGAGGTCGTCAAGACCGCCCATGAGCTGGGCATCCGGTCCAGTTCCACGATGATGTACGGCCATGTCGACCAGCCACGGCACTGGCTCGGCCACTTCCGTACGCTCGCCCGGATCCAGCAGGAGACCGGCGGCTTCACGGAGTTCGTGACGCTCCCCTTCATCCACACCAACGCCCCGGTCTATCTGGCCGGCATCGCCCGCCCCGGCCCGACGGACCGCGACAACCGCGCGGTCATGGCGATGGCCAGGCTCCTTCTGCACCCGCACATCACCAATATCCAGACGAGCTGGGTGAAGCTGGGCACGGAGGGCGCGGCGGAGATGCTCCGGTCCGGTGCGAACGATCTGGGCGGCACGCTGATGGAGGAGACCATCTCCCGGATGGCGGGCTCCAGTTACGGTTCGTACCGCTCGGTCAAGGACCTCGTCGCCATCGCGGACGCGGCGGGCCGCCCGGCGAAGCCGCGTACGACGCTGTACGGCGAGGTCCCGGAGGAGCGGGTGCGGGCGGCGGCGGCTTCGGACGGACATCTGCCGGAGCTGCTGCCGCTGCTGGCAGACTGAGCGAGCGAGAGCGGAACGGACACGGGGGAGTACGTACGTGGCGCATGCGCATCAGCCGTCGATGGCCGAACTGATCGCGCGCCGCCGCAGATTCATCGGGCGGGGCGCCGAACTGAGCACGTACCGCGAGAACTTCGGCTACCCGCCCGAGGACGAGCGGCACCGCTATCTCTTCCATATCCACGGCAACGCGGGCGTCGGCAAGACCTCCCTCGTACGGGAGCTGGAGCGGACCGCCCGGGAGTGCGGCGCGCTGACGGCGTACGTGGACGAGTCCGTCAGCAGCGTCCCCGAGGCACTGGCCGCGATCGCCGAACAGCTCGGCCGGCAGGGGCATCCGCTCAAGCAACTGGACCGGCAGCTCGCCACGTACCGGCAGCGGCGGCACGAGGCCGAGTCGGCGGCCGCGTCGGGCGCCGGTCCGGCGGGCGCCGGTCCGGCGGGAGGGGAGCCTCCCGTTGCCTCAGCCGGGTCCACCGCCGCCGTCACGGCCGGGGTGATCGGGCTCCGTATGGTCCCGGTCGTCGGGGCGTTCGCGGACGTGGTCGACACCCAGCACCTCGCGGCGGGAGCCGACCGGCTGCGGGCCACCCTGAGCGCGCGCTTCCGCAACCAGGAGGACGTCCAGCTCGTCCTGAAGCCGGACCAGGTCCTCACCCCCGTACTGGTCACCGAACTGACCGAGATCGCCCGCTCCGTCCCCTGGATCGCGCTCTTCTTCGACACGTACGAACGGACCGCGCCCTTCCTGGACACCTGGTTGCGCGACCTGATGACGACCAGCACCTACGGCCGGTTCCCGGGCGCGGTCGTCGTGACGGTGGCGGGCCAGCGCCCCTTCGTCGCCGCGCGCTGGGGCGAGTTCGCGGACTTCGTGACGGATCTGCCGCTCGCGCCCTTCACGGAAGGGGAGTCGCGCACACTCCTCGCGGCGAAACGGGTCACGGACGAGTCCGTCGTGGAGGAGGTGCTCAGGCTCTCGGGCGGCCTGCCCGTCCTCGTCTCCACGCTCGCGGAGAACCAGCCCACGGACCCGCACGACGTGGGCGACCCCAGCGCCACCGCCGTCGAACGCTTCCTCAAGTGGGAGCAGGACCCGGTACGGAGGGTCGCGGCCCTCGCCTGCGCCCTGCCGCGCCGGCTGGACGAGGACGTCTTCCGCGCGGTCGTGGCCGAGGACGCGGCGGGGCTGTACGACTGGCTGCGGGCGCTGCCCTTCGCCACCCTCAAGGACGCGGGGGTCTCGTACCACGGCGTGGTGCGCGCCCCCATGCTGCGCCTCCAGCGCACCCGCTCCCCGCGCGGCTGGCGCGAGCGGCACACCGCGCTCGCCGCGTGCTTCGCCCGCTGGCGCGCCGAGACGGAGACGGATCTGCGCGCCGACGAGTTGTGGGAGAGCGCCGAGTGGCGCGCGCTGCGCTTCGAGGAGACGTACCACACGTTGTGCGCGAGCCCGCGCGGCGCGCTCCCCGGGGCGCTGCGGGACGTGATCGAAGGCTGCCGCGAGAGCCCGGCGGCGGCCCGCCGCGCCGCACAGGTACTGGCGGAGGCCGGTGCGGACACCGACGACGAGGCGGCCCGGGAGTGGGGACGGCGGCTGGTGGCCGCCCTCGACGACGAGGAGGAAGGGGTACGGAAGGCCCTCGGCCTGCTGCTCGACCGAGCAGGTCTGGACACCCTGGGCCGCGCGGCGGCGCACCGGGTACGGGGAGCGGAGCTGCGCGAGGCGGGCGAGCACGCGGCGGCGTTGGCCGAGTACGACCGGTCGCTCGCGCTCGACCCGGACGAGCCCAGGGCGTACTACGGCCGTGGCCTCGCCCACCAGCTGAACGGGGCGACCGATGCCGCCCTGGCCGATCTGCGCCGGGCCGACGAACTGGCTCCGGACACGACCTGGATCCTCGAAGAGTACGGGGAGACGCTGCGGATGGCCGACAGGCACCAGGACGCCGTCGATCTGCTGGACCGTGTCCTGGTGCTCGACCCGACCGATGCCTTCGCCCTGGCCTCCCGGGGCGCCGCCCAGCACGCGCTGGGGCAGCACGCCGCCGCGCTGGCCGATCTCGGCCGCGCCCTGGAACTGGACGACGAGTATTTGTGGGCGCTGGTCCGCAGAGCCCGCCTGCTGCGTGACATGGAGGAACCCGACCGGTCCTTCGCGGATCTGGACCGTGCGGTCGAACTGGCGCCGGACAGAGCCTGGATCGCCTCCGAGCGCGGCGAGGCGTACCGACTCGCCTACCGGGACGAGGAAGCGGAACGGGAGTTGACCCGCACCCTGGAGCTCGACGCCGATCACGCCTCGGCTCTGGCGAGCCGGGGGTACGTCCGCCATCGGCTGGGGCGGGACGCCGAGGCGCGCGCCGATCTGGACCGTGCGATCGAACTGGACCCCGAGTACTCCTGGGCGTTGGCCCACCGTGCCGGGCTGCGCCAGGAACTCGACGACCCCACGGGCGCGTTGGCCGACCTGGAGCGCGCCGTCGACGCCGATCCGGACATCCCGTGGATCCGGCTGGAGCGAGGAGAGGCCCGGCTGAAGGCCGGACGGTACGAGGAGGCGGTCGCCGATCTCACCGAGGTGCTGAACCAACGGCCCGACAGCGACTGGGCGCTCACCCAGCGGGGCATGGCCCACCACGCCCTCGGTCGCTACGGTCACGCCTTCGCGGATCTGGACAGGTCCCTGGAGCTCGATCCGAACGGCTCGTGGGCGTACTACTGCCGGGGCAGGACGGCACAGGCCGCGGGCCGCCCGGAACAGGCGTACGCCGATCTCGTGCGGTGCGTCGAGCTGTACCCGGACGCGGACCACGCCCGGCGCAGAGCGGCGGCCATGTGCCTGTTCCTGGGCAGGCCCGAGGAAGCCCTTCGATGGCTGGACGAACTGACCACCGCCGACAACGACGACCTGGACGATCGCTGCGAGGCGCTGCGCCGGACCGGGCAGTGGGCCGAGGCGCTGGCGGTGGCCGAGCGGTACAGCGTCGAGGAGCCGGTGTACGGCACGCTCCAGCGGGCCATGACGGTGACCACGGCCGAGGGCGCGGAAGCCGGGGTCCCGGTGTGGCGGGAGCTGGAGCGACTGCTGTCGGAGGCCGTGGACCTCGCGGTCGAGATGCCCGCGTACGGGGCCATGCTGAGCGCGGCCGTACGGGGGGACTGGGAGGCGCTGGACGCCTCGCTCGACACCCTGTTCGCCCTGGAATACGAGTGGGACGACCTCGCGACCATGGCCTCCCACCTCGAAGAGCTGCTGCGCGCCCCCGGCATCGACACCGTCCACCTGAGCCCCCGGCTCGCCCGGGTCGCCGCCGCGCGCGACGCGTTCGCCGCCCGGTGGACGTAGGAGCCGGAGACCGGGCCGGGGAGAAAAGACCGAAGAGACCCGGCCGCGCTACTTTGGTCGGATGCGCCGCCCCGGCCGCCGACCGTAGCGTCGTACGGTATGACACCACCGTCCCAGACCGAGCCCGCCCGCGCGGGCACGTCCGCGACCGCACGGCTCGCGGATGTCGACGCGCTGCGCGGCTTCGCGCTCTTCGGCATCCTGATGGTCAACATCCCGTTCTTCGCGAGCGGTTACACCCTCCTGGACATATCCGACCCGGCCCGGACCGCGTGGCACGACCATCTCGCCTCGGACGTCGTCCAGTTCGTCTTCGAGTCGAAGTTCTATCTCCTCTTCGCCTTCCTCTTCGGCTACAGCTTCACCCTCCAGATCAACTCCGCCGCCGCGCGCGGGCTCACCTTCCGCCCCCGCTTTCTGCGCCGGCTCGGGGCGCTGTTCCTGATAGGCGTCGCCAACGCGGTGCTGCTGTTCTACGGCGACATCCTCGTCACGTACGCCGTGCTCGGCCTGTTGCTCTTCCTGGTGCGCGGTATCTCGCCGCGCCGCGCGCTGTGGGTGGCGGGGATCATCACCGGCACGATCGCGCTGCTGTTCCTGACCGTGGCCGTCCTCGTGACCGTCATCGACGGTGCCTCCGCGACCGCCACCGCCTCGGAACAGGCCAGGATGCTCGCCGACGGCCGGGCCGGCACCGAGGCGATGCGCGGCGGCCTCGGGTCGGTCATCGGCGAGCGGCTCTCCTCGCTGGGGACCTCGTTCCCGCTGATCCTCTTCTTCCAGGGGCCGTTGGCGTTCTCCGCCTTCCTCGTGGGGCTGGCCGCGGGCAAGCGGCGCGTACTCGCCCAGCCCGCCGGCCATGAGAGGAAGCTGCGGCTCATCCAGCTCATCGGTTTCCCGGTGGGGCTGGCGGGCTCGCTGTTCTACACCTTCGGCGGGGACGACAACCTCTTCGCCGGGGCGGCGCACATCGTGAGCGCGCCCTTCCTCACCGCCGCGTATGCCGCCACGCTCCTGCGTGTGTTCAGGACCGCGCGCGGCGCTCGGCTGGCGGAGGTGCTCGCCGGGCCGGGACGGATGGCGCTGACCAACTACCTGAGCCAGTCGCTGCTCTGCGTACTGATCTTCACGGGGATCGGCCTCGGACTCATCGGCCGCGTGCCGTACGCGGCGGTCCTCGCCATCGCGGTGGCGGTCTACTCCGTACAACTGGTGTGGAGCGCCTGGTGGATGCGGCGGTTCCGGATGGGCCCGGTCGAGTGGCTGCTGCGCGCCGCCACGCATCTGGAACGGCCCGCCATGCGGCTGCGCGAGTCCCCGCGCCGTAGCCCGGCGTCCGTGTGATGCCGGGCTTCGGGCAGGGCCGCGCGGCCAGCGCCACGTAACCCTCACGAAACCTTCGCGCGCCGCCCGGCCGCCCAAAACCGACCTGCCGGGCGACCGCCGCCCATACCGCCCCACCGTGCCCCAGGCAGCGCGAAGCGCGCCCTCAACCCGCTGTTCCCGGTCGATTACAGTGCTGCGCAGTTTGTGCGGTCCGCTCGGAGGCACAGGGGAGGGAGTGGCGCGTGAGCACACCGTCCGGAGCCATCTGGGGCCGTGCGGAACAGCAGGATTTCCGCAGCCGGGTACGGGGCTGTCTGCTCGGCGGTGCCATCGGCGACGCGCTCGGTGCCGGGGTCTCCGCGCTCACGCTCGACGAGATCAGGGCCGCCCACGGGGAGGGCGCCGTCAACGACTTCGTGCCCGCCTTCGGCCGCCGCGGCGCGGTCAGCGCCGCCACGCAGCTGACCCTGTTCACCGTCGACGGGCTGATCCGCGCCCAGGTACGCAGGGACACCGGCGCCTGGCATCCGCCCACCGATGTGCACCGCGCGCATCTGCGCTGGGCGGCGACCCAGCGGGACTGGGGGCCGGATCTGCGCCGTAAGGACGGCGGCTGGCTCGCCCAGGAGGAGTGGCTGTACGCGCGCCGCGACCCGACCATCTCCTGTCTCACCGGGCTCGGCGACACCACCATGGGCACACTCGACAAGCCCAAGAACACCATCGCGCGCGACTCGGGCGCCCTTGTACGGTCCGCGCCGTTCGGGCTGCTCGTGGGCTGGGAGCCGCAGTTGGTGTGCCAGCTCGCCGTGGAGTGCGCCGTCCAGACGCACGGCTCCCCGGGCGCGTATCTGTCCGCGGGCGCCTTCGCCGTGATCGTGCACGCGCTGGCGCGCGGCGAGACGCTGGACGCGGGCGTGCAACGCGCCCTCGCCCAGCTCACCCCGCGCCCGGGGCACCAGCCCGTCTCGGACGCCCTTCAACAGGCGCTGGGCGCCGTACGGCAGGGGATCCCGGGCCCGGAACGGATCGCCGCGCTCGGCGAGGGACGTACCGCCGAGTCGGCGCTCGGCGTCGCCGTCTACTGCGCGCTGGTCGCCGAGGACATCCGCCAGGGGCTGCGCCTGGCCGTCAACCACGACGGTCCGTCGGCGGTGACCGGGACTCTCTGCGGCGCGCTGCTCGGCGCGCTCCACGGCGAGACGGCGCTGCCGCCCGCCTGGCTGGCGGAGCTGGAGGGCCGGCCCACCCTGCTGGAGATCGCGGACGACTTCGCGATGGAGATGACGCAGGGCCCGGCGCTGCACAGCCCGGGGAGCGCGGCCTCGGGGTGGCTGGCCCGGTACCCGCGCGGCTGAAGCGGCTGAGGCGGGGGCCTGACGCGACGGTGCGGCGGGTACGGACGTTACGTACGCCCGTACCCGCCGCACAGCGGTGCCGGAGAGGTCCCCGTGGCCTCAGCCGTCCGAGCCCTTCCTGTCCGTCGTCTTCGCGTCACGCGGCTCCGCCGGCGCCGGCACCCGCAGCGAGGCCGCGGTCAGACCCGAACCGTCGCCGTCGCCCTCCCCGTTGATCCGGGCCAGCAGCACCTCGCGCTCGGGGGACTCCTCCGGCTTCAGGAAACCGATCACGATGTAGAGCACCAGCGAGACCGCGAGCGGGACCGAGACCTGGTACTGGAGTGGCACACCGCCCTCGACGGCCCAGTTGATGGGGTAGTTGACCAGCCAGAAGGCCAGCAGCCCCAGCGCCCAGCTGGTCAGCGCCGCGGTCGGCCCCGACCTGCGGAACGGCTTGAGCAGACCGAGCATGAACGGGATCGCGATCGGACCCATCAGACCGGCCACCCACTTGATCACGACGGTGATGATGTCCTTGAACGTCGGCGAGTTGACCTGGGTGGCGATCGCCATCGACAGCGCCAGGAACGAGATCGTCGACAGCCGCGCCGCCAGCAGCCCCGCCCGCTCCGACCAGCCGCGCGCCGCCTTCGAGATGACGGGCGCGATGTCCCGGGTGAAGACCGCCGCGATGGCGTTGGCGTCGGAGGAGCACATGGCCATGGTGTGCGAGAAGAATCCGACGATGACCAGGCCCAGCAGACCGTGCGGCAGCAGCTGTTCGGTCATCAGGGCGTACGAGTCGGACGCGTCCGGCTTCTGCGCCTCGACGAGCAGCGGCGCGCACCACATCGGGAAGAAGAGGACCAGCGGCCAGACGAGCCAGAGGATGGCGGAGAGCCGGGCCGAGCGGGTCGCCTCCCGGGCGTTGGCCGTCGCCATGTAGCGCTGGGCCTGGTTCCACATGCCGCCGTTGTACTCGAACATCTTGATGAAGAGGAACGCCAGCAGGAACGTCACGGTGTACGGCCCGGCCGTCGGGTCGGCGTGCCCCTCGGGGAGCTTGTCCCAGACCGTCCACAGGGCGCTGAAGCCGCCGAGCTTGCCCATGACGGCGACGAGCATCGCGATACCGGCGAAGAGCTGGATGATGAACTGCCCCAGTTCTGTGAGGGCATCGGCCCACAGACCGCCGACGGTGCAGTAGATGCCGGTGATGACACCGGTGATGAGGATGCCCTGGTTGAGGGAGATCCCGGTGAAGACGGAGAGCAGGGTGGCGATGGCCGCCCATTTGGCGCCCACGTCCACGATCTTCAGCAGCAGCCCCGACCAGGCGAGCGCCTGCTGCGTCCTCAGGTCGTAGCGGTTCTTGAGGTATTCGAGCGGCGACGCGACATGGAGCCGCGAGCGCAGCCGGTTGAGCCGGGGCGCGAAGAGCTTGGCGCCGATCCCGATACCGATGGCGATCGGGAGGGACCAGGTCACGAACGAGGTGACACCGTAGACATAGGCGATGCCCGCGTATCCCGTGAACATCACCGCGCTGTAACCGGACATGTGGTGCGAGATACCGGAAAGCCACCAGGGCATCTTGCCGCCGGCGGTGAAGAAGTCGCTGACGTTGTCCACGCGCTTGTGCGACCAGAGGCCGATCGCGACCATCACACCGAAGTATGCGATGAGCACGATCCAGTCGAGGCTGTTCATGTGCCCCCTCCAGGGGTCCGCCCTATGAACGTCGAGTGCTCTTCGTCAGTTCGTCCGGTCGGCGGGTTCCCCGTGCGGGAGCGGGGACTTCGGGGATTGAACCGCCTGGCGCGACGGCTGGTCAAGAGCTTCGCCGGTCATAAATGTGAACTCAAGTCAGAAAGCCGAACCATTTTACTTGTTCTTGACCTGTCGGGGCGTTGTCGTGAACGTGACGGCGCCCACACGATGAGCGAGCACTTCGTCAGGCTTCGGCCACAACGAAATGACCGCAGGGGATGCGGGTCCCATGCGGCCGGGAGGGGGAGTGAAAGAAGAAAATGCCGGGCACGGCCGAGCCCCCTCGGCCAGGACGGCGGACCGGTCGAGAGGGCTCTATCAGTGGTGCGGGTGCAGGGCGCCGAATGACCTCAGCCGAGGTCGAAAGCGCCCTTGTTCATTTCCTGCACGAAGGCATTCCATGAGGTGGGGACGAAGGAGATCGAGGGCCCTTCGGGGGCCTTCGAATCCCGGACGGCAATGGCCTGGACGACGGGGGACTTGACCTCTACGCACGCGCCGTTTCCGCCGGAGTACGAGGACTTGATCCACGTGTCCGTAGCGCCCTGAAGAATTGCCATGTTCGCTCCGGTTTCAGCAATGGGTGTGAAATAGCGCCAACTTCCTGCTGGCATGATCGACGCTACTAGCCCCACTCCATGGGCGGGACGGGCGTTCACTCGTCCTGATGGCTTATCCCTCGGGAGCCTTCCGCTTCCAGGTAGCGGAGGTGTACCTTCCCCTCGCTCCGGACGGGAAAGTCGGCGTACTCGACATTTCGCGCAAATGCCTTGGTGGCAGGCCCCGTCGGAGCCGCCGGCCGGCCGCCGGCGGCCGTCATGCCGGACCCGGCAGCCGGTATACGGTCCGACGGCCCGCTAGCGGGCGTATTCCTTGGCGATATCCGCGATGAACTGCCGGGTCTGATCGGCGTTCAGCGCCTGTGCGCGCAAGTGCTCGTACATCACGCTGTAGCGCTGCACATCATTCGCCTTCTCCAGATAAAGGTCGCTCGTCACGCCCTCGATGTAGACGACGCTGGAGTCCGAGGCGTCCGGGAATTCGAGAATCGCGTAATGCCCGGTGATCCCGGGATGCGCGCCCATGTCGAAGGGCAGCACCTGCACCGTCACATGCGGGAGCTGTGACTGCTCGACGAGATGTTCCAGCTGCTCGCGCATCAGCTGCCGGTCGCCGACGCGCCGGCGCAGCGCCGCCTCGTCCACCACCGCCCACAGCCGCAGCGGGTCGTCGGGCGTGCTGATGCGGTCCTGCCGTCGCAGCCGTACCCCGACGCGCTTCTCGACGTCGAGCACCGGGGATTCGGGCAGCGCGCCGTTGATGAGCGCCTCCGCGTACGGCCGGGTCTGGAGCAGCCCGGGGACGACCTGGGGCTCGTACACCCGCAGGGACGCCGCGTCCGTCTCCAGACCGATGTAGACGCTGTACGGGATGTCGCCGAAGGCGTGCCACCAGCCCTGCTGACGGGAGTCCTTGGCCATTTGCATCAGCGAGTCCACGATGCGCTGGTCCTCGACCTCGTACACCCCGCAGAGGTCACGGACATCGCGCTGGCTGATGGAACGGCGGCCGTTCTCCAGACGGCTGATCTTCGACTGGGAGACCAGCAGGCGCTCCGCCACCTCCTCGGCCGTCATGCCCTTCAGCTCGCGAAGCCGGCGCAACTCCTGGCCCAATCGGCGTCGCCTGACGGTGGGATTGACGTTGGACGCCACGGAAACTGCACCTCCGGCTGCGTAGCTGTACGTATCTACTGCTCAGCAGACTGCCACCAAATGCCGTGACTGCGCTGGAAAATGGCCACAGAGGCGAATGGGCCGGTCTGCGCGGTTCCCCGCGCGCCGGTGCGAGCGCCTCCGCGCCGGGACGGGCTCCGATCCGCCCCGGACCCGCCCCGGACCCACCCACGCCGCCCCACAGGCCGTCAGAGGGCCGTCAGGGAGCCGTCAGAGGGCCATCAGGGGACCGATACGCGACGCGCGGGGCAGCCAGACTGATGTCGTCTGGCTGCCCCGCGCGTTTTGTGCGGCTCCCGAACCGGCTCTGGGGACGTCGGTGCGGCGGACTGCGGTGTTGGCGGTTCCTGCGGTTCCTGCGGGTGTTGATGGTGTGACGGGTGTGCGGGTCGTTCAGTGCGCCGGGACGCGAGCCATGCCGCCGTGGTGCGGCTGCATCGGCACGGCCCCTGGGGGTCGTCCGCCACCCGGGGCGCTGGGGGCGCCCTGGGCGGGATTACGGCGTGGCTGTGCGCCCACACCGTTCTGGACGTCCATCACGGCGTGCGCCACGAGACCGCCCATCGGGTCATGTCTGATCAGGTCCCGGAGCCGGGAGCGCGACGAGCGCCCCTCGTTGCCGGGGTAGAGGTGCTTGCCGAGTCCGACCGCGTGGGCCAGCGCGGCGAGCGCCGCGGTCCGCGGGTCCGGCGGTACGCCGGTGCGGATCGCACTGTCCAGCCGGGACCTGATTTCCCGGCTGATCGCCGTCTCCGTCGCCTGGTAGCGAGTCGTCGGCAGCACTCCGCACATCTGGCCCGCCACGGCATGCACCATGCCGCATCGCTCCAGATGCGAGAGATAGGTCTGGCGCAGCCCCAGTCGGGGCCCGCCGATCCAGTGGACGGCCCGGACCGGACTGCCGCGTCTGCGCAGCAGCTCCAGTGCGGAGTCCAGAGTCGGATCTCCGGTCGGCCGTGGCATCACCACGGCGATACGATCCCCGTCAGGGGCTATCCGTCCTGCCAGAGCCAGCTCTACTAGCTGTGCTCCGGCCAGGCCGAGGTCGAGCGACTGCGGCTGCGCTGTGGTACCCGTGGCCGGGTCCAGAGCGAGCAACAGAAGCTCCTCCGGAATTGTTCTGCGGCTCCTGCCCATCCATGCCTCCCCGCGTGGATGAATGACAGGGTGACCCCTCTCACATTGGTCTGTCGAGGGTGCCTGGGTGCTTTGTGCGGGAACCGTTATGTATGTCGTTCTCGTCTAGCACGTTGGCCGAGGTCTCAGAGCAGGACACTGATAGATGCTTCGGACAGTGCGGTACGTCGGATGAGACATGAAGGAGACACGGTGGCGGGCGAGTCCCCCGGCAAGTCGGATCAGCGGAAGTCATCGGGGGAGACGGCTCCGGGAGAGCGGGATCCGCGGCTCGCGGTCTTCCGTGAACCGGCGACAGGGGCGGCGGACGCGGCGGAGCGGGACTCCGGATCGGCGGTGTCGACGAAGGTCGCGATCGCAAATCGCACGGAGGAGTCCGAAGAGCCCGAGGAGACCGAGGACGCGCACGAATCGGACGGTGGGCGCATAACTCCGGACGCCGGGCCGCCGAAGGCCGAGCCCGCGAAGGCGAAGGCGGAGGACGCGGACGTCGACGCCGACGCCGACGCCTCGGAGGGTGCGGAGGAGCCCGTATCCGCGGATGCCGATGCGGCGAAGGCCGACAAGCCCGACAAGGGTGATGAATCCGAAGAAGCCGAAAAAGCGGACGAGTCCGGCAAGGGTGGCAAGGTCCCCTCCTGGGCCACTGCCAAGAAGGGCACCGAGAAGGGCACCGACGCCCCCGCCGCGGACGCGCAGCCCGTCGACCGGCCCACCGCCGTCTTCAAGGCGCTTCCGCGGCCCGCCGTCGACCAGCCCACCACCACGCTCAAGGTGCCGGAGAAGCGCGAGGAGAAGGCCGAGGAGAAGCGCGAGGAGAAGGCCGAGGAGAAGGCCGAGCCCGACGAGAAGCCCGCTCAGAAGCCCGACGAGAAGCCCGAGTCGGCCGCCGAGCGGACCAGCACGTTCGTACCGCTGCGCCGGGACGACAAGCCGGCCGCCCCCGCGTCACCGCCCCGGCCTCCGTCGCCGTCCCCGTCGCCGTCCGTTTCCCCGTCCGTGCCCACCGCGCTCCCCGAGGCGGCCGAGCGGACCAGGCAGCAGCCGATGCCGCCCATGCCGCCGCTCGATCTGCTGGCCGAGCTGACGAACAAGCCCGCCCCGCCCGAGACTCCGGTCCGTACGGCCGTCCGGCGGGTCAAGATCTGGACGCCGCTCGTCGTGCTCGTTCTGATCGTCCTCGCGGTCGTCCAGGCCGTACGGCCGCTTCCGGCGCCCACGCTCGCGCTCTCCGCCGACCCCACGTTCACCTTCGAGGGCGGCAAGCTCGACATGCCGTGGCCCGACGAGGGCCAGGGCGCCGTCGAGGTCGAGGGCGTCGGCACGATCGGTACGTACGGGCAGCAGAAGCCCGCGCCGATCGCGAGCGTGGCGAAGGTGATGACCGCGTACGTGATCCTCCGGGACCACCCGATCACGGGCGAGCAGGTGGGCCCGAAGATCGAGGTCGACAAGAAGGCGGGCGAGGAGGCCAACCGCCCCGACGAGTCGACCGCGCCCATAAAGGAAGGGCAGCAGTTCACCCAGAAGCAGATGCTCCAGCTGCTGATGATCCCCTCGGGGAACAACGCGGCCCGGCTGCTGGCCCGTTGGGACGCGGAGTCGGAGCCGACCTTCGTCGAGAAGATGAACGCCGCCGCCAAGGACCTCGGCATGACGAACACGACGTACACGGACCCGAGCGGTCTGGAGTCCTCCACCGTGTCCACCGCCACCGACCAGCTGAAGCTGGGCAAGGCGGTCATGCAGAACGATGTCTTCCGCGAGATCGTCAATCTGCCCCAGGTCGAGATCCCGGGCATCGACAACCTGATCATCAACAACAACTCGATCCTGCTCGAACCCGGCGTGAGCGGGATCAAGACCGGCTCGTCGACCCCGGCCGGCGGCAATCTGCTGTGGACCGCCAACACGATCATCGACGGCCAGAACCGCCGGATCGTCGGCATGGTCATGGGCGCCCAGAAGGGCGTGAAGCTCTGGGACAAGCTGGAGCTGGCGATCCAGAACAGCCTCAAGCTGATCAAGACCGCCCAGGACGGCGTCACCTCCACGACGGTCGTCAAGAAGGGCGATGTCGTGGGGTACGTGGACGACGGGCTCGGCGGCCGGACGCCCGTGGTCTCCACCAAGGACCTGAAGGCGGTCGGCTGGGCCGGTCTCCAGGTGAAGCTCAACCTCACCGAGGGCAAGGAGACGGTGCCGCACACCGCCGCCTCCGGCACGGTCGTCGGGGAGGTCACCGTCGGCACCGGTACGGGCAAGGTCTCCGCGCCCGTCGCGCTCCAGGAGGACCTGGCGGAACCGGGCCTCGGGGCGAAGCTCACCCGGATCGGCTGATCCGCCGGACGCGTGTCCGTGGGCCCCTCCGGGGCCCGGCGGCCGGGGAAGGCGCCGGAAATGGCGTCCTCCCCGGCCGCCGTCACGTGTTAGCGTCCCGAAACGGACCATCTGCATGAGGCACCCGCTCGGCCGGCCGCCCGGGCAACGCCGGACGCGGGGAGGGCGTCTTGCAGGATGTCGGGGGTCGGCACACCGGGTGGGACAACGGTGAGACGGAAAGACGTGGAGAGCCGCAGTGACCACCACTGAGCCGACGCACGCCGACGGCGTCACCTCGCCCGACGGTGTCGCCCCGCCCGGGGGTGTCGCCTCACCCGAGGACGTCATCCCACCCGCCGAGCGGGACGCCGACCGGCCACGAATACAACTGGCCGCGCAGCGCGACGCCGAGCGGCCAGAGGGCCTCCGGGGGCGGGTGGCCCGTCATCCCGTCCTCTTCACCACCGCCGTCGCCGCCCTCACGCACGTGCTGTGGTTCCTCTTCTTCGCGAACAGCGGCGGCGACATCGCCGCACAGGACGCCTGGGCCGAGTTCGTCGGCCGGCACCCGGACTCCGCGTACAACCTCGCCTGGTACGGCGGGATGCATCCGGTCTCGTACAGCGTGGTCTCGCCGTATCTGATGTCCGTCCTCGGCGTCCGTACGACGATGATGATCGCCGGGACCGTCTCCGCGGCTCTCACCTCACTGATCCTGGTCCGGGTACGGGCCGTCCGTAACCCGGTGGCGTGCTCGCTCGCCGGGGTCTTCGCGTTCCTCTGCAACGCGCTGTCGGGGCGGGTGACCTTCGGCCTCGGCATGATGTTCGCGCTCGGCGCCGTCGCGGCGGTGTTCTGCTGGCCGTACCGCTGGCGGACGAAGCGCTGGGCCAAGGCGGTCGCCGCCGCCCCGCTCGCCGCTCTCGCGACCGCGGCGAGCCCGGTGGCCGGGCTGTTCCTCGGGGTCGTCGCGGCGGCGCTGTTCCTCAACAAGCGGCGCCCCGGGGCGTACGCGCTCGGTCTCGCGCCGGCCGCCGTGGTGGCGCTCTCCTCCTGGCTGTTCCCGTTCTCCGGGACGCAGCCGATGTCGGTGGGGACGGCCTCGCTGCCCTTCCTCTTCGCGGTGCTCGTGTTCGTGCTCGTCCCCAGGGCGTGGCGTACGGTCCGGGTCGCCGCGGCGGTCTACGGCGTCGGGGTGCTGCTGACCTATGTGATCGATTCGCAGATCGGGTCCAATGTCTCCCGGTTCGCGATGGTCATAGCGGGCGTGGTGCTGCTCGCGGCCCTGCCGTACGCGGCCCCTCGGTCACGCCGCTGGTACGCGCTGGTGCTCGCCTTCGCCGGGCTCAACTTCTGGATAGGTTTCAAGGGCGTCGACGACATGGTGCGTACGGCGCCCACCGCGTCCTGGACACGTGAACTGGCGCCGCTGGTCAACCAGTTGCAGCGGACCGGCGCGGCCAAGGGCCGGGTCGAGGTCGTACCGGCCAGCAGCCACCGCGAGGCATCCGCGCTCGCCCCGTACGTCAATCTCGCCCGCGGCTGGAACCGCCAGGCGGACATGGAGCGCAACCCGCTCTTCTACGACGACACCCTGACCGCCGAGAGCTACCGCGGCTGGCTGGACCGCTGGGCCGTGCACTACGTGGTGCTGCCCAAGGGCAAGCCCGACTCCGGCGCGGGCCTTGAGGCCGAACTCGTCCAGAAGGGCCTGCCCTATCTGGAGCATGTCTGGGGCGACGCCAACTGGCAGCTCTTCGCCGTCGAGGACCCGATGCCGCTGGCCGATCCGCCGGCGACGGTCGACCGGGCGGGCGCGGGCGAGCTGACCATCCATGTGAAGTCGGCCGGACGGGTGCTGATCCGGATCCCGTACTCGCCGTGGCTCGGTCTCGTCGACGAGGAGGGCAAGAGCGTGCTCGGGGGGGGGGGGGGGGGGGGGGGGGGGGGGGGGGGGGGGGGGGGGGAAAAACCGTAGTTTGGTTTCCCCCCCCCCCCCCCCCCCGCCGTACGTCAGAGGCGCTTCGCCGCCCGCAGCAGCCCCGCGTAGAAGCCGTTCCCGTCCAGGCGCGAGGTGCCGCCCTGGTCGCCGATTGTCGGGCCGTTGACCTCTTTGCGGCTGGAGACGAAGATCTGGTGGCCGTCGGTGTCGTTGCCCACGTACAGGCCGACATGGTCCATCCGGTTCCCGGTCCGCTTGTCCATCTTGAAGAACACCAGGTCGCCCGGCTGGAGCTTGCTGGTGGACTCCGGCCGCGTGTACCAGGGGGCGGGGCCCTGCAGCTTGTAGATGTCCACGCCGACGTCCGAGCGCGTCATGCCGTTGGCGGTGCGCGGCAGACCGTCGCCGGCCTTGTCGGTCCCCATCAGCGGGTAGCGGGCGCGATAGCCGAACACCGTCCGGATGAAGCCCGAGCAGTCCAGCGCACGGTACTTCGGCTGCTCCGGCTGCATGGTGGTGCCGTCCCGGAAGGTGTACGGGATGCCGAGGTAGTCGTAGAAGTCGGACTGCTCCAGGCGGTTCGTGGGATTCGACTCGTCGATCGGTCCGAAGTACGCGTCGCCCGCGTACGGAACGCCCTCGTCGTCCTTCTTGATGGGCGCGCCCTCGGTGTACTGGAAGGCGAACGCGAAGATGTCGTCCTCCTCGCTGCCGTAGTACTCCTTGAACCAGTCCTTGAACCACTTCTCCTTCTCGGCGCCCTTCTTCCACGCCTCCGGCATGAGCCGCACCCAGTTCTCGGTGACCACCCGGGACTTGGTGTTCGTCGGCTCCTCGAACGTACGGCTGGGGCCGGTGAGGGTCGCCGTACGCGCGTCGTCGGTGAAGGTGGCGAGGATGTCGCCGTCGCCGCCGCGCAGCACCGAGCGTGCCGGGTTCTGCAGCCGCTCCCAGGTCTGCTCGCCGGCCGTGCTCCCGTTCCCGGACGTCAGCGCGGGGATGTCGGTGATGGCCTGGACGGCGGGCGCCTTCGCCTGCTCGTCCTTGCGGAGTTCAACGGTGAGATAGGCGCTGCCGGCCAGCAGCGCGAGGACCGTCGCGGCATGCAGGACAGGACGGCCGCGCTTGGACTTGGCACTCATGAGGATTCGGCTCCCGTGGGTGGGCTGGTCAGGCTGACGGCAGGGCGCCGAGCAGGATGCCGGCGGTGAGGACTACATAGGCCGTGAGCGTGACCGTGCCGGTGGCGAGGATGGTCGCGCCCTTGGGCTGGCGTACGAGCTGGTAGGCGATCAGACCCGGGACGATGAAGCCGAGCGTCTGGTTCGCGTACATCAGCGGGAATTCGAGCGAGAGAACGATCATCACAGTGCCCTGGAGGAGCACACCGATCATGACGACCGCGGAGAACAGGCGCTTTCCGTAGAGGATCACGAAGCGCTGGACGAGCAGCGTGGTCGCGTACGTCAGTACGGTCACGCCGACGACCATGGCCGCGCGCTGGAGGTCCTCGACGAGGGTCAGCGCCAGCCAGCCCGGCGTGATCATGCCGCCGGGGGAGAGGTTCGTCGTGAGATAGCAGATCAGGGAGAACATCAGGCCCAGACCGATGCCGATCGCGGCGATCTCGGGGGTGAGGACTGCGGGGATCAACGGGGTTCTCCTGGGTTCTGCGGCGCCACGGAGTGCGAGGGGTTCGGGGAGTGCGGGAGCTGCGGGTACTCGGGGTGGTGCGGCTGCTGGTGGGACGAGGGGTGGTGCTGCGCGGGATCGCCGGAGCCGTACGGGCCGGGCTGCGAGCTGCCCGGCTGCGGGGCCGACTGCGGGGCCGGCGTCTGCTCCTGTGTCGGTTCCGGCATCTGGACCGGTTCGAACAGGCCGCGCTCGCGCGGCGGTCCGGCGGCGGGACGCTGCTGGTAGCGCTGCTCGTACGCCTCCGGGTAGGGCTGGAACGGGTCGAGGCGCGGCGCGTAGCGGACCAGCGCCACCGTCTCGTCATGACGCGGGTGCTCCTGCTGCCCCTGCTGCCCCTGCTGCCCCTGCGAGTTCTGCTGGTTCTGCTGCGGGGCGGTCCCGGGTCGGGCGTCGGCGGAGACGACCGGGATGGCGACGGTGTCCGACACCTGGGCCTGAGCCGGGATCTGCCCCTGGCTCTCTGCCGGGGTGTGAACGGCGGCGGGCGGGTCGGCGGGCCCGTCCTCCGGGTCCGGCGTCTCGTCCGGCGGCAGCTCCGCGAGGTGTTCGAGCAGCAGCTCACCCTGGCCGTGGATATTGCCGATCGCGACCAGTGAGGAGTCGGGCCCGAGCATGCCGAGCAGCTCGCGCATGAACTCCTCGGGGTCGCGCTTGTCGCCGCCCAGGTCGACCGCGCGCGAGCGCCACTCGGCCGGGATCGCGTCGATGGCGCTCTTCGCCGGATGGCCGATGACGAAGACCTTCTCCGGCTGGAGTTCGGGGATGATCTCGCCCATCTGGCCATTGCGCTCGACCCGGTCGGGACGGCAGTTGATGACCACATGGAGCGGACGGTTGATCGCGCCCAGATCGAGCAGCTGGTTGATGTTCATCAGCGTCGACTCGGGGTCGTTCGCCGCGAAGACGTTCGCGAACCGCAGCCGCTTGGCGTCCGGCGTGAGGTAGCGCTCCACGGAGAGGACACCCGGGTCCGGCGGCGCGTCGTACATCCCCTGGAGCGCGGTCTCGCGCTCCACGCCCAGCAGTTCGGCGACCTTCAGCGCGATGGCCACGTTCTCCTTGAACGTGAACCAGCTGAAGCCGCGCAGCTCCTCGTCGGAGACCGTCTCCGGATCCGCGTAGATCAGCTGGCAGTTCCGGGCGTCGGCCTCCTCCTGGAGGATCGCGAACCGGTCCTTCTCCGCGGTGACACAGATGCCGTCCTCCGGCATGGAGCGGGAGAGCGAGCGCGCCACGTCGTCGAGGGTCGGGCCCATCTCGGCGAGATGGTCCTCACGTACGTTGCACAGCACCCCGATCGTGGACCGGATCAGCTTCGACTGGTTGATCTCCTGGAGCGCCGGCATGACGGCCATGCACTCGATCACCAGCGCGTCGGGGTTGTACGCGGCGGCCCGGCGCACGATGCCGATCTGCTCCACCACGTTGGCGATGCCGAACTTGCGGTAGACGGGCTCCTCGGTCGCGTCCGGGTGGATGAACCGGGCCGCCGTACCGGTGGTCTTGGCGACCGTGATCAGCTCGCCGCCGCGCAGCGCGCCCGCGCACAGCCGGGTGATGGACGACTTGCCGCGGATGCCGTTGACCAGCACCCGGGAGGGTATGCGGTTCAGGTTGGTGAAGTGCCGTCGCTGTTCGACGAGTCCGGCGACCAGCAGGATCGCGCTGCACACGAGCAGCACGAAATAGAGGAAGAGCACGGTCGGTCAGATCCTTTCGGCGAGGGCCGACGGCGCGCCTTCGCGCCTGCGCTGCTCCTGGAGCTGCTGGCGGAGCAGTTCCAGGGAGCGTGTGATGGCCCCGACCTCGTCGTGATGGCGCGGGTAGAGGACGGTGCGGCGGTCGCCGTCGGCCAGCGTCTCGGCCTGCCTGGCCAGTTCGCGCAGCGGACGTACGACCACGATGTGCAGCCAGCCCAGACAGGCGGCGGCTGCCGTGACCCCGAGCAGCCCGGCGAGCACCGTACGGTTCTGCGCGCTGTACTCGGGGATGGCGAGGGCGGAGGCGGGCTGCCAGCTGACGACGGTCCAGCCGAGCGACTTCGCGGCGCCGCCGCCGGCGAACGGGGCCGCCGCGGCGATCTGGATGCCGTCACCGTCGCGGAAGAGCACCCCGCTGGGGCGCGGGCTGAGGCCGACCTTCTGGCCGGTGGCCGAGACCAGCGAGTCGAGCCTGCTGGAGGGCAGCTTCTGGAACGCCCGGTAGCCGGTGTTGGCGCCCACGATCCGGCGCTCGGCGTCGACGATCCGTATCTGGCCGAGGCCGGGGCGCTTGAGCAGCGAGTTGAGGAAGTCGACGCGGAACTCGCCGACCACGAGCGCGCCGTCCCGGCCGGGCAGTTCGGCGTATCCGGCGACCTGCGGTTCCTTGGAGTCGGTGCTGAGCACGGCGATCGGGGCGTTGCCCGTGCGCTTGCCGCCGGGGTGCTGCGGGCTGTCGCCCGCCTTGGCGAGGACCGTGCCGTCGGGGGAGAGCACGTACAGCGAGCGGTAGCGCGGGTGCTCGGTCATGGTGCGTTCGAGGACGGTCGCCATGTCCGCGGGCGCGGTCTGGTCACCGATGAGAGTGGCGACGGACAGCAGGTCGGCGTGGCCCTCGTTGAGGGCGCGGCGCACCCGGTCGGTGAGGGTGTCGGTGCGGTCGCGCTGGTCGTTGACGAGCTGCTGCGGTACGACGATGGTGTCACCGGCGCGGTTGAGCAGCAGCATCATCGGGGCGGACCAGATGAGCAGCAGGATCCCGCCGCCGGCGAGCAGGGCGCGGGTGCCGACGCGCCGTCCGCGCCGCCGCTTGGCGTCGTCGTTACCGTCGCTCGTCTCCGCGGGCGTACCGCCGAGCAGTTGCAGCCGCAGCCGCTCCAGCGCGTCCCCGATCCGGCGCGCCTCGCCGAAGCGGGGCACGGTCACCGGCCGGGTGAGATCGCCGCGGCTGAGGCGGCGGCTCTCCAAGAAGAGCCGGATCAGCGGGCGCTGGACCGTACCGAGCAGCAGGGCCACCGCCAGCGCGCCGATCACGAGCAGCGCGGCGGCGGCCACCAGGCCGAACAGCGGGTCGGTCACCCGGCTGGTGTTCTCGGGGACGGTCACCAGGGTGACCACGGACAGCCCGAGGCCGGTCGCGTCGGTGGACCCGCCGGCCTCGGGCGCGGCGAGCGTGGCGTAACCGACGACCGGACGCTCCTGGCTGATGCGGGAGCCGGTCATGGTGCCGCTGACGCCGAAGAACCCGCCGGAGCCCGGCTCCTTGGTGGTGACGGGGTTCGCGGCGGACTTCTCGGCGGCGAGCTTCGCGAAGGTGCGGAGCTGCTTCTTGGTCTCCTTGACCTCGTCCTCGACGGTTTTCGAGGGGATGTCCTCGGCGGCCCGGAGTCCGTCGCTGCTGAGGATCGTGCCGCCCGAGTCGACCACGGCGATCACCCGGAACTTGCCGAGACTGATGCCCGGGACCTTCAGGCTGTTCGAGGTGATCAGGAGCTGCTGCGGCTTCCCTTCCCAGGACAGCAGGGCGAAGGTGAGCAGCCGTGTCTCGCCGTTCTTCAGCCGGACCATCCGGGGCGCGAGACCGTCCTTCTCGGACAGCTTCTCCCGGTCGACCGCGAGGAGCGGGACGTTCTCGCCGCGTGCCGCGAGCAGCTTGCCCGACGTGATCTCGACGATCGCCGAGCCGCGCCACTTCTGGTAGACGTTCCCGAGCTTGTCGAGGACGGTGTCCGCGGAGACCGGGTCGCCCGCGTTGAAGAGCGCCGCGGTCCGGTTCAGGTCGGTGATGGACTCGTCGAGCGACGCCCGCAACGCGATGGCGCCGTCCTCGGCGAAGTGCTGCTGAGAGGTGCGTACGGCCGTGGGCAGGGGCTCGTTGTCCGGCTTGCCGAACCCGAGCGCCGTGAGCCCGGCCAGCGCGAGCAGCAGGGCCGAGAGGACCGCGATCGGCGGGCGTATGCCGCCCAGGAGCGACATGTCGGCCCGTCTGCGGACCTTGTGCCGCCGTTTCGCCGACGAAACGGCCATGGGGTACCTCTCTCAGCGTGGTGCGGGCAGCGCCGGAACGCGCGCGTGCGCGCAGGCGTGAAGTCGAGTGCGTGTGGGCATGAGGGGTAGGGGGGATTTCCCCCACCGCTCCCACGCGTCCCACGCGCGAAATAAGGACCGGTCGCGCCATCGAATGGTTGTGCAAAATCGGACAACAGCGCGTGTGATCTGTATTACAGATGTTACGTACCGGACATGCGGAACCCTCGGCCGACAGACCCCGTCAGGGGGAATCGTGCCGAAGGGACTCCGGTCCGCCAGGCTTTGGGCCGTCAGATCTGCGGCCGAAGACCCCGGCGGACCGAAAAGTCGCCGGACGCAAGCTAGTTGGGCGGCTCCTCAAGAGGTGTCAGGCCGTCCTTCACCGCGCCGCGATTCAGCATGGTGCCTTGTGTACGGTCGAAGGCCAGCCGGTAACGGGCGAGTTGCACCTCGGTGTACTTCTTCCCCTCGTCCGGTGTGCCGCTCTCCGGCTTGCCGTTCTTGAGCGCCCGCGCCACATTCACCAGCCGGTAGTCCGTGACCGCGCCCGTCGGGAGCTTGTCGGGCTGCTCCGGGTCCTCCGGCTCCGGCGGCACATCGACGAACGTCGGCAGGTACTGCGCCTGTACGTCCCACTCGCCGCCGCGCTTGGTGAAGGTGAACCAGCCGATGGCCCCCTCCTCGGACTGGCCGTTCGGCACCTCGTGCCGGGCCATCTGGTTGCCGAGGCCGTAGGCGATCCAGGTGTTGCCGATCTTCTCCATCGGCTGCACGACATGGGCGTGGTGCCCGATCACCAGATTGATGCCGGTCTTCTTCGCGATACGGCGCGCCAGCTCCAGCTGTGAGGTGCTCGGCGCCGACTGGTACTCACGTCCCCAGTGGATGCTGAGGATGACCACGTCCGCACCCGCCTTGCGGGCCCGCTGCTCGGCTTCCTTGATCGCCTTGAAGGACGTCTTGTTGGCCAACCAGGGCTTGTCCGCGGGAACTTCGTTACGGACGAAGCCGAACGCGAAGGAGATCTGCGCCACCTTCACGCCCTTCACGTCCATGATGAGCGGTTTCTCCCATTCGGCCTCGCTCCTGGCCGAGCCCGTGTGCTTGAGACCGGCCGCGTCGAGTGCGTCCAGGGTGCGGCGCACCCCTGCCTCGCCGTGGTCGATCGAGTGGTTCGACGCCGTCGAGCAGGTGTCGTAGCCGATGTCCTTGAGCGTGGTGGTGATCTCCGGCGGGACCTGGAAGTTCGGGAACCCCTCGTAGGGCCCGCCCTTCTTGGCGACCACCGGCTCCATGTGGCAGATCGCCAGATCCGCCTTGCTGATCACCGGCTTCACCCCGGCCATCAGCGGCGCGAAGTCGAGGGTCCCGGCCTTGCCGCCCGTGGCCTTCGCGTCCTTCCTCGCCTGATCCGTCAGCGGGGGATGGATCAGTACGTCACCGGCCGCGGCGACCGTGAACGACGGGCCTCCGCCTCCCTTGGCGTCCGCGCCCCCGTCGCCGGAGCCGAGTACGGAACAGCCCGCGACGGCCGTGGCGAGACAGGTGGCGAGACAGGCTGTCGCGGCGGTGCGGAGGGCCGTACGGGAGACCGTACGGGCAGCGGCGCGTCGCCCGCGGAGGAGAGGGAGGGGTAGCTTCACATAGGTATTTTGAACGTCATATGACACGATCTCCGACCGTGAAGATAACAATCATGGCAAGCCTGCTGGTCGGGGTCTTGATCGCGGCAGCTGTGGTGATCGTCACCCCGGTCCTGGACCGGCACTCCGACGAACCCTCCGCACCCGCCACCGGCACCGACCTCGATCTGGAACGCCGGATCGCGGGATTCGCCGCGGACACCGTGCCCGACGCCGGTTTCCTGCCGCCCAACCGCGTCGAGCGCGAGACCGTCGCCGCCGGGGTCGGACTCTATCTCGACGGCAAGCGCGGTGAGGCCGAACGCAAGCTCGCCGAGGTCGACTTCGGCGTACACATCCTCCGGGACACCGCGAAGGGGCGGCGGTACGCGGAGATCGTCGACCGGGCCCGCGAGGGCGTGCGCGGCTGGGGGCGGGTGTACATCGACCTCGACGCGCCCGCCCACTTCTCGGTGCAGGTGCCGCACCCCGTCGCCGACGCGTACAGCGAGACCCTCGGCGCCGGCGTCCTGCGCGGCGTGCCCGGCGGGGTGCTGGTCGTGGCCGGTGCCCACCGCGCGGCGGGCGAGGGGAACGCCGCGGACGTCGCCCACCGTACGGACACGGTCTTCCACGCGGTCTGCGCGGAACTCGTCGCCCGCGGCCTCCCCGGCATCCAGATCCACGGCTTCGCGGACAAGACGTCCCGGGCGCACGACGCGGTGGTGTCCACGGGCGCGGGCGACGAGGGCCGGCCGCAGGCCGTCACCCTGGCGCGGGCGCTGACGGACGACGGCTTCCGGGTGTGCCGCGCCTGGTCCTCCAAGTGCCCGCTGGCCGGCCGTACGAACAAGCAGGGCCGGCTCGCGGCGGACGACGGAGTCCCCTTCATCCATGTGGAGTTCAGCCGTACGGTGCGGGAGGACGCGGCCCGCGGCCGTCGGGTGGTGGAGGCGATGACGACGGCGGCGGCGGAGTGGAAGGGGGCGGCGCGGGAGGCGCGTGCGGGGGGTTAGCCCGCCGTGGTGGCGTTGCCCGCCGTACCCACCTCACCCACCTCACCCACAGGGAAGGCGATGTCGCAGACCTCGTCCGAGGCCGACGCGGCGTCCCAGTCGGCGAAGTAGATCTCACGGCAGGGCCCGCTGACCGACAGCCCCTGGGCCGCGATCCACTCCTCGACCGCCTCGAACGCGGACAGGATCTGCGGGTGCGCCACCTGGGCCTTGGTAATGCGTACGTACGCCAGGCGCTGCGCCGGTTCGATGCGCAGCGTGGTCGTACGGCCCGTATCCGGACGGCCGCTCGCCGCCGCGTACGCCTCCGCCGCCGCGATGTCCGCGACCGGAACGCACGCCTCCGCGGGCCCGTCGCTGTCCGGGCTCACCGCCGCGTAGTACGCGACGAACGGGATGCCCGAGACGCCTCCACATGCGCCGGCGGCCTTCTCCAGCCGGTCCAGGGCGGCGGGGATCCAGCGTGGCAGTTCGTCGGAGAGCACGTGCTTGCGCTCGGTGAGAACGGCCTGCTCCGGTGTGTCGATGATCTTGACCTCGTACATGTGGGTTCTCCTGCCCGACAGTCGGTCACGGATATGGCCGGCGACCTCGCGCCGTACGGCATGGCGTTCCTCGACCCCGGTCCAGTAGCCCGCCACCTCGTCGGCGGCCCGCTCACCCGGCAGCGCGACCACTTCGGCGATCCTGGCCAGCGGCATGTCGAGCTGCCGCAGCAGCGCGACCAGCCTGGCGCGCTCCACCTGGTCCGGGCGGTACCAGCGATAGCCGGTGACCGCGTCGACCCGCGCGGGAGTGAGCAGACCGAGCCGGTCGTACAGCCGCAGCGCCTTGGGCGAGAGCCGCGACCGCGCCGCGAACTCGCCGATCGTGAGCAGTTCCACGAGGCCCCATCCTCCGTCACCGGACCGCTTTCGGCCCGGTGACCCGACGGTGCGCTCTGACCTTGGGGAAAGGTCAACCAACCAATCGTGAGCTTCTGCTGCCGGAGAGTGGCGGGATCCTCCATCCCTCTCTTCGGAGGGAATCCTCCTCTTCGGAGGGAATCCTCGCCTTTAGGCGGGGAGGAATCGGATCTCAGGGCTGCTCCGATTCGCAGGCTACGACGAGCGTTTTTGCTGCTTGATGTACTGCTTGACGATGCTCAACGGCGCTCACCGCAGGAGCCTGCGAAGTAGGAGCCGGACCAGAATTGGCCGTGCATGATGAAAGCGGTTGATGTGGCCAGTGGCTGGTGAACGCCTGTCGCAGGTATCGAGATGACACGCCTTTGAGCGAGTTGACCAGGGAGGACAGGGCGACCTTCGGCGTGTAGCGCACGAGAAGGTGTACGTGGTCCTCTTCGCCGTTGAACTCGATCAGGTCCGCGCCGAAGTCCGTGCAGACGTTCCGCGTGATCTCTTCGCACCTGGTCAGCATCTCGTCGTTGAAGACTCCGCGCCGGTACTTGGTCACGAAAACCAAGTGGGCGTGAAGGTTGTGGACGACGTGACAGCCCCGGCGGATATCGGCATTTGGTTTCCCAGCGTGGTGACGTACACCAAGCGTAGAATCAACGAACTCGACCAGAATGGGGGTGGGCCGGATGATCCGTGCGTACAAGTTCCTCATGCGGCCCACCGTGGGCCAGGCGATCGTGCTGGGCGAGATGCTGCGCGATCACTGCTCGCTCTACAACGGGGCGTTACAGGAACGCCGCGACGCCTACCGGCACAGTTCGAAGGCGAGCATCAGGTACGGGCAGCAGTCCGCGCAGCTCAAGGACATCCGGGGCTTCGACCCTGAGCGGCAAGGACGTTGGTCGTTCTCCAGTCAGCAGGCGACCTTGCGCCGCCTCGACAAGGCGTTTCAGGCATTCTTCCGGCGCGTGAAGGCCGGGGACAAGCCCGGCTGTCCCCGCTTCCGTGGAGTGAACTGGTTCGACACCGTCGACTTCCCCAAGGACGGCGACGGCTGCCGCTGGGACTCCACCCCGCACGACCCTGTCACCCGTGTGCGTTTCCAAGGCGTCGGCCACGTCAAGGTTAACCAGCACCGGCCGGTGGTCGGCAAGGTCAAGACCGTGTCGGTCAAGCGCGAGGGCCGCAAGTGGTACGTCGTCCTTACCGCTGAGCGGTCCCAGCCCGAGCCGCTGCCCGCGACCGGGTCCGTGGTCGGCATCGACCTCGGCATAGCCTCGTTCCTCACCACCTCCAACGGTGAGCACGTCGCCAATCCCCGCCACGCCCGCAAGGCCGACGCGAAGCTCGCAGCCGCACAGAAGGCACTGAGCCGGTACCCGCGCCGCAAGGCGAAGAACCGCACCAAGAACCACCAGCGGGCCGTGGAACGTGTCGCGGCCCTGCATGGCAAGGTGCGCCGCCGGCGCCTCGACCACGCACACAAGACCGCCAACGGTCTGATCCGCGAGAACGACTTCATCGCGCACGAAGACCTCAAGATCCGCAACATGAGCATGACGCCCGCCCCCAAGCCCGACCCTGACAAGCCGGGGGCGTTTCTGTCCAACAGGGCCGCCGCCAAGGCCGGGCTGAACCGCTCGATCGCTGACGCCGGATGGGGGGTGTTCCTGACGATCCTGCACGCCAAGGCTGAAAGCGCCGGACGGGAAGTGATCGCCGTGGACCCCCGCAACACCTCCCGCGAGTGCCCCGAATGCGGGCACACCGCGAAGGGGAACCGGCTCACGCAGGAAAAGTTCCACTGCGTCTCGTGCGGCCACCAGGCGCACGCCGATGAGGTCGGAGCGACCAATGTTCTACGGGCCGGGCTGGTCCGTCGCAACGCCCGCCAGGCACAGCGAGAAGCCACCCCGTCTACGGGGTGGAGGAGTCACAGTGAGGCGGCATGAGGTGCGAACGGTGCGGGATTGGCCGGGGCGTATCGCTGCCGGGTGTGGTGTGCCCCGTGTGCGACACCGTCGCGGGCGAGCCTGAGCGGTATACGGCCCACACCGGCCGCCGCTCGCGCAAGCGCCTGTCGGTGACGGTGCCAGCGAGGGTGACGGTGGTGGTGGCGCTGGCGCTGGGCTCCCTGGGCGCGACGCTTGCCCTGGTGACCGGCTCGGGAGGCGGCAGCGGGGCGGACGGCGCGGGCGCGCGCGGGGTCCCGACGAGGATCGGCCCACCGGAGCTGCCGGGCCTGGGCGGCGGAGGCTCATCCGCGTCCCCGACCGGCTCCCCGACCGCGACCCAGGACCCCGACGAGACCCCTTCCCCGGGCCCGGACCCCGACCAGTCCCGCTCCCCGGAGCCGGGCTACTCGGCGTGGGCGGGCCCCGGCTGCGCCTCGGGCGAGTACACCGAACACGGCCGCTTCGAGAACGGCGACGCCGCCTGGTACACCGTCACCGACGGCGGCTACAAAGGCGGTTCGTGCGACGGCCGCTTCTCCGCCGTCCCCATGTCGGGCAGCCCCGCCCAGGACCGCGGCTCCACGGCGACCTGGTCCTGGAAGCTGGGCAAGGCATACGAGAAGTGCGCCCTGGCCGTCTACGTCCCCGACAGCGGCCGCCCCGCCGACACAGCGGGCCACCCCACCGTCTACCGCGTCCTCCGCGACCCCACCGACACCTCATCCGCCTACGCCGCCTTCGGCGTCCGCCAGACCGCCCACCGCGGCAGCCTGGTGAGCGTGGGCAGCTACCGGGTCGAGGGCGAGTCCTTCTCGGTCCAACTCCTCGACAGAGGCAGGGACTGGGGAAGCGAAGACCGCTACGGGGCCCACCACGCGGCGGCCCAGATGAACCTCAACTGCACCTGACCCCCGCCCGCCGCCCCAGGTCAGGACTCCTGCCTCGCCGGTGAGTCTCGCGAGTGGCAGGCAAAACGACCCCGGACTGGAGGTCCGGGGTCGAGAAGACCGCCTCTGCGGCCTGAAAGCAGCAGTTCAGCGCATTACTACATGGTGCCCCCGGCAGGATTCGAACCTGCGACACCCGCTTTAGGAGAGCGGTGCTCTATCCCCTGAGCTACGAAGGCGAAGGCGAGGGCTTGTGGAAAACCTTGTCGAAAACCCAGAAGGGAATCCGCGCTCGGTCAGACCAAAGTCCCAGGTCAGACGATTTGCCCCTAGCCTCCTGACCGTTTTGGGAGCGACGGTTGAGCAGGCACAGGGGGTGACCTCCCGACCCCAGACAGGGTAGCGGATTGGGCGACAGAGGGTTGGCCCCGGCCGTGCAGAGGCTCGGTTCTGCAGGCAAGATGGCTCTGACGTGGGCGTTTACTCTCTTCGTCGGGTGTGGGCGGAGGCGCGATGCTCCCGCGCGGGAGTGCCTGACGATGTTGATCAGTCCGTTGCGTGATTGATGGCGGTCTATGGCATGTCCTGTGCCATACGGAGCGGCTGATGGGGCGCAGGCATGTGGGCTGTGGAGGCTTCTCGCTGTGACGACCAGAGTGCCGGGTTCGATCTCGCACCCGGCATGTCCGCCGCGCTGTCAAGGCTGGCAAGCTGGTTCACCGGGAGCGAGCACGAGGAGAGCGGCGAGGAACACTGACACGGCCCAGAACTCGCAGCTGCGGGGCTACCCGTGCGCATGTCCGGCGCGTGGGGGCCGCCCGTTTCCGTGTCGGGCAGCCTGGCCGGAGATGATGATCCCCCCCCCGCCGACCAGCGGTCACACCCGGGACCCTGCGCCGCCGGCCCGGTCACCACACACGCGGCGGGTTCCGGCCCTGTCCAGTCACCATACGCAGGGCAGTTCCACGTCGATCACGGTCGGGCCTCCCGGGGGGCTGGTCACGAGGACAGTTCCATCGAGTGCGGCGACTCGGCGCCGTATGCCCACCAGTCCGGAGCCGGCCTTCTCGTCGGCGCCGCCTCGACCCTCGTCGCGGACCAACACCCGCAGCCCGGTGAGGGTGCGGGCGAGCCACACGTCGGCCCGGTCGGATCCGCTGTGCTTGGCCGCGTTCGTCAGCGCCTCGGCCACGACGAAGTATGCGGCCGCCTCGACTGCCGCCGGGGCACGGGCTCCGCGCAGTGCCCCGTCATCCAGGCCCTGCACCCGTACGGTGACGTCGAGTCCGCTGCTCGCGGCGAGTGCCCGTACGGCTCCGGCGAGACCTCGGTCGGTGAGGATCGGCGGGTGGATGCCGCGTACGACGTGCCGCAGCTCGGTCAGCGCTTCCTGCGCCTGGTCCTGGGCGTCGGCGAGCAGCTTGCGCACGGTCTCCGGGTCGTGGCCGTGCGCGCGTTGCGCCAGGCCGATCCGCATGGACAGTGATACCAACCGTGCTTGCGTACCGTCGTGCAAGTCCCGCTCGATCCGGCGCAGTTCGGCGCCATGTGCGGCGATCGCGCCGGCCCGGGTGGCGGTCAGCTCCTCGACACGCTCGGCGAGCCGCGCCTTTGGCGAGGGCTTGAGCAGGGCGGTCGACCACGCGGCATCGAGGTCCGCGACACGGCTGATCAGCGGCAGCACGACCGCCTCTCGGCGCAGCAGTCCGCACCGCACGCCGTCGACAGGCAGTCCCACCACCCACAGCGGCACCGCCAGCACAGCCAGCAAACCGTAGGCGTAATAGGCGAGCATCCACCGCAGATCGGTGTGCGTGCCGGGGTCGCGGACCGCCGAGCGCAGCCGCTTCCGGAGCGGACCTGTCAGGGGCAGATACGCCTCGGGGATCTCTCTCCCTGTCCACCCCTCCACCTGGCGCCGCTTCGCCCCCGCCATCCGGCGCACCAGCAGCACCGCCTCCGGCAGCAACCCGGCACCGACCAGCAGCAGCGTGCCGGCGGCCACGAACAGCAGCACGGTGACGAACAGGTACGAGAAGAAGCCCAGGGCCGCGGCTCCCGCGAGCTGCACCGTGGCCCGTGCCGCCTGTCGCACTGTTCTTCGCATGCCGACCAGGCTAATTCCCCGCTCCGGGAGCGGGCATTCCGCTCACGGTGTAGCCCGCTACACCATGCGTTCGGGAGTGCACCTCCTCGTTCCGGCGAGCGGGCGGCGGCACCGTTGAACCCAGCTGATCCCAGAGGTTCACAGCTCCCCGTCCGGAAGGAAACCCATGAAGCCGCTCCTCCCGTCGAATCCGGGAACGGATCGTGAGGCGCGACGTGTGGGGCGGACGAGGACCGAACGGGACGACGCAGGCCGGCCCCCGGCCCCTCCCGCACCACTCGCTTCCTTCGCCCGGTTCGTATTGTTCGGCGGCGGCGTGGGGGTAGCCTCCAGCGCCGCCGTTGCCTTGCTTGCCCAGCTGATGCCCTGGGCGGTGGCCAACGCGCTGATCACAGTCGCCTCCACCGTCCTGTGCACGGAGCTCCACGCACGTTTCACCTTTGGGGCCGGGCGGCGGGCCGGATGGCGTCAGCATCTGCTGTCAGCGGGGTCGGCTTCGGCCGCCTACGCGGTGACCACCGTCGCGATGCTCATACTGCACGTGGTGCGGCCGTCGGCTGGGATGCTGAGCGAGCAGGCCGTCTACCTCAGCGCTTCCGGGCTCGCCGGCATAGGACGTTTCCTGGTGCTGCGCCTGTACGTCTTCGCCATCGGCCGGAACCAGGCAACGGGGCGGGCGAAGGGCCCGGCGCCGCTTCAGAAGGCGAACGTGACGATGTCCCCGTCCATCCCGGCTCCGGCGTTGCCGAGGGACCTGCCGCTGCGGAGGACGATGGCGGACAGCAGGAGCTCTTGATGCCGGACCGTCGGGCATCCTGTGGCGACAGGCCACCGGTGCGCGCACCGATCGGCTCGCTCAACGCCCTTACCGGACGTCCGGACCTTCGCGACCATGCTCACTGGGCGCCGGGGCGAGCGGCTCCCCGACTGGCTCCCCGACCGGCCCCACGCTGTCCGCAGGGACGACCTGCCCGAGCTCCACACTTTCGCCGCCGGGATCGACCGTGACCGCGACGCCGTGTTCGTCGGCCTCACCCTGCCCTGGAACTCCGGCGTCGTCGTAGGACACGTCAATCGCATCAAGACGCTCAAGCACCAGATGTTCGGCCGAGCCGGATTCCAGCTTCTTGGCAAAACGGGTCCTGATGTCCTGATCGCCGGCCTCAGCTGAGCGGGCAGGGAACTCGCACTGGTGGCGGGGTGGAGAGCCCTTCGCTGGCTACGCTCGCCTGGGCGGTGAATGTCCTTGAGCCCGGCGGCGAGCAGGGGGTGCTCGCCGCCGGGCTCAAGGTTCTCGCCGTTCCCCGTCCCCACGGGTTCGGCGAGTGCGGGGCCGATACCGCCATGGTGGCCCCGGTCTCAAGGGGTGGCCGCCTACGGGAGGCGGCCACCGGGTTGTGCGGGTCTACCGGCTGAGTACGAGTTCGGGGTTGTCCTGGTCGACCGGTGCCGAAGGGGCGGGATGCTTGCGGGTGATCGCCTCTCCTTCGATGTCGATGCTGGGCAGCACCTTGTCGAGCCAGCGGGGCAGGCGCCAGGCGCGGTCGCCGAGGAGGGCGAGCACGGCGGGCACGATGGCCATCCGGACGACGAAGGCGTCGAAGAGGACGGCGGCGGCCAGGCCGAACCCGATCATCTTGATCATGGATTCGCTGGCGCCGACGAATCCGGCGAAGACCGCCATCATGATCAGCGCGGCGGCGACGACCACGCGGGCGCTGGTGCGGAATCCGGAGACAATCGCCTGCCCGGGCCGGTCACCGTGGACGTATGCCTCGCGGATCCGGGAGACCAGGAAGACCTCGTAGTCCATGGCGAGGCCGAACACGATGCCCACCAGGAAGATCGGCATCATGCTCATGATCGGGCCGGTCTGTTCGACGCCGAGGAGTTCGGCGCCATGGCCGTACTGGAACACCGCGACGACCACACCGAGCGAGGCCAGCACGGACAGCAGGTAGCCCAGGGCAGCCTTCAGCGGCACCAGGAGGGAGCGGAAGACGAAGAGCAGCAGCACGATCGCCAGGCCGACCACGACCACGAGGTAGGGCACCAGCGCGTCCTGGAACTTCTTCGCGACGTCGATGTTCATCGCGGTGCTGCCGGTGACTTCATAGGTGGCCCCGGACTGCTGCTCGATGCCGGAGCGCTCGGCGCGGATGGTCTTCACCAGATCGATCGTCCGAGCGTCCGTGGGGCTGGTGGACGGGGTGGCGGAGAGCACCGCGGCGTCGCCGGCCTCGTTGAACCGCGCCGGGGAGACGGAGACGACTCCGCTGGTGTCCGCGATCCGTTGGCTGATCACGGAGGCGGCCGCCTTGGGGTCGTCGGCGCCCTTGGCGTCCACGACGATGGTCAGCGGACCGTTGAAGCCGGGGCCGAAGCCGTCGGCGAGGGCGTCGTAGGCCCGGCGTTCGGTGGTGGAGGTGGGCTTGGCCTCGTCGCCGGGCATACCGAGTTGGAGGTCGGCGGCAGGCACCGCGAGCGCGCCCAGGCCCACGACGCCGAGCAGGAGCACGGGCAGGGGGTGACGCACCACCAGGCGTGCCCAGCGGCTGCCCGCGTTGTCGGTCTTTGTACGGCGGGGCTTCTTGCCCTTGCGGATGCGGCGTGCGAGCACGGCGTTGGGCCAGAAGCCGAGGAGGGCCGGGACCAGGGTCAGGCAGATGAGGACGGAGACGACGACGGCACCGGCTGCGGTGAGACCCATCTTGGTGAGCATCGGAATGCCCACCACCGACAGTCCGGCCAGCGCGATGACGACGGTCAGGCCGGCGAAGACCACCGCGGACCCGGCGGTGCCCACGGCCATTCCCGCGGCTTCCCTCGGCGCGCGGCCCTTTCCGCGCTCCTCGCGGTAGCGGGAGACGACGAACAGGGCGTAGTCGATGCCGCAGGCCAGGCCCAGCATGGAGGCGAGCGTCCCGCTGGTCAGGGACAGCCCGAACGTGCTGCCCAGGGCGATGATGGCGGTCATGCTGACGGCGACGCCGATGACGGCGGTCAGCAGCGGCAGCCCGGCCGCGGCCATGGACCCGAAGGTGATCAGCAGGACCACCGCCGCGATCGCGATGCCGATCATCTCGGCGGACCCGCCGGCGGCCGGCTGCGTCGCCAGGGCGTCTCCGCCGATCTCGACGGTCAGGCCCGCGTCCCGGGCCTGGTCAACGGCGCGCTCAAGGTGTTCCTTGCCGGCATCGGTCAGGTCGGCGGCAGGGGTCTTGAAGGAAACAGTGGCATAGGCCGTGGTGCCGTCCTCGCTGACCGCCTTCGCCTGGAAGGGGTTCACCGCACCGGCCACCTGCGGGCCGTCGGCGGCCTCGTCGACCAGATCCTCGATCACGGCCTTGTTCTCGGTGGCGGTGACCTTCTCGCCGCTCGGCGCGATGAACACGATGCGGGCGCTCGCTCCGTCGGCCGCCGAGCCCGGGAAGCGCTCCTCCAGGAGATCGAACGCCTTCTGGGACTCGATGCCCGGCATGGCGAAACCGTCATCGGGAGCGGCCGGGGCCTTCGTGGCGGCAAAGCCGACAGCGGCCAGGACGGCTATCCACAGAAAGGTGACGAACCATCGCCACCTGAAGGCGACGCGGCCCACGTGATACAGAAAAGTTGCCATGACGGTGAGAAAGCCTCCACATCGGCGGTGCAAGACAAGGGGGAAGAGAGGCTTCCTTCGTCCGCGTCGTCCGGAGACCGGGACGCGGCGTGCCTCAGTGATCTCTACGATCCCGTCCGGCGGGCTCCGCCACGAGGGACCACTCTCCCGAACCCTGGGTGTAGCCAGCTACACCGCTCACCGGCGGTTCATGGGGTGAGGTCCCTTTCTCAGTGGGGGTGGGGATCAGCTGACGCGACCCCGGAGGTCCGCCGATGTCCGCTCCAGGAACGGATGAAGCCCGTCTGAGAGCGGACATCAGCGGGGGTCCGTCTTGGTGGAGCCGTGCATCCACACCCGGCGATTCTCGGCGTCGAGTCCCGGACGCGGACGTGCCCGATCTCGCCGCTGTGGCCGCCGGCCCAGGGCGGCGGCGGTCTTCGGCAGTCGGCCCTCGTCGCGTACGCGCTCCAGGAACGCGGGCACTTCCTCGTGCACCGGCGCGCCGGGGAACCGCTCGGCCGGTCCGATCCGGGCCAGGGGCGATGAGTTTCGCGCGGCGCGGCGGTCGTTCAATGAGGCGGGGCGTACGTTCCGTCGCATTCGGCCGGACGCCAGGAGGAGAGCGGACATGCTGCTCAGGAACAAGAACGCCGTGATCTACGGCGGCAGCGGGGCCATCGGCGGCGCCGTGGCGCGGACCTTCGCGCGGGAAGGGGCGCGGGTCTTCCTCGCCGCCCGGACCCCCGGGCCGCTGGAGAGCGTCGCCTCGGGGATCAGAGCCGAGGGCGGGGCGGTCGAGACCGCCGTACTGGACGCGCTCGACGAGCGGGCCGTGGACGCGCATGCCGACGATGTGGCCGAGCGGGCGGGCGGTATCGACGTCTCGTTCAATCTGATCGCGCACAACGATGTGCAGGGCACCCCGCTCGCCGAAATGGCGCTCGCGGATTTCGAACGGCCCGTCGTGACCGCCCTGCGGACGAACTTCCTGACCGCGCGCGCCGCCGCGCGCCATATGAAGCCGCGACGTTCCGGTGTGATCCTGGTGTTCGGGGGGTACGGCGATCCCGCTCCCGAATTCAGCCTGGGCGGGCTCCAGGTCGCCTTTCAGGCGCTCGAATCGCTGCGCCGCCAACTGGCCTGTGAGCTGGGGCCGTACGGGATCCGGGCGCTGACGCTCCAGACCGCCGGGATCGCGGAGACGCTCCCCGCGGACTTCGACGGGCGCGAGGCCATCGTCCACGACATCGAGCGGCGCACGATGCTGAAGCGGGCGGCGACGCTGGAGGACGTGGGGAACGTGGCCGCCTTCGCCGCCTCCGACCGCGCCCGCTCCATGACCGCGACCGCGCTCAACATCACCTGTGGGACGCAGGTGGACTGACCGGGCGTGGCGCCAGGGACGCGCCGCTGGGCGGGGGCGGCCCGGGTCGACTCCGTCAAGCCGGTGAAGTAGCGTCGCCCCCGTACTGAGCAAGCGCTTGGAGAGATTCCCGAGGTGCCCGTGTCGCATATCCTCACCGCGCCCGGGGCGCCCTTCGCCGTCGTACGCGCCGAGAACGGCTCGCTCGTCTACGCCGAAGGGCCACGCACCCTGCGCGAGTTCGTCGAGCCGACCTGGACGTTCGGCGATCAGCCGTTCCTGGTGGCGGAGGACCGGACGTATACGTACGGGGAGTTCTTCGCCGCCGCCTCCGCCCTCGCCAACCGGTTCCTCGATACGTACGGGCTGCGCCCCGGCGACCGTGCCGTCATCGCCATGCGCAACCACCCCGAGTGGCAGATCGCCTTCTGGGCCGCGCAGTTGGCGGGACTGATCGCCGTACCCCTCAACGCCTGGTGGACCGAGGAGGAGTTCACGTACGCGCTGGACGACTGCGCGCCGCGCGTGCTGCTCGTGGACGGCGAGCGGCTGCCGCGCGTCAGCCGATGGGCCGAGGGCCGGGGAGGGCGCGAGCGGGTGCGGACCCTCGTCTTCCACCACGACGGCGAGGTCGGCGCCGGCATGGAGCGGTACGAGGAGCTGCCTCCCCCCGATCCCGCCGCCGCGCCCCCCGACGTCGAGGTGCGGCCCGAGGACGACGCCACCATCAGCTATACGTCGGGGACGACCGGGCGGCCCAAGGGCGCCGTCGCCACGCATCTCGCACAGGCGGGCGCGGCTATGAACCCCCGCTTCCAGGCCGCCGCCTCCGCCCTCGGGCGCGGGCAGATCCCCGGCCAGGGGCCCGCGCCCATCACGCTCATGACCTTCCCGTTCTTCCATGTGGCCGCGTTCACCAGCCTCTATTCGGCGATGGCCGTCGGCGGCACGCTCGTCCTGATGCGGAAGTGGGACGCGCGGCGGGCCCTGGAGCTGATCCACGAGCACCGGGTCACGCACTACGCGGGTGTCCCGGCCACCGCGCTCCAGCTCCTGGAGGAGGCGACGGCCGGGAACGACCCGCTGGAGTCCCTCACCATGCTCGCCACCGGCGGCGCCGCCGCGCCGCCCGATCTGGTCGCCCGGCTCACCGCCCGCTACGGGGAGCGCATCGAGGCCCGTAACGGCTACGGCCTGACGGAGACCTCCGGCGGCGTGCTCGCCAACTTCGGCGCCGACTACCGGCGGTTCCCGGCGAGCGTGGGACGTCCGACGCCCGTCACCGAACTGCGGATCGCTGATCCGGCCGGCCAGACCCTGCCCGAGGGGGAGGTGGGGGAGCTGTTGCTGCGCGGCCAGTCGCTCGTACGCGGCTACTGGCGGGACGAGGCGGCGAGCGCGCAGGCGTTCTCCCGCGACGGCTGGTTCAGGACCGGTGACCTCGCGGTCGTACGGGACGACGGGCGCGTCAGCGTCGTGGACCGGATCAAGGACATGATCGTCCGCGGTGGCGAGAACGTGTACTGCGTCGAGGTCGAGGACGTACTCCACGCCCACCCGGACGTCATCGACGCCGCCGTGCTCGGCGTCCCCCATCCCGTGCTGGGCGAGGAGGTCGCGGCGGTGGTGCGGGTCAGGCCGGGGGCCGGGACGGACGCCGGGGAGCTGCGGGCTCATGTCGGGCGTCGTCTCGCCGCGTTCAAGGTGCCGGCCCATGTGCTCGTACAGGAGGAGCCGCTGCCGCGTAACCCGACCGGCAAGATCCTCAAACGTGAGCTGCGGGATCCCGTGGCGGAGCACATCCGCGCGCGGGAGGAATGACGGGAAGGAAAACAAGGGCGTGCGCGGGGGCGCTCAGGAACGTCTCACCCTGATCGTGAAACTTCCGTCCTGCTCCTGCGTCAGCACCGAGATCCTGATCCCGTTCTCCAGGTCGGTGAAGGTCTGCCCCGGCCGGTACGGCGCGTCCGACAGCTCCGCGTGCACGTTGGGCCTGCGCGTACAGCCACCGCTGTTCGGCTTGCTGTCCGCGACGGTGATCGGGCCGCGCCCCGTGTCGACCCCGGAGTCCACGCGGTAGATCAGGACGCCCGGCTCGCAGACCGCCTCGTCATTGCCCTCGCGCGTCCGTACCTCCACCGCGTACCCCGACTCCTTGGAGATCGGTACGAACGCCAGCTTCGGCCCGCCCGTGGTAGCCAGTGGACCGAGCACATGGTCGCTGCTGCCCGCACGGGACGCGCAGCGGATCTGTTCGTCGTCGAGCCAGCCGAGCTTCCACTTGTGCCAGCCCAGCAGATCGTTGTTGGCGCCCCAGTCCTCGGACATGATGTCCCAGTGGCCGACCGAGCCGCCGCCGTCCACGGTGTAGAGATCCGGCAGTCCGAAGACATGGCCGTTCTCGTGCGGGAGCACGCGGTAGCCGGTGTCGGCGTACGACCCCGAGCCGTCGTCCTGGCGGCTGTAGACGAAGGACGTGTTGGAGAGCGGGGCGCCGTCGGCCTGCGGGGCGTCCGGGTTGCCCGAGAAGGTGACGGACAGGACGGTGTCCAGCGCCGAGGGGCCGGCGTTGGGCGTGACCAACACGTTGACCAGGTCGTACGACCTGAAGTCCACCTCCGGGTCGGTGACAGCCACGATGTCGTCGACCAGCTTTCGGTAGCCCGGCTCGTACGGTGACCCGCGCCCGATCCCGTACTCCGCGAAGGGCAGCGGCATCCGCACCCAGTCCCGCAGCGGGGCCTCGGGGCGGTAGTCGAGCCGTCCGTACGAACTGGTCCTGAACCACTGCGACGTCTTCGGGAAGAACTCGGAGAGCCGGTCGAGCGCCTTTCCCGGGCCCGGTGCGTCCGGGAAGTCGATCATGAGGTTGAGGGCGCGGATCTTGCCCGTGGAGCGGGAGTAGCCGGCCGGGGTGGGCAGGCCCTCCGACATCTGTACGGCGGGGTTCGGGGCGATACGGCACGGGCCGAGGGGGGAGTCCACGGCCAGTCCCGGGCCCCCCGAGGTGGGGGCGGTGGCGTGGAGAGTCGAACTCGCCGTGGTCAGGGCGGCGAGGGTGAGCGCTGTGAGGCCGGCGAGGGCGGTGAGCCGGCGGGGGCCCTTGGCCCGGGCGGCGATGCCGCTGATGCGTCCGGGGCCGGTGCCGGGGCCGGTCGTACTGTCTGCGTCTCCGGCGCATCCGGCGCCCCCGGTACTTCCGGTGCTCCGGGTTCCGTTGGTGTCTTCCGTGTTTTCCGTCTGTTCCGTGGCTCCTGTGGCTCCGGCACTCCCGCCGGCTCCGCGTATCCGACGCCTCTGCTGCATGCGGTCGCCCTTAAGGTCCGCGGCAGTCGGCCGTCCTGACTGCGCTGTTCGATCACCCTGCGTCGGTCGGCGTGTCGGCGCTCGCTGGGTGCGCCGATCGTGGGTTTCCGCCACCGAATGGAGCAGGGTGACCCAGCTCACATGTTTGAGCGAAATAACCGGGGATGGCTTCCCCGTTTGCACGTGTGTCTCTGGGAAACGGGGAAGCGATCCCCGCTTGCGACCCACGAAGTGCTACGACCGAGGACCGAGGGAAGGGTTCGACGTGACCGCCACCGCAGCTGAAGCCCCAGCGCGCCGAGTACCCCGTCCGCGCGCGGACGCTCTGCGCAACCGGGAGCGGATCGTGGCGGCGGCCCGTGAGATGTTCGTAGAGTACGGGCCCGACGCCCCGCTCGACGAGATCGCCCGTCGTGCCGGCATCGGCAATGCCACGCTCTACCGGCACTTCGCCGACCGGTACGCCCTCGTTCACGCCGTAGTGCGCTCCGTCATGGAGAGTGTCGCCGACCAGGCGGACCGTATCGCCGCTGAAGAGTCCGACCCGTTCATCGCGCTGCGCCGCTTCGTGCATGCCGCTGCCGACGAACGAGTGGGTGCGCTCTGCCCGATGCTGTCCGCCGCGTTCGACAGGGAACGTCCCGATCTGGACGCTCAGCGTGTGCGTCTGGAGACGGTCGTCGAAGGGCTCATGGAGCGGGCGCGTCAGGCGGGGCGGCTGCGTACGGATGTCGCCGTCGGCGATCTGATGGTCGCGCTGTCCCAGCTCACCCGCCCACTGCCCGGCACCGGCTGCCTGAGTATGGACCGGTTCACCCACCGGCACATCCAGCTGTTCCTCGACGGCCTGGAAGCACCCGCCAGGTCCGAACTGGCCGGCTCCGCCGCGACTCTGGAGGATCTGCGCCGCGCCGCTCCGTGACGCGCCCTTGAACCAACGCACCTGCCAGGCCCGCGAACCCCGGCGGCCAGGCCCCCACAGTCCCAGTAGCCCATCCCTGTACCAGTGGCCCACACCGTGGCCGCGGTGGCTCCGGCATCTCCAGTGACTCCGGCGGCTCCAGTGGCCCGCTCAGCTCAGAGGCCCGCCGGCCCGTGCCCGCGGCCAGCGGCTCGCGCCCCAGTGGCAGTGGCCGCACCAAAGACTTTGTCGACCCCATGACTTCGTAAGTCACGCAGCGTCGCATGCGCTTACGTACGTTTTCGCCTTTACGCACCCTTAGGTGGATACCTCCATGTCAAAAACAGCCGAAACACGGCGCCCTGATCCGGGTGCCACGGCCGCCGACCCCAGCCGCTGGAAAGCGCTGGTGTTCATCGCCCTCGCGCAGCTGATGGTCGTCCTCGACGCGACGATCGTGAATATCGCGCTGCCCTCCGCCCAGCAGGACCTGGGGATATCGGACGGCAACAAGCAGTGGGTCATCACGGCCTACGCCCTCGCCTTCGGCGGTCTGCTCCTCTTCGGCGGACGCATCGCCGACCTGTGGGGCCGTAAGCGCACGTTCGTCACCGGCCTCATCGGTTTCGCCGCCGCGTCCGCCATCGGCGGCGCGGCCACCAGCGAGGGGCTGCTGCTCGGCGCCCGCGCACTCCAGGGTGTCTTCGGCGCGCTGCTCGCGCCCGCCGCTCTCTCGCTGCTCGCCGTGACCTTCACCGATGCCAAGGAGCGGGCCAAGGCCTTCGGCATCTTCGGTGCGATCGCCGGTGGCGGTGGCGCCGTGGGTCTGATCCTCGGTGGATTCCTCACCGAGTACCTGGACTGGCGCTGGACGTTCTTCGTCAACATCCCGTTCGCGATCGTGGCCGCGCTGGGCGCGTACTTCGTGATCCGCGAGCCCGCGGGCGGCCGCAACCGCTCCGCCCTGGACATCCCCGGTGTCGTCCTCTCCACGCTGGGCCTGGTCTCGCTGGTGTACGGCTTCACCCGCGCCGAGTCCAACGGCTGGGGCGACTCGACGACGATCGGGCTCTTCGTCGCCGCCGCGGTCCTGCTGGTGACGTTCGTGGCCGTCGAGTCGAGGGTCAAGGCTCCGCTGCTGCCGCTGCGCGTGGTGACCAACCGCAACCGCGCCGGTGTCTATCTCTCGCTGGGCCTCGCCATCATCGGCATGTTCGGTCTGTTCCTCTTCCTGACGTACTACCTCCAGGTGGTCGAGGGGTACTCGCCGGTCAAGACGGGCTTCGCCTTCATGCCGATGATCGTGGGCATGATCACGGGCTCGACCCAGATCGGTGCCCGGCTGATGACCCGGGTGGCGCCCCGGTATCTGATGGGCCCCGGCTTCCTGGTCGCCTCCGTCGGCATGCTCCTGCTGACCCAGCTGGAGATCGGCTCCTCGTACACCGGCCTGATCCTGCCGGCGGAGCTGCTGCTCGGCCTCGGTATGGGTACGGCGTTCATGCCGGCCATGTCGCTCGCCACGCACGGCATCGAGCCGCGTGACGCGGGTGTCGCCTCGGCGATGGTGAACACCTCGCAGCAGGTGGGCGGCGCGATCGGTACGGCGCTGCTGAACACGATCGCGGCCTCGGCCACGACCGCGTACGTCGCCTCCCACGCGGCGACGGCCACCAACGCGCAGCTGCTGGAGCTCCAGGCCCTGGTGGCCGGCTTCTCCAGCGCGATCTGGTGGGCGGTCGGCATCCTGCTGGTCGCCGCGGCGATCGCCGTGACCCTCATCAACACGGGCCGTCCCGGTGCTTCGCCGGTCGCCTCGGGTGCCGAGGGCGCGGAGGACGAGATCAAGATGCCGGTCGCGATGCACTGACAGGTGGCGATGCGCCGACAGCGCACTGAGGTCGCTGTCCCACGGCACGCCACGGTACGGAACCGCCCCGGTGCCGCCGCGATTCAGCGGTGGTACCGGGGCGGATTCGTTTCGGCGGAACGTCGTGTCTCAGCGGCGCCAGGGCAGATCCGCGCCCGTACCCTCCGGCTGGAGCCCTTCCGCCATCACCCGCATGATCTCGCCGAGCTGCCCGACCTGCTCGGGGCTGAGCCGGTCGAAGATCGCCTGGCGTACGGCGGCGACATGGCCCGGCGCCGACTTCTCCAGGACATCGTTTCCCTGGTCCGTCAGGAACGCGTTCTGTCCGCGCTTGTCGGAGGGGCAGTCCTCGCGCCGCACCCAGCCGTGCTGCTCCAGCCGCGCGATCGCGTGCGACAGCCGCGACCTGGTGATTTTGGCGTCCTTGGCCAGCTGGGTCATCCGCATCCGGCGCCGGGGAGCGCGCGCGAGATGCACGAGCAGCGCGTAGTAGATATGCGGCATCCCGGAGTCGCGCTGGAGCTGGCGGTCGAGATGGTCCTCCAGCAGCGTGGTGGCCTGGAGATACGCCTGCCAGACGCGCTGCTCCTCGTCGCTGAGCCAGCGCGGCTCCCCGCCCGTACCGGCGCCGCTGCCGGTGGATGCCATGGTCATGTATTCCACTCTACCCATTCTTGAAAGTTAAACTAGATCTGGTTAGGGTGAGAAGTGAATGCTTGAGGGTTCAAATAGAAGGGTCCGGGGACACAGGCGGATCGGTCCACGGACACAGGCAGATCGACAGACCGGGAGTCGCCATGAACGCCGTCGCGGAGCGCATGCCCGCCCTCTATCTCTCCCATGGGGCCCCGCCCCTGGCCGATGACCCGGTCTGGCCCGGCGAACTGGCCGCCTGGTCCGCGACGCTGCCCCGCCCCAAGGCGATCCTGATGGTCTCCGCGCACTGGGAAGAGGCCCCGCTCGCGCTCGGCGCGACCGAGGCCGTGCCGCTGGTGTACGACTTCTGGGGCTTCCCCGAGCACTACTACGCGGTGCGGTACGCGGCGCCGGGGGCGCCCGAGCTGGCCGACTCCGTACGGAAGCTGCTGCGCGGCGCCGGGACGCCGGTGCAGGACGTGCCGGACCGCGGGCTCGATCATGGCGCGTATGTGCCCCTGGTGGAGATGTTCCCGGAGGCCGACATTCCGGTGCTCCAGGTCTCCATGCCCACGCTCGACCCGCGGAAGCTGCTGGAGATCGGGCGCAAGCTGGCACCCCTGAGGGACGAGGGCGTACTGATCGTCGGCAGCGGCTTCTTCACCCACAACCTGGCCGCGCTGCGGCACACGGGCGGCGGGGTGCCCGGCTGGTCGGCGGAGTTCGACGACTGGGGTACGAGGGCGCTGCGGGCGCGCGATGTCGATGCCCTGCTCGACTTCGAGCACAAGGCCCCGGCCGGCCGGCTGGCCCACCCCCGTACTGAGCACTTCGCGCCACTCTTCGTGACGCTGGGTGCGTCGGAGGGTGAGCTGGAGAGCTGCCGGAGCGTGATCGACGGCTTCTGGATGGGCCTGGCGAAGAGGTCGGTGCAGTTCGGCTGACGAGCGGGCCGGCCCACGGGCTGACCAAAGCCTGAGCAACCAAAGACGGGCGCGAGTCGTCTTCAGGAATGTGGGCTACAGGAAGTGGGCCACCGGAATACGGGACGACGGGGTTCCGGTCCGTGACCCCGCTCTGACCTGCACTTCTGGCCCTCCCGGCAGCACCTTCCGACCCATCGCGGCGGAACAGGGTACTGCATGATCACAAAATCCATGTACGGCATGGGAATTCTGTCCGGATTCCAGTCGTTGTTTCCTTCGGATGCAGGGTACCCGGGAGGGTGCCGCGACCTACTCAGTTCAGTAAGGGAGCTCGCATGGCAACCCGTGCCGTCGCCCGTCGTACCGCCTCTGGCGGGACGAAAGCGGCAAGCAGTGTTCGCGCCGTAGGCGGGGAGATCGCCGACCGCGACCTGGTCGGCATGTACCTCGACGAGATCGCGCGTACGCCGCTGCTCGACGCCGCAAAGGAAGTCGAGCTGTCCCAGACCATCGAGGCCGGAGTCTACGCCCGGCAGATCCTCGACGGCGAGGTGAAGAGCGAGGCGGGTGGTGCCTCGCACGAAGAGCTTGAGGCGCTGGTCGCCGCGGGCGAGCGTGCGAAGGATGTCTTCATCCGCTCGAACCTCCGCCTGGTGGTCGCCGTGGCGCGGCGTTACCCGCGCAGCGGTCTGCCCCTGCTGGACCTGATCCAGGAGGGCAATGCCGGCCTGGTGCGTGCCGTGGAGAAATTCGACTACGCCAAGGGCTTCAAGTTCTCGACGTACGCGACGTGGTGGATCCGCCAGGCCATCACGCGTTCCATAGCGGACCAGTCCCGGACGATCCGGCTGCCGGTCCATCTGGTGGAGGAGCTGGGCAGGATCCGGCGCGTTCAGCGGGAGTTCAACCGCGAGAACGGACGGGATCCGGAGCCCGAAGAGGTCGCCGCCGAGCTGGGGTCGAACCCGGCGCGGGTCAACGACGTACTGGACTGGGCGCGTGACCCGGTCAGTCTGAACATGTCGGTGGACGACGACGGGGACACGCAGTTCGGTGATCTGCTGGAGGACACCTCCGCGGTATCGCCCGAGCAGTCCGTGCTGACGCTGCTCCGCAGTGAGGAGCTGGAGGACCTGATCGGCAAGCTCGACCAGCGCACGGCCTCGATCATCAAGATGCGGTACGGCATCGAGGACGGCCGCGAGCGGACGCTCACCGAGGTCGGCAAGCAGCACGGCCTGACGCGCGAGCGGATACGGCAGATCGAGAAGCACGCGCTGTTGGAGCTGAAAAAGATGGCTCGTGACACAGGTTTCGACGCGGCGGCGTGACGTCGCCGTTCTGTAGCCGTAGTGTCCCCCTTACTCGTACTGTCTCTCCGAGCGGTTCTTCGAGCCGTTCTTCGAGCGGTACGTACGGGCCGACGCGTCGGCCCCCGAGAACGAGCCCCGGCACCAACCCCCCCCAGGTGCCGGGGCTCACCTCTGTCCGGGGTGTGTCCGAGTCTGTCCGGGGTGTGTCCGAGAGGGCTTTTACGATGCCGCTCCCGGGACGGCCGCCCGCGTGAGCCTCGCCCCCAGCTCCCGCAGGTAGTCCGTCAGCCGCTCCGGCCGGTGCGCCGTGAACTCGCAGTCCACCAGCGCCAGTCGCAGCGCCAGCCACTCCAGCGAGTCGTTCACCGAGGTGCGCAGCCGACAGGAGTCCGGGCCGGTGGGTTCGGGCGCGCCGAGATGGGCCGGGAGCCGCGCCGCCACAAACGGCGCGGGCGCCAGGAAGCTCACATCCACCTCCATCGACGGCTTCATCCGGGACATCGACCGGCGCAGGAACTTCGCCGCGTCCCCGGCGGGCAGCTCGCGGGGCCGGAACCGCGCGCCGGTGGCGAAGGGCTCGCTGACCCGGTCGACCCGGAACGTACGCCAGTCCTCGCGCCCGAGGTCGTACGCCACCAGATACCAGCGCCGGCCGGTGGAGACGAGACGGTACGGCTCGACCTGCCGCTTCGTCTCCGTACCGTCGCCCGAGCGGTAGCCAAACCGCAGCCGCTCGGTGCCGGTGACCGCCGAGGCCATCACTGTCAGGGTGCGCGGATCGATGGTGGCGCCGTCGCCCTGGGCGAGCGGGATCGTCGCGGCCTGGAGTGTGGAGACGCGGTGCCGCAGCCGGGAGGGCAGCACCTGCTCCAGCTTGGCGAGCGCCCGTACGGAGGCCTCCTCGACGCCCTCGATGGCATGGCCCGCCCCGGCGCGCAGCCCCACGGCGATGGCGACGGCCTCCTCGTCGTCCAGGAGCAGCGGCGGCATGGCAGCGCCCGCGACCAGCCGGTAGCCGCCCACCGCGCCCATGGTGGCCTCGACGGGGTAGCCGAGGGCGCGCAGCCGGTCGATGTCGCGGCGGATCGTGCGCGGGCTGACGTCGAGGCGCTCGGCCAGCTCACTGCCCGGCCACTCGCGCGGAGTCTGGAGGAGGGAGAGCAGACTGAGGAGCCGTGCCGGGGTGTCGGTCATGCGATCCATGGTGCGCGCCATCTAGGACATGGTCTGGCCTAGATGGTCTCTAGCTTCTTCCGCATGAGTTCTTCGCCCACGTCGCCACCGTCTTCTCCGCCCTTCTCGTCATCATCTTCGTCATCATCTTCGGCCGTTCTGGACAAGGCGTCCGCGTCCGGCGCCGACTCCGGTCCCGGTGCTTCGGGCAGCGACCCGGCCACCGGCGGTACGGTCTCCGCGCCCGGTGACGCGCCTGGCGACCGGCGTCGGTGGCTGGCCCTGGCCGTCGTCATGACCGCCGCGTTCATGGACCTGGTCGATGTCACGATCGTCAATATCGCCATCCCGAGCATCGAACGGGATCTGGGCGCCACCTTCGGGGCCATCCAGTGGATCACCGCCGGATACGCCCTCGCCTTCGCCGCCGGACTGATCACAGGCGGTCGGCTCGGTGACATATACGGCCGCAAGCGGCTCTTCCTGATCGGTATCACCGGCTTCACGATCGCCTCCGCGCTCTGCGGCTTCGCCGCGAACCCGGGGATGCTGGCCGGCTCACGGCTGCTCCAGGGCGCGATGGCGGCGATGATGGTGCCGCAGGTGCTCGCGATCATCCATGTCACCTTCCCCGCGCACGAACGCGGCAAGGTCTTCGGGATGTTCGGCGCGATCGTCGGCCTCGGCGCTGTCTCGGGACCGCTGCTCGGCGCGCTGCTGACGCAGTGGAACATCGCCGGGCTGGAGTGGCGGCCCATCTTCCTGATCAATCTGCCGGTCGGGATCGCGGGCGTCCTGCTCGGCCGGAAGTTCATCACCGAGTCCAAGGCCCCCAAGGCGCTCCGGCTCGACCTTGTCGGCATGGTGCTGGTGACCGCCGCCCTGCTGATGCTGATCTACCCGCTCACGCGCGGGCGCGAGCTGGGCTGGCCGCTGTGGGGGCATCTGTGCATGGCGGGCAGCCTGCTGGTGTTCGCGGGCTTCGTGGCGTACGAGAAGTGGAAGACGCGCAAGGACGGTTCGCCGCTCGTCGAGCTGTCGCTGTTCAAGGTGAAGAGCTTCGCCGCGGGTATCGCCGTGCAGCTGACCTTCGGGGTCGCTCTGGGCATCTTCTTCCTGGTCTGGACGCTCTATATGCAGGTCGGTCTCGGCTGGAGCCCGCTGCGGGCGGGGCTCACGGGCGTGCCGTTCTCGGTCGCGGTCTCGGTGGCGGCGGGGCTGTCCGTACAGAAGCTGGTGCCGCGCTTCGGCCGGAAGGTGCTCCAGACCGGCGCGCTGACGATGGCCGCGGGGTTGCTGCTCTACATCTGGGAGGCCGGGCGGTACGGAACGGAGATCCACGCCTGGCAGATGGCGCTGCCGCTGACGGTGATGGGGCTCGGCATGGGCCTGATCGTCGCGCCGCTGACGGACGCGGTGCTGTCCGGGGTGCCGCGCGAGCACTCGGGCTCGGCGTCCGGTCTGATCAGCACCACGCAGCAGATGGGCAGCGCGCTGGGGCTCGGGCTGGTGTCGGTGGTGTTCTTCGGTGTGGTCGACGACCGCGTCAGTGGGTCCTCGGCGGTCGGCCCGTCGGCGGTCGGCACGGCCTTCGTGGACGGATTCCAGCACGCGCTGTGGTGGGTGGTGGCGGTGCTCGTGGTGATCTTCGCGGTGATGTTCGCGCTGCCGGCCCGGCCGAAGCAGCATGTGGAGGAGTCTGCGGTGGAGGCCGTGGAGGCCGCTCGGACGTAGCGGCCGTTCGCAGACGGAGACCCGCACCGGGCAGGCGCCAGGGTGCGGGTCTCCGTCGTTCGCGTACCGCCTCGGCCGGACAGGGCCCAGGACAGGCCTGGCTGAACACAACTCACGTCTCCTGCGTATGAAGGCCCGTACCGCGTAGCGCATTTCGTCTGCTGCCGACGAGCGGACTCCGTTCCCCACAGGAGGTCACGAGTTGAGCCACAAACGCATACCCAAGCGGAAGATCGTCTTCGCCGGGGGCGGTGCCGCCGCTGTCGTGGCGGCCGCGATTCTGCTGCCCCAGGCCAATGCCTCGCAGGGCGGATCCGATCCCTCACCGGCCCCCGCGCCCAAGACGCTGAGCGCCTTATCGGCGGGGGACCTCGCCTCGCGGATCGCCGAGCGGCTGGGCCCGGCCTTCGCCGGTGCCTACTACGACACGGACAAGCGACAGGTCACCGTCAATGTCGTCGGCGACGACAACGACGCGCGAGCCGAGGCCGCCAGGGCCGGGGCCGTGGTGCGGAGCGTCAAGAACAGCACGGCCCAACTGAAGTCCGCCGCACTGACCTTGCAGCGGCAGGCCACCATTCCGGGCACCGCGTGGGCCGTCGATCCGAGGACCAACCAGATCCAGGTCACGGCGGACCGCACTGTCACCGGCGACAAGTGGGACCGGATCGAGTCCACGGTCGAGTCGCTGGGCGCGGACACGGCCCGTATCAAGAAGTCCGCCGGGGTGTTCAAGACGGTCGCCGCGGGCGGTGACGCCATCTTCGGCGGCGGCGCGCGCTGCTCGCTCGGCTTCAACGTCGTCGACGGGAACGGCGCGCCCGGCTTCCTCACCGCCGGCCACTGCGGAGTCGCCGCCGCCGAGTGGTCGGACGCCGCGGGCGGGGCGCCGGTGGGCACCGTGCAGCAGGCGACCTTCCCGGGCGACGGCGACTTCGCGTTCGTCAGTTACGACGACGCCACCACCGAGGCCCCGAGCACGGTCGACACGGGCGACGGACAGACCGTGGAGATCACCGGGGCCGCCGAGGCCACGGTGGGCCAGGCGGTGATCCGTATGGGCAGCACCACAGGGCTGAACGACGGCTCGGTCACCGGCCTCGACGCCACCGTCAACTACGCGGAGGGTACGGTCACCGGCCTGATCCAGACCGACGTCTGCGCGGAGCCGGGCGACAGCGGCGGCCCGCTCTTCACCGCGGACGGCAGCGCCATCGGTCTGACCTCCGGCGGCAGCGGCGACTGCACCGTCGGCGGCGAGACCTTCTTCCAGCCGGTGACCACCGCGCTGGCCGCGGCCGGCGCCCAGATCGGCGACGGAAGCGTCGGGAACGACGGCGGTGCCGTTGGGAATGACGGCGGTGCGGCCGGGAATGACGGTGGTGCGGCCGGGGACGGCGGCGGCGAGGCCGTCGGGAATGACGGCGGTGCCGTGGGGAACGACGCCGGTGAAGGGGCCGTCGGCTACGGCGAAAGCAGCCCCAGCGAGAACGGCTGACGCCCGACTCTGTCCGTACCGTGCCCGGATCTGTTTACTTTCTGGAAATCTGGGCGTAGCGTGTCGCCGAAACCACAGGTTCGGGCACGGAATGGACGTAAAACCACATGTACGCACCGGAGCGCCAGCAGGAGATCCTGCGCCTCGCCCGCGAGGGCGGTCGCGTCGATGTGCTGTCGCTGGCCGAGGAGTTCCAGGTCACCGCCGAGACCGTACGGCGTGACCTCAAGGCCCTGGACAGGGCCGGGCTCGTACGGCGTGTGCACGGTGGGGCCATACCGGCCGGGCGGCTCGACTTCGAGCCGGACCTCGCGGAGCGTGAGTCCACCGCCGCCGACGAGAAGGACCGTATCGCGCACGCGGCGCTCGCCGAGCTGCCGCAGAACGGCAGCGTGATCCTGGACGCCGGTTCGACCGTGGCGCGGCTCGCGGCGGCGCTGCCGCTGGAGTGCGGGCTCACCGTCGTCACCCACGCGCTGCCCGTCGCCGCCCGCCTCGCCGATCATCCGGGCATCGACCTCCATCTCGTCGGCGGCAGGGTGCGGCACCGTACCCGCGCCGCCGTCGACGCCTGGGCCCTGCGCGCGTACGGCGAGATCCGCGCCGATGTCGTCTTCCTCGGCACGAACGGGTTCTCACCGGACGGCGGTCTCACCACCCCGGACCTCGCCGAAGCCGCGGTCAAGCGCGCGCTCGTCGGCGCCGCCCGGCGGGTGGTGCTGCTCGCCGACTCCGCCAAGCACGGCCAGGAGCACTTCGCCCGCTTCGGCGCTCTCGCCGATGTCGACCTGCTCATCACCGACAGCGGGCTCAGCCCTTCGTACGCGGCGGCGGTAGAGGCCGCCGGCACCGAAGTGCTGTGCGTCTAGGAGAGCGCCGCATGATTCTCACCATCACCCCGAACCCGAGCCTGGACCGTACGTACGAGGTCCCGGCCCTCGACCGAGGCGAAGTGCTGCGGGCCACGGCCGAGCGCATGGACCCCGGCGGCAAGGGGGTCAATGTCTCGCGGGCCGTCGCCGCGGCGGCCCGGCGTACGGTCGCCGTACTGCCGCTCGGCGGTGCGCCCGGCGCGCTCGTCGCCGAACTGCTCGCGGGGCAGGGCATCGAGGTCGCGCCGGTGCCGGTCGCGGGCGCGACCCGTTCCAACATCGCGCTCGCCGAGCCGGACGGCACCCTGACGAAGATCAACGCGCCGGGTCCCGAACTGACGGCCGCCGAGTCGGAGTCGCTGCTCTCCACGATCCGTACGCACGCGGGCGCGGCCGCCTGGATCGCCTGCTGCGGCAGTCTGCCGCGCGGCCTGGCGCCCGAGTGGTACGCCGAGCTGGTCGCCCGCGCGCACCGCGCAGGGGCCAGGATCGCGCTCGACACCTCGGGCCCCTCGCTGCTGGCCGCCCTCCGGGAACGGCCGGACGTCGTGAAGCCGAACGCCGAAGAGCTGGCCCAGGCCGTCGGCCGCCCCCTGGCGACGGTGGGCGACGCGGTCAAGGCCGCTGAGGAGCTGCGGACGTACGGCGCCGGGTCCGTGCTCGCCAGCCTCGGCGCGGACGGCCAGCTGCTGGTCTCGGGCACGGGAACGTACTTCGGTTCCGCCGCCGTCGCCGCGGTCCGCAGTAACGTCGGTGCGGGCGACGCCTCGCTGGCCGGGTTCCTGGCGGCGGGCGGCGAAGGCCCCGCGGCCCTCGCGTCCGCCGTCGCGCACGGCGCGGCGGCGGTGCAGCTGCCGGGCAGCGTGATGCCGTCGCCCGCGGACCTGGACCCGTCGGCGGTCACGGTGACCGCCGACGTCCCGCTGGACCGCCCTCTCACGGAGCCCGCCTCATGACCCCGTCCCCTGCCCCCTGGCGCCCCGCCACCCCGGCGCATCTCCCTCCCCCTGCCCCTCCTTTTCCTGCCTCTTCTCCCACTCACCTGACCCGCGCGATAAGCGAGCGAAGGAGCCCGCGATGAGCGACATGATCACCGCGGACCTGGTCGACCTCGACCTGGCCGCCGAGACGAAGGAAGCCGCGGCCCGCTCGCTGGCCGAACGGATGGTGACCCTGGGCCGGGTCACCGACCTGGACGGCTTCCTGGCCGATGTGGCCGCGCGCGAGGCGCAGATGCCGACCGGGCTCGACGGCGGTATCGGTATCCCGCACTGCCGCAGCGCCCATGTCAGCGAACCCACGCTGGCCTTCGGCCGCTCGGCGCGGGGGATCGATTTCGGAGCCCCGGACGGTCCGGCGGATCTGATCTTCCTGATCGCGGCCCCGGCCGGTGCCGACGACGCCCATCTGACGATCCTCTCCGCCCTGGCGCGGCGCCTGATGAACGAGGACTTCACAACGTCGCTGCGTACGGCGACGGACGCGACCGCGGCGGCATCGTTGATCCGCGGCGAGGAAGCCGCGCAGCCCGAGCCGCAGCCGGAGCCCGCCGCGTCTGCCGGGCCCGCCGTGCCGGCCGAGCCGGAGGCGCCTGCGGAGGAGTCCCCGGCCGCTGAGGAGTCCCCGGCTATACCCCCGGTGGCCGAGGAGCCCGAGGAGCCGGCGAAGCCCGCAGACCGCGTCTTCCGGATCGTCGCCGTCACCTCCTGCCCCACCGGGATCGCCCACACCTATATGGCCGCCGAAGCGCTGGAACAGGCCGGACAGCAGGCGGGCGTCGAGGTGGTCGTCGAGCCGCAGGGATCCGCCGGGTTCAACCGGCTCGACCCCGCCGTCATCGCCGCCGCCGACGCCGTGATCTTCGCGCACGATGTGCCGGTACGGGAGAAGGAGCGGTTCGCCGGGAAGCCCACCGTCGACGTCGGCGTCAAGGCGGGCATCAACCGGCCCGCCGAGCTGATCAGCGAGGTGCGCGGCAAGGCGGAACGCGGCGAGATCACCGGTACGGCGAGCGCCCACGCCTCACCCGTGGACAACGCGGGCGAACCGGGCGAGGGCTACGGCACCAAGCTGCGCAAGTGGCTGATGTCCGGCGTGAGTTACATGGTCCCGTTCGTGGCAGCGGGCGGTCTTCTCATCGCCCTCGGCTTCGCCATCGGCGGCTACACCATCAACAAGGCCCCTTCCGTCGCCGAGCACTTCATCTGGACGGACCACACCAGCTGGGCCGCCCTGCTCTTCCAGGTCGGCGGCCTGGCGTTCAGCTTCCTGGTGCCGGTCCTCGCGGGCTATATCGCGTACGGGATGGCCGACCGCCCCGGTCTGGTGCCCGGCTTCGTCGGCGGCTCCATCGCCCTCACCATCAACGCGGGCTTCCTGGGCGGCCTGGCCGCCGGTCTGATCGCCGGTGGCACGGTGATGGCCATACAGAAGCTGCGAGTCCCCGCCCCACTGCGCGGCATCATGCCCGTCGTCGTGATCCCGCTGATCTCCTCGGCGATCGTCGGCTTCCTGATGTTCCTGGTGGTCGGGAAACCCATCGCCTCGCTCCAGAAGGCGCTGACCGACTGGCTGTCCGGCCTCTCCGGCGCCAACGCGATCATCCTCGGTGTCATTCTCGGCCTGATGATGTGCTTCGACCTGGGCGGTCCGCTGAACAAGGTCGCCTACGCCTTCGCGGTCGGCGGCCTCGCCAACCCCAACGAGGGCAGCCTCAAGGTCATGGCCGCCGTGATGGCCGCCGGTATGGTCCCGCCGCTCGCCATGGCGCTGGCCACGACCGTACGCGGCAGGCTGTTCACCCGTACCGAACGGGAGAACGGCAAGGCCGCCTGGGTGCTCGGCGCCTCCTTCATCACCGAGGGCGCGATCCCCTTCGCGGCCGCCGACCCGCTGCGGGTGATTCCGTCCGCGATGGCGGGCGGCGCGGTCACCGGCGGGCTGTCGATGCTCTTCGAGTGCACGCTGCGGGCCCCGCACGGCGGCATCTTCGTGATCCCGCTGATCGGCAACCCGTTCCTCTACCTGATCGCGATCGCGGCGGGTACGGCGGTGAGCGCCGGGCTGGTCATCCTGCTCAAGGGAGCCCGTAAGACGGGCCGCCCGGACCAGGCGGCGGAGGCCGGAACCACCGGTGGCGGCATCACCGGTGACGGGGGAGCCGGCGCGGACGCCAAGGTACCGGTGGCCGTCTGAGCCGGGCCCTTGTGGTCGTACGCCGTCCACCCTGACGGCCGTACGACCCACCCCGTCCCTCCCTCACCTCATGTCATCGCACCTGCGCGCGGAGCTCCATGGCTTCGCGCGCGAGGTGTTCCGTCTCGTACACCTCGCACATATGACGGCCGTCCGGAGTCGCCGTGTGCTCCACCTCCCACAGGCTTGTCTCGCTGCCGTCGATCAGCAGGAACGCGTGCTCGTAGAGCATGAACCCGGCGTCCTTGCCCTCGACCTGGCACTGTCTGCCGAAGACCTGCGTGATGTGGTGCGCGAACGCCGTCCGCAGCAGCCGCGCGGTCTGCTCGCCCGGCCGGTCGGCGTTCTCGGCCCGGCGCAGCACCCGGCGGGCATGGTCCGGGGAGTTGTCCGGCGAGTACATCCGGTGCCGCGGAACCGGGGTCGAGGGCATGGCGCGCAGACCGCGGAGCAGGGCGAGATGCGCGTCGATCTCGGCCGTGCGCTCGGACTCCAGCTCCGCGAGCAGACCCGCCGCGACATCGTCCATGGGCGGCCCGTCGGGATCGCGCGCCACCTCCGGGCCCGCTGACCCGTCGTCGGAGAGCCGCGCGGCCTCGGGGCTGCCGGGACGGCAGAGACGGGCCGCGGCGAGCTGCGCCTCGGACTCCTCCGCGTACAGCTCGTGCGACCGCGCGTCGTCCCGGCCGGTGTTGTGCACCAGCTCCCAGAGACTGAGCGCGCTGCCGTCCATGAGCAGATACGTGTGTCGATACGTCTCGCGGTGCAGCCCAGCACTGTGGTGCGCGGAGCACAGCGAGCTGGCGTGCGCCAGCGCATGGCCGAGTTGCTCGACCAACGCGTCCGGCAGGTCGAAGGAGTTGAGTGCCCGACCCAGGAGTCGCTCGAGGTGCGTCTCGGTTGTCTCGTAGGGATCGTTCAAGATGGGTCTCCAGGCCGTCGCCACATGTCACTTGGTGATTGCATAACGTAGTGCCTAGGGCTGACATCGCGTCCTAAGTTTGAGAAAACGAAGGGGGCGTACGTGAAGTTCCCGCGCGCCCCCCGTCAACTCGGTGACTACGCCGGTCAGTCGAGCCGGTACAGCTCGCGGTACGACGGGAACGTTCCGCCGGGTCCCGCCACGCTCTCCGCCGCCTCGACCGCGGACACGATTGCCCTGGTCACGACGTCCGCCCCGGCCGCCAGCACCTCATTGAGCGCGAGCGGATCCCCCTCGGCGAGCGGGAGTTGACCCGTCGCCAGGGCGAAAACCGTGTCCCCGTCATTGAGCAGATGCACGGGACGGACGGCGCGCGCGATGCCGTCGTGCGCCGTGCCCGCGAGCTTGTGCGCCTGCGCCCGGGACAGTCCGGCGTCGGTGGCGACGACGGCGAGCGTGGTGTTCAGCGGTGGCGGTCCGTTCCGCTCGCGCAGCTCGGCCAGCCGTCGCTGGGCCGCCTCGTGGACCTCGGGCGCCGGGTACTCCGTACGGCCGTTGAGGTAGCGCCCGTACAGCACGCCCGTCAGCGGATCGATCGCGGAACCCGCCGCGTTGGCCACGACCAGGGCGGCCACCGTGATCCCGGAGTCCAGGACCAGGCTCGCCGTACCGACCCCGCCCTTGACCGGACCGACGAGAGCGCCCGTCCCGGCCCCGACGCCGCCCTCCGCGACCGGTGCCCCGCTCTCCGTACCGGCCGCCGCCTCCACCGCCGCACGGCCCGTCGCCGCGTTCGGGCGGACCCGCCAGTCGCCACCGCGCCCCAGGTCGAAGACCCCGGCCGCCGGCACGACCGGCACCACCTGGGACGGGTCGGGACCCACCCGGATGCCGCGCCCGCGCTCCTCCAGCCACGCCATCACCCCGGACGCCGAGTCGAGCCCGTACGCGCTGCCGCCCGTCAGCACCACGGCCTCGACGCGCTGGACGATATTGCGAGGATCAAGGGCGTCGGTCTCCCGGGTGGCCGGCCCGCCGCCCCGTACGTCCACCGCGGCCACCACCCCGCCCTCCGGGGCGAGAACGACGGTGGTGCCGGTCAGCGCCCGGTCCCCGGCCACGTGGGCGTGCCCGACCCGCAGGCCCGCCACGTCGGTCAGTGCGTCATTGGATGTCATGAACCCCCATCCGTACCACGGGCGTCCGCACGCCCGGCGAGCGTCCCCCCCACCGCCACGGTCGCCGCCGCCACCAGCCCCGACGCGAGGACCGCCCAGGCCCCGAGGAACGTACAGGTGACGATCGCCGCCGCCGAGGCCGGCAGGACGAGCTGCTGCGCCGTACTGGTCTTGAAGTGGCGCGCGTGCAGCAGCCAGACCGTGAGCAGGAAGAGAGCGGCCGGGACGGTAACGGCGGCGGAGGCGGCGGTCGTCGGGATATGCGCCTTGCCGACCGCTTGTTCCACGGCCACCTCCACCCCCGCGCCGATCGCGGCGGCGGAACCGAAGATCACGAAGTGCCCGTAACCCCACGGAATGGCCTGCCGGTTGCCGGTCAGGCGCTCGTGGGCGGGGGCCGCGAAATAGATCCACCAGGCGGCGAAGACGGTGAGGATCCCGCCGGCCGCGATGGGCAGCAACTCCCCGAGCGAGTCGTGCTCGTCCAGCGCCGACTGCACGGCGATGGTCCCGGCTGACATCGTCTCGCCCAGCACGATCAGGGTGAACAGCCCGTAGCGCTCCGCGATGTGATGTGGATGCCAGGGCGTCTCGTGCCCCTGCTCCGCGATCACCGGCACCAGCAGCTCGGCCGCCACCAGGATCAGGAACAGCCAGTGCTTCATGCTGTGGGGAGCGGCCAGCAAGGCCACCCAGGCCGCCTGACAGAGCACCAGACCGAACGCATAGCGCAGATTGGTGCGCCGGGCGGGGCTCCCCGGCGCCTCGGACGCCGCCGCCCGCAGCCACTGCCCGGTCAGCGTCACCCGCATCACCAGATAGCCGATGACGGTGACGGTCCAGTCGTCGTCGACGAAAGCGCGCGGCACCCCGGCGGCGTAGATCAGCACCCCGGAGATCTGTACCAGCGTCGCGATCCGGTACGGCACGTCGTCGCAGTCGCGCCCAGCACAGCAGAGGTACGAGTGGCGGGCCGGTGAGGCGCGCGCCGCGTGCCACCCCGGCCGGGGCGGGTCGCTCCGGGCCGTCCTCGTCCGTGCTGGCGCGGACCGCGCCCCCGTACCCTGGAGCCATGAGCACCGCCCCCACCCCCGAGCCGCCGGCAGCGGAGCAGCCCCAGTCGGCCGAGCCGTCCCGGCCGCCCCGCCCCAATCCGGCGTTGATCTTCGACGATCCGCTGGACCAGCAGTCGACGGACGACACGGACCGTGGCTGGGGAGACCGGCCCGGCGGGAGCGGTGACAGCGCGGCCGATCTCGCGCGCTTCCTCGACGAGAAGCCGCCCCACCACCTCTGACCGGCGTTGAAGCGATCAGACGCTACGGATTGCCCTGCCCCGGATTGTTCGGTCCCGGGGTGGTCTGACCGGGGGCGGTCTGACCAGAGGTGCTCTGCCCAGGGACGGCCGTCCCTGGCCCGCGCTGCGCGATCAGCGTGTCCCTGATCTCCTTCAGCACCTCCAGCTCGCTGGCCTCCACAACCTCCTGGACCTCTTCCGTGGCGGCCTGCTGCCTGGCCCGCCTGGCGAGGTACTTGGCCATCGGCAGGACCATCAGGAAGTACACGACGGCCGCCGTGATCAGGAACGTGAGGACCGCGCTCAGCACCGTTCCCCACATGATCGGAATGCCGCTTACGATCTCGCCCGCGTCGTTCGTCTCGCACGGCAATTTCAGGCACGAGCTGTACTTGTTCAGATCCTGGGTGCCGAACGCGCCGACCACCGGGTTGATCAGACCCTTGACGACCGAGTTCACCACGTTCGTGAACGCCGCGCCGATGACCACCGCGACCGCGAGGTCGATCACGTTGCCGCGCATCAGGAAGGCCTTGAAGCCCTCCAGCACGCTCTCCTTCTCCTTGCCCACGAGTGAGCCTTTCTTCGCATGTGCGGTAGAGGTGACAATCAGCTTCGCAACCTACGGGAGCGCGTGCCCACACTGTCCAATCCGCAGACGCGATCAGGCGACCCCACAGCTCGCCAGTGCGAGTGCGAACGCCCCGGCCCAGCGCGAACCGCCCCCGCACAAGCCACCCCCGCGCGAGCCGGCTCAGCACAGCGTCACCGCCAGCCGTGATGTGGCGCCCGCGCCGGCCAGCTCCGTGGCGGTCGCGCGTGGAACGGACAGGACGATCAGCGCCCCGCCATCCCAGCCATCCCCGATGGTCTCCGGTGCCTTCGGAACCTCGGTCACCCGGGCGCCCGAGGCCACCACCCTCGCCTCCGGAGCCCCTTCCGCCGCCGCGATCACATCCACCCGGTCTCCTCGGCGCAGCAGACGGACCGTCGCGGCGTCCGCGATCCGTACCGGCGCGGACACCATCTCCGCGGCCCGCTGAGCGCGAGGCGGCCGGGACGGCGGTGGCACCGCCGCGGCGCCGGGCGCCGTGGACTCCGCGCGCGCGTCGGCGTCCGCCGCCGTACCGACCGAGCCCCCCGCCCCGGCGGCGGCCAGCGCGGCAGCCGTCATGGCCAGACCGGCCGCCGTCGTACGCCGCCGCCGGAACAGCGCCCTGCGCAGCCGTCGGCCCGAGCCCCGTACCCGCAGCGGACCGAAGGGCGGCACACCACACGGCTCGGGCGCGGCGGGTGAGGGGAGGGGGGAAGGAAAGGGTGAGGTGAGCGAGGAGGGGACGGGCGAGGGGTGCGGGAGCGGAGGAAGAGAGGGAAGGGACGGATCGTGCGAGAAGGAACGGGACATGGCAATCGCCACCTGCTGTGAGGAGTTCTGCGGTCGCTCCTCACGATGCACGGTCCGTCACGATCCCGCTGCGGCCTGTGAATCAGTCGCCGATTGTGGACAACTTCCTCACCCACCGGAGTGGTTCAGGCGGGCGTCGACGCAATTCCCGGTTTCTCGCGCATGGTTGGCGAAGGAGCCGGGCACATCCTGATCAAGGCAGCTCGATACCGGTGTCGATCCCGTCCAGAGCGTGCGCGCACAGACAGTTACGCGTCTCGCTCGCCTGCAATCCGCCCACCGCGTCGAACAGCACCGTGCGCAGCCGGTCGACATTCGAGGCGAAGACCTTGAGGACCTCCTCGTGGGAGACCCCCTCGCCGGTCTCCGCGCCCGCGTCCAGGTCCGTCACCAGAGTCATGGAGGTGTAGCAGAGCCCCAGTTCACGAGCGAGTACCGCCTCGGGGTGTCCGGTCATCCCGACCACCGACCAGCCCATCGCCGCATGCCACCGCGATTCCGCCCGCGTCGAGAAACGCGGTCCCTCGATGACCACGAGCGTCCCGCCGTCCACCGGCTCCCAGTCGCGCCCCCGCGCCGCCGCCAGCGTTGTCCTGCGTCCCTCAGGGCAGTAGGGATCGGCGAGCGAGATGTGCACGACCTTCGAGGTGCTTCCGTTCGGAAGCGGCAGCCCGTCGTAGAAGGTCTGCGTGCGCGCCTTCGTACGGTCCACCAACTGATCGGGTACGAGCAGCGTGCCCGGCCCGAACTCCGGCCGCAGCCCGCCCACGGCACACGGGCCCAGAACCTGCTTCACACCGACGGAACGCAGTGCCCACAGATTGGCGCGGTAGTTGATGCGGTGCGGTGCGAGGCCGTGGGACCGGCCGTGCCGGGGCAGGAACGCGACCTGTCGGCCGGCGATCTCGCCGAGGAAGAGGGAGTCGCTGGGAGGCCCGTAGGGGGTCTCCACCTCGACTTCGGTCACATCCTCCAGGAAGGAGTAGAAACCCGAGCCACCGATCACACCGATCTCTGCGTTCGCCATCCGATCACAGTAGCCGTACTCGCCCGCGCGTACGCGAAAGACCCCGGCCGTTCAGAACGGCGGGGTCCCCACGAAACAGAACGAGAAAGGAGAGAGGCGTCAGGCGGCCGAAGAGCCGCTGGAGCTGCTCGACGAGCTGGAGCTGGAGCCCGAACCGGACCCGGAGCCACCCGAGGAGGAGCCCGAGCCGGAAGAGGACGAGGCCGACGCCGGGGCCTTGGACTCCGACGACGAGGACGACTTCGTATCCGCGGAACCCGAGGTGGAACCCGAGGAACTCGTCGAAGCAGGCGCGCTGCTCGACGACGAGCCACGACTGTCGTTCCGGTAGAACCCGGAGCCCTTGAAGACGATGCCGACCGCGGAGAAGACCTTCTTCAGGCGTCCTTGGCAATTCGGGCACACGGTAAGGGCATCATCGGTGAACTTCTGCACCGCCTCGAGGCCCTGGCCACACTCGGTGCACTGGTACTGATAGGTCGGCACTTGCTCCTCCTGGCACTCTCACTCAATGAGTGCTAACGACGCTCCATAGTGACGTATTCCGCGCGATCAGTCCACTGTCACCGGCACGCGGTGACTCTTCCCACGCGCGGCGACCCGCCCGGGGACCTTCGGGGTCAGCCTCGAATGCAGCGCGATCAGCGTGACCAGCGCCAGCGCGGTGCCCACCAGCGGCACCAGGAATCCGGCGCTCGCGCCATGGGCGTCCGCCAGCTGTCCGGCGACGGTCACCGCCGCGGCCTGGCCGAGCGCGACGGCGCCGGTCAGCCAGGTGAACGCCTCGGTACGGGCCGAAGCGGGCACCAGCGACTCGACCAGCGTGTAGCCCGTGATCAGCGCGGGCGCGATGCAGAGTCCGACCAGCAGTCCGAGTCCGGCGAGCAGCGGCACCGAGTGCACAGCCCACAGCGCTGACGCGGCCAGCGTCAGCCCCGCGTATCCGACCACCAGCCTGCGACGCGGCCCGATCTTCCAGGCCACGGCCCCGCAGACGATTCCGGCGAGCATGTTGCCCGCCGCGAAGACGCCGTACAGCAGACCGTTCACGCCGGGGTTGCCGATCTCCTCGGCGAAGGCGGTCAGCGAGACCTGCATCCCCCCGAAGACCGAACCGATCCCAAGGAAGGAGATGGCGAGAACCCGCACCCCGGGCACGGAGAGCGCGGAGACGCGCGGCTCTGCCGAGCCGCCTTCCCCACGCCGGCCGGTCTTGGGCTGGGTACCCCGCTGGGCGGCGAAGAGCAGCCCGCCGGCCAGCGTCAGTACGGCTTCGGCGATCAGTCCGGCCGCCGGGTGGACGCCGGTGCACAGTGCGGTCGCCAGTACCGGGCCGATGACGAAGGTGAACTCGTCCGTCACGGACTCGAAGGCGGCAGCCGTCGGGAGCAGGGACGCGTCGCCACGGGATCCGGATCCGGATCCGGATCCGGATCCCGAGCCCGAGCCCGAGCCCGAGCCGGAGCCCGAGCCCGAACCAGAACTGGAGGGGCTGCCTCCCAGTACGGCGGCCCAGCGTGACCGGACCATGGGACCGATCTGAGGAACGGAGGCGCCCGTCGGGACAGCGGCGAGGAACAGCGCCCACAGCGGGGCACCAGCGAGCGCGAGCGCGATCAGCGCCGTGACGGACACGGTATGGAGCAGCACGCCCGGGACGAGCACCGCGCGCTGCCCGAACCGGTCGGCGAGCTTTCCGCCCTGCGGTGCGAAGAGCGCCATGGAGACGCCGGTCACCGCGGCGACGGCTCCCGCGCTGCCGTACGAGCCGGTCGTGTGCTGGACCAGGAGCACGATGCCGATCGTCAGCATCGCGAAGGGCTGCCGGGCGGCGAAACCGGGCAGCAGGAACGTCCAGGCGCCAGGTGTGCGCAGCAGCCGTCCGTATCCGGGGCGGGGTGTCGCGGCCGGGGTGGCGTCCTCGGCGGTGTCGACCGTGTTGTGGGACACGGTCCTTGCCTTTCTGCCGCCTGGTAGCGCGCCCCTGGATGTACGGGCGCCGCCGAGAGCTGTCCTCTTGCGCGGAACTGCGGTAGATACCAGGGCCCACATCGGGGAACGCCACGGCCGCCATACGGTCGCGCCAGCACTGCGTCAGGCAGAGTTGGTCGATCAACTGTGCCTTCATCGTACAGGTGCGAACGCCACGCCACCTGGGAAAGGAGTGAACACCATGAACGTACGCCTGCGATTACGAGCGGACGCTGCCACCGGTCCCGGTCCCCGCGCCGGTCCCGGCCCCCGTACCCGCGCCCGTCCCGAGCCAGTCGGCCAGCTTTCCGCCCTGTCCGACCGCCCGCAGCCGTCGCTCGGCGGCGTCCCGTACCGGATCGGTCGCGACCACCAGGAGCTCGTCGCCGCGGCGCAGTACGGTCGCAGGCTGCGGTACGAAGCTCTTGCCGTCCCGTACGACCAGGGTCACCGCGGACCCGGCAGGGAGCCGCAGTTCCCCGACCTCCACGCCGTGCATCTTCGAGTGCGCGGGGATCGCCACGGAGAGCAGATGGCCTCGCAGCCGCTCCAGCGGCGCGGACTCGATGCCCAGGTCGGCGGCCTCGGAGGGGTCGCCGAGCCGCAGGGCCTTGGCCAGCCAGGGCAGCGTCGGCCCCTGGATCAGCGTGTAGACGACGACCAGGATGAAGACGATGTTGAAGATCCGGAGGCTGCCCTCGATGTTCGAAACCATGGGGATGGTCGCCAGGATGATGGGCACCGCGCCGCGCAGACCGGCCCAGGACATCAGCGCCTGTTCCTGCCAGGGGATACGGAACGGCAGCAGGCTGATGAGCACGGCCAGCGGCCGGGCCACCACGGTCAGGACGAGACCGACGACGACCGCGGGCAGGAAGTCGTCGCCCAGCTCGTGCGGGGTCACCAGCAGCCCGAGCAGGACGAACATGCCGATCTGGGCGATCCAGCCGAGCCCCTCCGCGAACCCGCGGTTGGCCGGGGCGTGCGGCAGCTTGGAGTTCCCCAGGATCATCGAGGCGAGATAGACGGCGAGGAAGCCGCTGCCGTGTGCCGTGGCGCCGATCGCGTACGCCGAGACGGCGATGGCCATCACGGCGATCGGGTACAGCCCGGAGGCGGGCAGGGCCACATGCCGCAGCCCGAAGGCGCCCGCCCAGCCCACGGCCAGTCCGATGCAGGCGCCGATCGCCAGTTCCAGCGTGATCTCACCGACCAGCACGTACCAGTGCTCGGCCGGGCCCGACGCCGAGAGCGCGACCACCATGATCACCACAGGGGCGTCATTGAAACCCGACTCGGCCTCCAGCGCCCCGGTCACCCGGGACGGCAGCGGCACCTTGCGCAGGACGGAGAAGACCGCCGCGGCGTCCGTCGAGGAGACGACCGCGCCGACGATCAGCGCCTGCCGCCATTCCAGGCCGATCAGATAGTGCGCGGCGGAGGCGGTCACCCCGACGCTCACCGCGACGCCCACGGTCGAGAGCACGGCGGCGACGGGCAACGCCGGTTTCACTTCTTTCCACTTGGTGCCCAGACCACCCTCGGCCAGGATCACCACAAGGGCGGCATACCCGATGACCTGCGTCAGTTCGGCGTTGTCGAACTTGACATGAAAGAGGCCGTCCTGCCCTATGACGACCCCGATCCCGAGATACAGCAGCAGGCTGGGGAGCCCGCTCCGGGAGGAGATCCGGACGGCCGCGACCGCGATCAGCAGCACGAGAGAGCTGATCAGCAGGAGTTCATTGAGATGGTGGACAGACAGCGGCCGATCCTTCCCCTCGCGCATGCCGGATCGTTCCTCCGGCAGCCGGTACTTCGTTACCTTACCTAATCTTTAACGTTTTCTTGATGCTTTCGATCGCCAGTACGAGCCGATGTGATCTGCGCCTCCCTCGCGGCCGCTATCCGCCGGGAATCATGGCGTGATCACCTGTGCGATCGTCCGACGAGTCGCACTACATGACACCGCGTCCGGGACGATGAACGGCTGCGCCTATGGTTGCTCCAGCATTCCAGGACCACCCTGCCCCTCGAAGGACAGCGATGCCCGCCAACACAGCCCCCCCTTCCGCCAAAAAGAAGGGGCGACGCGCCCGTCTGATCGTGATCGTCCTGGTGCTGGCGCTCGTCGGCGGTGTCGGCTACGGCACGTACTGGGGCGTCAGCACGGTCCGTGCCTCCTTCCCCCAGACCACGGGGACGCTCGAACTCAAGGGCCTCTCCGGGCCCGTGGACGTCAGACGCGACAGCTACGGCATCCCGCAGATCTACGCGAACAGCGACCAGGACCTGTTCCGCGCCCAGGGCTTCGTCCAGGCACAGGACCGCTTCTGGGAGATGGACGTCCGGCGCCATATGACCTCGGGACGGCTCTCCGAGATGTTCGGCAAGGGCCAGGTCAAGACCGACACCTTCCTGCGCACCCTCGACTGGCACGGGGTGGCACAGCGCGAGTACGACACCAAGCTCTCGGCGGAGACCAAGAAGAACCTCCAGTCGTACGCGGACGGCGTCAACGCGTATCTGGAGGGCCGCGACGGCAAGGACATCTCCGTCGAGTACGCCGCGCTGAGCTTCACCAATGACTACAAGCCCGAGAAGTGGACGCCCGTCGACTCGGTGGCCTGGCTCAAGGCGATGGCCTGGGACCTGCGCAGCAATATGCAGGACGAGATCGACCGCTCGCTGCTGACCAGCCGGCTGAGCGATCAGCAGATCGACGACCTGTATCCGTCGTACCCGTACAACCGGAACAAGCCCATCGTCAGCGAGGGCGGGATCGACCCGATCACCGGCAAGTACGACCCCAAGGCCGAGCCCAGCGCCGCCACAGGAGACGGCACGGGAAGCGGTACGGGCACAGGCACGGGCACAGGCACGGGCACGGGCACAGGCCTCGGCACAGATGGCACAGGCACAGGCGGGACGGGCACAGGCACAGGCACAGGCACAGGCACCGGCATAGGGACCGGCACCGGCACCGGCGGGGAGAGCACCGCGTCCGACGCCACCGCCGGCTTCAACTCCCAGCTCGACGCCCTCTCCGGCACGCTCGACGAGATCCCCGAGCTGCTCGGCCCGAGCGGCAGCGGCATCGGCTCGAACTCCTGGGTCGTCTCCGGCCGGTACACGACCACGGACAAGCCCCTCCTCGCCAACGACCCGCATCTCGCGCCCCAGCTGCCCTCGCTCTGGTACCAGATGGGTCTGCACTGCCGCAGCGTCTCGGAGACCTGCCAGTACGACGTCGCGGGCTACACGTTCGCCGGGATGCCCGGCGTCATCATCGGCCACAACCAGGACATCGCCTGGGGCTTCACCAACCTCGGCGCCGATGTGACCGATCTCTTCCTGGAGAAGGTCAACGGCGACTCCTACCAGTACGGCGACAAGGAGAAGCGGTTCAAGACCCGCGAGGAGACCATCAAGGTCGCGGGCGGCCAGAGCAAGACGATCACCGTCCGCTCCACCAACCGCGGCCCGCTGGTCTCGGACCGCGACAGCGAGTTGGTGAAGGTCGGCGAGAAGGCCCCGGTCGGCGATGTCGCGCCGGACCGCGGCTCCGGCTATGCCGTGTCGCTCCAGTGGACGGCGCTCCAGCCGGGCAAGTCCATGGACGCGGTCTTCGAGCTCAACCGGGCCAAGGACTTCAGCCAGTTCCGCAAGGCCGCCGAGCACTTCGAGGTCCCCTCGCAGAACCTCATCTACGCCGACACCAAGGGCCACATCGGCTACCAGGCGCCGGGCAGCATCCCCATCCGCTCGGAGGGGTTCGACGGTCGGACGCCGGCTCCGGGCTGGGACCCGAAGTACCAGTGGAAGGGGTACATCCCCTTCGACGAGCTGCCGTACGAGTACGACCCGGAGCGCGGCTATATCGTCACCGCCAACCAGGCCGTCGTCGACTCGGAGAAGTACCCGTACCCGCTGACCGAGGACTGGGGCTACGGCGCCCGCAGCCAGCGGATCAACGACCTGATCGAGTCGAAGATCAAGGACGGCGGGAAGATCTCGACCGACGACATGCAGACCATGCAGATGGACAACACCAGCGAGATCGCGAAGCTGCTGATGCCCTATCTGCTCAAGATCAATGTCTCGGACCCGTCCGTACGTGAGGCGCAGAAGCTCCTCGAAGGCTGGGACTACACCCAGGAACCCGACTCCGGGGCCGCCGCCTACTTCAACGCGGTCTGGCGCAATGTCCTCAAGCTCGCCTTCGGGAACAAGCTTCCCAAGGAGGTACGGGTCAAGGGCGAGTGCCTCAATGTCCGTCCCGCCGACAGCACGGGGCCGGCGGACGACGACATACAGCTGGTACGGGAGTGCGGCCAGCGCGCGCCCGACGCTGCCCAGCCGGACGGCGGGGACCGCTGGTACGAGGTCGTGCGCGGCATCATCAAGGACGAGAACAACACGTGGTGGAGCTCCCCGGGCAGCCGCAGGGACGATGCCACCAAGACCCGCGACAAGCTGTTCGCGCGCGCCATGGAGGACGCCCGCTGGGAGCTGACCGCCAAGCTCGGCAAGGACGTCTCCAGCTGGAGCTGGGGCCGGCTGCACCAGCTCCAGCTGGACAACCAGACCCTCGGGACCAGCGGCCCCGGCTTCCTCAGGCAGATGCTCAACCGCGGCCCGTGGAACCTCGGCGGCGGCGAGGCCGCGATCGACGCGACGGGCTGGAACGCGGCGGGCGGCTACGAGGTCGTGTGGGTGCCGTCGATGCGGATGGTCGTCAACGTCGGTGACTGGGACAAGTCCCGCTGGATCAATCTGACCGGCGCCTCGGGGCACGCGTACAACACGCACTACACCGACCAGACGGACAAGTGGGCCAAGGGCGAGCTGCTCGACTGGCCCTACAAGGTCAGCACGGTGGAACGCGCGACGAGCGACACCCTCACGCTCAAGCCGCCCAAATCGTGAGCCGGGGGCACGGGGGCACGGCGCATGGGCCGACGGTGACCGCCCCCGGCGCCGCCAGGGCCTAACGCCGGTCGTCGAAGCGCCTGACGCCCCCCGGCGTCACCACGGCCCGTACGGGGTGGTCGTGCGGTTCCTCAGGGACCCGTGCGACCACCTCGTTCTCGTACAGCAGGACGGTCAGCGCGGGTTCGGCGCCGGCCCGGGTCAGCCGGCCGAGGACCCGGTCGTACGAGCCGCCGCCCCGCCCCAGCCGCATCCCGCGCCCGTCCACCGCGAGGCCGGGCAGCAGCACGACCTCGGCCTCCAGTACCGCGTCCACGCCGAGCCGGGTACCGTCAGGCTCCAGCAGTCCCCGCCCCGCCCGCACCAGACGGTCCGCGCCCTCGTACTCCGCCCAGTCGAGGTCGTTGTCCGCCAGCAGCACCGGCAGCAGGACCCGTACCCCCCGTACGCGCAGCGCGTCGAGCAGCGCGCGCGTGCCCGGCTCGCGTCCCACCGAGACATAGGCGGCGACGGTACGGGCGCCGGCGAGCTCCGGCAGATCGAGTGCGCGCCGCGCGAGAACCGCCGCGGTTTCACGGGCGTCCTCACTGGACAGGAGCGCTCTCACGGCGAGGAGTTCACGGCGCAGCGCGGCCTTTCCGGTCATGTCATTACTCATCATTACGCACCGGACATCACAAACCTCGCGTCTGCTCTTTTATGAGACGAAAGTTAACCGGAGTATCATCTTCCGCCCATACAGCGCGGATAGGGTACTCCGCATGACTCACTCGTCCTCCCGGATCACCAAGGCTGTCATCCCCGCCGCGGGCCTCGGCACCCGGTTCCTGCCCGCCACGAAGGCCACTCCAAAAGAGATGCTGCCGGTCGTGGACAAACCCGCGATCCAGTACGTGGTCGAGGAGGCGGTGGCCGCCGGGCTCTCCGACGTCCTCATGGTGACCGGCCGCAACAAGCGTCCGCTGGAGGACCATTTCGACCGGAATTACGAGCTGGAGGAGGCGCTTACCCGGAAGGGGGACGCCGGCCGCCTCGCGAAGGTCCAGGAGTCCAGTGACCTCGCCACCATGCACTACGTGCGTCAGGGCAACCCCAAGGGCCTCGGCCACGCCGTGCTCTGCGCCGCCCCGCACGTCGGCGACCAGCCCTTCGCGGTGCTGCTCGGTGACGACCTGATCGACCCGCGCGACCCGCTGCTGTCCCGCATGGTCGAGATCCAGGAGCGCGAGGGCGGCAGCGTCATCGCGCTGATGGAGGTCGACCCGAAGCAGATCCATCTCTACGGCTGCGCCGCCGTGGAGCCCACCGGTGACGCCGATGTGGTCAAGGTGCACGATCTGGTCGAGAAGCCCGACACCGCCGACGCCCCCAGCAATTACGCGATCATCGGCCGCTATGTCCTCGACCCCGCCGTCTTCGACATACTGCGCCAGACCGAGCCGGGCCGCGGGGGTGAGATCCAGCTCACGGACGCGCTTCAGCAGCTGTCCGTGGACGAGAAGGTGGGCGGACCGGTCCATGGCGTGGTTTTCAAGGGCCGTCGCTATGACACAGGTGACCGCGGCGACTATCTGCGTGCCATTGTCAGACTCGCGTGCGAACGTGAAGACCTGGGCCCGGACTTCCGTGCCTGGCTCCGCAGTTATGTCAGCGAGGAGATGTAGCACTTGAGCAGCACGGCAGAATCGGTACCGGCCGCCGGCCACGAGCGGCTCTGGTCGGTGGACGACCATCTCGCGGACATCCTCGCCGCGGTCCACCCGCTCGACCCCATCGAGCTGCAACTGCCCGACGCACAGGGCTGTGTGCTGGTGGAGGACGTCACGGTACCGGTGGCTCTGCCGCCGTTCGACAACAGCTCCATGGACGGATACGCGGTCCGTACGGCCGATGTCGCGGGCGCCACCGACGAGTTCCCGGCCGTGCTGACCGTCATCGGCGATGTCGCGGCGGGCAGCGGCGCGTTGCCCGAGGTCGGCCCGGGGCAGGCCGCCCGGATCATGACCGGCGCCCCGCTGCCGCCCGGCGCCGAGGCCGTCGTCCCGGTGGAGTGGACCGACGGCGGCGGGGGCGGCGCCGCGGCCACCTCGATGCGCCCCGCGGGCGTCGGCGGTGAGGGCGCGAGCGGTGAGGTACGGGTGTTCCGCTCGGCCGAGGCGCGCGCCCACGTCCGCTCGCGCGGCAGCGATGTGCGCGCCGGAGACCTGGCCCTGGAGGCGGGCACGGTCCTGGGACCGCCGCAGATCGGTCTGCTGGCCGCCATCGGCCGCGGTTCGGTACGGGTCAGGCCCCGCCCGCGCGTGGTCGTGCTCTCCACCGGCAGCGAGCTGATCCAGCCCGGCGAGGAGCTGGGCGAGGGACAGATCTACGACTCGAACAGCTTCGCGCTCACCGCCGCCGCCCGGGACGCGGGCGCCATCGCCTACCGGGTCGGCGCCGTCACCGACGACGCGGACACGCTCCGCGCCACCATCGAGGACCAGCTGATCCGCGCCGACATGGTCGTCACCACGGGCGGCGTCAGCGTCGGGGCGTACGACGTCGTCAAGGAGGCGCTCTCCTCCGTCGGCGACGAGGACGAGCCGGGAGGCGGGGTCGACTTCCGCAAGCTCGCCATGCAGCCCGGCAAGCCGCAGGGCTTCGGCTCGATCGGCCCGGAGCACACCCCGCTGCTCGCCCTCCCCGGCAACCCGGTCTCCTCGTACGTCTCCTTCGAGCTGTTCGTGCGCCCGGCGATCCGCGCCCTGATGGGCCGGAAGGACGTGCACCGCCCCGTCGTCCGGGCGACACTCGCGGCCGGCAAGACGCTGTCGTCCCCGAAGGGCCGCCGCCAGTTCCTGCGCGGTACGTACGATGCCGAGGAAGGCACGATCACCCCCGTGGGCGGCGCCGGCTCCCATCTCATCGCCGCCCTCGCCCATGCCGACGCGCTGATCGTGATCCCGGAGGAGTCCGTCTCGGTGGAGCCCGGCACGGAGGTCGGCGTCGTCCTGATCGGCTGACCACCGCGCGGTGGCGGTACCGTGTCTGCCCACACAGGCCCCGTCGGGCCCGGACCGGGAGCGCCACAGCGAATGACCGTGTTTTCCCGGGGGGAAACCCCCGGAACCCCTCAGCAAGGCAGCTTGACGCATATCGACGAGTCGGGCGCGGCTCGTATGGTCGACGTCTCGGCGAAAGAGGTCACGGCGCGCGTCGCGCGCGCCAGCGGCCGGGTGCTGGTCTCGCCGCGCGTCGTCGAACTGCTCAGGGGCGGGGGAGTGCCCAAGGGGGACGCCCTCGCCACCGCCCGTATCGCGGGCATCATGGGTGCCAAGCGGACCCCCGACCTGATTCCGCTCTGCCATCCGCTCGCCGTCTCGGGGGTCACGCTCGACCTCTCGGTCGCGGACGACGCCGTCGAGATCCTCGCGACGGTGAAGACCACCGATCGCACGGGCGTCGAGATGGAGGCCCTGACCGCCGTCTCGGTGGCCGCGCTGACCGTGGTCGACATGGTGAAGGCGGTCGACAAGGGCGCGGTCATCACGGACGTACGGGTCGAGGAGAAGACGGGCGGCAAGTCGGGCCACTGGACCCGGCCCGAGGCGGAGGTGCCGCCCGAGGAGGCGGTCTCCGAGGCGGACGGGGGCGCGCAGTGAGTACGCCCGCGAGAAGCGGCGGCCCCGGGCCGCGGTCCGCTTCCCCGTCCCCGTACCGCGCCCTGGTCGTCACGGCGTCCAACCGCGCCGCCGCCGGGGTCTACGCCGACACGGGCGGCCCGATCCTCGCCGACGGTCTGAGCGCGCTGGGCTTCGCGGTCGACGGACCGAAGGTCGTCCCCGACGGGGATCCGGTCGAGCAGGCCCTGCGCGAGGGCGTCGACGCCGCGTACGACGTGATCCTGACCACCGGCGGTACGGGCATCTCCCCCACGGACGGCACCCCGGACGCCACCCGGCGCGTGCTCGACTACGAGATCCCGGGCATCCCGGAGGCGATCCGCGCCGAGGGCGCCGCGAAGGTCCCCACCGCCGCCCTCTCCCGGGGCCTGGCGGGTGTGGCGGGGCGGACCCTGATCGTGAACCTGCCGGGCTCGACGGGCGGGGTACGGGACGGCCTCGCCGTGCTCGGCCGGCTGCTCGTCCACGCCGTGGACCAGATCCACGGCGGCGATCACCCCCGTACCTCCGGATGAACCCGGCCTGGCCCGTGATGCTGGTGGACGGCGATATCACCCTCCGCCCCATAAGGCTGCGCGACCAGCGCGCGTGGCGTGAGGTGAACCGGCGCAACCGCGACTGGCTGCGGCCCTGGGAGGCGACGATCCCGCCGCCGCCCCCGGGCGGCCCGGTCGCCCAGCGCCCCACCTACCGTCAGATGGTCCGCCATCTGCGCGGCGAGGCCAACGCCGGCCGGATACTGCCCTTCGTCATCGAGTACCAGGGCCGGCTCGTCGGCCAGCTGACCGTCGCCGGCATCACCTGGGGCTCGATGTGCTCGGGCCATGTCGGCTACTGGGTGGACCGCGAGGTCGCGGGGCGCGGGGTCATGCCGACCGCGGTCGCCCTCGCGGTGGACCACTGCTTCCGTACGGTCGGGCTGCACCGCGTCGAGATCTGTATCCGCCCGGAGAATGGCCCCAGCCGCCGGGTCGTCGACAAACTCGGATTTCGCGAGGAAGGGCTGCGGCCCCGCTATCTGCATATCGACGGGGCGTGGCGGGATCATCTCGTCTATGTGCTCACGGCCGAGGAAGTGCCCGAAGGGCTGCTCCGGCGATGGCGCAGGGTCCGGCCAGGGGCGACCGGCAACGATCAAAAAATGAAATAAGTGTTCGATATTGATCGGCATATGGCCATAAACTGATCCGCACCATCACAAAAAAAGTCAGTGCTATCAGCTAGATCGTGCGACACACCGGCTCAATTGGCGGATGCCCTCGTGCGAACCCCTCTACGGTGTGAACCGTGAGCAGCAGCGGCCTCATCTACGCAGTCATCGTCGGGGCCTGGGCCGCCTACTTGGTGCCGATGTGGCTCCGCAGGCAGGACGAGCTCAACGAGGCACGCCCGACGGAACGCTTCAGCACCGCCATCCGGCTGCTGTCCGGACGGGGGGCCATGGAGCGCCGTTACGCCAAGGAGCTTCAGGAGCGCACCGCCGAGGAGGCGGGGCCCGACGGGGAACCGGACAGCCGCACGGAGTCGATCAGCTCCGTCGACGTCCGGGCCTTCTCCGCGCCCGCGGCCCGTACCGAAGCCCGGATGGAAATCCGCGCGGACGTCCCGGCGCCGGCCAGGTCCGGCGCCACGCGCCCGGCGTCGCGTCCCGCCCAGGCATCCCGCCCGGCGCCCGCGCGCCCCGCGCCCGACCGTGCGGCGCCCGCTCCCGAGCGGCGGGCCCCCGAGCGGCGCGCGCGGCCCTCGGGCGCCGCGGCGGAACGCGCCCGGCGCGCACAGCGCCTCCAGGTCCTCGCCCGTCGGCGCCGTACCACCGTGATCCTCTTCCTCGCCTTCACGCTCGGCACGATCGTCGCGGCGGTCGGCGGCCTCGGCTTCCTCTGGGCGCCGGCCCTCCCGGCCGTACTGCTCAGCGTGTACATCGTGCATCTGCGCGGCCAGGAGCGACGGCGCTTCGCGTTCACCATGGACCGGCGCAGGGCCGAGGCCGCCGCGCAGCGGCTCCGCGAGAACCGCCCGCGCCGCCACCAGTCGTCGACGGCCGCCGCGGGCGAGCCGGACGAGGAGCCCGAACCCGGCCCCGAGCCGGCCCCCGCCCCCACGGTCTCGCCCCAAGAGGCGGGCCGCCGTGCCCTGGTCGAGCAGACCGACCACGCGGAGTGGGTGGACCAGCAGCGCGAACGTGGCCCGGCGAGCGGCGACAGCTGGGACCCCGTACCGGTCCCGCTCCCCACGTACGTCACCGCGCCGGTCGCACCCCGCGCCACCGGCGGCGTCGAGGTCAGCGACCCGGAAACATGGAGCGCGGCCCGCTCCTCCACGGCCGAACCCGCCACGGAGCCCCCGCCGCCACCCCGCGCCCCGGCACCCCGCCGCACGCGCGACCGCGGCAGGACCCCGCTGTTCGACCAGTACGACGAGGGCGACCGCCCCCGCGCGGCCAACGAGTGACCCACCGCCCCCCACCCCGCCCCCGCTCACCCCGCCCACCCCCGGGCCCGGTGACCCGGTGACCAGCCGCTAACGGATTTCCGGGCACGGCGGCGGGGGTGCTAAGGTTTCACTCGTTGCAAGGGCCTGTGGCGCAGACTGGTAGCGCACCTCGTTCGCATCGAGGGGGTCAGGGGTTCAAATCCCCTCAGGTCCACAACAACAACGAGAATCCCGTCCGATCGGAAGATCGGACGGGATTCTCGCGTTTCCAGGGATTGTTCAGGGAGTTCGCGGGGCGCGCAGCGACTCCAGCAGTTGTGACAGGGCGGTCCTCGTGGCCGTCAGGTCTTCGGAGTTGTCCGATTCCGCCGGTCACAGGGCGGCCTCGTTCATCGCGCCAGACAGCAAGTGGGTCAGTGGCGCCCTTGGTGAACCCGGCCGCGAGGACTTCGGGCAGCGACGTCATCACGCCCATCCCGCCCTCCGACGCCCACGACGGCCAGTACGTGACCTCGTAGGCCCCGTCCCCGCCCGTTCGTCCGAGTGGCTTGTCCCGATGGCCGGGCGGGCGGCGCGGAGGCAGCGTGGGGCGCATGACAGAGACCTCGGCCGTCGCCGCGGGCCCGAGCGGGACGGAGCGCCGGGGCGGCGTCGTACGGGCGGCCCGCGGCTTCGGGTGGCCCGCCGCTGTCGCCGTGGCGTACACCATCCTCCAACTGGTGCTCGTCGTGCCCGGGTCCGGTCTCGGCTGGGACGAGACGGTGTACGTCAGCCAGGTCGCCCGGGACGCCGAAGCAGCCTTCTTCAGCGCGCCGCGCGCCCGGGGCGTCACCTACCTGATCGCGCCGGTGACCGCGCTGACCTCGTCCGTCGAGGTCCTCCGCGGCTATCTCGCGCTGCTGTCGGGCGCCGGTCTCCTGCTCGCGCTGTGGGTGTGGCGACGGCTGCTCCCGGCGCCCGTACTCGCTCTCGCAGGCGCGCTGTTCGCCGGGCTGTGGATCACCGTCCTCTACGGCCCGCAGGTCATGCCGAACCTGTGGGTCGCCCTCGGGTCCCTGTTCGCGGTCGGCTGCTTCCTGCGGGGCGCCCGCGACCGGTCCGACCGCGTCGCGCTCGCCGGGCTCTGCGGGGGCGTGGCGTTCGTCGCGCTCATGCGGCCCAGCGACGCCCTCTGGCTCGCCCTGCCGCTCGCCGCCGCCGCGCTCCTCGTCCGGGCGTGGCGGCGCCCGCTCCCGCTGCTGGCACTCGCCGCCGGCGCGGCCCTCGGCTGCGCGCCGTGGGTCGTCGAGGCGTACGTCAGTTACGGCGGCCTCTCCGCGCGGTTGCGGCGTGCCAGCGAGATCCAGGGGGACCTGGGCTGGCATCTCGCCCTCGACGACCAGGTGCGCGCGCTCGACGGACGGCTGCTCTGCCGGCCCTGCGACATCCCCTGGCGGCGGCCCGTCACCGCGGTGTGGTGGTTCATGCTGCCGCTCCTCGTCGTCTGCGGGGTGCTGGTCGCCGCCCGCGCCAGGAGACTCGCCGTCGTGCTGGTGCCGACGCTGGCCGGGCTGTCGATGGCGGTGCCGTACGTCCTGCTGATCGGTTACGCCGCGCCGCGCTTCCTCCTCCCCACGTACGCGCTGCTCGCGCTGCCGACGGCGACGGGCCTGGCCCGGATCGGCCGGGCGGCGTGGCCGCGACCCCTGGCGGTGGGCGCTCTCGCGGCGCTGCTGGCGGCGCATCTGGCGGTGCAGTACGTGGTTCTCGACAGCGCCGCCGCGCGCGGCCGTACCAACAGGGTGGCGTTCGGCCGGGTGGCGGCCGAGCTGGCGCGCCAGGGCGTACGCCCGCCGTGCGTGGTCAGCGGTGCGGAGGCCGTACGGGTCGCCTACCTCGCCGGCTGCGCGTCACGGCAGACCGGGGGCCACGACGGCTCCGTCACCCCCGCGGGGCTCGTCGCACTCGCCCGCGACCGGCCGGTGGCCGTCGTGGTGGCGGGGGAGGACGCGCGGCCCGCGTACACCCAGGGCTGGCGCGTCCTGCGCCTGCCCGATCTGCCGGGCCGGAGCGACTGGCGCGCGTATCTGTCCCCGGCCGCGCAGGGAAAGCCCGTGCGCGGACAGTTGAATAAGTCTCGTACTGAAAAACGAAATTGAGAGAGTGATGTTCCGAAGTGGTGTGCGCCGTCCCCCACTTGGGTGAAGCGGGCTCACGGATATTCCCCGCGGGCCACTACTGTGCCGCAACATGACCTCTTCCCATTCCGCCTCGATCAGCGCACGGCACGCCTCCAGGCTGGGCACTCTCTCGGTGATTACCTGGACCAGCGATCCCTCCGAAGGCGAACGCAACGCGCCTTACCTGCTCGCCTATTCACTCGGGGACGGCAAGGACGGGGCGGAGGCCGGCGAGGAGACGATGCGTACGGTGCTCGCCGAGATCGGGCTGATCCCCGGCGGCGATCTGGTCGATGTCTCGAAGAACCCCAACGTGCCGATCACGCTGCTGGTCGAGGCGGGCCGCGCCGTACTGACGATGCCGTATCTGAACGCGCAGTGCCCCGTCCCGCCGGAGTGGGAGCGGGACGCGCGGGCTCACGGGCAGGTCTACTTCATCGTCGCCACCCGGCCCTGGGCCGAGGCGACACCCGGCAAGCCCGTCACCGAGGAGCAGTTGCGCGCCTTCGCGGGTGACCAGGCGATGCTCACCAGCGCCGCGCACTGCCTGGTGCCGGTACGCCGCCTGCGCGGCTGAGCGTCGGAAGCCCGGACAGACACCGGATGAGCACCGGAAGCAGGGGAGCGGACGTCATGGCGACGGCACTGGCCGAGAACACGGCCACCGACGAGCGTACGGACAGCACCGGCGGTACGTGGGGCGGCGGCCGGGCCTTCGCGCTCATGCTGATGATCAGCGGAGCGGCGGGGCTGCTGGCGGCCTGGGTGATCACCCTCGACAAGTTCAAACTGCTGGAGGACCCGGACTTCACCCCGGGATGCAGTCTGAACCCGGTGGTCTCCTGCGGGAACATCATGAAGAGCGACCAGGCGTCGGTCTTCGGCTTCCCCAACCCGATGCTGGGGCTGGCGGCGTACGCGGTGGTCATCGGCGTCGGCGCGGGGCTGCTGGCCGGGGCGCGCTACCGGCGCTGGTTCTGGCTGGGCCTGAACGCCGGGACGCTCTTCGGCGTCGGCTTCTGCACCTGGCTCCAGTACCAGTCGCTCTACAGCATCAACTCGCTGTGTCTGTGGTGCTGTCTGGCCTGGGTCGCCACCATCGTGATGTTCTGCTACGTCACGGCGCACAACATCGAGCACGGGATCCTGCCCGCGCCCGCGGGGCTGCGGGGCGCGCTCGGCGAGTTCCACTGGGTGCCGCCGGTGCTGTGGACCGGGATCATCGGGATGCTCATCCTGACCCGCTGGTGGGACTTCTGGACCAGCTGATCCGTATCAGCGGAATCCGGGCCGGCTACGGGGTCCGGGCCCTCGCGAGGCCCGGACCGTCCGGAAACCGCTGCCGGAGACTACTTGCCGAGCGGAAGCCCACCGAGCAGCTTGTTGCCGGTCGACGTGCCGACGATCTCCTTGGCGCCCGTCTTGCCCGACGTCTTCGTGCCGTTCGTCTTGCCGCCCTTCTTCTTGTTCAGGCTGTCCGTGGCACCCTTCACGGCGTTCAGCACGGACCCCGGGTTCTCGGTGTCCAGCGCGTTGGTGTTCAGCGGCCGGGGGTCCTTGAGGCCCTCGCTCAGCACGGTCTCCAGCCCGCCATTGAGGCTCATGCCCTCGGCGGCGAACGCCGGGGTGGCGGCACCCAGAGCCATCACGGAACCGGCGACGACAGCGGCAACCTTCATGGGCTTCATGGTGAATCCTTCTTTCAGCGATGTCTGTTGCGAGACAACTCACGCTTCGCACAGGCCTCTTGGAGATTCCCTCGCGTGGTCGCTCGTCATCAGTAACGACGCGTGCGCGCGGCGGAAACTCCGTCGGGAAGGAATTCTGGACAGGCCACTCGAATGAAGGGGACTCGCCCTATTCTCGTATCGAACGAGCGGCCGGGCGCGGGCCATTCACGGCTGTTGGGGGTCAGCCGCGGCGACGGGTTCGAGCACCGAGTCCGTGGACTTCTCCACGGTCGCCACCACATCGGCCAGGGCGTCGGCCGGAACGGTGGCCTTCAGTGCGGTCACGGCGTCCCTGATGGCCTTGGTGTGCTTCTCGATGTCCGCGGCGGAGAGCTCACCACCGGGAGCCTTCAGCGCCGCCCGGACCAGATCGGCGACCGGCTTCAGTACGTCACCGATGTCCTCCACGGGCTTGGTCTGCTGCGCGGGTGCCGCGGGTGCCGCGGGTGCCGCGGACGCCTCGGACGCCATCGGGCCCGGCGCCGGGGACGGCGCGGTGTCGGCGCCGGAGTCGCGCGGGAGTTCACGGGCGGCGGCGACGGGGGCCGCGGTGCCGAGTACCAGCGCGGCACACACGGCGGCGGTCGTGACGCGGCGGGAGAGCTGGAGACGCATGCCTGGTCCTTTCGGGACGGGTCGGAACGTTCTCCTCACCGTGGGTTCCGCGCGCGGGGCCCGCAACCGAACGGGCGCCTTCCGTACGGCCCGTCAGACGGCGGCCGTGTCTGTTCCGCCCCGCGCCGACCCGCTCTCACCTGGTCCGACGCGCCCGTATGGCGGCCGCGCGGGCCTGTGCCGCGCCGCCGGAAGAGTGGACACGCGGGCGCGTAAGAGGGACCCCGGACAGCGGAAGAGCCGCTCTGCCCCCGAGGGAAAGAGCGGCTCTCGCGTGCGACGTCGACGCGACGTCGAGGCGACGTCGGCGTGGCACCGACAGCGAAGGTCGTCAGTTGTTGACGCAGGCGTTGCCGAAGGTCGGGTTGAGCAGGCCGACGACGTCGATCGTGTTGCCGCAGACGTTCACGGGCACGTGGATCGGCACCTGGACGACGTTGCCGGAGATGACACCCGGGGAGCCGACAGCGGCGGCCTCGGCGTCGGCGTCGGCGAAGGCGACGCCGGAGGCGCCGACGACAGCGGCGGCGGCCGCGGTGGAGAGAACAACAGCCTTGGCGATACGCGACATGGAGAAGGGCTCCTCGGTCGAAATGGGACGCTATACGCGCCGGGCGTGAATGCCCGACCTATGCATCAACGCCGAAGGCGCCCATCGGTTGCGCGTCCGAATGAGTGACTCCCGTCTGTCACCCGGCCGGGTGCGGTGGCCGGCCCACCCCTGAACAGCCGCTCGTAAGAGTCCTTTTGTACGTTCAGAGCGATTCAGCGCGTCTCACGTGATTTTCACTCTGCCCTCTGTAAAGGTGCCTTCTTGTTTCGATCTTCGAGATGGAGAGCGAGGCGGAGAGTCCGTTTGCGGAATTCGGCGATTCTTGGGGGCGGTAATGAATTCAAGGGGCGCCGGATGACTCATGCGTTCGATTCGGCGTCACGCGTGACCCTTGTCGCGCCGGTGCGTTTTTCGTAGGAGCGGAAAACCGGAACTGTACTCCGGGCGCCCGAGCCCGCTCGAAGAGATCGTTTTCCCGTATCCACGAGTGGAGGAGTTGCGCGTGCAGCCACAACGGCGCCGGCCCGGGGCCGGTTTCACCGCGCTCCATCTCGTCCAGCCGGTCGACGGCGGGGTGGCCAGGGTGGTCCTGGATCTGGTCGAGGCGCAACTGGAGGCCGACGTACGGGTGGCTGTCGCCTGTCCCGGGGAAGGGCCGCTGGCCGCGGCGGCGGCCCGGCTCGGCGCCGAGGTCCACGGCTGGCGGGCGACCCGCGACCCCGGGCCCGGACTGGTCCGTGAGGTCGGGCAGGCCGCCCGGGTGGTGCGGCGGGTCCGGCCCGATCTGGTGCACGCCCACAGCGCCAAGGCCGGACTGGCCGGACGGCTCGCCGTCCGGGGCCGGGTGCCCACCGTCTTCCAGCCGCACGCCTGGTCGTTCGAGGCGGTCGGCGGTGTGACGGGCCGGCTGGCCGGGCACTGGGAGCGCTGGGCCGTACGGTGGACCGACCGGGTCGTATGCGTCAGCGACGCGGAACGGCGCACCGGCGAGCGGGCCGGAATCCACGCCTCCTGGTCCGTCGTCCACAACGGAGTCGACGTCGGACGGTTCGGTTCCGCGGACGGGCCTCCCGGGTCCGCGGACATGGCCGACACCACCGCCGCGCGGGCCGCGCTCCCGCCGCTTTCCGCCCTTCCGCCGGGCACGCCCGTCGTGCTCTGTGTCGGGCGGCTCTGCCGGCAGAAGGGGCAGGACATCCTGCTGCGGGCCTGGCGGCAGATCCTCCTCCAGCTGCCGCGGGCGCGGCTGGTCCTCGTCGGGGACGGTCCTGACGCCGACGCGCTGCGCGCCGCCGCGCCGCCTTCGGTGGTCTTCGCCGGAGCCGTACCGGACACCGCGCCCTGGTACCGGGCGGCCGATCTGGTCGTCCTGCCCTCGCGTTGGGAGGGCATGGCGGTGGCCCCGCTGGAGGCCATGGCGAGCGGCAGGACCGTCGTCCTCAGCGACGTGGACGGCGCGCGCGAGAGCCTGCCGCCCGGCCATGAAGCGCTCTGTCTCGTTCCGCCGGAGGACCCGCCCGCTCTGGCGGCGGCCATCGGCGCTCTGCTCCGCGACGCGCCACTGCGCGAAGCCATCGGCCGCCAGGGCCATCAGCACGTACTCAGCACCTATGACGTGCGGCAGACAGCGCGGGCCATCGCGGACGTGTACCGCGAAGTCGCCTCCGTGCCGCGCCCCGAACGCAGGGAGCCGATTCCCCAGTGACCACGGAAAGTACCAGCGTTCCGCCGCCGACCGGGCGTGCGCGGACAGCGGAACAGGCCCTGGGGCAGCAGGCCCTCGGGCAGCAGACGGTGGGACAGAAGGCGGTGGGACAGCAGACCGTCGGACCGCGGACCCCGGGGCCACAGACCCTGGGACAGCAGGTCCTGCGGCGTGTCTCGATCGCCTCACCCCGCGACACCCCGGACCGTCTCGCGCGGCCGGCCGGCCGTCCCGCGGGCTCCCCGCTGCGCTTCGGCCTGCCGCTGATCGCCTCGGACATGCTCGCGGCGCTGCTGTCCACCGTCGTACTCAACGAGGAGCAGCGCGATGCCGTCCTCGTCGTCCAGCTCATCGTCTGGGTGACCGTGCTGAACGCGTCCGCCGGGCTCTACCGTCCCGGTGTCGTCCTGTCGGGGCTGGACCAGCTGCCCGCGCTGGCCGCCCGGATCGCGGTGGCCTGGTGCGCCGCCGCGGCCGTACTCGCCGCGCTCCTCCCCCAACTGGCCGTGGGTATCCCGGCGCTGCTGGGCGGCTGCGTACTCCAGCTCGTCGTCGCGTGCGGCTGCCGCTCGCTCCTGCACACCCGGCGGCGCGCCGTGGCGCGCAACCGGCTGCGGTCCGCGCTGGTCGTCGGTTCGGGGCCGGCCGCGCGGCGGCTGGCCGCGCTGCTCGCCCAGCACCCCGAGTACGGTCTGCGGCCCGTCGGGATCGCCGGGCCCGCCCAGGACGACGACGAGGCGGACCGGGCCGCCGCCAGGACCGGCGGGCGGGATGGCGGAGTGACGGACGCCCCCGCCCTGCCGGTGCTGACCTCGGCCGAGGAGATCCACCGGGCGGTCATCCAGAACGGTGTCCAGGACGCGCTGTTCATCGACCACCGGTTCATCGACCGCGACCGCGGGCTCAACGAGTCCGGTTTCAATGGCCCCGGGTTCAACGATTCCGGGTTCCATGACCACGGGTTCCGCGACACCGGCGCCGCCGGCGACGGCACGGACCGCGCGGCCCTTGTCGCGCTGTTCCACGAGCACGGCTGCGCCACCTGGTTCGTCGGCGCGGGTCCCTGGGACCTGACCGCCGCGCCCGTCGCCATGGAGCGGCACCTGTGGGGGTTCTCCGCGCGCCGGGTCGAGCCGCCCGCCGTACGCCGCCGCCGCCGTGACGCGGTCGTCAAACGGCTGCTGGACGTGGTGTTCACGCTCCCGCTGCTGCTGATCGCCTCCCCGGTCCTGCTGGCCTGCGCGCTCGCCGTCCGGCTCTTCGACGGCCGCGATGTGCTCTTCCGCCAGGAACGCGTCGGACAGAACGGCCGCACCTTCACCCTGCTGAAGTTCCGCACCCTGCGCCCGGCCGACGAGCACGAGTCCGCCACCCGCTGGAACATCGCCAACGATCTGCGGATGAGCCCGGTGGGCAACTTCCTGCGCCGTACGTCGATGGACGAACTGCCCCAGCTCTGGAACGTACTGCGGGGCGACATGAGCCTGGTCGGGCCCCGGCCCGAGCGGCCGTTCTTCGTCGCCAACTTCAGCAAGACCCAGCCCGGTTACGCGGCCCGGCACCGGATGCCCGTCGGGATCACCGGTCTCGCGCAGGTGCACGGGCTGCGCGGGGACACCTCCATCGAGGAGCGGTCGCGGTTCGACAACCACTACATCGACCACTGGTCGCTGTGGCAGGACGTGTGCATCCTGCTGCGGACCGCCGCGTCCCTCGTCCGCCCGGCGGGCAGCTGATGGCCGCCGACGCCACCGGCGTCGGTTTCCCGGGCGGTGCGGGCGTGTTCGCCGGGCTGACCGCCCGTCATCCCGCCGCCCGCAGGCCCGTCGGCCGGGCGCTTCCGACGGCGGGTCCGTGGGGACATGTCCTGCGCCGGTCGGCGCATCTGCTGCCGGCCGTCGCGGTCGTCGCGCTGCTCGCCGTGCCCTCGGCGCCGGCCGGGGACGGCTCGGCCGGGTCCGGGAGCGTGGCGGACGCGGCCTCCGGCCTGCTCGTCCTGCACTGTCTCGTACGCGTGCTGCGGGACCGGGCCAGGCCGCTGACCCGTACCGCCGCCCTCGTCCTCGGGCTTCCCGTGCTGGGCGTGACCATCGCGGCCATCACCGCCCACGACCCGGCCTCCAGCCTGCCCGGGGTGGCGCGCTACCTCCAGATCTTCGTGCTGGTGCCCGGCGCGCTGCTGCTCCTCCTGCGCGACCGCCGCGACTTCCGGCTGGCCGCCGGGTCCGTCGTCGTCCTGGCGCTGGTGCAGGGCGCGGTCGGCGTCACGCAGTATCTGACCGGCACCGGCGCCTCGTACATGGGCGAGGAGATCCGCGCCGTCGGCACCTTCGGCCCCACCGACGTGATGGGCATGGCCACGGTCGTCGCGTACGGCCTGGTCATCTGCGTCGGATTCGCCCTGAGCCCGGTGGCGGAAGGCCGGGGGCGGCACGCGGCCCGCGTACAACGCGCCGTCGCGCTCGGCTGCGCCGGGCTGCTCGCCGTACCCCTCGCGCTGTCCTTCAGCCGCGGCGCCTGGATCGCCACCGCCGTGGCCGTCGCCCTCCAGCTGACGCTGTCGGGGCCGCGCCGTGCCGTAGTGGTCGCGCTCGTGACCGGGGCGCTCGGCGTCGTACTCGTCGGAGGTCTCGGCATCGGCTCGCAGATGATCACCGAACGGCTCGACAGCATCACGCGGGTCACCGACGCGCCCGACCAGTCCGTCACCGACCGGTACACCATGTGGGCCGCGGCCACCGGCATGTGGCGCGAGCACCCGGTCACCGGCGTCGGGCTGAAGGGCTTCCCCGACTACCGCGACAGCCACGCCTCGCTCGCGCTCTCCGCCGCCAGCGACACCGAGGGCGCAGGACTCGGCTTCCAGCGTCAGCCGCTGCTCTCCCCGCACAACATGTATCTGCTCGTCCTCAGCGAACAGGGGCTGCTGGGCATCGTCGCCCTGGTGGGCAGCTGGGCCGCGCTCCTCGTTTGCGCACTGCGCCGGCTGCCGGGCGCGCACCGCTCCCGTACCGGCGCCGACTGCGGCCTCGCCGTCACCGGGCTGCTGGTCTGGCAGCTGGTCGACTTCAGTTACGCGGACATCGGCGGCCCCTCGACCGTACTGACGGCCGTGATGCTCGGCCTGGCGGCCCGCTGGGCCCTCGGACCCGACCGGTGCGCCGCGAAGAGTGAGGCCGGCCGCGCGTGAGCGATACGAGGCACTCCCTTCCCGCCGTACCGCCGCAGCCCGAACCGCCCTCCATGGAGGGCTCGAAGGGCGGCGGGGGTACGGGAGGAGACGGCCCGGGACGAGACGCCCGCCCCGGCGCGGAAGGCCGCGGCTCCTTCTCCTCCGGACGGTTCCTGGCGCGCGCGGCGTTCCTCACCGCGCTGCTGACCGCCGCCGGGGCGCTGCTCGGGCTCGTCCGCGACCAGGCCATCGCGCATCTCTACGGCGCCGGTCCCGACACCGACGCCTTCCTGGTCGCCTGGACCGTGCCCGAGGTGGCCGCCACGCTCCTCATCGAGGACGCCATGGCGCTGATCCTCGTACCGGCGTTCAGCCTGGCCCTGGCCCGGCGCGCCACCGCACCGGTACTGGACCCGGATCCCGTACGGCTTCTGGTGCGGAGCACCCTGCCCCGGCTGTTCCTCGCCCTCAGCGCGGGCTCGGCCCTGCTGGTGGCCACCGCCCCCTGGGTGGTGGCCGTCCTCGCGCCGGGGCTGCCCGAGCCGGGGCTCGCCGTCGACTGCACCCGGCTGACCGCCACCTGCGCCTTCACCTTCGGCATGGCCGGGTACTGCAGCGCGGCGCTCCGCGCGCACGGCAGCTTCACGGCGCCCGCGATGATCTACGTCGCGTACAACGCCGGGATCATCACCACCATGCTGCTGGTCCGCGACCGGTGGGGGGTACGGGCCGCCGCCGCCGGGGTCGCCATCGGCGGCGCCCTGATGGTGCTCGTCCAGGCGCCCGTCCTGTGGCGCCGGCTGCGCGCGCGCCGGCCGGTGGACGTGACCGCGGCCGGTCAGGGACCGAGGGACACGGGCGGCGGACCGCCCGTCGCCCTCGCCCTGCTCGCGCCCGTCATCGTCTTCGCGCTCAGCAGGCAGTCGCAGGTCCTGATCGAGCGGTTCCTCGCCGCTCCGCTTCCGCCCGGCGCCATCTCGCATCTGAACTACGCGCAGAAGGTCGCGCAGATCCCCATGACGCTCTCCATGATGCTGTGCACCGTCACCTTCCCGGTGGTCGCCCGCGCCATGGCGGCGGGGGACACCGAGCGGGCCAGGCGCCGGGTCGAGCGCGATCTCGCGCTGGCCGGGATAATCGTGCTGGTCGGGGCCGCCACGGTGGTCGCCTGCGCGCCGCAGATCATCGAAGTGCTCTTCCAGCGCGGCGCGTTCGACCCGGCGGACACGGCGGCGACCGCCGATGTGATGCGGGTGTACGCGCTCGGTCTGCTGGGCCACACACTCGTCGGGGCGCTCGTACGCTGCTACTTCTCCGCCGCGCGCCCGCTGTGGTTCCCCGCGTTCGCCATGCTCACCGGGCTGGCGCTGACCACCGGCGTCGGCACCCTGCTCGTACAGGTGTGGGGCGTGCTCGGCATCGCCGCCGCCAACGCCCTCGGCATCACCGTCACCGCCGCCCTGATGCTGCACAGGGTCGGCCGGCACAGCGTGCCCGTCAGCCTCCGGTTCATGACCGGGGGCCTGGTCAAGCTCGGCGCCGCCGCGGCTGCGGCCACCGGCTCCGGATGGCTCTGCGGAGCCCTCGTCCCGTCACCCGTCCTGGGCGCCATGGCGGCCTGCGTCGTGGTCAGCGCGGTGTTCCTCGTCATCGCGCACGCCTTGCGGGCCCCCGAGACCGACACCATCCTCCGCTTCCTCACCCGCCCCCTCACACGAAAGCTCGCGCATGCCCGCTGACACGGTGTCCGCCGGCCCCCTGTGGGCCGCCATGTACCACTCCGTCGCCGATCCCACCGACGACCCCTACCGGGTGACGGTCTCGCCGGACCGGCTCGAACGGCAGCTGCGCTGGCTGCGCCGCCGGGGGCTGACCGGCGTCAGTATGGACCGGCTGCTGCGCGCCCGCGCCGAAGGGCGGGGAGCCGGACTCATCGGACTCACCTTCGACGACGGGTACGCCGACTTCCTGGAACAGGCCGTCCCGCTGCTGCGCCGCTACGCGTTCACCGCGACCGTCTTCGTCCTGCCGGGCCGTCTCGGCGGTACGAACGAATGGGACAGCCCCGGCCCGTGCAAGCCCCTCCTCACCGCCGACGGCATCCGCGCGGCGGCCCGCGCGGGCATGGAGATCGGCTCGCACGGACTGCGCCACACCGATCTGACCAAGGCCGACGACGCGGTACTCGCCGCCGACACCGCGCGGAGCCGTGAACTCCTGCGCGAGCTGCTCCAGGATCTGACCGGCCGTCACGAGGTGGCCGGCTACTGCTATCCGTACGGCACGGTCGACGCCCGCGCCATCAAGGCCGTACGCGCCGCCGGTTACGCGTACGCCTGCGCCATCAGCCCGGGGCTGCTGACCGGCGTGTTCGCCCTGCCCCGCGTCCATATCGGGGAGAGCGACACCGGCCTCAGGCTGCACCTCAAGCGGCGGACGCACCGCTGGCGCCGCGAGCCCGTCCAGGCCGGGGAGTACGCCGAGTACGCGGCGCACACCAGGCGGACCGCCCCGGCCGCGTACGCCGTGCGGACCGCGTACGCCGACACCGGGGCGGCGACGACGACATGAAGGTGCTGCACATCATCACCGGTCTCGGCATCGGCGGCGCCGAGCAGCAACTGAGGCTTTTGTTACGGCAGTTGCCGACGAACAGCGAAGTCATCACACTCACCAACCCGGGAGCCGTCGCCGAGGGCATCGTCGCCGACGGCGTCCCCGTCACCGACCTCGACATGGCGGGGAACCGCGACCTCGGCGCCCTGCCCCGGCTCGCGCGGCTGATCAAGCGCGGACGGTACGACCTGGTGCACACGCATCTCTACCGCGCCTGCCTGTACGGGCGGTTCGCGGCCCGCCTCGCCGGCGTACGGACCATCGTGGCCACCGAACACTCCCTCGGGGCTGTCCAGATCGAGGGCCGGCCGCTCTCCTCCGGCGCCCGCGCCCTCTATCTCGCGGGCGAACGCCTGGGCACCGCGACCGTCGCCGTCTCCGCGACCGTCGCCCGGCGCCTGGAGCGCTGGGGGGTACGCCCCGACCGTATCCATGTGGTGCCCAACGGCATCGAGGTCGGGCGCTTCGCCTACGACGAGACCGCACGCCGCGTGGCCCGCACCCGCCTCGGAGTGCCCCAGGACGCCTTCGTGGTGGGCGGGGTCGGACGGCTCAACGGCGGCAAACGCTTCGACCGGCTCGTACGGGCCGTCGCCGAACTGCCCGGCGCGCGCCTCCTCCTGATCGGTGAGGGACCCGAGCGCGACCGGCTCCTGCGGCTCGCGCGGGACCGGGGCGCGGCCGACCGGATCCTGCTGCACGGCGCCTGCCAGGACCCGCCGCCCCCGCGCGCGGCGCACCCGTCACAGCACGGGCCGGATCTCCCCTCGCTGCTCGCGGCCATGGACGTCTTCGTCTCCACCTCCCCCGACGAGGCGTTCGGGCTCGCCGTCGTGGAGGGACTCGCGGCCGGGCTGCCGGTCCTCCATGTGACCTGCCCCGCCCTCCAAGACCTGCCCGCCGACGCCGCGCCGGGAGCGCGCCGGGTCAGCGGCTCCGTACCCGGACTCGTCGACGAACTGCGGCGGTTCGAGCAGGCGGGGCCGCACCGGCTGCCCGTACCCCCGGCCGCGCGCCACTACGACATCGCCCACAGCGCCCGTCAGTTGATGACCGTCTACGAGAACGCCGTCCGCGACCCGGCCCCCCTCCGAGAAGTGAGCTGCTCATGACCCCGCACAGCAATCCCCCGCGACGCCCGGCCGCGCGGCGCCGGCCCGTCGTCCCCGAATCCGCTTCCGTCTCGGCGTCGTTGCGTCGGGCCCGGCTCCCGCTGTCGAAGGTGACGGCGCTGCCCGCCCGCTGGATCGTGCCGGTGGCGGTCCTGGCCGGGGCGCTGGCGGGCGGTACGTACGGGATGCTCCGCACCCCGCAGTACTCGGCGACCAGTTATGTCGTCGTCGTACCGACGGAGAAGTCCGACCCGGCCGCCGCGCTGGGGTTCGCGACGGCCTATGGGCGCGTCGCCTCGCAGGTCGCGCTGATCGGTGACGCGCCGGTCTGGGCCGGGGTGCCCGCGCGGACGCTCCGGGAGAGCGTGCAGACGGCCACCTCGCCGGACGCTCCGATGATCTCCGTGACGGCCACCTCGGACCGGGCCTCGACCGCGGTGAGCATGGCGGACGGGGTGGCACGGGCGCTGGTCCTCAACGGCTCCCAGCTGCAGGGCAGTACGAAGGTACGGGTGCTCCAGTTCTCCCGCGCGGTCGAGCCGACCGGTCCGGTCACCCCCTCGGCGGGTCTGTCGGCCCTGGTCGGCGGCTGCGCGGGCGGGCTGCTCGGCGGGCTCGGTCTGCTGGTCAGGCCGAAGCCGCGGCACGGTGAGTTCCACGCGAACGTCCCCGGTCCGGCGACGTCCGCCCCGCCGCAGTCCCAGGCGCAGTCGCTGCCGCAGTCGGAAACGGTGTGAGAGCCTGATGGCCGCCGAATCGAGCGCGCGCACCGCCGCGGCCCGCACAGCCCCACCGGTCACGCCCCTTCGCGTCTTCTCCCCGCTGTTCAGGTCCTCGTCGCGGGTGTCCGGCCCGGTGTTCACCACGGAGCTCTGCCGCGATGCCGGCCGCTTCGCCGAACTCGCCCCGGTCTGGAACGAGTTGTACCGCTGCTCGCGCACGGCCACGCCCTTCCAGAGCCACTCCTGGCTCCACTCGTGGTGGCTGTCGTACGGGAACCGGCGCGGGCTGCGGGTCCTGCTCGTACGCCGGGGCACGAAACTCGTCGCGGCCGCCCCGCTGATGCTCGTCCACCGCCCCCTCCCCGTCCTCGTCCAACTCGGCGGTTCCATCTCCGACTTCTCCGACGTGCTGCTCCACGACGACTGCGCCGAGGCGGCGGCAGCGGAGCTGGCGAAGTCGCTCGCGGAGCTGGCCCGTACGGCGGTGATCGATCTGCGCGAGGTACGGCCCGGGGCCGCGGCGGAACGAATCTTCGCCTGCTGGGCGGGCCCGCGCAGAAAGCTGGACGACTCCCTCTGCCTCGAACTGCCCGGCGTCCCCATGGACGAACTGCTCGGCAGACTCACCTCCTCGCGCGCCCAGCGCGCCCGCGCCAAGCTGCGCAAGCTGGACGCGCTGGGCATCGAGGAGCGGGTGGTGCCGAAGGACGAGATCCCGGCGGCGGTCGGGCGGCTGCTGGAGCTGCACCGGCTCCAGTGGCAGGGCCGCGGGGTCACCCCGGAACATCTCAGCGCGCGCTTCGCGGACCATCTGACCCGGTCCGTACGGTCCATGACCGAGTACGGCGACGCGCGGCTGACCGAGTTCCGGCTGTCCGGCGCGGTGGTCGCCGCGGATCTCACCCTGATGTCCGGCCGGCTGGAGGGCGGCTATCTGTACGGGGCCGATCCGGCACTGCGCGCCAGGAAGGTGGATGTGGCCACGATGCTGCTGCGCAGCGGGGCGCAGCGGATCAGTGCGAGCGGCCGCGCCACGCTGAGCATGCTGCGCGGCAATGAGCCGTACAAGCACCACTGGCGTCCCGAGAGCGTCCGCAACCAGCGGCTGCTGCTCGCCCGGCCGCATCTGGCGCCGTCCTTGCAGCTGCTGGTCGCGCGCGCGGCGGGCCGCGACCGCGCCGCCGCGCTCGTCAAACGGCTACGGGGCGGCGGCGCCGGGGGGTGACCCCGGACGCCGCCGCCCCGTACCGGAGGGGTGGCTGGTCAGCCGTCCTCGCGCTGCGACCAGTTGAGGCGGATGCAGATCCTGCCGCCCAGCCACTTCTCCACCCAGGGGCCGAGGTCCAGCGGCAGGCAGTTCCGCGGCGGCTGCGTGGGCGTCGGGATCGGGGGCAGCGTGGGCGTGGGTACGGGCTCCGGCTTGAACCCGTACAGCAGGGCCCGGTACATCTTCGACGACTTGGGATTCTGCCCGCACTGCCAGACGCCGTGCGGGCAGTAGTCGGTCAGTGTGTTGTACACCGGCTTGTATGTGTCGATCCATTGGAGCATGCGGCGCATGTATTCCGGGTTGTCACCGTTGCGGAAGAGTCCCCACTCCGGATAGGAGATAACCTTTCCGTGTGCAGCGGCGAAATCCACATGCTCCTGGAGCCCGAAGGGCTCATTCACCTGTTCATCAAATGTCCGGCCCGGGGGCTGGTCATAAGAATCCATGCCCATGATGTCGACGACATCGTCACCCGGATAGCACTCGGTCCAGGGAATGTCGTCCCGTCCGCGGTTCGGAGCGAAATCGAACCGGAACTTCTGTCCGGGCACTGCACGCATGGTGGTGACGATGCGATTCCAGTATTTCTTCCACGACTGTGGGTCGGGCCCGCAGCGGTGGGTGTACGTTTCCCCGTTCATTTCCCAGCCGAGCACGATCACCGTGTCCGGAACACCCAGGCCGACGAGCCGTTCCGCCAGGACCTTGAAGTGGCTGTCGTAATCGCCCCGCGCGGCCCGGCGCAGCTCATGGCGGACGACTCCGTCCGGGACATGCTCCTCATTGCGTTCGAGCATGGGGACGTTGAGGACGAACAGGCGGTCGTCCTTCGCCTTTCGCCATGCGGCCCAGTCCTCCAGGAACTCGGGCTTGCCCTCGATGTTGGACCACACGTCCCCGGGAAGATAGGTGTGCCCCACCCGCAGCTCCCTGCCGCCCAGCCAGCTCTGCATGGCCGCGATACGCCGGACGCCTTTCGGACCGTAATCGAGATACGCGCCCAGCGCGGGTGAGGGTGCCCGCGGCGGTTTCGGTTTCTCACGCGCCGATCCGATCGCCGCCGCCGATACGTCCGCCGCCGATTCGTCGGCTGCCGATTCGTCCGCCGTAGATCCGTCCGCCGTCGATCCGTTCGCCGCGGCCGGCTCGTCCGCGTGATGTGTGACGGGCAGCACCGCACCCGAAGTGAGGAGGCCGGCCGTGACCACTCCCAGGCAGGTGGTCGTCAGCCGTCGTCGTCGAAGGGCCATGTCCGCTCCTCTTGAGTGGGACCTCTTTCCGTGGCCGCGATCCGTGGTCACGTGATCACAAAAGTATTTCTAATAAGCCGATCGGGAACCCGGCCTGGCGTTCCAGTAGTCCGTTCGTGAATTTCATCCCCCGCATGGGTTACCGAAATGAAGGACATCACCGTGCCGAGCTTTGACACCCGAGTCCCCGCCGTACTCATGAGGCTCGACCGCAACCCGTTCCACCACGGCACCCTTGGCGCCGTCAGATCCCTTGGCCGCGCCGGGATCGAGGTCCACGCGGTGATCGAGGCCGCGCGCAGCCCCGTGGGACGCTCCCGCTATCTGCGCCGGGCGCATCTACGGCCCGACCACCCCACGAATCTGACGGAGCCTTCGGATCTGGCGGAGATTCAGCGGCTGCTGCTCCGGATCGCGGACCGGCTCACCACCCCGCCCGTGCTCATCGCCATGGACGATCTGAGCGCGATCGCGGTCGGCCGGCTGCGGGAGCGGCTCGACGGCCGCTATCTGCTCCCTGAACAGCCGTCAGGACTGCCCGAACGGGTGGCCGACAAGGCGGAGCTGGTCGGCATCTGCGGCACGCTCGGCATCCCCCACCCGCGCACCGTCATCCCCTCCGGCGCCGAGGAGGCCGCGGCGGCCGCCTGGTCGCTGGGGCTGCCCGTGGTCGCGAAGTGGAGCCGGCCGTGGCTCCTCCCGGAGGGGACCGGGCTGCGCTCCACCCTGGTCGTACGCTCCCCGCAGGAGGCCCGCGAGTTGTACGGGCGCAGCGCCGAGGCGGGAAGCCGGCTGCTGCTCCAGGAATTCCTGCCGCAGGGCCGGGACCTGGACTGGTTCTTCCACGGCTACAGCGGCGGTGGCGCCGAGTGTCTGATCGGCGCCGCCGGACGGAAGGAACGATCCTGGCCGGTGGGGGCCGGACTGACCGCGGTGGGGCGATGGCTGCCGAACCCGGCGGTCGAGCGGATGGCCCGTCAGATGGTCTCGGCGCTCGGCTACCGGGGGATCCTCGATCTCGACTTCCGGCTCGACACCGCCACCGGCGCCTACCACCTGCTCGACTTCAACCCCCGGCCCGGCGCGCAGTTCCGGCTCTTCACCGACCGGTCGGGCACCGATGTCGTACGGGCGCAGCACCTGGATCTCACCGGCCGGACCGTCCCCGCGCAGGAGGCGGCGCACGGCAGGACCTTCGTGGTGGAGAACTACGCCCTGCTGTCCTTCCTCGCGTCCCTGCGGTCCTCCCTTCTCACGCCCTTCCGCTCCTGGGGCGTCCGCCGGAGCGGGCGCGGCGTGTCGCTGCCCCGGTCCACGGAGGCCGCGTGGTTCGCGCTGGACGATCCGCTGCCCGCGTACGCCATGGCCGTCGCGTGGGTGCTGCATGTCGTACGGCGCGGCTGGCGCAGGCTCAGACGGGTGCTGCCCGGACGGCGTACGGCCGGCTCCGACCGGCCCCGTACGTCCCCCGTACGGCAGCGGGGGCGCGGCAGGAACCGCGCGAATCCGCGCCCCCCTGTCTCGCAGGCGCCCTGATGAACCGTCCGTCAACCACCCAAGAAAAGCCCCTGTCCGAACGTGCGACACAGAGAGCGGGACACACGATGTACGACCTGGTAGTTGTGGGCGCCGGCCCCTACGGACTCTCCATCGCCGCCCACGCGGCGGCGGCCGGCCTCGATCTGCGGGTGTTCGGCAGGCCCATGGCCTCGTGGCGGGACCATATGCCGCCCGGCATGTTCCTGAAGTCCGAACCATGGGCGTCGAACCTCTCCGACCCGAAGGGCGCGTTCAGCCTGGCCGCCTACGCCAGGACCCAGGGGGTGGAGGTACGGCACGCCTCCCCGCTGCCCGTCGGCTTCTTCGCCTCGTACGGCCTGTGGTTCGCGGAGCGCGCGGCCCCGCCGGTCGACGAACGTACGATCACGTCCGTACGGGCCTGCCCCGGCGGCTTCCGGCTCGACACCGACGACGGGACCACGATCCTCGCCCGTACGGTGGCGCTCGCGGTCGGGGTGATGCCCTTCACCGACATCCCCGCCCCGCTGCGCGGACTCTCCTCGGAACAGGTGTCGCACAGCAGCCACCACGCCGATCTGGCGCGCTTCGAGGGCCGGGACGTGACGGTCATCGGCGCCGGGCAGGCCGCCCTGGAGACCGCCGCGCTCCTCGCCGAACAGGGCACCGTCGTACGGGTGGTGGCCCGGTCGGACCGACTGAACTGGAACACCCTGCCGCCGCCCCGGCAGCGCCCCGCCCTGGAGGCGGCCCGTGCTCCGCACACCGGACTGGGCTGCGGATGGAAGAACTACCTCTACGCGGAGACCCCGGGCATCTTCCGCAGACTGCCCGAGACGACCCGGGCCCGGGTCTTCACCTCGGCGCTCGGCCCGGCCGGCGCGTGGTGGCTGCGGGACCGCTTCGAGTCCGCGGTGGACGTCCGGCTGGGCGAGAGCGTGGCGGGCGCGGTCCGGGTGGACGGGCGCGTACGGCTGGAACTGGTCGCCACCACGGGCCGGGTCGGGACCGTGGACACGGACCATGTCATCGCCGCCACCGGATTCACCCCGGGGCTCGAACGGCTCGGCCTGGTCGACCGCGAGCTGCGGGCCGGGATGCGGACGGTGCGCCCGAGCAGCGCGCCCGAGGCGAGCGCGGTCTTCGAGTCCTCGTACCCGGGGCTGTTCGTCGCCGGACTGCTGAGCGCCCCGTCCTTCGGGCCCTCGATGCGGTTCGTGTACGGGGCGGCGTACACCGCGGAGCGGCTGGTGGCGGGGGTGCGGCGGCGGCTCGGGGCACGCGGCGGATCGCTCGTCACGGTCCGCCAGCGGCAGGCCTCGTCGGCGCCGGTGGGGGAGCCGAGACTGTCCTGACGGGCCGTCCCGGGCCGGGCGGGGACGGGGCGTCGTGGGGCGGGAACAAGTCGGCCGGGAGAATCCGTCGTGATTCTCCCGGCAGGGCGGATACGCCGTCAGACGCGCGAGGCGGCGGTGCTGCGGCGGTAGAGGATTCCGCCACCGAGCAGCAGACCGGCGCTGGCGGCGCCCATGGCGAGCAGGTTCAGATCACTGCCGGTGGAGGCCAGCTGAGCGAGCTCGTCGGGGACTGTGGGCATGGGCATCGAGGCGGGCAGGATCGCTTCGGAGGAACCCCGGGGGGCCGGGGTCCGCGGATGCGTGGCGGGGGAGGCCGGGTCCACGGCGCGGTCGTCCGGCGGCGTGGCGGTTTCGGGGGCCTCGGGGGCTTCGGGGGCCGCCGGAGATCCGGGGGTGCCGGGGGTTCCGTGGGGCGCCTCCGGGGTGCCGTTCGCACAGAAGTTGCCGAAGGCCGGGTTGAGGACGCCGATCAGATCCACCGAGTTGCCGCAGATGTTCAGCGGGATGTCGAGGACGGTCTCCAGGACGTTGCCCGTGAGCACGCCCGGCGAGCCGGCGGCGACGCCGGAGGCGTGCGTGGAGCTGGCGGCCTCGTCGTGGTACCCGCCCGGGGACGCGTGGCCCGGCGCGCCGTGGTGCGGCGCGTGACTGTGGGGCGGGGCCGCCGGTGTGACGTTGTCGTCCGCCTCGGGAGCCGGCCGCGTCGCGTGCGCCGGGGGAGCCCCCTGCGCGGGGGGAGCCGCGTGGGGCGCCGGGTCCGAGTGCGGTGCGGGGTCCGAGTGGGGCGCGGGAGCCGGATGCGACGCGTGCTTCGGCGCGCTCGACGTATTGGCGCAGGCATTGCCGAAAGCCGGGTTGAGTACCCCGATCGGATCCACCGTATTCCCGCAGACATTGACCGGGATCTCCAGAGGCACCTGAATGTTGTTCCCGGACAGCACGCCCGGTGAGCCGACGGCCGCCCCGTCGGCGTCCACCGCCTGGGCGTAACCGCCGCTCATGGAGAGGACACTCGACGCCGCGGCGGCGGTGAGCAGTCCTTTACTGATGAGATCTCGCATCTGGTTCTCCTCCTGCCCGCCAATCGCGGCAAGCAGTGGTCGCTGGTTGAAATCGGTGCCAACTGAGGCCGGTCCCGGGGCGCGAGTCGCTCGCGCCCCGGGACCGGCAGAGAACACCCGGTGGGATGCCTACAACGTCACTTGTTGATGCAGACGTTGCCTGCGGCCGGGTTCAGCAGGGCGACGATGTTGACGGTGTTACCGCACACGTTGACCGGGATGTTCACAGGAACCTGAACAACATTGCCGGAGAGGACACCCGGGGAGTTGGCGGCTACACCCTCCGCCTCGGCGTCGGCCATGGCCGGGGCAGCGGCACCCATGGCCAGGAGCAGGCCTGCGACGACCGTTGCGGCCTTCTTGCACTTCATCTTGAGCCCTTTCCGCAGCGGCGAATACGTCCGCACGGCTTTCGTGGAACGCGAGCACGGCTTTTCCGGCTCACACGTCCGCTGCTGGAGGTCCAACGATTACGCGGTGCCGAAGAAACTGTCCGGGAATGCGGTAGTAGTTTCTTCACTCGATTGCCCCGATAATGTTTTCTTTGCTGCGCATCCCGGAATGCATCCGGGATTTGGCAGTATTCCGCACTTCCGCCGCATCCTCAATTCGCCGTCAGAAACGCCGTACGGGCCGGCCGGGGCTCCGTTGCCCCTGCCGGCCCGTACGTGGTGCGGGAGGTGCGGGATCAGCGGTTGCCCGCGCCGTTCCCGGACAGAACCGGGATGTCGTCCAGGATGTGCGACAGCGGCTCGTCGCCCTTGGCCTGGGTGGAGTTCTCCGCACACTGCTGGTTCTGCGGGTTGGACAGGACGTTGACGTCCTGGACCGCGACCGGCAGGAGGAGACCGAACAGCGGGCCGACGTTGGCCTTGACCGGCACTCCGAGGCACAGGTCGTTCAGCGAGCCCTGGATCAGCTCCGCCTGGGGGCTCAGGTCGCCCTTCGTGGACTGGTTGCCGAAGGCTTCCTTGGCGCCGTTTCCACTTAGGGAGGTGGTGCCCTCGTCATTGCCGATGGCGAACGCCGGCGCCGCCGCGGCCGTGACACCGACCACCGAGACGGCGACGGCCGCGCCGACCATAAACTTCTTGATCACGATGTGTTCCTTTTCATCAAAGAATGCATGCGGAGCGACCTGCACAACCGGTCACCAGCTGTTTGGTTCCGCTGCTTCACTCGATCGGCTTGCCGGTGAGCACGGCATTGTCCCGTGGTTTTCCCGGGAATGGCGGCCCTGTTGATCCCCGGTAATACGCCGTTGGAGTGAAGGGCCGGAACCAAACCCGGGGTCCGGAGTTGCACCAGTAGCCCCGGGGACTTTGGGGCTTCCTTCAGAAGGGGACTCATCGTGATCAAGAAGGTCATGGCCGGTCTGGCCGTCACCACCTCCGTGGTCGGCGTTTCCGCCGCCGCCGCGCCCACCGCGCTCGCCGTCGGCAACGACGGTGGCACCACGTCCGCCAGCGGGAACTTCGCCACGCAGGCATACGGCAACATGGCGACCCACGGCAACATGAGCCCGCAGATCGCCCTCATCCAGGGCTCGCTGAACAAGCCCTGTATCGCACTTCCGGCCAAGGCGAACGCCGGTGCCCTGCTGGGCCTCGTGCCGATCGCGGTCCAGGACATCAACGTCCTGTCCTCGCCGCAGAACCAGCAGTGTGTCGAGAACTCGACGCAGGCGAAGGGCGACGAGGCGCTGTCGCACATTCTGGACAACATCCCGATTCTGTCCGGGAACGGCACCGGCAACCGCTGAGAGATCGGCTGGGCTGCCAGGTCGGCCGCCGCTGAATTGCGCGGTGTGCCGGCCTTTTTCTCTGACATTGGATTACGCCATTCGGTGGAAGCGTCGAAACTAATCCATCCGTGAGCGAGTTGAACGAGTCGGACTCCACCGGTGGAGTCCGACTTTCCGGAAAGGTATTTAAATGAAGAAGCTGTGGGCAACCGCCGCTGTAGCGGCGTCGATCGTCGGAGCCACGGCTGCCGCCGCGTCGCCGGCGCTTGCCATCGGTGACGACTCGGGCACCACGTCGCTCAGCGGCAACGGTGCGAAGCAGGCCTTCGGCAACCAGTCCACCAAGGGCGACATGAGCCCGCAGCTGGGCCTGGTCCAGGGCTCGCTGAACAAGCCCTGTGTCGGTCTGCCGCTCAAGGCGAACGTCGGCTCCCTCATCGGCGCCGTGCCGATCGCGGTCCAGGACATCAACGTGCTGTCCTCCCCGCAGAACCAGCAGTGTGTCGAGAACTCGACGCAGGCTAAGGGCGACGAGGCGCTGTCGCACATTCTGGACGACATCCCGGTTCTGTCCGGGAACGGTGTCGGCAACCGCTGACCCCACTCGAAGGCCCGGCCCGGCGCACTGCGCGGGGCCGGGCCTTCGGCATGTCCGGGCTCTGTGCGCGACGGGTACGGAAAATATTCGCGGACCGGTGTCAACCGGATCTCCGCCCCATGCGTATACCCCTTGAGATCTGACCACGTCCTGGGAGCCGCATGACCGTCGAGGAGTTTGAGGAGTTCTACGCTCACTCCGTTCAGCAGCTGGTGGGACAGGTGTACCTGATGACCGGAGACCTTCACGAGGCTCAGGACGTGGTGCAGGAAGCCTTCGTACGAGCCTGGGGCCGCCGGGCGAAGCTGGACAGGGACGCGGGACCCGAGGCGTGGATCCGTACCGTCGCGTTCCGGCTGGCGGTCAGCCGGTGGCGCAGGCGCGGCCGGGCCCTGGAGGCCTGGCGGCGGTACAGCGGAAGCGAACCGCACACCCTGGCCGCTCCCGAGCCGGGCACGGTCGCCCTCGTCTCCGCACTCCAGCAACTGTCGGAGCGACAGCGTCTGGTGACGGTCCTGCACTACGTGTGCGACCTGACGGTCGAGCAGGTGGCGGCAGAGGCCGGGATCTCGACCGGAACCGTCAAGACTCATCTGTCCCGGGCCAGGGCCGCGCTCGCGGCCGGGCTCGACGACTCACCCGCCTCCGACACCTCCGAGGAGGAGCACGGTGCCTGAGTTCCATCGAAGTGGCGGAGAGGATCCCCTGTCCGCCGCGCTCAAACACGCCGCGGACCGGGGCGGGCGGCAGGTGCTGCCGCTGCCCGTCGAGGAGATCGAAGCACGCGGGACGCGGCGGCGGCGTACGACGCTGGCCCTCGCCGCCGCGTGCGCGGTGTGTGTGCTGAGCGGAGCGAGCGCGGTCGCCGCGCTGAACCTCACCTCCGAGCAGCCGCCCGCCCGTCCTGTCCCCTCGGTCACCCCGTCGCAGTCCGCGTCGCCGTCCAATCCGCTGCCGACCCGTAGCCAGTTCGCCTCGCCGTCCCGTCTGACCACGTCCGTCGAGGTGTCCACCGGCTCACCGGGCGGCGGAGTGCCGTCCGGCACGCCCAGCATCACGCCGTCGCTCACGGTGCCGCCCTCCGGCGCGGGCATCTCCATGCCGTCGGCCGAATAGGTCCTGTCCGGTTCACCGGCGCATACTCATAGAGAGACCCCACACCCATGCACGGAGTCAGCCTCGCCCTGCCCGAAAACGGCACGCCGAGCCCGCCGTCCGCCGTCTCCACGCCCTCTTCCCCGCCCCCGTCCACGCCGCTTCCCGAACAGGCCGCGAGCCCGGCGCGGTCCGTCCGGGTCCGTGATCCGTACGTCGTCGCCGTGCTCCTGTTCTGCGCGTACGCCGCGCTGTCCATATGCAGATACCGGCAACTGCGCACGATGTCCTGGGACCTGGGCATCTTCGAGCAGGTGATACGCGCGTACGCGCAGCTGCGGGCCCCGGTCGCCGACCTCAAGGGGCCCGGCGTGAACATCCTCGGCGATCACTTCAGCCCCGTCACCGCGCTGCTGGCCCCCGCGTACCGGCTCTTTCCTACGCCCATCACGCTGCTGGTCGCCCAGGCCGCGCTGTTCGCGCTCTCCGCCATCCCCGTCACCCGCGTCGCGGCGCGTCTGCTGGGCCGGTGGCCGGGGCTGGCGATCGGTGTGGGGTACGGCCTGTCGTGGGGTGTGCAGCGGGCGGTCGAGTTCGACTTCCACGAGATCGCCTTCGCGGTCCCGCTGATCGCCTTCTCCCTCGAAGCGCTGCTGGCGCACCGCTGGCGGGCCGCGCTGTGGTGGGCGCTGCCGCTGGTGCTGGTGAAGGAGGACCTGGGGCTGACCGCCGCCGCGATCGCGCTGGTCGTGGCGGTGCGGGCGCGGCGTACGGCCCCCCGTATCGTGCCGGACGCGCTGGCGGTGGCGGCGCTGGCGGTGGTCGCCGCGGTGCTCACGTTCGCGTTCGTCATACCGGCTTTCAACTCGGCCGACACGTACGACTACTGGGTCAAGGTCGACGGCGGGAGCGGCCCCCTCGACGGCATCGACACCAAGTTCCGTACCCTCCTCTGGCTCCTGCTGCCGACCACCGGGCTTCTCGCGCTGCGCTCCCCGCTGATGCTGATCGCCCTGCCCACGCTCGGCTGGCGCTTTCTGTCGTCGGACGACCACTACTGGGGCACGGACTGGCACTACAGCGCCGTGCTGATGCCCATCGTGACGCTCGCGCTGGTCGACGCAGCCGAGCGGGCCCGTCGCGGCGCTCGCCCCTGGCTGCGTTCGTACGCGCGCCACCTGCCGGCGGCGGTCGCGGGCGCGGCGCTCGCGCTGACGACGTCGCTGCCGCTGTCGGCGCTGGCCGAACCGGACGCGTACCGGGTCCGGCCCGAGGTGAGGGCGGCGGAGAGGCTGCTGGACCGTATCCCCGACGATGCGACGGTCGAGGCCAACGTGGGGCCCATCAGCCGGCTCACCTCGCGCTGCCGGGTCTTCTGGGTGGGCGGTACGCGGGGCATCACCCCGGACTACATCGCGCTCAACAACGGGCGGGGGTGGGTCGGTGATCCGGTGGCGTACGCGAAGCGGCTGCATCCACGGGCCACTTATACGGTCGCGGGAGAGGCGGGCGGATATCTGGTGCTGGAACGGGTGGCGAAGCCGCGGACGTAGGGCGGGCGCCGGAGCCGGTGACGGAGCGGGCGAGGCGCGCGGAGAAGGCGGGCTCGCTCATGCGTTCAACTCCCCTTTGTTCCATATGGGTTGTCACTGAGATTTCCCCATGCGGAGTAGTGAGTAAAGGTCACTTCGGGTGTAGAAACAAGGAATTGCACACGAAGAGGCGAGGACTCGCACCTATGGCTAGGGATTCACTCTCGATCGAAGAGATCGACAAGCCGGCGACATCGGGCGGGGGCCAGGATTATGTGCGATGGGACCCGGATTGGGTGCCGCCGGATTTTCCCGAGCCCACACGCGAGTTGGTGGAGCGCGTCGCCGTCGGACTGCGGGGGCTGGCGGAATGACCGTACGCGGAGTCGAGGGCGCTGATCTGGTGCCGGGGTCGGGGCTCCGGTGGCCCAAGTGCGAGTGCGGACAATCGATTTGCCCCGACGGCAAGGGCTCCGGCACGGCGCGCGGAGGCGCCGGTTCCGGGGCGCTCTCCGCGCGCGTGGCGGAGCGGAACAAATGGAGCGGTCGCGGCGGGGCGTGAGCGGCGTGAACGCCCGGGGGAATTTCCAAGAGTGTGGCATTACGGCGCGTTGCGGGGGACGGCGGAATGGCCGAGACCGGGCCCGAGGGCATCTGAGCGGGGCGGGTAGTGTGTCGGAATGCTCACTGTGACCTCCGTGAATGTGAATGGACTGCGCGCCGCCGCGAAGAAGGGTTTCGTGGAGTGGCTGGCCGGCACCTCCGCCGAGGTGATCTGCCTCCAGGAGGTACGCGCCGAGCCCCAGCAGCTCCCGGAGGAGGTCCGCTCCCCCGAGGGCTGGCACGCCCTGCACGCGCCCGCCGCCGCGAAGGGGCGCGCGGGCGTCTCGCTCTACTCGCGGCGGGAGCCGGAGAGTACGCGGATCGGCTTCGGCAGCGCGGAGTTCGACGGGAGCGGGCGGTACGCGGAGATCGATCTGCCCGGTGTCACGGTCGCCAGCCTCTATCTGCCCTCGGGCGAGGTGGGCACGGAGCGGCAGGACGAGAAGATCCGGTTCATGGACGAGTTCCTCCCGTACCTGGAGCAGCTGAAGAAGCGCGCGGCGGCGGACGGGCGCGAGGTGCTGGTGTGCGGCGACTGGAACATCGCCCACCAGGAGGCCGACCTCAAGAACTGGCGCGCCAACCGCAAGTCCTCCGGCTTCCTCCCCGAGGAGCGCGCGTGGCTGACCCGCGTCTTCGAGGAGACGGGCGCGGACTACGTCGACGTCGTCCGCGCCCAGCACCCGGACGGGGAGGGCCCGTACTCGTGGTGGTCGTACCGGGGCCGCGCCTTCGACAACGACACGGGCTGGCGCATCGACTACCACGTGGCGACGCGGGGCCTGGCCGCGCGTGCGGTCAAGGCGTACGTCGAGAAGGCGGCGAGCCACGAGGAACGCTGGAGCGACCACGCGCCGGTGACGGTCACCTACGATCTCGGCTAACGCCCTTCTCGGGCAGCGCCCTTGCCGCGCGGCGCCGTACCGCCCACGGCAGGTGTCCGGGCCGCGGGCCGCGGGCCGCGCCTTGTGTCCGAGACCGCATAGGGCCCGTTCTCAACCGGCGGCGGGTTCCGGGGGGTTGGGGGGTGCCGGGGGTTCTGGGGGTGTGCGGAGGTGGCGGTCCAGGGCCAGCGAGAACTCCGACTCCACCACGCTCTTCGCCAGCGGGCGCAGTTTCTCCGTGTCCGGCGTGGTGGTGTGGGTGCGCAGGACCGTGGCGAAGAGTTCGGCCAGGGCGTCCGCGTGGACGCGGACGCGGCGGGCGGCTTCGAGGACCGCTGCCAGGGGGACGCCCTCGCGGACCAGGGCCGCCGACACGTCCAGCAGGCGGCGGCTGATGTGGACTATCTCGTCGCCGTCCGTGGCCAGATAGCCGAGGTCGAGGGCCGCCTGAAGGTTGTCCGGGGTGACCTCGCCCTCGAAGTAGTCGGCGAGTTCCTCGGGAGAGAGCCGGACCGGGGTCTCCTCGGTCGGTTCGCCGAGGCCGAGCACCTCGCCCACGTCCCGGCCGCTCTCGAACGCGGTGGCGAGGTCGGCGATGCCGGTCAGGGTGTGGCCGCGCTCCAGCAGGCCCGCGATCGTACGGAGCCGGGCCAGGTGGCGGTCGTCGTACCAGGCGATCCGGCCCTCCCGGCGCGGCGGCCGGATCAGGCCGCGCTCGCGGTAGAAGCGCACGGTACGGACGGTGATGCCCGCCTCGCGGGCCAGCTCCTCCATGCGGTACTCGCGGGGTTCGCGGCCTTCTGCCATGCCCGCCAGCTTATGGCGTACTAGCGGTAACGTTCCCGCTCCCGCCCCCTACCCATCAGTACGGCACTGCTCTACCCTCCACATCATGCCAGTGATTACTGGCGGAGTTGCGCGGGTGTCGTCCGGTGTCAGGAGGCGGTATGGGCCAGCACGCACATGACCACGAGCGCGAACACGTACACGTGGCGGTGGTCGGGTCCGGGTTCGGGGGTCTCGGGGCGGCCGTCCGGCTGCGACGGGAGGGGATGACCGACTTCGTGGTGCTGGAGCGTGCCGACTCGGTCGGCGGGGCCTGGCGGGACAACAGCTATCCGGGATGCGCCTGCGACGTACCCTCACATCTCTACTCATTCTCGTTCGCGCCCAACCCCGACTGGCCGCGCACCTTCTCCGGGCAGCGGTACATCAGGGCGTATCTGGAGCATGTCGCGGACACCTTTGGGCTCCGGCCGCATCTGCGGCTGAACCACGAGGTACGGCTGATGCGCTGGGACAACGACGCCCTGCGCTGGGAGATCGAGACCTCGCGCGGAACACTCACCGCCGATGTCATCGTCTCCGCGACCGGCCCGCTCTCCGATCCGAAGATCCCGGAGATACCCGGACTCGCCGGGTTCCCGGGGAAGGTCTTCCACTCGGCGCGCTGGGACCACGGCTACGACCTGCGCGGCAAGCGCGTCGCCGTGATCGGTACGGGCGCCTCCGCCGTACAGATCGTGCCGGCGATCCAGCCCGAGGTGGGCCGGCTGACGCTGTTCCAGCGGACACCGCCCTGGGTGATGCCGCGCGTCGACCGGGCGATATCCGGGGCCGAGCGCCGGCTGCACCGGGCGCTGCCGTTCACCGGGACCCTGCGGCGCCGGCTCCTGTGGGGCATCAGGGAGTTGCAGGTCCACGCCTTCACCAAGCGGCCGAACGAACTCGGGCTCGTCGAGTCCCTCGCCAGGGCCAATATGACGAAGGCGATCAAGGACCCGGTGCTGCGCGCCAAGCTGACGCCCTCGTACCGCATCGGCTGCAAGCGGATCCTGCTCTCCAGCTCGTACTATCCGGCCCTCGCCCGGCCGAACGTGGACCTCGTCGCCTCGGGACTGGCCGAGGTGCGCGGCTCCACGCTGGTCGCGGCGGACGGTACGGAGAGCGAGGCCGACGCGATCGTCTTCGGGACCGGCTTCCATGTGACGGACATGCCGATCGCCGAGCGGGTGGTGGGCGCCGACGGGATCACGCTCGCGGAGGCGTGGAAGGACGGGATGGAGTCGCTGCGGGGCGCGACCGCGGCGGGCTTCCCCAACTGGATGACGATCATCGGCCCCAACACCGGTCTCGGGAACTCCTCGATGATCCTGATCATCGAGTCCCAGCTGAACTACATGGCCGACTATCTGCGGCAGTTGGACGGACTCGGGGGCCGCCGGAGCGGACGCGTGGCGCTCGGACCCCGGCCCGCCGCCGTACGCGCCTGGAACCACCAGGTGCAGGAGCGCATGAAGCGGACCGTCTGGAACACCGGCGGCTGCACCAGCTGGTACCTGGACGAGCAGGGCCGCAACACCACCGCCTGGCCGGGGACGACGGCCGAGTTCCGCCGGGCCACCCGGGAGGTCGATCTCGCGGAGTACGAGGTGATCCGCGCCGCCGCGCCCGAGCGGGTCTCCAGGCAGGCGCAGAAGCGGGCCGCCGGGTCCCGGGCAGCGAAGGAGAGCGTCCGATGAGGCAGCCGCACAAGGAGCGTGAACTGACCGCCGTCTCCGCCGACGGCACCCGTATCCATGTCGAGGTCCACGGCGAGGACGGCCGCCCCGCCGTCGTCCTCGCGCACGGCTGGACCTGCTCGATCCGGTTCTGGGCGGCGCAGCTCGCGGACCTGGCCGCCGACCACCGGGTGATCGTCTACGACCAGCGCGGCCACGGCCGTACGGCGCCGCCCGCGGCTCACTCCGCGGGCTACTCCACGGACGCCCTCGCCGACGATCTGGAGGCCGTGCTCGCCGCCACGCTGGAGCCGGGGGAGCGAGCCGTCCTCGCGGGACACTCCATGGGCGGGATGACGCTGATGGCCGCCGCGCGCAGGCCCGTCTTCCGGGAGCACGCGGCCGCCGTCCTGCTGTGCAGCACCGGCAGTTCGCGGCTGATCCCGGAGGCGCTCGTCGTACCGATGCGGCCCGGCCGTACCCGTACCTGGATCAGCCGGCGGATCCTCGGCTCGCGCGCCCCGCTGGGGCCGGTCACGCCGCTGTCGAAGCGGATCCTGCGCTACGGGACGATGGGCCGCGGCGCCGCGGCCGACCGGGTCGCGGAGTGCGCCCGGATCGTGCACGCGTGTCCGCGGCCCGTCCGGGTGGCCTGGGCGCATGTCCTCGGAGCGCTCGATCTCGACGCGGAGGTACGGGAGTTGAGGGTGCCCACCGCCGTCATCGCGGGGAGTGACGACCGGCTGACCCCACCGGTGCATGGACGGGCGCTGGCCGCCGCGCTGCCCGACAGTGCCGGGCTCACCGAACTCACCGGGGTGGGACATATGACGCCCGTGGAGGCCCCGGAGGCCGTCACCGGCGCGATTCGGTCCCTCGTCGGTACGTACCTGGGTGAGAAGGAGGACGTGGCATGAGCGCGGCGGGTCGGCAGGGTTTCCGGAATCTCGAAGGGCAGGTCGCCGTCGTCACGGGCGGGGCGCGCGGCGTCGGCGAACTGGTGGCGCGCAAGCTCTCGGCGCGCGGCGCGAAGGTCGCCCTCGTCGGTCTGGAGGAGGACGGGCTGAAGCGGGTCGCCGCCCGGCTGCACGCCGACAGCGACCAGTGGTACGCGGATGTCACCGACGACACCGCGATGGCGCGGGTCGCCCAGGAGGTCAAGGCGCGCTTCGGCAAGGTCGACATCGTCGTCGCCAACGCGGGGGTGGCGACCGGCGGTCCGTTCGAGGACTCGGACCCGGACGCGTGGCGGCGGGTCATCGAGGTCAATCTGATCGGAGGCGCGGTGACGGCGCGGGCGTTCCTGCCCGTCCTGCGCGAAAGCCGCGGCTACTTCCTCCAGATAGCGTCGCTGGCCGCGATCGTTCCGGCGCCGATGATGACCGCGTACTGCGCGTCCAAGTCCGGGGTCGAGGCCTTCGCGCACAGCCTGCGCTCCGAGGTCGCCCACCAGGGGGTCAGGGTCGGCGTCGGTTATCTGTCCTGGACGGACACCGACATGGTGCGCGGCGCGGACCGGGACGAGGTGATGCGGGAGTTGCGGCAGCGGCTGCCGTGGCCGGCGAACCGTACCTATCCGCTCGGTCCCGCCGTGGACCGGCTCGTCGCCGGGATCGAGCGGCGCTCGGCGCATGTGTACGCGCAGTGGTGGCTGCGCGGGACGCAGTCCGTACGTGGATATCTGCCGGCCGTCATCGCGGCGGCCGGACAGCGCGAGATGCGGCGCTTCGGACCTCGTCTGGCGGGCGTGCGAAAGGGGCTTGTCGGGGCGGGCGGGGCGGCCGACGAGCAGGAACGCACGCAGCGTAACTGATCGAAATGCGCGGAATGTCCGGGCGTGTCAGTCTGGTCGAGGCCCCACTCCGGTGCCCCCCAACACCCTTTCAGGAGTGACATTCCATGGCTATTGCCGATCAGTTCAAGGACAAGGCCGAAGAGCTCGCCGCCCAGCAGGCGAAGTCGCGGCAGGGCGACAAGAAGGACGACCGGACGCAGCAGCCCGGCCGTCCCGGCCAGCCCGACCGTGGTTCGCAGCCCGGCTCCGGCTCACCGGTCAGGGACCGCAACCCGGGGCAGAACAACGCGCAGCACGATGCCCAGCAGGACAACGCGCAGGCGCAGCACGATGCCCCGCACGACGCTCAGCACAACGCGCAGAACAGGGCGCAGAACGTGCGCGATGAGCTGGATGACCGCTTTGACGCCTGAGTGAATGGCTTGATGACAGCGAGGCGCACCCGGTTTCCGCCGGGTGCGCCTCCTCTTTACGTCGTGCGCGGAGGGAGGGGCGGGCGGCGCAGGTCCGGGACCGCTCCGTATCCGGGCGGTGTCGAGGCCGGATGCCCGGCCAGCAGATCCAGCGCCACCCAGACCGCGTCGTCGAGTTGGGCGTGCCGGCCCTCCGCCCAGTCGAGAGGGGTGCGCAGGGCCTCGATGTCCGGCTCCACGCCGTGGTTCTCGATGGACCAGCCGTACGCGTCGAACCAGGCGGCGTTCATGGGCACCGTGATCACCGTGCCGTCGCCCAGCCGGTGCCGTCCCGTCATCCCGACCACCCCGCCCCAGGTGCGCTGGCCGACCACCGGCCCCAGGTTCAGCAGCCGGAAGGCCGCGGTGATCATGTCGCCGTCGGACGAGGTCGCCTCGTCGGCGAGCGCGACAACCGGGCCGCGCGGCGCGTTCGACGCGTACGAGACGGGCTGGGCGTCACGCGTCAGGTCCCAGCCGATGATCCGGCGGGTCAGCTTCTCGACGACCAGCTCGCTGATATTGCCGCCCGCGTTGCCCCGTACGTCCACGATCAGCGCGGGGCGCGAGACCTCAAGACGCAGATCCCGGTTGAACTGGGCCCAGCCGGAGCCGCCCATGTCGGGGATGTGCAGATAGCCGCATCTGCCGCCGCTGATCTCCCGTACGGCCTCGCGGCGTTTGGCCACCCAGTCCTGGTAGCGCAGCGGCCGTTCGTCGATGAGCGGGACGACCGCGACGCGGCGGGAGGGGCGGTTGCGCTCCGCGGGCCGGAAGGTGAGCTCGACGGTCGTGCCGCCGGCGGCGGACAGCAGGGGGTAGGGACCGGCTACCGGATCGACCGGCCGGCCGTCCACATGGGTCAGGACCGAGCCCTCGCGGATGCTCGTACCGGCCAGCGGCGAGCGCGCCTTGGAGTCGGACGAGTCACCGGGCAGGATCCGTTTGATCATCCACTCGTCGTCCCGGCAGACCAGATTGGCGCCGAGCAGACCGATCGGACGCTGGTAGTGCGGCGGGCCCTCGTTGCGGCGGGCCGGGGTGACATACGCGTGGGAGGTGCCCAGTTCGCCGAGGACCTCGCGCAGCAGATCCGCGAACTCGTCGGGGGAGGAGACCCGTTCGACCAGCGGACGGTACTGGTCGAGCACCCCGTCCCAGTCGATGCCGCACAGGTCCGGCTCCCAGAAATAGGCCCGGATGATGCGCCCCGCCTCGTCGAACGCCTGGCGCCACTCGGCCCCGGGGTCGACATCGTGCAGGATCCGGCGCATGTCGAGATAGACGGTCGTATCGCCGTCACCCGGCTCGGTGGCGGGTACGGCGCGCAGCTCGCCCTCGTCCACGACGACCAGCCGCGAGCCGTCGCCGCTCGGCGCGAACCAGTCCAGATGGCCGACGAGTTCGCTCTTGCGCGCCTTCGTGATGTCGAAGTGTTCGAGGGTGGGGCGGCCCGACAGGTCGGCGGGGTTGGCGAAGGTCTCGCCGAGCGCGCCGGAGATCGGCCAGCGCAGCCAGACCAGACCGCCGCCGCTGACCGGGTACAGCGAGGAGTACTTCGACGCGGTGACGGGGAACGGGGTGACGCGGTCGGCCAGCCCCTCGACCTCGACGGTGACCGTACCGTCGCCGGACTCGCCGACGGACGGATCGAGCCCGCCGGCGGCGGGGCGGCCCTCCGGCGACAGCGCGAAGGGCGACGGGGTCGCGGAGGAGAGCGGTACGAGATAGGGGCGGCAGCCCAGCGGGAAGGAGAGGTCGCCGGTGTGCACGTCGTAGACCGGGTCGAAGCCGCGCCAGGACAGGAACGCGAGATAGCGGCCGTCGCTGGTGAACACCGGATTCTCGTCCTCGAAGCGGCCGTTGGTGACGTCGACGATCGTCCGGGCGAAGCTGCCGGCGATCTTGGCGAGCTTGATCTGGCGGAGGGAGCGGCCGATGCCGGGGTGGGACCAGGTGAGCCAGCCGCCGTCGGGGGAGAAGGCGAGGTCGGTGACGGCGCCGTTGATGGAGCGGATGAGTTCGGTGACGGGTTCCGGGGCGGGTGCTGGGGTGGGTTCTGAGGTGGGTTCCGGGGTGGGGGTGGTGCCTGTGGCTGTTTCGGTGCCGGCCGTCGTTTCCGTGTCGGTCGGCGGTTCTGCGGTCGGTTCCGGTTCGGGTTCCGGTTCGGGTTCCGGTTTGGGTTCGGGTTCCGGTTCCGCCGTGTCTATCAGCAGCAGTCTGCCGTCGTGCGAGGCGATCGCGATCCGCTCCCCGTCCGGGTCCGCCACCATCTCCCGTACGCGGCCCAGCTGCCCGGAGGCCAGCCGTCGCGGTTGCCGCTCGCCGCTCGCCCTGGGCAGATACGCGATCTCGATCGCGTCCTCGCCCTCCGCGTCGGTGACGTACGCGACCTGGCCGGTGTCGCCGAGCATCACGGGGAACCGGACCCGGACGCCGGGGGTGTCCGCGATCGTGCGGGCCGGGCCGTCGCGATGGGTCAGCCAGTACAGGCTGCCGCGTACGGAGACGGCGCTCGCCCGGCCCGTCATGTCCACGGAGATGCCGGCGACATGGCTGCTGGCCGGGACCTGGTAGCCGCGCCGTCCCGCGCGCTGTCCGCCCAGCCGTACGTCAAGCTTGCGCGGCACCGAGTCGGGCGTCAGCGCGTCGACCAGCCAGACATCCCCCGCGCACTGGTAGACGACCCGCCGGCCGTCGGACGAGGCGTGGCGGGCGTAGAAGGCGTCGTGGTCGGTGTGCCGGCGCAGATCGGTGCCGTCGGGACGGCAGGAGTAGAGGTTGCCGACGCCCTCGTGGTCGGAGAGGAACGCGATCCGGCCGTCGACGAACATCGGGCAGTCCAGATGGCCCCCGAGGTCCGCGAGCAGCCGTTCGCCGTGCAGCCAGAGCCTGCCCATCGCGCCGCCGCGGTACCGCTTCCAGGCGGCGGGCTCGTGCGGCGGCTTTCCGGTGAGCAGGAGCGTACGGTGCCCGCCGTCGATGTCCGCGACGGCGATGTCGTTGACCGGGCCCCAGGGCAGCGCGCCGCCGGGGGAGCCGTCGAGGGGGAGGCTGTAGGCCCAGGCGAAGTACGAGAACGGCTGGCCGTGCGAGGAGACCGCGAGGATCTGGGACTCGCCGTGCGAGTCGGGCGGCGTCCAGCCGCAGACGCGGGTGTCGGTGGCGCCCCAGTAGGTGAGCCGGCGGGCGGGTCCTCCGGCGACCGGGACGAGATGGATCTCGGGGTCGAGGCTGCGCCAGGTCGTATAGGCGATGTGGCGGCCGTCGGGGGAGAAGCGGGGGTGGCCGACTCTGGTGCGGTCGACGGTGAGCCGCCAGGCGCGGGCGGGGCGGTGCCCGGCCGGGACGAGGGGGGCGACCCAGAGGTCGTCCTCGGCGGCGAAGCACAGGGAATCGTCGTGAAGGTGCGGGAAGCGGAGGCGGGGTGCGGGGTGCGTTGTGGTGCGGGTCGCGGTGGGTGGTGCCGGGTGCCGGGGTCTCCGGAGGTGCGTGTCCGGACTGCTTTCCTCACCGCGCTTCGCGCGAGCTGCGACGCTTTACGTCCGGAAACGCACCTCCTCCGACCCCGACCCCCTCCCCCCGGTGGTCGCCCCGCCCGACGCGCGGGGTGCCTGTTCGTTCCGGGTGCCGTCTTTCCGGCCGCGAACCGAGCCCTCAAAAACGTGGCTCAGGCCACAAGCGAAACGGTTTCGTTTCGTTGGAGGTAGGGTTATCTTCGTACTGTACGAAACCGTTTCGTTTGGCAGGAGCAGATCGTGGCGCGCAGCAGGCTCACCCCCGAGCGTGAAGCAGAGCTGTACGCCGCCGTGCTCGATCTGCTGCGCGAGGTCGGTTATGACGCCCTCACCATGGACGCCATCGCCGCCCGCACCCGGTCCAGCAAGGCCACCCTCTACCGCCAGTGGGGGAGCAAGCCCGAGCTGGTCGCCCATGCGATGCGGCACAACAAGCCGATCAAGCTCGTCGACGTGGACACCGGCTCCCTGCGCGGTGACTTCCACGCCGTGATGGCGCACACCGATGACTGCCAGATGGAGAAGGACAGCGCGCTGATGCGAGGTCTTTTCCATGCCGTCCACGACAGCCCCGATCTCCTTCAGGCGCTTCGCGAGCTCCTGATCGAGCCCGAGCTCAATGGGCTCGCGGAGATCCTCCAGCGCGCTGTGGACCGCGGCGAGGTCGCCGCGGACAATCCCGCGCTGAAGTACGTCACGCACATGCTGGTCGGCGCCATCGTCGCCCGGCAGCTGATCGAGGACCGGTCGCCCGACCGGGACTTCCTCACTTCGTATTTCGACGCCGTGATCCTCCCCGCCCTCGGCGTCTGACTGTCCCCTTGTAGCACCCGCAATACCTGACGCGTGCCGCTCTCTCGCTGTCGGGCCGGCTCCCCATGCCCTCAGATCCATTCACAGACCCGGGAGTACGCCCTCGTGGCCACGTTCCTCTACAAGCTCGGACGGTTCGCTTTCCGGCGCCGCAACTATGTCGCCCTCGTGTGGGTGGCATTGCTCGCGCTCGCCGGTGTCGGAGCCGCCTCCGCGTCCACCCCCACGTCCAGTTCCTTCTCAATACCGGGAACGGAGGCCCAGAAGGCCTTCGACCTGTTGGAAGAGCGCTTCCCAGGAGCCAGTGCCGACGGTGCGACCGCTCGGGTCGTCTTCAAGGCGCCGGACGGCGAGAAGATGACCGACGCCGGTCACAAGGCCGAGGTCGGCAAGATCGTCGACGAGCTGTCGGGCGGGTCCGGCCAGGTCGGCTCCGTGACGGATCCGTATACCGCGAACGCCGTCTCGAAGGACGGCTCGACGGCGTATGTCCAGGTCTCGTACAAGGTCACCTCGATGGAGCTGACCGACGCGACCCGTACCGCGCTTGAGGAGACCGGCGCCGAGGCGCGGGCGCAGGGGCTGACGGTGGAGGTCGGCGGGGACGCGCTCCAGGCCACCCCCGAGACCGGGTCCACCGAGATCATCGGTGTGGCCGTCGCCGCGGTGGTGCTGGTCATCACGTTCGGATCGCTGATCGCGGCGGGGCTGCCGCTGGTGACCGCGCTCATCGGGGTCGGTGTCGGGGTCTCCACGATCACCGCGCTGGCCGGCGTCCTCGACCTGGGCTCCACCACCTCCATCCTGGCGATGATGATCGGTCTCGCGGTCGGGATCGACTACGCGCTGTTCATCGTCTCCCGCTACCGCGCGGAGCTGGCCGAGGGCAGGGAGCGCGAGGAGGCGGCCGGACGGGCCGTCGGCACCGCGGGGTCGGCCGTGGTGTTCGCCGGGCTCACCGTGGTGATCGCGCTCGTCGGGCTGGCCGTCGTCAATATCCCGATGCTCACCAAGATGGGCTTCGCGGCCGCGGGTACGGTCGTGATCGCCGTCCTCATCGCGCTCACCCTCATCCCGGCGGCGCTGGGCTTCGTGGGCAAGCGGGTGCACGGCCGCAAGGACCGCAAGGCCATGGACACCAAGGCCGCGGGCGGCGAGGAGACCGCGAAGCCGAACATGGGCACCCGCTGGGCGCGCTTCGTGCTGCGCCGGCCGGTCGCGGTTCTGGTGACGGCCGTTCTGGGGCTCGGGGCCATCGCGATTCCGGCCGCCTCGCTGGAACTGGGTCTGGGTGACGACGGTTCGCAGCCGCCGAGCACCTCCCAGCGCAAGGCGTACGACCTGCTCTCCGACGGCTTCGGCCCCGGCTTCAACGGGCCGCTGATGGTCGTTGTGGACGGCAAGGCGAATGACAACGCGAAGGCGGCGGCCACCGAGCTGTCGGACACGGTGAAGAAGCTGGACGGCGTCGCCGTCGTCACTCCGTCCACCCTCAACAAGGCGGGCGACACCGCGACCATCACGGTGATCCCCGAGGACCGCCCCTCGTCGGTCAAGACCGAGGACCTGGTCCACTCCATCCGGGACACCGGCGGGGAGATCAAGGCGGACAACGGTGCCCAGGTCCTGGTCACCGGCTCCACCGCGATGAACATCGACTTCTCGCAGAAGATGAACGACGCGCTGCTGCCCTATCTCGCGCTCGTCGTCGGACTCGCCTTTCTGCTGCTGATGCTCGTCTTCCGCTCGGTGCTCGTGCCGCTCAAGGCCGCCCTCGGCTTCCTGCTCTCCGTGGTCGCGGCCCTCGGCGCCGTCGTCGCGGTCTTCCAGTGGGGCTGGCTCGGCGGACTGCTCGGGGTCGAGCAGACCGGTCCGGTGATGTCGATGATGCCGATCTTCATGGTGGGCGTGGTCTTCGGTCTCGCCATGGACTACGAGGTCTTCCTCGTCACCCGGATGCGGGAGGCGTATGTCCACGGGGAGCGGCCCGGCGAGGCGATCGTCACCGGGTTCCGGCACGGCGCGCGGGTGGTCTCGGCCGCCGCGGTGATCATGATCGCGGTCTTCGCCGGCTTCATCGGCTCCAGTGAGTCGATGATCAAGATGATCGGCTTCGGGCTGGCCATCGCGGTCTTCTTCGACGCGTTCGTGGTCCGGATGGCGATCGTGCCCGCGGTGCTCGCGCTGCTCGGCAAGAAGGCGTGGTGGCTGCCGCGCTGGCTGGACAGGGCGCTGCCCAACGTGGACGTGGAGGGCGAGGCGCTGCGCCACCGGCTCGGGGACGACGCCTCGGGGGGTCCGGACGGCGGGCCCGGCGCGGACCGTGAACTCGTACGCGTCTGACCCCACCTGCCCCGGGGCCGCTGCTTGAGCGGTGCGTGGCCCCGGATCGCGCCGGCGGCCGTGGGGACGGGAGCCGGAGCGTCATACGCGGCCCGGTCGTACGCCCTGAGGGGTGGCGGCCGGGTCGCTGTGCGTGTCAGGTTCTGTGGAGGAGCTTGCTCAGCTCGGTCTCGACCTCGATGTCGTGCCGCTCCTGGCCGGCCGGGACCCTCGCGTACGAGCTGTCGAGGAACCGGCGCAGCGCCGCGGTGTCGAACTGGACCACCGCCACCCCGTCCGGCGAGTGGAACTCCAGCACGACCTGGGCCCGGCCGCAGGGCCATACCTGTACGTCGCCCTCGCCCGACGGCAATCGCAGGCCGGATTCGAGGAGATCGCGGGCGAAGGCCCAGACGACCTCGTCACCGTCGAAGGAGACCTCGGGCGGGAACACGATTCGTATGGCGAGTGGATCGGCGCCGTCATAGCGGAGGGTGACGGAGACGGTCTTGGGGTCGGGGGCGTCCGTGATGATACGCGCTGTGGCGGGCTGCTCGACGATGGATGGCATCGGCTTGCTCCTCGGTGGCTGCTGCGCCGGCTGCTTGTGGCTGCTGTGGCTGGGCGGGATCGGGAGCGGCTCCTTGACTAACCGGACATTTGACTTCTAATCATACAAAATAGCCCTCTTTTGTCCAGTCTTTGCCGATCGCACATCCGCGGAACACCGCCCCGGCACCCTGCATGCAAACCGCTCTTGCGAGCTGTTCGCAAGAGAGCACTATCATCGAACGGCTCAATACCGCGCCGTACGAGCAGGAAGCGGAGCCCCCGCCATGCATGTCCCCGACGGATTCATCGATCTGCCCGTCTCGGCCGCCACCGGTGCCGTCGCCGCGGGGGCCGTCGCGGTCAGCCTGCGCGGCGCCCGCCGGGAGTTGGACGAGCGCACCGCGCCGCTCGCCGGACTCGTCGCCGCGTTCATCTTCGCCGTACAGATGCTCAACTTCCCGGTGGCCGCGGGGACGAGCGGACATCTGCTGGGCGGGGCGCTGGCGGCGATACTCGTCGGCCCCTATACCGGGGTGCTCTGTATCTCCGTCGTCCTGCTGATGCAGGGCATCCTCTTCGCGGACGGCGGGCTCACCGCGCTCGGGGTGAACATCACCGACATGGCCGTGGTCACGACCGTCGTCGCGTACGCGCTCTTCCGCGCGCTGGTGAAAATCCTGCCCCGTACGCGCCGTTCGGTGACTGTCTCGTCCTTCGTGGCGGCGCTGGTCTCCGTACCGGCCGCGGCCCTCGCGTTCACCTTCTTCTACTGGATCGGCGGGACGACCGACATCCCGATCGGGAAGGTGCTGACCGGGATGGTCGGGGTGCATGTGCTCATCGGCATCGGCGAGGCCGCGATCACCGCGCTCACGGTCGGCGCCGTCATCGCCGTACGGCCCGACCTCGTGTACGGCGCCCGGGGGCTGTCCGCGCCGCTGAAGCTGCGGGTGGGCGGGGAGTTGGTCGACGCCGCGCCCGCGTCAGGTCCCGGGCCGGTGGCCGCGCGCTCCACCCGTAAGGTCTGGGCGACCGGGCTGGTCACGGCGCTCGTCCTGGCCGGATTCGTCTCCTTCTACGCCTCCGCCAGCCCCGACGGGCTGGAGAAGGTCGCCGCCGACCAGGGCATCGACCGGAAGACCGAGCCGCACCACACCGGCGACTCCCCGCTCGCCGACTACGGCGTCAAGGACGTCGACGACGCCCGGATCTCCGGCGGGCTCGCCGGAGTGATCGGGGTGGCCGCGACGGTGGTCGTGGGCAGCGGTGTCTTCTGGGTGGTACGACGGCGCCGTACCGAGACGGCCGCGGCCGGCGGGAACGCCTGACATGGGCGCGGGTCATGCCCACACGCTCTACCGGCACGGACACTCGCCGGTCCACGCGCTGCCCCCGCACTGCAAACTGGCCGCCGTCTTCTGCTTCGTGCTCGTGGTGGTCTCGACGCCGCGCGAGGCGGTCTGGGCGTTCGCGCTGTACGCCGTGCTGCTCGCGGCCGTCACGCGGGTGGCCCGTATCCCCGCCGGCGTGCTGCTGCGCCGGCTGCTGATCGAGATCCCGTTCGTGGCCTTCGCGTTCCTCATGCCCTTCGTCGTCCCCGGCGATCAAGTCCACTTCCTGGGGCTGTCGTTGAGCGTTCCGGGGCTCTGGGGCGCCTGGAACGTCCTCGCGAAGGGGACGCTGGGCGTCGCCGCGTCCGTGATCCTCGCCTCCACGACCGAACTGCGCTCCCTGCTGCTCGGGCTCCAGAGGCTGCGGCTGCCGCCGATGCTGGTGCAGATCGCCTCCTTCATGATCCGTTACGGCGATGTCATCACCGACGAGATGCGGCGGATGTCGGTCGCCCGGCGCTCGCGCGGCTTCGAGGCCCGGGGCGTCCGGCACTGGGGCGTCCTCGCCAAGTCCGCGGGCGCGCTCTTCATCCGCTCCTACGAGCGCGGTGAACGCGTGCATCTGGCGATGGTCAGCCGGGGGTACGCGGGCACCATGCCGGTCATCGATGACGTGACCGCGTCCCGGGCGCAGTGGACGTACGCCGCCGCCCTCCCCGTGTCGGCGCTCGCCGTCTGTCTGCTTGGCTGGACCCTATGACCGAGCCTCCCGTCCCCGCCGTGCCCGCCTCCCTTGAGGTCAGCGGGCTCGCGTACGCCTATCCCGACGGCCATCAGGCCCTCTTCGGTGTCGATCTGACCGTCGGACGCGGTGAGCGGGTGGCGCTGCTGGGGCCCAATGGCGCGGGCAAGACCACGCTCGTCCTGCATCTGAACGGCATCCTGACCGCCGGGGCCGGTTCGGTCGCGGTCGCCGGGGTGCCGGTGGCGAAGCGGAATCTGGCCGAGATCCGCCGCCGGGTCGGCATCGTCTTCCAGGACCCGGACGACCAGTTGTTCATGCCGACGGTGCGCGAGGACGTGGCGTTCGGCCCGGCGGCCTCCGGGCTGCGCGGCCCCGAGCTGGAGGCCCGGGTCACCGCCGCGCTCGGCCAGGTCGGGATGGCGGAGTACGCGGACCGGCCGCCGCACCATCTCTCCTTCGGCCAGCGCCGCCGGGTCGCGGTGGCGACCGTCCTGGCGATGGAGCCGGAGATCCTCGTCCTCGACGAACCCTCGTCCAATCTCGACCCGGCGTCCCGGCGTGAACTGGCCGACATCCTGCGGGCGCTGGACATCACCGTACTGATGGTGACGCACGATCTGCCGTACGCTCTCGAACTCTGTCCGCGTGCGGTGATCCTCAGTGAGGGCGTCATCGTGGCGGACGGGCCCACGGGGCAACTCCTCGGCGACGAGAAGCTGATGGGCGCGCACCGGCTGGAGCTGCCGTTCGGTTTCGACCCGCGTTCCGTGTCGCCGCGACACGTTGCACCATAGAGGGGTCGCGCCGCCGGGGCGTGGCGGGACGACGAGCGGTACGTGGCGTGGGTACCGACGGGGCGGGAGTGCGGGCGTGGACGTCCAGGGCACGGTGGAGGCGGGCTTCGAGCCGGTCAGGGACGCGTTCGTACGGAACTTCGAGCGGCTGGGCGAACGGGGCGCGGCCGTCGCCGTGTACCGGGACGGGCGCAAGGTCGTCGATCTGTGGGCGGGCACCCGCGATCTCACCGGGCGGGAGCCGGGGGACGGTGGCGCGGACGCGGCGCCATGGGCCGTCGACACGGCGCAGGTCGTCCGGTCCGCCACGAAGGGCGTCGCCGCCGCCGTACCGCTGCTGCTGCACCAGCGCGGGCAGATCGACCTCGACGCCCCGGTCGGCACGTACTGGCCGGAGTTCAAGTCCGCGGGCAAGGAGCGGGTGCTCGTACGCCACGTCCTGTCGCACCGCGCCGGGCTGCCGGTGCTCGACCGGCCGCTCACCCCGGCCGAGGCCATCGACGGGGAGTCGGGCGCGCGGGCCCTGGCCGCCCAGCGGCCGGAGTGGGAGCCGGGCACCGACCACGGCTATCACGCGCACACCTACAGCTGGCTGATCGCCGAACTGGTCAGGCGGGTCACCGGCCGCAGCGTGGGCCGGTGGATCGCCGAGGAGATCGCCAGGCCGCTGGGGCTGGACTTCTGGGTCGGACTGCCCGCCGAGGAGGCCCACCGGGTCGGCCGGATCGGACCGGTCGAGGAGCCGACGGCCGTCGGCGGGGCGCTCAGGCTGCGGCCCAAGCGGTCCGTGTCGGAGGCGTACCGCGACGCGGAGTCCCTGACGCGGCGGGCGTTCGGCGTCATCGAACCCCGGCCCGACGAGAACGACCCGGCCTACCGCGCCGCCGAACTCCCCGCCTCCGGAGGCATCTCGACCGCCCGCGCGCTGGCCCGCTGCTACGCCGCGATGATCGGCCCCGTCGACGGCCACCGCCTCTTCGCCCCCGCGACGCTGACGCTCGCGCGTACGGAGGAATCGGCGGGCCCGGACCGCGTGCTGGTCGTCGCCACCCGCTTCGGTCTGGGCTTCATGCTGCACGGCCCGGCCGCCCCCCTGTTCGGCCCCGGCTCCTTCGGACACCCGGGCCGCGGCGGCTCGCTGGGCTTCGCCGACCCGGAGTCGGGCATCGCGATGGGGTACGTGACGAACGGGATGCGCAAGGGAGTGACGGCGGATCCCCGCGCACAGGCTCTGGTGCGCGCGGTGCGGACGGCGACATCATCGCCGGATGAAGCGATTTGACGGATACGGAGTCCTGATCACCGGAGCGGGCCGGGGCATCGGCGAGGCGACCGCGCGCAGGCTGGCGGACGAGGGCGCGCGCGTCCTGGTGACGGACCTGGACGAGAAGCGGGCGGTGACCGCCGCCGAGTCCATCCCGGGCGCGGTCGCGCTCGGCTGCGATGTGGCCGACCGGGCGTCGGTGGAGGCGGCGGTGGCGTACGCGGCCGAGACCTTCGGCTCGCTGGACGTGCTGGTGAACAACGCGTACTCCTGCACACAGGACGCCCCGCTGTTCGAGGACGAGCCGGACGAGGTCTGGGCGCTGGATCTCGACATCACCCTGACCGGCGCCTTCCGCTGCGCCCGCGCGGCGCTTCCGTATCTGGCGGCCTCGGGCCGGGGCGCGATCGTCTCGATCGGCTCGGTCAACGGCGAACAGGACTTCGGCAACCACGCCTACAGCGCGGCCAAGGCCGGGCTGGGCGGCCTGACCCGTACGCTCGCGGGCCACGCGGCCCCGCGCGGCGTCCGCGTCAACCTCGTGGAGCCCGGCACGATCCACACCGGCGCCTGGGCGGGCCGCGAGGCGGTACTGGACCGCGCGGTGGCCCACTACCCGATGGGACGGGTGGGCACGCCGGCCGACATCGCGGCGGCGGTCGCGTTCCTGGCGTCCGCCGACGCCTCCTGGATCACGGGGGTGACGCTGCCGGTCGACGGCGGGATCCTGACGAGCAATCTGGGGCTGCGGAGGGCGTTCACGGGCGAGGAGTAGCGGGGACGGGTCCGAGGAGAGGGCCGCGGCCGATTCGCCACGGGGTGTGCGGGACCGTAGGTATGGTCGGGGCCATGGGCAGCGATGAGGACGCTCTTCTGGCGGAACAGATGGCCTACTACAGGGCCGGGGCGGCCGAGTACGACCGGCCGTACGCGGAACGCGAGGACTTGCGGGAGCTGCAAGAGGTGCTGGCCGCGGCCGATGACCTGCCGATTGCCGGGGATGTTCTGGAGCTGGCCTGCGGAACGGGCCGGTGGACCCCGATGCTCGCCGCGCGGGCGCGTTCGGTGACGGCTGTCGACGCCTCGGCCGAAGTGCTGGCTCTCGCTCGTGCGCGTACCGAATCCCCCGGCGTCCGGTTCGTTCAGGCCGACGTGTTCGAGTGGCGGCCGCCACGACGCTACGACACGGTGTTCTTCGCGTTCTGGCTCTCGCATGTCCCGCCGGCGCGGTTGCCCGGCTTCTGGAACGCCGTCGCCGCCGCGCTCGCGCCGGGCGGCAGAGCGGTCTTCATCGATGACGGTCCCGCCGAGGCCGCGCGGGAGGACGTCCTCGCGGATCTGCCCGTCCCCGCGGCCGTGCGTCGGCTCGATGACGGCAGCCAGTACCGCATCGTGAAGGTGTTCCACGATGCCCGGACCCTCACGGACGACCTCACCGGTATGGGGTGGTCGGCCCATATCCGGCCCGTGGTGGCCGGGAACTTCATCGTCGGTATCGCGGAACCGCCCGCTGTCCCGGTGTGATGAGCGGGGCAGCGGGCGGCGGGTCTCGCTACGACGTCCCGCGCTCGCGCAGGACCGCGACGACGTTGGTGGCGTCCACCGCCTTGCGCAGGGCCTTGGCCAGCTCGACGGCGTCGCCCACGGCCCAGAGGTGGATGAAGAACAGGCGGGGCTCGTCCCTGAGGCCGTGGTTGTGCAGTTCGACCAGGCCGATTCCGCCGGCCCGCAGGATCTTGATGGCGTTCTGGACCTCCTCGGCCACCAGCACGACATCGCCGTTGAGCGCGGCCTTGCCGCCGCCCAGGGGCTGGAAGATGAAGGCCGAGATCGCGCCCAGGCCGCGGGGCAGCGCCATGCCTCCCTCGATGATGACCTCACGGCGCGCGAAGGTGGCCTTGTAGACCCCGCCGTCGTTCGAGCCCTTCATGCCCAGCGCGGCGTCGATGCCGTCGGTGTCCAGATCGATGGGCCCCGGCCGTGGCGTCGGCTCGGCGGGGGGCGACGCCGTGCGGTCGAGCGCCGCGCGCAGACCGCGGGCGATGGCCACCGGGTCCCGGCCGTGCGCGTGGACATGGGTCCACCAGACCTCGGGGGAGTGGGCGAGCAGATGCTTGTGGAGGGCGGTCTGCTCGATGCCGTGCGCCTGGAGGACGTCCGTCACCTCCTGCAACTCGCCCTCGGTCACCGTGAGATCGCCCATGACCAGCACATTGCCGTCGGCGTAGCGGACGAAGGCCACGTGTGAGCCCAGGGCGAGTCCGGTGGAGACCGGGACGCCGTAGGAGACGACATCCAGATCCCCGCGCGGAAAGCGGGTGTGGTACGCCTTGTCGCCCGCCATGGAGCCCGGCCGGCCCAGCGCCTGCGCGACCCGTTTCCAGTCGGCCGCGGTGGTGGTCATCGGCTGAATCGGCTCGTGCTGGTGTCCGCCGCCCTTCGTCGGGTCGGGGGCCGGGCCCGGGGACTGGGCGCGGGCGGGGGCGGTGCCGATACCGGCCAGCACCGGCGCCAGCGCGGCCGTGGTCAGCAGGAGACGCCGCGGTGTGGCCGGCCGGGGGTCCGTGTCCCGGTCTGTGTCCCGGTCCTGGTTCCGGTCATGTGTGTCGTGGTTGTCCGTGTCCTCATGCGGTTGTCCGCTCATCACATTGATACCTCCGTGACGAGAGGAGACCATGAGCAGCCGGAGAAAACGGGATCTGTCGGGCGGTACCCGGGCGAGTGTTGCCAAAGTGGCGCCGTCCGGACCAAGGGCCGCGCGCGGAGGGAAGATGTGTGCTCAGGGCGTGGTCAGCGCCCGCGCCGCCGTGACGATGACCGTACGGATGGCCGCGAGGCGTCCGGGCGACGCCGGCTCGGGCGCCAGGGACCGCAGAGCGGGGGACGCGCCGGACCAGGCGGTGACCAGGCCGAGGAGCGTGGCCATGAGGTCGACGGGCTCGATCCCGCCGTTCACCACGCCACGGGCCTGTGCGTCGGCGATGGCCGCCGGCTTGGCGCGGTACGCCTCGACCTGCACCGGGATCGGCTCGGGCCGTTCCAGCAGGGCCCAGGTGGTCAGCCGGAGGATGCCGGGGCGCCGCTGGAGAAGGTCGAAGAGCGCGCCGGTGTACTCCGGCAGAGCGTCCGCCGTGAACGGCACGGTGTCGGCGAGGCTGACCGTCGCGCGGCCGACGACCAGGTCGAAGAGTTCTTCCTTGGTGCCGAAGTGGACATAGATCAGGCGCTTGTTGGCCTTCGCCTGCTCGGCGATCCGGTCCACCCGGGCGCCCGCCGGCCCGTACCGGGCGAATTCGGCGGTGGCCGCTTCGAGCAGGCGGCTCCTGGTGGCGGTGGCGTCCGGTGGCATGCGCCCGGAGCAGGTCGTCTCAACCCGCGTGCAGCATCAGTCCGATGCCCACCACCATCAGACCCGCCGCCGCGATTCTCGGTGTGCCGAAGCGCTCCTTGAAGAAGACCGCCCCGATGGCCGCGCCCACGAGGATCGACGACTCCCGGAGGGCCGCGATCGGGGCGAGCGCGGCGCGGGTCTGGGCCCACAGGACCAGGCCGTACGCCAGCATGGAGAGGACCGCGCCGAGCAGCCCGCGCGCCGCGTGGGGCCGCAGCTGGGCGAGGAGCAGGCCCCGGCGCGCGTACAGGGCGTACGCCGGGATCATGAGGCCCTCCAGGATCATCAGCCAGGCGATATAGCCGAGCGGCGAGCCCGAGTCGCGTACCCCCACACCGTCCACCACCGTGTACGCGGCGATCGACAGACCCGTCGCCAGCGCGGCCAGCAGCGCCGGCCAGTGGGGTGTGCTCCCCGAGCCCCTGATGCCCCAGAGCGCGAGGCCGACCAGCCCCGCCGAGGCGACGACGACGCCCGCCGCCTGCCGGGCGTCCAGCGACTCCCCGACGAAGACGGCGGCCAGTACGGTCACCACGAGCGGCGCCGTACCGCGCGCGATCGGGTACATCTGGCCGAAGTCGCCCAGGCTGAACGAGCGCATCAGCAGCGCCTGGTAGCCGATGTGCAGCAGCGCGGAGACGACCAGATACGGCCAGGCCGCCGGGTGCGGCAGCGGCGTGAAGCAGGCGAGGACGGCGCCGATCACCGCCGCGCCCCCGCCGATCAGGGTGAAGGCGACCAGCTGGTCCTTGATCGTGTGCGCGAGGGCGTTCCAACTGGCGTGGGTGAGGGCGGCGACGAGGACCGCGACGGCGACGAGCGGCGTCACCCCGCGGCCAGCACCGACGCCACCAGCGGGCCCGCCGCGTCGCCGCCGTGGCCGCCCGCCTGGACGACCGCCGCCGCGGCGAGGTCGTTCTGGTAGCCCGTGAACCAGCTGTTGGAGGTGGCCTGGCCGTCGACCTCCGCGGAACCGGTCTTCGCGCCCTTGTCGCCGCCGAGCCCGGACATCGCGTTCGCGCCCGTACCGCTCGTGGCCGTGACCCGCATCATGTCCCGCAGCTGGCGCGCCACGTTGTACGGCAACGGGCGTGCGGCGGTGGCCAGTTCCCGGTCGTCCAGCGAACGCGGCACGATCACGGGCTGCTTGAACGAACCGTTCTTGGCGGTGGCCGTGATGGACGCCATGTTGAGGACGTTCATCTGGACCGTGCCCTGCCCGATGTACTGCGCCGCCGCCTCGCCGCCGGTCGCGGCCGGCACGCTGCCGTCGAAGGACGCGACGCCGGTCTTCCAGTTGTCGAGGCCGATGCCGAAGACCTCCTCGGTCTCGGCCTTCAGCGCGGCGTCGTCCTTGGTGTCGTCGATCAGCTTGATGAAGGCGGTGTTGCAGGAGCGGGCGAAGCTCTGGGTGAACGTGCCGCCGTCGATGGAGAAGCCGTTCAGGTTCGTGAACGTACGGCCCTGGTACATCGCTTCCTTGGGACACTCGGCCGGCCGGCCGGCGGCCACGAGGCCCTTCTCCAGCAGCATCGCCGCGGTCACGATCTTCATCGTGGAGCCCGGCGCCTGCCGGCCGAGCATCGCCGCGTTCCAGCCGTCCTTACGGTTGTTGGCGACGGCCAGGATCTCGCCCGTACTCGGCTTGACGGCGGCGACCGACGCCTCGCTGTACTTCCGCACCGCCCGCTCGGCGGCGGCCTGCACATTCGCGTCCAGCGTGGTCGTCAGCCGGCCCGGCGAGCCCTTGGCGAGCGTGAGCATCGTCTCGTCCGGCACGCTCTCGGTGTCGCTCCGCAGCACCAGCTCGACACCGGCCGAGCCGCCCGCGTCGTCGCCGTACCGCTTGCGCAGCTCGTCCAGCACCGGCCGGAGCGACGGGTACTTCTCCTTCGTCAGCTCCGCGCCGTTGCGGTCGACGGCCTTGATCGGGGGCGCGGAAGCCTCGGTGGTGACGAGGTGGGTGTCCTTCGTCAGCTTCGGATGGATCACCGAGGGCGCCCAGTCGACCAGCGGACGACCGGTGCTCAGCCCGCGCACGACGGTCAGTTCCGAGGCGTACGACCAGGGCTTGGTGTTCCCGTCGAGCGCGACGGTGGCCTTCACGGTGAACGGGACCCTGGCGCCGACCGCCTGGCCCGGCGTGATCACCGCGTCGGTGACACGGGCCGTGTCGCGGTAGCCGCCGATGACGGTCTCGGCGGTGGCCGGGTCGTTGGTGAGCTGGGCGACGACCGCCGCGTCGTCCCCCTTCGCCCACCCCGTCAGGAAGTCCTTCGCGGCCTTGTCGACCTCGGCGGCGCTCAGCGGCCCGGTCCTGACCTCGCGCGTCGTGGTGGTGTCGCTCCCCGGGGACCCGGTGCCGCCGGTGAGCCCGCCGTACAGGTTGTACGCGCCGTACCCGACGCCGCCCGCGAACACGGCGAAGACCCCGCCTATGACGGCGATCTTGGCTCCACTGCGCATGAGTGCAGTCCCCCTCCCCAGGAGCCCCCCTGAGCATCTGAACGCGTTCAAGGGGATGTCATGTGCACCCTACGGGAGCGGTGTGTCACAGGGGGCGAGCGCCCGTGAGTGTTATCGGACTGACGCGCGCCCTTGCCGTGGCCGTAGTCGTCGCCGAGGCCGTGGTCCTGCCCGGCGTGATCAGACCCAGGTGTCGAGCCACATCCTGTTGCGCCACGCGTCCAGCGGGATCGCCGTGCCCGTGTACAGCGGCCAGAAGTAGATGAAGTTCAGCACCGTACGGGCGGTAGCGCTGTGACCAGCAACTATGCCCGTACGGCGCGGGCCGTCAATCCTCGTGGGCCGTCTGTGGGCCGTGATCTTGGTTCACGCGCCCCTCGTAGAGCCCGTCAACGGCCTTTCGGGTCCGCTGCTCGCTGCTCGGCATCAGGTGCGTGTACGTCCGCAGAGTGAACCCCGCGTCGGCGTGACCGAGATAGCGACTCAGGGCCTTGATGTTCTCCCCAGCATCGAGCAGGACGGAGGCGTAGAAGTGCCTGAGCGCGTGCATACCGTGTTCCCGCGCGGACGCGTACCGTTCGCCCTCCTCGGGCTCCGGGATGCGCCCGGCGGCGGCCAGAGCGGGCTTCCACATGGAGTCGTTGAAGTAGCTCACCCGCACATGAAGACCGCCGTTGCCGCTGAAGTACAGACGCTTGGTGCGGGGCTCCCCATCCAGGGTGCGCCAGGGCAGCGTGACCGTGAGCGAAGGGAATGCGTCGGCGTGAGCCCTGAGCGCATCGGCCACCGAGGCGGGGAGCGGAACCTTGCGCGTCTTCCCACCCTTCGGCGGGGCGAAGACGTACCGCCCACGGAGCCTCTTGAGCTGATGGTTCACCGACAGCCATCCGCTCTCGAAGTCCACCTCATCGACGGACAGGCCGAACACCTCCCCCTGACGCAGTCCGCACCCCGCCCCCAGGTCAATGGCCGCACGGAAGCGCTCCGGGAGGGCGCGCTGGACGCCGAAGACCTGCGCGGCGGTCCAGGGCTCGATGACCGACTCACCAGGCTTCGGGACCTGTACAGAGCGCGCCTTGAACGGGTTCCGGGCCATCAACTCATCATCCACGGCGGCATTGAAGACCGCGGAGACCGTAGCGGCGATCACACGGCGGTGCGTCTCGTTCGGGACGGACCTCTTCAGGCCCCCGAGCCAGGTCCGGACGTGCTCCGCTTTGAAGGAACCGAGCGGACGACTACCGATCCCCGGATACGCGTGCAGACGCAAGCGCCGCTCGGCTCCCTCCCCGCTGTTGACCTCACCCGAGTGCGAAGCCACCCAGCGTTCCGCGTACTGCTGGAAGGTCGTCCGCCCTGCCTTCGGGTCCACGTACTGGCCGCTGTCCATGTCGGCCTCGGTCTTGCTCAGCCACTTCTCCGCAAGGCGCTTCTGTCCGTCCCGGAAGCTCTTGGACTTCTCGGTGCCGTCGGGGCCGATGTAGCGGGCGCGGTACCGCATGCCGGTGCCGTAGCGGGCTGTCTTGACGCGGCGGGTCTTGCCGTTCGCGTCGGTCTCAGTTTTGAACCAACGGTCTTGGATGTGGCCTGCCATGTGTGGCGACTCCTTGAGAATGGCGGCGGCCGGTGGCGAGGAGTGCTCGCCACCGGCCGGGGGTGCTGGGGGTGGGGGTCAGGCTGCTTCGGTCTCGTTCATGCGGTCGCTGACCCAGACGCGGACGGCGGCGGGGTCGTACCGGACGTGCTTGCCGATGCGGAATCCGGGCGGCCCGGTTCGCTTCTTGCGCCACTGATAGACGGTCTCCAACGGGACACCGAACATGGCGGCGATGTCGTCGGGGGTGAGGTAGCGGTCCGGGAGTCCGGCCCGGAGCGTGGTCGTGGCGGACGCTGTCGCCATTCGGGATCTCTCCTTTCGGGGGATCCGGGCTTGGCCCCTCCCTGTCAGGTCCGCTACCTCCGCTACCTCCGCTACCGTGCAGGTCAGAGGCATGATCGAGGTAGCGGATAGGGGTAGCGGTAGCGGATGGATCCGCTACCGGCCCCGGCGGTAGGGGCGCGGGGCCGGTAGCGGGGTAGCGCTCAGGTAGCGGCGGGGAAGATGCCGTCCGCTACCGTTTCCGGGGCGCTGACCTGCGCGGTAGCGGAGGTAGCGGAGGTAGCGGCCCCTGAGGGGGGTGGGGGGCAGTACCGCTGCCACGCGTCGTGGAGATCGAGGGCGTAGTAGCCCTTGAGCACGGCCCCGGCGGTCTTGATGTTCCGGGCCTTGACCGGGGCGTTGTCGCTGGTCATGTACTCCCCGAGCATCTTCGCCAGCCCTCGGGAGTCGAGCGGTCGACCGCCCATGTCCGCCCACGGGGCTTCGTCCAGCGCGCACAACCGGTCCAAGACGGCGACGGTGGGCATGCGGTCGATGCCGGCCATGACGTGGTCACGGAGGTCGGTGAGCAGGCGGATGCCGAGGGAGCCTTTGTCATCGGCGCGGGCGGCGTTGACGAGTTCGACGCAGGCGGTGCGGGCCCGCTCGGGCCAGTCGCCCCCAGCCGCGTCCGCGACGGACAGCAGCGGTTCCCACACGTCCGCCGGACGGTCGGTGACGCCCTCGGGCATCTCCGGCCACCGTCCGGAGATGTCCTCGCGGACAGTGTCGGCCCACTGGGCGAGGCGGTCTCGCAGCTCGTTGCCCTCAGCCTCGTGCAGCCGAGCCCGGAACGGCTCCACTGCCTCGTTCCGCGCACGGCGGCGCATGCGGATGATGACGGACCGGGTGGTGATGGTGTCGGGCAGGTAGCCGAGTCCGGCCACCGCGACGCCGGTGTAGGAAGGGAACTCCACGACCGTCTGGTTCCCGCCGTCTCCGATGCACCGGTAGGTGACCCCGGAACGGCGGTGCCCGGCGTTGAGGAAGCCGCGCAGTTCCTCGTTGTCCCCCGCCTTGGGGCCGAACACGGTGTCGATCTCGTCAAAGAGGATCGTGGGCCGCCCGGCCGGATCGGAGACGGACCGGAACAGCGCGGCGGCACGGGCGTTCACCGCGAGCATCGGGCGCGGCACCAGGGTCTCTACCACTTCCAGCGCCCGAGACTTCCCGGAACCAGGCTCCGGAGACAGGAACGCGAGCCGCGGGGTGGAGTCGAAGGCGTCGAGCAGGTGCGCGTGCGCGTCCCACAGGGCAACCGCGACGTACGCGGCTTCCCGAGGAAAGACGTTGAAGCGCCGGTGGAACCGCTCGATCTCGTCAAGCAGGGACGCGCCGTCGATGCTGGTCATGCGGCGTTCCTCTCTTCCTGGGTGGTGCGGAGCGTGCACAGGTCGCGGTGGGCGGTGTGGTCCTCGATCAGGGCGAGGACCTTGCGGTGGCCGGCGGCGAACAGGTCGCGCCCGCAGACGCACCACGATGCGGCGGTGGGGGTGGCGTCCTTGGGGGCGGTGATGCGGAGCCACGCCACGGGGCGGCGGCCGTCGCCGGTCTGCGGGTCAGAACCAACAGCAGTGCGGACGCCTTCGGCGACGACTTTCGGCGCGCCACTGCCGGTGGGGGCGGGGGCCTGTTCGGCGGGGCTGGGCTGGCCGGTGGTTGTGGGGAGGCTCTTCAGGCGGGGGCGTTGAGGGGTGCTCATGCGGTCCTCCGCTGCTGGTTGCGTGCGATGGACCAGTTCAGACCGGACCGCACAGTCGAGCGGCACTGGCGAGACGACAGGCCGGCATACTCCCCCGCCGCCTGAAGAGCCTCGGTCACCACGTTCAACGGGAGGTCGCCCCACGCGACGAATCGCCCCAAGGCGCGTGCGGCGGACAGGAGTGTCGTGTCTCGCTCGCCTTCCTGTGCGGCCTGGACCGTCGCGATTTCGGCCCTGAACGCGGCTGTGGCGTAGCGAGAGGACTTGGACGACGACGGCACGGCCGTTAGTGCCCGGGATGACTGACGGGTCGTCAGACGGGCGTACAGCCATTCGGGGAGCAGGGCGGGCGGGGTGGGGTCGATGACCGTGTACCGGCCGGTGGGGGTGGTGCTGCCTCCGGCGACGACGTAGCCGCCCCATGCGCGGGTGTCGATGAGCTTGCCGAGCCTGCCCGCGCTGTTGGTGAGCCGGACGCCGGGCGGCGCGGTGAAGTACAGGTGCTGGCCGCCGCTCGCGGTCCGGGTGCGGTAGGTGGCGGGGACGGCGTTACCGGTGCGCTCGCAGAGCGCCTTGAAGGTCGTCACGCCGCAAGGCGTGTCCGCACTGCTGTTGCTCTTGTTCTTGGTCTTGGGCATGTCCAGGTCGATGACGACCAGCCCGGAAGGGCCGGTGGCCACACCAACGTTGAACGGGATGTCGGCCCAGGCACGGCGGATGCGGGCGGGGTCGACCGTTGAGCGGTCCTCCCACTTGCGGTGGAATCCCGCGCAGTCTCCGATGCGAGGGCATGCGGTCTCGCCGTGGAGGGCGGGGCGCTTGTCGCCAGGACGGAGCGGGAAGACGGCCCAGCCGCGTTCGGCGATGGCGAGTGCTGCGGCCAGCAGTGCGGACGGGGGGTGATGGGTCATGCTGGATGCCTCCAGTTCCACTGTTGAGTTGTGCTGGATGAGGGCGGCCCCGGACTTTGGCGAGGCGGGGGCCGCCCTCGGTCGTGCCTACAGGTCGGGTATGGCGTTGATGAGGGCGGTGGTGAGTTGGTTGATGGGTTCGGCGGCGCCGGTGGAGGCGAGGAAGAACCCGAATCCGGCGGCGACGGTGGCGGCTCCCCAGCCGAAGCGGATGTGCGCGCGGAGCATGAGGAAGAGGGCGAGGCCGAGCAGGAGCGAGATGGTCAGAGCCACGTTGGCTCTCCCTTCGTTGGAGTGCTGGCGTGGTCGCTGTTTCGCAGATAGCGATGGTTACTGTGTGTGCGGGGAGGGAGGCAGGGATGTCCCAGGGAGGGGCTGTTTCCGGGGTTTTCCGAGGTGGGGGAGGGTGTGCCTCCCTGCCTCCCTACCGGGGGTTACCGCAGATCAGTTGAGGGAGGCAGTCTTGGGGAGGCGGTGAGGGAGTTCTCCCTGCCTCCCCGGACGCCTCCCTTCACCCTGCGTCACTTTCGGCGGCGTTCGCGGCGCGCTCTTCCAGCGCTTCGGCGAGGAGGGCGCGGCTGACGTGCATGATCCCGCCGGTCTTGTACGGGGCCGCGCCCACGGCTTCCAGGGCCTGGGTGAGATCGGGGGCGGTCCACTCGCGGTACTCGCCCGGGTTGAGCGCGGCGAGGCGGGCGCGGACTTCATCGGTGCGCATTCGCTTCGCCTCGCCCATCACGGTGGCGATGTCTGTGAGGTGGTCGATGGGCTCATCGGCCGGCACAGCGGTGAGGGTGGTGACGCCGTTGCGACGTGCTTTGGCCCGGTCGGCGATCGCGGTGGCCTCGGTGTCGTCGATGTAGTGGGTGCGGATGGTGATGGAGGACTGCCCGGGGGCGAGCTTGACGCCGTCACCGGCCACGACGACCACGCCCTTGTCGATGCCCTGGCGCAGCTTGTGCGGGGCGGCGCCGCCGTCGATGGCTTTCGCACCGAGCGCCATCTTGGCCTGTTCCTCGGTGCCCAGGACCAGCGCGGCGCGGACGTGGTTGCCCTCGCGGGAGCGCTTGGGAAGGTTCTCGTTCGTCGGGTCCTGGGTGCCTTCCCAGATGGTGACGTTGACCGCGCGGCCCTGGTCGTGGATGCCCTTGACGGCCTGGAAGTAGCGGGACGTGGCCTTGGAGCCGCCGTAGGGCCGTTTGTCCTCGCCGATGGCGCCGGAGCCGTAGGCAACCTGCGCTTCGTCCACGATCAGGACCAGCGGCGTGTGCACGGTGCCCTTGGGAGCCTGAAGACGCCGTTGCATCTCCTCGAACCCGTCTTCCACCATGTCGGTCACGTCGATGACATGGCTGTCGGTGGGGCCCTCGATCAGGACGGTGGCCAGGCCCTTCCACATGGACCAGTCGCCCACGCCCTTCAGGTCACCGATGTGGAACTCCACGGACGGGTCCAGGGCGAGCCACAGGGCCAGGGCCCGCAAGCTCGCGGTTTTGCCCTGGTTGGACAGACCGGTGATCAACAGGTGCTTCTGGAAGAGGCTGATCAGGGCGGCGTCCCCGCGCAGGTCCTGGCCCCAGGGGGCGCGGCCGTTGGTGTAGTCGGCGCTCATGCCCGGGTCGGTGACCAGCGGAGAGGCGGGGATCGGCTCATCCAGCGCGCCGGAGTCAGCGATCCACAGGCGGACGGTGCGGGCGGCCTGGGGGATCGTGATGAACACCTCGTGCTCATGGCGCCCCAGGTTCTCGGCCAACTTCCTGCGCCGTCCCATGACTTCCTCGGTCGACACCCCCGAGGGCAGCAGGACATCGACTTCCACGCCGCACCCGGCGATGACGATGGGGCTGAGCATGCCGGCGCCCGCGTCCCCCATGTCCTTGATGGCCTTGCGGAGCGCGGAGATCCCCAGGTCCCGCATGGCGGTGACGACGATGGACGGCGTGATGGGGTCGCCTTCCGTGTCCCGCTGGTGGGCGGGCAGTGCCCACCGGGGCGCGGTCTGCTGGTGCCGGCCGACTGCCCACAGACCGCACAGGGCGAGCCAGGGGCCGACCGTGACCAGCGGACCCCACACCACCGTCGCGATGACGACCGTCCAGTGGATCAGCTCGACCAGCGCCATGGCCGGGGCCGCCACATCCGAGACATCCTTGCTCGCCACCGCCATCGCGATACCCAGCACGAGGAGACCACCCGCACCCAGACCCGCCCCGAACAGCGCGCTCTTCGCGGCCCGCTGAGGCGCTGTCAGCAGATCCATGCGGCGCTGGTGCCGCGCGGCCCGAAACGCCGTACCGCGCTGCTCCCACTCCATGGCCTGGTCAAGCTGCCCGGCCGCTTCGGCGGCCCGCATCATCCGTTCGTAGCGGGCGGCGGTCCGCCCGTCCCACGCCCGACGCGCGACAACACGCGTGCCGCCGACCACGTACATGCTGTGGCGGGCGGCCAGACGCCCGGCGGCCCGGGTGCGCTCATGCCCAACCGCCGTACGCACGGCACGCCCGGAGCGCTTCCACACCGGCACCGGCCTCCCCGCGACAGCGGCGGGGGCGGTTACCGCGGCTTCAGGTCCGGGGCAGGGAATGGTGTTCGTATCGGCGGCGGGCGGCGGGGTTTTGAAGAGGTGGACGACGTTGTCGGTCATGCTGGTGTTCTCCTGTCTCGCCTTGGTGCGGACGGGTTGGGCCCGGGGCGGCCGGACTTCCTTGGCCGGTGTGCGGCCGCCCCGGGGCGTGGTCACAGGCCGATACGGCGGGCGGCCTGTTCGGTCCTGCGCAGGGTCGCTTCGGCGTCCCGCCGGGCCTGCCGGGCGGCGTTCTTGCCGTCGCGGGTGGCGGTGCGTTCGGCGGTCCGCGCGGCGGCCACCTGGTCCTTCGCCTTGTCGAGCTGGTCGTGCATGGCGTCCGTCTCGCGCCATCCGCGCTCTTCGGCGCGGGCGTCGATCCGGCTGATCTCCGCCTCGATACGCGGGTTGACCGCGTCGGCGGCGGACTGCTTGACGCCACGGACGACCAGCCAGGCCCGGCGGCGGCGTTCGGCCGGTGTGTACGAGCGCATCGCGGTTTCCCCTCTCACGGGCCGGGCTGTCCGGTCCCTGTGCCGACCCCGGGCCGGTCGGGGCTCCGGGGGCGACACAGGGACCGTCAGCGCCGACGGGTCTTGGAGAGGTTCTTGGCGGCGTTCTTGCCGTCCGTGCCGCCCACCGAGCGGACCACGGTGACCAAGCCCCACGCGGTCGCGACGACCACAAGCGCGACGACGGCGAGGGACACGGCCATCGACGTGATGGCGGCGACCAGCATCGGGCCGAAGTAGACGGACGCGCCGACCGCGCCGGCGCCGACACCGGCACCCAGCGCGACGCGCTGCGTCGTGCGGTCGGGGGCGGCCTGGTGGATATGGACGACCTGAGGAACGGCCGACTGAGGAGCGGCGGCGGGGAGGGCCGCCGGATCGATGTAGGCGTGCGTGCCGTCCGGGAGCTGGACGACCGTGCGCGAGGCGGGGAGCTGTTCCACGGTGCCTCCGTAGCGGTGTCGGGGTGGGTGCGGTGCGTGCCCCGGGCCGGAGTCGAACCGGCGCCCTCACGGCGTAGATGCCGGGGCGATGCGCTGTTCAGGAGGGGTAGGCGCAGGGCACGCACATGCCGAGTGAGGTCGGGATGACGTATCCGGCGTCGCGTGCGCATTCGGGGCAGGTGCGGCGGGCGGTGTTGGCCTTGGCCAGGGCCGCCCACTTCGCCGGGGTCATCGGCCGCACGGGCTTGGCGGCATCGATCCGGTAGAGGTGGGCGACCAGCGGGGGCCGCCGCCGTCGCGGCCGTTCGACCTGCGCGGCCACGCCTTGACCGCCGGGTCGCAGTCCCTTGGACCGCAGTTGACGCAGGGTGGCGTAGCCGTCCGGGGCCATGCGCCACCGGAAGACCGGCAGCGTGGCCATTACGCGGCCACGCGCTTCCATGCGGCCCTCAAGCGGACTTCGGATGCGGAGTGGCCCGCCGTGCGGAAGCGGGCAGCCATCTCGCGGTAGGAGAGGGCGGGGGATTCGCTGTGACGGATCTGGTCGACCAGCACGTCCAGCGCCGCATCGGTGAGGGCGGGGGCGGTCTCCAGCGCGAGCGGCCCGGTCGGCTCTGTGGGGCCCCATACGGGGAGTTCCCAGCGGGGTGTGACGCCGGGCGTGACGGGGGTCGTCACGCTGGTCAGGGCCCTGCCGGTCTCCTTGCCCTGCCGTGCTGTCTCCAGCGTCGACCACGCCTCGGAGAGGGCTTCGGCGGTTGCTGCCTGGACGCGTGCGACGCGTGCCCCGGCCTGCGTCACGGCCGTCAACCGCGTTTCCTCCGTGGCCGCCTCGGCACGCAGCCGGGCGCGGGCCACGGCCGCTTCGTCCCGTGCTTCCTGCTGGATGCCCTGGATCGCCTCCAGCGCCTCCCCGGTGAGCGCGGTCCGCTCCCACAGACCGTGCACCAGCCACAAGGCTTTGGCCGCGATCGGGAGCCAGGAGACCGCGAGCCACGCGCCGGGCGAGTCCTCCCCGAGCGCGTGCGCCACCAGGACACCGGTCGCCACAGCGCCGAACGCCCAGCCGATCACGGTGATTGGGGTGCTGTGGTCGCCCTGGGCGGCCAACCGCCGGTCGTACGCGAGGGTGGCCAGCCAACCGCCGTCCAGGCCAAGGCCGACGACCAGGGCGACACCCCAGTGCATCGACTCCCCGAGCCACATCACGACCACGGCCAGGGTGAGGACCATCGAGACCACCGTCATCGCGACGGCGGGCAGCATCGTCTTGGCGGCGGGCGACATCATCTTGGTCCAGTTCATGCCGTCACCTCCGGCATGGCCTGGACGGTGACGGTGGCGATCAGCCGGACCGGTGACGACGGGTCGTCGTAGACGTCGCTGGCCTCGGTCCACTCCCACTCGGCACCGGGCGCGATCTCGTACCCGAGGGCGGCGAGGACCTGTGCGCGCTCGGTGAGGGTGGGCACGGGCGCGTCCCGGTACCAGTCGTACTCGGGCCACAGCGACACCGACCCGGGCAGCAGCACCACGTAGGCGTGCCACCGGCCACCGTTGTTCGCCATCTGCGCTTGGAACGTGGCAGTCACAGCGCACCCCCCACCGCGATCACGGCGCCCACGATGAGCAGCACGCCGGCCACGCACGTCACATCAACGGCGCGACGGAGGTTGGTGAACTTGCAGACGGCGATCCGGGAGAGGTTCGCGATGTGCTGCGCCCGCTTGTCCTCGTCCAGCTCCGTGCGGATCTGATCAGCGGTGAGCGTCGCCCACCGGGGGAAGCCCACCGGCCGGTCGCCACCCAGGTTCGGGCGGACCGCCCGCAGCAGCAGACCGGCCGCAGCGACCAGCAGCGCCACCCCCATACCGCCGACCACCAGCGCGACGGCGGGAAGGGACGCGTCCTTGGCGACCGTCCAGACACCAGCCAGCAGCGCACCGATGAACGCCAGCAGTAAGCCGGTCTTGTTGTCGGTCCGGGCGATCTCTGCCTTCACTTCCGCGTGAGCGGCGGTCAGGCTCGCGTCCAGGGCGCTCATGCGGCACCCCCGGGCACGGTCACCGTGGCGGCGGCGGTCTGGTTTGAGAGCTCCCGGCGGGCGGCCAGCACCCGGCGGTGCGCCCGCCGGATACGGCGGGTGTCCATCTCGGTGACCGGCCGGTCCAGGGTCATGATCCGTGCGTCCAGCAGATCGACGTCCGCCGCGATCAGCGGCATCTCCCGCTCGATCGCGTCCAGCTCAGCGGCCGTCGGCTCAAGCCACGGCTCGAACGCCGTAACGGCGTCCTGAACAGTAACGATGTGTTCCATGGGTCGTGTGCTCCTCATCAGATGGCGAACGGCCCAAACCAGCGGCCCCGGTGTTCGAGCACCGGGGCCGCGCGCCGTTCTGGGTGGAAGTGCCCCGGGCCGGAGTCGAACCGGCCCTGCGACCATCGGGGCGGTGGAGTCTCAGGCCAGTGCGGCGGCCCGCCGGACCAGCCGGTCAGCGGCATCGATGGCCTCCGTGCGCAGCGCCGTCAGAGCGTCCGCGTCGGCCGCGTTCCGCATGGCGTAGGCGGCGCGGGCGGCGCTGTGCGCGGCCTCGGCCAGCTCCGGCGCCAGGATCTCGACTGTGACCAGCGGCGCTGTGAGCGCGGACCGGGTGATGTGACTCTCCGCACGGGCCGCCTGATAGACCGTCGTGTCCTCGCCGGCCAGGCGCAGATCCTCGCGGACCCACATCGCCCGGCGGTGGTCATTCAGCGCGACCGCCACGGCGGTCACCGCCGCGATCCGGTCCCGCCGGGCCGTCTCCGTCCTGCTCTCCGCCCGCTCCGCACGGGCGCCACGCTGCTGAAGCACGTACGCGGTGACCGACCCAAGAAGCGTGCCAAGTACCGCAATCAGACTGGCAACCATGTTGGGAATCCCTTCGGTTGATGGAACAAACGTTCCGGCTCCCCTCAGCGCTGCTCGTACGAGACGAGCAGCGGAGGCAACCGGCCGCAGCACTCAGGCTGCGGAGGTGACCGGGTGATCGTTGGCCGCACAGGTTGTGCGACCCCTGCCCACCCCCGGGTGACTCGGTGGACAGCGCCCCTTTTGATGCCCCGGGGAGGTTGGTGGCCCCGGACCGCGTAACCCACGACGCGGCGGCGTGCGGCCGGATCACTCCGGCGGTCTCCCGAACCCTTGCCAGGGCCGGAGACGACCTCCCGAGTCCGTGAACATCCCGGACTGGAGGCGGCCCCATCGACCACCCAAGTGCAGGTGGCTGGAGCGGCACGCTGTTCAGTTCTCAAGCAACGACCGCTTCCTTCGGGCTCACTCCCGTTGCCGGGGCCCTCAGGGCGTACGTCCCGCTGCGGGCTTCCGTCCGATGCGGTACCTCTATTACAGGTCCTACATCGTGGTTTCGTCAAGTCGAGCCACGAACTTCTTGGGTCTTGCGCCGGAACTTCTTGGCGCACCATCAGGATCACCGCAGGTGAGGGGCGTTGTTTACCCCGTACGTGGACAGCTTGAATTCATCTGGCTACCTTCAAGAGGTCCCTAGACGTCCCATCGGGGGTAGAGATGTCCAACGAACGCTTACGGTCGGCCCTTCTCGCCCAGGGCATGACCGTGCACGACCTGGCCGAAGAGATCGAGGTCAACCCAAAGACGGTTGAGCGCTGGATCACTCAAGGCAAGGTGCCGTACCGGCGACATCAGTGCGCCACCGCGTCAGTGCTCAAGGTTGATGTGACAACCCTGTGGAACGACGACCGCGCGATCGAGAGTGCGTCTGACCTGAGCAAAGCGGAGATCGTCACCGTCTACCCGCACCGGCACATGGTGCCCAACGGGCTATGGCGCGAGATATACGCGCGGGCGCAGACGCACGTTGACGTGCTGGTGTACTCCGGCCTCTGGTTGTCGGAGGACCCGTTGTTCCACGACCTGCTCAAAGAGAAGGTGCAGGGATCCACTCAGGTCCGCATCCTGTTGGGGGACCCCGACTGCGCGGCGGTCCAGCAGCGCGGCATAGATGAGGGCCACCGCATCATGGACGGCAAGATTCGCAATGCTCTGGTGAACTACCGTCCGCTCTTCACCAGCCACCCGGACATAGGGTTCCGGCTTCACGATGCGACGCTCTACAACTCGCTCTTCCGCTCCGATGACGAGATGCTCGTCAACACCCACGTCTACGGCATCGGCGCGTACATGGCGCCCGTCCTTCACCTGCGAAGACTCCCCGGAGGTGGGCTCTTCGACACGTACGCGAATAGCATCGAACAGACCTGGGGCAGCGCGCGACCGGTAACAGACCTCGACATCACGGGAGCTTGAGAATGGGACGTATCGACTACCTTCACGACCCCAAAGCGCCGCCGGCCAACTCCGTTGTCCCGTCCGTCGTGGCGTTCGTACAGAACGATGCGGACGAGGTGCTGTTGATCCGGCGTTCCGACAACGGCCGTTGGGCACTCCCCGGCGGTGGCCATGACGCCGGGGAATCCATCAGCGACACCGTGGTGCGTGAGGTCTGGGAAGAGACCGGGATCAAGGCCGAGGTCATCGACATGTCCGGGATCTACACCGACCCCGGACACGTGATGCAGTACGACGACGGCGAGGTGCGCCAGCAGTTCAGCATCTGCTTCCGCGCGCGGCCGGTCGGTGGTGAGGTCCGTACGAGCGACGAAACGACGGAGGTCCGCTGGGTTCCTCCTGCGGACCTGTCGGCGTTCGACATCCACCCCACCATGCGACTCCGGATCCAGCACGCGATGGACCGGGCCCGGACAGCGCCCTACATCGGTTGACGGACGGTACTGGCGAGCCGTTCGAGCACCCGAGACGTGCTCGCCAGGATCTCCGGCTCAGCGCGCCGGATGAACGTACCGATGAGGCTGTCAGCGCCATACCGTCCGGCGATCTCGTTCACCCGGTCCACTGGGTTCGTCGGGGTGCCGTCCGGCGTCGTGTTCATGTCGCAGTAGCACAGCGCATCGTTCAGATGCGCGGCCTGACGCGGGAACTGAGTCTCAAGTTCGCCCCGCAACCCGCGTGCTTCGGCCTCCATCCATGAGCATGAGTGATGCGCGACAAGGCAGACGACGCGTTCGTCCGCGTGGGCAGCTTCCCGGAGGTAGCGCGCACCATCCAGGGGATGAAAGCCGGTCTTGGCGACATCAGGCGCATACCCGATGTCGTGCAGCACCGCCGCCGCCTCCATGAGATCGGCGTCCGCGCCAAGAATCGGGGCGATCGTCCGGGCCCTCTCGGCTACACCCAGCGAATGCGCCCACCGGCGAGGTAGCGCCTCGGAGAGCAGGGACTCAGCGAGGGGATAGGCCCACTCGGTCAATCCGTCAGTACTCAAGGTTCGGAACGCTCCTCTCGATCGGGCAAGGCCCGTACGGTTCGCGGCTTCCCCTGCTGGGCTTCGGACAACAGTCCCGCCGCTTCCAGCTTGCTCAGTGCCTTGGTCACCGTGGGGCGTGATGCGCCGAAGCGGTCGCTCAGCGCGGACGCGCTCGGGAACGGCTCACCCACCTTGAGGCCGTCCGTGATGAAGACTTCAGCGATCCGTTCAGCCAACGGCCGGCGGTCGGTGCGGTCGGAGCCCCTGATCACGCGCCAGCGACCACCGGGTACCGGCTCCGCGATACCTGCTTCCTTGAGCACCCCAAAGGCCCTGAGCGCCACCCCACGGGAGATCCCGTGGTCACTCATGAGGTCGGCGACAGACGGGAGCTCTGTCATCTCGTCATCTGCTTCGATCTGAGACTTCACCGCGTCGGCGATCTTCAGGAAGGTTCCCCGGGGGCTGATCTGCTGTGGCACGCCCACTCCCTCTCTCTCGGCCAGGATCCTGGTCAAGACTCGCACGTTGACTTGGACGGTGATGGCACTCGTCGGAGAGCCATCACCAAGGCCCTCTGACCAACGCGAACGCGCGCGAAGGTGGGGCCGTCTGTGGGCCGTCCAAGGGCGGCCCACGATGACCAATGACGACCACCAACAACCGAGACGACGCCCGCGCCCACCGCGCGGGCGTCGTCGTTTTGGCTGCTACACCCAGGTGTCGAGCCACATCCGGTTGCGCCACGCGTCCAGCGGGATCGCCGTGCCCGTGTACAGCGGCCAGAAGTAGATGAAGTTCCAGATGATCAGCAGGACCAGCACCCCGGCGCCGACCGCGCCGATCGTCCTGCGTCTCTCGTCCGAGCCCGCCGGCCCCACGATCGCGCCGATCATCATCGCGACCGCGAGACAGAGGAACGGGACGAAGACGACCGCGTAGAAGAGGAAGATCGTCCGCTCCTGGTACAGGAACCAGGGCAGCCAGCCCGCCGCCACCGCGCAGGCGATCGCGCCCGCGCGCCAGTCGCGGCGGAAGAACCAGCGGTACAGGACGTAGCAGAGCGCGAAGGCCCCCGCCCACCAGAGCAGCGGGGTGCCGATCGCCAGGACCTCGCGGGCGCACTTGCCGGCCGTGGACGCCGGGCAGCCGTCGGTGCCGGCCGCCGGGTCCTCGTAGAAGTACGAGACCGGGCGGCCCAGGACGATCCAGCTCCACGGGTTCGACTGGTAGGTGTGGCCCGAGGTCAGATTGACGTGGAAGCTGTAGACCTCGTTCTCGTAGTGCCAGAGGCTGCGCAGCCAGTCGGGCAGCCAGGTCCAGTTGCCGCCCTTGCCCGCCGTCTCGGCCCAGTTCCTGAAGTAGCCCTTGTCGGTGACGATCCAGCCGGTCCATGAGGCGATGTACGTGAGGATCGCGACCGGGACCGTCGAGAAGAAGGCCGGCAGCAGATCCCGCCGGAACACCCCCCAGAACGGCCCCCCGCCCGCCGTCCGGCGCGCGCCCAGGTCCCACACCACACACATGATCCCGAAGGCGGCCAGGATGTAGAGCCCGTTCCACTTCGTCGCGAAGGCCAGGCCCAGCATCAGCCCGGCCGCGATCCGCCACGGCCGCAGGCCGAGCCGCAGATTCTCCGCGACTTCCCTGTCCGGGCGCAGCACGCCCTCCTCGTCCACCGGGAGCGCCGCCGCCAGTCTCCGCCGCGCCCAGTCGCGGTCGATCAGCAGACAGCCGAAGGCGGCCAGCACGAAGAACATCAGCACGAGGTCGAGCAGGGCAGTGCGGCTCATCACGAAGTGCAGGCCGTCCACCGCGAGCAGTGCGCCCGCCAGGCACCCCAGGAACGTGGAACGGAACAGCCGCCGCCCGATCCGGCACAGCATCAGCACCGAGAGCGTGCCGAGCAGGGCCACCATGAAGCGCCAGCCGAAGGGGTTGAACCCGAAGAAGTGCTCGCCGAGGCCGATGACCCACTTGCCCACCGGCGGATGCACCACATAGCCGGGATCGGTCGGCACCGGGACCGAGGACGGATCCTTCAGGATCGACTTGTCGATGTCCTTGGGCCAGCTGCCCTCGTACCCCTGGTTGACGAGCGCCCAGGCGTCCTTCGCGTAGTACGTCTCATCGAATATCACCGCCTTGGGGCTGCCCAGGTTCCAGAACCGCAGCACCCCGGCGACCAGCGCCACGAGCAGCGGCCCGCCCCACGCGGACCAGCGGATCATCCGGTCCGCGAGCCGGGGAGGCACGCCGAGGACGGCCCACAGCCGCTCCGAGGGCCGGGTGTACGGCGGCACCAGCCGCTCGCGCAGCCCGGTCACCGGCCGGGGCACATGGCCGAATCGGCGCAGCCGCTGAGGCCATGAGGGCGGCTTGTCGCCGGCGTCGTGCCCGTGGAGGGCTTCTGGCGCAGTACTGGTCACCGCGCCATCGTAGGGAACGCCGCTGTGCGTGGGGCGCCTCGCGCCCTGCGAGGATGGCGGATGTGATTGGAACGCTGGTACTCGCAGGGACGCCCATCGGTGATGTCACGGACGCGCCGCCCCGGCTCGCCACCGAGCTGGAGACCGCCGATGTGATCGCCGCGGAGGACACGCGGCGGCTGCGCAGGCTCACCCAGGCGCTCGGTGTGCACACCCGCGGCCGGGTCGTGTCGTACTTCGAGGGCAATGAGTCCGCGCGGACTCCGGAGCTGATTGAGGCGCTGACGGGCGGGGCGCGGGTGCTGCTGGTCACGGACGCGGGCATGCCGTCCGTCTCCGACCCCGGCTACCGGCTGGTGGCGGCGGCGGTCGAACGGGACATCAAGGTCACGGCCGTGCCGGGCCCGTCGGCCGTGCTGACCGCCCTGGCGCTCTCCGGGCTGCCGGTGGACCGTTTCTGCTTCGAGGGTTTCCTGCCCCGCAAGGCGGGCGAGCGGCTCGGCCGGCTCCGGGAGGCCGCCGACGAGCGGCGCACGCTCGTCTACTTCGAGGCGCCGCACCGCCTGGACGACACCCTCGCCGCGATGGCCGAGGTCTTCGGCGCCGACCGCAGGGCGGCCGTCTGCCGCGAACTGACCAAGACGTACGAAGAGGTGCGGCGCGGCGGTCTCGGCGAGCTGGCGGCCTGGGCGGCCGAGGGAGTACGGGGCGAGATCACGGTGGTCGTGGAGGGCGCCCCGGAGCCGGTGCCCGGCGAGCTCGACCCCGAGGAGCTGGTGCGCCGGGTGCGGGTGCGCGAGGAGGCGGGGGAGCGGCGCAAGGAGGCGATCGCCGCCGTCGCCGCCGAGGCGGGGCTGCCCAAGCGCGAGGTGTTCGACGCGGTCGTCGCGGCCAAAAACGCGGCACGCGCGGCCCCGTAGCGCACGTTTCCTGCCAACGGCAAAGGACTATCGTGAAATGTAAAGCGCAGACCGTGTGCCGGGCCTTTTGGGCATGAGAAGGCCAAGACCAATCCATTAATCGACAGGGCTGATGCGCTCCCGCTGTGAAAGGCGTCCACTTGGTCAGTGGAGAGGAGCTGGCATGAGTGAGATCACGGGTACAGCCGCTGCCCACGAGGCATATGCCTTTTGTTGTATGCGTTGTGGGCACGGCTGGGAGCAGGCGTACGACATAGAGCACCACGTCGACGGCTCGGGCCACAATTTCGTCGTCTACAAGTCCGAGGGGGCGCGGGTACCTTCCCCGCTGTCCAGCCCGAACTGCGTCAACTGCGGGGGGCACATCGTCCGCATCATGCGTTCCGGCCAGGTCTCGTCGGTACGCGCGCTCATGACGGAGCAGCACCACCCGGCGAAGACCAAGCGTGCGGCGGCGGCCGAGGAGATACCGGCGCAGGCGGGCGGGGAGATACCCGACGGAGCCGCCGGAGCCGCCCCGTCGGGGGAGGGCGGGGCGATCGCGGCGGCCGGAGCGGGCAAGGCGGCCAGGCAGCACCACTGGCACCTCTCCGACCTCCTGCATCCCTTCCAGCACCACCACCGCACGTGAGCCAGCCCGAGTCGCCCGTACCACCGCATGTGATCTCCCGGGCGCGGCCCTCGTAGGATCGCGCCCATGAGTGCGAAACAAGCCCCGCCACCGCTGCCCGAGCCCCTTCGGGTGCCGGTCGCGGACGCGCACACCCACCTGGACATGCAGGACGGCACGGTCGAGGACGGTCTCGCCAAGGCTGCCTCGGTCGGTGTGACGACGGTGGTCCAGGTGGGGTGCGACCTCAAGGGCTCGCGGTGGGCCGCGGAGACGGCGGCGGCGTACGAGAACGTCCACGCGGCGGTCGCGCTGCACCCCAACGAAGCGCCCCGCATCGTGCACGGCGACCCCGACGGCTGGTCGCGGCAGGGGGCCCGCGAGGGCGGCGGCGACGCGGCGTTGGACGACGCGCTGGCCGAGATCGACCGGCTGGCCGCCCTGGCGCCGGTACGGGCCGTCGGCGAGACGGGCCTTGATTACTTCCGTACGGGCCCCGAGGGCATGGCCGCCCAGGAGCGCTCCTTCCGCGCCCATATCGAGATCGCCAAACGTCACGGCAAGGCGCTTGTGATCCACGATCGCGAGGCGCACGCCGATGTGCTGCGAATCCTCGCGGAAGAAGGCGCTCCGGAACGCACGGTGTTCCATTGCTATTCCGGTGACGCGGAAATGGCCGAGGTATGTGCGGCGGCCGGCTATTACATGTCTTTTGCGGGCAATGTCACATTCAAAAACGCTCAGCCGTTGCGTGACGCGCTCACAGTAGCGCCATTGGAGCTTGTTCTCGTCGAGACGGACGCGCCCTTTCTCACGCCGGCGCCCTACCGCGGCCGGCCCAATGCGCCTTATCTCATTCCGGTGACGCTGCGTGCGATGGCCGAGGTGCGGGGGATCGACGAGGACGCCATGGCCGAGGCGATTTCCCGCAATACGGCGCGTGCGTTCGAATACTGACGCATAACGGACCGGGGGGCGTTGGCGGGGCGGTTTGGCGGGGCGGTTCGGCGGGGCGGTGCAGGGTAGCGGTGGCACGCTGCGTAGTCGAGTCGCTTTGGAGAGTGACTGCGCCTCCACTAGTCTCCGGGGGCACCGCGGTCATGGGCATCCGGGCCGCGGCGGACCGGACCGGATCTCGTGGAGCGTCGTGAGCAATGCGCAGGGCAGTCACCGTGCCGCACGGGGCGGGTTCGGCCGCCGTAAACCCGACCAGCCCGGAGCCGTCCCGCCGCCCCGGGCCGTCCTGCCCAAGGTCGCTCTGCCCAAGGTCGCTCTGCCCAGGCCCACCGCCTCCCCCGAGGCGCTGCGCCGGCTCGTCCCGCAGGCGCTCGTCGTCGCCTTCCTCGCCGGTGGCACCTCGGCGTTCCTCGTCAACGACAAGGCCGTGAAACTCACCGTCGACGGCGGCGAGCCGCGCACCCTGCACACGTTCGCCGGAGAGGTGGAGGAGCTGCTCGCGCACGAGGGCGTGTCGGTCGGCGCGCACGACATCGTCGCCCCGGCTCCCGGCGCGGAGCTGGCCAACGGCGACGAGGTCGTCGTCCGCTACGGGCGGCCCGTCCTCCTCACCCTCGACGGACAGCGGCGCCAGGTGTGGACGACGGCCCGCACCGTGGAGGGCGCGCTGCGCCAGCTCGGGGTGCGCGCGCAGGGCGCGTTCCTCTCCGTCTCGCGCTCCGCCACGATCTCCCGTTCCGGACTGGCGCTGGACGTACGGACCGAGCGCACCGTCACGTTCATGGCGGACGGCCGCGAGCACACGATCCGTACCAACGCGGCGACCGTCGCCGAGGCCCTGGCGCAGGCCGGCCTGGCGCTGGACGGGCAGGACACCACGTCCGTACCGCCCGACACCTTCCCGCGCGACGGCTCGACGATCAGCGTCTTGCGGATCACCGCAGGTGAGCAGGTACGCGACAAGCCCATCCCGTACGACACCGTACGGACCGAGGACCCCGGCCTCTTCCGCGGAACCGAGGTCGTCGACCAGCAGGGCAGGCCCGGCGCCCGCCGGGTCACGTACGCCCTGCGTACGGTCAACGGCGTCAAGGAGAAGCCGCGGAAGATCCACGAAGAGGTGGTGCGCCGGGCGGTCACCCAGCGGGTGAGGGTGGGTACGAAGACGGCGCCCGCCTCCGTGTCCGGCGCGGACGGGCTCAACTGGGCCGGGCTCGCCGCCTGCGAGTCGGGCGGCCGGCCGGGGGCGGTCGACGCGTCGGGGAACTACGGCGGGCTGTACCAGTTCGACACCGGCACCTGGCACGCCCTCGGCGGCAGCGGACGGCCGCAGGACGCACCGGCCGAGGAACAGACGTACCGCGCGAAGAAGCTCTACGTGCAGCGGGGGGCGAGCCCCTGGCCCCACTGCGGCCGTAGGCTGACCGGGTGAGCACCACTGATCCCGGCAGTCCTGATTCCTCCCCCGACGCCGCTCCCGACTCCTCTGGCGCCCTTCTGGGCCCCGCGGACATCCGCGAACTGGCCGCGGCGCTGGGCGTACGCCCGACCAAACAGCGCGGACAGAACTTCGTCATCGACGCCAACACCGTCCGCAGGATCGTCCGCACCGCCGAGGTGCGCCCGGACGATGTCGTCGTGGAGATCGGCCCCGGGCTCGGCTCGCTGACGCTGGCGCTGCTGGAGGCGGCGGACCGGGTGACGGCCGTGGAGATCGACGATGTCCTGGCGGGCGCGCTGCCCGCGACGATCGAGGCGAGGATGCCGGCGCGCGCCGGGCGCTTCTCGCTCGTGCACTCCGACGCGATGCGGGTCCGGGAACTGCCGGGCCCGGCGCCGACCGCGCTGGTCGCGAACCTTCCGTACAACGTGGCCGTCCCCGTGCTGCTGCACATGCTGGAGCGCTTCCCGACGATCGAGCGGACGCTGGTGATGGTCCAGGCGGAGGTCGCCGACCGGCTGGCCGCCGCGCCGGGCAGCAAGGTGTACGGGGTGCCGTCCGTGAAGGCCAACTGGTACGCGGACGTCAAGCGGGCCGGCGCCATCGGCCGTACCGTCTTCTGGCCCGCGCCCAATGTGGACTCGGGCCTGGTCTCGCTGGTACGCAGGGCCGAACCGGTGAAGACGACGGCCTCCAGGGCCGAGGTCTTCGCGGTCGTCGACGCGGCCTTCGCGCAGCGCCGCAAGACGCTGCGCGCGGCGCTGGCGGGCTGGGCGGGCTCGGCCCCGGCGGCGGAGGCGGCGCTGGTCGCGGCGGGCGTCTCGCCGCAGGCGCGCGGCGAGGCACTGACAGTCGAGGAATTCGCGCGGATCGCGGAGTCTCGGATCGCGGAGTCTCGGATCGTGGAGTCGAAGGGGGCGGGCGCGTGAGCGTCACCGCAGGGGTACGGGTACGGGTGCCCGCGAAGGTGAACGTACAGCTGGCGGTGGGCGCGGCCCGCCCCGACGGCTTCCACGACCTGGCGAACGTCTTCCTGGCCGTGGGCCTGTACGACGAGATCACGGTCACCCCGGCCGACGAACTGCGCATCACCTGTACGGGTCCCGATGCCGCCCAAGTCCCCCTGGACCACACCAACCTGGCCGCGCGCGCGGCCCTGGCGCTGGCGGAACGGCACGGCATCGACCCGCGTGTCCACATCCATATCGCCAAGGACATCCCGGTCGCGGGCGGCATGGCGGGCGGCAGCGCGGACGGCGCGGGCGCGCTGCTGGCCTGCGACACCCTCTGGTCGCTGGGCTCGTCGCGGGACGAACTCCTCGCCATCTGCGCGGAGTTGGGCAGCGATGTGCCCTTCAGCCTGATCGGCGGGGCCGCGCTGGGCACGGGCCGGGGCGAACAGCTCACGCCTCTGGAGGTCGGCGGCTCCTTCCACTGGGTGTTCGCGGTCGCCGACGGCGGCCTGTCCACGCCGACGGTGTTCCGCGAGTTCGACCGCCGGACGGAAGGCACGCCCGTCCCCGCCCCGTCCGCCGACCCCGCTCTCCTGGACGCCCTCCGCACGGGCGACGCCACCGCCCTGGCCGGCGCCCTCTCCAACGACCTCCAGCCCGCGGCCCTCACCCTCCGCCCCTCCCTCGCCGACACCCTCACGGCGGGCACGACGGCGGGCGCCCTGGCGTCCCTGGTCTCGGGCTCGGGCCCGACGACGGCCTTCCTGACAAAGGACCCGGACGCGGCGGAGGAAGTAGCCCAGGCACTGCTCACCTCGGGCACCTGCCGCACAACCCGAGTGGCGACGTCCCCGGCGCGGGGGGCGACGGTGGTGGGGTGAGTGCGGGTTAAGGCCGAGGGGTAGTCGGGGTGACCCGGTGCGTTCGATGGCGGGTGGGGGCCGCCCCTGAGCTTTGAGTTTCGCGGTTGCGGGTCGGGTGTCAAGGGCGCTCCTTCGTCGCGTCGGCTGCGCCGATTCCGCTTCGCTTCACCCTTGACACCCGTCCCTCCACCGCAAGTGCAGCTTTGAGGGGGGCGGCCCGGGGGAGGGGTCCCCGGGGGGCTTGTTTTGTGGGGCCGGTCTGTTCTCGGCCTGCTGGCCGGTGGGCCCTGCGGGGCTGCGCAGCAGTGGAGTGGGGCGGCCCGGCTCCGGCTCGGCGTCCTACCCCCGTGGGGGGCTGGGATTCATGCCCCGCTGGTGGGGGTGTGTGGGTGGTGGGGTGGGTGTGACGGGTGAGGCGGTGAGTGGGCCGGTGAGAGGTGGGGATGTGCCCTGGGGCCCGGTTAGCTGGCCACATGACGCATGACCGCCCGGAGCGCCCTCCAAAGCCCCTTTCAAAACGGGACATACGGGTCAGATTGCAGGTGTGGCCGACAGTGAACCGCCACCAGCGGGGCATGAAGCCCAACTACCCACCTACATCAGCCCGCTAAGCCGGTGCCGGGCCGCCCCACTCCACGACTGCGCCTCCACCCACCGACCTGCGGTCGGCAACAAACCGCCCCCATGCACGGATCCCCTCCGGGGACCCCTCCCCCGGGCCGCCCCCCTCAAAGCCGCACTTGCGGTGGAGGGGCGGGAGTCAAGGGTGAAGCGAAGCGGAATCGGCGCAGCCGACGCGACGAAGGAGCGCCCTTGACACCCGACCCGCAACCGCGAAACTGAAGCCCGAGGGGCGGCCCCCACCCGCCATGACGGATTCCGGCCCACCTCGACTACCCCAGCTCTGGACGGTCCCCACGCGGTGCGCGGCGCGAGCTGCGTGTAGGCGAGCGAGGCCCCCGGCGTCGCCGGAGGCCTCTTACATATGCGTTACGGCGGTCTCAGTTACGGAACTCGCCGTCCTTGGCGCCTGTCAGGAAGCTCTGCCACTGGGTGGGGGTGAAGTGCAGGGACGGTCGGGTCCGGTCCTTGCTGTCCCGTACGGCCCGGCCGCCGTTGGCGGTCGGCGCCACTTCGACGCAGTTGTTGTCATGGCCCGAGTAGGACGACGTCCGGTAGGGGCCTACAACCTCAGGGGTCACGATGCTTCTTCCTTGCTGCTCCGCAGTACACGCCGGATGAGCCGTGCGCTCGCATCCGGTGACAGTGCGTCCGATCGTAGTCGGTCGAACGCACTGGCGTAAGCCGTCAGATCGTCCATTGCTTCGAGGATTGACGCGCCCCGCAGATTGTCAATAGCCACAGCTTCAACGGTGGGCTGGCTATCGAAAGAGAACGAAGAGAACGGATAGGTGATGCCCGCTTTTACTCCCGCTGACAAGGGGAGGACTTGTAGGGAGACGTTCCCTCGCTTCCCCGCCTTGAGGAGATGTTCCAACTGCTCCCTGTGGACATCGTCAGGGACAAGCGGGAGAGTCACAACGGGCTCCCAAACAATGGCCGCGTAGCTGGTGCCACCCTCCTCGATCTTCGCCTGCCGACCCTCTCGAACCTTGACGAACTGGGCCACTACATCGGGCGGAAGGTGATTAGGTGCAAGCGCGGCGGTCTGCTCGGCGTACGCGGTCGTTTGCAGGAGCCCAGGGACCAGTACCGTCTGCCACTCGCGGATGAATGTGGCGTCATCTTCCAGAGAGATGTGGTTGCGGTAACCCTCCGACAGTTCGGGAAAGTTGAGCCACCAGCCGCGATGGCTGGAGTTCTTTGCCAGCCACACCAGGTGACCGCGCTCCGTCTCGTCCGTGATGCCATATCGATCCAGCAACAGCAGGACTTCCGCAGGCTTGGCCGTGGTGATCCCGTCTTCCATACGGCTGATCTTGGATCGCGACCCGTGAATGAACGCCGCCGCCTGCGACTGGTCGAACCCCGCATCGACTCTGTGTCGCTGCATCCTGCGGCCGAATCGCCTACTACGCACAGTCGGCTTACCACCTGCGGGCATCTCGCGCCTCCCTCTTCGCTCGCGCCCAAGTCTGCCCGTATGAGGGCTGCATGGGGCTCCGTCACACGATAGAGGTAACCGTGCACCTGTGCAGCAGATGACGGTTGCGGAAGTTGTTGGTCTCGCCCTAGCCTCATGGAACGCGCCGTTGCCATCCCGCTACACGGCGTGAAATTCACCACGCGTCAGCTTGGGGGTACGTCATGCCCGCAGCCCTTACGGCGGAGCCGCTCCGCGACACCTTCCGCATTCCGAAGCGCAGGAGACATGTGCCGGCCGTACGGGCTCGGGTCAGGGAAACCCTGGAGAAGTGGGGGCTCAACGATCTCGCGCCCGACGTCGAGTTGGCGGCCTGCGAACTCGTCACCAACGCTGTCGTCCACTGCCGTGTGACCTTCGCCGAGATTGAGGTCAGCGTTCAAGTCGCCGGAAACGACCTGATGTTGGAGATCGCCGACCCCGATCGGGACAGGCATCCGCTCCTGCGTGCCGGCTGCCCCGAGGGCGAAGAGGGCGGGCGGGGTCTGCTGCTTGTCGCGGCGCTGGCCGATGCGTGGGGGTGCCGGGAGCTGGAGTACGGCAAGTGTGTGGGCGCGCTTCGCCATCACCGGGGAGTCGGCATGAGACACCTCCTGCGCCGCGTCTTCGGACAGCGCCGCCAGTCCCGCCGACCGCCGCGCATCGAACCGCCTCCGCCTGCACTCTTACACGCCCCACCGGTTCCCGTCCCCACGCCGGAAATATGGGACGCCCTCCTCACCCTCGCCCGCCACCACCGAGCCGAGCGGTCGTGCGGTGGGGAAGAAGGGAGGCCCCCATGGGTGGGCTGACGATCGGGATGGTCGTGTACGACCGCGTGTACGACATGCCGGGCCGGGTCACCGGCTTCGCTGGGCAACTGGTCTGTCTGGAACGCCCCACCGGACTCGCCTGGGCCTCACGCTGGAGCTCCGTGCGGCCCGCGACCGACTGGGAGAGGCGTCAGCTCCAAGCCATCGCCAAACTCCACGCACCACGCCGCCTCCCAGCACGTGCCCAGCGGCACGGGCCCCTGAGATTCGCGGTGTGCGGGATCTGCCACGGCCACCAGTTGCTCCGCTCCCTGCGGCGTGGCAAAGCTGTGCTCATCCCCTGCCGATCCTGCCGCGCAACGGGACGGAGGCTGGTGCCTTGATCCGGCTGCCAGGCCCCGCGCGGAGCCTGGCAGCCGGGATTGCGTCAGAGGTGCTTCTGCTCGGTGCCGGGAGGGAGCAAGCAGGGGGTGCTGACGATCAGCACGATGAGTTCCTCGTTGAGATCCTCGGCAGAGATGGACTGCTGATCCTTTGGGTGCCTGGCGTCCACCAGATTGGCGGGATCCTTGCTCGGGTTCGAACGGTACCCCTGGATCTCGAAGCCCTTCTGTTTGAGTGTGTCTCTGATCGCGCGGATGGCTTCGGCATGCTGCTCCTTGGGCAGCTTGGCGCGCACGCTGTAGCGGAGTGTGAACCGGCCGTCATCCGCAGACTCGCCATTCTGGCCGATGCAGTTGGTGAATTTCGCTGCGGGCAGCTCCGGATCGGTCTCGGGTTCGATCTCGGCCTTGGCGGTGCGGGCCATGGATTCAGTCCAGTGCTTGGCCCATTCCTCGGCCTTCTTCTTGCTCATTCGGGGCAATGGATCGTTGATTCCGTCATCAGACATGCCGCAGCCTCCCAGGAGCAGGGCCAGAGCCAGGGCTGTGGCGCCCCGGCGCAGTGCAGGTGAGAGAACAAGCCGTTTCGGATCCATCAGCCCGCGCCTTCATTTTTTGGTTCCTTGCCCGCGATGATGCGGCCCTGATTCTCCAGGCTTTTGCTGTCTTCGTCCCAATAGCCGCTGTGACCGCTCGTGTCCACATACATCCTCTGTGCGCCGAACTCGGTTTCCTTGGGGTCGGCACCGAGCGTTAGGCCGGATGTGAAATTGGAGACCTTGTCGTTGTCGGCGGCTCCCACCCACAGGTGTTTTGGGTCGATGTGCAGTTGATCCGCGCGATCGACCGTCAGGCCGGGACTTCCCACGACCACCATGTCGTCCGCGTCCAGCCCCTGGCCGCCGGCGTCTGCGGCCCCTGCGGTCGTGGAGCCGTAACTATGGGCCAGTACCGTCAGATGCGTACGTTCGCCTTCATGCGCGGCGCGGAGACCATGTGTGAAATCGCGAAGGTCTTCGGCTCCGTCCTTCGCTCGTCCGTCACCCATGACGCTGTTGTTCAACTCGGGAGCGTTGTAACCGAGCCAGGCGATGGTCGAGACATCCCTGCCCTTACCCGCCGTCCGGTCGCCTGCCGCATCCTGCAACTTATTGACCCGGTCGATCTGTCCCCCGAAGTTCTCCAACTGGGTATCCGTACCCGGGACCTGGACCGCCGTGTACTTCGCCGTGTCCGGGTTACCCATCGCGACGATGGCGCGACCATCACCGTTCGTACTCAAGCCGAGCAGGTACAGCTGTTTGTGGGCCGGGCCAGTGTCTGACTTTTCCATGCGTTCCTTGAGGGAGCTCAGGGACCGGTAGTTGCTCCGGTCGTGGTAGCCCAGATCCCCTTCCCGCAGCGCGTAGTCATTCAGTTTCATGTCCAGCACCGTCCGGTTGGCCTGGTCCCGCGTAGTGGCGGGCAGGCCGTCCAGCGCGCCGATCTGGTCGGGGAACGCGGCCAGGTAGAAGCGCTGCTTCTCCGCGTCCAGATCGCCCCACCACTCCGCTGCCTGATTCGGGTCCTTCCCGTCTGGGATGTCCTTCGCGTTGATCCCGGCGAACTCGGCGACCCTCGCGGCGTCCTCCTCGGCGTTCGCGCGGCCGTACCGTTTGTCGAGGTCGAACGGGTCGATCTGGTGCAGGAGTTCGGCAGCTCGGTAGCTGGCGGTGTCGGCATCGGTAAGGGCCTCGTCGATACGGGCACGGAAGCCGCCGAGTCCCGTGTTGGCCTGCCTCTGGAGGCCCTCGTAGTCCGGGTCGTTGTGGTACTTGGGGTCCACCGCCTGCTTCGGTTCCACCCATCCGTCTTCCCGGACCTTGTGGCCGGCCGCTTCGGCGTCGGCCACCGCGTTGCGCAGCTTACGTTGGGCCGCCTGCATTTTGGTGTGGAGGGTGTCCAGAGTGGTGGTGATCAGCTGGGCATCGAGCTGAGCCGTGCCGAGCTTGCTCTCCGTGGCCTCCATCGCCTCGAAGCCGTAGGTGGCGCTGACTCCGCTCCAGCCCGCCTTGTGGAGCGGGCCAGTCACCCGCTTACCGCTGCCGGTCTGCGTCTTTCCCAGCGCCTCGGCGAGCTTCTTCCAGGAGGAGACCGCGGAATCGAGATCAGAGAAGCTTTGCTTGAACAGCTGCGTGAAGTTCTCCGGCATGTCGCCGCCTCACCAGCCCCTGAAGCTGTCGAGGACTTCCTGTTCCATGATGTCGCGGCCGTTCGCCAGCAGTCGCATACCCTGCGCGTGCTGCGACAGGTTGTCGCACAGCGTGCCGAGTGCGGTCCCCCACCCGTCGGCGGTCTCCTCCATCCGGGGCCCGGCCGACCAGTCGCGGAAGGAAGCCGACGCGGCGGTCAGGTCCTCCACCGCCTTCTTCAGTGACGGCCGTAGATCTGTTACCAGGCTGTCCGCGGCCCCGGCCGAAGCTCTCAGCTCGCCTGCGGAGATGTTGAGATCCCCTGCCATGCGTTCCTCCCCCTGTTCTGCCGTGCCGCGGCTCAGCGGCACCAGCTGATCATATTGAGGTGGGCTGTTCCCGCGTGCAAACAGTGGCCGGATACCGGCGGGTCGACTGCCGTCGTCCACTGCCGCCCGCCGCACCGCTCAGGGCGATTACCCTGGGATGTCGATCGTGTCCCCCGTAAGCAGGAGAAAAATGGCCGTCAATCTGGTCAATGTCGAGGCAGTCACCAAGGTGTACGGCACCCGTGCGCTGCTCGATGGTGTCTCTCTCGGCGTCTCCGAGGGGGACCGGATCGGCGTCGTCGGGCGTAATGGCGACGGGAAGACGACCCTCATCCGGCTGCTCAGCAGGCTGGAGGAGGCCGATACCGGGCGCGTGACGCACAGTGGCGGGCTGCGGCTCGGGGTGTTGACGCAGCATGATTCGCTCGATCCCGCCGCCACGGTCAGACACGAGGTCATCGGCGATCTCGCCGATCACGAGTGGGCCGGCAACGCCAAGATCCGGGATGTGCTCACCGGGCTCTTCGGCGGGCTCGATCTGCCCGGGTTTCCGCAGGGGCTCGATACCGTCATCGCGCCGCTCTCCGGTGGTGAGCGGCGGCGGATCGCGCTTGCCAAGCTGCTGATCGGCGAGCCCGAGCTGATCGTGCTGGACGAGCCCACCAACCATCTCGATGTCGAGGGCATCGCCTGGCTGGCCGAGCATCTGCGGGCGCGGCGGTCCGCGCTCGTGTGTGTGACGCACGACCGGTGGTTCCTCGACCAGGTCTGTACGCGGATGTGGGACGTCCAGCGCGGTGCGGTGCACGAGTACGAGGGCGGCTACTCCGACTATGTCTTCGCGCGCGCCGAGCGCGAGCGCATCGCGGCGACCGAGGAGGCCAAGCGGCAGAACCTCGTCCGCAAGGAGCTGGCCTGGCTGCGGCGCGGTGCTCCCGCGCGTACGTCGAAGCCGCGCTTCCGGGTCGAGGCGGCCAATGAGCTGATCGCGGACGTACCGCCGCCCCGTGACACCTCCGAGCTGATGAAGTTCGCCAACGCCCGGCTCGGCAGGACCGTCTTCGACATGGAGGACGTGACCGTCCAGGCGGGCCCCAAGGTGCTGCTCACTCATCTCACCTGGCAGCTCGGTCCGGGAGACCGGATCGGGCTGGTCGGGGTGAACGGCGCGGGCAAGACCTCGCTGCTGCGGGCGCTCGCCGAGGCCGCCCGTTCGCAGGGCGACGTCCAGCCCGCGGCAGGGAAGGTCGTGGTCGGCAGGACCGTCAAGCTGGCGTATCTGTCCCAGGAGGTCACCGAACTCAAGCCGTCGCTGCGGGTCCTCGAAGCCGTGCAGCAGGTACGGGACCGGGTCGACCTCGGTAAGGGGCGGGAGATGACGGCGGGCCAGCTGTGCGAGCAGTTCGGCTTCACCAAGGAGAAGCAGTGGACGCCGGTCGGCGATCTCTCCGGCGGTGAGCGGCGCCGCCTCCAGCTGCTCCGGCTGCTGATGGACGAGCCGAACGTCCTCTTCCTCGACGAGCCCACCAACGATCTCGACATCGAGACGCTCAACCAGCTGGAGGACCTGCTCGACGGCTGGCCGGGCTCGATGGTCGTCATCTCGCACGACCGGTTCTTCATCGAGCGGACCACCGACAAGGTGATGGCGCTGCTCGGCGACGCGAAGCTGCGGATGCTGCCGCGCGGGATCGACGAGTATCTGGAACGCCGCCGCCAGTTGATCGAGTCCGCGGTTCCGGCCACCGCGCCGGCCGCCGCCGAGGGGCGGTCCGCGGGGACGGGTTCCGGGGCGGGTACGGGGGCCGGTACCGGGGCCGTATCGGCCAAGGACGGCCGCGCGGCGAAGAAGGAACTCCAGAAGATCGAGCGGCAGCTGGACAAGATGTCCAGCCGTGAGACAACCCTCCATCAGCAGATCGCCGACAACGCCACAGACTTTGAGAAAGTGGCCAAATTGGATGCGGAGCTGCGTGAACTGGTGGGTGAGCGCGACGAGTTGGAAATGCGCTGGCTGGAGCTCGCGGAGGACGCGTAGAGACGCTGTGCAGAGCGCGTAACGAGCACATCACGGGCCGGTCCTCCCTTGGGAACAGGGGCGGACCGGCCCGTCCCGTACCGATGGCCGAGTGATAGAAAGAAGCCCCGCTCGACTGATATGACGATGCGGAAACCGCGCCCGATTCGCTCCATTCCGGTGGCCGGTAATGATCGGCCACTGGAATCGCGGGGGAGTCCGACCGGGCCGCGGACCGTACTAACAGGGGGAAAGCGCTGATGAGCCAGCCGCCCAGTCAGCAACCGCCGCAGGGGGGCTTCGGAGCTCCGCAGGACCAGCCGCACGGTGGCCCGCCGGGGCAGGGGGGACCGCAGAGTCCGCAGGGAGGACCGCAGAGTCCGCCGCCGCCCGCGCAGCCACCGCAGATGCCACAGCCGCCGCAGACGCCGCCGGGTCCGCCGGCCGCAGAGCCTGGTTACGGCTATCCGCAGGCCGCGCAGCCCGGTTACGGGTATCCGCAGGCGGGACCGGCCGGTCAGCAGCAGCCCGGCCCGTACAGCCAGCCGGGGCCCTACGGCCAGCAGCCAGGACCCTACAACCAGCCGGGGCCGTACGGTCAGCAGCAGCCAGGACCGTACAACCAGCCCGGGCCCTACGGTCAGCAGCCCGGTCCCTACGGCGGCGGCTATCCGCCCCAGCAGTTCCCCGGCCCGCCCACCGCGCCCCCCGGTGGCGGTGGCGGCAAGAACCCCTTCAAGGGCAAGCCCGGCGTCATCGTCGCGGCGGCCGTCGCGGGAGCGCTGGTCATCGGCGGCGGGATATGGCTCGCCGTCGGCGGTGACGACAGCGGCGACAAGCCGAACGTCAGCAAGAGCGAGGACGCCAAGCCGAGCGGTTCGCCGACCGTCGACCAGGGCGACGGCAGCGGCGCGGGCCGTGAGGCCGCGGACGACCTCAACGCCGGCCGCAAGGACGGCGAGGCCAAGATCGAGTGGCTCCAGACCAACGACGTGGACCTGCCGCGCAACGGCGCGGACGTGTACGGCCCGTGGTTCGCCGGCGACACCGTCGTCAAGGCCATGTACCGCCAGGTCGTGGGGTACTCCGCCGCCGACGGCAAGAAGAAGTGGACGCTGTCGCTGCCCACCGAGATATGCGCGGCGCCCGTCGCGTCCACGGCCACCGGCAAGCTGGTCCTCGGCATCAAGAACGGCACCACCGAGAAGGCCGACTGCAACCAGCTCCAGCTGGTCGATCTGGCCACCGGCAAGGGCGGTTGGAAGAAGGAGATACCCGAGACGGGCGCCTTCGACCTGCTCTCCGACATCACCGTCGCGATCAGCGGCGATACGGTGACGGCCGCCCGCACCGGCGCCGTCAACGCCTTCCGGGTGAGCGACGGCAAGGAGCTCTTCGGCAAGCTGCCCGGTAACTGCCAGCCGTACGCGCTCACGGGCGGCCCCAAGATGATCGCCGCCGAGAGCTGCACCGGCGGCGGGAACCAGATCCAGGAGCTCGACCCGACGACCGGCCGGGCCAAGTGGACCTACAAGCTGGCCGCCGACTGGGACACCGACAAGGTCTACTCGATCAACCCGCTGGTCGTCTCCCTGAAGAACGACGAGAAGGACACCTGGAGCATCATCGCGCTCAACGCGAACGGCACCCCGCGCTCGCAGATCCAGGGCGGCAATGACAAGTTCGCACCGAAGTGCGGGGGCGGCTTCATCGTCTTCGGCCAGAATCTGGAGGGCTGTGTCGGTGTCGCCGCCGACGCGAACACCTTCTATATGGCGACCGCGCCCGACAGCAGCGGCACTTCCCGTACCAATGAGATCGTCGCCTTCAGCCTGGACACCGGAAAGTCCACGTGGCGTGCCAAGGCACCGGAAGGCCGCACGATGACGCCGCTGCGCATGGAGGGCGGCAACGTCCTGGTCTATCTGGACCCCACGTACGACACGGGCGGCGCGGTCGCGACCGTGGCCCCGAGCGGTGGCGCCCCGACCACGCTGTTGCAGCATCCGGCGTCCACGGCGCAGATCGAGAGCTCCTTCTACTCGCCGAAGTACGCCTATGTGGACGGCCGTTTCTATGTGATGAGCGGCCGGGTCAGCGCGAGCAACGACGAAGAGGAACTGAAGACGAAGACGATGATGGCCTTCGGGAAATGACCCCGGCCTCTCTCCCCGGTCTCGCCGCTCTCCCGGTTCTCTCCGTTCTCTTCGTCCCCGACGACTTTCCCGAGGTACGCACGCCATGACGCAGCCGCCCCAGCCACCCAACGAGCCCCCGCAGGGAGGGTTCGGCGCCCCGCAGGAGCCCCCGGCCGGCGGGTTCGGCGCTCCCCAGGAGCCCCCCGCCGGCGGCTTCGGTGCCCCGCAGGACCCGCCGCCCGGTGGGTTCGGTGGTCCGACGCCGCCCCCGCAGAACCCTCCGTACGGCTATCCGCAGTCGCCGCCGCAGGGCCCCCCGGCCCAGCCGCCGCAGATGCCGCCGCCCGGCCGGCCGCCGGGGTACGGATACCCGAACCAGCCGCCGGGGTACGGATATCCGGGCCAGCCGGGTCAGCCCGGCCAGCCGGGGCAGCCGTCTCCGTACGGCTACCCGACCCCGCCCATGCAGCCCGGGGCCCAGCAGCAGTACCCGTACCCGCCGCCCCCGCAGGGCGCCGGCGGCAGCGGCGGTGGCGGCAAGAAGCTGACCCGCCAGATGCAGATCATCATCGCCGCGTCCGTCGCCGTCGTACTGATCATCGGCGGCGGCATCCTGCTCGCCTCCTCCGGTGACGACAGCGGTCAGGGCAACGAAGCCAAGGGCGGCTCGTCCGGCTCCACCGAGGGCGGTACGGGCGGCACCGGCGGCGGGAAGGCCGCCGACGGCGCGGGCAAGGAGCAGGCGCCGGGCAACACCAGGTCCAAGGTCGCCTTCCAGCTGCCGACGCCCGAGGTCACCGACGTCACCACCGTCAACGGCTCCTGGATCACCGACACCGCGTATGTGAAGACCGGCATCAACGAGATCGTCGGCTACGACCTGAACAAGGGCACCCAGCTCTGGTCGATCCCGCTCCCGGGCCAGGTCTGCGCGGCGTCGCAGCATGTCTCCAAGGACAACAAGACGGCGGTCGCCTTCGCGGCGGCCAAGACGACGGCCGACAAGAACTACCAGCAGTGCACCGAGATCGGCGCGATCGACCTGGCGGGCGGAAAGCTGCTCTGGTCCAAGTCCGTCAAGGGCTCCAACGTGGGTGACGAGAAGGTCCGGTTCAGCGAGGTCACCCTCAGCGGTGAGACCATCGCGGCCGGCGGCACCGACGGCGGGGCGGCCTTCGACCTGGCCGACGGCTCGATCCGCTGGAAGCCCGAGGTCAGCGCCGAGGGCTGCTACGACATGGGGTACGGCGGCGGCGCGGGGCTCGTGGCGGCCCGCAAGTGCGGCTCGTACGACGACCCGCAGGTCTCCATCCAGAACCTGAACCCGGTCACCGGCGCCCCGGTCTCCACCTTCCAGATGCCGACCGGTGTCGAGTACGCGAGCATCGTTTCCACCAACCCGCTGGTCGTGGCCGCCGACGTCGGCGACACGGCCGGGGACGGCAGCGGCATCTCGGACTTCTTCTCCATCGACGCGAAGACCGGCAAGCTGATCGCCAAGATCCCGGCGGACGCCGACAAGTACGCGGCGAAGTGCCGCTCCACCGAGGTCGAGTCCTGCCAGATGCTGGCGGTGGGCAACGGCCGGCTCTATCTGCCGACCGAGGAGCACGAGGGCGGCGGGGAGTACGGCGACACCAACGAGATCGTCTCGTTCGACCTCGCCACCGGCAAGGGCACCCCGGACCGCGCCGACGCGGGCGACCGCTACACGATGGTGCCGCTGCGCATGGACGGCGGCAACATCATCGCGTACAAGAGGCCGCCGTACGACAAGGGCGGCCAGATCGTCTCCATCGACGGCGGCACGTTCAAGCAGACGGTGCTGATGGAGAACCCGGCCGACGAGGCCGTGCGTGACGCGGAGACCGGCTTCCTGCCGGACTACGCGGAACTGCTCTACCAGGACGGCCGGTTCTTCATGTCCGACACCACGCTGAGCAAGCCGTCGAATTCGTCGCTGGACGAGAGGTCGTATCTCGCGGTCTCCTTCACGACCAAGTAGCGCTGCGGACACGGTATTTCGGGGCCCCGGCCCGTGGGTGACACCACGGGCCGGGGCCCCGCTCGTATCCGGACTGGCCGGTCAGTAGTCCCGAATGGGAGGCAATTCGGCAATCCGAGGGGCTTCTGACCGGTAGGGGGCGCGCGATGTCGAACAAGCGTGTAGCTTGCCGGGTCTAGAGGCCGGGGGCCGGGGGGCCGGGCAGGTACCGGGGGACGGGGGGAGGGTTGCTCATGGGTGTGCGGATCATGGTGGTCGACGATCACAGACTGCTCGCCGAGGCGCTCGCCTCGGCACTGAAACTGCGCGGGCACCGCGTGCTCGCGGCGGCGGCGCCCACGGCGGGCGTCGCCGAACTGGTGGTGAGCAGGGCGCCCGAGGTGTGTCTGCTGGGCACGGCCGTGCCCGCCGAGCCGGGGACGTTCGACCCGATCGTACGGATCAAGCGGGAGCGCCCGCAGGTGGCGGTGGTGGTGCTCGGGCCGGTGCCCAGCCCGCGCGGGATCGCCGCCGCCTTCGCGGCCGGCGCCTCCGGCTACGTACGGCACGACGAGCGCATCGAGGGCGTGGAGCGGGCCATGGTCAAGGCGCGCGCGGGCGAGGCCGCGGTGGCGCCGCAGCTGCTCCAGGGCGCGTTCACCGAGCTGCTCAATCCGGTGATCCAGCCGGACGACGAGGGTCAGCGGCTGCTGCGGATGCTCACCCCGCGCGAGGTGGAGGTGCTGGTACGGGTCGCGGAGGGCGAGGACACCCGGCTGATCGCCGCCGGGATGGGCATCGCGCCGAGCACGGCCAGGACGCATGTGCAGCGGGTGCTGATGAAGCTGGGGGTGGGCTCCCGGCTGGAGGCCGCGGCGCTGGCCGCGCGTACGGGGCTGCTGGACCGGGCCGTGCCGCCCGGGGGGTCCGCGGACGCGGCCAAGGGGCCGGACCACCGCGCTCGGCGCGGGTGAAGTCCGGCCCCCGTGACGGCTGTTACTGCTCAGTGGGTGTGGTGGGCGGCGCCGTGGGGCGCAGCTTCAGCCATATGAGGAAGAACAGCCCCAGGGCCAGCATCCCCAGCCCCGTCCACAGATTGATGTTGATGTCCTGCGCCTTCTTCAGATCGGCGTCGGACGCGGTGATCCCGGCGATGGTCACGATGATCCCGTAGACCACGAAGAGCCCGCCGATGATGCGGCGGATGTCGAAGAGCCGTGCCGCGGTGGCGGACTTGGCCTCCAGCTCCTCGACGTCGTTGCGGTAGTCGCTCATGGTGATGTGTTCCTCTCGGCGCGGTCGGCGCCTCGGCGTCGGGCGTCAGAACGTCAGAAGGAGAACGGCACGTAGCAGATGGCGGCGAGGATGATCGCGCCCCAGCCCAGCAGGGCCGGCCTGCGGTACCAGGCGTCGTCGCCCTCGGCCGGCAGCTCGTCCATGTCGGGCGAGCGCGTGCCGTACACCAGCCCCGCGAGCTTCTCGGCCGGCTTGGGCCGCGTCACGTACGAGACCACCACCATCACGAGGGCGCCGACGACGAACGCGACGATGGAGGAGACGAAGTTCGCGCCCTGGTCGCTCGGGATGTCGACGATCCCGCCCTTGTAGAGCCAGAAGTAGTTGACCATCGCGGCGACCGTGCCGGAGAGCAGCCCCCAGAAGCCGGCGGCCGGGGTGGTCCGCTTCCAGAACATGCCGATGATGAAGACCACGAACAGCGGGACGTTGAAGAACGAGAACAGCGTCTGGAGGTAGTTCATGATGTTGCTGAAGCTGGAGGCGATGAACGCCGTCCCCATGCCGATCAGCACACCGACCGCCGTGACGACCCGTCCGGTCTTCAGGTAGTACGCGTCCTCACGGTCCTTCCTGAGGTACGCGCCCCAGATGTCGTTGGTGAAGACGGTGTTGAACGACGAGACGTTGGCGGCCATACCGGCCATGAACGCGGCGAGCAGACCGGTGACGGCGATGCCCAGCACACCGTTCGGCAGCAGATCGCGCATGAGGACCGGGATCGCGTCGTTGTACTGGAGGCCGCTGCCCGCCTTGCCCAGCGTCGGTTCCATGACCAGCGCGATCAGACCGGGGACGATCACGACCATGGGTATGAAGATCTTGGGGAACGCGGCGATGAGCGGGGTGCGCTTGGCGGCGGAGAGGTTCTTCGCGGACAGCGCGCGCTGCACCTCGGCGAAGTTGGTGGTCCAGTACCCGAAGCTCATCACGAAGCCGAGCCCGAGCACGATCGTCAGCCAGTTCGCGCCGAGCGGGTTCGGCGAGCCGACGCCGGTGCCCTCCCAGGCGCTCAGGAAGGCGCCGCCGTGCGAGCCGGTGAGGGAGTCGGTCAGCCCGCTCCAGCCGCCGACCCGCTTGAGACCGACGATGGTCAGCGGGATCAGCGCGGCGAGGATGACGAAGAACTGGAGCACCTCGTTGTAGATCGCCGAGGAGAGACCGCCGATGGTGATGTACGCGAGGACGAAGAAGCCCGCCACGACGATCGCGACCCACTCGGGCCAGCCGAGCAGCGCCTCCAGCACGATCGCCATCGCGTAGAGGTTGACGCCCGCGATCAGCACGGACGACACCGCGAAGATGACCGACGAGAGCAGATGGGAGGAGGGGCCGAAACGGTGCAGCAGGAACTCCGGTACGGAGCGCACCTTCGAGCCGTAGTAGAAGGGCATCATCACCAGGCCGAGGAAGACCATGGCGGGGATGGCGCCGATCCAGTACCAGTGCACGGTGTAGACGCCGTACTGGGCGCCGTTGGCCGCCATGCCCAGGATCTCGGTGGCGCCGAGGTTGGCGGCGACGAACGCGAGGCCCGTCACCCAGGCGGGCAGGGAGCGCCCGGAGAGGAAGAAGTCCAGGCTGGTCTTCACGCTGGCACGGGCGGCGAAGCCGATGCCGAGGACCACTACGAAGTAGATCGCCAGGATGGTGTAGTCGAGCCCGTTGGTGGGCAGCCGGAGCCCTTCGGCCAGGTATCGCATGGGGGGTACTCGCTTCGTCGCAAGAAGATGACTCCGCCGGAACCTACGCTCCTATGTTTAGAAAATGAACACTTATGTTGGTTTTCTTTGTTTAATCTTGATGGAAGCGCTATGGAACCGCTATGGAAGCGCCGAGGAGGACCGCCTCTTGGTCGCCGTTGACGCAGCTGTTCGCTTGTGATTTGTTATGTGCGGTTCTGTTGGTGGCGTGGTGTGTGCGTGCGGGCCGTGGAGGCAACCGATGAAGAAGACGGTGACGAGGCTCGCCGACGGCCGCGAGCTGGTCTATTACGACCTGCGGGACGACGCCGTGCGCGACGCCCCCGACCGCAGGCCCCTCGGTCCGGTCGCCACCACCTCGGAGATCCGCCGGGACGCGCTGCTCGGTGACGCGGTCGCCATCGCCTCGCACCGCCAGGCCCGTACGTACCACCCGCCCGCCGACGAGTGCCCGCTCTGCCCCTCGCGGGACGGCCGGCTCAGCGAGATCCCCGAGCCGGACTACGACGTCGCCGTCTTCGAGAACCGCTTCCCCTCCCTCGCCGGGGACTCGGGACGCTGCGAGGTCGTCTGCTTCACCTCCGACCACGACTCCTCGTTCGCGGACCTCACCGAGGAACAGGCCGGTCTGGTGCTGGAGGCATGGACCGACCGCACCGCCGAACTGGCCGAGCTGCCGCAGGTCGAGCAGGTCTTCCCGTTCGAGAACCGCGGCGCGGAGATCGGCGTGACGCTCGGCCATCCGCACGGGCAGATCTACGCGTACCCCTTCGTCACCCCGCGCACCACGCTGATGCTCCGCTCCGTACGGGAGCACCGCGCCGCGACCGGCCGCAACCTCTTCGACGACCTCGTCGAGCGCGAGCGGACCGAGGGCGGCCGGGTGGTGCTCGAAGGGCGGCACTGGGTGGCGTTCGTGCCGTACGCGGCGCACTGGCCGTACGAGGTGCACCTCTACCCCGTCCGGCGGACCCCCGACCTCCGCGGGCTCGACGACGCGGCGCGCACAGAGTTCCCACAGATCTATCTGGAACTCTTGAAGCGCTTCGACCGGATCTTCGGCGAAGGTGAGCCGCCGACGCCGTACATCTCGGCCTGGCACCAGGCGCCCTTCCGGGCAGAGGGGCGACACGACTTCGCGCTTCACCTTGAGCTTTTCACCATCCGCCGCACTTCCGGCAAGCTGAAATTCCTCGCGGGTTCCGAATCCGGCATGAGTGTGTTCATCAACGACGTGCCGCCGGAGGCCGCGGCCGAGCGACTGCGAGAGGTAGCGAGCGAGTGAGCGAGACTGTGTCTTCCCCGAGGACGACCCCCGTACCCCGGAAGTACTTCGTCACGGGCGGTGCGGGATATGTCGGCAGCGTGGTCGCGGCACATCTGCTGGAGGCCGGTCACGAGGTGACCGTGCTGGACGACCTCTCCACCGGGTTCCGCGAGGGCGTCCCGGCGGGCGCCGACTTCATCGAGGGCCGGATCCAGGACGCGGCGAAGTGGCTGGACCCCTCGTACGACGCGGTGCTGCACTTCGCGGCGTCCTCGCAGGTCGGCGAGTCCGTCGCCAAGCCCGAGAAGTACTGGGACAACAACGTCGGCGGCTCGATGGCGCTGCTCGCCGCGATGCGTTCGGCAGGGGTGCGTACGCTCGTCTTCTCGTCCACCGCCGCGACGTACGGGGAGCCGGTCTCCACCCCCATCACGGAGACCGACCCGACGGCGCCCACCAGCCCGTACGGCGCCACGAAGCTCGCCGTCGACCACATGATCAGCGGGGAGTGCACGGCGCACGGTCTCGCGGCCGTCTCGCTGCGGTACTTCAACGTGGCCGGTGCGTACGGCAGTTGCGGTGAGCGGCACGACCCCGAGTCGCATCTCATCCCGCTGGTCCTCCAGGTCGCCCTCGGCGAGCGGGAGGCGATCTCGGTGTTCGGCGAGGACTACCCGACGCCGGACGGCACCTGTGTCCGCGACTACATCCATGTCGCCGACCTCGCCGGGGCCCATCTGCGCGCGCTGGACGCGGCCACCGGCGGCGAGCATCTGATCTGCAACCTCGGCAACGGCGCGGGCTTCTCGGTCCGCGAGGTCATCGAGACCGTACGCGCGGTCACCGGGCACCCCGTCCCCGAGGTCGTGGCCCCGCGCCGGGGCGGCGACCCCGCCGTCCTGGTCGCCTCCGCCGAAGCGGCACGCGACCGCCTCGGCTGGACCCCGAGCCGCGCCGATCTGGCGGGGATCGTCACGGACGCGTGGGCGTTCGCACGCCGGAAGGAGAACCAAGGGTGAGTGAGAGCGGTACGGGCGCGGGCGCCGGTGTGGACGTCGGTGAGACGGGCGTCGGCGAGACGGCGGTGGCCGAGGAGTTCCGGAGGCTGTACAGGGCCGCGCCGGAAGGCGTCTGGGCGGCGCCCGGACGGGTCAATCTGATCGGCGAGTACACCGACTTCAACGACGGCTTCGTGATGCCGCTGGCGCTGCCGCACCAGGCGGTCGCGGCGGTGTCCCGCCGTACGGACCGGGTCCTGCGGGTGCACTCCGCGGATGCCCCGCAGGGCGTCGTCCAGCTCGACGCCGACGCGCTCGTACCGCACTCCGACACCGGCTGGGCCGCCTATCCGGCCGGTGTCGTCTGGGCGCTGCGGGAGGCCGGGCACCCGGTCGCCGGCGCCGACATCCATCTGGCGTCGACCGTCCCGACCGGCGCGGGCCTGTCGTCCTCGGCCGCGCTGGAGGTCGTCACCGCGCTCGCCCTGAACGACCTGTACGGACTGGGCCTGTCGGCGCCCGAGCTGGCGGTGCTCGCGCAGCGCGCCGAGAACGACTTCGTCGGCGTGCCGTGCGGGATCATGGACCAGATGGCCTCGGCGTGCTGCACCGACGGACACGCGCTCCATCTGGACACCCGCGACCTCTCGCAGCGCCAGGTGCCGTTCGACCTGGCGGCCCGCGGCCTGGGGCTGCTGGTCGTCGACACCCGCGTCAAGCACGCGCTCGGCGACGGCGCGTACGCCGAGCGGCGCGCGGGGTGCGAGGCGGGCGCGCGGGCGCTCGGCGTGCGCGCGCTGCGCGATGTGGCGTACGAGGACCTGCCCGGGGCGCTCGACCGGCTGGCGGCGGCGGGCGAGAGCGAGACCGTACGCCGCTACGTCCGCCATGTCGTGAGCGACGACCACCGTGTCGAGCAGGTCATCGCGCTGCTGGACGCGGGCGACGTCCGCGCCGTCGGTCCGGTCCTGGTCGAGGGCCACGCCTCGCTCCGCGACGACCTGCGGGTCTCCTGCGCCGAACTCGACCTGGTGGTCGAGACGGCCACGGCGGCCGGCGCGCTCGGCGCCCGGATGACGGGCGGCGGCTTCGGCGGCTCGGCGATCGTCCTGGTCGAGGAGCCGGACGCGGACGCCGTGACCAAGGCGGTCACGGAAGCCTTCGCGGCCGCGGGCCACACGGCCCCGCGGGTCTTCCCGGCGATCCCGTCGAGGGGGGCGCACCGGCTGGTCTGAGGGGGCGTTCTGATCGGACGAGTGTCTTGATCGGGTCAGCATCCCGATCGGGTCAGCATCCCGATCGGGTCAGCATCCCGATCGGGTCAGCATCCCGATCGGGTCAGCATCCTGATCAGGTGAGCGTCTTGACCAGGATGTACTCCGTCACGCCCGGCGGGTAGTCCATGACCTCGCCGATGACCTGGTAGCCCTGCTTGCGGTAGAAGTCCGGGGCCTGGAAGTCCCAGGTCTCCAGGCGTGCCCGCGCGCAGTCGCGTTCCGTCCTGGCCGCGCGTTCCGCTTCGGCCAGCAGCCGGCTGCCCAGGCGGGCGCCGCGGTGCCGGTCGTCGACCCAGAGCAGATCCACATGGAGCCAGCGGGCCCAGGTGCGGCCGGCCAGGCCGCCGGCCAGCTCGCCCGTCGTATCGTCCAGCAGCCAGACGTGGAGCGGGACTTCCTCGCCCAGCGGACTGGTACGCAGCGCGCGCAGTACCGGTGAGCGGTGCGAGTTGGCCGCGCTCAGCCGTTCGCCGAGCGCGGCGTGCCGTTCCTTGTCGACTTCTGTCTCCATACGAAACATGGGGCCCACCATAAACAGGGCGGCCAACGAGTTCTGCGAATTTCCTTCCGCTTCGGGCCCGCGCCCGTACGCTGGGGAAAAGCACCGGTGGGGGCCGGTGCTGTTCAGGGGTGGAGACAAGTCGGGTACGACGCCCGGGGTGGGGCAGCGGTCATCAGGCGGCGGCGGCCGTGCCGTTGACCTGTCGCCCGGCACGCCGGGCGCCGTGCCCGCGATGTCCGCCACCCGCCTTCAGGGGGTGTCCATTGGTACGTATCCGGGTTCTCGTGGTGGACGACCATCGCATCTTCGCCGAGTCACTCGCCGCCGCGCTCGCGGCCGAGTCCGACGTGGATGTGTCGGCCGCGGGCAGCGGCCCCGCGGCGCTGCGCTGTCTCGAACGCGCGGCGGCGGAGGGGCGCAGGTTCGATGTGATGCTCGTCGACGCCGATCTGGGCACGGTCCCGGGGGCGGCCGGCGGTTCGGTCAACGGCGCGCTCAACGGGGCTGCGGGTGGTTCGGTCCACGGATCGCTCAACGGCTCGGTGAATGGGACGGTGGGCGGTTCGGTCAACGGGACGGCGGCGGGGCCGGGATCGGCCTCGGGAGCGGCTTCGGCTTCGGCAGGCGGGCCGGTTCAGGTGCCGGTCGCCCGTGCCGTGCCCGACCAGGGCGAAGTGGCCCTGGTCGACGGCATCTCGCTGGTCGCCGGGGTCCGTTCGAGCCAGCCGTCCGTCCGTACGGTCGTGCTCGCCGAGAAGGACGACCCGCACCGCGCCGCCCAGGCGCTCCAGGCGGGCGCCTCCGGATGGGTCGCGAAGGACTGCTCGCTGCAACGGCTGCTCGCCGTGATGCGGGGCGTCCTGCGGGACGAGACGCATCTGCCGCCCGCGCTGCTCACAGGTGTCCTGCGCGAGCTGACGGCCGCGCGGAAGCACCGTACGGAGAGCGAGCGGCTGGTCGAGTCGCTGACGCCGCGCGAGCGCGAGGTGCTGCGCTGCATGGTCGCGGGGCTGGGGCGCAAGGCCGTCGCCGAGCGCCTCTTCCTCTCCCCGCACACCGTCCGTACGCATATGCAGAACGTGCTCGGGAAGCTGGGCGTGCACTCCACGCTGGCCGCCGTCGCCCTGGCCCGCCGGGCGGGCGTCGGGCCGGTCGATCTGGTGCCGCCGCTAGGGAACGTTGTCGAACGGGGCGGTCAACTGGCGTAGCAGCCCGGCCAGTTCACCGCGCTGGGCGCGGGAGAGCTCGGCGAGGATCGCGCGCTCCTGGGCGAGCAGCCCGGCGAGCGCCTGATCCGCGCGGTCCCGCCCCTCGGCGGTGAGCCTGACCAGCACCCCGCGCCGGTCGCTGGGGTCGGGCAACCGCTCGACCAGGCGCTTCTTGGCGAGCCGGTCGATACGGTTCGTCATCGTGCCCGAGGTGACCAGGGTCTGGGTCAGCAGCTGGCCGGGCGAGAGCTGGTACGGGTCACCCGCGCGGCGCAGCGAGGTCAGTACGTCGAACTCCCACGGCTCCAGGCCGTGCTCCGAGAACGCGATACGGCGCGCGCGGTCGAGATGGCGGGCCAGTCTGCTCACGCGGCTGAGCACCTCGAGCGGTTCCACGTCGAGGTCGGGGCGCTCTCGGCGCCATGCTGCGACCAGTCGGTCGACCTCGTCCTCCATGACGATCAGTGTAGAGGGTGCCTCGACATGAAGTCTCTTGACGTCAAGATATGTGACGGTGCAGGGTGGGACATGACCGCCGTGGGCCGCTCCGGCGGTGTACTCCGCGACCGCGATGGGGGCTCCACCATGCACTCCGCACCGTCCCGTTCCTCCGCTTCCGCCGAGCCGCCCGCTCCGACGTGGGACCCGAAGCAGTACCTCAGGCACGCCGGCCATCGCAGCCGTCCGTTCCTCGATCTGCTGGCCCGTATCCCCGAGCTGCCCGCCGCCGACGGCGGAACCGTCAGGATCGCCGACCTCGGCTGCGGCCCCGGCAATGTCACCGCGCTCCTCGCCGACCGCTGGCCGGCCGCCCGGATCACCGGCTTCGACAACTCGCCCGAGATGCTCGACCGGGCCCGCGAGGAGTACGAGGGCCCGACCGCGGGCGGCGGCGCGCTGGACTTCCGGGCCGGTGACGCCGCGCACTGGACGCCCGGCGAACCGTACGGCCTGATCGTCTCCAACGCCGCCCTCCAGTGGGTGCCGAACCACCCCGACTCCTTCGCCGGCTGGATCGACGCGCTCGTCCCCGGCGGCACCTTCGCCTTCCAGGTCCCCGGCAACTTCACGGCGCCCAGCCACACCCTGCTCGCCGAACTGTGCGCGACCCCGCGCTGGCGCGAGCGTCTCGACCTCCCGGCCCGGCCGTCCGTCCGCGTCCTGGAGCCCGCGGACTACCTCACGCGCCTCTCGGACCTCGGCTGCACGGCGGACGTCTGGGAAACGACCTACCTCCAGCTCCTCACCGGCGAGGACCCGGTACTCGACTGGGTCAAGGGCACGGCCCTGCGACCCGTCCTCACGGCGCTGAAGGGCGACGAGGCGGCCACGGAGGAATTCACCTCCCAGTACCGCGACCTGCTCCGCACGGCCTATCCCGCAGGCCCGCACGGCACGGTCTTCCCGTTCCGCCGCATCTTCGCGGTCGCCCGCAAGGAGGCGTGAGGCGGTTGAACCGCCGGGCTCAGGCCCGCCGCTTCAGGGCGTCGAGAGTGATGTCCAGGTCGATGGTGAACGGGACACTGATCTTGAGACGGTCGTGGTGGATGCCCGTCAGCTTGTACGACTTGGAGAGCGGGTCCAACTCGTAGACGCGTACGACCGGATGCCGGTCGGAGCCGGCCACCTCGACCAGCCAGAAATTCGGGATGCCGGCCGCTGCGTACTTCTGCGGTTTGCTCTCGCGGTCGCGGGCCTCGGAGTCCGGGGACACCACCTCGACGGCAAGCAGAAGGTCGCTCGCCTGGAAGCGGGTCTGTTCCAGGTCGGTGGCCGCCTCGGCCCGGACAACGAGAACATCAGGCTCAGGGCCATTGCGGCGATCGAGGATCACGGTCATCTCGCGCTCGACCTCGACGTCCGATGGTGCTGAACGGCTCAGGCCAGTCACCAGCAGGTCGATCATTCGGGCATGAAAACGGCGCTGCGGCCTCGCGAAGACAAGGCTCCCGTCGATCAATTCCGTGTGCGGCGGGAGTCCTGGCAGGGTGAACAGATCGTCCACGGTGTAGCCGTCCTGCGGGGGCACAGGCCACTGGTGTGCGGCCTTGACTGGCTCTGCGGTCGTGATTCCTCCCATGGACGGAATGCTCGGCCCTGTTTCTCCACCGTAGCGGTGGAATACGACAATCGTCATCACAATGAGTGACCGTGCCCCCCCCGAGGCTGACCACCGTGATCGACGGCGCGACCGACCCCGCCCCCTCAGATCTTGCGGTGGCCTATCAGCCGAGGCTTCGGTTCCAGGTTCTCCAGGCCGTGCCAGGCCAGGTTCACCAGGTGCGCCGCCACCTCGGACTTCTTCGGGCGGCGCGCGTCCACCCACCACTGGCCCGTCAGCGCGACCATGCCCACCAGCGCCTGGGCGTACAGAGGGGCCAGCTTCGGGTCGAAGCCGCGGGCCTTGAACTCCATGCCGAGGATGTCCTCGACCTGGGTGGCGATATCGCTGATCAGCGAGGCGAACGTGCCCGTGGACTGCGCCACCGGGGAGTCGCGGACCAGGATGCGGAAGCCGTCCGTGTACATCTCGATGTAGTCGAGGAGCGCGAACGCGGCCTGTTCCAGCAGCTCACGGGGGTGGCCGGCGGTCAGGGCGCTGGTGACCATGTCCAGCAGCTGGCGCATCTCGCGGTCCACGACCACCGCGTACAGGCCCTCCTTGCCGCCGAAGTGCTCGTAGACGACGGGCTTGGAGACCCCGGCCTTCGCCGCGATCTCCTCGACCGACGTCGCCTCGAAGCCCTTCTCGGCGAAGACGGTGCGGCCGATGTCCAGCAGTTGTTCGCGCCGTTCCGCACCGGTCATCCGGACCCTGCGGGTCCGCCGCCCTCCCGTGGTCCGGCCCTTGTCGGTGCTGCCCTTGCCGCTCGTGCTGCCGTCGATCGCCACGGTGCCCATCATGCCTTGGCGGGTGCGCTCTTGCGGCGGGTGTCCAGCCGGGAAGCGCTCGGCCAGCGGACGTCGGACGCCCAGCCCAGCAGCTCGAACCAGCGGATGATCCGGGCGCTGGAGTCGAGCTGGCCCCTGAGCACGCCGTGCCGCGCGCTGGTCGGGTCCGCGTGGTGCAGGTTGTGCCAGGACTCGCCGCAGGACAGCACCGCGAGCCACCACACATTCCCCGAGCGGTCCCGGGACTTGAACGGGCGCTTGCCGACCGCGTGGCAGATGGAGTTGATCGACCATGTGACGTGGTGCAGCAGCGCCACCCGTACCAGCGAGCCCCAGAAGAACGCCGTGAACGCCCCCCACCAGGACATCGTCACCAGCCCGCCCACCAGCGGCGGGATCGCCAGCGAGACGACCGTCCACAGCGCGAACTGGCGCGAGACCGCCCGGATCGCCGGGTCCTTGATCAGATCCGGCGCGTATGTGTGCTGCGGTGTCTGCTCCTCGTCGAAGAGCCAGCCGATATGCGCCCACCACAAGCCCTTCATCAGCGCGGGCAGCGTCTCGCCGAACCGCCACGGCGAGTGCGGGTCGCCGTCCGCGTCCGAGTACTTGTGGTGCTTGCGGTGGTCCGCCACCCAGCGGACCAGCGGGCCCTCCACGGCGAGCGAACCGGCCACGGCGAGCAGGATCCGCAGCGGACGCTTCGCCTTGAAGGAGCCATGGGTGAAGTAGCGGTGGAAGCCGATGGTGATGCCATGGCAGCCGATGTAGTACATCGCCACCATCAGACCCAGATCGAGCCAGCTCACGCCGCCCCAGACCCACGCCAGCGGCACCGCCGCGAGCAGGGCCGCGAAGGGCACGACGATGAAGAGCAGCAGGGCGATCTGCTCGATGGACCCCTTGCTGTCCCCGCCGAGCGTGGCGGAGGGCAGCGGCGCGCCGTCGGCGCCCGGAGGAGTGGAGGAGGTGGGGGGAGTGGAGGGATCGTCGATCACGTCGGGGGGTGTGGGCATGAGGGGGTCCCCTGGGGTGAGGTATAGGTCAGAAGTGCGAATGGGGCAGAAGGTCGGATACGGGTGCGTAACCTACGGCATCGTAAGTATGGCAGCGCCATACGGCGCGGCAAGAGGCCTGTGGATAACACCAAGCGAAGGACACCTATCCTTGTTGTCGTCGGACAGCGCGGTCCGCGAGACCTTCTCCCGGAAGGTCTGACGCCTCCAGAACCCTCCAGACGTGCTTAAACACTGCAAGGAGCCGCACCTGTGAGCAGTGCCGACCAGACCCCATCCGCCAGCGCGGAGCTGCGCTCAGACATCCGCCGTCTCGGTGACCTCCTGGGCGAGACCCTCGTACGGCAGGAAGGCCCGGAGCTCCTCGACCTCGTCGAGCGGGTACGCGCGTTGACGCGCGAGAACGGAGAAGCCGCCGCCGAGCTTCTCGGTGACACCGACCTGGAGACCGCCGCCAAGCTGGTGCGCGCCTTCTCCACCTACTTCCATCTGGCCAACGTCACCGAACAGGTCCACCGCGGCAGGGAAATGCGCGAACGGCGCGCCGCCGAGGGAGGCCTCCTCGCCCGCACCGCGGACCGGCTCAAGGACGCCGACCCCGAGCATCTGCGCGAGACCGTCAAAAACCTGAACGTACGGCCCGTGTTCACCGCGCACCCCACCGAAGCCGCGCGCCGCTCCGTACTCAACAAGCTCCGCCGCATCGCCGAACTGCTCGAAGCACCCGTCATCGCCTCCGACCGGCGCCGCCACGACCTGCGGCTCGCCGAGTCCATCGACCTCATCTGGCAGACCGACGAACTGCGCGTCGTACGGCCCGAACCGGCCGACGAGGCCCGCAACGCCATCTACTACCTCGACGAACTGCACGTCGGCGCCGTCGGCGACGTACTCGAAGACCTCGTCGCCGAACTGGAGCGCGTCGGCGTCGAGCTGCCCCCCGGCACCCGGCCGCTCACCTTCGGCACCTGGATCGGCGGCGACCGCGACGGCAACCCCAACGTCACCCCCGAAGTCACCCGCGAAGTACTGATCCTCCAGCACGAACACGGCATCACCGACGCGCTCGAACTCATCGACTACCTGCGCGGCCTGCTCTCCAACTCCATCCGCTACACCGGCGCCACGGACGAACTCCTCGACTCCCTCCAGAACGACCTGGCCCGCCTCCCGGAGATCAGCCCCCGCTACAAGCGGCTCAACGCCGAAGAGCCCTACCGCCTCAAGGCCACCTGCATCCGCCAGAAGCTCGTCAACACCCGCGAACGCCTCGCCAAGGGCACCCCGCACGAGCCCGGCCGCGACTTCCTCGGCACCGCCGAACTCCTCGACGACCTCACCCTCATCCAGACCTCCCTGCGCCAGCACCGCGGCGGCCTCTTCGCCGACGGCCGCATGGACCGTACGATCCGTACGCTCGCCGCCTTCGGCCTCCAGCTCGCCACCATGGACGTCCGCGAACACGCCGACGCCCACCACCACGCGCTCGGACAGCTCTTCGACCGCCTCGGCGAGGAATCCTGGCGCTACGCCGACATGCCGCGCGAATACCGGCAGAAGCTCCTCGCCAAGGAACTGCGCTCCCGCCGGCCGCTCGCCCCCACCCCCGCCCCGCTCGACGCCGCCGGCGAGAAGACCCTCGGTGTCTTCCACACCGTCCGCCAGGCCTTCGAACGGTTCGGGCCCGAGGTCATCGAGTCCTACATCATCTCCATGTGCCAGGGCGCCGACGACGTCTTCGCCGCGGCCGTACTGGCCCGCGAGGCCGGACTCCTCGACCTGCACGGCGGCTGGGCCAAGATCGGCATCGTGCCGCTCCTGGAGACCACGGACGAGCTGCGCGCCGCCGACGTCATCCTCGACGAGATGCTCGCCGACCCCTCCTACCGCAGGCTCGTCTCCCTGCGCGGCGACGTCCAGGAGGTCATGCTCGGCTACTCCGACTCGTCCAAGTTCGGCGGCATCACCACCTCCCAGTGGGAGATCCACCGCGCCCAGCGCCGGCTGCGCGACGTCGCCCACCGGCACGGCGTACGGCTGCGCCTCTTCCACGGCCGCGGCGGCACCGTCGGCCGCGGCGGCGGCCCCTCGCACGACGCGATCCTCGCCCAGCCCTGGGGCACGCTGGAGGGCGAGATCAAGGTGACCGAGCAGGGCGAGGTCATCTCCGACAAGTATCTGATCCCCTCCCTGGCCAGGGAGAACCTGGAACTGACCGTCGCCGCCACACTCCAGGCCTCGGCCCTGCACACCGCGCCGCGCCAGTCCGACGAGGCGCTGGCCCGCTGGGACTCGGCGATGGACACCGTCTCGGACGCCGCGCACGCCGCCTACCGCGCGCTGGTCGAGGACCCCGACCTGCCCGCGTACTTCTTCGCCTCCACCCCCGTCGACCAGCTCGCCGACCTCCACCTGGGCTCCCGGCCCTCCCGTCGGCCCGACTCCGGCGCCGGACTGGACGGACTGCGCGCCATCCCCTGGGTCTTCGGCTGGACGCAGTCACGCCAGATCGTGCCCGGCTGGTTCGGGGTCGGCTCGGGCCTGAAGGCCCTGCGCGAGGCCGGACCCGACACGGTGCTCGACGAGATGTACGAGCACTGGCACTTCTTCCAGAACTTCCTCTCGAACGTCGAGATGACGCTCGCCAAGACCGACCTGCGCATCGCCCGCCACTACGTGGACACCCTCGTCCCCGACGAGCTGAAGCACGTCTTCGGCGCCATCGAGGCCGAGCACGCGCTCACCGTCCAGGAGGTGCTGCGGATCACCGGCGGCGAGAAGCTCCTCGACTCCAACCCAGTGCTCCAGCAGACCTTCGCGATCCGGGACGCCTACCTCGACCCGATCTCCTACCTCCAGGTCTCGCTGCTCGCCCGCCAGCGCGCGGCGGCGGAGCGGCAGGAGGCGCCCGACCCGCTGCTGGCGCGGGCACTGCTGCTGACGGTCAACGGCGTCGCGGCGGGGCTGCGCAACACCGGCTGACCGCGATCCGTACGTACGGATACGACGACCGCCCCCGGCCCGGGTTTCCGGACCGGGGGCGGTGTCGTACCCACGAGGTGCCCGCGCCTCAGAGCGCGAAGAACGTGGCCAGCAGCAGCGCCGCACCCGCCAGCGCCGTCCCCCAGGCCGTCCGGGTCATCCGCAGACCGCCGCCGATGACGAGCGAGGCCAGCAGCAGCGCCCCGCCCAGCGGCACCCACGCGTACAGCAGCCCCGCCGCGCCGGTACGGACCAGCTCATCGGTGTCCGGCTTCACCACGACCGGGAACCGCTCGCCCTTCTTGACGGCGACCGACTGCTCGATGGTCATCCCCGCGCGCGGACCGTCCGGGCCGTCGGGATCGTACGGCCCGGTACAGGTCCCGTCCTCGCAGCGGGCCACCGTGAGCGTGCCGTGCTCCCGGCCCTTGGCGAGCACCACATGGTGGGCGGAGTCCCAGGAGGTCCAGACGGCCGCGACGAGCAGCAGCGCGGCGACGCCGCCCATCACGGCCCGCCGGCCGAAGGAGAGCACGCGCCCGGAGGAGTTCCGCTTCCGCCGCGTCCGGCCTGTCGTCCGTCCCATAGGGCGGGATCTTTGGCCATGGGCATGCGCCCGGTCAACTCAGGGCTGCCGGAGAGCTGTCGGAGACGGGGGAGGATACGCGGGCTTGTCAGGAGTTGTACGTGCTCTGCGCGCGCTCAAGCCCCTCGATCACCAGAGCCTCCACCGCGTCCGCCGCACGGTCCACGAAGTACCCCAGCTCCTTGCGCTCCGCCGACGAGAAGTCCTTCAGGACGAAGTTCGCGACCTGCATCCGGCCCGGCGGCCGGCCGATCCCGAACCGTACCCGGTGGTAGTCGGGGCCCATCGCCTTCGTCATCGACTTCAGACCGTTGTGCCCGTTGTCCCCGCCGCCCAGCTTCAGCCGCAGCACGCCGTAGTCGATATCCAGCTCGTCATGGATCGCGACGATGTTCGCCGTCGGGACCTTGTAGAAATCGCGCAGCCCGGTGACCGGACCGCCGGACAGATTCATGTACGAAGCGGGCTTGGCCAGCACGACCCGGCGATTGGCGGGCCCCGGCGGCCCGATGCGGCCCTCGATCACCTGGGCCTGCGCCTTCTGCGCACGCTTGAAGGAGCCGCCGATACGCTCCGCCAGCAGATCGGCCACCATGAACCCGACATTGTGCCGGTTGGCCGCGAAACCGGGCCCGGGATTCCCCAGGCCCACGATCAGCCAGGGGGCGTTGGCATCCGTGGTCATCCGCGCTGCGTCTCCTCTGGATCAGCTGGATCAAGTGGATCGGGTGGATCAGGTGGATCAGGTGGATCGGGGGGCGTACGGACAGGCGAACGGGGTGGCGGGCCGAGGCCCGCCACCCCGTGGGGCACAGCGTACGGATCAGGCCTCGGCGCCCTCGGCCGCCTCGGCCTCCTCCGCGGACGGCTCCTCGGCCTGCGCGGCCAGGACCTGGATGACGACCGCGTCCTCGTCCGTGACCAGCGTGGTGCCGGACGGCAGCGGGACATCCTTGGCGACGATCGAGTCACCGGCGTCCAGACCCGCGACGGAGACCGTGACGGACTCCGGGATGTGGGTGGCCTCGGCCTCGACGGTCAGGGTGTTGAGCACGTTCTCCAGCAGGTTGGCGCCCGGGGCCAGCTCGCCCTCGGTGTGCACCGCGACCTCGACGGTGACCTTCTCGCCGCGCTTCACCGCGAGCAGGTCGACGTGCTCGATGTGGCCCTTGATCGCGTTGCGCTGGACGGCCTTCGGGATGACCAGTTCCTTGCGGCCCTCGATGTCCAGGGAGATCAGCGCGTTCGCCGTCTTCAGCGCCATCATCAGCTCGTGGCCCGGCAGGGTCACGTGGACGGTGTCGGCACCGTGGCCGTAGATGACGGCGGGGACCTTGTTGGCACGACGGGTACGGCGGGCGGCGCCCTTGCCGAACTCGGAACGGACCTCGGCGCTGATCTTCACTTCAGCCATGACGGCACTCCTCGTAGATGACAGGAAATCGGCCGTCACCCGGCCACGACAGGCCTGCTACGAAGAGCGCGTCGATAACGGACCGCCGCACATGAGTGCGGCCTCCCTCGCCGAGCAACTCAGTGAGTCTACCCGGCGGGGAGGCCGCCTCAGAAATCGATCTTGCGGGTACGGGGAGAGCGCGGCGCGCGGGAGTACGGGGCGCGCGGCGCGCACGTGCCCTTACGCCCGCGTGGTTACGCCTGCTCCTCGAAGAGGCTGGTCACCGATCCATCCTCGAACACCTCACGCACCGCACGCGCGATCGTCGGCGCGATCGACAGGACCGTGATCTTGTCGATGTCGAGATTGCCCGGGTCGGGCAGCGAATTCGTGAAGACGAACTCACTGACCTTCGAGTTCTTCAGCCGGTCGGCCGCCGGACCCGACAGCACCCCATGCGTGGCCGTCACTATGACGTCCTCCGCGCCGTGCGCGAACAGCGCGTCCGCCGCCGCGCAGATCGTGCCACCGGTGTCGATCATGTCGTCCACCAGGACACACACCCGGCCGGCCACATTTCCGACGACCTCGTGGACCGTCACCTGATTCGCGACGTCCTTGTCACGGCGCTTGTGCACGATCGCCAGCGGCGCCCCCAGCCGGTCGCACCAGCGGTCCGCGACCCGTACCCGGCCCGCGTCCGGCGAGACCACCGTCAGCTTCGACCGGTCCACCTTCCCGGCCACGTAGTCCGCCAGCACCGGCAGCGCGAAGAGATGGTCCACCGGACCGTCGAAGAAGCCCTGGATCTGATCCGTGTGCAGATCGACCGTCAGGATCCGGTCAGCCCCCGCGGTCTTCATCAGATCCGCGACCAGCCGGGCCGAAATCGGCTCCCGGCCACGGTGCTTCTTGTCCTGACGGGCATAGCCGTAGAACGGCACGATCACGGTGATGCTCCGGGCCGAGGCCCGCTTCAGCGCATCGATCATGATCAGCTGTTCCATGATCCACTTATTGATCGGAGCGGTATGGCTCTGGATCAGGAAGCAGTCCGCGCCGCGGGCCGACTCCTGGTAGCGCACATAGATCTCACCGTTGGCGAAATCGAATGCCTTGGTCGGCACAATCCCGACACCCAGTTGTTGCGCGACCTCCTCGGCCAGCTCGGGGTGGGCGCGGCCGGAGAAGAGCATCAACTTCTTCTCGCCGGTCGTCTTGATCCCGGTCACAGCACTGTCTCCTCAGACGTGTTGATGGCCGCTGCACCCGCGCGTCCCTGCGAGCCAGCCGAATCGTGCAGATATCACGTTACGCCGAGAACGGCGCATCTCTTTCCGGTCAGCTTTCGTTCTCGCCGCCCGGCAGCGTGGTCCCGGCCGCCTGAGCCGCCTGCGCGGAGGCACTCCCCGGCCGCTTCCTGGCCACCCAACCCTCGATATTCCTTTGCTGGCCACGGGCCACGGCCAGCGAACCCGGCGGAACGTCCTTCGTGATGACCGACCCGGCCGCCGTGTACGCGCCGTCCCCCACCGTGACAGGCGCCACAAACATGTTGTCCGAGCCCGTCTTGCAGTGTGAGCCGACCGTCGTGTGGTGCTTCGTCTCACCGTCATAGTTCACGAACACGCTCGCGGCGCCGATGTTCGTGTACTCGCCGATCGTCGCATCCCCGACATACGACAGATGCGGCACCTTCGTACCCTCACCGATCGTCGCGTTCTTCATCTCCACATACGTACCGGCCTTCGCCCGCACACCCAGCCGCGTACCCGGCCGCAGATACGCGTACGGCCCCACCGAGGCGGCCTCACCGATCTCCGCGCCGTCCGCCACCGTGTTGTCCACCCGCGCGCCCGCGCCCACCACCGTGTCCTTCAGCCGCGAATTCGGCCCCACCTCGGCACCCTCGCCCAGATGCGTCACGCCCAGCAGCTGCGTACCGGGATGCACGACCGCGTCCTGCTCGAACGTGACCGACACATCGACGAACACCGACGCCGGATCCACCACCGTCACCCCCGCCAGCATCGCCCGCTCCAGCAGCCGCCCGTTCAGCAGCCGGCGCGCCTCCGCCAGCTGCACGCGGTTGTTGATGCCCAGGATCTCGCGGTGATCGACGGCGACCGAGGCGCCGACGCGATGCCCCGCCTCCCGCAGGATGCCGAGGACATCCGTGAGGTACTCCTCGCCCTGGCTGTTGTCCGTACGTACCTTCCCCAGCGCGTCCGCCAGCAACGGCCCGTCGAACGCGAAGACACCCGAGTTGATCTCACGGATCGCGCGCTGCGCGTCGGTGGCGTCCTTGTGCTCCACGATCGCCGTGACCGCGCCACTCGCCCCGTCCCGGACGATCCGCCCGTACCCGGTCGAATCCGGGACCTCGGCGGTCAGCACCGTCACCGCGTTGCCGTCGGCGGCATGCGTCGCGGCCAGCGCGTCGAGGGCCTCGCCGGAGAGCAGCGGGGTGTCGCCACAGGCGACGATCACGGTCCCGTGCGGCGTGTCCCCCAGCTCCTGAAGGGCGATCCGCACGGCATGCCCGGTCCCGTGCTGCTCGGCCTGATAGGCGGTACGGACGCCGGCGTACGCGGCGGAGAGATGCCCCTCGACCTGCTCGCGGGCGTGACCGACGACCACGACGAGCTGCTCGGGGCCGAGCTCACGGGCCGCGGACACGACATGCCCGACGAGCGAGCGCCCGCAGACCTCGTGCAGAACCTTGGGAGTCTTCGACTTCATGCGGGTTCCCTCACCCGCTGCGAGAACGACGACGGCTGCCAGTGGGGTCTCCCCTGTTCGAGCGGAGCCGAGAACTCGGGGATGGTTGGCGCTCACGGGAATGCCCTTCGGCTTCGGGTGATGGACAACCGCAGGATACCGGTGGGTTTCGGGACGGAAACGAGGACGGGTCCTGACCGGCGAGGTCAGGACCCGAACTGCGCAGCTCCCCCATCAGGACTCGAACCTGAACAGGCGCAGTCAAAGTGCGCAGTGCTGCCGATTACACCATGGGGGATAGCAGGCCACTGCAAACCGGACATTCGGCTATTCGGTGCGAGCGGCCGCTCCTACTATGCCGTACCACCAGCCCTCGATGCGACGGTAAAGCTCGGCGCCTTGGGCGACCCGGATGACCAGGCAGCCCCGGTACGTCTCGCCGACATTCTTCCGTACCGTCTTGGGGTTGTGCTTCTTCAGGGTCGTCCTCTGGAAAGTGGACACATCGGCGCGGACCTGATCGGCCCAGTACTGCTCCGCGGCTTCCGTGTCGGCGGACTCATGGATCATCACGCGGTAGCGCACGCGGTCGCGCTCCACTCCGAGTAGGTCGAGCCAGGCGAGATACACCTGGATCATGCCGACGTCGCTGTTGACGAAGATGACGGTCTCTCGGCGGTCATATGGCTTGTCCTTGGTTCCTTCGGCCCAGTAGAGGCCGACGCCGAGCAGGAACAGCTCGCGATCGGACATCGCGCCGACCTCGGCCGCTGCATCCGCCTTCGTCTGCTGGCGCTTCTCGTCCCGTACCGCCAGCTCGTGGTCCCACCGCTTCCGGGCCGCCAGCTTCGCCTGCTCCGCCGTGTCGCGCCGCTCCGGCTTCGGCAGGTCTCGCACCCACAGTGAGATCGAACTCTTCGAGCAGCCCAGCTCTACCTGGATCTGGTCGTACGTGAGCCCCTTCAGGCGCAGCTCGCGTGCCTTCGCTCGCAGGTCGTCCTTGGCGTTCGGGCGTTTCGTCCAGTCAGGGGGCGGTTCCCCCTGGACGAGGCGGCCGAGGATGTCGTTGTTGTGGATCTTCAGACGGTCCCGGATCTGGCGCAGACTCAAGCCCTCCCGGCGCAGCGCGATCGCCTGCTCTCGGAGTCTTTCAAAGTCCGCGTATTTGCTGTGAAGGCTTGCCATGCGGAGATCGTCGTCCGGAATGCGGACGTCCGGCTCGAATGTGCGGGCGATTCACCAGTTCGAGCTATCGATGCGCGTTCCCCGCGTGTCACCTCACGGTCCGTGCTGCGGCGGTCGCCGGAAATTGGGGTGCGGGCGCCCTTAGTCTGGGAGACATGACCACAACGGGGGCACACCAGGACGCTGCGGGCGCGAACGCTCGCGGCTGGTGGTGGTGGGGACGACGGCGCAGCGCCGTGCTGGATGTGGGGCTGGCGCTGGTGTCGGCTCTGGAGTGCGGGCTTGAGGGGATCAGGTTCGCGGACACGGCCGTGCTGCCCGTGCCGGTGGGGGTGGTCTTCGGGCTGCTGGCCGGTGTGGTGCTGCTGGTGCGGCGGCGGTGGCCGTTCGCCGTGGTGCTGGTCGCGATCGCGATCACGCCGGCGGAGATGGGCTATCTGATGGGGCTGGTCGGGCTGTACACGCTCGCCGCCTCGGAGACGCCGCGCCGGATCATCGGCGCGCTGACCGGGATGTCGCTGGTCGGGACGCTGATCGTCACGTACGTACGGATGCGGCAGAACGTCGTGGCCGACTCGGGGCTCGACGCGGCGCGGTGGTACGTGCCCGTGGTCGCGGTGCTGATGTCGCTGGGGCTGACGGCGCCGCCGGTGCTGTTCGGGCTCTATGTCGGGGCGCGGCGGCGGCTGATGGAGAGCCTGCGCGAGCGGGCGGACAGTCTGGAGCAGGAGCTGTCGTTGCTGGCCGACCGGGCCGAGCAGCGTGCGGAGTGGGCGCGTACGGAGGAGCGGACGCGGATCGCGCGTGAGATGCATGACGTCGTGGCGCACCGGGTGAGTCTGATGGTGGTGCACGCGGCGGCGCTCCAGGCGGTGGCGTTGAAGGATCCGCCGAAGGCGGTGAAGAACGCCGCGCTGGTGGGTGACATGGGGCGGCAGGCGCTCACGGAGCTGCGGGAGATGCTCGGGGTGCTGCGGGCCGGGGAGCAGGTGGCGGCGCGCCAGGCGTCGGACGCGGTGTCGGCGGACGCTCCGGCGGCGGTGCCGCTGGCGGCTGTGGGTGCCGCGGCTGCGGCTGCCGCTGCTGCCGCGGCCGAGGACGGTCCGGGGATGGGGGATATCGAGGTGCTGGTGGGGGAGTCCCGGGACACGGGGATGGTCGTGGAGCTGACAGTGCAGGGCGAGTCCCGTACGTATGCGCCCGAGGTGGAGCAGACGGCGTACCGCGTGGTGCAGGAGGCGCTGACGAATGTGCTGAAGCACGCGGCGGGCGCGAAGGTGATGGTCCGGCTGGCGCACCGTGAGGGGGAGGTCGCGATGCAGGTGGAGAACGGGCCTTCGGACGGTGGCGCGCGGGATGTGGGGCTGCCGAGTGGCGGTAATGGGCTGCTGGGGATGCGGGAGCGGGTGACGGCGCTGGGCGGGGTGTTCGTGTCGGGGGAGACGGACGCGGGGGGTTTCCGTGTGTCGGCGGTGCTGCCGCATCGCCGGGCGGCCTGACGTCGTCCCTTCCTGACGCGCGACGCGTCTCGGCCCGCGGCGGGTCTCGGCCTGCGGCGGGTCTCAGGCGTGTCTCAGCCCGAGGTGAGGCGCGCCGGTTCCAGGCCCGTGAGCAGGGTGCCGAGTGCCTGGTCGAGGTCCGGTCCCAGGTACCAGTCGCCGGTGTGGTCGATGCTGAAGACGCGGCCGGTGGTGTCGATCGCGAGGAGAGCCTGTCCGTCGCCCTCTTCGCCGAGCGGGCTGATCTCCGTGTCCAGGGAGCGGCCGAGGTCGGCGAGCGTACGGGCGAGGTGGATGCCCGCCATGGGGTCGATCCGCACGATGGCCGGGGCGATCTGCCGGCCGGGGCCGGGCGCGATGACGCGCAGTCCGCCGAATTCCGCCCAGGCTTCGACGGCGGCGGGGAAGACGGCGTGCCGGTGGCCGGCGGGTGTGGTGTGCGCGCGCAGGCCGTCGGCCCACTCCTCGGCCTGCCGTATGTCCCAGCGTCCTGGCTGCCAGCCGGCCTCGCGCAGCGCGGCGTCGACGGGGACGGGGAAGCGGGTGGTGTGCGGGTCGCGCATGCTCAGCCGTTCTCGGTGGGGTCGACGGGCCGTACGCCGAAGTGGGCGAGGAGCGGCGCGCAGGAGCGGCAGGGCGGGGCGTAGCTGCCGTGGAGCGGGTCGCCGTCCTCGCGGATGCGGCGGGCGGTCAGCTTGGCGTGTTTGAGGGAGCGGCGTGCCTCGCTGTGGGACAGGGGTTTTCGTCTGGCGCGTTTGGAACGTCCTGCCTCGGTGGCGGTCAGATGGCGGGAGAGCAGGATCGCCTCGGGGCAGCGGCCGGTGAACCGTTCGCGCTGGCCGCTGGTGAGGGTGTCGAGGAAGTCCTGTACGAGGGGGTGGAGTACGGGTGGCTGGTCGGCCTTGCCGGCGGTGCAGGTGAGGGTCTGGCCGCGTACGGAGAGCGCGGCGGCGACGGCGGGCAGGATGCCGTCCCTGCGCCGGTGGAGCAGCGGTGGGCGGTGTGGTTCGGTGCTGCTCCAGCTGAGGCGTGGGTCCCCGGACGCGTCGGTTGGTGCGGTGTGCATTGCTGTCCCCTCCCGGTGCCGGCGGCCGGGCAGCCGCTCGTTCACGCCCCCGTATTCCTGCTGTCACGCCCCTGTTTGCCTGCACAGCCTGCCAAATGCGGCGGGCTGCCGGGAAGCTGGGGCGTGGATCGTGGCGTGGCGTCGGCACTGGGTCACGCCCGCGTGACCGCCCGTTACGGGGCCGGCCGGTCCCGTCGGAGTACGCCCGATGTACGCCCGATCGGCGTACAGGACAGGGGCGGGCGTGGGCGCGGGACAGGGGCGGGAAGGGGCTCCGGGACGGGGCGGCGCAGCGGGTGATACGGCCGGGGGAGGAGCGTCGGATCCCCTCTTGCCCCACCACATAGGCTGTCCTGCAACCAGGGCTGTGGAACCAGCCGGAAGCGCAGCAGGGGGCAACCGCCATGACGACAGGTCGGCTCGGGCAGCAAGCCGCGCCACCGAACGCGGCCTACGCCGGGCAGGTCGTGCATTTCCCGGATCCGGTCCGGGCCTCCCGTCACCCCAGGGGTGTACGGGTGGATGACGACGGCTATCCGGACTTCTCGCCGTACGCGCGTGCCGCCGCGGAGATAGCCGAGCCCCCCGAGGGGTTCGGCGTGGACGAGCTGCGGCTCACGGACTATGTGTCGGCCAATGCCGCGCTGGCCGCCGCGGGGCATGAACTGTGGGACACGATCCCGTCGGTGGCCACACCGCACGGCTGGACGTGGCACCATCTGCCGGCCTCGCGCCGGATGGTGCTGGTGCCGGTCGAGGTGAAGGCGCTGCTGCGCCATCACGGTGGTCTGGCGACGACGCGGGTGGATCACGGCAAGCGGGGGACGCGTCCTCTCCAGGAGACCCGGCCGGCCCATTTCGGCCTGCCGAAGGGCTCGTTGTCGGTCAGCGAGCAGCAGTTGCTGGGGGTGGAGGAGGATCTCGGTTACCGGCTGCCGGGTGCGTACCGCTCGTTCCTGAAGGCGGCGGGCGGCTGTGCGCCGGTGGGCGCGGCGCTCGACGCGGAGCTGGGGCTGCTGGTGGACCAGCCGTTCTTCACGGTGCGGGACGTGGCCGCGGTCAACGATCTGGTGTACGTGAACAAGTGTCTGCGGGACCATCTGACCAAGGACTATCTGGCCGTCGGTTTCGTCCAGGGCGGCATTCTGGCGGTCAAGGTCAGGGGCGACCGGGTCGGTTCCGTCTGGTTCTGCGCGTATGACGACGCCAGGGACCAGGACGGCTGGAGCGTGGGGGAGCGGGTGGAGCGGCTGTTGCTGCCCTGTGGTGACGACTTCGACGCCTTCCTGCTGCGGCTGGCGGGCAATCCGCCGGAGCTGGAGACCGTGGCGAACCTGATGGTGGACGGCGGCTTCGCGCGCGCCGTCCCGGTGGAGGGGTGAGCGCGATGGTGACCTTCGCGCAGGCGCAGGAGCGCGCGGAAGAGTGGGTCAACGCCGATCTGCCCGGCTACCAGCACCGTGAGGTGCGGGTGCGGGAGTTCGAGCTGGGCTTCGTGGTGTGGGCGGAGGACCGCGAGGGCGGTCCGACGTCGGACGGGGGCCGGCAGCGGCTGGTGATCGCCAGGGACAGCGGTGAGGCGACGCTGTGGCCGGGGCTGCCGGTGGGTGAGGTGATCCGCCGGTACGAGGAGGAGTACGGGGCGCCGGAGGTGGCGCCGGCGGCTTCGGAGGCGCCGCAGCGTATCGATCTGAACCAGACGTCGTTCCTGTTGACTCCGCCGGAGTGGCTTCAGGACGCGGCGGACAAGCTGGGGATTCCGGACCGGCGGACGCCGGAGGATTCGTCCTCGTCCTTGTCTTCGCCTGCTTCTGCCGCTTCTTCGGTTCCTGCTGCTTCGGCTGGTTCGGGTACGGGTGGTTCGCTCGGCGGCGGGAACGCCTCACAGGGCAGTTCCGCCTGGTCCGGTGCGTACGAGCCCACCGCCAACGACGGGGTGCCCGCCTCGGCGCCGGGTGCGCCGACCGGGGCCACGCCCTGGGCCGGGACCGACACCAACGGCTCGTCCGCCTCGGCGGAGGACGGTTCCGTACCGCTGCCCGCGACGGTCTTCGCGCCGCCGCTCTCGGGGGCGGATGACGAGGACACGCCGCCGCCGGTCGTGGCTGCCGAGGCGCCGACCGCGCTGATGTCGGGCGGCAGCCAGTTGCCGCGTACGTCGGTCGCTCCCGGACTGCCGGGGCAGGCGCCGGTGCCCGGGTCCGAGGGCGGGGCAGGGGCGGGGGCCGGCGATATCGCCGATGCCGCGACCAGCAAGGCGACCGTACCGCCGCGTGGTGCGCGCGGTGGTGGCGTGACGACTCCGCCGCCGCCGAGCGCGCCCGGTGTTCCCGGCGCGCGTCCGCCGGGTGCGACTCCGCCGCCGTCGGGTCCTGGTACGCCCGGCGTTCCGGCGGGTGGTTATCTGCCGACGCAGCTGGCCCCGAGCCTCGGCGGCCCCGGCTCCAACGCACCGCGGCCTCCTGGCCCTCCGGGTGCGCCCGGTGCTCCGCAGCCTCCTGGTCCACCTGGTCCGCCTGGTCCGCCTGGGGTTCCCGGTACGCCTCCGGGTGGGGTGCATCACGCGGCGACGATGTTCGCGGACGCGAGCCAGGGCGGCCAGCCGCCACGGCCGCCGGGCGCCCCGGGAACGCCGCCGGGTGCTCCGCAGCCTCCTGGTCCGCCTGGTCCGCCTGGGGTTCCCGGTACGCCTCCGGGTGGGGTGCATCACGCGGCGACGATGTTCGCGGACCCGAGCCTGGGCGGCCAGCCGCCGCAGCCTCCCAACCAGCCGGGTCCGCCAAGCCCTCCCGGTCCGCCGGGAGCGCCTCCCGGCATGCCGCCAGGGGGCCCCGTACCGGGTGGCCCCGTACCCGGCGGTCCCGTACCCGCGGGCCCCGGCCCCGGTGGTCCCGTACCGCCGTCGGCCCAGCACCCTCAGCCCCCGGCGTACGGCTATCCGCAGCAGCCGTCCGGTCCGCCGACCGTCGGCCCCGGCTACCAGGCCGTGCTGCGCTACCGCGCGCCCGACGGTTCGGAAGCGCAGCTCATCCGCCGTTCCGCGCCCGGTACCCCGCACCCGGAGTGGCAGATCCTGCACGAGCTGCGCGCGATGAACGTGCCGCCGCAGCAGGTGCTCGAACTGCACACGGAGCTGGAGTCGTGCGAGCTGCCCGGCGGTTACTGCGCGCGGATGATCCGGGAGACCTGGCCGCAGGTACGGATCACGAGCGTCGCCCCGTACGGCCAGGACCACGCCAGCAGGCAGCAGGGCATGCAGCATCTGCTCACCCACCAGGGTGAGTTGCACCAGGTCGCGGACGGCCCCGCCCGGCCCGCGCCGGTGCGCGCTCCGCTGCCGCAGCTGCCGCCCGCGCCGCCGGTCCCGCCCGAGGGGGTCGCGCAGGAGCTGCTGGGCGCGTTCGGTCCGCAGGGCATCTGCCGGTTCGACCAGCGGGCGGTGTCCCGTCAGGGTGTGCCGGAGCTCGTGGCGCGCACGCTGGTGTGGGCGGGTCTGCCGGCCGATTTCGGGCCGTTCTTCTGGGCGCAGCCCGCCCAGCCGGTGGTGCCGACGCTGGCCGAACTGGCCGCGCAGCGGCAGGTGCCGGCGGCCGCGGACGCCGGGTCGTATCTGGTGATGGGTTCGGACTTCGGCCGCGCGCTGTGTGTTCAGTACGGTACGGCGCACATCATGGCCGTACCGGTCGAGGCGGGTCCGGGCGGACAGCCGGTGCCTCCGCAGTTCGTGAACACCGGACTGCCGGAGTTCACGCGCTCGCTGGCGCTGCTCGGCCGGATGTGGCGGCTGCGGTTCGGGCTCAACCCGGAGCAGGCGGGCCGTTGGACCGTCGACTTCCAGGCGCAGCTCTCGGCGCTGGACCCGGCGGCGCTGTCGTCGCCGGAGAACTGGTGGTCGGTGCTGCTGGAGCAGATGTGGGACGGACTGCTCTGACGCCCTGATGCCTGACGCCTTGGCATAGAGGCCTTACGGACGGCCGGGGCGCCCACCGCGACATGCGGGGGCGCCCCGGCCGTTCCTTTTTTCCGGTTTCTGCGTTTCTGCCTTTTCGTGGTTGATGCCGCATCCTTGACCGAAGTGGCTGGGCGGAGTGTCGTGGTATGGGCACTTCGGCTCGCTCCAGCAGGATTGTGCCGGATGGCGTTCTGTGTCGTGTGTCGGAGAGGGGCTTCAAGGATGGTTGCCGCACCGTTGTCGGCTCATGGCTTTGTGCTTGTACGTGGCCGTGGCTACCGCCCCGAGCAGGTCGAGCGGGAGGTCACGGCGCTGTTCCGGGACCGTGACGACGCCTGGGAACGCGTGGCGCGGCTCACCGTCCTCGCCAAGGAGATGGAGGGCGAGGCCGCGGGACTGCGGGAGCGGGTGGCGGCGCTGCCGCCGCAGACGTACGAGGAGCTCGGCGGCCGCGCCCAGCAGATCCTGGCCCTGGCGAACCAGGAGGACGAGACGGTACGGACCGAGGCGCGCGAGGAGGCCCAGGCGGTCATCGATATGGCGCGTTCGGCGGCCGATCAGCTGCGCGAGTCGGCGCGTCAACGGGCCGACGCCGTACGGGCGGAGGCGGAGGCGTACGCCGAGCAGGTCCTGCGCGCCGCCACGGGCGCCGCCGAGGCGACGAGGGCCGAGGCGCGGCGCGAGGTCACGGCGCAGCGGGCGGAATCGCTCGCCGCACTCAAGGAGGTGCGCCGGCGCACTCAGCGTGTGATCGACGAGCAGGAGCAGAAGCAGGGCGAAGAACTGGCGGCGACGGAGCGCGAATTCGCCGCCCGGGACGCCGCGTCGCGGGTCGAGCAGGACGAACTCGCGGCGTACGCCCAGCTCCAGCTGGTGGCGGCGCAGCGCGCCTTCTCCGAGGCGGGCGAACAGGCCCGCCACGGCCAGGAGGACGCGGCGGCGCGGGCCGAGGAACTGCTGGCGCGGGCGCGCGCGGACGCGGAGGGCGTCGCACGCGAGACGGAGCGGCTGCTGAGGGAGCACACGGAGGCGAGCGAGGAAATGCAGGCGCACATGGCGCACGTACGGAACACCCTGGCGGCGCTCACGGGGCGTGCGCCGGCGGAGGGCTGACGGGGGCTGGCCAAGATCCGCGAGTACCTACTCGGGATCCTTGAGTACGGGGAACCGCCGTGGGGCCACGAAGATGAGCACCAGCAGGGAGACGGCGGCCGCTCCCGCCGCGCCCAGGTAGACGTAGTCCACCGCGCTGTCCATCGCCCGGCGCAGATAGTCCGCGGCCTCGGCGGTGAGCGTGGCCGGGTTCTCCAGGGCTTTGGAGACGGAGTCGAGGTCGTCGGGGAGTCCGGGGGTGGGGGCGTTGGTGAGGCGGGCGGCCAGGACGCCGTTGGCCACCGCCCCGAACAGGGCGGCGCCCACGCTCTGGCCGACCTGGCGGCAGAAGAGTATGGACGCGGTGGCCGTACCCCGTTCCGACCAGCCCACGGTCGACTGGACCCCGATGATCAGGGGCAGTTGGAAGATCCCGAGTGCGGCGCCGAGCAGCAGCATGATCAGGGCTGGTTGCCAGGCCTGGCCGGGATAGGGGAGGAGCGGGAAGGCGAGCAGGACCAGCATCGCGAGGGAGATCCCGATGATGGCCGTCAGCCGGAAGCCGATGCGGTTGTAGACGCGGCTGGAGAACGCCGCGCTGATGGGCCAGCTCAGGGTCATGGCGGAGAGGACGAAGCCGGCGGCTATCGGGCCGAGGCCGAGCACGGACTGCGCGTACGTGGGGAGGAAGACGGTCGGGGCGACCATCAGCAGGCCGAGTGCGCCGAGGGCGAGGTTGACGGCCGCGATGGTGCGGCGGCGCCAGACCCAGCCCGGGATGATCGGGTCCGTGGCGCGGCGTTCGATGACGACGGTGACGGCGGCGAGGGCCGCGCTGCCGCCGAGGAAGGCGAACGAGGGTACGGAGATCCAGGGCCAGGCGACGCCGCCCTGGACGAGGGCGGTGAGCAGCAGCGCTCCGGTGGCGAAGACGGCCAGCGCGCCCGCCCAGTCGACGCGGCGGCGCGGCGTCCGGTCCAGGGCCGCGCCCTCGGTGGAGGTGGCCCGGTTCGGTTCGTGCAGGTACTTGATCACCAGCCAGAGCGCGACCGCGCCCACCGGCAGATTGATCAGGAAGATCCAGCGCCAGTCCGCGTACCCCGCGAGCAGTCCGCCGAGCGCGGGCCCGGCCACGGACGAAGTGGCCCAGACCGTCGACAGTTTGGCCTGTATCTTCGGTCGTTCCTTGAGGGGGTAGAGGTCGGCGGCGATGACCTGCACCGTGCCCTGGAGCGCGCCGCCGCCGAGTCCCTGGACGACGCGGAAGGCGATCAGGGAGGCCATGTTCCAGGCGGTGGCGCAGAGCAGTGAGCCGATGAGGAAGAGGATGATGCCCGCGATCAGGACGGGCTTGCGGCCGAAGGTGTCGGAGAGCTTTCCGTACACCGGCAGGGTGACCGTCACGGCGAGCAGATAGCCGGAGAACAGCCAGGAGAAGACGGCGAATCCGCCGAGGTCGCCGACGATCTGCGGGACGGCCGTGGAGACGATGGTGCCGTCGAGCGCGGCGAGCGCCATGCCGAGCATCAGAGCGGCGACGACGGGTCCGCGACCGCGCGCCCGGCCGCTCTCGCCGGGGGTCACGGGCGTCACGGGCGGTGCGGGTGGTGCGGCCGTCGGGGGCAGCTTCGACGCCGGCGGTGACGGCGTGGGTGCGGATCCCGGCCCGGACGGCGGCGGGGCCGTGGCCCGGGCTTCGGGTATCGCTTCCGTACGTCCGGAGTCCTCGGTACTTCCGCCGGCGCCGCTCACGGGATCCCTTCCCTATGCATGTATCTCCAGGGGGACACCCTCTCACCCGGGCCTCTCTCCGGGGAGGGCCCGCACTCCACCCATTCACCCACCCTCCCCTCAGCCTGGAGGTGGAGTCCCCTAGGGGGTCCTCCTTACTTCTGTCCAGGGGTCGTTCGTCCCGCCGGAGGACGAGGAAACGGTGGCCGGTTCTTTACGTTGGTCCTACCGCCGCGAGGGCCCGCGAAGGGGGCCCACCGCAGCAGGGGGGTGGGGAAAACCCCAGGTGAAGACTGCGCTGTGCACCAGCGCGCCGGGGCCCCGGAACCAGCAGACTCAGAACACCACCCGACGGACACTCGATGGATCAAGCGATATAGGAGACTTACCGTGACAACGGCTGTGACCATTCCCAGGCACGGGGGTACTGGAGGGCGTACGGCCGTCGCGGCGCGAGCGCGGCAGGTCGTCAAGGCGTACGGCGCGGGGGAGACCCGGGTCGTGGCGCTCGATCATGTCGATGTGGACATCGACCGCGGGCAGTTCACCGCGATCATGGGCCCGTCCGGCTCGGGCAAGTCGACGCTGATGCACTGTCTCGCGGGGCTGGACACGGTGACCTCGGGCGAGATCTATCTGGACGAGACCGAGATCACGAAGCTGAAGGACAAGCGGCTCACCCAGCTGCGGCGGGACCGGATCGGCTTCATCTTCCAGGCGTTCAACCTGCTGCCGACGCTCAACGCGCTGGAGAACATCACGCTGCCCATGGACATCGCGGGCCGTAAGCCGGACGGCCCTTGGCTGCGGCGGGTCGTGGAGACGGTGGGTCTGGCCGACAGGCTCTCGCACCGGCCGACCCAGCTGTCGGGTGGTCAGCAGCAGCGGGTCGCGGTGGCCAGGGCGCTCGCCGCCCGCCCGGAGATCATCTTCGGTGACGAGCCGACCGGAAACCTGGACTCGCGCGCGGGCGCAGAGGTACTGGGCTTCCTGCGCCGGTCGGTCGACGAGCTGGGCCAGACGATCGTGATGGTGACGCACGACCCGGTCGCCGCGTCGTACGCGGACCGGGTGCTGTATCTCGCGGACGGCCGGATCGTGGACGAGATGTTCCGTCCGACGGCCGACGCCGTGCTCGACCGTATGAAGGACTTCGACGCCCGGGGGCGTACGTCATGACCGTGTTCAGGACCTCGATGCGCAACTTCTTCGCGCACAAGGGGCGGATGGCGCTCTCCGCCGTCGCCGTCCTGTTGTCGGTGGCGTTCGTCAGCGGCACCCTGGTGTTCACGGACACGATGAACACGACGTTCGACAAGCTCTTCGCCGCGACGTCCTCGGATGTCACGGTCAGCCCCAAGGCGGCCAAGGGCGCGGACGAGACGTCCCAGACCGGCAAGCCCGAGTCGCTGCCCGCCTCGGTCGTCGAGACGGTGCGGACGGCGGACGGGGTGAAGTCCGCCGAGGGCGCGGTCAGCAGCATGAGCGTGACCGTCGTGAACGCCGACAACAAGAACGTCGGCGCGAGCAGCGGTGCGCCGACGATCGCCGGCAACTGGACGCGTAACGACCTCCGTTCGATGGAGATCACCTCGGGTCACGCGCCGCGCGGGCCCACGGAGGTGATGGTCGACGCCGACACCGCCGAGAAGCACGATCTCGCGATAGGCGACGAGCTGCGCACCATCGCGGTCACGGGTGACTTCCGGGCGAAGATCTCCGGTATCGCCACGTTCACCGTCACCAACCCCGGTGCGGCGGTCATCTTCTTCGACACGGCGACCTCCCAGCGCGAACTGCTCGGGGACACCGGCCGGTTCACCCATGTCAATGTCACCGCGGCCGAGGGCGTCAGTAACAGCACGCTGAAGCAGGATGTGGCGGCCGCCCTCGGCGGCGGTCCGTACAAGCTCCAGACGCAGAAGGAGGCCGCGGACGCGAACCGCGCGGATGTCGGCTCCTTTCTCGACGTGATGAAGTACGCGATGCTCGGCTTCGCCGGGATCGCCTTCCTCGTCGGCGTCTTCCTGATCGTCAACACGTTCTCGATGCTGGTCGCGCAGCGGACCCGCGAGATCGGGCTGATGCGGGCCCTCGGCTCCAGCCGTCAGCAGGTCAACCGCTCGGTGCTGCTGGAGGCGGTGCTGCTCGGGGTCTTCGGTTCGGTCGCCGGTGTCGCCGCCGGGGTGGGGCTGGCCGTCGGTCTGATGGAGCTCATGTCCTCCATGGGCATGGAGCTGTCCACCCAGGATCTGACGGTGAAGTGGACGACTCCGGTGATCGGGCTGGTGCTCGGTGTCGTCGTCACCGTCGTCTCCGCGTACGTTCCCGCCCGTCGGGCCGGGAAGATCTCCCCGATGGCGGCCCTGCGCGACGCGGGCACCCCCGCCGACGGCCGGTCCGGATGGATCAGGGCGGCCATCGGTCTGGTGCTCACCGGCGCCGGCGCTGCCGCGCTCCTCATGGCGGCGCGGGCCGACGAGGCCAGTGAGGGTTCGGTCTTCCTCGGGGCGGGCGTGGTCTGCACGCTGATCGGCTTCGTCGTGATCGGTCCGCTGCTCGCCGGCGGTCTGGTCCGGGCGCTCAGCGCGGTCGTGCTGCGGATGTTCGGCCCGGTCGGCCGGATGGCCGAGCGCAACGCGCTGCGCAATCCGCGGCGTACGGGAGCGACGGGCGCCGCGCTGATGATCGGGCTCGCGCTGGTGGCCTGTCTGTCGGTGGTCGGGTCCTCGATGGTCGCCTCGGCGACCGACGAGCTCGACAAGTCGGTCGGCGCGGACTTCATCGTCCAGTCCGACAACGGCCAGCCGATCATGCCGCAGGCCCAGGCGGCGCTGGAGAAGGCACCGGACATCGCGCATGTCACCGAGTACAAGTGGGTCGACGTCAAGCTGACCGCCCCGGACGGAACGACGGAGTCCGACGGCATCGTCGCCGCCGACCCGACCTACGCCCAGGACCTGCGCCGCGAGACCGTCGCGGGTGAACTGTCCGCCGCGTACGGCAAGGACGCGATGTCGGTGGGCGACGCCTACGCCAAGAAGCACGGCGTGAAGGTCGGTGACCGGATGTCGGTCGTCTTCCCGGGCGGGAGGAGCGCCGAGCTGACGGTCGCGGCGATCACCTCGGACGACACGAATGTCGACAAGGGCGCGATGTACACCAACATCACGACCGCCCAGCGGTATGTGCCGGCCGACAAGATGCCCAAGAACATGATCATGTTCGTGGCGGCCGAGGACGGCAAGGAGAAGGAGGCGTACGCCGCCCTCAAGGGCTCGCTGGCGGCCTACCCGCAGTACACGGTGCAGAACCAGACCGACTTCAAGCAGGACTTGAAGGACCAGATAGGCCAACTCCTCAATATCGTCTACGGCCTGCTGGCGCTCGCGATCATCGTCGCGGTGCTGGGAGTGGTGAACACCCTGGCGCTGTCGGTGGTGGAGCGGACCCGCGAGATCGGTCTGCTCCGGGCGATCGGCCTCTCCCGCCGCCAGCTGCGCCGCATGATCCGGCTGGAGTCGGTGGTCATCGCCCTCTTCGGCGCCCTGCTCGGACTCGGGCTCGGCATGGGCTGGGGCACCTCGGCCCAGAAGCTGCTGGCCCTGGAGGGTCTCGGCGTCCTGGAGATCCCGTGGCCGACGATCCTGACGGTCTTCGTGGCCTCGGCTTTCGTCGGACTCTTCGCCGCGCTGGTCCCGGCGTTCCGTGCGGGCAGGATGAACGTCCTGAACGCGATCGCCACGGAGTAGGACGATAGGGTTGGTTTTCCCCGGCCTCGGTGGGTGTCCTCCAACACCCATCGGGGCCGGTTCGCGTGTCCGCGCCGCTCCTGACGACTTTGCCATCTCTTTACAACCCGTCCTGTCGCTGCCTCGTCTCTCCGCTCGACCCGTAACGCAGTCCGCCCGTCGCATCACCGGGCCGGCGGACCGATGAGAGAGAGCGACACATGCGCCGAACTGTCCTCAGTGCCCTGGCACTCGCGTGCACCGCCGTGTTGGCGAGCGGGGCGTCCGCGTTCGCCGACGACACGACCCCGGCCCCGACCAAAGCACCGGCCGAGGCGACCCGGGCCCCGTCCCCGGTCCCGACCGAAGCACCGTCCAGGACGAGGCCGGTCCCGGCCGAAACACCGTCCGAGGGCGCGGCTCCGGCCGCCGAGGCGAGCGCGGTCCCGACCGAAGCACCGACCAGGGAGTCGGGCCAGGTCCGCGTCGTACCGGAGGGAGCGCCCGACACCGGTGTGGCGCCGACAGGTTCCGGAACCAACGCCGGGCTGATCGGCGGGGGCGCCGCCGCGGCGTTCGCGGTGGGCGGCGCGGGGTACTTCCTCGTACGCCGTCGGCAGGCGACCGGGGCATGACCTCGCTCTCCAGGCGTGCCTTCGCCACCGCGGCGGCCGCGGCGCTGGCCTCGCTGCTCGTCGGCTGCGGCGGCCACCAGACCGACCCGCCCACGATCGCACCGCCCGCGAGCAAACACGAGGGCGCGGCACCACCGCCTTCGCGGTCCTCCGCAAAGGAGGCGCATGCCCTGGGACGTTCGGTCCCGGTCGGGTTGCGGATCCCAGCCATCGGAGTCAACACCCCTGTCATGCGGCTGGGGTTGGCCTCGGACGGCAGCGTGCAGGTGCCCCCGATCACGGCGGACGACAGGGCGGGCTGGTACCGGCACTCACCGACGCCGGGTCAGACCGGCCCGTCGGTGATCCTCGGCCATGTCACGGTCGGTGACTACGGGGACGGGGTCTTCCGTCGTCTCGCGGAGTTGCGGCGGGGCGACACGATCACGGCGCGCCTGGAGAACGGCAAGACGGCCACGTTCGCCGTCAACGCGATACGGACGGTCGCCAAGGCCGACTTCCCGGCGGACGAGGTCTACGGGGACGTGGACCGTCCGGAGCTGCGGCTCATCACATGTGGCGGCCCCCGTACCGGTGACGACTACCGCGACAACGTGATCGTCTTCGCCGCGCTGGAGTCTGCGAGCCGCTGACCCGCGGCCGCCTCGGATCCCGGGCCAGCCGCCTCGGATCCCGGGCCAACGGAACGTACGCCGGCGGCCCGGGGTCCTTCCCCACGAGTCCGCACGAGTCCCCACGAGTGCCATCACGACCATGGAGAGCGTTGAAACGGTCCCGTGAGAAGGCAGCGTCCGAGCTGTTCGCCGCCCTCTACCCGCGCCTCGCCGGCTGGTGCCGCCGGCTGGTCGACGACAACGAGACGGCCCACGAGATCGCCTCGGAGGCGTTCACCCGGCTCTGGGCCCGCTGGACATCCGTCGCGGAGCCCCAGGGCTTCCTCTATGTCACCGCGGCCAACCTCGTCCGGGACCACTGGCGCAAGCTTGAGCGCGAGCGCAAGGCCGTGCGCCGCGCCACCTCCGAAGCCGCCGTTCGCCCCCACACCGAACAGCCCGACCCGTCGGTGCGCCTGCTCGTGCAGTCGCTGCCGGAACGACTGCGCGTCCCGATCCTGCTGCACTACTACGCTGACATGCCGATCCGGGAGGTGTCCGTGCTGACCGGGCGCAAGGAAGGAACCATCAAGGCCGACCTCCACGCGGCCAGACAACTGCTCCGCGCCCACCTGAGGAGAAGCCTTGATCACACACTCTGACGAGGGCCCGGACTTCGAGCCCGACGACCCCCTGGCCGTCATCCTGCGCCCGCCGTCCGACAACCTCGGCCCGCCCCCCGGCCGTTACGAAGCGATCCGCCGCGCCGCGACGCGCCGCCGACTGCGCCGTACCGCGGTCGGGGTCGGCGCGGCATGCGCCGTCGCCGCCCTCGTCGCGCTGCCGCTGCGCTTGTCGACGGACATGACGCCGCTGCCACCGACGATCCCTCTGGCCCCGCCACCACCCGCGACCAGCCCCTCGCCTGTGCCGACTCCGTCGGCGTCAAAGGCTCCCGCCAGCACTCGCCCCACCGAGAGAACTCGGACCGCCACCCCCGCCACCCCGTCCACCCCCGCCACCCCGTCCACCCCGGCCGGCCGGGCCGTCCCCACCGACGTGCGGCCGGCGGTACCGGCCTCACCATCCGTCGGGCCGTCGGCGGTCCGGAACGCGACCGAGGCCCCAAGGGAGAGGGGCACCCGGCCGTAGGCCGCCACGGCCTACGTGACGGTGGCGCGGACGATCAGCGTTCCGATGTGGCCGGGTGCCGGTGCGTCGAGCACCTGTGCGTCCACTTCGGCAAATCCGGCACCGAGCAATCGCGCTTTCCATGCGGCGGGCGTGTGGCTGTAGCGGTAGGTGTACATCGCCTTGCCCGCGAAGCCGCCCTTGTACATGCCCTGAGCGCCAGATGTGCCGGGGATGGCCGGAGGGTGGGAGAAGACCAGGACCCCACCAGGGTTGAGCCGCTGGGTGATCAGCGGAAGCAGCTCCTCCGGGTCTCCCTCCCCCTCGCGCGCATGAGACTCCACGCATGAGACTGAAATGATGTCGCCGACGCGCGTGCGGCGATACCGTTTCCCCTCGAAACACTCATCCGTGGGACACCCCCTGTGCCCCAGGACGGCCCGGGGCACAGGGGGCAGCTGATCAGTGGGGGTTGGGTGACGGCTCCAGGATGAAGACGGGGATCTCGCGGTCCGTCTTCGTCTGGTACTCGGCGTACGGCGGGAACGCCTCGACCGCGCGGTTCCACCACACGGTCTTCTCCTCGCCGGTGACCTCGCGGGCGATCATGTCCTGGCGTACCGGGCCGTCCTGGAGTTCCACCCGGGGGTCGGCCGTGACGTTGTGGTACCAGACCGGGTTCTTGGGGGCGCCGCCCAGTGAGGCGACCGCCGCGTAGACGCCGTCGTGTTCCACTCGCATCAGCGGGCTCTTGCGGATCTTGCCGCTCTTCGCGCCCCGGGTGGTGAGGACGATGACGGGCATGCCGTGCAGCGTCGTCCCCTCCGTACCGCCCGAGTTCTCGTACACCTCGACCTGCTCGCGTGCCATCGGCAGCGAGCTGGGCTCGTACTCACCCTCAAGAGGCATGCTGATCCATCCCATCGTCGGAAATCCGGCGTCGGACGTCGCGCCGGTCACGGCCCGCGTCCCGTGCTTCCTTCAATGAACGATCGGGTTCGATCATTCCTGGTTCCCGTCACCGGCCCCCGCTCCGGCCGGCTTCCGGTCCCGGGTGTCACACCGGCGTCGTACGCTGGAGAACCCCCGGCCCGTGAGACGTGTCGGGTCCCTTGCGTTGCCCGCACTCTCAGCCCGCCCGATCGATCTCGGACCTGGATGGAACCCCCCTTCATGAGCCTGCACGGTCTGCTGGACGCCGTCGTACGTGACCCGGCGCTCGCCGAAGCGGTGAAGGCCGCCACCGATGGTCACCGCCCGCACATCGACCTCGTCGGACCGCCCGCGGCGCGGCCCTTCGCGGTGGCCGCGCTGGCGCGGGAGGCCGGGCGGCCGGTGCTGGCCGTGACCGCCACCGGGCGGGAGGCCGAGGATCTGGCGGCGGCCCTGCGCTCGCTGCTGGACCCGGACACCGTCGTCGAGTACCCGTCGTGGGAGACCCTGCCGCACGAGCGGCTCTCGCCCCGCTCCGACACCGTGGGCCGCAGGCTCGCCGTGCTGCGCCGGCTCGCGCACCCGGCGAAGGACGACCCCACGGCCGGCCCGGTCAGCGTGGTGGTCTCGCCCGTACGCTCCGTGCTCCAGCCGCAGGTCAAGGGGCTCGGCGAGCTGGAGCCGGTCGCGCTGCGCGGCGGCCAGAGCGCCGATCTGAACGAGATCACGGAGGCGCTGGCCGCCGCCGCGTACGCCCGGGTCGAGCTGGTCGAGAAGCGCGGCGAGTTCGCCGTGCGCGGCGGCATCCTGGATGTCTTCCCGCCCACCGAGGAGCACCCCCTGCGGGTGGAGTTCTGGGGCGACGACGTCGAGGAGATCCGTTACTTCAAGGTGGCCGACCAGCGCTCCCTGGAGGTGGCCGAACACGGGCTGTGGGCGCCGCCCTGCCGGGAGCTGCTGCTCACCCCGCAGGTCCGGGAGCGGGCCGCCGCGCTCGCCGAGCAGCATCCGGAGCTGGGCGAGCTGCTGGGCAAGATCGCGGAGGGGATCGCGGTCGAGGGCATGGAGTCCCTGGCGCCGGTCCTCGTCGACGACATGGAGCTGCTGCTGGACGTCCTGCCGGCCGGTTCGATGGCGCTGGTCTGCGACCCGGAGCGGGTACGGACCCGGGCGGCGGACCTGGTGGCGACGAGCCAGGAGTTCCTCCAGGCGTCCTGGGCGGCCAGCGCCGACGGCGGAGAGGCCCCGATCGATGTCGGCGCGGCCTCGCTGCGGGGCATCGCGGACGTCCGGGAGCACGCCCGTGAGCTGGGCATGATGTGGTGGTCGGTCTCCCCGTTCGCCGTGGACGAGGAGCTGGAGGACGCGTCGGGCGAGGCCATCACGCTGGGGATGCGCGCCCCGGAGTCGTACCGCGGCGACACCGCACGCGCGCTCGCCGACACCAAGGGCTGGCTGGCGGACGGCTGGCGTACGGTCTTCGTCACGGAGGGGCACGGCACGGCGGCCCGTACGGTCGAGGTCCTCGGCGGCGAGGGCATCGCGGCCCGGCTCGACACCCCCGGGGCCCGTACCGCCCGCGGTCTGGCGGAGATCACCCCGTCCCTCGTCCATGTCGCCTGCGGCTCGATCGACTACGGCTTCGTCGATCCGGACCTCAAGCTCGCCGTGCTCACCGAGACCGATCTCTCCGGCCAGAAGGCGGCGGGCAAGGACGGCGCCCGGATGCCGGCCAAGCGCCGCAAGACGATCGACCCGCTCACGCTGGAGACGGGCGACTACATCGTCCACGAACAGCACGGCGTCGGCCGCTATGTCGAGATGGTGCAGCGTACGGTGCAGGGCGCGACGCGGGAGTATCTGCTCGTCGAGTACGCCCCGGCCAAGCGCGGCCAGCCGGGCGACCGCCTCTACATCCCCACCGACCAGCTGGAACAGGTCACCAAGTACGTGGGCGGCGAGGCCCCGACGCTGCACCGCCTCGGCGGCGCGGACTGGACGAAGACCAAGGCGCGCGCCAAGAAGGCGGTCAAGGAGATCGCCGCCGACCTGATCAAGCTCTACTCGGCGCGGATGGCGGCCCCCGGCCATGCCTTCGGCCCCGACACGCCCTGGCAGCGGGAGCTGGAGGACGCCTTCCCGTACGTGGAGACGCCCGACCAGCTCTCCACCATCGCCGAGGTCAAGGAGGACATGGAGAAGACGGTCCCGATGGACCGGCTGATCTGCGGCGACGTCGGCTACGGCAAGACGGAGATCGCCGTACGGGCGGCCTTCAAGGCGGTCCAGGACGGCAAGCAGGTCGCGGTCCTCGTGCCGACGACGCTGCTGGTGCAGCAGCACTTCGGCACGTTCTCCGAGCGGTACGCGCAGTTCCCGGTCGCCGTGAAGGCGCTGTCCCGTTTCCAGTCGGACGCGGAGGCGAAGGCGACGCTCCAGGGCCTGCGGGAGGGCGCGGTCGACATCGTCATCGGTACGCACCGGCTGTTCTCGTCCGAGACCAGGTTCAAGGACCTGGGGCTGGTCATCGTCGACGAGGAGCAGCGGTTCGGTGTGGAGCACAAGGAGCAGCTGAAGAAGCTGCGCGCCAATGTCGATGTCCTCACGATGTCCGCGACGCCCATTCCCCGTACGCTCGAAATGGCCGTCACCGGCATCCGCGAGATGTCGACGATCACCACGCCGCCGGAGGAGCGCCATCCGGTGCTGACGTTCGTCGGCCCGTACGAGCAGAAGCAGATCGGCGCGGCCGTCCGGCGTGAACTGCTGCGCGAGGGCCAGGTCTTCTATATCCACAACCGCGTGGAGTCGATCGACCGGGCGGCGGCGCGGCTGCGCGAGATCGTCCCCGAGGCGCGGATCGCGACGGCGCACGGCCAGATGGGCGAGAGCGCGCTGGAGCAGGTCGTCGTCGACTTCTGGGAGAAGAGATTCGACGTGCTGGTCTCCACGACGATCGTCGAGTCCGGGATCGACATCTCCAACGCCAACACCCTGATCGTGGAGCGCGGCGACAACTTCGGCCTCTCGCAACTGCACCAGCTGCGGGGCCGGGTGGGGCGTGGCCGGGACCGCGGCTACGCGTACTTCCTCTACCCGCCGGAGAAGCCGCTGACCGAGACCGCCCACGAGCGCCTGGCGACCATCGCCCAGCACACGGAGATGGGCGCGGGCATGTATGTCGCGATGAAGGACCTGGAGATCCGCGGCGCGGGCAATCTGCTCGGCGGCGAGCAGTCGGGGCATATCGCGGGCGTCGGCTTCGATCTGTACGTACGGATGGTGGGCGAGGCGGTCGCCGACTACCGCGCGTCCATCGAGGGCGGGGTGGAGGAGGCGCCGCCGCTGGAGGTCAAGATCGAGCTGCCGGTCGACGCGCATGTCCCGCACGAGTACGCGCCGGGCGAGCGGCTGCGGCTGCAGGCGTACCGTTCGATCGCCTCCGCCAATACGGAGGAGGACATCGCGGCGGTCCGCGAGGAGCTCACCGACCGCTACGGCAAGCTTCCGGAGCCGGTGGAGAACCTGCTGCTGGTGGCGGGGCTGCGGATGCTGGCGCGGGCGTGCGGGGTCGGCGAGATCGTGCTCCAGGGCGCGAACATCCGGTTCGCGCCGGTGGAGCTGCGGGAGTCGCAGGAGCTGCGCCTGAAGCGGCTCTATCCCCGTACGGTCATCAAGGCCCCGGCGCACCAGATCCTGGTACCGCGCCCGACGAGCGGGAAGATCGGCGGCAAGCCGGTGGTGGGACGCGAACTGCTGGCGTGGACGGGCGAGTTCCTGGCGACGATCCTGGGGTCGTAGCGGGGCGTGCGGTGGGGCGCGTTTCGGCGTGCCGCGTGCTCGGTAGAGTGCGGCGGTGAGCAGTCTTGGTGAACGAATAGCGCGAACGTGTCGTGGGGGAAGGGCCCTTGTCCTTCCTGTGGTGTCCGTGGTGGTGCTGACGGGGTGTACGGGGGAGTTGGGCGCGGATCCCGAGGCGTCGGCTTCGGCGTCGAGTGGGGGCAGTGGGAGCGGTGGTGGCGGGTACGGGGCCGGGCCGCTCGGGAATCCTGACGGGACCAAGCCGGGGCTCGCGGCGATCAGTTCCGAGGCTGACCGGAAGAGCGCGCGGCAGCTCATCGCGCAGGTACGCACCGCCGGGCGGGGGCCCAAGACCGGTTATGACCGGGATGAATTCGGCTACGCCTGGATGGACACGGCGGACGGGGTACCGCTGGCGCGGAACGGGTGCGACACCCGGAACGATCTTCTCCAGCGCGACGGCCAGGAGCTGCGCTTCCGCTCAGGTTCCGACTGCGTGGTCGCCTCGATGACGCTGCACGACCCCTACACCGGCAAGACCATCGAGTGGAGCAAGCAGCGCGCGAGCGAGGTGCAGATAGACCATGTCGTGCCGCTGTCCTACAGCTGGCAGCTCGGCTCCGCCCGCTGGTCCGAGAAGAAGCGCCGACAACTGGCGAACGACGTGCTGAACCTGCTGCCGGTGGAGGGCCGCGCCAACTCGGCCAAGCGCGACTCGGGTCCGGCGTCCTGGCTCCCGCCGGACAAGGCGATCCGGTGCTCGTACGCGGTCCGCTTCGGTCAGGTCGCGCTCAAGTACGAGATGCCGGTGACCACGGCGGACAAGCGGGCGATGCTTGAGCAGTGCGGCGGCTGACGGCGGCGGCTGACGGCGCCGGGGCCGGGGTGCCGCCTGCCGTCAGCCGATGAAACGGACCTCCGGGTAGCGGGTTGACGGTCCTTCGAGGACCGCCGGCCGCCGGCCCGGGTGGATCCGTCACGCGCCCCGGCGCCGCCGTAGCGCGCGCGGCGGCGACGGCGGCGACTGCGGGGTGGCGGTCAGCGACCCACCCGGGGCCGGGCAGACGGGACTTCGGACTTACTCGTCTACGCCGGCCGCGCCCGCAGGAACGCCGACGTCGAGACGCGGCCCAGCATCTCCAGCCGCGACGTGCCGTTCGCCAGGTGCTTGTCCGTGGCCTCCTGGACGCCCGGCCAGTGGCCGTCGCCGTAGTCGTCGAGGACGACGATCCCGCCGGGTGCCACGATCTCCTCGACCCACTCCAGGTCGGCCAGCACGCCTTCCGCGGAGTGGTCACCGTCCACCACGATCACGCCGTACTCACGGTCGGAGACCGCGGCCCGCACCTCCGGGTCCCCGGAGAAGCCCTGCTGTATGCGGGCCTCCTCGCCGGACCGGCCGCCCAGCGCGAGGTTGGCGCGTACGACGTCCATGCGCACCGGCGTGCCCGTCGGCTCGGCGGACTGCTTCGCGCCGGGCTGGAGCTGGCTGCCCACCAGCGGGTCGACGATCGTGAGCCGCGCTTCCGTGCCGGCCCGGTGCAGCATGCGCATCATCGTGGCCGAGAACAGGCCGTACAGCGTGCCGATCTCCAGGACGTCGCCGTTGGGCGGGGAGAGCAGCGGGACGGTGGCGAGCTTGCCGCACACGTTCGAGGTGGAGCCGGCCAGCCGGCCCACGGCCAGCGCCTCCAGGGCGATCACATTGCGGTACGCGACGGTGACGTTACGCCGGGCGTACCCGCCGTCCTCCCCGGTCACCTCGGCTATCTGTCGTACGAGGGTGTCGATCTGAGCGGGCGTGGGCACCCGGTGGCCGCTCCGCCCCGTCCGGTCGAACAGCAGGCCGAACGCGTACTGCTGAGCGCGCAGGTCCGCGACCTCGCGCTTCAGGGTGTCGAGATCTTTACGCAGGGGCGAGTGCTTGATGCGCCGGTCTACCAGTCCGGCGGCAGGTCGCAGGATCCTCTTCGCCAGCCGGTTGCTCAAAAGAGAAGACATGCGCGGAAACTACGCTCCGGCGCGGCCCCGGCGGGCCACACCTCAGTGCTCAATGGGTGAAGGGTTGATGTCGCGGGGGCGACGCGCGCATGGCGCGACGACGCGCGATGGTCAGGAAAGCGACGGTGACCAGCACGAACACGGCCGCTGCCCCCACCGTCAGTCCCGAGCGCAGCCCCGGCGGCCGGAACGAGCAGTCCACGGTGGTTTGCGATCCGTCCGATCCGTCCGACCCGCCCGATCCATCCGATCCGTTCAGCGGCGCCGCGACCAGCCCGAGGTAGGAGGCGGCGGGCTTGCCGTCACAGCTCCAGCCCGCGATACGGGGCGCCGCGAGCACCGCGAGCCCCCTGCTGCCGGCCGGGACCTCGGCCCGTACGCCGCTGTCTGTCACCGTCACCGAGACGGCGCCCGTGTCCGTCAGCCGGTCCACCGCCGCCGACAGCCGCTTGCGGTCCAGACAGCCCACGCTCCACTCGCGCGGGCGCGCGCCGTCGAAGGTCACCGGGATACCCGCGCGCTCCGCCGTGCCGAGCGAGACCATCGCCGCCCGGCGCTTGGGAAGTCGGCCGGTCAGCGCGACGGGCGGGCTGTCGCCCAGCCGGGCCGTGCCGTAGTAGCCGGGCGCGAAGAGGAAGACCTCGGTGCCGGCCGGGCACACGGCGGCGGCCCGGGGGGAGGTGAGGACGCGGCTGTAGACCCGGGCGCCGAGCAGGAGTTCCTGGTTGCGGAAGGGCGAACGCCCGTACCGGAGCTCCGCAGCGGCCCGCGCCTCCGGCCGTACGGTCACCAGCGGCGGCGCCGGCGCCCGCACGAGCACCGGCGCGTGCCCCGGCTCGGTACGCAGGCGCGCGCCCACCGCGAAGATCGCGTCGGTGACCGGGTTGTCGAGGCTCTCCACCACCCGGCCGCCGGATGTCCAGCCGCCGCCGAGCGCGGCCATCGTGCTGGTCAGCACGGCGGGCGTATGGCTGCTGTAGTACTCACCGCCCTCGCCGCCGAGCAGCAGCGGGTCGTTGCCGGTGATCCGCTCACGCCCGGGATCCGTGCGGTAGCGCGGCCATCCGTCCGCCCGCGCGATCGCCGCCGCCCTGGCGCTCTGGTCCGCGCCCCAGGCCGGGTAGTCGTCCAGCACGTGCAGCCGCTTGCGGTCCGCGTAGGCGGTGGTGGCCGCGGCCTGCCCGGTCAGGCTGCCCACCAGCAGCAGCGCGGCGAGTACGGCGTATCCGCGTTTGCGCGCCAGCGCCAGACCGGCCGCCGCCGTGGCCACCCCGCCGCCGAAGAGCGCCAGCGCCCGCGCGTCGGGCATCCCGTCGGGCATCCTGTCGGCCGACGCGGCGAGCGCGAGCGCCACGAGCACGCCCGTACCGGCGAGCAGGGCGCGACGGCCCGGCCAGCCGTGGCTGAGACCGGTCCAGGCGGCGAGGACGAGGATCCCGGAGAGTATGAACGTCTGGCGGTACGTGCTGCCGTTGGGGATCGCGAAGGCGTGCCACGCCAGACTCGTCGGCCCCCACTGCAACGACAGCGCCACCGCCACCACCAGCGCCGCCCAGCCGGCCCGCACGCGCCATGGCACCGAGCGGTGCGCGAGCAGGGCGGCGGCGGGCAGCAGCACGCACGCGCCCAGGAACAGCGCGGGGGTGAAGAAGGTATACGTGGCCGGGAGCATGCGCGCGAACAGCTGCGTCCAGGGGACGGGCACGAACTCCTTCGTCCAGCCGGGGGACGCGTGCCGGGTGCCGAGGAAGACGGGGACGAGGACGGGAGCGGCCAGCCCGGTGCCGAGCAGCACCGTGCCGGTGGCCCGCGCCAGGCCCCGGAGGCGCTCGCGTACGGTCCGCTCCTCGTCCAGCAGCAGGCGAAGGCAGAGCACCAGCGCGGCCCCGAGGGTGGCCATGTAGGCGGTGTAGAAGTTGGCGGTCCAGGCGAGGGCGACGACCAGCGGACCGAGCACCGGCCGCCGCGCCGTCCGGGCCCACTCGCCGACCAGACAGAGGAGCGGGAAGGCGATGAGGCCGTCCAGCCACATGGGGTTGTACGCCGCCTCGGCGACGGACCAGCCGCAGAGCGCGTACCCGGCGCCGAGCACGGCCGCCGCCCACCGGGGCGAATGGCGCGCGCCCCGGGCCAGTTGGAGCAGCAGCACGGTCATGGCGGCCCCGGCGGCGGCCATCTTGAGCAGGGTGATCACATAGACCGCGAGATCGATCCGGTCCCGGGGGAAGAGCCCGACCAGCACGGCGAACGGGCTGGTCAGATACGTACCGAGATCGGGCAGGAACGCGGTGCCGTACCCCGACCGCCAGTTGAGCAGGATGCCGCCCTCGGCCCGCCCGTGCAGCAGGTCCCACAGCTGGGCGTGGAACGGTACGAACTGATTCCCGAGGTCGCTGACGCTGCGGTTCCGCGGCCCGAAGGGGAAGACGCGGGCCACGGCGTCACCGGCGCAGACGGAGACCAGCGTGATCAGCGCGGCGGCGACGGCGGGCAGGCCGGACGCGGCGGGCAGGGCGGAGGTGGCCGGCGGGGCGGGCACGGCCGGCTGGGCGGACGCGGTGGTCAGGCCGCGTAAGGGCTTCAAGGTCGGCATGAAGCTCGAATATGCCAGCACAAAGCGGGAAAACAGGCGTCAATTCGCCCCGTTCATCGAACGGTTGCTTCTTGGTCGTACGGAATGTCCTTCCGCGACATTCTCGCCGGTTTCTGTTCTCCTGGGGTGAAGCGGCCTCCGCCGGAGCCGTAACCAGGGGGAGCGCGCACGCACATGACGGTCCGGATCCAGATGGTCAGATTCGCGCTGGTGGGAGCGGCGAACACAGGTACGTACTACGCCTTCTACCTACTGCTGCTGACCCGGCTGCCGTATGTCGCCGCGCATGTCGCCGCGTCCGTGCTGAGCATGATCGGCTCGTTCTTCCTGAACAGCTGGTTCACCTACCGGACGCGCCCCACCTGGCGGAAGTTCCTGCTGTTCCCGCTCACCAACGCGGCGAACTTCGTCATCACCACCGTCGGCGTCTATGTGCTGGTGGACGTCCTGCACTTCGGCAGCCGGTACGCGCCGCTGATCGCGGCGGCCGGGGCCATCCCCATCACCTTCGTGGTCTCCCGAGCGATCATGCTCCGCCCGGACCCCGGCCCGCGGAAGGGCGCCCCCTCGGCGGAGAGCCCCCGGGAGGGCGCCGGCCACGTGACCGCGGCCGGCGCCCCCGCCGTCACTTCGCCGGCGGGGCCGGCAGCGTCCGGCCGGTGAAGACCGGCGCGTCGGCCGGGGAGCCGGCCGCGCCCTGAGCGCTCCGCGCCATGCGGGCGAAGCCCAGGTCCAAGTGGTACACCCGGGTCTGGTTGTCCGCCGAACGGAACATATAGGCCCAGGTCGGCCCCGACGCGTCGGTGTACTCGAACGCGGTCGGCTCGGTGGCCGCCTGCTCGGCGGTCGGCTGCTGCCAGGGCCGCCAGACGCCCGTGCCCTGCTGCGCCTCACCGGTGTTGTGGATCGTGCCGTCCGTACCGAGCACCAGCACTTCGGTGATCCCGTTGACCGGGCTGATCACGGCGGTGGGCGAGCCCTTCGCGGTGACCCCGTCGATCGCGGACCACTCCCCGTAGGCGCCGCCTTCGGCGGACTGGACGGTCGTCACGACCGTACCGTTGCCGTCCGTGGCGAAGACGCGCAGACGGTAGCCCGGGTAGACGACGACCGCCGGGGTGCCGGTCACGCCCTGCGCGCCGAGCGCGGTCCACGCGGACAGCGTGCCGGCCTCCTTGAACAGCGCCGTGCTCAGCACGCCGGAGGCGTTCCGCCCGAAGAGCTGGATCCCGTCGCGGACGGTGACCGCGGTGAACGGCCCGTCGAAGCCGCTGCCCCCGAGCGGCATCCAGCCCATGAAGTCCACATTGGCGCGCTGCTGGATGCGGTACCACGGCTTGCCGCTCGCGTCCGACGCGAACTGGACGAGCAGCCCGGTCGGGGTCTTTCCGGTGACGGCGTGCTGCGCCATCGCCCCGCCGAGGTTGATCCAGTTGCCCCAGTCCTCGGACGACACGGCGGCCTGGTTGCGCTGCCAGACGCTTCCCGAGGTGTTGTGCGCGCTCACCACGACCCGGCCGTCGGCGTGCTCGGCGAGGGCCGGCTGCCCGCTGAATGCCTCGTTGCCGGAGATGGTCGTCCACTTGACGCCGTTGAAGTCCGACGGGTCGGTCTGCCTGCCGTACACCAGGCGGCCGATGTTGTCGGTGTACGCGTACTCCAGCGCGCCCGAGGAGGAGCGCATCGCGGAGCCGCGGCTGTACGACTCCAGCCCCACGGCCGGTGACGGCGGCGTGTGGTTGGAGTCGAGCCGGCAGGAGTCGGGGGTCGTGGACACCGAGGTGTACGCCGCCCAGCCGCTGCTCTCCACCAGCTTGTTGTAGACGGGGAAGTTACCCAGCGTCTCGTCGTAGCGGTAGTAGCGGACCTCGCCGTTGCCCTTGACCCGGAACAGCGTGTCCCCGCCGTACGAGCTCATGTACTTGGTGTCGCTCCAGTCCGCGGCGGACACCAGGACATGGCGCTCCAGCCAGCGCTGGCTGGTGTAGTCGTAGCGGGACCGGTAGAGCTTGCCGTCGGCGACGGCGCGGCCGTACACCACGCCCTTGTCACCGGCGTAGATCGCGTCGTAGCGGTCCCACCCCATGTCGACGATCTTGCCGCCGTCGTTCACGAAATCATCGGCGGCGGCGTCGTAGCGCCACCAGCGCAGCCCGCCGCTGTCGGGGGAGAACGTCCAGAGGTTCCCGCCGCGGTCCATGGTGATGTCGTCGGTCCGGGTGCCCGTGCGGAACTCGCTGAAACCGGTGCTGATCTTCTTGTGGTGCACGTCCCAGGTGGACGTCGCGCTGATGCGGTGGCTGTAGTAGATGCCGTCCGACTTGATCCCGTAGAAGGCGCCCGCGGGACCGGCCAGCATCCTGCCGTAGCCGGACCACCCCGTGTCGATGGTGGTGGGCGCGGGCAGGGCGTTGCCGACGCCCGGCGACGGCATGTCCTGGCGCAGCAGCTTGCCGGCCGAGTCGATCGCGTACGTCGGGCCGCTGGTGTTGCAGGTGAGCGGCACGGCCGCGTGCGCGGCGCCGGGAAGGGCTACGAGCAGGGGCAGGGCGGCCGCCACCGCCGTGGCGAGTGCCGTCCAACGCCCGGTTCTTCGGGGCGAATTGAGAGTCATGCGCTGGACGCTAAGCGTCTCTGGGTGAACGGTGCGGTAGCGGCCGGGTGAATAACGCCCCCTCGAATAAGGCCAGTAGGTGAACCCTGCGTGCGGGTCTCGACATGTCCATCACATCGTCCTCATCATCTGGTTGATCGTTTCGTCTCGGATCGGTGGGGGGACCGTGCCGGTGTACCGCAGGCATGTGCGGAAGTTCCTGATGGCCCGTCTGTGCCGTACCGGCTGGGTCAAGTTGATCGCGCTCGCCGCGATCGGCTTCGTCGCCGTCGGCACCCTGGCGGTGGCCGGGGTGGGGTTCCCGCTGTTCCCCGAGCCGCTGCCCGGCGCCAAGGGGCCGGGGCAGCGCTGGGGCAGCGCCGAGGGCCGGGACCATCTGGTCGCCGACGGCACCAACCGGACCACCGGGCAGTCGCTGCGGGCCAAGTACCCGCTGCGCGCGCCGTCGGTGCGGAAGCCGGACGAGGGGCGCAACACCGCCTCCGTCGCCACGCCGCCCGCGCCCGCCGTCACCGGCTTCGACCGCGCGACCAGCAAGGAGATCGTCTCCGAACGCGCCGCGCACAGCCGTACGTACGCGAACGCCGACGGCACCGAGACGACCGAACTCTCCACCACCCCGCTCCACTACCGCGACAGCGCGGGCGGCTGGCGGCCGGTCGACCCCGCGCTGGTCGCGACGGACGGCGGCTGGGCGGGCGCGGCGGGCTCCGTGGGCGTACGGCTCGCCGGCCGGGCGGACGCGGACCGGCTCGCGGCCGTCACCTTCCCCTCCGGTGAGTCCTTCGCGTACGGGCTGGACGGTGCGGCCAACGCCAGGGGAAGCGCGGAGGCCACCACGGAGGACGGCGCGGCGGACAGCCGTGTCAGCTACCGCGAGGTCCTGCCCGAGACCGATCTGTGGCTGGACTCGCGGGCCGGCGGGGTCAAGGAGACGCTCGTCCTGCGCTCCACCGACGCCCCCACCAGCTTCGACTTCCCGCTCACCCTCACCGGCCTCACCGCGAAGCCGGGCACCGCACAGAACGGCACGGCGGGGACCGGCGGCGAGGGCTCCGTCGTCCTCACCGACGACCGGGGCCGCACGAAAGCCGTCATCCCGGCCGGGTTCATGGAGGACGCCAACGGCGCCGTCTCCCACGCCGTCCGCTACGAACTGATCGCGCGCGACGGCGGCCAGGCCCTCCGGGTCAGCGCCGACCGCGACTGGCTCACCGATCCGGCCCGCGCCTTCCCCGTCCGGGTCGACCCGTCCGTCGACACCACCGCCGCCTCCCGCTCCATGTATGTCACGGAGAACGGAGCGGTCGCGGGGACGAACGAACTGCATGTCGGCAAGGGCACGGCCGGCTCCACCGCCTCCTATCTCGGCTTCCCCGGCCTCGACACGGAGCTCAAGAACCACAAGATCTTCGGCGCGCAGCTCCAGGTCGTGAACTACGACGCGGCCTCCTGCAAGCCCCGCTCCGTCTCCGTCCATCCGGTCACCCAGTCCTGGACGACCGCGACCGGCGGCTCGTACCCCGGTCCGTCGGTCGGCGGCTCGCTGGCCTCCAAGTCCTTCGCGTACGGGCATATCGCCGTCGGCTCGTCGAAGTCCGGCTGCCCGGCCGCCGGTGAGCTGTTCGACCTCGGCAAGGGCGGCCGTGATCTGGTGCAGCGCTGGGTGGACGGCAGCCAGCCCAACTACGGGCTCTCGCTGCGCGCTTCGGCCACCGACCCGCTCGGGTTCAAGAAGTTCACCGGCGACACCACCGCCAACCCGCCGAAGCTGTTCGTCACGCACTCCCCGTACAACGCGACGTACTCCTTCCCCAAGCCGGTGCCCGACCCGCCGGTCCTCCAGAACCAGGCGGGCAAGGTCAAGGTCACCGTCACCAACAAGGGCGCGGAGACCTGGACCGCGGGCGGCTACTACCTCGCCTACCGGGCGTACGACTCCAAGGGCAAGCTCGTCACGCAGCAGCGCGCGGCCGATGTCACGGGACAGGTGGCCCACGGCGGGCGCATCACCTTCGACGCGACCATCAAGGCGCTGCCGCCGGGCACCTACATGCTCGACTTCACGATGGTCCGCACGGGCGGCAAGGTCTTCACCGACGAGCAGGTGCCGCCGGGCCGGCTCGTCCTCCAGGTCTTCGACATCGCGCCGGTGGTCAAGGAGCAGTTCCCGCCCAACGGTTACCAGGCGCAGACCCTCACCCCGCAGCTGTGGGCGGCCGGTGTCGACGTCGACGCGCCGCCCGGCTCCGCGCTCCAGTACAAGTTCGAGATCTGCGAGTCGGACAAGGACGGCAAGCCGACCGCCTGCACCACCTCCGCCTATCAGCCGGGCTCCGCCTATCCGGTGCCCGCGGGGCGGCTGAAGTGGGGCACGACCTATCTGTGGCGCGGCTTCGTCAAGGACGCGTCGAACGAGGTGCCGACCGCGCAGGTCGCGCTGGTCGCGGCCGTCCCGCAGCCCGAGATCACCTCGCGGCTCGCTGAGGCCCAGGGCAAGGAGTTCGACCCGAACGTCGGCAACTTCACCACGGCCGCCATCGACGCGTCCGTGGCCGGGGTCGGCCCGGACCTCACGCTCGTACGGACGTACAACAGCCTGGACCCGCGGCGTGACGCCGCCTTCGGCGCGGGCTGGTCGACGCGGTACGACATGCGGCTGACCCCGGACGACGACGGCACGGGCAATGTCGTCATCCGCTACCCGGACGGCCAGGACGTCCGCTTCGGCAAGAACGCGGACGGTACGTTCGCCCCGCCGCCGGGCCGGTTCGCCAAGCTGACGGCGGACGCCGCGGCCGGTACGTACAAGCTCCAGGACAAGTCGGGCACGGTCTACGACTTCAGCTCATCCGGTCTGCTGGTGAAGGTCACCGACCCGTTCTCCGCGGCCGTCACCTACACCTACTCCGGCGGGAAGATCTCGACGGCGGTCAACGCCCGCACCGGCCGCTCCCTCACCTTCACCTGGACCGGCGCGCATGTCACCAAGGTGGCCACCAACGCCGTCGACGGGGCGGCGCTGAGCTGGAGTTACACCTACACCGGCGACCGGCTGGACACGGTGTGCGACCCGGCGGCCGGCTGTACGCGGTATGGCTACGGCGCGGGCAGCCACTACCGCTCCACCGTCCTCGACTCCCGCCCCGAGTCCTACTGGCGGCTCGGCGAGGCGGAGGGCGCCGCCGCGAACAGCGCCGTCGAGGTCAACCTCGGCAAGGACCGCGGCACCTACACGGATGTGACGCTGGGCGCGGACGGCGGGATCACCGGCGACCCCGGTACGGCCGGCACCTTCAACGGCACCACCTCCCGCGTCGACCTGCCCTCGGGCACGCTGAAGAAGAGCCGTGACGCGGCGGTCGAGGTGTGGTTCAAGACCATCGCGTCGGGGCTCGGCGGTCCGCTCGTCGGCTACCAGAACAAGGCCTGGGGCACGGCCCCGACCAGCGGGGCGCCGCTGCTCTACGTCGGTACGGACGGCAAGCTGCGCGGCCAGTTCTGGACCGGCACCGCCGCGCCGATCACCGACATCACCAAGAACGTCAACGACGGCAAGTGGCACCACGCCGTGCTCTCCGTCTCCGGCTCCACCCAGAACCTGTATCTGGACGGCAAGCTCTCCGGCACCCTCACCGGCGCCCAGCTCACCCAGAACGATCTGACGTACAACCAGATCGGCGCCGCCCGTCCGGTCACCCCGGCGTCCTGGCCCGGCTGGGGCACCACTGCCGCCAAGTCCTTCGCGGGCACCATCGACGATGTCGCGGTCTACCACCGTCCGCTGGGCGCGGCGGCCGTCGCCAACCACTACCGCGAGGGCGGCCGGGCCGCCGATCTGCTCACGTCCACGACGCTGCCGTCGGGCCGTACCGCCACCGAGGTGCAGTACGACACCTCCCGCGACCGCGTCGAGGAGTACACCGACCGCAACGGCGGTACGTGGAAGATCGGCACGCCCGCGGTCTTCGGCAACGACAAGGACCTGCGGCGCACCGTCGAGGTCCATGACCCGATGGACGCCCCCTACTTCTACGAGTACGACGGGCTGACCTCGCGGATGCTGCGCTACGGCGAGCCGATGGCGCTGGGCGCCCGCGAGCCCGCCACCCCGTCGTCCTCGGGGCCGCCGGAGCCACCGGGCGAGATCTGCACCAAGCCCGACCCGGGCGACCCGGCCTTCTGCACCAATCCGCCGGGGGACGGCGGCAGCGAGCCCGACTTCATCCGGCACCCCGCGGACGGCGTGGCCATCCGTACGTTCGGCTACGACGACAAGGGCTTCCAGACCGCGATCACCAGCGAGAACGGTGACACCGTCGCGCTGGGCTACGACGACCGCGGCAATGTGGTCCGCCGTACGACCTGCCGGGCCAAGGACGACTGCCAGACCGCGTACACCACCTATCCGGTGGCGACCGGCGACTTCGACCTGCGGGCCGACCAGCCCTCCGAGACCCGCGACGGCCGCTCCACCGGTGTCACCGACAACCGCTACCGCACGCAGTACCAGTACAACGACAAGGGAGCGCTGCTCAGCCAGACGGCGCCCGACGGCGGGGTCGTGCGCCATACGTACACCACCGGCGCGGAACCGGCGGTCGACGGCGGCAACACGGCCACCGGACTGCCGCTGACCACCACCGACCCGCTCGGGAAGGTCACCCGCTACCGGTACTTCAAGAGCGGTGACCTGGCCCAGCTGACCGAACCGTCCGGCCAGATCACCAAGTACACGTACGACGCGCTGGGCCGCAAGCTCACCGAGACGACCGTCTCGGACGCCCAGCCGGCCGGGGTCACCACGACCTTCACCTACGACAAGCTCTCCCGGGTCGCCACCGTCACCGACCCGGCCGCGTCCAACGCCGTCACCCTCGGCAAGCACCAGCAGAAGACCGCCACCAGCTATGACGCCGACGGCAATGTGGTGCGCACCGAGGTCAGCGATCTGCTCGGCGGCGACGCGACGCGCGTGATGACCTTCGCTCTCGACGACCGGGGCCGCCCCGAGACGGTCACCGACGCCGAGGGCAGCGAGACCACCTACACCTACGACGTCTTCGGCAACAAGACCTCGATGGTCGACGCCAACGGCAACCACTTCGACTACCTCTACACCGCGCGCAACATGATGGCCGAGACGCGGCTGCGCGACTGGGAGGACGACGGCGGGGACGACGACTACACCGTCCTGGAGTCGTTCGCGTACGACATGGGCGGCCGGGTCGCCAGGAACACCGACTCGATGGGCCGCACCGTCGCCTACGAGTACTTCGGCGACGACCTCGTCAAGTCCGTCACCCTCAAGGACTTCCACAACCCCGACGGCACCAAGCGCGACCTCGTCGTCGAGGCCAACACCTACGACGGCGCCGGCAATGTGCTCACCGAGACGGCGGCCAACGGCAAGCTCGTCACGCAGTACACCTATGACGCGGTGGGCCGTACGAAGTCGACGGTCAGCGACCCGAGCGGGGCGGCCCGCCGCACCACCCTGACCTACGACCTCGCGGGCAATGTGAAGACCTCCGCCTCCGGGGGGCTCGCGTCCAATGTGCCGTGGCCGGTGAGCGTCAACCCGGAGACCGTCAGCTACCAGTACGACGACGCGGGCAACGCGATCCAGGAGACCGTCGAGAACGGCACCGAGTCGCGCACCACGAAGTACGGCTACGACCAGCGCGGACTGACGATCTCCCGGACCGACCCGGGCGGCCGGACCACCGAGTACACCTACGACGAGCTGGGCCGGCCGCTGTCCACGAAGGCGCCGGAGGTACGGACGGAGTCCGGCGGCGGCGCGCCCGTCACCACCCGCCCCCTCACCTACACCGGCTATGACACCTTCGGCGCGGCGACCGAGTCGGTGGACGCGCTCGGCCGGATCAACCGCTCCACCTACGACCGGCTCGGCCGGCTCGTCACCACCACCGCGCCCGGCTACACGGCGCCCGGCTCCACCACCCCCGTCACCCCGACCGTCACGAACGCCTATGACGCGCTGGGCAATGTGAAGGAGTCGACCGACCCGCTGGGCCGGGTGACGCGCTACGAGTACGACCGGCAGAACCGGCTGATGGTCCGGGACGAGCCGACCGGTTCGGGCTCCGGCGACGACCGCGCCCGCTGGTCGTACACGTACACCCGCACCGGAGAGGTGCTCTCGGTCACCGACCCGAACGGGGCGCGCGCCGAGACGACGTACGACGACATGGACCGGCCGGTCACCACCACCCGGATCGAACGCAGCCCGCAGCCCGGCTCGTTCACCACCCGCAACGACTACGACGACGCGGGCAATGTGGTGAAGCAGACCGCACCGGGCGGCGGCGCCACCCAGTTCGTCTATGACGCGCTCGGCCAGCTGACCCGGCTGACGGACGCGGCGGGCGTGGTCACCCAGTTCGGGTACGACATCGCCGGGCGCGAGGTGCGCCGTACGGACGGCAAGGGACGGACCTCGTCGAAGCTGTACGACGGGCTCGGCCAGCTGGTCAGGGACGCCGACCTGGACGCCACCAACAGCGAGCTGCGCAAGGTCGGTTACGGCTACGACCTGGCGGGCAACCTCATCAGCGCGACCGACGCGCAGGGCCGCAGCACGACCTACGCGTACGACGCGCTGGACCGGCTGACCAGCCAGACCGAACCGGTCTCGGACACCAAGTCGATCACCACGTCCTTCGGTTACGACGCGCTCGGCAACCGCACCCGCTACACCGACGGACGCGGCAACAACACCGTCTACACCGTCAATACGCTCGGTCTGCCCGAGTCCGTCATCGAGCCGTCGACCGCGCGCGACCCCTCGCCCGCCGACCGCACATGGACGACGGCGTACGACGCGAGCGGCCGGGCCGTGAAGGTGACCGCGCCGGGCGGGGTCACGCGCGAGCGGGAGTACGACAAGGCCGGCAACCTGATCCGGGAGAGCGGCGCGGGCGCCGAGGCCGCCACGGCGGAGAAGCGCTACGGCTACGACGCGGCCGGCCGGCTCACCAAGGCGTCGTCCCCCAAGGGCGACAACGGATACGAGTACAACGACCGGGGCCTGCTGCTGAAGGCCGAGGGCCCGTCGGGCGACGCCTCGTACACCTACAACAGCGACGGCCTGCTGACCGGCCGCACCGACGCGGCCGGGACCGCGACCTTCACCTACGCGCGCCAGCAACTGGCCAGTTCCAAGGACCCGTTGACGGGCGTCCAGCAGAGCTACGGCTACGACGGCGCGGGCGCGGTCGAGCGGGTCGACTACGGCGCCGGGCAGTCGCGCGCGTACACGTACGACGATCTGGGCCGGCTGGACACCGACACGGTCAAGAGCAGCGGCGGCGCGGCCCTCGCGTCCACCGACTACGACTACGACACGAACGACCAGCTGACCGGCAAGACGACCACCGGCACGGCCAAGGCCGGCGAGAACACCTACGGCTACGACCAGGCGGGCCGGCTCACGTCCTGGACGGCGGACGGCGCGACGACCGAGTACGGCTGGGACGACAGCGGCAACCGCGTCAAGAACGGTGCCAAGAGCGCCACGTTCGACGAGCGCAACCGGCTGCTGACCGACGGGGACTACACGTACGACTACAGCCCGCGCGGCACCCTCGCCTCCCGTACCAGCTCGGGGCTGACGGAGGAGTTCACCTTCGACGCCTTCGACCGGATGACGAAGGCGGGCGAGTCCGGGACGGCGTACACCTACGACGCGCTGAACCGGGTGGCCGCCCGCAACGGCACGGACTTCACGTACGCCGGATTCGCCCCCGACCCGGTCAAGGACAACTCGGCGACCTACGGGCGCGGGGCCGCGGACGAACTGCTCTCGGTCGCCGAGGGCGGCCCGGCGCAACTGTCCGTCAGCGACAGGCACGGCGATGTGGTCGGCGGCATGTCGGCGACGGACGGTGCGAAGACGTCCCTGGATTCCTCGACGGCGTACGACCCCTTCGGCGCGACGATCGGCACGGCGGGCGCGTCCGACGAGGCGGGCAGCGCGGGCTTCCAGGGCGACTGGACCGACCCGGAGACCGACCAGGTCAACATGGGCGCGCGCTGGTACGACCCGGGCACGGGCACCTTCGACTCGCGCGACGCGTACACCTACGCCTCGGGCGCCTCGATCCTCGCCAACCGCTATACGTACGGCGCCGGTTCGCCGGTGAACTACACGGACCCGGACGGCAACTGGCCCAGCTGCGGCTGGTGCAAGAAGGCCTGGAACAAGGTCAAGAACAGCAAGCCGGTGAAGTTCGCGGTCAAGACGGCGAAGAAGGTGTGGAGCGGGGTGGTCTACACCGTGCGCCATCCGCTCTCCGCACTGAAGATCGCCACGAAGGCGCTGGGCCGCGCCGCGAGCTGGGTGTACGAGAAGTCCGGCCTGAAGACAGCCGTCAGCTACGCCGCCAGCGCGGCGAGATGGGTCGGCAGCAAGGTCAGCGCGGCGGCCTCCTCGACAGGTGAATGGGCCAGACAGAAAGCGGCGGAGGCCCAACGCCAGTACCGCGCGGCCCGCGAGGCCGTCACCCGCAAGGCCAAGTCGGTCGCCGCGTACGTGGCCAAGCACAACCCGATCCCGGACATCGTCGCGGCGGCCAAACCTCTGATGGCGGTGGCCCACGCGATCGTCACGGCCAACCCCAACCTCCCGGCGATCATCGTCTCGGCGACCCGCGATGTCATCGCGGACGTCGCCAAGGTCACGAACGCCATCCGCGACGCGGCGGTGGAACAGATCGGCATCGTGGTCGAGTCCGTCTCGGCGGCGGTCGACTACGCGATCGATGTCGCCCCGGCGGTCTGGGACGGGGTGAAGGCGGTCGGCAATGTCGTCGGGGAGGTCACCGGCTTCAACGACATCAAGAACTGCGTCACCAAGGGCGACATGGAGGCCTGCGCCTGGGCCGTCGCCACGGTGGGCGGCCTGGCCCTGGGAGGAGTGGGCGCGGGCGCGGTCCGGGCGGCGAAGGCCGGCCGGATGGGCATGAAGGCGATGAAGTACGCGGACGACATCGCCAAGGCGGCCGACAGGATCGGCGATGCGGCCGAGACCGTGGAAACGGCCGTGTCGTGCGTACAGCTCGCCGCCGATCTGACCGGGAACAGCTTTGTGTCCGGTACCGAAGTGGTGATGGCCGACGGCACCCGGAAACCGATCGAGGATGTCGAGGCGGGCGACAAGGTAACGGCCACGGACCCGACGACCGGAAAGACCTCCCCGCGGGAGGTCACCGAGACGATCGAGGGCAAGGGCCTGAAGAGGCTCGTCAAGCTCACGGTCGACACGGACGGCGCCAAGGGCGACGCCACCGACACGATCACGGCCACGGAAGGCCACTCCTTCTGGGTCCCGGACCTCAAGAAGTGGCAGAAGGCCGGCGAACTGAAGCCGGGCCAGTGGCTCAGGACGGGCAACGGCAGCTGGGTCCAGGTCGAGTCGGTCCAGGCGTGGACGCAGCAGGCGACGGTCCACAACCTGAGCGTCGACAGGGCGCACACCTTCTATGTGGCCGCGGGCCCCTCGGCCGCCCTGGTCCACAACTGCGCCGCCGGTAAGGGCACCAGAGGTCTCCAGGGCAAGTTCCAGCCCACGGTGAGCGTCCACCGGGCCCAGGGGAACTGGGACATGGACGGGCGGATCGCCGACGCGACGGCGCTGCGCTACGAGGCCGCGCGCGTCGCCACGGGCAAGGCGAAGTCACGGACGTACACAGCCGCCGTGCACCGGGACACCGGCGACATCGCAGTAGGCTGCTCGGGCAACGGAAGCTGCGCGGAACCCAACATTCTCGACGCGACCGGCTGGGGGGCCGACGACGTGATCTTCACCCGGGCGATCCGGCGCGAGGACGTCGGTGACGGGCTGGGGAAGGTGCTCCAGGAGAAGGAGATCTGTACCGTCTGCCAAGGGAACTACTCACCTGACAACTTCGTCTCCGGGGTGCTCTACGACCCCAAGGGACCCTGGATGATCGGCGGGGCGCGATGAGAGCGTCGTTCATCGAGCTGGCCCGCCACGACTGGGCCGGTCTTCGCTGCGGATGCCGGGAGTCGGGAGCGCATCTCCCGGAGACGTTCACCCGGCTCCTTGAGGCCAGGAGCGTCGAGGAGACGGTCGGGTACGGGCTCGCGGGGCACCTGGAAGAGCAGTCCATGCTGTTCCAGGTGGCCCCGCACGCCGTGCCCGTGATCCTGGCGGCGCTCGCCGAGGACCTGCCGCCCTTCGTCAGAGGTCACCTTCTGACCATGCTCTGGCAGCTCGTGACCGGCGAGTCCCATCTCAGCGAGAGCGAGGCGGGCGAGCCGGAGCTGGAGGAGGAGTGCTGCGCGGCGGCGCGCGAGGGCATCTGGCTGCTCTACCGCGAGGCCGTCTCGGGGGACACGGAGACCGCGCTGGACATTCTGGAGTTCGTGGACCCCGATACGGACCGGTTCGAGGCGTTCCGGTCGGCGACGGCAGCGAGGGCGGGGAAGCGTCTGCCGCGTGAATGAGCCGCATGCCGGGCGGCGGGCCACCCGCACGCCCGGCATCCGTGTCCCGATCGGCATCCGTGCCCCGATCTCCTGGTGAATCGTTGGTCGAACCAGTGGCCCAGACCACGTCCACTGCCTACCATCGATCACTGCAAGGCCTTGTGCATCGCCGCACAATCACGCCGGGAGGCCCCCTTTGCACCGCCGTCGTCGCACCGCGCTCTCCGTCTCCGTCGCGCTTCTCGCCGCGGCCCCACTCCTCACCGCCTGCGGCAACGAAGCCCACCCCGGAGCGGCGGCCGTCGTCGGCGGCCAGCGGATCGAGGTGTCCGTGCTCCAGGCCCAGGTACGGGACGTAAGGGACGCGCAGCGGAGCGCGCCGGAGTCCGAGCAGCTGATCAAGAACACCGGGCAGCTCAGCCAGGCCAAGCTGAACAGCATGATCTTCGACCGGGTGCTGGAGAAGGCCGCCGACAACGCCGGGGTCACGATCAGCCGCAAGGAGATCCAGACCACCCGGCAGCAGGCCGCCGCCCAGTCCGGCGGGGAGAAGCAGTTCGCAGCGATGCTGCTCCAGCAGGGCGCGCTCTCCGCGGACCAGATCGAGGCGGCGATCCGCCGCGAGGTGCTGCTGACCAAGCTGGCCGTGGCGCTCGGCGCGAACACCACGACGCCGCAGGGCCAGCAGACGGTCCTCGCCGAGCTGACGAAGACATCCGAGCAGCTCGGTATCGACGTCAATCCGCGCTACGGCAGCTGGGACAACAAGCAGGTCAGGCTGGGCGAGGCCAAGACGCCGTGGATCACCCAGCTCACCAGCGAGACGCCGGAGCAGCAGCCGGCCGGCACCTGATCCGGCCGGCACCTGATCCGGCGGGCAGCTGACCCGAAGGTTCGGGAGGGGCGTGGGACGGTCACGGCCCGCGGGCGGGGCGGCCGGGCGCCGGAGGTAGGTTCGAGAGGTGACAGACGAAGCTTCCGCCGCCCCCGGCCGTATCGTCCTGCTGACCGCCAGCCACCGGGTCGCCCCCGGGCTGCTGTCCTGGCCCGCCTGGCAGCTGCTGCACGCCGCCGACGCGGTGCTGTGCGCCGACGCCGGCCATCCGCAGCTGCCCTATCTGCGCGAGGCGGGCATCACCGTCGAGCACGCGGCGCCCACCGCGCAGGAGCTGGTCGACGCCTGCGCCGGCGGCCGTACGGTCGTGGTCGTCCCCTCCAGCGAGGGCGACGGGACCGACGCGCGGCTGACCGACGGCCTGGCGCGGCTGGCCGGCTCCGGCCGGGTGAAGATGCCCGACCTGGAGCTGCTCCCCGGCTCGTACGACCTGCCCGGCGCCCGGCTGCTCGACCTCGTCCAGGTCATGGACCGCATCCGCGTCGAGTGCCCGTGGTCCTCGACCCAGACGCATCAGGGGCTCGCCAAGTACGCCATCGAGGAGGCGTACGAACTCGTCGAGGCGATCGAGGACGGCGACGCCGACGAACTGCGCGAGGAGCTGGGGGACGTACTGCTCCAGGTCGTCTTCCACGCCCGTATCGCGGAGGAGCGTGCCGCGGCGGAGGGCGAGGAGGACGGCGGGCCGTTCTCCATCGACGACGTCGCCGGCACGATCGTGGAGAAGCTCATCCACCGCCACCCCCATGTCTTCGGCGACGAGACCGCCGAGACCCCCGACGACGTCAAGACGCACTGGCTCCGGATGAAAGCGGTCGAGAAGCAGCGCGACTCGGTCACCGACGGAGTCCCCCTCGGACAGCCCGGCCTCGCCCTCGCCGCGAAACTCGCGGGCCGCACCCGCACGGCCCGTCTCGACGTCCCCCTCCCGAAGGGCGAGGGCGTCGGCTACGAGCTGCTGGCCCTGGCGGTACGGGCGGAGGAGGCGGGCGTCGACCCGGAGGCGGCACTGCGCGCGGCGGCGCGCGTATATAGGGACGCGATCCGCACGGCCGAGGGCCACGCCGTATAGAGGGCCACGCCGTACAGGGAGGCGGGGGCGGGGTACGGCAGCCGGCTGTACGCGGTACGCCGTCGGCGGCCCGTACGCCGCCGGTGACGCCCGTTAATGTCGGGGCATGCGCCACCAGCCCGCCTCCGTACCCCCGGTCACGCCCGCTCCCGAGCTGTTCACCTGGGAGTTCGCCACCGATCCGTACCCCGCCTACGCCTGGCTGCGCGAGCACGCGCCCGTGCACAGGACCGCGCTGCCCAGTGGCGTCGAGGCATGGCTCGTGACGCGGTACGTGGACGCCAGGCAGGCCCTCGCCGACGCGCGGCTCTCCAAGAACCCCACGCATCACGCCGGGCCCGCGCACGCCAAGGGGAAGACGGGCATCCCCGGCGAGCGCAAGGCGGAGCTGATGACACATCTGCTCAATATCGATCCGCCCGATCACACCCGGCTGCGCCGGCTGGTCTCCAAGGCGTTCACGCCCCGCCGCGTGGCCGAATTCGCGCCGCGCGTACAGGAATTGACCGACCGGCTCATCGACGACTTCGCCGCGAAGGGCGAGGCGGACCTGATCCATGACTTCGCGTTCCCGCTCCCCATCTACGCGATCTGCGATCTGCTCGGGGTGCCGCGCGAGGACCAGGACGACTTCCGCGACTGGGCGGGGATGATGCTGCGACATTCAAAGCCGGGACATTCGGGCGGGCCACGGGGCGGGGTCGGGCGCGCCGTCAAGAAGATACGGAGCTATCTCGCCGATCTCATCCACCGCAAGCGGGCCGACCCCGGCGACGATCTGATCTCCGGACTCATCCGGGCCGGCGACCACGGCGAGCATCTCACCGAGAACGAGGCCGCGGCGATGGCCTTCATCATCCTGTTCGCCGGTTTTGAGACAACCGTGAACCTCATCGGCAACGGCATGTTCGCCCTGCTGCGCCACCCCGGGCAGCGCGCGCTGCTCCAGCGCTCGCTCGAAGCGGGCGAGACCGGCCTGCTCGCGACGGGGGTCGAGGAACTGCTGCGGTACGACGGTCCCGTGGAGCTGGCCACCTGGCGGTACGCGACCGAGCCGCTGACGCTCGGCGGACAGCGGATCGCCACGGGCGACGCGGTCCTGGTCGTCCTCGCCGCCGCCGACCGTGACCCCGAGCGCTTCACGGATCCGGACACGCTCGATCTCTCCCGGCGTGACAATCAGCACCTCGGCTACGGCCACGGCATCCACTACTGCCTCGGCGCGCCGCTCGCCCGGGTGGAGGGACAGACCGCGCTCGCCACCCTGCTGACCCGGCTGCCCGATGTGCGGCTTGCGGGAGATCCTGCCGATTTGCGCTGGCGCGGAGGGCTCATCATGCGTGGATTGCGTACGCTTCCGGTGCAGTTCACGCCATTGTCCGGCTGAAGGTTTGCTGACGATCCGTCAAGACTGTGACTTTCACGTGATCTCTGCTGCATCGACTTGTGACAGCAGTTCGAGTACCGCTACGTTCTCGAAAACTCAGCCGCCACACGCAGCAGTCGAAACATCAGTCACACGGAAGGCAATCGCATGCGCTCCGGGAACGGCCGACACCGTCGACCTCGCCAGGCCCCCGCTCTGATCGTCGCGGCAGGGGTGACCGGCTCCGCGATCGCCATTCCGCTGCTCGGTGCCGCCGGTGCCAGTGCGGCGGACGCCTCCACGTGGGACCGCGTCGCCGAGTGCGAGAGCGGCGGCATGTGGAGCGCGAACCTCGGCAACGGCTACTACGGCGGACTCCAGATCTCCCAGGAGACCTGGGACGACTTCGGCGGCGCGGAGTACGCGGCCAGCGCCGACCTCGCGAGCCGCTCGCAGCAGATCGCGATAGCCGAGAAGATCCTCGACGCGCAGGGTCCGCAGGCGTGGGCAAGCTGCGCCGCGGTCTCCGGGCTGACGGTGGGCAGCGCCGCGCCGAGCGTGGACCCCGGCACGACGCCCGGGGCGACGCCGGAGACGGCACCCGGGTCGTCCGGGGCCGCCAAGCCCTCCGAGGCGTCCGGGAAGACCGGGAAGACCGGGAGCGCCGCCCCGTCGGACGCTTCCTCGGACACGTCCGCGCCGGACGCCACGGCCCCCGACGGTACGAAGGAGCCCGCTCCCGCCGAGTCCGCGGGCTCCGCCGCCGACGCCGCCAAGGGCAAGCACCGCGGCGACGCCGCCCCGAATGACTCCGTACCGGGCAATTCGGGCGAAGAGCGTGAATCTGGCCGTCATGCCTCGCGAGGTGACGGATCGACACGTAACGCGGACGGCGTGACGGACAGGGCGGAAGGCTCGGGCGCGGTGGATGGTGAGTACACCGTCCGCGTGGGCGACTGCCTCTGGCTCATCGCCGACGAACGCGAGGTGCCCGGCGGGTGGACCGCGCTCTACGAGGCGAACAAGGACACCGTCGGCGCCGATCCCGACCTGATCCTTCCTGGCCAGACCCTTGATCTCGGCGTGAAGTAGGGGCAGTTAGCGGTCCTATGTCCGCTTCTGCGAAAGTGAGACAAGGGTCTCTTTGCCGCAACTGGGGTCTTTTGCTCCGCCGGTTGGGCCGTTTCCTCTCCCACCTGCGTAAATGGGGTCGCCCCAGGGGGAGGTAAGGGCGATTTTTCCTTGATGTGCTCCTTTGAACAACGGGCAGACCTGTGATTACGGTCTGAACCGCTCGCACCGCGGGCCCCGTCGACCGTCACGCCGAATCCTGCCGTCGGTCGGGGGGAGTAACCGACGCGTCATGCGCCGTAGGCAGGAGCGGGGGACCCAAAGGTTCCGCCGCCGGGCCCCGGTCGTCGAGAGACGGCTGAGGACCGGCTCGGGGTGAAGCCAGGTGCGACAGAGCACATGGCCGGGCAACTCACTTGGCCCGAACCCGACAGCTGACCTCGTAGGCGTCGGTGAGGAGATGTTCCATGCTGCTGCGTTCCAGCAAGGCCAAGCACCGCCGTCCGTCGAAGGCCGTCCGCTACGCCACGCTCGCCGGGGTCACCGGTGCCGCCGTCGCCGCCCCGCTGATCGGCGCGACCTCGGCCTCCGCCGCGACCGCCTCCGAGTGGGACAAGGTCGCGCAGTGCGAGTCCGGGGGCAACTGGTCCATCAACACCGGCAACGGCTTCTACGGCGGCCTCCAGTTCACGCCGTCCACCTGGGCCGCCTACGGCGGTACCGCGTACGCCGCCCGCGCCGACCAGGCCAGCAAGTCCCAGCAGATCGCCGTCGCCGAGAAGGTCCTCGCCGGCCAGGGCAAGGGCGCGTGGCCGAACTGTGGCGTGGGCCTGTCCAGCGCCGCGTACGACGGCGGCTCCGCCACCCAGAACACCCAGAAGCAGGCGCAGCCCAAGCAGCAGACCCGGAAGCAGGCCCCCACGCAGCAGGCGCAGCCGAAGCAGCGGGAGACCACGCGCGGCGCGGCCCAGCCGGTCTCGCGCGGCGAGAGCCGTCCCACCACGATCAAGAAGGGTGACGGCGAGTACAAGGTCAAGTCCGGCGACACCCTCTCCAAGATCGCCGAGGCCGAGGACGTCAAGGGCGGCTGGAAGAAGCTGTTCGACCTGAACAAGGACATCGTCAGCGACGCCGACGTGATCTACCCGGGCCAGCAGCTCCACCTGAGCTGACCCACCCGAGACCACCCCGGCCGGGCGCGTAATCCCCCGTACGCGCCGGGCCGGGGTTTCGGCTGTGGCCCGCCCACAGGCAGGTGGCTCCGCCGGTGGGGGAATCGGGCCTCATTTCGTCTTAGGTGGCGGGCACCGGCCGACCGACGACCCCGAGCCGGTTAGTCTCTTGGCGCAAGGCCAATGAGACCCTGCACTCCAAGCGTCACATCCCAGAAGGAGATGCTCGTGCCGTCCATCGACGTCGTCGTAGCCCGGGAAATCCTCGACTCCCGAGGCAACCCCACGGTCGAGGTCGAGGTCGGCCTCGACGACGGCAGCACGGGTCGTGCTGCTGTCCCCTCCGGTGCCTCCACCGGTGCGTTCGAGGCCCTTGAGCTCCGCGACGGTGACCAGAACCGCTACCAGGGCAAGGGTGTCGAGAAGGCCGTCCTCGCCGTCATCGAGCAGATCGGCCCGGAGCTGGTCGGGTACGACGCCACCGAGCAGCGCCTGATCGACCAGGCGATGTTCGACCTGGACGCCACCCCGGACAAGTCGTCGCTCGGCGCCAACGCCATCCTCGGCGTCTCCCTCGCCGTCGCGCACGCCGCCTCCGAGGCCTCGGACCTCCCGCTCTTCCGCTACCTCGGCGGCCCGAACGCGCACCTGCTGCCCGTTCCGATGATGAACATCCTGAACGGCGGCTCGCACGCCGACTCCAACGTGGACATCCAGGAATTCATGATCGCCCCGATCGGCGCGGAGTCCTTCTCCGAGGCGCTGCGCTGGGGCGCCGAGGTCTACCACACCCTCAAGAAGGTCCTGAAGCAGAAGGGCCTCTCCACCGGCCTCGGCGACGAGGGCGGCTTCGCGCCGAACCTGGAGTCCAACCGCGCCGCGCTCGACCTCATCCTCGAAGCGATCAAGGAGGCCGGTTACGTCCCCGGCCGCGACATCGCGCTCGCGCTCGACGTCGCCGCGTCCGAGTTCTACAAGGACGGCTCGTACGAGTTCGAGGGCAAGTCCCGCTCGGCCGCTGAGATGACCGAGTACTACGAGGAGCTCGTCGCCGCGTACCCGCTCGTCTCCATCGAGGACCCGCTCTTCGAGGACGACTGGGCCGGCTGGAAGGTCCTCACGGACAAGCTCGGCTCCAAGGTCCAGATCGTCGGCGACGACCTGTTCGTCACCAACCCGGAGCGCCTGGCCCGCGGTATCGAGGAGGGCTCGGCCAACGCCCTGCTCGTCAAGGTCAACCAGATCGGTTCGCTGACCGAGACCCTGGACGCCGTCGAGCTGGCCCAGCGCAACGGCTTCAAGTGCATGATGTCCCACCGCTCCGGTGAGACCGAGGACGTCACCATCGCCGACCTCGCCGTCGCCACCAACTGCGGCCAGATCAAGACCGGCGCCCCGGCCCGCTCCGAGCGCGTCGCCAAGTACAACCAGCTGCTGCGTATCGAGGAGATCCTCGACGACGCGGCGGTGTACGCGGGCCGCAGCGCGTTCCCGCGCTTTCGCTCCGCGAACAATTAAGAGGATGCGTTCCTCCTGACTCTGTGGATACGAGGGCGAGGGGCGGCTCCGCCCGTCGTCCGTACGTCCCCGGTCGCGGTCCCGTACCGTGTCCGGGGACGTACGTACAACAGGGGACGTAACAGGGGAGGCGAGCCATGGCCGGGAACCGGGACCGGTTCTCCACCGCGACCAGGCTGCGGCTGATCGGCGAGCAGACGGCCGCCCGGGTCTACCGCTCGCAGAACCGCAGGCAGGACCGCCGCTCCCGGCTCACCGGCCGGGCCGCCTTCCTCGCCCTGGTCGTGTGCACACTGGTGGTGGCGCTCGCGTATCCGATGCGGCAGTACGTGTCGCAGCGGAACGAGATCGCCGACCAGGAGCGGCTGGCCAGGGAGGCGAAGCAGCGGGTCGAGGAGCTGCGCGACGAGAAGGCGCGGCTCCAGGACGACGCGTATATCCAGCGGCTGGCCCGGGAGCATCTGCACTACGTGATGCCGGGGGAGATCGGCTACACCGTGATCGACCCGGATGTGAGCGAGCAGCGCCGCGAGGAGCGGGGGGCGGCGGGCCGCCCCTGGTACTCGAACGTGCTGGACGGCGTGGACAACGCGGACCGCCCGGACAGATAGCCCGGATATACGGTCGGACACAAGAGACTCAGCCCGAGAACCACAGAACACCCGAGAAGCACAGAACACCCGAGAAGTACAGAACACCCGAGAACCGCACATACATAGGCAGGCATGGACACGCCCCCTCCGCAGACCGAACGCACGGAACCCACCGACGCGGACGTCGCGGCATTCAAAGAACAGCTCGGCCGCCCGCCGCGCGGCCTGCGCGCCATCGCGCACCGCTGCCCCTGCGGCCAGCCGGACGTGGTCGAGACCGCCCCGCGGCTCCCCGACGGCACCCCCTTCCCGACGACGTACTACCTCACCTGCCCGCGCGCGGCCTCGGCCATCGGCACGCTGGAGGCGAACGGCGTCATGAAGGAGATGACCGAGCGCCTCGCGGCCGACCCCGAGCTGGCCGCCGCGTACCGCGCGGCCCACGAGGACTACCTCGCGCGCCGCGACGCCATCGAGGTCCTGGAGGGCTTCCCGAGCGCCGGCGGCATGCCGGACCGGGTGAAATGCCTGCACGTCCTGGTCGGCCACTCGCTGGCGGCCGGGCCCGGGGTGAACCCGCTGGGCGACGAGGCGATCGCGATGCTGCCGGAGTGGTGGGCCAAGGGCCCGTGTGTGACGCCGTGCGTATCCGATCCGTCCGGTGATGAGGGGGACAAGGAATGACCAGGGTCGCGGCCATCGACTGCGGTACGAACTCGATCCGCCTACTTGTCGCCGACGCGCACCCTGACACGGGTGAACTGGTCGACCTCGACCGCCGGATGAAGATCGTCCGCCTCGGCCAGGGCGTGGACAGGACGGGCCGGCTCGCCCCCGAGGCGCTGGAACGTACCTTCGCCGCCTGCCGGGAGTACGCCGCCGCCATCAAGGAACACGGCGCCGAGCGCGTCCGCTTCGTCGCCACCTCCGCCTCGCGCGACGCGGAGAACCGCGACGAGTTCGTCAGCGGGGTGCTGGACATCCTGGGCGTGGAGCCCGAGGTGATCACCGGCGACCAGGAGGCGGCGTACTCCTTCACCGGCGCGACGAAGGAACTGGGCCCGGTCGACGGGGACAGCTACCTGGTCGTGGACATCGGCGGCGGCTCGACCGAGTTCGTCGTCGGCGACGACCACGTGCGCGCGGCGCGCTCCGTGGACATCGGCTGCGTACGGCTGACCGAGCGTCACCTCGTACGGGACGGCGTCATCAGCGACCCGCCCACCGATACGGAGATCGCCGCGATCCGCGCCGACATCGAGGCGGCCCTCGACCTGGCGGAAGAGACGGTCCCGCTGCGCGAGGCCCGCACCCTGGTCGGACTGGCCGGTTCCGTGACCACGGTGGCCGCGATCGCGCTCGGCCTGTCCGAGTACGACTCCGCCGCGATCCACCACTCCCTGATCCCGTACGACCAGGTCCAGGAGATCGCCACCCGCCTGCTCCACGCCACCCACGCGGAGCGCGCCGCGATCCCCGTCATGCACCCGGGCCGGGTGGACGTCATCGGCGCGGGCGCCCTGGTACTCCTCGCGATCATGGAACGGACCGGCGCCCAGGAGGTCGTGGTCAGCGAACACGACATCCTGGACGGCATCGCCTTCGAAGTGGCAGAGGAGATTCACGCAGGCGGAAAGCACGACTGACCTGCGGTGATGCCCTGACACACAGTGAGTCCTGGTACCTCCGCAGGTACCGGAGCCGAGCTGTGTCCGGCAGTCGGCACTACCTTGTGGCGTTCAGCACGCGAGAACGCAGGGGCTCGGCCGTCAGCGTGTCGGCGAACTGGCACGAGTACGCCGTGACCTCGGCATCGGGGAGCAGGTCTTCGGCCAGCTGCGGCTTGGTGGCGAGGCACAGTTCGTCGGGGACGCCGGTCAGCTCACGGCGTTCCTCGTGCCCGCAACCACCTCTTCAAGCCGCTGACCAGCAGCGACGAGCGCCGGCAGACCTATCTACAGCTGCCGTAGCTGATCTGCCTGGTCGCGATCGGTGTCATCCGCGCGGCGCTGACCGGTACGCAGGTGGCGTGGTTCGCGGAGCTGTTCAAGACCAACACCCGTACGTCAGGTGCCTCGTTGGGCTACCAGATCGCGGCGTCCGTGGCCGGGTTCGCGCCGTTCCTGGCGGTGCTGCTGGCGGAGACGTTCGACTGGGCGGGCCCGGCCGGGTTCTACGTGGTCATCGGTCTGGTGGGACTGCTGGGTGTGCCGACGACGCGGGAGACCTGGGGTCCGCGCGAGCGGGCGGCGGCGGAGGAGGCCGACAAGGCGGACCTGCTGGTGGCGGGCCGGTCCTGACGCGGATGCCACCGGGCACGCCCGCCCCGCGCCCGAACGAGGGTGCGGGGCGGGTGTGTTGGGCAGCACGTTCTCATCCGTTGCTACGGTGGGCGAATGCCGATTCGAAGCCCTGAGGACGAAGCCCTCGCCGAGGCGTGGGACGCTCTCACCCGTTGGTTGGCGGAGCACGCGCCCACGTCGTACGCCTCCCTGCTGCCGCCGGTGCCGGAGGAGGACATCGCCGCGGCGGACGGTCAGTTGAGGCAACGCCTCGGGTACGGACTGCCTGCCGAGTTGACGGCGCTGTGGCGGCTCTGCGGTGGGGTGGAGCACCAGGAGATCGAAGGCGACGAGCAGGAGGAGGTCGCCTCGGGGGCCTTCCTCCCGGGCGGAGTCGTCCTCACTCCGGGGCAGGCGATGTCCGCGGTGTTTCTCGGCGGCGACCACGGGTGGGGCGCGGCGGTCGTTCCCTGGCTCACCCGGGACGAAGCCGGGCCCGAGTCCGGCCACTACGCGGGCCCCGACGGCGTCGGCTCCTGGGAACTCCCCGAGGGGATCGACGCTCCGCGCTACCCGTCCATCGCCGCCTACCTGACGGCCGTTCACCGCACCCTGACCGCGGGGCCCGCTGATCTGATGGGCTCGTCGGAGGTGCCGGGCATCGTCTACGGCTGCCTGATCTGGGACGACCCGGAGAGTTCGTGGCTCACGCGGGCCGCCGACGACTGGGTGCCACTTCACTGAACGCGGCCGGCCGGCACCGGGCCGGGGTCCGGTGCCGACCGGCCTGGTACTCAGGGCTTGGCCATCGTGCAGACGAGGTCAGCCTTGGTGGTGTCGCAGCCCTTGAACCAGGCATTGCCCGGGTCGAGGGTGTACCCGTCCTTGTCGATCATCCGGAACTTCTTCAGGAACCCTTCGTAGAAGTTGTCCAGATTCATCGAACCGGAGTTGACCTTCAGGGACATGGACGACCGGCCGCAGTTCTCTTTGAACGTCGGCGCGTCGTACCGAGTGTCGTCCAGAAGGTGTTCGCTGCCGTCGTCCGTCTTGGCCGCGACGGTCTGGATGCACTCGCCGCCGCCGTTCGGACCGGCCGGGTTCTGTCCGTCGTTCGCCGCCGGAACTCCCGGTGACTGGTAGGTGGAGGAGAACGGGAACTCGTCGCAGGACACCGCCTCGGCGGCCCCTTCGGTGATCTCCGGGTGCAGAGCCGTCCACGGGTGTTTGAGGAACGGCTTGTCCGGCACCCAGCCGTCGGTCCGCTTGGAGCGCGACTTGGGGCACATCACCTTGTCACGGTTGTCCTTCCGCTCGTACGACCACTCGTTGCGCTCCTTCCTCGCGAGGTACTGCAGCGGGTCGGAGCGGTCCTTGCCGCTTCCCTTGACCGTCGACTTGTTCTGGATCAGCCAGGCATGCGCGGCCGCCGACGGGTACTTGGCGGTGTTGAACTTGTACTCGGGCAGGTACTGCGGCAGTACGCAACCGGCATCCGCACCGTTCGCCGTGACCTTGTCGCACCGCACATCGATGCCGGGGGAACGCCATGGTCCGGTGTCCAGTTCCTTGTCGCCCTTGCCGTCCGGCGGGCCCGACTCGGTGACGAAGTGGCCCACGAACCAGACCGGGAGTTCCTTCGACAGATCGACGTCGCGCGTACCCCCGGCGTTGTTGACGCTGCCGTTCCACTTGTGGTCGGCGGTGCCGGTGGCCATGTGGCTGTCCGTCGGGTCGTACTCACCGCCGCCCTGCCAGCTCAGGTCGTTGTAGAAGTCGAAGTTCTTCGCTCCCGCTCCGCCTTCGCAACCGTCGCTGAAGCACATGGAGTCGATGAAGGCGTCCTCCCCGCCGTCACCGAGCAGCACGGCCCGGTCGTCCGGCGGGAAGTTGCTGTAGGTCGGGTTGATCTGGATCCAGGTCTTGATCTCCGACGTCTTCGGGTCGGTGGTGACCTGGAAGGCGAACTCGAAGGAGGCGCGGTAGGTAGCGACCGGGAGCCCCTGGTAGATGTAGGTCACCCGGTAGCCCACGTCGTAGAACAGGCACGCCTCGTTACGGGTGATCAGCGACTTCTGCGCCTCGCCGTACAGCGACGGCTGGCACCATGCGCCCTTGATGATCGGGTCGGGGTAGGACGGCGCCCTGGTGCGCAGGGCCTGGGCCGCCTTACGGGTGCCCTCCAGGGACCGTTCCATCTTGGGCGTGACGGTGATCTCCGTGCCGCCCTTGGAGAAGGTACGGGGCTCCCAGCCCTTCCAGCCGGAATCTGAGCCGTCGGGCTTCGGCGGCGCCTGCGGTGTGTCGGTCAGGACCGGCGGTGCGGCGTTGGGATCCAGGTTCGGGATCGCGATGTCGATCTTCTGCGCGCGGTTGTAGTCCCGGGTTCCGGAGGTGAACCCGTAGTCCTTGATCGGGCCGACGTTGCCCGCCCGGTCGACTGTGCGGGTCTGCGCGATGTGGTTGCCGTCCGCCGCCGGGGTCAGGGTGTACGTGGCATCCGGAGCCGCGGCCCTCGCCGTTCCGGTGGTGGTGCGCGTCGACTGCCAGCCGTGGTCGGCGGCGTCGTCCTCGTACGGGTCGAGGCGGTACTGGACCTCGTTGGCGTCCGGGGCGCCGGTGGTGACGTCGAAGGTGCCCGCGACGCCCGAGCCACCGCCCCAGTCCTCCGGGTAGGTCTGTGAGCTGACGCTCTGCGGCTCGCCGGGTGCGGTGGTGTCGACGACGAACTGGGTCCAGGGGGACCAGTTGAGGTTGTAGTGAGTGCCGTCGTAGGCGTTGGTGCGGAACTTGTAGGTCTTGCCGTCCTTGAGCTGTCCGGCCGGGACGGTGACGGAGGCCGGCTTGCCCGCGGCGACGAAGCCCGACACGATCAGGCCCTCGCCCGCCGGGGTGGTGATGGGGGTGTCGGTGGCGGCGTCGTAGACCTGGAAGGTGCCGTTGACGGTGTCGCCATCGGCGTCGGTGAAGGTGTCACGGAGGGTCGGGGTCGTGGTGTTGACCGCCCACACGCCCGCGTACGACTTGAACGGCGCGCCGGCCTGCCGGTCCGTGCCGTCCGAGGGACGGTAGTTGTAGGTGACGGACAGCTTGGGCTGATTGGCCGTGTTGTTCGCGGAGTTGACGCGCTTCCACGCCCTGATGTCGTCGGTGGTGGCGCGCAGGCCCATATGGCCGCGGGTGGCCTTCGCGGACGCCCAGGACTGGACGAGGGCGTCGACGTCGGCGTTGATCCAGCCGTCGGGCTGGGCGGCGCAGTCCGGGGAGCCCTTGGTTTCGGTGGAGGAGTGGTACTCCTGGTTCCAGGTGGGCTGGTTCGTCCACCGGGACGAGGTGGATGCCGCGCTGGTGTCCCAGACGGTCCACTTCTGAGCGGTGCAGTCGGTGTTGCCGGAGTGGAAGTTCCACAGCGACAGGTTGGTGTCGACGATCAGCGCGTCCTGGATCGGGGTGGTGTTCCAGGTGATGAAGGAGCGTGCGCTGCGCGGGGTGCCGTCGGGGTTCTTGGTGCCGGGGTTGCCGAGGTCGAGTTCGACGTCGCTCGACCAGTCGACGGTCTCGCCCTGCTGCACGTAGGTGTCGAAGGTGTTCGCCAGTGCGGAGGTGGACGGGTCGACGGTGACCGGGAACTTTGTGTCCGGGTCGGAGAGGAACGCCTCCGACGGGGTGACGACCAGGTCGACCTTGCCGGCTCCCTTGTCGACGACCTCCATGCCGACGCGGGCGCGGTTCGTGTGCTCGCCGGAGCGTGTGTCGACGGCGGCGTCCCACATCACCGGGGCGGGCATGGTGGCGCGCTCGGCGCCGGTCCTGGCGTCGGTGAAGGTGACCGAGCCGTCCCTGTTCGCCTTCGCCTTCAGGCCCTTGGCCTCGACGGGGAGGGTGTAGGAGTAGGCGCCGGTGGGCCGCTCGTTGATCTCCACGAACTGCTCGAAGCCAGTACGGGTGGCCTCGACGATCACGTCGGCACCGGGCACGGCGTTCTTGTACGTCGCGGTGGTGCCGTCCAGAACGGGCTTGGGCAGACCACCCTTCCACTTCAACGTCACCTGCTCGTCGCCCGTGCCCAGGGTGACGAGGTCACGTGCGGTGTCGTTCTGCGCGGCGCGCAGCGACTTCGCCGGGGTGCCGCTCTTACCGCCCAGGCGCAGGCCGCCCGGGTGCGCCTTCGCGGTGACGCTGCCGTCGGCGGCTTCGGTGAGGGTGGCGTCGGCCTTCCTCCACGCGCCGTTCTTCCAGACCCGTTCGGGGCCGGCGGTCAGTTCGCTGGTGAGGGTGCCGTCCGGGTTGGCGACGGTGTACGTCGTCTCGGTGGTCTCGTCGGTGACGACGGTCTTCTTGCCGGTCTTCTTCGCCTCGGTGAGGGCCCAGGCGATCGAGCCCTTCGCGTGCTCGGCCGCCCAGGCGATGTCCGACGCGAGGATGTCGGCCTTCGACGGCTGGACCGCCTTCGCGGTACCGGGTTCCGGCGCGGGCGCCGCGCCGGCCGGCAGCGAGGCCCCGGCTATGAGTGCGGCCTCGGCGACCAGGAGCAGCGCCGCCCCGCCCGCGATGCGCGCCCGGCTCCGTGAGCCTTGTTGTCTGTGTGATGACACTGAAGCGTGTGTCCTTCCGTTGAGAGAAATGCGACACGCGTACGAACACAGGACGCTACTCAGAACACAGCAGACAGGCCCAGACAGTTATCAGTCGCGGTTGATAACTGTCCCCAGGGATCGCTGACATGAGGCGGGACACCGCCGCCAAACGCGGCAATGATCACACCGGCCGTCACCAGGACCGGTACGCACCGGGGGCACGCCGGTGATCAGGACGACCGCGGAGCGTGGTTCATGGATTATGGCGGCGATCACCCTCGCTCTGTAAACAAGGGCGTTTGAGACGCTGCGGAGTATGGCGGTGTACGGGGCAGGCGCCCGTGCGCTGATCGTGCGGGCAATCGACGCGCTGCGTTGACGCGCTCCGCACGTACCATGGCCCCGCCCCGGCACACGCCGGAGCGGGGCACAGGGCCCAGGTGGTTCAGCGGGTGACGAGCTGTCCCTCGTGCGCCCGAGGGCGCGTCGAACCGGTGTGGGAGGACGAAGACCATGTGGGACGCCGGCAACAAGAGCACAACAAGCAAGGCGGGATCAGGCAGTCCCAGCGAGCACGAGACCAGTGCCGATACAGAGGACATGCTCGACGGGATCGCGTGGGCGGAGGCCGCCGGATGAAGGACATGCATGAGTTCCTCAACGCGGCGGACCTGCCGTGGGAGGGCGTCGACGGGCAGCCAGGTGTCACGGAACGGGTGCTCAGCTCGGCTCCCGGCGATGCGGGGGAGCTGACTCGTCTCGCCCGGTGGGCTCCGGGCCTGGACACCTCCGAGGCGGGGGTCATCCGGCACGAGTACTACGAAGAGGTCTACCTCCTCGACGGCGAACTGCACGATCTGACGCTGGGCGCCACGTTCACGGCGGGTTACTACGCGTCCCGACCGCCGGGAATGCCGCACGGTCCGTACCGGACGGAGACGGGCTGCACGATGCTGGAGATCCGCTACTGGCCGGCGTCGGCGGAGTAGGCGTCGGTGTCGGACAACGGTCGCGGCACCTGTCAGAGGTTGCGGTAGACGTCGCGGCGGTCGCCGATCTTGATGACGAGGATGAGGAGTTCGCCATCGTCGATCTGGTAGGCGATGCGGTAGCTACCGACCCGGAGCCGACAGAGACCCGACGGGCCGGTGAGCCTCTTGATGTCGGCGTCCTCGCGATAGGGGTCGTCGCCGAGCGCGGTCAATGCGGTCAGGATTCGCATAGCCGCAGGCCGGTCGATGGCCCGCAGCTGGCGCTGTGCGGCGGTGGTGAAGCGGAACGCGTATTTCACGCCGCGCCCTCGGTGCGCTCGCTGCGGTCGGTGAAAAGATCCGCCAGCAACTCGGCCATCGTTACGGTCGGGCCGCCATCGGCCAGGACCTCTTCGGCCTCACGCGCGAGCAGCTCATCGGCTGCTTCTTCCAGCGCGTCGAAGTCCGCGATCGGTACGAGGGCAGCCACCGGTGCTCCGTTGCGGGTGATCACTGTCGGGGTGCCTTGCTCGGCACGGTTGATGTGGTCCGCGAGGTGCGCGCGGGCTTCGCGGACGGTCACAGGGTTCTCGCTCATATTTCCAGTGTACGCGTGACTGTGTACACCCGCATCCGGGATCGGTCGGGATCGGTCGCGCTTACCGGATGGTGGCGCCGTGAGTCGTGGCGAAGGCCACGAAGTCGGTCCAGGCGTGGGGGGTGACGGTGAGGTGGGGGAGGTGGGGGGCCTTGCTGTCACGGATGGGGACGAGGTTGTGGGCGTGGGCGTAGGTGGGGGACCACTCGACGCAGTTGCCGCCGTCACCGTTGCTGTAGGTGGACTTGACCCACGCGGTGGGGACGGAGTTGGGGTTCACAGTGTCTCCATCTGATTTCTAATGAAGGCCGCGCTCTGCCGTGCTGAAAGCGCCTCGCTGGTCAAGTCATCGTAGGCGCGTACGGCCGTCCGGACATGTTCAGGATCTTCGTTGATGTCCGCTGTTCGGAACGCGTCAACACAGACTACTGTCACATGATTTGGCGCTGTCAGGAATGTGATGGGCCCATCGATGAGCAGATGCGGTTCCGCGTCGAGTGGCAGTACCTGAAGGCGTGTGGTCTGGCGTTCTGCTTGGCCCAGGAGCACCGCCAGTTGCTCGCGCATCGCGTCGCGGCTCACAATGCGACGCGAGATCACGGACGCGCACAGCACTACACGAACGTTCGGTGGAGCGTCGCCCCGTAGAAGCTCCTGCCGAGCGAGTCGTGCACGCATCAATCCTGCGATCTCATCCTCGGTGGCCCGTGGGTTGTTGGCCCGAAACAGTGCGCGGGCGTACTCGGCGGTCTGAAAGAGACCGGGGATGATCGTGGGGGACCACTCCCAGATCGCGATGGCCTCCCGTTCCAGGCTCATGCGACGCCGGTACAGGGCTGGGAAGGAGCGGGATACAACCTCCTCGTACAGCCGCTTGAACTGCCCGTCAGTCTCAAAGATCTGATCGAACACGGCGGGCAAGTTGGTTGCGATCGGCGGGACTCCGCGCTCGATGCGGCTGATGGTGGATTTCGACGTACGTGCCTTCTTCGCGAGGGCCGACTGCGACAGCCTGCCAGCCGCTCGAAGTTCACGGGCGTTGCGCAACGCCTCGCCGAATGCCTCCCTGGGGCTCCTCACCGTTTCGTCAACATCGCGTCGCTCCGTCATGCGAAACCTCCTTGACCACTGACCTGAGACTCGACGTCACTCGTCGTATCCGTGCAGGTCAGGCGTGTGGAGGCGCGCCAGTGAGACCAATGCGCAGGTCGGACGGTGAACCGCTTCCCAACGTAGCGCGGTACGTCGCACTCTGAACACGGTTCGTAACTAATCGTAAGAAGGGTGAGGTCTGGTGGATCCGACCGAAGACGCGACCGAGGACTTCTGGCGGCTCGCGCCGGAGTGGGTACCGCGTGACGGATACGCGACAGCAACCCCCGCGCTCATGCGCGAAGTTGAGGCCGGACTGATGCGGCGGTTGTCCGATGACGACTAGCGACGCACGACGGCTGCTGTCCCTGCTGATCGCCACGTTCGGCGCGAACGGCGCGCTCCTTGTGTGGAAGGACCCGGCCGGCGGGGAAGGTGCGGGCGAGACGCCGCGCGGCGATGGGCCTCCCGGTGGGTCGCCGGAAGAGCTCAGGGCGCGGGTGGCGGAACGCAACAAGTGGAGCAGCAGGGGTGGAGTGTGAAGCGCGCGTGGCGCTGGTTCACGGGCGCGCTCTCCGTCCCCGTACGGCTCGTGAGCCCACGCCGACGGCGTGCCCACCGGGAGTACAAGCGCTGGGAAGCGCTGTTCGCCTACCGGGAGCCGGACGAAGCGGCCCTGTACGAGCGGATCTTCGGCTATCCGCCGCCGGGTACGAGGGACCGCGAATGACGCGCATCGCCGCCATCGCGGTAACGGTCGGCGCCAGCCTCTGGGTAATCACCGTGGCGGCCATGCTGGGCCGGCTGTGAGGGTGGGGGCGCGGGAGTGGAGCGGGGCGGCCCGGCCCCGTCTCAGCGTCTGACCCCCGTGAGGGGTGGGCGCCAGGTTCCACGGCTCGGGGGTGGTGGTGCGGCTCGTCGGGATGGTGGTGTGCCTGGTCAGCCGGGGTTCGGCAGAGTTTGGAGTCGATGGATCGCGCTGGTGATCACGTCGGTCCAGGGCCAGTTCGCCGGGAGGCGGAAGTAGCGGCGACGGCCGGTGGTGACGGTCTGGGCGGCGGCGGAGAACAGTCGCAGCCGCAGGCGTTCGGGCGACAGGGTGATGTTCTGACCGGTGTTGGCGGCGGGCCGGTACGCGGTGGAGGTCCGGCGGTACGCCGGCATTCTCTCGGGTACGTACGTGCCCGCCGCCGATCCCGACGCGATCACCCGTCGGCTGGGCGAAGAGGACGATGTCGACGGGGGCTGGTGGGTCACCGGCGGCAGGTTCCTCTCGATCAGTCTGATCGCCTGCTCGCCGCACCGCGTCCGCCGGGACTATTGCCTATCCCGTTCGGTAGCGGGCGACGTGGCGGAGAGCCGTCCGGGAGCGGGAGCCGAGGGCTGCGCCTGGCTCCCGCTGCCCGCTGCCGCCGCTGCTCCCGTCGTCAGTCTCGTTCGTTCGGTTCTATGTACCACTCTTCGTTCGCCTGGTACTCGCCCCACGTACCGTCCGGCTGGAGCTTCCAGACGCCCCTGATGTACCCCGAGTCGATGCCACCGGGGAAGGCGATCTCGTTCTCGCTGGCCCAGCGACTGTCGTCCCCGAAGGTTGCGTTCACGTCGATACCGCCCGGCGCGACGATGTCGTAGCGGTACTGGGCGCCCTCGTAGAGCAGATCCGGTTCGGTATTGGTCGTCGTCCCGACGAACGTCGAGCCCGTGTTCGACATGACGTAGTCGTACAGGTTCGAGTTGTTCGGATTCCTGGGCTCGAACCCGTTCAGGAAGATGTCCTCCGGGGGGCGGTCGTCGAAGCGGTAGAGCGTCTCGTCCGAGTCGCGCCACACCACCTCATCCGGGATACCCGACGTATCCGCGTCCGGGTCGGTCGCGACCTCGGGGTGCGGGTTCGGCTTCGGCCCCTTCTCCTTGTCCTTGGAAGCCTTGTCGAGCTTCTCCTTGGCTTCCTTCTCGGCTTCCTTCTCGGCTTCCTTTTCCTTGGCGGCCTTGTCGAGCTGGTCCTTGGCCTCCTTGTCCTTGGTTTCCTTGTCCTTTGTAGCCTTGTCGAGTTGCTCCTTGGACTCCTTGTCCTTGTCGCAACTGCTGCCCATGCCGGGGGTGAGTTCGGAGTTGCTGCCGCCGATGCTCGCGTCCAGGGCGTTCCTGGCGGCCTCTTCGGCCTCCTGGTACGTGTCGTAGCCGGGGACCGCGGTGCTACTGGCGGAGAGTGTGGCGGTCGCAAGCGCGGCCATCGCGACCTGCACCTGCTGCGTGGTGGAACCGGCGCCTCCACCGGGGCCGGCGGCCAGGATGACCCGGCCGTTGGAGTACGGCACCGATGAGGGGAGGCCGATGGAGTGGCTCCCGATCTTGCCGGACTGATTGCAGTCGTCGTCCGGGTCGTCCGGGTCGTCGGGGTCATCCTGGTCGTCCGGGTCGGGATCCCCGTCGGTGTTGCCGCTGGCGCTGGACCCGCCGGAAGCCCCACCGGAGGACCCGCCACTGCCACTGCTGCCGCCGGTGCTGGAGCCGCCCGACGAACCGCCTGTCGCGCCACCTATCGCGCCGCCTACGGCACCTCCAACGGCACCGCCCACCGAGCCACCCGAGACGGAACCACCGGACGAACCACCGGACGAACCACCGGACGAACCACCGGACGAACCGCCGCTGCTGCCGCCGGAGCTGGAGCCTCCCGAGCTGGAGCCGCCGCTGCTGCCGCCACTGGAGCCGCCCGAACTTGAACCGCCAGAACTCGAACCACCGGACGAGCCGCCCGAGGAGCCGCCGCTGCTGCCGCCGGAGCTAGAGTCTCCCGAACTGGACCCGCCGCTGCTGCCGCCACTGGAGCCGCCCGAACTCGAACCGCCAGAACTCGAACCACCGGACGAGCCGCCCGAGGAGCCGCCGCTGCTGCCGCCGGAGCTGGAGCCTCCCGAATTGGACCCGCCGCTGGAGCCTCCCGAACTCGAACCGCCAGAACTCGAACCACCGGACGAGCCACCGTCGGAGCCGCCGCTGCTGCCGCCGCTGGAACCGCTGGAACTGGAGCCACCTACAGCGGCAGCGCCTCCGTTGTCGTCATCGTCGTTTCCACCGTTGCTGCCTCCGGAGTTGCTTCCGCCGTTGTTCCCACCGGAGCTGGAGCCGCCCGACACGCTTCCGGACGCACCGCCGCTGCTGCTGCCCCCTGAGCCGGAACCTCCGGAGGCCCCGCCCACGACGGCGCCTCCGCCGTTGTCGTTACCTCCGTCGTTACCTCCGTTGCTCCCGCCGCCGCTACTGCCGCTGGAGTTCGAGCCGCCCGAGTTCGAGCCGCCCGAAGCAGCCCCGCCAGAGTCGTTGTCACCGGAGCTGCCGCCGCCCGAGTTGTTGCCACCGGAGGCCGCGCCCTCGTCACTGCCGCCGTTGGTACCACTGCCCCCGTCGGTGCCACTGCCGCCGTTGGTACCACCGCCGCCATTGGCGCCGCCGTTCGCACCACCCGAACCGGAAGCGCCGTTGTCGCCCCCGCCGTTGTCGCCCCCGCCGTTGTCGCCGTCGTCGTCGCCGCCCGTACCGCCGTTGTCGCCCCCGCCGCTGTCACCACCCGTACCGCCGTTGGCCCCACCGCTCGCGCCGCCGTTGCCGCCCCCGCCCGTACCGCCGCCGCCGCTGGCCGGGCCGCACGAGGAGTCGACGATGTTGCAGACCACCGTCCTGAGACCGTCCCCGACACGGTTCGACACGCCACCGGTGACCAAGGCCGCGATGATCAGCGCGACGAGCACGATCAGCCCCACGTACTCCACGGTCGCCTGCCCCCGCGCGCGTCGTCGGGCGCGCATACGGGAGAGGGAGAACCGGGAGAGCATCTCGCGGGGGCTTTCCGTCCGCACCGGCACCCCGAACCACTTACGGCTCTCGGGCCGGGAGAGGAACGTCAGGATCATCACCGGCAGCAACAGCTGGCTGAGGCCCAGATACGAACCGGCAGCGAGATTGAACAGACTGCTGACGACCAGCCATATCTGCAGGGCGGCCAGACCGCCCCAGACCCGTCGGCCACGCTGGGGGATGCGCCACGCGAGCAGCCAGGACAGCACCCCCGGCACGGCCGCGTACAGCGCGATACCGACGAGCCCCGGGGACATCACCCCGCCGGCGACGGCCCCGGCGATCACCCCGAATCCGCCCAGGCAGGTGAGCGCGAACAGCACGTGCAACAGCACCCGCGCGGCCTTGAGTGACGTCGGCAACGCGCGCCGATCACCCTTGTACGGCGCCTGGTTGCCGGTGTACGCGGCAACACCGGTATGCGCGTGGAGACCGAGTCCGGACAAGTGCCCCACCCAACGTTGCTCGTCTGCACCTGAATTGATCAGCACACACGGCACATGCGCGTCAGGCCAGCAGCGCTCAAGTCCGTTCGCCGCACTGCTTCTCGACCGCTCGTGCCTTACGTGTTCCCTCGTGTTCCCTCACATACGTTCCGGCACGTTAGGGGCCTGCCCGGCCCTGAAGACAGGGCCCGTGGGCCTACGCGTGGGCCCAATCACGGCGACGACATCGGCTCGCGGCCTGTGGTGGGGCGCCCCCGGCACGCCAAAGCGGGGGCCGGACGCATTCACGTCCGGCCCCCGCGCGACAGCTCAGGTTCTCAGCTGCCGCCGATATCGCCGTGTCCAGGCCGGTCTTACGGACCGTCTCCACCAACAGCGCGGCCCCGGCCTGGGAGACCACTCCACGACCGCCGCCCTCAACACGGACACGCGGGTAGGACCCGATCCCCTTGGTCACCCGAGAAGTGCTTCTTTCCTCGCAGCCAACAGGACTCTCGACAAGCCCTATCGTTGCAGGTCAGGAGCACTTCTCGCGTTGGTGATCAAACCTCGGACAGCTCACCTCGCGAAAGCGTGAGGTTGGCCGATGCACCCGAACCGGCAGTCGGCCAACGCGTGCAGGCTACGCGTTCCGTGCGTCGGCGGACTTGTCGAGTTCGCGCATCGCCTCGGCGTGGGCGCTCATCCGGATACTCACACTGCCGCTCGTGAAGAGCGCCACACCAACGACCGATACCGGCACAGACAGCCCGAGCACAGCCAGGGCTTCAGGCCAGTCGCGTTCGTTCTGACACCAATCACCCCTTTGCAGGCCGTCGTTGGCCGTACCACGTTCGGTCAACAAGCGTGACTCGCACTCCGCGGGGTAACGGTCGTCGGGCTCCTCATCGACCGTGTATGGCGTGAGCAGCAACAGGGCACACCATGTCCACTGGAGCGTCGCCACGGCCAGCAAACCGATGCCCCACGCACGTATTCGCGTGGCCCTGTCTCGGAAGTCGAGGTCGTACTCACGTGATCGCATGGCGGACGAATCTAGCAGCGCGGCTTTCGCGCCAGCGGGCGCTCGGGTCAGGTGTCATGAGACGGGACAGTCCGCCTCTCGCCGCTCCACTTACTGAGGGGGCACCCGCTTGAGCGTGGTGAGGTCGGCGAGTACCGCGTCCGCGTCGCGTTGGAAGTCCTCGTCGCTCATCCCCGCCCGCCGGCGAAGGGTGAACACCACCTCGCACCCGGCGCCGTCGGCGATCACTCGCACCGGGTTATAGACGATCTCACCCGAGGGCAAGGTGACGTCGTAATCGAGTACACCAAGCTCGTTCTCCTGCACGAAGGCGACCACGACCCGCCCCATGGGCGACGACTCGGCGATCCACCGCCCGTCGATGATCGTATGAAGCCGCTGCCGACGCGGTCTTGAACGAATCGGTCACGGCCGAGGGGTCTCCGCATCACCGCATCACTCGTGCTTGCACATCCCACGCATAGAACCCGGGTCGCGGGCGCCGTCAGCCGTGCCCAGACTGGAAGGGAAGAGAGATCCGGAAGGGAAGAGAGATCCGGAAGGAAGGGGGGCCGGGGGAAGGGGGGCCAAGGGAAGGAGCGCGCCATGTCCAAGCCGGCATCGCCCATGAGCATCGAAGAACTCCGTGCGCAACCAACCGCGCCCGCGAGCCGTGACAAGCCGCCCGATCTGGTCAGTCCGTGCCAGAGCTCGTTCTACGTCCGCACCGAGACCGACAAGCCGGAGGTCGAGGTGTCCATCACCACGCTGGACGAGCACTCGGGACCGGGCGAGGTCCATCAGGTGGAGGTCCGGGTGCCCAACGGGAGCCGACAGCCGTTCGCACCGGTGGCCAACCGGCTGCACGTCGTGGACCGTGACGCCGCCGACCACGCTGCCGACGGCCACCGGCCCCCGTACCTCGACATGGTCCGGCTGCCGGAAGTCCGGGAGCCCGGCCGGCACCGGCCGACGCGGCTCCGCCCGATCAAGGGCAGGCCGGTCGCGCCGTTGAACGTGTTCCAGCCCGACCGGCGGGTCGAGTTCGACAGTCTCGCCTACCCCTTCTGTACGGTCGGCCAGGTCGCGGCTCCGGTGGCCCCGGGCTCAAGTCAGATGAAGGTCGGCACGGGCACGCTCATCGGTCCGCGCCATGTGCTGACGGCCAGCCATGTCATGAACTGGCACTGGCCGGGCCCCAACCTCAGCCCGGTCTCGTTCACCCCGTCGTTCAACCGCGGACTGGCACCCTTCGGCATCGGGAACGCCATCCACACCTACTGGTTCAGGCAGGTGGACAACCCGGACGACGAGCTGAGCGTTTCGTTGGACTACATCGTCTTCGTGCTCGACCAGCGGCTTGGCGACCAGCTGGGCTACATGGGCACGATGGGATACAGCAACGACTGGGACGACAAGCCGTACTGGATGAACGTGTCGTACCCGCACGACCTCGGGAATGACGAAGTGCCGTTCTTCCAGGACCAAGTGTCGTTCGAGGACGCCGACAACCCGGGAATCGTCGGTCAGGAAGGCGATGGCCTCTACATGGACACCGAGTCGGGGAGTCTCGACCACGGTGCCTCCGGCAGTGCGTTCTACGCGTTCTGGCCCAACGAGAACTTCTCCCGCGTGGTATCGGTGGCCAGCGCCGAAGGCACGCTGAACTTCGACGACGACAACTGGGCGGCCGGTGGTCCGCCCATGCATCGCCTGGTCAACCAGGCCCGCACCGATTTCCCCTAGGCAGGGACCAGCAGGGCATCGGCGCGCCCCGGAACGCTCCGGCCCGCCCCGCGCGGGTTGCCCGGCGGCGAGGGCCCCCGGAGCCCCGCCGACGGGCTCTCGCGACGGCCTCGCGAGAAAGTTCGTGAACTTCTTCACAAGGAAATCGGCCCTGTGGAGTGGTGGGGTTGATCCGGAGGGCGATCTGTTAGGCCCAAGGGGGCCCTGCGCCCTTATACCGGGCGGTTCCGGGCACGTTACGCGCGTATGAATGGGGCGGGTTGGTTCGCCCCCCGTCAGGTGCTGAGGGCCAGCTCACGAGGGGTGGGCAACGACTAAACCCGCCGTCTGGTTCCCCCGGTGGACCATGACCTCGATCACGCGGGCCGCGCAGTGTAGCACTAGGGGGCCCATAGCTTGTGAAGGGGCTCACGAGCCACCCCCCTGAGAGGGGTGGATACTCGATGGCATGAGCACCACGGAGCGTCCCAGGATCCTCGTTGTAGGCGGTGGGTACGTAGGCCTGTACGCAGCTCGTCGCATTCTGAAGAAGATGCGCTACGGGGAGGCGACCGTCACGGTCGTCGACCCTCGCTCGTACATGACGTACCAGCCCTTCCTCCCCGAAGCCGCCGCCGGCAGCATTTCGCCTCGGCATGTCGTCGTCCCGCTGCGACGCGTGCTGCCCAAGGCTGAGGTGCTCACCGGCCGGGTCACGACCATTGACCAGGACCGCAAGGTCGCCACGGTCGCGCCGCTCGTCGGCGAGGCCTATGAGCTGCCCTTCGACTACCTCGTCGTCGCCCTCGGCGCCGTCTCCCGTACCTTCCCGATCCCCGGCCTCGCCGAGCAGGGCATCGGTATGAAGGGCATCGAGGAGGCCATCGGGCTGCGCAATCACGTACTGGAGCAGCTCGACAAGGCCGACTCCACCACCGACGAGGAGGTCCGCCGCAAGGCGCTGACCTTCGTCTTCGTGGGCGGCGGCTTCGCCGGCGCGGAGACCATCGGTGAGGTCGAGGACCTGGCGCGCGACGCGTCGAAGTACTACACGAACGTGAAGCGCGAGGACATGCGCTTCCTCCTCGTCGACGTCGCCGACAAGATCCTTCCCGAGGTCGGCCCGAAGCTGGGCGCCTGGGGCAAGGAGCACTTGGAGGGCCGTGGTGTCGAGGTCTATCTGAAGACCGGCATGGACTCCTGCGTGGACGGCCACGTCGTGCTCAACAACGGCCTTGAGGTCGACTCCAACACCATCGTGTGGACGGCCGGCGTCAAGCCGAACCCGGCGCTCGCCCGCTACGGTCTGCCGCTCGGCCCCCGCGGCCATGTGGACACCAGCGAGAAGCTCCAGGTGCAGGGCACCGACTACATCTGGGCCGCCGGCGACAACGCCCAGGTCCCGGACGTCGTCGGCCGCAAGGCCGGCAACCCGAACGCCTGGTGCCCGCCGAACGCGCAGCACGCGCTCCGGCAGGCGAAGGTCCTCGGCGACAACGTGATCTCCGGTATGCGGGGCTTCCCGCAGAAGGAGTACAGCCACGCCAACAAGGGTGCGGTCGCCGGTCTCGGCCTGCACAAGGGCGTCGCGATGATCGTCATGGGCAAGATGAAGATCAAGCTCAAGGGCCGGCTGGCCTGGTACATGCACCGTGGCTACCACGGCGTGGCGATGCCGACCTGGAACCGCAAGATCCGGGTGTTCGCCGACTGGACGCTCGCGATGTTCCTCAAGCGCGAGGTCGTCTCGCTCGGCGCCATGGAGACGCCGCGCGAGGAGTTCTACGAGGCCGCCAAGCCGGCCCCGGCGGCTGCCGCCGCGTCGTCCGCTCCGGAGAAGGCGAAGGCGTCCTGACGCCGCCGCGCTGAACCCGAAAGGGCCGCCCGCCATCCGTGGTGCGGGCGGCCCTTTCGCGTGCCCGCCGCTTCGCCCTCCGGGGCCGGGCGGCGTCCCGGCTCCGGGAGAAAAGCGCGCACATCCACCCTAAAGTGCGTGGTAGATGCAGGTATTTTGCCGTCCCATTGCGCGTCGTCGGGACTGCATCCGCACCCGACCGGTGTTTACGTGGTGTTGAGCATTTCCGGTATTTCTCATCACGGAGGTGTACGCCATGGCCGACGCCGCGCTGCGGCTGACCACTCTTGCCGAAGAGTTGCTGGGGGCCCCGCTCCCGGTCCGTATCCGTGCCTGGGACGGCAGCGAATCGGGTCCTCCCGACGCCCCGGCCCTGATCATCCGTAACCGTCGCGCCCTGCGACGCCTCCTGTGGAAACCCGGCGAACTGGGGCTCGCACGCGCCTGGGTGGCCGGTGAGATCGATGTGGAGGGCGATCTCTACGAGGCCCTCGGCCTCCTCGCCGGGCTCATCTGGGAGCGCGGCGCCGACGCCAAGGACGAGGTGCATCCCGTACTCGACCCCCGTATGCGGGCCGCCGCGCGCGGGCTTCTCCAGATCGCGGGACCCTGGCCGCCGCCCGCCCCGCCCGCCGAGGAGATCCGGCGGCGGCACGGCGCGCTGCACACCAAGCGCCGCGACCGGGCGGCGATCAGCCACCACTACGACGTGGGCAATGACTTCTACGAACTGGTGCTCGGCCCCTCAATGGTCTACTCGTGCGCCTACTGGGGCGACGGGGACGGGTTCACCCTTGAGGACGCACAGCGCGACAAGCTCGATCTGATCTGCCGCAAGCTCGGCCTCAAGGAGGGCGACCGGCTGCTCGATGTCGGCTGCGGCTGGGGCTCGATGGCCATCCACGCCGCCCGTGAGTACGGCGCCCGCGTCACCGGCGTCACCCTCTCCCGGGAGCAGGCCGCCTACGCGCGCAAGCGGGTCGCGGAGGAGGGCCTCACCGACCGGATCGAGCTGCGGGTCCAGGACTACCGGGACGTCAGGGACGGACCGTATGACGCGATCTCGTCCATCGGGATGGCCGAGCACGTGGGCTCGGTCAAGTACCGCGAGTACGCCGACGATCTGTACGCCCTGCTCAAGCCGGGCGGCCGGCTGCTCAACCACCAGATCGCCCGCCGCCCGGAGAAGGACGAGACCAAGTACAGGATCGACGAGTTCATCGACGCGTACGTCTTCCCGGACGGCGAGCTGGCGCCGCTCGGCAGGACGGTCGCCACGCTGGAGGAGGCGGGCTTCGAGACCCGCGACGTCGAGTCGATCCGGGAGCACTACGCCCTGACCCTGCGCCGCTGGGTGGCCAACCTGGAGGACCACTGGGCCGAGGCCGTACGCGGCACCTCCGCCGGACGCGCCCGCGTCTGGCGCCTCTACATGGCGGCGTCCGCGCTCTCCTTCGAGCGGAACAAGATCGGCGTCAACCAGATCCTGGCCGTGAAGACCCCGGAGAGCGGTGCCTCCGGGATGCCGGCGCGAGCGCGCGTGTGGGGCGGCTGACGCGGGATGCGGTACGGGATGTCGTACGGGTGACAAAGAGCTGAGTGGGACCGGGCGGTGACGGCGAGTTGGTACGTTCTGCCGTCCGGGCCCGGATGACGGAGCCGCTGGGCAGACGCCTGCCCGGCGGCTCCGTTTTCCGTGCTCCGGATACACGCTCCCGATACGCGCTCCCTGAGCCGAAACCGAACAGGAGGCCGGTGTGCACCGCCACCGCCACCGCAGAATCCGGCTGTTGGGCCTGGCCGTCGCCCTGATGTCCGTCGTGGCCGTCCCCGGCGCCGCGTGGGCCGACGGGGACGACGGGTCCGAGTTCCGGGCCCCGTCCGAGGCGGAATCCCCGTCCAGGGCCGAATCCCCGTCGCCGTCCCGGTTACCGGCCGGGGCCCCCGGCGCCCCGGTCACCACCGGCGCGATCTTCAACGACCCCGCCGGCACCACCGCCCAGCGGAACAGGATCAGGGACCATGTCGTCTCGCTGGTCGACGGCTCCGCCGCGGGCAGCTCGATCACCCTGTCCCTGTACACCTTCACCGACGACAACGTCCGCAAGGCCCTGATCGCCGCCAAGGACCGAGGCGTCGCCGTCCGGGCGATCCTGGACCGCAAATCGCACGAGACGGTGACCGCCGGCGGTGAGTACGAGAACCTCGCGGCGGCCCTCGGCACCGACCGCGCCCGGCCGTCCTGGGTGATGTCCTGCCCGTCGAACCGCTCGTGCGTCGGCAACCGCACGATCGGCAGCCGCGCCATCAACCACAACAAGTTCTTCCTCTTCTCCCGCACGGGAGGCGTGGAGAACGTCGTCGTCCAGACCTCGGCCAATATGACCGGCACCCAGCGCACCGATCTGTTCAACAACGCCGTGACGATCGCCGACCCCGGTCTCTACGACAACTACGCGGCGTACTTCTCCGACCAGCTGAAGTACGGCGCCTCCGGCTCCGGTCTCGCGACGTACTACCGGACGCCGTCCAGCGCGACCGACCCCGCGTACAAGACGTACTTCTTCCCGCGCCGGGAGACCTCCGGCGCGGACTACCGGAAGGACCCGGCCACCGACACGGTCAAGCTCCTCCTCGACAAGGTCGCCTGCTCGTCCACACAGCACTCCGAGGTGCGGATGGCGGCGAACCTCTTCTATCGCGACCAGATCGCCAGCAAGCTCGTGGCCATGAAGAACGCGGGCTGCCTGGTGTATCTCGCGGGCGACGGCAATCCGAACGGCGGCGGCGCCGGCGTACCGTCGCTGGGCAAGACCGTCACCTCCATCGTCTCCGGCAAGCTCACGCAGCGCGTGGAGTGCTGGGAGGACCCGCCCACGAGCGGGGCGCCGAAGATCGGGCTGCACTCCAAGTACGTGCTGGTGAAGGGTACGTACGAGGGTGTCGCCAACAAGAAGATCGTCTGGACCGGCAGCCACAACTACTCGTGGCAGGCGCTGCGTTCCAATGACGAGACCCTGCTGAAGATCGACAACGCCGCGGTCCACGACCAGTACAAGGCCAACCACGACCAGCTGATGCGGTACTGCGCCGGCACGTGAGGACGCGGGAGAGGGCGGCACCCCGCCCTGGGGTGCCGCCCTCTCCCGCTCGCCGACCGGTGCCGCGCTACTCGGTCTTGATGGCCGTCAGCATGTTCAGCTTCGCGGCGCTGCGCGCCGGCCACAGCGCGGCCAGCACCCCCACCAGACCGGCCAGCACCAGGAAGAGCCCGATCCGGTCCCACGGGATGACCAGCGCGTAACCAGGGATCTCGCCCTTGATGGTCTGGCCGATCGCCCAGGCCAGGAAGGACCCGAGCCCCACGCCGATCACCGCGCCGAAGAGCGAGATGACGACGGCCTCCAGCCGGATCATCCGCTTGACCTTGCGCCGGTCCAGACCGATGGCCCGCAGCATGCCGATCTCCTGCTGACGCTCGAAGACGGACATCGCCAGCGTGTTGACGACCCCCAGGATCGCGATGATCAGGGCCATCGCCAGCAGGCCGTACATGATGTTCAGCAGGGTGTTGATCATGCCGCCGAACTCGTTCCTGATGTCCTGCTGGTCCATCACGGTGATCGCGGGGTTCTTGCCCAGCGAGTCCACCAGCGCCTGTTCGTTCGCGGCGCTCGCGCCGCCGTCCATCTTCACCCACACCTCGGGGATGTACGGCTTGGGCTCATGCGCGGCGGCCAGCTCGGTCGACATCAGCACCGGCGAGAGGAACTCGGTCTTCTTGTAGGTGGCGCCGACCTTCAGCTCGCCCTTCTTCTTGTCGCTGAAGGTGACCGGCAGCGTGTCACCGACCTTCCAGCCGTTGGACTTCGCGGTGTCCTCGGCCACCGCGATCCCGCCCTGGGCGAGCGTGTCCATCGAGCCGGAGACCGAGGCGATGTTGATGACCTTCTCGATGTCCCCGGGGGTGACCGCGGAGGCGTAGCGGAATTCGCCCTTGATCTCCAGCGTGGCGGACTGCTGCGGAGAGACCGCGCTCACGCCGGGCGCCTTCTCCAGTGCGGTCAGCGCGGTCTGGTCCAGATCGCCCGCGGCCGCCATCGTCACCATGTAGTCGGCCTTGATGTTGTCCGTGGTCATCTTGTCCACGGCCTGGCCGATGGTGACGCCGAGCACCGTCAGTCCGGTGACCAGCGTGAGCCCGATGGCCAGCGCGGAGGCGGTGGCGCCGGTACGCCGCGGATTGCGGACCGCGTTCAGCCCGGCCAGCTTGCCGGACACCCCGAACACCCGGTGCAGCAGCGGCCGTACCAGCGCGATGACCGGACGCGACAGCAGCGGGATCAGCACGATGATGCCGACCATCGCCAGGAACGCGCCGGCGCCGATGAGCATCCGGCCGTCGGAACCGGCCGCGGCGCCCGCGACGATCCCGGCGGAGCCGAGCAGGGCCAGCGCGCCGCCGATGGAGTTGCGTACGACGAGCGACTTGGTGGTGGCCACGCCGTGCACGCTGTTCATCGCGGCCACCGGCGGGATCTTCGCGGCCCGGCGGGCGGGCAGCCAGGCGGCGAACAGCGTGATCAGCACGCCGACACCGAAGGCCGCGCCGACCGCGGTCGGCGAGATCACCAGCGCGCCCGCGGGCACCCTCGCGCCCGTCATGCCCATCACGGAACGGAGCGCGACGGCGAGCCCGATACCGAGGACGAAGCCGATCGCGGAGGCGATCGCGCCGACCACCGCGGCCTCGGCCAGCACCGAGCGCTTGACCTGGCGGCGGGTGGCGCCTACCGCGCGCAGCAGCGCCAGTTCCTTGGTGCGCTGGGCGACCAGCATGGTGAACGTGTTGGAGATCAGGAAGACACCGACGAAGAGCGCGATGGCGGCGAAGGCCAGCAGCATCTGGTTGAGGCTTTCGAGGCTCGTCTTGATCTGGGCCGCCTGGTCGGAGGCGAGCTGCTTGCCGGTCTGCGCCTCGGCGTTCTCCGGCAGCAGCGGCTTGACCTGGTCCAGGATCCGGCTGTCGGAGGCACCGGCCGCGGCGGTGATCGTGAGATCGTTGTAGAAGCCGGGCTCCAGATAGAGCTTCTGCGCGACGGCGGTGTCGAAGAGGACCAGACTGCCGCCCGCGTTGACCTCACCGTCGTCGGTGGTGAAGACACCGGTGAGGGTGTACTCCTTCACCGGCCCGTTGGTGGCGACCCGTACCGGCTCGCCGACCGTGTACTTCCCCTTGGTGGCCGTCGCCTTGTCGAGCGCGATCTCACCGTCCTTGGTGGGCCCCGAGCCCTCGGTGAAGGCGTAGGAGGCGTCCTTGCCGTCCTTGCCCGGCGCGAAGTTGGAGCCGGTGTTGGCCCAGCCGTTGCCGATCAGCTTGCCGTCGGGGTCGGCGACCCCGGCGAAGCCGCTGACCCGGCCGGTGACGGAGGTGACCCCGTCCAGGCCCTCGATCTTGCCGACGGTCTCCTGGCTGACCCCGGGGGTCGACTTCTCCGCGCCGGCCTCGCCGGAGTCGCGGTGGTCGTACGAGGTGACGCCGACGGCGACGTCCTTGTAGCTCTTGGCCGACTGGTTCTGGAAGGCGTTGCCGAGGGTGTCGGTGAAGACCAGGGTGCCGGAGACGAAGGCGACGCCGAGCATGACGGCGAGGACGGTCATCAGCAGCCTGGCCTTGTGCGCGAGCACGGTGCGCAAGGCGGTACGGAACATGGTGGAAGTCCTGGTGAGGGTGGGCGGAGAGGGCAGGCCGAACGGACGGGCCGACACGACGGACCGGACCGAGGGGGCGGAAAGCGGGGCCGACTTCCGGTGCGTCAGCGCGCGTGGGCCGCGTACGGGTCAAGGAGCACGCACGGGAGAAGCACCACGTACGGGTTAACGGTCACGTACGGGTTCTACGGGTCGTACGGGTGACGGGCCGGGGGCCGCGTACGGGCGGAACGGAGCCGGCGGAGCGTCAGCTCGTACGGCCCTTGGCGTCGAAGGCCTTCATCCGGTCGAGCACCCCGTCGGCGCTCGGGTGCAGCATCTCGTCGACGATCCGGCCGTCGGCGAGGAAGATGACGCGGTCCGCGTAGGAGGCGGCGGCCGGATCGTGCGTCACCATCACGACGGTCTGGCCCAGTTCACGTACGGAGTTGCGCAGGAAGCCCAGCACCTCGGCGCCGGAGCGCGAGTCCAGGTTTCCGGTCGGCTCGTCACCGAAGATGATCTCGGGCTGGGAGGCCAGCGCGCGGGCGACGGCCACGCGCTGCTGCTGACCGCCGGAGAGCTGGGTGGGCCGGTGGCCGAGCCGGTCGGCGAGCCCGATCATCGAGATCACCTGGTCCAGCCACTGCTTGTCGGGCTTGCGGCCCGCGATGTCCATCGGGAGCGTGATGTTCTCCAGGGCGGTCAGGGTCGGCAGCAGGTTGAACGCCTGGAAGATGAAGCCGATCTTGTCCCGGCGCAACTGCGTGAGCTGCTTGTCCTTGAGGGTCGACAACTCGGTCTCACCGAGCTGTACGGAGCCGCTGCTGAAGCTGTCGAGGCCGGCCACGCAGTGCATCAGCGTGGACTTGCCGGAGCCGGACGGGCCCATGATCGCGGTGAACTCTCCCTGCCGGAAGTCCACGGAGACGCGGTCGAGGGCGACCACCTGGGTCTCGCCCAGTCCGTAGACCTTCGACAGATCGGAGGCGCGGGCGGCCACGGCGGTTGCGCGGTGGGCGAGCGAGGTGGTGGTCACGGGAGGACTCTCCTGTCGGTGCGCTGTGGGGACTTCTCCATCCTCATGGCGGGAGGAGCGCGAGTCGTCCGCCGCGGTAACCGTTCCCGGGGCCGTCTTGGGTCTGACCGCCGGGCCGCGCCCTCCTCCTCGGGTATGACACGACCCCTGAGACAGGTCCGCCGTGAGTCGTCTCCGGGCCGCACGCAGGCGGCGACGATGCTGAATGCGTGACCGGGCGGCGACTTTTCGTCATTCCTGTACGCCTCGGTCGGAGATGACCACCCGCGCCCGGCATGTGCGGATGGCTCGTTACGTGCCCTGACGCACCCTCAGACGTCAATAAAATAAGACAACATCGGGTAGCCGCTCGGCTGTTCGAGTGGTGTGCCCCGATAGGCTCCTGTGCCAACGCGGCGTCGCGCGCCTTGCCCGGATGGTGGAATGCAGACACGGCGAGCTTAAACCTCGCTGCCCCTCGGGGGCGTGCCGGTTCAAGTCCGGCTCCGGGCACATCACCGGCGAAGGCCGGACGGCCGGCGCCGGTGGAGCGCCGGTCTGGGAGCGCTCCGGTGTGATGAGAGCACTTCGATGTGACGAGACGCACCCTCCGGACGTCACGATCCTGGAAAGATCCTCCCCGAGCACTAGGGCGTACGCTTTGCGCTCCCATTACTCTTGTCGCAAGGCCGCGCAGGGCGGCCATGGAGGAGTGAGATGAGGAGCAGTAACCCGGTCTTCTCGCGACGGGGCTTCAGCCGCGACAACGGCCACGCGGGCTTCAACGCGGCGCCGCAGGCCGGGGGCCCCGCTGTAGGAACCAGCCCGTACGCGACGAACCCGTACGCCACCAACCCCTATGCCCCGCAGCAGGGTACCCAGCCCGGCGGCCCGCAGGCGCCCGCGCGCCCCGACGTCATGACGATCGACGACGTCGTGAGCCGTACCGGCATGACGCTGGGCACGGTCGTGCTCACCGCCGTCCTGTCGTGGGTCCTGCTCCCGGTGGACCCCGCCAACCTCGGCAAGTCGTACGGCATCGCGATCGGTGCCGCGCTGGTGGCGATGGTCCTCTCGCTGATCCAGTCCTTCAAGCGCAAGCCGACGCCCGCGCTGATCCTGGCGTACGCCGCCTTCGAGGGTGTCTTCCTCGGTGTGATCAGCTCCGCGGTGAGCACGTACCTCTCGCCCGGTGTGGTCGTCCAGGCGGTCATGGGCACGATGGCGGTCTTCGCCGGTGTGCTGTTCGCCTACAAGATGCGCTGGATCCGGGTCACCCGGCGCTTCTACGGTTTCGTGATGGCCGCCGCCATGGGCTTCGTGCTCCTGATGGTTGCCAACCTGCTCTTCAGCGTCTTCGGCGGCGGTGACGGCCTCGGCTTCCGCAGCGGCGGCCTGGGCATCATCTTCGGCATCGTCGGGATCATCCTCGGCGCCTGCTTCCTCGCGCTCGACTTCAAGCAGGTCGAGGACGGCGTCGCGTACGGCGCTCCGCGCGAGGAGTCGTGGCTCGCGGCCTTCGGTCTCACGCTGACGCTGGTGTGGATCTACCTGGAGATGCTGCGGCTGCTGTCGATCCTCCAAGGCAACGACTGACGCAGCACGGCCGGCGCTGTCGGCCGAGCAGCCACGAAGGGGTCCGCGGGCACTGTGCCCGCGGACCCCTTCCGCTGTGCCGGACCGTCAGGCCGGGTCAGAGCAGGCGGCGGGCCGCCCGCCGCAGGTCGTATTCGTGGATGATCGCCTTCGCGTGTCCGTACGCGAGGTTGTGCTCGCTCCTCAGCCAGCTGACCTTCTCCTCGAAGCGGAGGAGGGCCGGACCTTCCTCGACCGCGCGAAGCCAGTCGGAGATCTCTCTGCCGGTGCAATGAGGGATACGGGAGAGCATGTTGCGATGGGTCTCTTCGGAGAAGACAAGGGACATCGGCGCCTCCGGACGCTTTGCGCGTACTGGTCCTTCACGCCACCGTGCCTGAGCGTTCGTCTGTTGGCAACAGTCCGGGACGGGCGCTGTCCGGGGGCGTAAGGTCGCGGGGTGCTCGATACAACCCCGCTCACGGCCGCAGTGGACCGATTCGCCGACCGGCTGCGCGCAGCCCCGCAGAGCCGCCTCCAGCGCGGCGCCGCCGCCGAGGCACTGGCGCTGGCCAGGGAACTCTCCGTACGGGCCCAGCGGCTCGACGCCCCCGGCGAGGAGCCCCGGATCATGCCGGACTCGGGCGTCTTCGTGGTCGCGGACCAACTCACGGTCGCGGCCGGGGATCTGGCGGAGGCATTGCGAACGGCCCCGTCCGTGGCGGAGCTGGACGAGGCCGTGAGGTGGGTGGAGCGGGCGGCGGCGCGAGCCGCGCTCTGAGGCGCGCCCTGCCCGCGGACAGGACCTAGAGGGACGCGATGACGCGGTCCGCGAGGATGTAGACGTGCTCACCGCCGCACGAGAAGGTCAGGGCGTACGCGCCGGAGACTCCGGAGCCGCCCAGCAGGAACGGGGCCTCGCCCTCCCGCAGCGCCCCGGCGAGCCGCTCGGCGGTCTCGCGGTGGCCCGGGGTCATGCAGAGCGTCGTGCCGTCGGCGAAGACATAGACGTCGAGGGTGCCCAGCGGGCCGGGACGGACGTCCGCGAGCGCCGTACCGGTCTCCGCGAGTTCGTCGAGCCGCGACACCGTGCGCTCATGGTCGGTGACGACGGGGGTGTGCACCGGTACGAAGTCCGGGTGCGAGGGGTGCCGGCGACGGGCGGCGGCCAGCTCGGCGGAGTCCTCGGTGAACTCACCGGCCTCACCCACCCCGCTCACCTCACTGACCTCGGTCAGCTCCGGGTAGTCGGCGAAGTCGTCGAGTGCGTCGGCGGCGTCGAGGTCCAGCGCCTCCAGCCCGGCGAAGTCCACCTGGCGGGGCACGTAGTACGGGCTCTCCTCGGTGCCGAAGCCGGGCAGCCCGCCCAGCAGCGACGGGGTGTCGGCGGCGTCACGGGCCTCCTGGGCGGCCCAGAAGGCGCGCGCCTCGGCCAGCTCGCGCTCGCGCTCCTCGGCGAGGGCCTCGGCGACGGCGGTCCGTATGTCGTCGGCGTGGGTGGCGCTTCTGGCCTGCGGTACGGCCGCGGTGAAGTCGCCCGGGGCCGACGCGGCCAGTTCACCGCGCAGCGCGCTGACCTGCCGGCGCAGCCCGTGGGCGGCGTGCAGGGCGGCGGCGCCCACGGCCGTGGCGGTGGCTGTGGTCAGCAGCAGGGCAAGAGACATGGCGCTCACTGACTACTCCCGATTCCGATCGATACCCCCGACTTCCTACCTCAGCTTGTCGAAGGCGAGAGCCGCCCGTCAGTGCATTACGTCACGAATTGGACAGGTCTTTGGGCCTTATGTTTACCCCGAATGCGGCCCTGACCTGGGCAAAGGAATCTCCCCCGGAGGTAGGTCACATCCTGGGGGAGATTCAGTCACAACTGGGGATCGACGGGGTTGAGGTGCGCTTATCCGACTCGCGCGACTACTCTCCGCTATAAATCGGCCCGGTCCGCTTCAGCTCAGGCGCTCGATGACCATGGCCATGCCCTGGCCGCCGCCTACGCACATCGTCTCCAGTCCGAACTGCTTGTCGTGGAACTGGAGGCTGTTGATCAGCGTGCCGGTGATCCGCGCGCCGGTCATGCCGAAGGGGTGGCCGACGGCGATGGCGCCGCCGTTGACGTTCAGCTTCTCCAGCGGGACGCCCAGGTCCCGGTAGGACGGGATGACCTGGGCGGCGAACGCCTCGTTGATCTCGACCAGATCGATGTCGTCGATGGTCAGCCCGGCGCGGGAGAGCGCCTGGCGGGACGCCTCGACCGGGCCGTATCCCATGATCTCCGGCGACAGGCCGGTGACGCCGGTGGAGACGATCCGCGCCAGCGGGGTCAGACCCAGCTCGCGCGCCTTCGTGTCGGACATGATCACGAGCGCCGCCGCGCCGTCGTTGAGCGGGCAGCAGTTGCCGGCCGTCACCAGGCCATCGGGGCGGAAGACGGGCTTGAGGCCCTGGACGCCCTCCATCGTGACGCCCGCGCGCGGCCCGTCGTCCTTCGCCACGACCGTGCCGTCCGGGGTCGTCACGGGCGTGATCTCGCGCTCCCAGAAGCCGTTCTTGATGGCTTCCTCGGCGAGGTTCTGGGACCGTACGCCGAACTCGTCCATGTCCTGGCGGGTGACGCCCTTGAGGCGGGCCAGATTCTCGGCGGTCTGGCCCATCGCGATATAGGCGTCCGGGACCAGGCCGTCCTGGCGCGGGTCGTGCCAGCCGGCGCCCGTGCTCTGCGCGACCTCGGCGGTGCGGGCCTCGGCGTCCGCGAAGAGCGGGTTGTGCGTGCCCGGCATGCCGTCCGAGGAGCCGTTCACCGAGCGCGAGACCATCTCGACCCCGGCCGAGATGAAGACGTCGCCCTCGCCCGCCTTGATGGCGTGCAGCGCCATCCGGGAGGTCTGGAGGGACGAGGAGCAGTAGCGGGTGATGGTGCAGCCGGGGAGGTGGTCCATGCCCAGCTGTACGGCGACGATCCGGCCGAGGTTGTGGCCCTGCTCGCCGCCGGGCAGGCCGCAGCCGAGCATCAGGTCGTCGATGTCGCGCGGGTCGAGCTCGGGGACCTTGGCGAGCGCGGCCTCGATGATCACGGCGGTCAGGTCGTCGGGCCGCAGTTCCTTGAGCGAGCCCTTGAAGGCCCGGCCGATGGGGGAACGGGCGGCAGAGACGATCACGGCTTCGGGCATCACGGCTCCATGAGGACTGAGGGTTGAGGACTGAGCGTTGACGGGTGAGGGCTGACGGGCGGGAGGGCAGGTCTGTCTGGGAAGTTACCCGCACGTAGCGCCGGGGGCACCGGGCGGGACATGTGATGCGGACCTCTCTTTCCAAGCGCTTGCTCACCATTCTTGCTCACTGCGCTTGCTCAAGGGCGGCAGGAGACCGGCCCCCGGTCTTATGCCTCCCGGCCCACCTGCCGGGTCTCCTCGGCGCCTGGAGGCACGTCCGGGGGTACGTCCGGGGGTACGTCCTGAGGGACCGCTCCCGGCGGTACGGCCCCCGCCGGGGTCGCTTCGGCCGCTGTCGGCAGACGGCGGCGGCGACGGTGCTTCAGCAGGGCCCACGGGGCACGGGCGCCGGTGACCTCGGTGCCCGCCTGGGCCGCCGCCGCCGAGGCGGCCTTCGCCACCGGCAGCATGTCCTCGTCGCGGGTCGCGTCGAGGTGGTCCGTCTCCGGCCACAGATTGAGCACCGCGCACAGCGTGGGCAGGACCGCCATCGCGGCCGTCGCGTACCCCTCGGCCGACGGGTGGTAGTTGTCCGGACCGAACAGCTCCCGCGGGTTCGCCGCGAACTCCGGGCCCAGCAGATCGCCCAGCGAGACCGTACGGGCCCCCTGCTCGACCGCCACGATCGTCTGGGCGGCGGCCAGCTGCCGGCTCACCCGGCGCGCCACCCAGCGCAACGGCTGGTACACCGGCTCGATCGTGCCGAGATCCGGGCAGGTGCCGACGACCACCTCCGCCCCGGCCGTACGCAGCCGCCGTACCGCCGCCGCGAGACACCGCACCGACTCGGTCGCGGGCAGCCGGTGCGTGACGTCATTCGCGCCGATCATGATCACGCAGACGTCCGGGACCCGGGCCGTGTCCGACAGCAGCAGGGTCACCTGCCGGTCCAGATCGTCCGACCTGGCCCCGGGCAGCGCCACATTCCACAGATCCACGGGGCGCTCGGCGACCGCGGCGAGCCCGGAGGCGAGCAGCGCCCCCGGGGTCTGTCCCGCCCGCCGTACGCCCTGTCCCGCCGCGGTGGAGTCGCCGAGCATGCCCATGCGCAGCGGCTCCGTGTGCCCGTAGGCCAGTCCGTACCATCCGTCGCCGCTGGGCGGTACGGGGGCGATCCCGCCGCCCACCGACCGCTTCGCCAGCTGGACCTCCGCCAGCAGCACTCCGACGCCCGCCGCTCCCAGCAGACCGATACTGCCGCCGCCGTAGGCCGCACCCGCGGCGATCCGCCGCGCCACCCTCGCCCTCGACACAGTCCGAGCCACCTCCTCCAAGCCGCCGTACGCACGAGTACGTGTGCGTACACCAGCTAACTGCCCCGTAAGGACTGTCGCCCAATCTCGCTCGTGTGCGCATACGCTGGCCGCACCATCACGGAGACCCCGGAGACAACGGTGCAATTCCACGACTCGATGATCAGTCTGGTTGGCAATACCCCGCTGCTGAAGCTGACCAGCGTGACCGAAGGCATTCAGGCGACAGTCCTGGCCAAGGTCGAATACTTCAACCCCGGCGGTTCGGTGAAGGACCGGATCGCCCTGCGCATGATCGAGGCCGCCGAGGAGAGCGGGGAGCTCAAGCCCGGCGGCACGATCGTCGAACCGACGAGCGGCAACACCGGCGTCGGCCTCGCCATCGTGGCCCAGCGCAAGGGCTACAAGTGCGTCTTCGTCTGCCCCGACAAGGTCTCCACGGACAAGATCAATGTGCTCCGGGCCTACGGCGCCGAGGTCGTCGTCTGCCCGACGGCCGTCGATCCCGATCACCCCGACTCGTACTACAACGTCTCCGACCGGCTGGTCCGTGAGACGCCGGGGGCCTGGAAGCCGGACCAGTACAGCAACCCGAACAACCCGCGCTCGCACTACGAGACGACCGGTCCCGAGCTGTGGAAGCAGACGGACGGGAAGATCACCCACTTCGTCGCGGGCGTCGGCACGGGCGGCACCATCAGCGGAACCGGCCGCTTCCTCAAGGAGGCCAGCGGCGGGCGCGTACGGATCGTGGGCGCGGACCCGGAGGGATCGGTCTACTCGGGCGGTTCCGGGCGGCCCTATCTGGTCGAGGGCGTCGGTGAGGACTTCTGGCCGACGGCGTACGACCGTACGGTCACGGACGAGATCATCGCCGTGTCCGACAAGGACTCCTTCCAGATGACCCGGCGCCTCGCCAAGGAGGAGGGCCTGCTCGTCGGCGGCTCCTGCGGCATGGCGGTCGTGGCCGCGCTGAAGGTCGCCGAGGGGCTCGGCCCGGACGATGTCGTGGTCGTTCTGCTGCCGGACAGCGGCCGGGGCTATCTCAGCAAGATCTTCAACGACGAGTGGATGAACGACTACGGCTTCCTGGAGCAGGGCGGCGACGCGGCGAGCGTCGCTGACGTCCTGCGGCACAAGGAGGGCGCCATCCCCAAGCTCGTCCATATGCACCCGGAGGAGACGGTCGGCGAGGCCATCGAGGTCCTGCGGGAGTACGGCGTCTCACAGATGCCGATCGTGAAGCCGGGCGCCGGGCACCCGGACGTGATGGCCGCGGAGGTCATCGGTTCGGTCGTGGAGCGGGAGCTGCTGGACGCGCTGTTCACCCGGCGCGCCTCGCTCGGTGACCCGCTGGAGAAGCACATGTCCTCCCCGCTGCCGCAGGTGGGCTCCGGCGAGCCGGTGGCCGATCTGATGGCCGCCCTGAGCGGTTCGAACGGCTCCGACGCCGCGATCGTGCTGGTGGAGGGCAAGCCGACAGGCGTCGTGAGCAGGCAGGATCTGCTGGCGTATCTCTCGAAGGACGTGAAGTAGCGCCGGGGACCGGCCGCCGGGAGCCGCGACGGCGCGGGTTCGCGAAAGTGGTACGAGCGCGACACGTCAGCGCAGCACCGGCTTAACACGCGTCCGGCACATTGGTCGTTGTCGGCGTCAAGGACCTCCGGAGCGGCTCCCGGACCTCCATGGACGCCTGGACACGGAACCGGCCCTGACCCGGGACGTGTCCCTCGCGGGGACCGCCGTCGTCCCGCCCCCCGGTAACGGGGGTGCGGCGGTCCCCGCGACTACTTCTTTCGCGTGGTACTCCGCTTTCGCGTGGTACTCCGCCCGGCGGGGGCCGCCCCCCGTCATTCCTCCCAGTCGGAGGCCTCACGCCGCTTCCGGCCGGGCCAGGGCCAGCCGCGCGCGGCATGCACCGCGTTCACCGCGACGATGCCCAGCCAGCAGACGACCAGCCCCTTGAATCCGGCGTTCACCACGGCTATCGCGGTCAGCGGAATGGCGAGGACCAGCGAGACGACGCCGAACCCGAAGCGCTCGCCGAACCCCGCCCCGGCGCCGGCCGGACGCGGGCCGCCGCCACGGGCGGCCACCATCTGCTGCTCGGCGAGCCGCCGCCGGACATGACGGTCGGTCATCCCGTCCATGCGCTGCTCCACCTTTTCGAGGAACGATTCGATCAGTGCGGGCTCGTAGTCCGCCCCCAGCTCGTTACGGGCCTGAAGGGTGGCGTCGAGCTCCTTCTTGAGCTCAGGGTCGCGGGCTTCCATAACGGCCACGGTACGAAGCGGGACGTCCTCCGCGCATTGGGGCTAGCCCCCGTTTTACCCTGCGGACTTCCTCAGGCCGTGGTCCTCCGCCCAGGCGTTCGCGACATCCTCCGGGTCCTTCTTGTCCTTGTCCACCTGGCGGTTGAGCTCTGTCAGGGCCTCGGTCGTCAGGGCGTTGCCCAGCCGGGCCAGCGCCTTGCGCACGGTGGAGTCGGCCTTGCGGTCGGCGATCAGCGGGACGATGTGCTGGCCGGGGATGAGGTTCTTGGGGTCGGTGAGGACCACCCAGCCCTCGGCGGCGATGTCCGTGTCCGTGGTGAAGAGATTGGCGACATCCACATCGCCCTTCTTCAGCGCGCCCTTGACCAGCGGTCCCGAGGAGTCCAGCGACTTGAACTCCTTGAACTCCACGCCGTACACGTCCTTGAGCCCGACGACGCCCACGACCCGCTTCTTCACCTCGGGCGCCGCGCCGATGACCAGCTTCCCGTTCTGCTTCTTCAGGTCGGCCAGCGTACTGAGGCCGAACCTGTCGGCCGTCTCGCGGGTGACGGCGAACGCGTCGGAGTCCTCGGCCTTGCCGTACGGGAGGATCTGGAGGCCCGCGGGGAGGACGACGGCGAGGGCGTTCTGCATCTCGCCCTCCTCGGTGGCGGTCGCCTTCGGGTCGAGGTAGTGCAGCAGCGCCCCCTGGTACTCGGGGAGCAGATCGATGTCGCCGCCCTTGAGCGCCGGGATGAGGATCTCGCGGGTGCCGAGGTTGGGGCGTACCTTCGTCTTCACCCCGGCGGCGCCGAGCACGGCCGCGTAGAGGTAGCCGAGGATCTGGTTCTCGGTGAAGTTGGCGGTGCCGATGGTGATGCCGTCCGCGCTGGAGCCGTTTCCGCTTCCGCCGCCGCTGCCCTGGCCGTCGAGGGAGGTGATCCCGCTGCTGCACGCGGCGAGCGCGGGGACGGAGGCCGCGGCGAACAGCCCGCCGAGGATCCTGCGCCGGTTCATCGGTGAGTTCATGGGTGAGTTCGAGGTCACTGGAGTGGTCTCCCTAGGCGGCGGTGCGGTGGCGGAAGAGGACGCGCTGAAGCCCTGACAGCGCCAGATCGAGGACCACGGCGACCACCGCGACGAGCACGGCTCCGCCCAGCACCTGGACCAGGTCGCGCTGGGCCAGGCCGTCGAAGACGTACCGGCCGAGCCCGCCGAAGCTGACGTACGCGGCGATGGTCGCCGTCGCCACCACCTGGATCAGGGCGAGCCGCAGCCCGGTCATGATCAGCGGCAGCGCGAGCGGGATCTCGACCTGGAGCAGCACCTGACGGCCGCGCATGCCCTGGCCCCTGGCCGCGTCCTTCACCTCCGGGTCGACCGCGGTCATCCCCGCGTACGTATTGGTCACGATGGACGGGATGGCGAGGGCCACCAGCGCCACGTACACCGGGGTCATGGACAGCCCGCTGGCCAGGAAGACCAGCACGACGAGCCCGACCGTCGGCAGGGCGCGGCCGAACGAGGCGAGGTTGATGGCGAGGAACGCGCCCCGGCCGGTGTGCCCGATGAGCAGCCCGAGGGGCAGCGCGATCACCGCGGCGATGACGGTCGCGATCAGCGAGTACTGGAGGTGCTCGGCGAGGCGGTGCCCGATGCCGTCCGGGCCCGTCCACTGCTCGCTCGACACCAGCCAGGAGCCGAGGTCCTTGAAGAGTTCGTACATGTCAGGTCAGGCCTTCCCACTCTTCGGGTGCCGCTGCCTCGTCCAGGGGGTGAGCACGTACTGCACGGCCACCAGCAGCGCGTCGGCGACCAGCGCGAGCAGCAGGGTCAGCACGACGCCGACGACCACCGGAGTGGGGAAGTTGCGCTGGAAGCCGTCGGTGAAGAGCTGGCCGAGGCCGCCGTCGCCGATATAGGTCGCGACGCTGACCAGCGAGATCGACATGACGGTGGCGATCCGTACGCCCGCCATGATCACGGGGAGCGCGAGGGGCAGCTCGACGGTGAGGAGCGTACGCAGCGGGCGCGTGCCCATGGCGATGGCGGCCTCGCGTGCCTTGGCCGGGACGGAGTCCAGTCCCTCGACGGTGTTCCGCAGCAGGACGACCAGGGTGTAGATCGTCAGGCCGATGACGGTGGTGGTCCTGGTCAGCCCGGAGACGGGCAGCAGCAGGACGAAGACCGCGATGGACGGGATCGTGAACAGGACGTTGGAGAGCCCGAGGAGGAAGCCGCGCAGCGGCCGGACGCGATGGGCGAGCACGGCCAGCGGCAGCGAGATCAGCAGCCCGAGGAGCACGGCGGTCAGGGCGGCCTGGAGATGGGAGAGGGTGAGGGTGGTGAGATCGCCCGCGTGGTCGGATATCCACGCCCACTCGATGGTCATACGGTCCCGCCCGGGGTCTTCGACAGGGCCGTGGCCTCGGTCAGGCTGACGGCCGCGCGTGCCGCCTCCTGGTGCCTGCGGCCCGCGTGCTCGTGGATCGCCTCGCGCGAGGTGACCCCGGTGAGCACGCCGTCGGCGTCGACCCGGGCTATCAGACCGGCCGGCGAGGCGATCGACTCGTTCAGCGCGGCGAGCAGGGTGTCGGTGTCGCGCAGCGGCCGTACGGGCGTGAGCGGGGCGGCGTCCGTGCCGGACGGGTCGAGCCAGCCCAGCGGCTCGTTCCTCGCGGAGACGACCAGCAGCGGTCCCGAGCCCGCCGGGGGCGCCGGCGCGTCCTCCCGTACGGTCGTGGCCCGCTGGAGCGGGACCTCGGCGAGCGTCGTCAGCGAGAGCAGCTTCAGCTCGCGCTCCGCGCCGAGGAAGTCCGCGACGAAGTCGTCCGCCGGGCGGGCCAGCAGCTCGGCGGGGGCGGCGCACTGCACCAGATGGCCGCCCGTACGGAAGACGGCGATCCGGTCACCGAGCCGTACCGCCTCGTCGATGTCGTGCGTGACGAACGCGATGGTCTTGTTCAGCTCGCGCTGGAGCCGGATCAGCTCGTCCTGGAGCTGGGTCCGTACGACCGGGTCGACCGCGCCGAACGGCTCGTCCATCAGCAGCACCGGCGGATCGGCCGCCAGCGCCCTGGCCACCCCGACGCGCTGCTGCTGGCCGCCGGAGAGCTGGTGCGGGTAGCGCTTGCCCGCCTCGGCGGTCAGCCCGACCGTCTCCAGCAGCTCCGCCGCCCGCGCACGGGCCTTCTTGCGGCCCCAGCCGAGCAGCAGCGGGACGGTCGCGATGTTGTCGAGGACCGTACGGTGAGGAAAGAGGCCCGACTGCTGGATCACATAGCCGATACCGCGCCGCAGCTCGGCGGCGTCCTGTTCGAGCACGTCCTTGCCCCCGAGCCGGATGGTCCCGGACGTCGGGTCGACCATCCGGTTGATCATGCGGAGGGTGGTGGTCTTGCCGCAGCCCGAGGAGCCGACCAGGACGGTGATCCCGCCCTCCGGCATCTCCAGCGTGAGGTCGTGAACCGCCGTGGTGCCGTTGGGGAAGCGTTTGTTCACCGCGTCGAATTTGATCATCAGTCGTCCCTTGCCCCGCGTCCCTTGCCCGGCTGCATATAGTCATGCAGAGTTCTCGTTGTCTGAATAGATTGTCAATGCCCCCGGGTAAATCACTGGTTACGGATGGCCGCAGGGCAAGACATAGCGTCCGATAAGGAGGCGTTCGCGCATGATGTCGTCCCACATGATGGACTCGTCGGCTTCGCGCACCACCCCGAGCACGGCCATCGTCGTACTGGACGGACAGGGCCTCCCGGTGACCGATGTCGTACGGCTGGCGGACGGCGCCGCTCGTCCGGTACCCGGAACCGACGCGATGAAGCGTGTCGAGCAGAGCTGGAACGTCGCCCGCGAGCTGGCCGCCTCCGGCCGGGTGTACGGGCGCTCCACCGGCGTCGGCGCCAACCGTACCGAGGCCGTGCCCACCGAGGCCGCGGCCGACCACGGACTGCGCCTGCTGCGCAGCCACGCCGGCGCCATCGGCGACCCGCTGCCCGCCCGCGAGGTCCGCGCCATGCTCGCCGTACGGGCCAACCAGCTCCTCGCGGGCGGCGCCGGACTGCGGCCGACCGTCGTCACAGCCCTCTGCGAGGCGCTGGAGTCCGGCGCGTACCCCGTGGTGAACGAGTTCGGCTCCGTCGGTACGGGCGACATCGCGGCCCTCGCCCAGATGGGGCTGGCCCTCGCCGGTGAACACCCCTGGCAGGGCGGCCGGGCACCAGTGGCGCAGCCCCTCGACAACAACGACGCCCTCGCCCTGATCAGCAGCAACGCCCTCACCCTCGGGCAGTCCGCGCTCGCCCTCCACGAACTGCGCCGGCTGTCCGCCGCCACCGAACTGGTCGCCGCGCTCTCCCTGCTGGCCGTCGACGGCTCGTACGAGGCGTACGCGGAGCCCGTGCACGCCGCGCGCCCGCACCCCGGCTCGTACGCCGTCGCCGCCGACATGCGGGCGATTCTCGGCGCCCCCGAGCGGCCGGGACCGCCCCTCGGCCGGATCCAGGACCCGTACGGCTTCCGCTGTGTCCCGCAGATCCACGGCCCGGCGCGCGACGCCGCCGACGCGCTGGAGAACGTCCTCGCCGTCGAGATCAACGCCGCCGCCGAGAACCCGCTGGTCCGCCCCGGCACGGAGGCGGACCCGATCCCCGCCGCTTACCACCACGGCGGCTTCTATCTGGCCCAGATCGCGCTGGCGCTCGACCACTTCAGGCTCTCGCTGGTGCAGACGGCGCGGCTCTCCACCTCCCGGCTCTCCGCGCTCAACGAGCCCGCCTTCACCCGGCTGCGGCCCTTCCTCGCCGACGCCGAGCCCGCGAGTTCCGGGGTGATGATCCTGGAGTACGCGGCCGGGGCGGCCCTCGGCGATCTGCGGGCGTTCTCCGCGCCGGCCTCGCTCGGGCACGCGGTACTGTCCCGTGGCGTGGAGGAGCAGGCGAGCTTCGCCTCGCTCGCCGCCCGCCAGACGCTGCGCCTGGGGGGCGCGTACCGGCTGGTCGTCGGCTGCGAACTGGTCGCCGCCGTACGGGCCCTGCGCCAGCGCGGACTGCGGCCGGATCCGGGGCTTCCGGTCGGCAGGGCCTTCGAACTGGCCGAGACCGTACTCCAGGACGAGGCCGCCGACCGGCCGTTGACCGATGATGTGACAGCCGCCGCCGCGCTGCTCGACCGGTTCACGGACCTGGTCACGGATCTGGTGAGGCGTCCGGTGACAGATCCGGTGAACGACCCGGCCACGACCGGCCGGACCCTGGCCGACCCGACCGAACCGACAAGGGGGATCGCATGAGCGACAGCCCTGCCGCCCGACTCCAGCAGCTCTTCGAGGGCCACCGGCTGACCCCCACTCAGCGGCGCATCGCGCACAGCATGGTGCGGCGGCCCGCGGACGCGCCGTTCCTGTCGAGCGTCGAGCTGGCGGAGCTGGCGGGAGTCAGCCAGCCGTCCGTCACCCGCTTCGCGGTCGCGCTCGGCTTCGACGGCTATCCGGCGCTGCGCAGACATCTGCGCGATGTCGCGCCGGCCGGCCCGGAGGAGGGCGAGTCCACGTACAACGAGTACCAGCAGGCCGTACGCGGCGAGATCGAGAACCTGCGCCAGCTGGCCGAACTGCTCGCCGACCCCGGCCCGGTAGAACAGGCGGGCCGGCTGCTCGCCGCCTCCCGTCCGCTGCCGGTCCTCGGCCTGCGCGCCGCCTCCTCACAGGCGCGCGGCTTCGCCTACTTCGCGGCCAAGGTCCATCCGGACGTACGGCTGCTGGACGAGGGCGGCACGATGCTCGCCGACCGGATCGACGCGGCCGGCGCCGCGGGCGCGAGCGCGCTGCTCTGCTTCGCACTGCCGCGCCATCCGAAGGAGGTCGTGGACGCGCTGGCGTACGCGCGGTCGACCGGGCTGACGGTGGTGACGGTCGCCGACTCGGCGTTCGCGCCGGTCGCCAAACACAGCGACCTGCTGATCCCGGCGGCGGTCGGCACGGGGCTCGCCTTCGACACGGCGTGCGCGCCGATGCTGCTGGGGCGGGTGCTGCTGGAGGCGATGTGCGACGGGCTGCCGGACGCGCAGGCGCGCCTGGAGGACTTCGACGCGCGGGCGGCGGCGCGGGGGCTGTTCGTCGAGTGATGTCCTGTCAGCGGCCCTTCGGCCAGGGGGACGGGCCGTGGGTGACGCGGATCTTGGACTGGCCGTGCGGCAGCTCCTCCCAGTCGGCCATGAAGCGGGCCGCCAGACCGTGCTTCTCGGCCAGGGCGATCAACGTCTCGGTGCGGTAGTAGAAGTCCTCCCGCAGCACCTGGTGCTCCTTGCCCTCGGTGCGGTCGAAGGTGAAGTCGAACCAGCCGCCCGGGGCCATCACCCGGCCGACATTGGCGAAGCACTCCTCGATGACCGTGAGCGGGGAGTGCGAGAAGACGCTGTGCGCGTGCACCACGTCGAAGTGCGCGTCGGGCAGGAAGCGCAGGGTCAGATCGCGGACCGGGGTCAGCGTGGGCAGCCGGTTCTGCAGCCCCTCGCGCACCATCGTGTCCTGCGCGGCGGCGAGGATGTCGGGGGAGATGTCGATGCCGTAGTAGTGCCCCGGCTCCAGATGCCTGATGAACCGCCAGCCTGCCCGCAGATTGCCGCACCCGATCTCCAGCATCCGGTGCTCGGGGCGCAGACCGTGGCCGAGCAGATAGTCGAACTGCATCGCCCCCAGCGCCAGCCACCGCTCATGGCTCCGGCTGCCGACCGCCGCGTCCGGGTCGGCACGGGTGTCGGACCGCATCACGGCGCGGTAGTACGCGATGTGGTCCGGCCAGCGGTGCCGGAGCCACGCGTCGCGGGCGGCGCGGACCAGATGGCGCGGCACGCGGTCGGGGTGGCGCAGCGCGTAGGAGATGCGGTGCCCGAGGGCGGCGCGGTTGACGGTGACGTTCCTGGTGGTGCCGGTCTTGGTGGTGCCGGTCTTGGTGGTCACGGGGATTCCCTCCTCGTACGGTGCGGACGCGGCGACCGGGCCGCCGCGCCTCGCGGGTCTCGATACCAGCCTCGGTGCGCGGGCGCGTGCCGGACGCGGCTGACTGGCTCCCATACGGGGACGCTTCGGGGGACGCGGGTATCAGCCGATTGGAGGTTGCGGCGTCGCGTCGGGCACGCTAAGGCTCCCGAGCGATGAGGAGGCCGGCGGTGCGGCACCGTACAGAGTCATGCCGGCCGTGCGGCCCGTGACGGCGGTGGACGGGAGCCCCGCCCCGGGGAAGGGCGAGCGGGCCGATCCGGACGGGCGGTGGCTGACGGCGGTCATGCACGCCGCGTTCTTCCTGCTGCTCGGCTCCTCGCTCGTCCGCTTCCTGACCCGGGATCAGGGCGACGCGCGCACCCCGTGGGTCGTCGCGCTGTTCGCCGTCTTCTGGCTGCTCTACGTCCTCGGACAGCTGCTGGCGCCCGCGCCGCGCCCCGGCGCCCGGCCCACCGCACGGCACCTGGCCTGGCTGGGCGCGGTGTCGGCCGTCTGGATCGTGCTGCTCGCCCTCGCGCCGAGCGCCACCTGGTGCGCCATGCCGCTGCTGTTCGCCGGACTGCACACGCTGCCCGCGCGGATCGCGGTGCCGGTGGTGGCCGGGCTCACCGCGCTGGTCGTCGCCTCCCAGATACGGGTCTCACCGGGCGCGCTCAACCCCAACATGGTCATCGCCCCACCGGCCATCGCGGCGGTCGCCACCGCCGTCCTGGTCCATCTGCAACGCCAGGCGGCCCGGCAGCGCGCCCTGATCGACGACCTGGTCCGTACCCGCCGCGATCTGGCCGCCACCGAGCGGCGGGCGGGCATCCTGGCGGAGCGGCAGCGGCTGTCCACGGAGATCCACGACACCCTCGCGCAGAGCCTGTCCAGCCAGCGGATGCTGCTCCAGGCCGCCGAGCGCGTCTGGCGGACGGACCCGGACGGGGCTCGCGGGCACGTCCGGGACGCGGCCGAGATCACTTCGCGCGGCCTCGCCGAGGCCCGCCGATTCGTCCATGACCTGGCCCCGGCCGATCTCGCCGAGCGCACTCTGCCCCAGGCGTTGAGCACGCTCGCCGAGCGCGAGAGCGGTCCCGGGCTGACGGTGGCCTTCCGGCTCGACGGCGCGCCGGGCCCGCTGCCGGAGCGGATCGAGGCGGCGCTGGTGCGTATCGCCCAGGGCGCGCTGGCCAATGTGCGCGAGCATGCCGCCGCGACGCGGGCCGCGCTCACGCTGACCTGGCTGGACGATCAGATCTCGCTCGACATCGCCGACAACGGACGGGGCTTCGACCCGGACGGCGCGCCCGCCCCCGGTGAGGGGCGCGGGCACGGGCTGCCGGCGATGCGTATCCGGGCGCGGCAGGCGGGTGGCGCGCTCACCGTGGAATCCACGCGGGGCGAGGGCACGGTGGTGTCGGTCGCCGTGCCCCTCGTCCCCGTAGCCCCCGACCCGCTGAAGGAGACCGCACCGTGAGCCCACTGGAGCCCTCCCCGCCGATCCGGCTGCTGCTCTGCGACGACCACGCCGTGGTCCGTGCCGGGCTGCGCGCGCTGCTGTCCAGCACCGACGGCATGGAGGTGGTCGGCGAGGCGGGCAGCGGCGAGGAGGCCCTCGCCCTGGCCGCCCGCGTACGCCCCGATGTCGTACTGATGGACCTTCAGCTCGGCGGCGGCATGGACGGCGTGACGGCCACCCGGCGGCTGTCGTCGGGCGGCGCGGAGGGGTCCGGCTCAGCGGGCCCGCGCGTGCTGGTGCTCACCATGTTCGACACCGACGCCGACATCACCCGTGCCATCGAGGCGGGCGCCACCGGCTATCTGCTCAAGGCCGAACGGCCCGAGGAGCTGTTCGCGGCGATCCGCGACGCGGCGTCCGGCCGTACCGCGCTGTCGGCCCCGGTCGCCGACCGGGTGCTGGCCCAGATGCGCAGCCCGCGCCCCGCCCTCTCCGAACGCGAGCGCGACATCCTCCGGCAGCTGGCGCTCGGCCTGGGCAACCGGGAGATCGCCCGGGCCCTGTTCATCAGCGAGGCCACGGTCAAGACCCATCTGGGACGGATCTACGCGAAGCTGGGCGTGGACACCCGGGCCGGGGCGGTGGCGGTCGCGGGCGAGCGGCGGCTGCTGCCCTGAGACCGGCTGCCCTGAGACCGGCTGCCCTGAGATCGCTGATTCTCAGGAAAAGTTCAGAGAGCCTTATTAGTCTGCGCGCCACAACACAGGCTTGAGGAGGCGGATCGTGGGGCGCGGAGGACAGTCTCTGGCACGGGTGGCCGTGATCGTACGGGCCGGTGCGGTCCCGTTGTGGTGGCTGGGGGTCCTCGCCACCGGGATCGGTGTCCTGCTCCCCGGACTGACCGGGCGCAGGATCGGCGGCTACGCCGGAGCGGCGCTGTTCGTGGTGTGCGCCGCGGTGGTCGCGCTCGTACGCCGGCGCAAGTACACCGGGTGGGCGGACCGTGCCGCGCGGGCGGGGAAGTCCGACTTCCTCCAGGACCGCGCCGTGACGCTGCGGAACTGGCGCCGGGCGAACCGCTGGTGGCTGCTGGCCGCTTTTTTTGTCGCGGTGGGGAGTTCGTTCGCGCTGCCCGGCGCCGGAGGCCCGGCCCTGGCGGGCGTGGGCGTCGGGCTGTGGCTCAAGGCGGCCTGGCTGGGGCGCCGGGAGCGGCGGGACGACGCGCTGCTGTGGGTACGTACCGACTGGGCCGGCACCGGGCACCCCGTGGGCAGGAAGGTCAAGGGCTACCGGACCACGGGGACCGCGGCCGGGGACGCCGTGCCCGGCGGGGCACGGCGCCGTCGCTGAGCAGCCGACCGAACAGCCGAGGGCGCGGGTCGCTCAGACCTCCAGGTCGGCTTCGATCCTCATCAGCTGGTGACGGGCCATCGCCAGATTCGCCCGTGACTTGTCCAGCGCCAGATAGAGGAACAGGCCGTTGTTGCCACGCCCCTTGAGCAGCCGTATCAGGTGGTACTGGCCGCCGAGCGTGATCAGGATGTCCTCGATCTCGTCCTTCAGGCCGAGCAGTTCCATGGTGCGGACCTTGGCCCGGACCACATCGGTGTTGCCGGCCGCGGCCACCGTCAGATCGAGGTCCTTGCCGCCGCCGACCGTGCCGAGGGCCATGCCGCTGGAGTAGTCGACGAGGGCGGCTCCCAGGGCGCCGTCGATGACGGTGGTGGCCTGCTTGAGGGCGGCTTCGGTGTTGGCCATGAATGTCGCACTTCCTTTCCGTCCGGTGCGGGCGGTCCGAGGGGTTCCCGGGGCCCGGGTGGTGCGTGTTCCGCGTGCGTGGGGGGCTGTCATGGGTCAGGCGTTCTCCAGCCGTTCCAGGGCCCCGTCGACCAGTTCGCCGATCCGGGTGCTGGACCGCCGGGCCTCCAGATGGAGCCGGCCCACATTGATCCGGGGCTCCGCCAGGAGCGTCAGCACCGCCGAGGCGCCCGCCGCGTACGTCGCGACGTACCCCAGCTCGCCCCGGATCAGCAGCTCCCGGAATCCGCCCTGGCCGGTGGTGTCCGTGAGGCGCAGCGCGACGCCCAGCGCGGCGGCGGTGAGCGCGGCCACCCCTTCCGCCTCCACGTCGGCCGTGTCCTGGGCCAGCACCAGACCGTCCGTACTGGCCGCGAGCGCGCCGGTGAGCTGCGGGAGGCGGGCCCGCAGGCGCCTCAGCTCGCCCAGTACCTCGGCTTCCGCCGTCATCAGCTGTCTCCTCTCGGCGCGTGCCCGCAGCGCGCGCCTCATGACGGCGTGGCGCGGTCCGGCACGACGTCGGACACGGCAGGTCCTGTCCGGGCCCGGTGGTTGGAACGGGGAGTCACAGGCTTGCCTCCAGGGCGTCGCGGAGCCGGCGTAACAGGGCGATGTCCGGATCGGCCGAGACCGTCGCGACCCAGGAGGGGACCGCCGCGGGCGTGGCCGCCACCGGTTCCGCGGGCGTCTCGACCAGCCCGGCCGCGGCCAGCCGGCGGATGTCCAGCAGGGTGTGGAACGCGGGCCTGCCCAGCGCCCAGGCGATGGCCAGCGGCGTCCGTACGCCGTCCGCCAGCTCCAGCAGCGCGCGCTGGCGGCGGGTGACCGCCTGGCCCGGCGCCGGTTCGCGCGCCCGCACGGGCGCGGTGTCCACGGCCGCGTACGGCCAGACCTGGTCGAGGAGTTCGCGCCTGCGTCGCGTCTCGCGCTCGACGGCGGACGCGGAGACGGGCCGTACGGGACCGATCCAGTGCGCGACGCCGTAGCGGAAGCGGGTGGGCCCGCTGCCGGGGGCGAGCGCGAAGTAGGCGGCGTCGAACAGCGCGCCCAGATGGCAGATCTCCAGCTCGCCGCCGCCGAGCCGGCCGCTGTCGACCAGGAACCGGCCGACTTCGCGGCGGGCGCCCGCCCGGTCGACCGCCTCCTCCCAGCCCGCGCGCGGCAGCCGGCCGCCGGCGGTGAGCAGGACATCGATCCCGGGGGCGGCGGGGCTCTCCGCGTGCACGACGCGGCCGTCGGCGAGATAGAGCGTGCCGTGGTCGCGCAGGAGTGCTCCGGTGGCGCGCTCGCCGGCCAGCCGGACGAGCATCGGGGAGACCGTGGAGTGCGCGGGCGCCGTGGTCATCCCAGCACCAGCCGTTCCGCGAGCTGTCCCAGCCGTAACCGGGCCAGGGCGAGGTTTCCGGTGTCGCGGTCGAGCCAGAGATGGAGGAAGACGCTGCTGTCGAAGGTCGTCTCGACGAAGCTCAGGAGGTGGTAGCCGGTACGGGTGGTGACGATGAGGTCCTCGACGGGCGGGCCCTTGTGGCCGGCCGCGGCGGCCGGAGCGAACGCCGTGTACTCCGCGGCGGCTCTGGCCAGTTCGGCAGTCTCGGCGGCGGTCGCCTCATGGTCGCCGTTGGGCGATTCGCCCGCCGTGCCGAGCGCGAGACCGCTCGTCCAGTCCACGATCGCCGCTCCGCGCGCTCCCGGCAGGTTCATGGCCTCGTGTAGGCACGCGTCGATTCCGGGCACGCGGACTCCCCTCCCAGCCGGGCGTGCGGGCGCACTGTTGTGCGGCAGTGACCGTGAGATTACGCAACGTTCGTGTGGGGGGAGGAGGTTCTGTCATTTTCCATCGGAACATGCGCGCCGGACCCGCCGGGGACCGGCCACTTCCGGCCGTCCCGGCGCCGGCCGCGTCGTGCGCGGGTTCTCCGTCGTCTTCCGTTCGTCTTCCGTCGTCTCAGTCGTCCAGGAGGAGCGCGTCGGCGTAGCCGCCGCCGGACTCGGTGACGATCTCCGCGACCGTCTGCGCGGCCCGTACGGTCGCGAAGCGCACCGCGTCGCCGGCCGCGCCGTGAGTCGCCACGAAGCCGAAGACACCGGGCCTGGCCAGGCTGTTGTACGCGTAGTGGTTGGAGAAGTAGTACGCGCCGGTGTCGAGCGCGGCCACCAGATCGCCCTGCGCCAGCAGCGGCAGGGGCCGGTTCTCGGCGAGCAGATCGCCCGCGAAGCAGGCCGGGCCCGCGATGTCCTGGGCCACGGCGGGGCCCGTCCTGGGCCGTCCCCCGGCGTCGTACGCGGCGATGCGCAGCGGCCAGGAGGCGGGGTCGTAGACGGTACGGGTGGCGACCTGCGCGCCCGCGTGGGTCACCGCGATCGGGCGGCCACCGGCGGACTTGGCGTATTCGACACGCGCGAGGACCGTGCCGTGCTTGGCGAGCAGAGAACGGCCGAATTCGGTGACCAGTCCGTAGCGGCCGTCCAGCAGTCCGGGGACGGTCTCCCTCAGTAGCCGGGCGTAGTCCGCGTACGTCGGTGTCTCCTCGTCCGAGCCGAAGTTGACCGGGAGGCCGCCGCCGATGTCGAGGGTGTCGATCTGCCGGCGGCCGGCCGCCGCGTTGATCTCCTCGGCCAGTTCGTAGACCGTGCGTACGCCCTCGGCCATGCGCTCCAGCGGGACGCCCTGCGAGCCGGAGTGGGTGTGCAGCCGGGTCAGCCAGGGGCGGTCCAGATACGCCTGGACGACCCAGGCGCGGGCGCCCTCGTCGCGCAGCGCGACCCCGAACTTGGAGGTGGCGGTCGCGGTGGACAGGGCGCCGATGGATCCGCCGCCGACCTGCGCGTTGATCCGCAGCCCGAGGGGGGAGGCGACCGGTCCCGGGCTGGGGCTGGAGCCGGGGCCGGAGCTGATCAGGGCGTCGATCCGTGCCAGCTCCTGGGGGTTGTCCGCGTTGACCGCGATGCCGAGCGCGAGGGCTTCGCGCAGCTCGGCGGTGGTCTTGGCGGGGGAGTCGAGGACGGTGTGCTCGGGCCGTACGCCCGCCGCGCGGGCGAGGGCCAGCTCGCCCGGGCTGGCGACCTCGGCGCCGATGCCCTGTTCGCCGAGCAGCCGCACCACGGCCACCAGGGGCGCGGCCTTCACCGCGAAGGCGTGCAGGACGGCGGTGCCGGGGGCGGTGACCTCGTCGAAGGCGGTACGGAGCGCGGCGGCGGAGGCACGGATTCCGGCCACATCGAGCAGCGCGACGACGGGCTCGGCCTCGCTGATCAGACCCTGCGCCACGGCGGCCCGTACGGCGAGGTCCCGGCGGGCCGCCGCCCCGGGGTCCGCGCCCGTACCGCCGTCCGCGGAGCCGTCCGTGCCGTGCGGGGTAGCGCGACCGTTGTGCTGATCCGAAGCCATGCGTGCCAGCCAATCATCCGCGGACCGGTCACGCAGCTGTTGACTACAAGTATTCATCCAGACAGGATGTGAATAGATTGGCCAACAGATCAGCCGGCGGATTCGCCCGGCGGATTCACCACGGAGGAGGCATCGCCATGTCAGGACCCCGGCCCGTACGGGCTCCGCGCGGTACGGAACTGAGCGCCCTGGGATGGCAGCAGGAAGCCGCCCTCCGCATGCTCCAGAACAACCTGGACCCCGAGGTCGCCGAACACCCGGACAAGCTGGTCGTCTACGGCGGCACCGGCAAGGCCGCCCGCGACTGGCGCTCCTTCGACGCGATGGTCCGTACGCTCCGCACCCTCAAGCAGGACGAGACGATGCTCGTCCAGTCCGGCCGTCCGGTCGGCGTGATGCAGACCCATGAGTGGGCGCCGCGCGTGCTGCTCGCCAACTCCAATCTGGTCGGCGACTGGGCGAACTGGGAGGAGTTCCGGCGCCTGGAGGCCCTCGGGCTCACCATGTACGGGCAGATGACGGCCGGATCCTGGATCTACATCGGCACGCAGGGCATCCTCCAGGGCACGTACGAGACATTCGCCGCCGTCGCCGCGAAGCTGCATTCAATGGGTAAAGGAGGGGTCGGCGGAACGCTCGCCGGGACGATCACCCTCACCGCCGGTCTGGGCGGCATGGGCGGCGCCCAGCCGCTGGCCGTCACCATGAACGACGGCGTCGCGATCTGTATCGACTGCGACCCGCGCGCCATCGAGCGCCGGATCGAGCACCGCTATCTCGATGTACGGGCCGACAGCCTGGAGCACGCGCTCCAGCTGGCGACCGAGGCGCGCGACGCGCGCCGTCCGCTCTCCATCGGCCTGCTCGGCAACGCGGCGGAGCTGCTGCCCCGGATGCTCGCCGAGGGCGCCCCCATCGATATCGTCACGGACCAGACCTCCGCCCACGACCCGCTGGCCTATCTGCCGCTCGGCGTCGACTTCGACGAGATGGCCTCGTACGCCGCCGAGAAGCCCGCCGACTTCACCCAGCGCGCCCGGGAGTCCATGGCCCGGCACGTCGAGGCGATGGTCGGCTTCATGGACGCGGGCGCCGAGGTCTTCGACTACGGCAACTCCATCCGCGGCGAAGCCCAACTGGCCGGATACGACAGGGCCTTCGCCTTCCCCGGCTTCGTGCCCGCCTATATCCGGCCGCTGTTCTGCGAGGGCAAGGGCCCGTTCCGCTGGGCCGCGCTCTCCGGCGAGGCGTCCGACATCCACAAGACGGACAAGGCGATCCTCGACCTCTTCCCCGAGAACGAATCCCTGCACCGCTGGATCAAGATGGCGGGCGAGCGCGTCCACTTCCAGGGACTCCCGGCCCGGATCTGCTGGCTCGGCTACGGCGAGCGCGACAAGGCGGGCGAGCGCTTCAACGACATGGTCGCCTCCGGCGAGCTCGCCGCCCCGCTGGTCATCGGGCGCGACCATCTGGACTGCGGCTCGGTCGCCTCCCCGTACCGCGAGACCGAGGCCATGCTCGACGGCTCCGACGCCATCGCCGACTGGCCGCTCCTCAACGCCATGGTCAATGTCGCCTCCGGCGCCTCCTGGGTCTCCATCCACCACGGCGGCGGTGTCGGCATGGGCCGCTCCATCCACGCCGGCCAGGTCTCGGTGGCCGACGGCACGAAGCTCGCGGGCGAGAAGATCCGCCGCGTCCTGACCAACGACCCGGGCATGGGTGTCATCCGCCATGTCGACGCGGGCTACGACCTCGCGGAAGAGGTCGCCGACGAGCGTGACGTCCGCGTCCCGATGCGGGAGGGAGAGTGACCGCGTCACTCCCAGCCGAGCCGGGGCACGCCGAGGGTGCCCCGGGGGACGGCCGCCGACAGCCCTCCTTCCAGGAGATGTGGCGCGAGCTCGCACCGCTCGGGCGTGACTCCGGCAGCGGCGGCTACCGGCGGTACGCCTGGACCGCCGCCGACGCCGACTGCCGCGCCTGGTTCCGCGCGCAGGCCGAGGCCCGGGGGCTGGCCTACGAACTCGACCGCAACGGCAACCAGTGGGCCTGGCTCGGCGATCCGCTCGCCGGGGACGCCGTCGTGACGGGGTCGCATCTGGACTCCGTGCCCGACGGCGGCGCCTTCGACGGGCCGCTCGGTGTCGTCTCCTCCTTCGCCGCACTCGATGAACTCCGCCGCAGGGGCGCGCGGTTCAGCAGGCCCCTGGCCCTCACCAACTTCGGGGACGAGGAAGGCGCCCGCTTCGGGCTCGCCTGCGTCGGCTCCCGGCTCACCGCCGGACAGCTCACCGCCGAGCAGGCCCATGAGCTGCGCGACGGCGACGGCATCACGCTGCCCCGGGCGATGGAGGCCGCTGGCTGCGACCCGTCCACCCTCGGCCCCGACCCCGAACGCCTCGCCCGGATCGGCGCGTTCATCGAGCTGCATGTCGAGCAGGGCCGCGCCTTGGACCTCTCCGGCGATCCCGTCGGGATCGCGTCGGCGATCTGGCCGCACGGCCGCTGGCGCTTCGACTTCCGGGGAGAGGCCAACCACGCCGGCACCACCCGGCTCACCGACCGCCGCGATCCGATGCTGACCTACGCGGAGACCGTGCTCGCGGCCCGCCGCGAGGCCGAACTCGCCGGTGCCCTCGCCACGTTCGGCAAGATCTCCGTCGAACCCAACGGCGTCAACGCCATCCCCTCCCTCGTCCGTGGCTGGCTGGATTCCCGCGCCGCCGACCAGTCCGCCCTGGACACCGTGGTCGCCGGTATCGAGGCCGCCGCCCGCGCGTGCGCGGACCGGGCCGGTATCGAGCTGTCCGTCGTACGGGAGTCCTTCACCCCCGTGGTCGAGTTCGAGCACGCCCTGCGGGACGAGCTGGGCAAGATCCTGGGACAGCGCCCCGGCGGCGCCGCTCCCGTACCCGTCCTCGGCACCGGCGCCGGGCACGACGCGGGTATTTTGTCCGGCTCCATCCCCACCGCCATGCTGTTCGTACGGAACCCCACCGGGGTCTCGCACTCCCCGGCCGAGTACGCGGCCGAGGACGACTGCGTGGCCGGGGTCCTGGCACTCGCCGACGTACTGGAAGGACTCGCGTGCGCATGACGCACCCCACAGCGGCACCGGACGCGCCCGCCGGCCTCGTCTACTGGCTGGAGCACGCCTGGCTCGGCACCCACGTCGAGCCGGGCGTCGCCGTCGGCGTCACGGACGGCTGGATCACCGACGTCCGAACCGGCGTCATGACCCCGCCGCCCGGCTCCACGGCCCTGCGCGGACTGACCCTCCCCGGGCTGGCCAACGCCCACTCCCACGCCTTCCACCGCGCCCTGCGCGGCACCGTCCAGGTCGGCTCCGGCACCTTCTGGACCTGGCGCGAGATCATGTACACAATCGCCGCCAAGCTCACCCCGGACTCGTATTACGCGCTCGCCCGCGCCGTGTACGCCGAGATGGCGCTCGCCGGCATCACCGCCGTCGGGGAGTTCCACTACCTCCACCACACCCCGGACGGCACTCCGTACGACCAGCCCAACGCGATGGGGGAGGCGCTGATCGCGGCGGCGGCCGAGGCCGGCATCCGCATCACGCTCCTGGACACCGCCTATCTCTCCTCCGGCCTCACCAAGCGGCGCGGCGGCGCGCCTCTCGACCGCCACCAACTCCGCTTCTCCGACGGGACCGCCACCGCCTGGGCCGAGCGCGCCTCCGACCTCGCCTCGGCCCACCAGGACAGCGCCCACGCCCGGATCGGCGCGGCGATCCACTCCGTACGCGCCGTACCCGCCGAACAGCTCGCCACCGTCGCCGACTGGGCCGAGGCCCACGGGGCCCCGCTGCATGTGCATCTCTCCGAGCAGACCGCGGAGAACGACGCCTGCCTCGACGTGCACGGCCGTACCCCCACGCGGCTGCTCGCCGACCACGGCGTACTCGGCGCCCGTACCACCGGCGTGCACAACACCCATCTCACCGACGAGGACATCGCCCTGCTGGGCGCCGCCCGCACCGGCACCTGTATGTGCCCCACGACGGAACGCGACCTGGCCGACGGCATCGGCCCCGCCGCCCGGCTCCAGCGCGCCGGCTCGCCGCTGTCGCTCGGCAGCGACAGCCACGCCGTCATCGACATCCTCGAAGAGGCCCGCGCGATGGAACTCGACGAACGGCTGCGCACCCGCCGCCGCGGTCACTGGACGGCCGCCGCCCTCCTGCACGCCGCGACCTCGGACGGCCACGCGGCCCTCGGCCGGCCCGAGGCGGGCAGGATCGAGCGCGGCGCGCCCGCCGATCTCGCCACCATCGCCCTGGACTCGGTCAGAACAGCGGGCACGCTCACCCGGCTCGGAGCGGAGACGGCCGTATTCGCCGCCTCCGCGGCGGATGTACGCCACACCGTCGTCGGAGGCCGCCAGATCGTACGGGACGGTGTCCACACCCTCGTCCCGGACGTGCCCAAGGCCCTCGCCGAGTCGATCGCAGCCCTGCGCGGCTGACGCCGCGGACACCGCCGAAGGAGCACAGCGTCACGATGACGACCACCACCACGCCGGGCACCACCGCCCTCACCAACATCGCCAGTCTGGTCACCAACGACCCCTCCCTCGGTGACGGAACCCCCATCGGTCTGATCCAGGACGCGGCCGTCGTCATCGACGGCGACCGCGTGGTCTGGGTCGGTGAATCAAGCAAAGCACCCGCCACTGACAATGCCGTCGACGCCGGTGGCCGGGCCGTGATCCCGGGCTTCGTGGACTCCCACTCCCATCTGGTCTTCGCGGGCGACCGCACCCAGGAGTTCAACGCCCGGATGTCCGGCCGCGCCTACTCCGCCGGCGGCATCCGCACCACCGTCGCCGCCACCCGCGCCGCCACCGACGCCGAGCTGAGCGCCAATGTCGCGCGCTATCTGGCCGAGGCGCTCCGCCAGGGCACCACCACCCAGGAGACCAAGTCCGGTTACGGCCTGACCGTCGACGACGAGGCCCGCGCCCTGCGTATCGCCCGGGAACACACCGACGAGGTCACCTACCTCGGCGCGCACATCGTGCCGCCTGACCACGCCGACGACCCCGCCGCGTATGTCGCCCTCGTCACCGGCGAGATGCTCGACGCCTGTGCCCCGTACGCCCGTTGGGTCGATGTCTTCTGCGAGAAGGGCGCCTTCGACGGCGACCAGGCCCGCGCGATCCTCACCGCCGGAGCCGCGAAGGGCCTGCACCCGCGCGTCCACGCCAACCAGCTCTCGTACGGCCCCGGCGTCCAGCTCGCCGTCGAACTCGACGCCGCGTCCGCCGACCACTGCACGCATCTGACCGACGCGGACGTGGACGCCCTCGCCCACGGCGCGACCGTGGCCACGCTGCTCCCCGGCGCGGAGTTCTCCACCCGCGCCGCCTGGCCGGACGCGCGCCGCCTCCTCGACGCGGGTGCGACCGTCGCGCTCTCCACCGACTGCAACCCGGGCTCGTCCTTCACCTCGTCCATGCCGTTCTGTATCGCGCTCGCCGTACGCGACATGGGCATGACCCCGGACGAGGCGGTCTGGTCGGCCACGGCCGGCGGCGCCGCCGCCCTGCGCCGCCAGGACATCGGCCGCCTCACCCCGGGCGCCCGCGCCGACCTCGCCCTCCTCGATGCCCCGAGCCATGTGCACTTGGCGTACCGCCCGGGGGTGCCCCTGGTCACGGCGGTCTGGCGGGCCGGCGAGCGGGTCCACTGACCCCCTGGGCCCTGTCCGGCCGATCTTCGCGGGTCCGCGACGCCTGGCACGCACGCTCGCCAGACGCCGCGGCCCGATCCGCGAAGATCGACCGGACAGGACCTCGCCGCCCGGCGTCCCGGCGCCCCGGGCGCGCCCTCACCCCTTCAACACGGCCACCTCATCGATCTTCGCCCGCAGCCGCCGCACCGCCTGCGTCTTCGCGTACGGCTTCAGCCTGCGCTGCATCGTCTCGAAGTGCTCGTCACCCCGTGCCGACGACACATGCTCGTAGTCCTCCAGGAACTGCCACCAGCTCCCGCACGCGGCGTCCAGATGCCCCAGCTCCAGCTGACGCTGCGCCAGCACCGCGAGGAAGTGGACCCTGCCCTGCCGTTCGTTCTTCTGCTGCGCCTTCAGCGACTGCTGGAGCGCGGATATCGAGCCCGGCAGATCCTTGAACTCGTACAGCACATGGGATGTGTGGAACAGATACGCCGTCGCGTCGTAACCGCCCACCGACTCACGCCGGTTGTCCGCCTTGGTCAGCGCCGTCTCGGTCTCCCGGAGCCGGCTGAACGCCTGCCGCTTGTCGCCCACCATCGCCGCGGAGTGGGCCTGCTGCCCGGAGAGGAAGGCCCGCAGCCGCGGCCCGGCCTTCGGGGACGCCTCGGCGGCCGAGTCGGCGAGCTCCAGCGCGCGTTTGCCGTAGCCGAGATTGGACGCCTGGAGGGACATGCCGCGCAACGTGCGGCAGTACGTCGTGTGGTCCTCGGCGGCGCCCGCCAGCTCCAGGGCCCTGAGGTAGTACCGCTGTCCGAGCCCGTGCGCCCGCTCGTACATCGCCATCCACCCGGTCAGATAGACCAGATCGGACGCCGCCGACAGCATGTCGCTCCGTACACCCTCCGGAGCCTCGGCCTTGAGCCAGGGCATGACCGTGTTCACCAGAAACGCGGCGGCCATCGGGCGCGCGTGCCCTCCGCCGAGTTCATCGAGAATGTCCGCTATTCGATCGGTCATCGTACGTACGGCCTGTACTTGCGGCGCGCCGATCCGGGCCGTCCGCTTGCCCGGTGGCGCGGTCGTCGGGGTGGCTGCCTGTGCCAGATCCGGGAACAGCGGTACCACAATCGCGGCCGAGAACAGTCCTGCGGCGATCAAACTGCGACGCGACGGGTCCATATCGGCCCTTCCCATGTCGACCAGTTCTTCGAACGTGTTGACGCCGGAAGTGACGGTGGAGCCGGGTACGCCGGAGCCCGCCGGGGCGTGCGCGGAGGCCGCGGCCGGCAGGCCGGCTTCCGCATGGGTGACCGGGCGGCGCAGCTTGCGCGCGAACGCCTCCACGATCAGTGGTCTGACCTGCTCCTTCGGGGTGGTGCCCGCGACCCAGTGGGAGACTGCGGACTGGTCGTAGTGGAGCTGGAGCCCGGCTTCCGCGCCGATGCGATTGATGATCTGTGCGAACTGCGCACGGGACCATTTCGCCTGCTCAAGCAGAGAGGCCAACCCGGCATTGGGTGTGCGTGAGTGACGTGAGTTACTCGCCATGCCTTTAACTCCCCCAAGCGTTCATGGCTTTCATTCTCGGACCTGCCCTCCACGGTACCCGGGGAGGGTAATAACGCGGTTTTCTCTTCAAGTAGACGCCGAACACACGAAGAGAGCGGGGGGCCAAGGTGACCACAGTGACAGACCGCAGAGCCGGAGGCACAGAGGAAAACGCACACAGGAAGGCATTGGCATATGACGATATCGCCTTCGATGTCATAGCCCTGAACATCGACCGCGCGCTCGCCCCGCATCGCCTGATGCCGCCGCCGGTGGAGATCGCCGATCTCACCAACCGGCTGATCGACCATGGGGCGTTGCTCGTCGGGTTCGTCGAGCGGATCCCCGAGACGGAGCACACGGTCCGGGCGAAGGGCGCGCTGAAGGACTGGTACGACCTGACCGGCAGCGGACCCGGCGCCGGCGCCATGGCGAACTGGGTCCACATGCGGGCCCTGGCCCGTATGTGCCGCACGTTCATGGACTACCTGCACGAACGTGAAGGGCGGCACCGGACATGACTCCGGAAGCGAAGCATCAGGCGTGGTTCGTTGTCGCGGTCTGCACGCTGGGGCTCACCATCGCCCTGGCCGTCGGGCTGCGCCTGTAGAACCTCCCGCGGATCAGCTGCGGCGGGCCTCAACCACCCAGCACAACCGGCAGTTCCCGCACACTGTTGCCCACGAAGCTCCGGTGGCGCGGAAGTTCCTCTTCCGGGACCGCGACCCTCAGGTCCGGGAAGCGCCCGAACAACCGCCGCAGCGCGATCGTCGTCTCCATCCTCGCCAGCGGTGCGCCCAGACAGTAGTGCGCACCGTGGCCCAGAGAGAGATGGCGTGTGGTGGAGCGCGTACGTCGCGTGATGTCGAAGCGGTCCGCGTCCGGGCCGTGGGCGGCGGGATCACGGCCTGCGGCGGAGAAGCCCGCCAGCACCGGAGTGCCCGCCGGGATCAGCGTGCCGTCCACCGTCAGATCCCGGGTCGGATAACGGAACGGGAAGAAACTGACCGGACTGTCCCAGCGCAGCGTCTCCTCGACCGCGTCCGCCCAGTCGGCGCCACCGGCCCGGATCAGCTCCAACTGGTCCCGGTGGGCGCAGAGCGCGCGCACCGCGTTGGTGATCAGATTGAGCGTGGTCTCATGACCGGCGATGATCATCACGATCATCGTGCCGATGAGTTCGGCCTCGCCGAGCCGGTCGCCGCCCTCCTCGCGCGCGGCGATCAGGGCACTGGTGAGGTCCTCGCCGGGACGGTCCTTACGGGAAGCCGCCACGGCGGTCAGCACCGCCACCATCTCCCGGTTCGCGGCCACCGCGTCCTCGGGCGCGATGTCGGTCGCCACCACCTGGTTCGACAGCACATGCAGCCGGTCCCGGAACTCCTCGTCCACACCGAGCAGTTCACTGATGACACGCATGGGCAGCGGCAGCGCGAAGAGCGCCCGCAGATCCACCACGCCGTCACCCGTACCGTCACCCGCACCGCCGGCCGCTTCGGCCGCCGCGGCCTCCACACCGTCCAGCAGCTCGTCGGTCAGCCGCTCGATGCCGGGCCGCAGCGCCTCCACCCGCCGGGCCGTGAACGCCTTGCTCACCAGCGCCCGCAGCCGCCGGTGATCGTCGCCGTCCGAGGTGACCATGCCCTGCACGGTCGCGAAGGTCCGCAGCGGCCAGCCGTCCGGAATGCGCCCCTCGCGCAGCGCGGTGAAGTGCCGGGCGTTCTTGGCGACATCCGGATGGCCGATGAATTCTTTGAGCGCCTCGTGCCCGAGCACCACCGCCGCCGGTACGTCCCCGGGGAGCAGGACCTCGGCCGCGGCCCCCTTCGCCAGCAGCGCGGCGTTGGCGGCGTGCGGGCAGCCGCCGGACGGGTCCATTCGGTGGGGCGCATATGACGCGGTCACTGGACTCTCCCTCCCGGCATGCCTGGTACAGGGTCGCTCCCGATCCTATGAGCGACCGGGTGGCCCGGCACAGGAGCTGTTCCGGCCTCTTTCGGCGCGTTCCGGCCTGTTACGGACCGTTGTCCTGGAGTGATTTGGGCGGGTACCGTCCCTTCGGGGCGGGAGCGACCGGGGGTCGACTTGAGTGCCAGCCGGACTCCGGGAGGCCCGCCGGGTCGATGGACCCGTCCCGGGCGCTCAACGGCGCCTGTACGGGGCGCAGTCCGGCGGCGAGCGCCACGAAGAAGTTGACGTCGTCGTTGACCGGGGACATCAGGACGCGCCCGCCGGGCCGGCATCAGTGGCGCAGCGCCACATACAACCCGCGCCGGCACGACGGCACATAGAGACATTCCCTGCCGAGGCGACGGCGCAGCAGCGTCTCCAACGCCGCGTACGCGGAGTGCTCCGCCGGGCGGCCCTCCCCATGAGCCGTCGCGTCTCCCCACGCTCCCCCTGCCCGGCTCAATGTGGCCCATAACGGACGAGCCGCCAATAAGACCGCCGAGGCGCGGAGCGCCGGAGCCGGAGGTCCGGGAGGGCCCGTCACTCCTCCAGCGTCAGACCCTTTCTGAGCCTCTTGAGGGTGCGGGAGAGCAGCCGGGACACATGCATCTGCGAGATATTGAGCTCCTCGCCGATCTCCGACTGCGTCATATTGGCGACGAAGCGCAGGGAGAGGATCTTCCGGTCCCGCGACGGCAGGCTCGCGATGAGCGGCTTCAGGGACTCGACGTACTCGATGCCTTCGAGCCCGTGGTCCTCGTAGCCGATCCGGTCCGCGAGCGCGCCCTCGGTGTCGTCGTCCTCGGGCTGCGCGTCCAGCGAGCTGGCGGTGTACGCGTTGCTCGCCGCCATGCCCTCGACGACTTCCTCGTTGGTGATGCCGAGGCGGTGGGCGAGCTCACCGACGGTGGGCGCCCGGTCGAACTGCTGGGCCAGTTCGTCGCCCGCCTTGGCGAGGTCGAGGCGGAGTTCCTGGAGCCTGCGCGGTACGCGCACCGACCACGACGTGTCGCGGAAGAAGCGCTTGATCTCGCCGACGATGGTCGGCATCGCGAAGGTGGGGAACTCGACGCCTCGGCTCAGCTCGAAGCGGTCGATGGCCTTGATCAGGCCGATCGTGCCGACCTGCACGATGTCCTCCATCGGTTCGCTGCGGGAGCGGAACCGGGCGGCCGCGAACTTCACCAGGGCGAGATTCAGCTCGACCAGGGTGTTGCGGACGTACGCGTGCTCGTGCGTGCCCTCTTCAAGGGCTTCCAGCCGGGCGAAGAGCGTCTTCGACAGGGCTCGGGCATCCACCGCGCCCACCTCGTCGAAGGGCGGGATCTCGGGCAGGTCATCAAGGCCCTCGGTCGGGCCCTCGAAGCCGGCCGGCAGTGTGATGTCGGTCTCGGAAGGTGCGGGCGGAGTTGCCGACGGCGCGTGCGGGGTACGCGTGTCGTCGAGCCGGGGTGACATGTGTCTCCTCCATACGTTCTCGGCATATGGCTGCCGATGCCAATACGCGCTGCTGCGGTGTGCGGCGCCTCCATAGCCGGCCGTGGTCGGATGTGTCCCTACAAGCCCTACCCGCTAGGCACGGACAGTTGCAAGTGTTAATTGTTTCATATGTCCTTATTGTGGGGGACTTTGGGTACCGGTCGGCGTGTGAAAGGCGTAATGTTCGACGGACGTCATCGGGTTGAGATGACGACGGGGCGACACCATCTGACGACGGCGCACGACACGGCGAAGAGGGATCGGCATGGACCGCCAGACGGTCGGCAGCACGAACCGGGGCCGGCTTCGGGTCGGGGTTCGGACCGAGGGCCGGAGCGAGGTAGTGACAGCGGCCGGTGAGTTGGATCACCACACGGCCGACCTGTTGCGGACACCTCTGGACGAAGCGCTCGAACAGGGCAGGTCACGCCTCGTGATCGACTGTTCGCAACTGGAATTCTGCGACTCCACCGGACTCAACGTCCTGCTGGGCGCCCGCCTCAAGGCGGATGCCGCCGGCGGCGGGGTCCATCTCGCGGCGATGCTGCCCGTGGTGGCGCGCGTCTTCGAGATCACCGGCGCGGACGCGGTCTTCACCGTCCATGACTCCCTCGAAGAGGCCCTGGCCGACTGACTCCGGCCGCTACTCTGCACCCCGGGTTCCGCATCGGATCCCCGCCCTGCCCTGTCGTGTTGCCCTCCTCACCATTTCCGGACCGGTGAAGTGGGTGTTGTCACGATTCGGAGGGGCAGAAGACCCCCGGCGGCCCCAGCAGGACCCCGCACGCTCTGTACACAAGAACTGGCTAATTGGTGAATCGGTGAGGTGAAGCGCTGATGAGCACCACCCGGCAGCCTCCGCCGGGCGATCTCGGCCCCGAGTCGGACGGGGCGGGAACCGCCGCCGCGACGTCCGACGCGCGGGTACGGTCGCTCGCCCTGGCCGGCGCCAGCGGTGTCGTACCGCTCGCGCGTGACTTCACCCGCCAGGCGCTCTACGACTGGGGCTGGCTCCCCGCCTCGACCGCGGACCGGCGGGCGGCGGCGGAGGACGTGCTGCTGGTCGTCTCCGAGCTGGTCACCAACGCGTGTCTGCACGCCGAGGGCCCCGAGGGGCTGCGCGTCGCGCACACCGCCAAGGTGCTGCGGCTGGAGGTCACGGACCGCGGTACGGGCCAGCCGGCCCCCCGTACCCCGCACCGCGCGGGACGCCCCGGCGGCCACGGCATGTTCATCGTCCAGCGGCTCTGCCTCGACTGGGGCGTCGTACGGACCCCCGGCGCGGCCGGCAAAACGGTCTGGGCGGAGCTGGCCGCTCCGTCGTAACGCGCGTAGCGGGACTCCGTGAGTACGTACGCGAGAGGGCCGCCGCACCTTTACCCGGTGCGGCGGCCCTCTTCGTCGCGTACGACCCGTCCTGACAGGACCTAGTGGATGTCGCCCATCAGTGCCCGTACCTTCCTGCGGTACATGAAGACCGCGAGGCCGGCGAGGGACGCCAGCAGCGCTTCCAGCGCGACCACGCCCGTCTTCCCCAGATCGACCCCGCCGATGGAGAGCAGACCGGTCACGGAGTCGCCCGCGGTGACCGCCAGGAACCAGACCCCCATTATCTGGCTCGCGTACTTCGCCGGCGCCATCTTTGTCGTCACCGACAGACCCACCGGGGAGACGCACAGCTCGCCCACGGTCTGGATCAGATAGATGCCCACCAGCCACATCGGGCTGACCAGCGTGCCGTCCGCCGCCATCGCCAGCGGGATCAGGAAGAAGAAGAACGAGACGCCGACGAAGAACAGCCCGGCGGCGAACTTCACGACCGTGCTCGGCTCCTGGCCCCGGCGGCTCAGCCAGAGCCAGAACCAGGCGAAGACCGGCGCGAGCGCCATGATGAACACCGGGTTCAGCGACTGGTACCAGGAGGACGGGAAGCCCAGCCCGAACAGCTCGCCGGCGGCCTTCGTCGTACCGAACGCCTGGACCGTGGAGCCGCCCTGGTCGTAGATCATCCAGAACACGGCCGCGGCCACGAAGAACCAGATGTACCCGGACATCTTGGTCTGTTCGGTCGCCGACAGCTCCTTGTCGCGCTTGATCCGGATCAGTACGGCGGCCGGGATCACGATGCCCGCGAGCGTCAGCGGGACCATCGCCCAGTTGAGGGTGAAGTTGCCGCTGAGACCGACGGCGCCGTAGAAGACGGCGGCGATCAGCAGCCAGGTCATGCCCTTGCGCAGCCAGGTGACGCGCTCCTCGCGGGAGAGCGGGGTCGGGACGCGGCTGCTCTCCGGGCTCAGATGCTTCGTACCGAGCAGGAACATGATCAGGCCGATGCCCATGCCGACCGCGGCGAGGGCGAAGCCCAGATGCCAGTTGTATGTCTCGCCGACGGTGCCGATGATCAGCGGGGCCAAGAAGGCACCGATGTTGATGCCCATGTAGAAGATGGTGAACCCGCCGTCACGGCGCGGGTCGTTGGGGCCGTCGTAGAGATGGCCGACCATCGTGGAGATATTGGCCTTCAGCAGACCCGAGCCGAGCGCCACCAGCGCCAGCCCGGCGAAGAAGCTTCCCGTGCCCGGCAGGGCCAGGGTGAGATGGCCCAGCATGATCGTGGAGGCCGCGATCGTGACGGTCTTGCGCGGGCCCCAGAGCCTGTCGCCCAGCCAGCCGCCGGGCAGCGCCAGCAGATAGACCATGGACAAGTAGATGGAGTAGATGGCCGTGGTGGTGGCCAGATCCATCCCGAGCCCGCCGCCCTGAAGCCCCTTCGAGGCGTCGGGGCCACCGGAGATCAGATAGATGGTGAGCAGGGCCCTCATGCCGTAGAAGCTGAAGCGCTCCCACATCTCGGTCATGAAGAGCGTGGCCAGTCCGCGGGGGTGGCCGAAGAAGGTCTTCTCGGGTCCGGCGGGGGCGCTGGGCGAGTCCTTCGTCAGGCTGGACGCCATGGGTCGATCCTTGCTTGCTCGGGACGCGGCGCTTGGTCAGCGGTGACGCGCCCGGTGTGGGGGGCGGGCCGGAGCGGTACGTGCCGTCCCCGGCGCGGAGACGCGGAGAGGAGACCCTTGGCACTCAGCAGGCCAAAGGTCTCCTAGTGGTACTACAGGCGTCTCGACACCATACGACATGACAGAGTCCCATATGGAAGGACTTGAGAGATGAATCACAGGATTTGATGGAATCAAACCCTTATATTCGAAGGTAGATCATCAGATCGCACGCGAACCCGAAGGCATCGCCGAGCAGGACCCAAGCGCCGCCCCGTGCGGTCTACCATCACCACATGACCCGTGTACTGCTCGCCGAGGACGACGCTTCCATCTCGGAGCCGCTGGCCCGCGCCCTGCGTCGGGAGGGTTACGAGGTCGAGGTCCGCGAAGACGGTCCGACCGCGCTGGACGCCGGACTCCAGGGCGGTGTCGACCTGGTCGTACTCGACCTGGGCCTGCCCGGGATGGACGGCCTCGAAGTCGCCCGCCGGCTGCGCGCCGAGGGCCACGCCGTGCCGATCCTGGTGCTGACCGCCCGCGCCGACGAGGTGGACACCGTGGTCGGCCTGGACGCCGGCGCCGACGACTATGTGACCAAGCCCTTCCGGCTCGCGGAGCTGCTGGCGCGCGTACGGGCGCTGCTCCGGCGCGGCGCCTCGGACCCCGTGCCCGCCCCCGCCACCCATGGCGTACGGATCGATGTCGAATCGCACCGCGCGTGGATGGGCGACGAGGAACTCCAGCTCACCGCCAAGGAGTTCGACCTGCTGCGGGTCCTCGTCCGGGACGCGGGCCGGGTCGTCACCCGTGACCAGCTGATGCGCGAGGTCTGGGACACCACCTGGTGGTCGTCGACCAAGACCCTCGACATGCATATCTCCTGGCTGCGCAAGAAGCTCGGTGACGACGCCGCCAACCCGCGCTATATCGCCACCGTGCGGGGCGTCGGCTTCCGGTTCGAGAAGAGCTAAGCCACCTTGCGCCGTCGTCTGATCAACTCCACGCTCGCCGTGGTGCTGGTCGTCATCGCCGTCTTCGGGGTCTCGCTCGTCATCGTCGAGACCCGGACGATCAGCAGCAGCGCCCAGGAGAGCGTGGACTCCGAGGCGGTACGGCTGGTGAGCATCGTCGACAGCCGCCTCCTCGGCGGTGACAACATCACCGCCAAGGTGCTGTCCGAGCAGATCGACCAGACGCGGTACGCCCGGATCGAGATCCCGGGCCGGCCCGTCGTCCAGATCGGCGAGCGGCCGACCGGCAGCGTCATCCGGGGCAAGGCGACGGGCGAGGAGGGCGAGACCGTCATCGTCGAGGAGGCACGCTCCTCCGTGACCCGTGAGGTCGGCCGCACCCTCCTGATCATCGGCGCGGTGGCACTGCTCGCGGTCATCGCCGCCGTGCTGCTCGCCGTACGCCAGGCCAACAAGCTGGCCTCCCCGCTCACCGATCTCGCGGAGACCGCGGAGCGCCTCGGCTCCGGCGACCCGCGCCCCCGGCACAAGCGGTACGGGGTGCCCGAGCTGGACCGGGTCGCGGATGTCCTCGACTCCAGCGCCGAGCGCATCGCCCGGATGCTCACCGCCGAGCGGCGGCTCGCCGCGGACGCCTCGCATCAGCTCCGTACGCCGCTGACCGCCCTGTCCATGCGGCTGGAGGAGATCTCCGCCACCGACGACCTGGAGTCGGTGAAGGAGGAGGCGATGGTCGCGCTGACGCAGGTCGAGCGGCTGACCGATGTGGTGGAGCGACTGCTCACCAACGCGCGCGACCCGCGTACCGGCTCCGCCGTCGCCTTCGATCTCGACGAGGTCGTCAAACAGCAGATCGAGGAGTGGCGTCCGGCCTACCGCAGTGCCGGGCGGGCCATCGTCTGCTCGGGTCGGCAGGGGATGCGGGCCGTCGGCACCCCGGGCGCGGTCGCCCAGGTGCTGGCCGCGCTGATCGAGAACTCACTCATGCACGGCGGCGGTACGGTCGCCCTGCGCACCCGCGTCACCGGTAACCAGGCCGTCATCGAGGTGACCGACGAGGGCCCCGGTGTCCCGGCCGACCTCGGGGCGCGGATCTTCGAGCGCACCATCAGCGGCCGCAACTCCACCGGGATCGGCCTGGCCGTGGCCCGCGACCTGGCGGAGGCGGACGGTGGCCGGCTGGAGCTGCTCCAGCAGCAGCCGCCGGTCTTCGCGCTCTTCCTCAGCCGGGAGGCCCGTAACCGCAAGGCACCGAAGTCCCCGGAGCGGCCGGTCCGCTGACTGCGGGCGACCGGGGGGCGTGGCTTTCCGGGGGGCATGGCCTGTCAGCCGCGGACGCGGTCGGGGCGCGGGGGCTCCCGTTCCAGGAACGATTCGTCCGGCAGGTCCACGCCCGCCGCCGCGGGCTGGGCGCGGAACACCCAGGTGCGGTACGACCAGAAGCGGAAGAGCGTCGCGACCCCGATGCCGAGGAACTTGAAGACATTGCTCTGGAGCGGGCTGTCCCAGCCGAAGCCGTACGTCGCCGCGTAGAGCACCCCGTTCTCGATGACCAGACCGACCACGCTGAACAGCAGGAAGAGCGTCAGCTCCTTCGTGCGGCGGCTCTTGTCCCGGTCCCGGTAGGTGAAGTAGCGGAAGCCCACGTAGTTGAAGGCGATCGCGACGACGGTGGCCAGGATGCTGGCCCGCACCACGGGGAGCGTGGTGGTGTGCCGTACGAGATTGAAGACCAGCAGGTTGACCAGCAGCCCCGCGCCGCCCACCGCGCCGAACTTGACCACCTCGCGGACGAGCCGGTCCAGTCGCACGCGGAGTGCGCCCCGTTCGCTCATATGCCCGTTCAGCCCCGTCCGGTCGGTGTCAGTTCCGAACCATGCTAACCAGCGGCCCCTTCCGCCGCCTGGGCGACCGTACGTCACCCTCGGTCACGGTGGGTGGCGGCCGTACGGGGGACGCCCGTACGGGCCGGGGCCGCGCCCGTACGCGGGGGCCGGGCCCATCGGGCGGCGGATACCCTGGGGGCGTGACGTTCCCGGTAGTCGGCATGGTCGGCGGCGGTCAGCTCGCCCGTATGACCCACGAGGCGGGCATCCCCCTCGGCCTCAGATTCAAGCTCCTCAGTGACACCCCGCAGGACTCGGCGGCCCAGGTGGTGAACGATGTCGTCGTCGGCGACTACCGCGACCTGGACACGCTGCGTGACTTCGCGCGCGGCTGCGATGTGATCACGTTCGATCACGAGCATGTTCCGATCGAACATCTGCGTGCCCTGGAGGCGGACGGAATCCCCGTCAGGCCGGGCCCGGACGCGCTGGTGCACGCGCAGGACAAGGGCGTGATGCGCGCCAGGCTGACCGAGCTGGGCGCGCCCTGCCCGCGCCACCGCGTCGTCACAGGACCGGCCGATGTCGCGGCCTTCGCGACCGAGGTCGGCGGCTTCCCGGTCATCCTCAAGACGGTGCGCGGCGGCTACGACGGCAAGGGCGTCTGGGTCGTACGGTCCGAGGAAGAGGCGGAGGAGCCCTTCCGGGCCGGGGTCCCCGTACTGGCCGAGGAGAAGGTCGACTTCGTACGCGAGCTCGCCGCGAACATCGTCCGCTCCCCGCACGGCCAGGCCGTCGCGTACCCCGTGGTCGAGTCCCGGCAGGTCGACGGCGTCTGCGACACCGTCATCGCCCCCGCGCCCGGACTGCCGGACGAGCTGGCGGGCGAGGCCCAGCTGCTCGCCCTGCGGATAGCCGCCGAACTGGGGGTCGTGGGCCATCTCGCGGTGGAGCTCTTCGAAACCCGCGACGGCAGGATTCTTGTCAACGAGCTGGCGATGCGCCCGCACAACTCCGGGCACTGGACCCAGGACGGCGCGATCACCTCGCAGTTCGCCAACCATGTGCGCGCCGTACTCGATCTGCCGCTCGGCGACCCGCGCCCGCGTGCGCCCTGGACAGTTATGTGCAATGTGCTGGGCGGCGACTATCCCGATATGTATGCGGCCTATCTGCACTGTATGGCGCGGGACCCGCAGCTGAAGATCCATATGTATGGCAAGGACGTGAAACCCGGCCGCAAGGTGGGGCATGTCAACACCTACGGCGACGACCTGGACGACGTGCTGGAGCGCGCCCGCCATGCCGCCGGCTACCTCCGAGGAACGATCACCGAATGAAAGCCCACCCGTCACCCGGCCACCGCCCCTCATCGGGCGCTGACGCGCGCGCCACACCCCTGGTCGGCGTCGTCATGGGCTCGGACTCCGACTGGCCCGTCATGGAGGCCGCCGCGAAGGCCCTCCACGAGTTCGAGATCCCTTACGAGGTGGATGTCCTCTCCGCGCACCGCATGCCGCGCGAGATGATCGCGTACGGCGAGGAGGCCGCCGGGCGCGGACTCAAGGCGGTCATCGCGGGCGCGGGCGGCGCGGCGCATCTGCCGGGCATGCTCGCCTCGGTGACCCCGCTGCCGGTGATCGGCGTCCCCGTACCGCTGAAGTACCTCGACGGCATGGACTCGCTGCTGTCCATCGTCCAGATGCCCGCCGGTGTGCCGGTCGCCACGGTCTCGGTCGGCGGCGCCCGTAACGCGGGGCTGCTGGCCGCCCGTATCCTCGCCGCCCACGACCCCGAACTCCAGGGCAGGATGCGGGAGTTCCAGCAGGAGCTGAACGACCAGGCGACGGCGAAGGGCAAGCGGCTGCGCGCGAAAGCCGAAGGCGCGGACCACTTCGGATTCGGAAAGTGACGGACACGGCCATGGACTCCACGCCCTACCTCGACGAGGCCCGTGCCCTGCTGGCCGACTTCCCGGTGGTCGACGGACACAACGACCTGCCCTGGGCGCTGCGCGAGCATGTGCGCTACGACCTGGACCGGCTCGACATCGCCGGCGATCTGTCGGGCAAGCTGCACACGGACATCCCCCGGCTGCGGCGAGGCGGCGTCGGCGGGCAGTTCTGGTCCGTGTACGTACGGTCCGACATGGCCGGTGACGACGCGGTCAGCGCGACGCTGGAGCAGATCGACGTGGTCGGCCGGCTGCTGGCCCGCTACCCCGGCGATCTGTCCCGCGCCCTGACGGCGGACGACATGGAGACCGCGCGGCGGCACGGCAGGATCGCCTCCCTGATGGGCGCCGAGGGCGGCCACTCCATCAACAACTCCCTCGCCACGCTGCGGGCCCTCCATACCCTGGGTGTCCGCTATATGACGCTCACCCATAACGACAATCTCGCCTGGGCGGACTCGGCGACGGACGTCCCGGGCGTGGGCGGGCTCTCGGCCTTCGGCCGCGAGGTGGTCCGCGAGATGAACCGCACGGGCATGCTGGTCGACCTCTCGCATGTGGCCGCCACGACGATGCGTGACGCGCTCGCCGCGACCGGGGCGCCGGTGATCTTCTCGCACTCGTCGGCACGGGCGATCTGCGACCACCCGCGCAATATCCCGGACGACGTGCTGGAGAAGCTGCCCGCGAACGGCGGCGTGGCAATGGCCACGTTCGTACCGAAGTTCATCCTCCCCGCGGCGGTGGCCTGGACGCAGGCGGCGGACGAGAACATGCGGGCCCACGGTCTGCACCATCTGGACACCACCACGCGCGCGATGGAGATCCACCAGGCCTTCGAGGCGTCCCACCCGCGCCCGAACGCCACGGCGGCGACGGTCGCGGACCATCTGGACCATATGCGGGAGACCGCCGGTATCGACCACATCGGCATCGGCGGCGACTTCGACGGCACGGCCTTCACCCCGGCCGGCCTGGACGACGTCGCGGGCTACCCGAACCTGATCGCGGAACTGCTCGCCCGTAAGTGGTCCACCGAGGACCTGGCGAAGCTGACGTGGCAGAACGCGGTACGGGTGCTGCGTGCGGCGGAGGACGTGGCGCGGGACCTGCGGGACGAGCGGGGTCCGTCGCTGGCGACGATCGAGGAACTGGACGGCTGACGACGGCTGACGCCCGTGCCTTCCGGCCCGAGCGCGCGAGGACGGCGCCCTGGTGGTTGGCTGAAGGGGTAGCAGCGAGTAGCGCCGGGGTGCCTCCCGCTCGCGGGAGCGGGAGGCACCGGGCGGCGCGACCCGTGACGTGCGATCTGCACGTGCCACGTGCACACGTGCCACGTGCGACGTCAGGGAGCAGACATGCCACTCGATTCCTATGTCACGCTCGGCCGCTCGGGACTGCGGGTCAGCCCCTTCTGTCTGGGGGCCATGACCTTCGGCGAGGACCACGGCTGGGGCGCCACCGAGGCCGAGTCCGGGGCGATGATGAACGAATATCTCGATCGCGGCGGAAACTTCATCGACACGGCCAATATGTATACCAATGGCCATTCCGAGAAGATCATCGGTGATTTCTTCGCGAAGAAGAGCACGCGGCGTGACCGCACGGTCATCGGTACGAAGTTCTTCTGCAATCTCCATGAGGGAGATCCGAACGGAGGCGGCGCGGGCCGCAAGGCCATGGTCGACCAGTGCGAGGATTCACTGCGCCGGCTGCGAACGGATTACATCGATGTCTACTGGCTCCACAACTGGGACCGCACCGTACCGGTCGAGGAGACCCTGCGCTGCCTCGATGATCTCGTGACAGCGGGCAAGATTCGCTATATCGGCTTCTCCGACATTCCGGCCTGGAAAGCCGCCGAGGCCCAGACCATCGCGCGTTTCAGGGGCTGGTCCCCGGTGGTCGCCATGCAGCTCGAATACTCCCTGCTGGAACGGACGGCCGAGGGCGAGCTGATTCCCATGGCGCGGGAATGCGGTATGGGCGTGATGCCGTGGTCCCCGCTCAGGAGCGGATTCCTCTCGGGGAAGTACTCCCGTGAGAACGCCGGATCGGGCTCCGTCGACACCAGACGTACGGGCCTGGTGGGCGGGCCCCGTGAGGCGGACTACGACGTCATCGAGGCGGTGAACGCCGTCGCCGCGGACCTGGGCGTGCCCCCGGCAACGGTGGCGCTCGCCTGGGTGAGAGGCCGTCCCGGGGTGACCTCCACGATCATCGGCGCGCGCCGGCTGCAGCAGTTCCGGGAGAATCTGGCCGCGCTGGACGTCACGCTCGGTCAGGAGCACATGGACGCGCTGGACGAGGTCTCGAAGCCCGCGCTCGACTTCCCCGCGGACATCAACAGGGACCTCGCCCCCATGCTCGCCTTCGCCGGAGCGACCGTGGACGGGGTGCCGTCGGAGGTCTCGCCGATGCTCGCGTCGAGCCCGGTCAGGTACTGACAGTCCCACTGGACAGGACCTAGGCCCTGTCCGGCCGGACAGGACCTAGGCGCGCGGGCGCCCCATCGCGCGGTACGTCCAGCCCGCCGCGCGCCACCGCGCCGGGTCCAGCGCGTTACGCCCGTCCAGGATCAGCCGCCGCGACGCCGCCTCCCCCAGGGCCGCCGGGTCCAGCTCACGGAACTCGCGCCACTCCGTCAGATGCAGTACGACATCGGCGCCGCGCACCGCGTCCAGCGCGGACGGCGCGTACCCCAGCGTCGGGAAGAGCCGCTTGGCGTTCTCCATGCCCTTGGGGTCGTACACCGTCACCTGGCCGCCCTGGAGATGGATCTGCCCCGCGACATTGAGCGCGGGGGAGTCCCGTACATCGTCCGAGTCCGGCTTGAAGGTCGCGCCGAGCACCGCGACGCGCTTGCCCAGGAACGACGAGTCGCCGCCCACGGCCTCGCGCGCCAGCTCCACCATGTGGCCGCGGCGCCGCATATTGATCGAGTCCACCTCGCGCAGGAACGTCAGCGCCTGGTCCGCGCCCAGCTCGCCCGCCCGCGCCATGAACGCCCGGATGTCCTTCGGCAGACAGCCGCCGCCGAAGCCGATCCCGGCGCGCAGGAACTTCTTCCCGATCCGCTCGTCGTAGCCGAGCGCCTCCGCCAGCTTCACCACATCGCCGCCGGCCGCCTCGCAGACCTCCGCCATCGCGTTGATGAACGAGATCTTCGTGGCCAGGAAGGAGTTCGCGGAGGTCTTCACCAGCTCGGCGGTCGGGAAGTCCGTCACCACGAACGGCGACCCCTCGCCCACCGGCGTCGCGTACACCTCGCGCAGCACCCGCTCGGCGTGCTCGCTGCGTACGCCCACCACGATCCGGTCGGGGTGCAGCGTGTCCTGTACGGCGAAGCCCTCGCGCAGGAACTCCGGGTTCCAGGCCAGCTCCACCTCGCCGCCCGCGGGCGCCAGCTCGACGATGCGGGCCGCGAGCCGCTCCGCGCTGCCCACGGGCACCGTCGACTTGCCGACGACCAGCGCGGGCCTGCCCAGATGCTTGGCGAGGCTCTCGACCGCGGAGTCGACGTACGACATGTCGCAGGCGTACTCGCCGTGCTTCTGCGGGGTGTTCACGCACACGAAGTGCACATCGCCGAACTCCGCGATCTCCGCCCAGTCCATGGTGAACCGCAGCCGCCCGCTCGATCCCTCGATCCCGGCGACATGTTTGCGCAGCAGCTCTTCGAGACCGGGCTCGTACATCGGGACCCGGCCCGCGGAGAGCATCTCGATCTTCTCGGGCACCACATCGAGGCCGAGGACCTCGAAGCCCAGCTCCGCCATGGCCGCTGCATGCGTGGCGCCGAGATAGCCGGTGCCGATCACGGTGATCTTGAGGGCCATTGAGTGCTCCAGGGGGATGCGGGCAGGTGCGGGCCCGAGCATAGCCGCGCGTAGCGGGGGCTCCGCAGGGGCACTTCTTCCAGTACGGAGTGGCTGTCGGCAAACTCACCTATGCCTGCGGCGCCTCGGCCCCCTAAAATTGTGTTACTTAACGGTAGTTAGCATCCTGGGGAGTGAAAGACCGTGGCCGGATCGGCTGATTTCGACCTGTACCGCCCGTCCGAAGAGCACGACATGCTCCGCGACACCGTGCGCGCGCTCGCGGAGGCGAAGATCGCCCCGTTCGCCGCGGCGGTCGACGAGGAGGCGCGCTTCCCGCAGGAGGCCCTGGACGCGCTGGTCGCCTCCGATCTGCACGCGGTCCATGTCCCGGAGGAGTACGGCGGCGCCGGCGCCGATGCCCTCGCCACCGTGATCGTCATCGAGGAGATCGCGCGCGTCTGCGCCTCCTCCTCGCTGATCCCGGCCGTGAACAAGCTCGGCTCGCTGCCGGTGATCCTCTCCGGCTCCGAGAACCTGAAGAAGACGTACCTGGGCCCGCTGGCCAAGGGCGACGCGATGTTCTCGTACTGCCTCTCCGAGCCGGACGCGGGCTCCGACGCGGGCGGTATGAAGACCAAGGCGGTACGGGACGGCGACCACTACGTCCTCAACGGCGTGAAGCGCTGGATCACCAACGCGGGCGTCTCCGAGTACTACACGGTCATGGCCGTCACCGACCCGGACAAGCGCACCAAGGGCATCAGCGCGTTCGTGGTCGAGAAGGGCGACGAGGGCGTCTCCTTCGGCGCCCCGGAGAAGAAGCTGGGCATCAAGGGCTCCCCGACGCGCGAGGTCTACCTCGACAACGTCCGGATCCCCGCGGACCGGCTGATCGGCGAGGAGGGTACGGGCTTCGCCACCGCGATGAAGACCCTGGACCACACCCGCATCACGATCGCGGCCCAGGCGCTCGGCATCGCGCAGGGCGCGCTCGACTACGCCAAGGGCTATGTGCAGGAGCGCAAGCAGTTCGGAAAGCCGATCGGCGACTTCCAGGGCGTGCAGTTCATGCTGGCCGACATGGCCATGAAACTGGAGGCGGCCCGCCAGCTCACCTACTCCGCCGCCGCCAGGTCGGAACGCGTCTCCGCGGGCAGCGCCAAGGAGGACCTCACCTTCTTCGGCGCGGCGGCCAAGTGCTTCGCCTCCGACGCGGCCATGGAGATCACCACGGACGCGGTGCAGCTCCTCGGCGGGTACGGCTACACACGCGACTACCCGGTCGAGCGGATGATGCGCGACGCCAAGATCACACAGATCTACGAGGGCACGAACCAGGTCCAGCGGATCGTGATGGCGAGGAACCTGCCGTAGCGCTGCCGTGCGCGTGGTGTACGTGCTGAGAGGAATGCCCCGCGCCGATGATCGGCGCGGGGCATTCCCGTGACGTTCCACCGGTACGTCTCTCGGCCGCCAGTTCGTCACCGCCGAGGCGCGGCAGGCCCACCATCGAGTCAATTCCCCGGCGGACAGCGGCGGTTCCGGTGCAATTCCCCTGTCATCTTCTTAGCACATGCAGGAGGAACCCTTGCTGTCCCCCCGACTGGTCCGGGCGCTCGCGGCCGGTGCCGCCGCCGTGGCCCTCGCCGCTCTGCCCACCGCCGCTGCCGGCCCCGCGACCGCCGCGCCTGCCTCCACTCAGGCCGCCGCACGCTTCCCCTTGCTGCCTCCGATCGGCGCCGAGGTCCCCTCCTCGATGCTCGCGATCAACAGTCTCTTCGAATACCGGGGCACCGCCTACACCGTCGACTTCCGCGGCGGCATCAAACAGCGTGTCGACGTCAACCCCGACGACCCCATCAACAGTGTGCGGCTGCGCACCGTCGGGTTCCGTGTCAGCGCCGAAATTCCAGGCGGGGGCAGCATCACCCTGGAGCAGAACGACGTCGACGTCGACCCGAAGAGCATCCTGCGGATCACCTCGCACTTCCCGCCCAAGTTCGACGAACACGACGTCATCCCGGTCAGCGCGACCGTCGAACTCCCCGGGAAGGACCCGGTCGTACTCAACGGCATCGAGCCTCTGCGACTGAGCGCCACCGGCCTCAGCCAGTACCCCGCCAGGGGCGACCGCTACCTGCTGGACAGGGTCCTCGACTTCGCCACACTCGACCGGCCCGGCACCCCCGTGGCCCGACTGGTCACCTTCGACTCCAAGCGCGGCGGCCTGTAAACCACCCCGCACACCCCGGCCGCCCGAGCCTCAGCGGTCGGCCATCGCCCCCTGGCCCGGCTCCGACCGGGACGGGGGGCTGTCGCGGAAGCGCCTGGCCCAGAGATAGAGACCGGTCTCGGGCTGCCCCTCGGCTCCCTGCTCGGGACAGATGTTCAACTCGTCCACCCACAGCCCCGCTTGGCGGGCCCAGTCGCCGAGATCTTCACGTCGGCACAGGGCGGGGCGGTAGCTCGTGTCCATGAACCGCACCTCGTCGTCGGTGCGCCGCTCCGAAACGGCGACCAGCAGCGTGCCGCCCGTGACCGTGAGATCCCGCAGTCTCTCCAGCGCGGCGATGAACATGTCCGCGGTCAGGTCGACGAGGGAGTAGAAGCTCACGACAGCGTCGAAGGGCCCGATGTCCAGCTCCTGGTCGAAGAGATCGGCCCTGACGAAGCGCGCTCCCGGAACCTGGCGCCGTGCGTGGGCGAGCAGGCCCTCGGAGACGTCGATCCCGGTGACGTCCATGCCTCCCTCACTCAGCTGCCCGGCCGTGGGCAGACCGGTGCCACACCCCACATCCAGCACCCGGGCACCAGGATCCAGCCGGCTCATCAGGCGCTCGGCCGCCTGGATCTGGGAGGTCTTCCTGCCCTCGAACGCATGCTGGTACCCAAGCCCCAGCGAGTCGAAGAACGCCGCCGCCTCCGCTGCCTGCGGCGCCAGCACGACGATGTCCTCGGAACCCCTGTCCTGTGTCTGCCCCATAGTCCCTCGCCTCTCCAGCCTCTCTCCAGCCTCTCTCCGGCCGACCGACGCTCCTGCTCTACCCGGATTCCCCCGTGGCTCCTCCGTCCGACCGGCACGATCACCTGAACGAGGCCGGGACCGGCTGTCAGTGCCGGGTGCGAGACTGCCCCGCATGATCGAATCGAAAGCGAAAGCGGACCTTCTCCACTACCTGCGAGCCGCCCGCGAAGCCCTGCTGTGGAAGCTCGACGGGCTCTCGGAGTACGACATCCGCCGCCCGCTGACGCCGACCGGCACGAATCTGCTGGGGCTGGTCAAGCACATCGCCGGTGTTGAACTGGGGTATTTCGGCGACACGTTCGGGCGGCCGTACTTTGACGAGCCGCCGTCCTGGTACGGGGAGGGCGCCGAACCGGGCGCGGACATGTGGGCCACCGCGGACGAGTCCCGCGAACAGCTCGTCGGGCTGTACCAGCAGGCGTGGAAGCACGCGGACGCCACGATCGCCACGCTGCCGCTCGACGCGATCGGTCACGTCCCGTGGTGGCCGGAGGAACGGCGAGAGGTGACACTGCACCATGTCCTGGTACGTGTGATCGCCGATACTCACCGGCACGCCGGCCACGCCGATATCGTCCGGGAACTCATCGACGGGGCCGTGGGGATGGCGGAGGGCAACGACAACATGCCGCCGGGCGATCAGTCGTGGTGGGAGAACTACCGGAGCCGACTGGAGCGTGCGGCGAGGGAGGCCGGTCACGGCTGACCGCTTCCCCGGGGACAGAGGAAGGCCGCGGCCCCCGGCAGCGAATTCGCCTCGTGCCGGGAGCCGTTCGTATGCCTCAGACAGGGCCTAGCGGACGTCGACGTAGTCCTCGCGGCCGCTGGACGCGTAGTGCGTCTTCACCGTGTCGACGTAGCGCATCTGCCAGGTGCCATCCTGCTGCGCCGTGAACTGCTTGCTGAACGTGCCGTTGGTGAGGGTCGTGGCGCTGCCCAGGTCCTTCCAGACCGCGCCGCGCGTGGCGGGCTTGAAGTAGACGCGGACCTTCTGGCCGGCGTACGCCTTCCAGACGGAGCCGGACTTCTGCATCAGCGTGCCCTTGGCCGTCAGCTTCGTGCCCTTGCGTACGCCCTCGGGTGTGACGTCGTCGCTCCGGATCTCGGTGTACTGGCGGCCGAGCTTGTGGACGCGGCTCTCCACGCCCGGGGCGCCCAGGTGGCGCAGACGCCAGTAGCTGCCGGCCGTGCCCTTCAGCGGGGCGGTCTGCTTGAACGCGGCTCCGTACGTGGCCGTGAACTGGCCGACGCCGGACCAGTTCTGGCCGTCCGTCGAGTGGTCGATGGAGACGCGCCCCGTCGTTCCGGCGGGGTACGAGCCCGAGGTGACGCCGAGCTTGCCGCTGAAGGTGACCTTCCGGTACTTGTCCACCGCGGCCTCGACCGCCGAGAACGTGCTCGTCGCGGTCGTCTTGACCTGGAAGTCGTACGGGGACGACGGGGACGCCACGTTCTCGAACCACGGTTCCTGGCCCAGCTCAAGGCGCGTGGTGCCGTTCCTCGTGGCCGGGAAGGCGCCGGAGAAGGTGCCGTCTGCCTTGGTGCTGGTGATGTGCCGGCTGTCGACCCGGACACCGACGCCGCCCGCCGGCTTCTCGGTGCCGTCGTCGGCCGTACGGGTCACCTTGCCGCGCGCGGGGATGTCGCTGCCGTACGGGGCCGTGACCGAGCGGGCGGGGGTGTCGACCGTCAGCTTCAGGGGCTGCCTGCGCACCGTCACCGGGAACGACGCGTCGTTCTCCTGGAACCAGACGTCGAGGCGCGCGCCGGTCTCGTAACCGCTGAAGTCGAAGGGCACGGAGAAGCGTCCGGCCTTGTCGACGGCCGTCGTCACGAAGTCCCGGGACTTGTAACGGGTGTGGATGCCGGCACCCGCGAACGGCTTGACCTCGCCTGTGTTCGGGTCCTGCGCGACGAGCGTGCCGTTCACCGTGACGACGCGGTGGTCGTACGACACCCACTGACGGTCGGCGGTGGCGGTCAGCTTCGGGGCGAGCCCGTAGTTGAGCTCACCGTTGTCGCGGTCGACGAGCTCGCCCGCCGTGCCGGCCCTGACCACGAGGTCCACGGTGTAGACGCCCAGCGCGGGCAGTTCGACCGGGTCGGTCCAGAACTGCTGCTCCTCGCAGTCGTTCGCGGTGGTGCAGCGCCCGGCGTCATTGAGGCCGAGCGTGGCGAGCACCGCGTCACCGCCCTTCGCGCGGACCCGGACGGTGACATCGGACGGAAGGGAGTTCCGGTCCCAGTGCTCATAGAGCACATGGATCTTGCCGTCCTTCTCGGCGCTCCACGCGAACGATCGGAGGTTGACCTCGGCCGCCTGCGCGGTGGGCGCGGCGATCAGTGTGGTTGCGGAGAGCGCGACGGCCGTGCTCACCACGGCCATGATCCTTCTCAAGGGTCCTCCATCGGACATGCACGCGTTGATCTACGGCACATTCGACGCCTCGGTCAGCAGGAAGGTTGTACGCGATGTCCGCCGGTGACGGTCTACTGCTGGTCTGCCCAGATGTAACTCTCCGGCAGGAGCGCGGAGATCCGTACGGTACGCAGCCGGTCAGGAACTGCCGGCACCGCCCGCACGGCGGCATCACCCCGCGCTCCCGGTCGCCGACCGCCACGATCGTGTCCAGGTCGTGGTCGACCGGCTCGTTGCCGGGCATCAGTTGCCGGTGACCGTGACCTTCTCGTCGTTGTTCAGCTGGTTGACCAGCTCCTTGACCTTGGCCTTGTCCCAGACCAGGTTGCCGCCCACGCTGCCCGAGATCGGCATGTTCATGGACGTGCCGTCCCCGCCTGTGACGCCCTTCATCGCGAAGAACATCTGGCCCAGGGACCACAGCGACATGTCCTTGTCCACGATCACCGTGTCCAGCCCCGCGCTCATCGTCGGATAGAACGCGAACGGGTTGAGGATCGTGCCGGGCGTCGCCGTCTGCGAGGCCAGGGCCGCGAGGAACTTCTGCTGGTTCTTCGTGCGGTCCAGGTCGCTGTTGGCGAAGGCGTACCGCGTCCGTACGAAGGCCAGGGCCTGCTCGCCGTCCAGGGTCTGCTTGCCCGCCTGGAAGTCGGCGCCGGACTTCTTGTCCTTGAACGCCTTCGGGATGTCCAGCTCCACCCCGCCGATCGCGTCCACGATGTTGGCGAAGCCCGCGAAGCCGATCTCGACGTAGTGGTCGATGTGCAGACCGGTGTTGAACTCGACGGTACGGACGAGCAGTTCGGGGCCGTCCTCCGCGTACGCCGCGTTCAGCTTGGTCTGCCGGCCCGTGTTCGGGAACATCTTGCCGGACTCGGAGCCGCGGAACGACGGGATCGTCACGTTCGAGTCGCGCGGCAGCGAGATCAGCGTCGGACCGTTCGACCCGTCGTGCAGGATCATCATCGAGTCGGTGCGCTTGCCGTCGGCCGAGCCCGTGTGGAGCTTCTTCTTCTCCTCGGCGGACATGCCCTCACGGCTGTCCGAGCCGACGATCAGATAGTTCGTGCCGTCCCCCGACGCCGGCCGCTCGATGACCTTGGAGAGATCGACCTCGCGCTTGAGCTTGCCGTCCGCCCAGAAGTACGTGCCGATGGAGACGCCGAGGATCACCACGACCAGCGCCAGCGCGCCGACCTTGATCCGGCGGCGCCAGTCGGGCGCCTGCCGCGGCCCGCGGGGGACGCCCGGCGGCGGACCGCCCTGCCCGTCGCGGCCACCGCCGCCGGGGGGAGAGCCGTAGACCTGGCCCGTGTTGTACCCGCTGTCGTACCCGGGATCGTAGCCCCGGTCGTGTCCCTGGGACTGCTGAGGGACACCTCGGGGCTGCACATGCGGCATCACACGCGCGCCCTCGGGCTGCGCGCCCGCGCTGCCGCGCCCGTAGCGGTCGCCCCGCTCGCCGCGGTTGCCGGTCCATCCATCGGGCCAATCATTCATGCGGACCAGTGTGCCGGGCCGGGCCGTGCGCCAGACAGGGGAGGTAGGAAATCGGGTCGGTGCTGTTGCCAAGCTGATGCAATGCGGACCGCACCGGGGCACTGACCGACGTTTACGGGACCCCACGAGACCCCGCGAGAGCCCCGCATAGGGTGGAGGACATGACAGATCAGGTCCCACCCCCGGAAAGCGATATTCCGGGTAAGCCCACCTCCGCCTCACGCACCACGCTCAGCCACATCATGACCGTCAGCGACACCAACCTCCTCGGTACGGTGCACGGCGGCGTGATCATGAAGCTGGTCGACGACGCGGCGGGCGCCGTCGCCGGACGCCACTCCGGCGGCCCCGCCGTCACCGCCTCGATGGACGAGATGGTCTTCCTCGTGCCGGTACGGGTCGGGGACCTCGTCCATGTCCGCGCCCAGGTCAACTGGACCGGGCGGTCCTCGATGGAGGTCGGCGTCCGGGTCATGGCCGAGCGCTGGAACGAGTCCACCCCGGCGACCCAGGTCGGCAGCGCGTATCTGGTCTTCGCCGCCGTGGACGCGGAGGGCAGGCCCCGGGCCGTACCCCCGGTGATCCCGGAGTCGGAGCGGGACAAGCGGCGCTACCAGGAGGCGCAGATCCGGCGTACGCACCGGCTCGCCCGGCGGCGGGCGATCAAGGAGCTACGGGCGCGGCGCGCGGCGGAGGGCATCGACGACCACCGCTGATCGGAGCTTCTGAGCTGATCACCGCCTGACCCGGCGGCGGCAGCGGATCGTCCCGCCCGCCGTGCCTACGGACACACCACCTGGTCGCCGGTCATCGCCCCGAACCGGCCCTTGGGGGCCTCCTGCGCGCGTACCGGCGTCACCGCGGTGAAGTCCGCCCCCGCCATCACCTTGAGCGTCGCGCCCTGCTGCTTCACCGCGCGCAGTTCGCTGCCGGGCAGCGCCGCCGCCAGGGACTTCGCCGAAAGGTCCCAGCGCGGGTCGTACATCACGACCGTCCGCCGCAGGTCGGGCCCGTCGGCGTTGAGCGGGGCACGGGTCGTGTTGAAGCCGGTGGCGTGCAGCGCGTCGTCGACCCGCTTGCCGAGTCCGTCCGTACGCGTCCCGTTGTAGACCTGCACCCGGATGTCCTGCGGCTTCACATCGACCGGTTTGGGAGACTCGGCCGGCTTGGCCGGCTCGACCGGCTTGGCGGACCCATCCGGCTCGGCCGGCTCGCCGTGCTCGGGCGGCTTGTGTCCCGAGCCCGATTCCCGTCCCGGTCCCGGGCCGGGCTCGGACTGCGGGTCCGGCGCTCGGCCCGGCTTCGCGTCCGCCGGCGCGTGCGGCGCCGTCAGCGGCCTGTCCTCGCGCAGCGCGCGGAACAGCTCCCGCGACTTCACCGGATCCCACTTCACCGTGGAACCGACCCCCTTGACCGAGACGCTGTCACCGGCCAGCGGCACCGACGTGAACTCCGACGAGGAGGGCGAGAAGCCGCGCATCGCCTCGTTGAGGGCGAGCAGCTGCTCCGTACCGAAGCCCGCGTCGGCCCGTACCGAGGCGAGCATCGTCGAGGAGACCTCCTTGAACCGCACCGGGTTCAGCAGGACTCCGCTGCTGGTGGCCCGGTCGATCAGCGCGGCCAGGAAGCGCTGCTGGCGCTGCATCCGCCCGAGATCGGCCGCGCCGTCGATATGCCGCGACCGTACGTACTGGAGCGCCTGGCCGCCGTTCATGCTGTGCGTGCCCGGGGTCAGATCGAGCCCGGTGTACCTGTCCTTCAGCGCCCGGGGCGTACAGATCTCGACGCCGCCCAGGGCGTCCACCGTCTTCATGAAGCTGGCGAAGTCGACCTCCAGATAGTGGCTGATCTTCACCCCCGTCATGCGCTCGACGGTGCTGACCGTCAGATGCGGCCCGCCCTCCGCGTACGCTGCGTTGAGCTTCACGGAGTGCGGCTCATGGCGCTTGCCGGTGGCCGCGTCGGTGTGCTCGGGAAGCTCCGCGTAACTGTCGCGCGGCACGCTCACGACGCTCGCGCGCTCACCGTCCGCGGAGAGGTGCACCAGCATGATCGTGTCGGTGCAGTGGCAGGGCTCGCCACCGAGCCGGTACTTCTGCCGCTCCTCCTCCGTGATCTTGTCGCGGCCGTCCGTGCCGACCAGCAGGAGGTTGAGACCGTGGCCCGCGGAGGGACGGTTCTTCATGTCCTTGAACGGATCGACCCGGCCGATGCCGGTGTCGAGGCTGGTCATCACCGCGTGGCCGATCCCGCCCGCCCCCAGCACCAGTACGGAGAGGGTCGTCGCCACCCGCATTCCCCAGCGCGGCCGTCGCGGCGTCCCCGGCCGCCGGGAGGGGACCGGACGGCGGGTGGTGCGGGGCGGCGTGGGCACGGGAAACACCTCCGCGTGATCAGGGATCGTGCGTGAAAAGGGTGGTGGGGGGACCGTGTGCACGGTAGGCCCATACGATCAGCGACACCGGTCCGCAACCGGGCGGCGCGCGTCGCTGTCCCCCGTTCGCGGTAACGTGGGCGGTCATCCGCCGCCGAAGGACCCCTGAAGGACCACATGCCTGCCCTGCCGCCCGCGGTCTCCGTGATCATGCCGGTGCTCAATGAGGAACGCCATCTGAGGAACTCCGTCCGGCACATCCTGGAGCAGGAGTACGACGGCGAGATGGAGGTGGTGATCGCGCTCGGCCCGTCCACGGACCGTACGGACGAGATCGCCGCGGAGCTGGTACGGGAGACCGCGTCCCATGAGCGCGCCCGCGTCACGACCGTACCGAACCCGACCGGCCGCACCCCGGCCGCGCTGAACGCCGCGATCAAGGCGTCCAGGCACCCCGTCGTCGTACGGGTCGACGGGCACGGGATGCTCTCGCCGAACTACATCGCGACCGCCGTCCGGCTCCTGGAGGAGACGGGCGCCCAGAACGTCGGCGGCATCATGCACGCCGAGGGCGAGAACGACTGGGAGAACGCGGTCGCCGCCGCCATGACCTCGAAGATCGGGGTCGGCAACGCGGCCTTCCACACCGGAGGCCAGGCCGGGCCCGCCGAAACCGTGTATCTGGGTGTCTTCCGGCGCGAGGCGCTGGAGCGGCAGGGCGGCTACAACGAGGAGTTCATCCGCGCCCAGGACTGGGAACTGAACTTCCGTATCCGTGAGTCGGGCGGCGCCATCTGGTTCTCGCCCGAGCTGCGCGTCCAGTACCGCCCGCGGCCCTCGGTCCGGGCGCTCGCCAAGCAGTACAAGGACTACGGCCGCTGGCGCCATGTCGTCGCCCGCTACCACTCGGGCTCGATCAATCTGCGCTATCTCGCCCCGCCGACGGCCGTCTGCGCCATCGCCGCGGGCATTGTGGCCGGCGCCGTACTGACGCCCTGGGGCCTGGTCGTACCGGCCGGCTATCTGGCCGCGATCGCCGCGGGCTCCGTCCCGGCGGGCAAGGGGCTGTCGCTGAAGGCCCGGCTCCAGATCCCGGTGGCGCTGGCCACCATGCACATGTCGTGGGGCTACGGCTTCCTGACCAGCCCGCGGTCGCTGGCGAAGAAGGTCATCGCGAGCCGCCGCCCGGCGGCGCAGCCGGTCGAGGCGTAACTCCCGGGCCTCACTCCCCGACGAAACCGCGAGCGCCGTCCGATCCCACCGGACGGCGCTCGCGTCTGTATGCGGGATTCCCTAGAAGCGGTACGGCGCGTAGACGTCCATGCAGGCGTCCTCCTTCGCGCCGTTGAGCGCGTCCGCCGTGTCCGGTATGCCGCCCGCCGCCGGTTCGGCCTCCTTCGGGAAGGACGAGCCGCTGCGCCAGTCGGCGCCCACGACCACCGTGACCCCCGAGACGTCCGTCGACTTCGTCACCGACGTCAGCGGAATGCCGAGGGCCTTGGCCACCGCCTGGGCGTCCCCCTCCATGTCCGCGCTCGGATAGCTGACCGAGCTCGTCTCCTGCGGAGTCTGCTGCGAATCGGCTTTGGCCAGCGCGAAGCCCTTGCCGTTGAGCGTGCTCGCGATATCGGCCGCCCGGCGCGGCACCGGGCTCTGCGTGCCGCCGGTCCCGTTGCGTACGATCACGCCCGTGTCGGCGGGCGCCGCGGCCGGGTCCTTCGTGGCCGGCGCGGACGGCTTCTTCTTGGCGGCCTCGGCCTTGTCGCCGTTGCTGTCGAAGGCCACGTCGTCGCGGAGCATCGACCACAGCTTGCGGGAGTCCGTCTCCGCCGCGATCAGATGGTTCGCGTCCTGCGGATCCTGCACGGTCGGCATCGTCGTCATGGTGAGGCGGTTCGTCGGCACGTTCTTGAGCTGCATGGCCAGATCGAACAGCTTCTTGACCGTACCGATCTCCTCGGAGACCTCCAGCGACTTCGTCGCCGCCTCCGCGAGACCGGTCAGCCGGGCGGTGTCGGTGAAGACACTCTGCGACTTGAGCGCGCGGATCATCGAGTTCATGTACATGTGCTGGGCCTTGGCACGGCCGAGGTCGCTCTCGAAGGCGTGCCGGGTACGCAGCCACTGGAGCGCCTGCTCGCCCTGGATCTGACGCGTACCCTTCGTGAGCTTCAGCCCAGAGCCTCCCGGGACCCCGGGCAGCGGCCGGTCCCAGACGTTGTCCTTGACGCAGACATCGACACCGCCTATCGCGTCGGCCATCTTCACGACGCCCGCGAAGTCGATCGTCATCCAGTGGTCGATATAGACGCCGGTCAGCTTCTCCCAGGTGGACAGGGTGCAGCCGGGGCCGCCGCGGGCCAGCGTCTCGTTGATGATCGCGTTGGTCCGCGGATAGGTCTTGCCGGTGTCGGCGTCCTTGCACTCCGGGATGTCGACCCGGGTGTCGCGCGGGATGCTCACGACCGACGCGTTCTTCCGGTCGGCGGAGACATGGACGAGCATCTGCACATCGGCGAGCGGCGGGTTGCCCGCGGTGTCCTTGCTGCCGCCCAGTTTGACGTTCTCGGGGTCGGCCCGGCTGTCCGAGCCGATGAGCAGGATGTTCAGCGGGGTCTGGCCCGCCGAGTTGGCCACGGGCTTGTCCAGGCCGCTGGCGCCGTTGCTGCGCTCGCCGCTGCGGATATTGCTGTTGAGATGGCGGTAGTAGAGATAGCCGGCGCCGGCCGTCCCGAGCAGCAGCAGTGACAGCCCGGCGGCGACCCAGCGAAGTATTCGCCAGGGCCCGCGTTTCGACCGTCTGCGTGCCGCGCCACTGCGCCCGCCGTTGCCGTGCCCGTTCTTGCCGCGCCGGCCCTTGCCGGTGGTGTCACCGCCGCCGTCCGCGTTTCCGCCGTCCGCGTTTCCGCCGTCCGCGGGCGCGCCGTCCTGCCGCGGCCCGTCGCCGTCGTACAGGCTGTCGTCCCAGCCCAACTCCCCGGCGTGCGGGACGTCTTGGCGCGCCCCCTCCCGCCGTACGCTGCTCTGACCCATCCAGACTCCCTCTTCAGGCCGTCCGTATGGGCCGGCGTTCCTGCGTCACTTGGCGCAGACCTGCTTGTCCGCTTCCACCTTCTGCACACCTTCCGGCGCCTTTGCCGGTCCGGTGATGGGTACGCCCGCGCCCTTGAAGTCGCCTCCGAGGGTCAGCGTCATCGCCTGGAGCCCCACGGCGTCCTCGGTGCCCGGCTTCATCGCAGCGGCGGGCAGCCCCATCATCTCCGCGAGCGCCCGGGCCTGGTCGGCCTGGTTGGGCGCGTACTCCAGGGTCGTCTTGGCCACATCCGCGGGGGCGTTGCCCTTGTTGGTGGACTTCAGTACGCCCTCGGTGTTCTGCAGCCAGTTCAGGGTCTCCTGCGCGGAGCCCTGCGGACCGCCGCCGTTGAACACATCGACGCGTACGTCGGACGCGTCGGCCTTGGTCCCCTTGAGGAGTTCCTCCTGCTTGGCCTTGGCGGCCTTCTCGTCCGCCTTCTCCTTCTGCTGCACCTCGGTCAGCGACACATCGTTCTGCATCATCGAGAACAGCGGCTTGGCCTTGGTCTCGTTGACCACCACCGTCGCCTTGACGACCTCCGCCGGGTTGTCGAGCACCGGCAGCGTCGTGAAGGTGATGTTCTTCGGGTCGACCTTCGCCAGCTCCGTGGCCAGATCGCTGAGCTTCTGGATGCTGCCGATGCCGGTGTCGACCGTGAGCGCGTTGGTCGCGGCCTCCGCCAGCTTGAACAGCTTGCTGGGGCTGGTGAGCGTGTCGCCCGACTTCATCTTCCGGATCATCGAGCTGAGGAACTGCTGCTGGGTCTCGATCCGGGTCAGGTCGCTCTCGTTGCCGAAGGCGTGCCGGGTACGGACGAAGGCGAGCGCCTGCTCGCCCTGGATGGTGTGGGTGCCCTTGCTCAGCTTGAGATGCGACTTCGGGTCGTCGACGTCCTTGGCCACACACACCTCCACACCGCCCACCGCGGTCGACATCGTCTTGACCGCGTTGAAGTCGGCCATCATGAAGTGGTCGACCGTGAGCCCGGTGAGCTCCTTGACCGTACGCATCGTGCAGCCCGGGTCCCGCTCGTCCTGGCCGAGGCTGGTGTTGAAGCGCGTCTGCGAGGTGCCCGGAATGACCTTCGTGCCGTCGGCGGTCTTGGTCTCGCAGTCGGGGATGTCGGTGATCAGGTCACGCGGGATGGAGACCACCGTCGCGTTCGTACGGTCCTTGGAGACATGGAACAGGAGGGTCGTGTCGGCGTGGCCGACACTCCCCGCGTCGCCGTACCCCTCGTTGCCCGACCCGGTCCGCTTGTCCGTGCCGATCAGCAGGATGTTGACGGGCTGGTCCTTCTTGAAGCCGCCGCTGCCCGCGCCCTGGACGTCGATCGTGTCGATGTTGCCGTTGAAGTGCTGGTAGACGAAGTACCCGCCGACGGAGAGGCCCACCAGGAGGAACGCCATCACACCGCCCGTCCACACCAGCGCCTTCTTCTTGCGCGACTTCGGGGACTTGCGCTTGCGGCGGCCGGCGGCGGTGTTCGCCGCTTCGGCCTGGCCCTTCCCGGCGCGGCGGCTGCGCTGGCCCGGTACGTCGGCGCGCGTCCCGCCGCGACCGCGCCCGCCGGAACGGGATTCCGTCCGGGAGTCCGTACGCGATTCCGCGCGCGATTCCGTCCGCGCTTCGCCTCGCGTCCGCGATTCCTCTTCGGCTTCGGCGGAAGGGCTCGCGGGCCTCTTTCCCGGAGCGTTCGCTCTTCTGGCGCCGCGCGGCTGGGGGGAGGGCGACTGCCCTGTGGAGTGGTCCAGTCGCAGTTCGTAGTTACCGGTCTGCGGGTTGAGGACCCACTGGTCGGCGGGGTCGATTTCGTCCGCCTGTCCACGGCTATGCGCATCCACGGTTGCTTGAATCCTCCGTCGGTGCCACGCGAGGCGTCTTCCCCCGAAGACGCTCGGTCTTTCGATCCTGTAGTGCGCGACCTGACGGCCGGATGCACCGGATCGCGTCACACTATCCGCCCTGTTCGACGTCGAGCGACGCCAGTGACAAATTCCTCATCCCTTACAAGCGGGCAATCTGCCCAATCTTCATGGACTGAAGAGCTGCCTTTGGGTCCGGCTTTACCCGCACATGCCCGCCGCGGCATTTGTCCCCTGGAAAGTGGGGGCCGGAGAAGGGCTCCCCGTCGCCTGAGCACCGCTGCCGCCGCCGCTGTCGTTCCCTGAAGTCTTCACGGAGTCGTCACTCTTTCCCTCGCTCTCCCCGTCCCGCGCGTCCTTCCCGTCCGGCGAGACCGATACGGTGTCGTCCTCCCGCAGCCGCTCGAAGAGGTTCTTCGCGTCGGGCTGGACGAGTTCATCGCGATTCGGGTCCTGGGTGTACGGCTGGCGCGGCACGGTCAGGAATTGCACCTTTTCCATCGGTACGCTCCGCATCGAGCGTGCCAGTTCGTAAAGGTCGCTGAGAGAGTTCAGCCCCGAGTCGGTGGTGAGGGACTTCGTCGCCGCGTCCAGCACCGGATAGAGCCGGGCCGGATTGAGCAGCACCCCATTGCTCTGCACCTTCTTGAAGAGCGCCCCCAGGAATTGCTGCTGGCGGTCCATGCGCTGGGTGTCGCTGCCGTCGCCGATGCCATGGCGGGCGCGTACGAACCCGAGGGCCTGTTCGCCGTCGAGGGTCTGCCGGCCCGCGGGCAGTTCCAGCCGCGCCTGGACGTCCTTGACCGGCTCGGCGAGGCAGACCTCGACACCGTCCACCGCGTCCACCACGTCCGTGAAGCCGCTGAAGTCGATCACCATGTGGTGATCGACGCGGATGTCGGTGAGCTTCTCGACCGTACGGATCGTGCAGGCGGCGCCGCCGGCCTCGAAAGCCCAGTTGAACTGCGCGAACTGAGCCTGGCTGCGGGTGCCGTCGGGCTTCGCGCAGCCGGGGATCTCCACCATCAGGTCGCGGGGTATGGACATGGCCGTCGCGCTCTTCCGGTCCGCCGCGAGGTGCAGCAGGATCGTGGTGTCGGAGCGCTGCGAACCACCGTCGTCCCGCCCGTACTTGCTGTTTCCCTCGCCGGAGCGGCTGTCGGAGCCGATGAGCAGGATGTTCTGCGCGTCGAGGGCGACCGGGGTGGGACGTTCCTTCTCGTACGTGTGCAACTCCGCGGCGGCGGAGGTGTCGGTGGTGATGTTTCCGTCGAGCTTCCGGTAGAACCACCAGCCGGCTCCGGCGGTGGCCAGGATGGCGACGGAGGTGCCCAGCGCGACCCAACGCAGCCAGTGGCGCTTGGTGTTGGGGTCGGAGGGCGGGGCGGCGGGCTCGGCATCGTTGTCGTCGGGCCCGGGCGCTCCGGTCGACGGCTCTCTGCCGGACTTGCTGTCCGGTTCGGTCGCCGTGCCAGCGCTGTCGGTCACGTCTGCGTCCATCCTTCAAGGCGTCGGCGGCGTACTGGGCCGCCGGTTGCAGGGGTAGACGGGCGAGCGCCGCGCTTGGTTGTGCTGCGGGTCGCAGGTATCGCCGATCACGTACCGAGGTTGGGATACGCCCCTGGAAGCAGGGTCCGTTATATTAACGATATTCCGTTTTGTCAGACCGGATTCTCAGCGGATTCTCAGCTGACGGGCGGCCACTTCGGGCGAGTGGCGGGGCGGGCGAGTTTGGCCGGTAGCAGTCTTGCCCGCCCGCCGCGCGTCACATCGCCTTGTCGGTCACGCGTTCGCTCTTGACGCGCTGTTCGAGCGCCTCCGCCGACAGCTTCCCGAGGTTGCGGCAGAGTACGACCGACCCGCCCGCCGCGAGCGGGGCGTACAGCCCGGCCGAGAGCCCGTCCCAACTGTCGTACGCCAGCCCCGACAGCAGCCGTGAGCCGGGCGTGAGACCGCGCTCCACGGCGTCCGCGCCCGCGCGCGCGACGAGTTGAGCCGCGGACAGCTCCATACCGCCCACGACCAGCGCGGACTCGTCCGGGTCCACCGGCGCGAACGGCGCGAACCGGTCGCCCTGGCCCGGCACCTCGACCGCGTAATCCATGAAGCCCTCGGGCGGCTGCGGAAAACGGCCGCCCAGCGGACGCAGCGCGAGCGCCACCCGCTCACCGCGGCACGCGCGCGCCGCGTCCAGCGTGTCCGGGCCGCTGACCACCAGATCCGCGCCGGCCGGATCACCGCCGATCTCGACCGTCACCCCGACCGAGGAACAGGCGAGCAGCCATACGGCGCTCTGCCAGTGCGCGGGAAGCAGCAGCGCGAGCCGGTCGCCGGGCGCCGCCGCGAGATCGCCCTGCAGCAGATTCGCGGTCTTGGACACCCAATTGGCGAAGGTGGCCACGGACAATTCGACGCGCTCACCGGTGGCATCGTCGTAGAACGTGACCAAGGGGCGGGCCGGGTCCGTGGCGAGAGCGGATCGCAGCAGGTCGGCGGGGGTACGGTCGCTGGAGTTCACCCGGGAAAGGGTACGCCGGGGAGCCGGACGGCCACCGCCGTACCGGTGACGGGGTACACCGGTTGGACCGACGGGCCGTCAGTTTTCCCGACGGGCGTGGTGGTCGTGTCGCACCCAGGATCGGCACATGCGTGCCTCACTTGTAACCTCGATCGGCGTCGCGTGCACCGCCGCCCTGGTCCTCCCGCTGTCCTCGTCGGGCGCGATCGCCGCCCCACAAGTCCCACAGGCCACACAGAACACGGGCTCGGCCGCCGTACCCGGCTCCACCCAGTCGCTCCCGCTGGGCGCGGCCGGCTCGGACCGGTCCTTGGGCGGCGCCACGGAACAGGGCGTGACCCGGCGCGACGTCAGTCCCTTCTCGCTGCTCGGAGTCGTCTGGGACGACGCCGACGCCGAACTCCACGGCACGGTCCAGGTCCGTACCCGCGCGGCCGGTTCACACCTCTGGTCCGACTGGCAGGAGCTGGAGACGCACAACCAGGAACACGGCGCCGACCCCGGCACGACGGAGCGCGACTCGGGACACGCGCGCGGCTCCACCGCTCCGCTCTGGGTCGGTGGCTCGGACGGCGTGGAACTGCGTGTACGCGCCGCCGAGGAGAACGAGAACGGTCCGGCGCGCGCGCCGCTGCCACAAGGGCTACGGCTCGAACTAATCGACCCGGGAGAGGATCCGCAAGAGACCCCGGACAACCCGGACAACAGCGCCGAGCCGCGGGACGACAGCGAGCCCGAACCCGACACCGCCATCTCCCCCGAGCACAGCGGCGATTGGACCGGGCCCGAGGACGCGCCTCCGACGTCGCCCAGGGCCGGAAGGGCCGTTCTCCCCGACTCCGCGCGGTCGTACGCCGCACCGCGCCCGCGCATCATCACGCGCCCGGGCTGGGGCGCGGACGAGAGGCTCCGCGAGAGGCGGCTCGGCTACTCCAGGACCGTCAAGGCGGCCTTCGTCCACCACAGCGCCACGGGGAACAACTACAGCTGCAAGCAGGCGCCCTCCGTCCTGCGCAGTATCTACCGCTACCACGTCAAGAGCAGCGGCTGGCGCGACATCGGCTACAACTTCGCCATCGACAAGTGCGGAAACATCTACGAAGGCCGCGCCGGGGGAGTGACCAGGCCCGTACGGGGCGCCCACACACTCGGTTTCAACACCAACAGCGTGGGCATCGCCGTCCTCGGAACGTACGGCGGCACCAGTCCGCGTGCCGCCGCGACGACCGCCGTCGCCAGGCTCACCGCGTGGAAGCTCGGGCTGCACGGCGTCGACGCACGGGGGAAGGTCACGCTGACCTCCGCGGGCAACGGAAAGTACGGCAAGGGCAGAAAGGTCAGGCTCAACGCCATCTCCGGGCACCGGGACGGATTCTTCACCGACTGCCCGGGAAGCCGGCTCTACGGGAAACTCAGCGCCGTACGGAAGTCGGCGGGCGGATACCAGCGCCGCTGACGCGAGCGGTCGCAAACACTGGTCGGTTCTGTGTGCGCGTACGTGTATGCATGTACGGACGGAAGCGCCGACCCCAGCAGGAAGCGGAGACGACACGGTGACAGAAGCGATCCTCCTGGTCGGCGGCAAGGGCACCCGGCTACGGCCGCTCACCGCCCGCACCCCCAAGCCGATGGTGCCGGCGGCCGGCGTCCCCTTCCTCACGCACCAGCTGGCACGGGCGCGCGCGGCGGGCGTCGAACACATCGTCCTCGCGACGTCCTATCTCGCCGAGGTCTTCGAGCCGTACTTCGGTGACGGCTCGTCCCTCGGCCTGAGCCTGGAGTACGTGACCGAGCGGGATCCGCTCGGTACGGGAGGCGCCATCCGGAATGTCGCCTCCCGGCTGGACTCCGGGCCCGACGACCCGGTGCTGATCTTCAACGGCGACATCCTGACGGGCCTCGACATCAGAGCGCTCGTCCGGACCCACGCGTCGTCCGGCGCGGATGTCTCCCTGCATCTGACCCGGGTCGAGGACCCGCGCGCCTTCGGTCTGGTCCCGACCGACGCGAACGGGCGGGTGACGGCCTTCCTGGAGAAGCCGCAGACGCCGGAGGAGATCGTCACCGACCAGATCAACGCGGGCGCCTATGTGTTCCGGCGCTCGGTGATCGACTCCATCCCGGAGGGCCGGCCGGTCTCGGTGGAACGCGAGACCTTCCCGGACCTGCTGGCCGCCGGCGCACATCTCCAGGGCATGGTCGACTCCACGTACTGGCTGGACCTGGGCACCCCCCAGGCCTTCGTACGCGGCTCGGCGGACCTGGTCCTGGGCCGCGCCCCGTCCCCGGCGGTCCCGGGCCAGTGCGGCGAACGCCTGATCCTGCCCACGGCCACGGTCGCCCCGGACGCGAAACTCACGGGCGGCACGGTGATCGGCCCGTCCGCCCGGATCGGCGAGGGCGCGCGCATCGCGGGCAGCGCGATCCTGGACGGCGCGATCGTGGAACCGGGCGCGGTGATCACGAACTCGCTGATAGGCGCGGGGGCGAGGGTGGGGGAGCGGGCGGTGCTGTCGGACACGGTGGTGGGGGACGGGGCGGTGGTGGGGGCGGACAATGAGCTGAGGCAGGGGGTACGGGTGTGGTGCGACGCGGTGCTGCCGGCGGGGGCGGTGCGGTTCTCGTCGGACGTGTAGGGGGGCGCTGCGCGGGTTGAGGTCGTCGTGGCTGGTGCCGGTTTCCGGGTGCGGGTCGTGGTCGGGGGTGCGGTCGGCTGTGGCCTGGGGCCGGTGGTTCGATTTACGGCGCGCAGCTGGCCTGACGATGGGTTCGGGCGTTCGTGCGCCACAAATCACGCTTTAGTGTCCCGGACACGACCCCTGCGCGCCCCCCTTCGCCGCCCGCACAGGCGGCCCGGCCGTGCGCGAGGGCGGGCGGGGGAGGCGGCGGCACTCTCCCGCACCCGGCGGGGCGAGGTGCGTGTCCGGACGTAAAGCGTCGCAGCTCGCGCGGAGCGCGGTGAGGAAAGCAGTCCGGACACGGACCTCCGGAGGCCCCGGCACCCGGCACCACCCACCGCGACCTGCACCACAACGCGCCCGGCACCCCGCGCCCGGCACCCCGCACCACAACGCACCCCGCACCCGGCACCCCGCCGGATGCGCACCCGGCACCCCCGCCGGACGGCGCACCGCATAGCCTCGGGGGTGACCCCGACCCCCGAGGACCTCAACCGTGGCAGGCCGCTTCGCACAACGCCCCGTGCCCAGCCCGCGCCGTCCGCGTAACGCGGACCCCGCGGACCCCGCGGACCCCGCAGGCATACGGCGGCAGTGGACTCCCCCCGAGCCCTACGACCTCGGGCTCGTCCTCGGGCCGCTTCGGCGGGGGCCCGCCGATCCGACCTTTCGCGCGTACCCGGACGGTTCCGTATGGCGTGCCTCCCGCACGCCCGCCGGCCCCGGCACTCTGCGGGTCGTGCGGCGCGGTGGGGTCGTGGAGGCCGAGGCGTGGGGCGCCGGCGCCGCGTGGATGCTGGATCAGCTCCCGGAGCTGCTCGGCGCGGGCGACGACCCGGACGCGTTCGTCCCCCGCCACCGCCTCGTCGTCGAGGCCCAGCGGCGACGGCCCGGCCTGCGGCTCTGCCGTACCGGGCTGGTGCTGGAGTCGCTGATCCCGTCCGTGCTGGAGCAGAAGGTCACCACCGTCGAGGCGTACCGCGCCTGGCGCATCCTGGTGCGCAAGCACGGCGAGCCCGCGCCGGGACCCGCCCCGGGCCCCGGGTACGGCGATCAGCTGTACGTCATGCCCGACGCGCGGACGTGGGCGATGATCCCCTCCTGGGAGTGGCACAAGGCCGGTGTCGATGCCAAGCGCTCCTCGACGATCCTGCGCGCCGTCCGGGTCGCACGGCGGATGGAGGAGGCCGCGGCGATGGAGCCGGAGCGTGCCGCCGCCCGGCTGGAGCTGATCCCGGGGATCGGCCCGTGGACCGCCGCCGAGGTCGTGCAGCGCTCCAACGGCGCCCCCGACGCCGTCACCGTCGGCGATCTGCATCTCCCCGGCATCATCGGCCACGCGCTCGCGGGCGACCGGGACGCCGACGACGCGGCGATGCTCGAACTCCTCGCCCCGTACGCCGGCCAGCGGCACCGCGCGACCCGGCTGATCCTGCTGAGCGGACGGACCCCGGCCCGCCGGGCGCCCCGGATGGAGGTCCGGAACATCGCGCGGCTGTGAGAAAACCGGCTACCGCACCGTGAGGAAGGACTCCGGCGAGCGCGCCGGGCGGTCCCTCGGCGGGGCGGCCGCGTGGCCCACCGCCACCGCGCCCATCGGGTCCCAGCCCTCGGGCAGGTCCAGCACGTCCCGTACGACCTCCCGGCAGAACATCGTCGAAGAGACCCACGCGGAGCCGAGCCGCTCACCCGCCAGCGCCACCAGGAAGTTCTGCACGCCCGCGCCCATGGCGACCACGAACATCTCGCGCTCCGCCCCGTCGCGCCGGGCGTCGCCGTAGGTGTGCGAGCCGTCCGTCACCAGGCACGGCACCACCAGATACGGCGCCTTGCGCAGGAGGTCGCCGCGGCGCACGCGCTTGGCGATGGACTCCTCCGACTTGCCGTCGCGGCGCAGGTCCGCGATCCAGGCGTCGCGCATGGCGTCGAGGAGACGCAGCCGCGACTCGGGCGACTCCAGGAGGACGAACCGCCACGGTGTCGTGTGATGCGGCGCCGGGGCGGTGACGGCGGCCGTGACCGCGCGCCGGACCGCGCCCGGGTCGACCGGCTCGTCCGTGAACTCCCGGACCGTACGGCGCTGGGTGACCGCTTCCCGTACCGCCTCGGACGTGCCGAGCCGGAACATGTCGTCCGCCGCGACCCGCACCATCGCCCGCGCGTCCGTGTCCGTGTCGCCGACGAGGTGGCCCAGGCCGCTCACCACGGCGACCGGCAGCCCCTCGGCCTTGCCCTTCACCAGGTCACCGGCGGCGGCCAGTTCGTCGGCGAGGGCGATGACGGTCGCGTTCAGCGGGTTGCCCTGGGCGTCGGTCCCGCCGCGCAGGTCCTCCAGGACGCGCACGCCCGCTGCCCCGATCGCCACATCGGTGAGGCCGTTGCGCCAGGGCCGCCCGAAGGTGTCGGTGACGATCACCCCGACGTCCACACCGAGCGCGTCGCGCAGCCCCTCCCGGATCGTCCGGGCCGAGGCGTCGGAGTCCTCCGGCAGCAACAGCACTGTTCCGGCAGCGGTGTTGGAGGCGTCGACCCCGGCCGCCGCCATGACCAGACCCTGCTTGTTCTCGACAATACGGAGGGGCCCGCGACGCGCGACGACCCGTACGGTCTCCGCGTCGATCGCCGCCTCGCGGTCCGTGGCCGCGAGGATCCGGCCCTCCGCCTTGGAGACGATCTTCGAGGTGACCAGCAGGACATCGCCGTCGACCAGCCCGGGACCGGCGGCCACGATCAGCTTGGCGAGGTCGTCGCCGGGCCGGACCTCCGGCAGTCCGGGCAGGGCGCGGACGCGGTACGACGTCATGCCCGTACCTCCTCGGCCAGCGCCAGCGCCTCACGGGCCATCGCGGCGGTCGCGTCCAGGTCCGTCATCATCAGCGGGACGGCGCGGCTGCGGATCCCCGCGCTCTCGACCCCGGCCACCGCCGCGGCGTCCACGGTGTCGACCAGCCAGCCGTCGAGCAGCCCGGAGCCGTAGTGCAGGGCGACGGCCTGGGCCGTCGACTCGACGCCGATCGCGGCGAGCACCTTGTCGGCCATCCCGCGCACCGGCGCGTTCCCGACGATGGGGGAGAGGCCGACGACCGGAACGCCCGCCTCGGCGATGGCCTCCCGGATACCGGGCACGGCCAGGATCGTGCCGATGCTGACCACGGGGTTGGACGGCGGGAAGAGAATGACATCGGCGGCGGCGATCGCCTCCAGCACCCCCGGTGCAGGCTTGGCCTGGTCGGCGCCGACCGGGACGACCGCCTGGGCGTCGACGGACGCCCGCATCTTCACCCAGTACTCCTGGAAGTGCACGGCCTTGCGCTCGCCGTCCACGTCGACGGCGACATGCGTCTCGACGCGGTCGTCCGACATGGGCAGCAGCCGTACGCCGGGCTTCCAGCGGGCACAGAGCGCCTCGGTGACGGCGCTCAGCGGATAGCCCGCGCCGAGCATCTGCGTACGGACGATATGCGTGGCGAAGTCGCGGTCGCCGAGGCCGAACCACTCGGGCCCCACGCCGTACGCCGCGAGCTCCGTCTTGACCTGGAACGTCTCGTCCGTACGCCCCCAGCCCTGTTCTTCATTGATGCCACCGCCGAGGGTGTACATCACCGTGTCGAGGTCCGGGCAGACCTTCAGCCCGAACAGATGGATGTCGTCGCCGGTGTTGCCGATCACCGTGACGTCCGCGTCCGGCGCGGCCTGCTTGAGGCCGCGCAGGAAACGGGCGCCGCCGATGCCGCCGGCCAGAACCACAATGCGCATAGAGAACAGTCTGTCAGCCGCAGGCTGATCGTTGAGGGGCGGTGGTCGGGCGACGGGTGGGCCAGTCTGTCAGCCGCAGGCTGATCGTTGAGGGGCGGTGGTCGGGCGACGGGTGGGCATGTCAGGCGGGTACGACATCCTGGGCCGCCGGGGCGCAGCGCGCGGAGTGCATGGGCATCTCGGTCAGACCCGGGTAGTAGATGTGCAGACTCACGGCCGGCTCGATCGCGTCGTTGACCACCTCATGGACATAGCCCGGCGCGAAGACCCGCTGCGCGCCCGGCGCGAGGGCGCGGCTCCCGCTCTCCGAACGCTCCGTCAGCTCACCGGCGAGCACGGTCAGTACGCCCGAGGACCGGCCGTGGTCGTGCGATCCGCTGCCCTGGCCCGGCACCCAGGAGAGCAGCCACACCTCATAGCCGGGTCCGGTGCGCAGCCGGTGGTACCAGCGGCTGCCGGCGTCGTACTGGACGAGCGGGGCCCACTGCGCGCGGTCGGCCGCGAGGGCGCGCGCGAGGCCCGCGAACTCGGCGACCGTCGCCGGGTGCTCCCGGGCGGGCTGGAGAAGGTGCGGGACCTCAAGGAGGTCGCCGGCGATCTGGAGGTCGCTGTCGCTGTTCATGGGGGCGGTGGTTCCTCGGCAGAAAAGGTGTGCGGCGGGGACGCGACGAGTGCGTGGAATCGCGGGGGAATCGCGAGGAAACGCGGGTCAGACGCGCGGGAGATCACGGAAGGGTGATCAGGAGGAGCGGGATGAACGGCCGGAGCCCGGGGGCGTCAACAGCAGGCGGAGCTGGAACAGCGACAGCGGGCCCGGAGAGCGCTGCGGAATCCACGGAGGTGGGTCGCGGTGGGCGCGGGGTTCGCTGGCATGGAAACAAAGGTTGCGAATCCGGTTACGGATGTCAACTCAATGGCCGATTTGGCCGTAATGTTTCACCTCATCCGGTTGATCCGATGGCGGAGCGGTTTGGGTGACGGTGGGCGCGGACACATGGGGCAGCGACCGTGCTCGTAAACACCTTCACGCCCTCGTGATCAGACTGTGATCCGGATCGCTTCCCGGGGGTGATCCGCAACAAGGTTGCGGATCTCGGCGTCTCTCTTGTCGGGAAGGGGGTGGATGCGAACAGGCCAGTGGCATGTGTCAGGTTTTTGGTGATTTGAACACTTTCCGCATAGCCTTGGTTCCGCAGAGTGAATACCGGGCCCAATAGCAGATCTCGGCTTGACCGGACCGGAGCCACACACTTGTAATTTCACTCGTGTCGTTCGGCCGAAATCGATAGCGGCCACATCACGGGGACGCAAAAGACAGACGAGGGGCGCACATGACCGAGCTGTTCCAGCAACTGCTGGTCGAGGACGCGGACGAGGAACTCGGCTGGCAGGAGCGCGCCTTGTGCGCCCAGACAGATCCCGAGTCCTTCTTCCCCGAGAAGGGCGGTTCGACGCGTGAGGCCAAGAAGGTCTGTCTCGCCTGTGAGGTCCGATCCGAATGCCTTGAGTATGCCCTCGCCAATGACGAGCGATTCGGTATCTGGGGCGGCTTGTCGGAGCGCGAACGGCGTCGGCTGAAGAAGGCCGCGATCTGACCGCCGCCCGGCCCGCCCGGTCGCGGTGGCCGGGGCCGAAGACCGGCCGGCCGCACGCCACGACCGGCAGCACCCCCTATGTATGGCACGGTCCGCAGTCTGCACCTCCCCGCAGACGGCGGACCGTTGTGTTTCCCGCCCGTCCGCCGCCCCTCCCCCCTACCGTTAGTGTGGGGCCCCGTCCGAGACGCTCCCACGCCCCTTCGGGGCGACCCCCCGGCCGGAGGGCCCGCTACCTCAATGTCCCCCACCACCGCCGCGTTCGTTTCCGCCACCGCCACCGCCCCCGAGTTCCCGCGGCACGTCGTGACCGCGGTGCTCGTCGCCCACGACGGTGCGCGCTGGCTGCCCGACGCCCTCGCAGGGCTGCTGGGCCAGGAACGACCCGTACAGAACGTCATGGCAGCCGACACCGGCAGCGCCGACGACTCCGCCCGGCTGCTCACCGAAGCCCTCGGCGCGGAACGCGTCCTGCATCTCGCGCGCCGGTCCGGATTCGGTACGGCCGTGGACGAGGCGGTACGCACCGCCGGGGTGCTCACGCCCGACGATCTGCCGTATCTGAAGCGGCCCAGCGGCTGGGACCCGGTGACCCGGAGCTGGCGCGACGACACGTACGACATGCCAGAACTGCCGCACGGCGAACCGGTGCAGTGGCTCTGGCTCCTGCACGACGACTGCGCGCCCGACCCCGACGCGCTCGCCGAGCTGCTGCGTGTCGCCGACTCCGACCAGTACGCGGCGGTCGTCGGGCCCAAACTGCGCGGCTGGTACGACCGCAAGCAGCTCCTCGAAGTCGGCGTCTCCATCGCCAACAGCGGACGCCGCTGGACCGGACTCGACCGGCGCGAACAGGACCAGGGCCAGCACGACCAGGTCCGTACCGTCCTCTCCGTCTCCAGCGCCGGCATGCTCATCCGGCGCGACGTATGGGACGAACTCGGCGGCTTCGACCGCCGGCTCCCGCTGATGCGCGACGACGTGGACCTGTGCTGGCGCGCACACGCCGCCGGCCACCGGGTGCTCGTCGCCCCCGACGCCGTCCTGCGGCACGCCGAGGCCGCCGCCCGGGAGCGCCGTACGGTCGACTGCGCGGGCCGCTCCGTCGTCAACCCGCACCGCGTCGACAAGGCCGGCGCCGTCTACACGATGCTCGTCAACGCGCGGGCCGCCGTCCTCCCCTACGTACTGCTCCGTCTTGTCGTCGGCACCCTGCTGCGCACGCTCGCCTATCTCGTCGGCAAGGCGCCGGGACAGGCCGTCGACGAAGTGATGGGGCTCTCCGGCACCCTGCTGCGGCCGGGCAGGATCGTCAGCGCCCGGCGGCAGCGCGGCAAGGGCGTCGTCGAGGCGGCCGAGCTGCGTCCGCTCTTCCCGCCGCCCGGCGCCACCGTCCGGGCCACGGTCGAGCAGATCGCCGGCAGCCTCGGCGGCGACTCGGACGCCGACGCGGGCGGCTCACGGCACGGCGCCGTCGAGTCGGGGCCCGGCGGTGACGACGCCGACTTCATGGAGATCGAGCAGTTCGCCCGGCTGAAGAAGCTCGCGCACAAGCCCGGCCCCGTCCTCTTCGGGATCCTGCTGCTCGTCTCGCTCATCGCCTGCCGCGGACTCTTCGGCGGCGGCGCGCTGGCCGGCGGCGCACTGCTGCCCGCGCCCGCCGATGTCTCCGACCTCTGGTCGCGCTACGCCGACGGCTGGCATCCCGTCGGTACGGGCGTCACCGAGACCGCGCCCCCCTATCTCGCCGTGCTCGCCGCGCTCTCCGCGCTGTTCCTCGGCTCCACCGGCTTCGCGCTGACCCTTCTTCTCGTCTGCTCGGTCCCGCTGGCGGGAGTCACCGCCTACTTCGCCTCACGGCCGCTGGTCGAATCGCGGCTGCTGCGGGCCTGGGCGAGCATCGCGTACGCCTTCCTGCCCGCCGCGACCGGCGCGCTGGCCACCGGACGACTCGGTACGGCCGTCCTCGCCGTCCTGCTGCCGCTGATCGCCCGTACCGCCGTCGCCGCGTACGGGATGCGCGGCGGGGCGGGCGGCGTCGCGAGCGGGGAGAGCCGCGGCAGCTGGCGCGCCACCTGGGCGTACGCCTTCCTGCTGACGTTCGCGATGGCCTTCACCCCGGTCGTATGGCCGGTGGCGCTGCTGCTCGGCCTCGGTGTCCTGGCGCTGCGCCGCGACGACCTCGCCGCGTACGGACCGCGCGTCCTCGCCGGTCTCGGCACCCCCCTGCTGCTGCTGGCGCCCTGGTCGCTCTCGCTGCTCACCTCGCCGTCCGCCTTCCTGCGGGAGGCCGGGCTGGAGTTCGGTACGGGCACGGCGTCCGCGCTCGATCTGCTCGGCATCAGCCCCGGCGGGCCCAAGGCGGCCGGCGGCATCCTGCTCCTCGGGATCGTGTTCGCCGCGCTGGCGGCGCTGCTGCGCGGCGAACGGCAGTTCGCGATCCGCTCGGCCTGGGCCGTCGCGATCCTCGCGCTGGTCTTCGCCGTACTCACCAACAACTCCGGCTGGGCCGGACCCGCCACCCTGCTCTACGGACTCGCGCTGATCGCGGCGGCCGTGCTCGGCGCGGACGGGGCCCGGGAGCGCGTCGCCGCGGAGAGCTTCGGCTGGCGCCAGCCCGTCGCCGTACTCATCGCCGTCGCGGCGGGTCTCGCGCCGCTGCTGGCCGCCTTCGGCTGGATGATCAGCGGCGCGGCCGGACCGCTGGAGCGCCGCGACCCGGTGCAGGTCCCCGCGTTCGTCGCGGAGGAGAGCATCACCCGCGACCAGCCGCGCACGCTCGTCCTCGGCGGTACGTCGGCGGCCGAGGTCTCGTACTCACTGGTGCGCGGCTCGGGCGGCCGGCTCGGAGACGCCGAACTGACCGCTTCGGGCGGTGGCGATCCGCGGCTCGACAAGGTCGTCGCCAACCTGGTCGCGGGCTCCGGCGCCGACCAGACCGACCAGCTCAGCGGCTTCGCGATCCGCTACGTACTCGTACGGGACGGCGTGCCGCGCCAGACCAGCCGGGTCCTGGACGCCACCCCGGGGCTGACCCGGCTGAGCCAGCTCGACGGCAGCGCCCTGTGGCGCGTCGACCGGCAGATCTCGCGGGCCACGATCGTCGACGGCAAGGGCGAGGGCGAGCCACTGGCCGTCGCGTCCGCGCCGGTCGAGGCGCACACGAAGATCCCGGCGGGCGCCTCCGGGCGGGTGCTGCGGATCGCGGACCGGGCCGCCGAGGGCTGGCAGGCCACGCTCGACGGCAAGGTGCTGACGAAGAAGACCGTCGACGGCTGGGCCCAGGGCTTCGAACTGCCCGCCGAGGGCGGCCGTCTCGACCTCACGTACGAGGACCCGATCACGCACACCGCGTGGATCTGGGCACAGGGCGCGCTCGCCGTCGTCCTGTTGGTGCTCGCCCTGCCGGGGCGCCGCCGGGAGATCGACGACGACCTGCCCGACGAGGACATCGAGATCCCGGCGCAGCCGGTGGCGGGCGAGGGCCGGCGCGCACGCAGGCTGCGTGCGGCGGCGGAGGCCGAGGGACTGGAGACGGGAGAGACGGGGGAGACGGACGTGACGGGGGAGTACGCGACCGCGCAGCAGCCGGCCGTTCCGCCGACGCCCGCCGCCCCTCCGGCCTCTCCTCCCGCCGCGCCTGCCAAGCCTGTTGAGGAGCCGTACGGAGGCGGACAGGGCCAAGTCGGCGAGGGTGAGCAGCAGTCGGCGTACGGGGCGGTGCCCCAGCAGCCCCCGTACGGCGAGTGGGACGCCAACACGTACGCGGGCGCGGACTACACGCAAGCTCAGTACCCGAACGAGCGGCAGTACGGCGAACAGTACGGCGAGGGCCAGTACCAGCAGCCGTATCAGCAGCAGTCGTACCAGCAGTACCCGGCGGATCCGTACCAGGAGGGCCAGTACCCCGCCGGCCAGTACCAAGGCGAAGGCCAGTACCAAGGCGAAGGCCAGTACCAAGGCGAAGGCCAGTACCAGGAAGGGCAGTACGACCCGTCGCAGTACGACCCGTACGGCTACGGCCAGCAGGCTCAGCAGCCACAGCAAGCTCAGCAGCCTCAGGAACCACCGCGGCCCCAGCAGCCCTACGCCGACGGCACGGAGAACGAACAGCGCCAGCGCCCCGACGGGAGCAGTAACCAGTGAACCGTACGACTCTCTCCCTCATCGCGGTCGCCACCGCCCTCGCCGCCGTCACCGGCTTCGCCGCCCTGACCGCGCCCGACACGGGGGGCACGGCGGCCGCCCAGACCCCGGCCAAGCTGCCCGTGGAGCGCACCAGCCAGCTCTGCCCGGCGCCGAGTGTCTCGGACGTCGCGGAGACGACGTACACCTCCATCACACCGGCGGGCACGGCCGACGCCGGGACGGCGGGCTCGGCCGAACTGATGGAGTCCGTCGTCACGTTGGTCGATCCCGCCGACGCGGGCGCCTCCGACGACAAGGCGAAGGACGGGGGGGACGTGGCGGGCGCGAAGAAGGACCCGGCGAAGGACAAGCCGTTCGTCAGCCTGAAGGAGCCCGGCAAGCCCGTCTCCGTCGAGGCGAGCGGCGCCGAGGCACCCGCTCTCGTCGGCACCGCCACCGGCCGGTTCGCGCCCGGCTGGACCACCCAGCAGACCACCATGGTCAGCGTCGGCGACGCGCGCGGCGTGCTCGGTCTGACCTGCACGGCCCCGGACACGGACTTCTGGTTCCCCGGCGCGAGCACCGAGAGGTCGCGCCAGGACTACGTCCATCTCACCAACCCCGACGACACCGCCGCCGTCGCCGACATCGAGCTGTACGGCAAGGACGGCGCGGTCAAGTCGGAGGTGGGCGAGGGCATTCCGGTGCCCGCCAGGGCCAGCGTGCCGGTGCTGCTCTCCACGCTCACCACCGAGGCCGCGGCCGATGTGACCGTCCATGTCACCACCCGCTCCGGCCGGGTCGGCGCGGCGGTGCGCGTGGCGGACAGCGCGGGGGGCAGCGACTGGCTGGCCGCCGCGGCGGACCCGGCGTCGCGGCTGGTGCTCCCCGGAATCCCGGCGGACGCGACCGACGTGCGGCTCGTGGCGTTCGCGACGGGTTCCGACGACGCCGACCTGAAGGTGCAACTGGCGGGCGCCGACGGCACGATCACCCCGGCGGGCAGCGAGAGCCTGCACATCAAGTCGCAGATGACGGCGACCCTCGAACTGGCGGACATCACCAAGGGCCAGGCGGGTTCGCTGATCCTCACCCCGGCCGAGGGCGGGCGCGCGGCCCCGGTGGTCGCGGCGCTGCGCGTGGTGCGCGGCAAGGGCGACAAGCGGGAGATCGCGTTCATCCCGGCGACCGCGCCGATCGCGTCGCGGTCGACCGTCGCCGACAACCGTGCCAAGGGCTCGACGCTCTCCCTGACCGCGCCGGGCGCGACCGCGAAGGTCAAGGTCACGGCCTCGGCGGGGACCGGGGGCGGCGAGCCGGCCGAGAAGACGTACACGGTCAAGGGCGGTACGACCCTGGCGGTCACCCCGCCGGTGCCGGCCGGGCTGAAGGGCTCGTACGCGCTGACGGTCGAGCCGGAGCCGGGCGGCGGTCCGGTCCACGCGGCGCGCACGCTGGCGCTGCCGGAGGACGGGGTTCCGATGTTCACGGTCCAGACGCTGCCGGACGACCGGGGGACCGTGTCCGTACCGAAGGCCAAGGAGGACCTGTCGATCCTGGACGACGGCAGCTAGCAGCTAGTGCCGCGACCGGCAATGTTTGCCCCGTCGCGGCACTAGGTTGCGTCGGGGCTGTCCGCTCTCATTCCTGCCCGTACCGGGGATCGACGGACTCGGGCGCCAGCCCCAGCAGTTCCGCGACCTGCTCGACCACGACCTCGTGCACCAGCAGCGCGCGGTCGTCGCGGTTCTTGGTACGGATCTCCACGGGCCGCCGGTAGACCAGGATTCGCGCCGGGTGGTCCTTGCCGGCCGGGACCGAGCTGCCGAGCGGCACGGTGTCGTCCTGCGGGGTCGGCACCTCCATGACCACGAAATCCACCTCGGCCAGCTGGGGCCAGCGCCGCTCCAGCCGGTCCACGGAGTCCCGCACGAGATCGCGGAAGGACTCGGAGCGGCTGGTCGAGAGCGGCACCTGGGGCGGGGCGACGGGCCCACGCATACCGCGGCCGTGACGGTCGCGGCGGCGCGGCCGTGGTTCGGTCGGGCGGGGCGGTACAGGACTGTCCATCACTGACGCAGGGTAGCCCTCCCCGCCCCGCGGATATCGCGGCTGCCGCCCCCTCGTGCGGCATGTCGCATATTGAGCATTCAGGCCAAGCTTGGGCTCGATTCCAGGCGTCCCCACGATCACCGCTCTCGCCGTCATTGACGGCTTTTGCCCCAAGTCGTGACCGGGTAACGGAGTGTCGTCGCTCGGTCACTCTTCTTTCCATGCAGGTCAGGGCAGTTACTTCCGGCCAAGTTGGGCGGGATATCGCGCCGCGACACGGGCGAGTGACCTGGTGGGGAGTCGTCGCGGCCCGCTCAAGAGTGCGGTACCGTCCAACATCGTGAGCCCTGTACGTCGCTGTTCGCGCACCGCGTGCGGCCGCCCTGCTGTCGCGACACTGACGTACGTCTATGCCGACTCGACCGCGGTCCTCGGCCCGCTCGCCACCTACGCCGAGCCTCATTGCTACGACCTGTGTGCGGAACACAGCGAGCGGCTGACGGCTCCGCGCGGCTGGGAGGTCGTCCGCCTGACGGACGGCTCGGCTCCGGCGCGCCCGAGCGGTGACGATCTGGAGGCGCTCGCCAACGCCGTACGTGAAGCCGCACGCCCGCAGGAGCGCGCGGCCGGGGGCGGTGGCAACGGCGCACGCGGGGTGGATCCGACGGAGGGCGGGCGCCGGGGGCATCTGCGAGTGCTGCGCTCCCCTGAGCCCTGAGCCCTGAGCGGCTGAGCCCTGAGCAACGCTCTTCTCCGCTTCGTCGGCACCCTTCGTTCACCGGCCATTGACCGGCCTTTGATCGGCGCACTTTCCGGCTTTCCGGTACAGATCCTGTACGGGCCATTGACCTCGCCTTGGCGTGGACACGACCATTCCTCCACCCGTGAGAGATCGCTTTCCGTATCGCGGAATCCGGAGGACTGTCGTGTACGTACAGCAACTGGAACCCGTCGCCGACTCGCTCGCCCTCTCCGCCCTCGTCGCCGCCCTCCCGCTGGCCACCGTACTGATCCTGCTCGGTGCCCTCCGTATGAAAGCCCACCGCGCGGGGGTCATCGGTCTCGCCGTCGCCGTGCTGGTCGGCTGGCTCGTCTTCGGTATGCCCCTCGGCCAGACCCTCTCGGCCGGCGCCCAGGGAGCGCTCTTCGGGCTCTTCCCGATCATGTGGATCGTCGTCAACGCCCTCTGGGTGTACCGGATGACGGTCCGTACCCAGCATTTCGACATCCTGCGGCGCTCGTTCGGACGGCTCTCCGACGACCCCCGTATCCAGGCACTCGTCATCGCCTTCTGTTTCGGCGCGCTGCTCGAAGCGCTCGCGGGCTTCGGGGCGCCGGTGGCCATCTGCTCGGTGATGCTGGTGGCGCTCGGCTTCTCCCCGGTCAAGGCCGCCGTCGTCTCGCTCGTCGCCAACACCGCGCCCGTGGCGTTCGGCGCGATGGGCACCCCCGTGGTGACGCTCGCGCAGGTCACCGATCTGCCGCTGGACACCGTCGCGTCGGTCGTCGGCCGGCAGACCCCACTGCTCGCGCTCGTCGTACCGCTCGTGCTGGTCTGGCTCGTCGACGGCCGGCGGGGGCTGCGCGAGACCTGGGCGCCCGCGCTGGCCTGCGGAGTCGCCTTCGCCGCCGCGCAGTTCCTCGCCGCCAACTACGTCTCCGCCCAACTCGCCGACATCGGCGCCGCGCTGGCCGGAGCGGCGGCGCTGGTGGCCGTACCGTCGGCCCGTAGGCCCGCGGCGGAGCCGGTGCGCGCCGCGGTGCTCACGGGCGTACGGAGCGAGGACCTGGACCGCGAGGACCCGCGCCCCGAAGTGCTGCGCGCCTACGCCCCGTACGCACTGATCGTGGTGATCTTCTCCATCGCCCAGATCCCGCCGGTCAAGGAGACGCTGGCCAGGGCCACGAGGGTGTTCGACTGGCCGTTCCTCGACGCCGCGGACCCGGACGGGAACCGCGTCGGCGCCAATGTCTTCTCCCTGCCCCTCGTCGCGACCGGCGGCACGCTCGTGCTGCTCGCCGGTCTCTTCACGGTCGTCGTCCTCGGCGTACGCGCGGGGGACGCGGCGCGGGAGTGGGCGGCGACCGTGTACGAACTGCGGTACGCGATCCTCACCGTCACCTCCGTACTGGCCCTCGCGTACGTCATGAATCTGTCCGGACAGGCAGGCACCATCGGCCACTTCGTCGCCGCGGCGGGCGCGGGACTCGCGTTCCTCTCACCGATCCTGGGGTGGTTCGGCGTCGCGGTCTCGGGCTCGGACACCTCGGCCAACGCGCTGTTCGGCGCGCTCCAGGTGACGGCGGCGGCCCAGTCCGGCCTGTCGCCCGAGCTGCTGGCCGCGGCGAACAGCTCCGGGGGAGTGCTCGGCAAGATGATCTCGCCGCAGAACCTGACGATCGCGTGCGCGGCGGTCGGACTCGCGGGCAAGGAAGGGGATCTGCTGCGCAAGGTACTGCCCTGGAGCCTGGCCCTGTTGCTGGTGATGTGCCTGATCGTGCTGGGGCAGAGCACCGCCGTGCTGGGGTGGATGCTTCCCTGAGGTTTAGGGACTTACGGCTGTCCGCCGGACCGTCGAGAGGCGGCCGGCGGGTAGTTTGAAGCCGACCGCAGCGGATCGCAGCAGACCGCGCAGACCGTGGTGAGCAGACCGCGGTGAGCAGATCGCGGTGACAGGAACTTCTGGAGGCGTTGGCCGTGGCCGATTTGTCGCAGATCGTGAAGGCGTACGACGTGCGAGGGGTGTACCCCGATCAACTGGACGACCGGCTCGCGGAGCTCTTCGGCGCCGCCTTCGTCGAGGTCACCGGCGCCGGAGCGATCGTGATCGGCCATGACATGCGGCCCTCCTCGCCCGGTCTGGCGTCGAGCTTCGCCCGGGGCGCCGTCTCGCGCGGAGCCGACGCCACGATCATCGGACTGTGCTCCACCGACCAGCTGTACTTCGCGTCGGGCGACATGGACATGCCCGGCGCCATGTTCACCGCGTCGCACAACCCGGCCCAGTACAACGGCATCAAGATGTGCCGGGCCGGCGCGGCGCCGGTCGGCCAGGACACCGGGCTGGCGGAGATCCGCGCGCTGGCCGAGGGCTGGCTGACCGACGGCGCACCCGCCTCGGTGACCAAGCCCGGACACCTCGGGCAGCGGGACACGCTCACGGACTACGCCGCGTATCTGCTGTCCCTGGTCGACGTTTCGGCGATCCGCCCGCTGAAGGTCGTCGTGGACGCGGGCAACGGGATGGGCGGGCACACCGTCCCGACGGTCTTCGCGGATCTGCCGCTCGACGTGGTGCCGATGTACTTCGAGCTGGACGGTACGTTCCCGAACCACGAGGCCAACCCGCTCGACCCGAAGAACATCGTGGACCTCCAGGCCCGCGTCCTGGCCGAGGGCGCCGACCTGGGACTCGCCTTCGACGGCGACGCCGACCGCTGCTTCGTCGTCGACGAGCGGGGCCAGGGCGTCTCCCCGTCGGCGATCACCGCCCTGGTCGCGGCGCGCGAGCTGGCCAAGTACCCCGGCGGCACGATCATCCACAACCTGATCACCTCCTGGTCGGTCCCCCAGGTCGTCAGGGAACACGGCGGCACGCCCGTACGCACCCGCGTCGGACACTCCTTCATCAAGCAGGAGATGGCCCGTACGGGAGCGGTCTTCGGCGGCGAGCACTCCGCGCACTACTACTTCCGCGACTTCTGGAACGCCGACACCGGCATGCTCGCCGCGCTCCATGTGCTGGCGGCGCTCGGCGGCCAGCGGGGACCGCTGTCCGAGCTGGTCGCCTCGTACGACCGCTACGCGGGCTCCGGCGAGATCAACTCCACGGTCGACGACCAGGCGGCCCGCACGGCGGCGGTACGCGCGTCCTTCGCCTCCCGCGACGACGTCACGTTCGACGAACTGGACGGGCTGACGGTGACGGGCGCGGACTGGTGGTTCAACCTCCGTCCCTCCAACACGGAGCCGCTGCTGCGCCTGAACGTCGAGGCGCGCGACGCGGCGACGATGGAGCGGGTCAGGGACGAGGCGCTGGCGCTGATCCGCACGTAGCGATTCGCCGCTAAGGCCTGTCGGGCGTGTCCGGGCGGCCGGTGGGTGATCGTCCGGCGGCGGTCCGGCCGGCGACGGTCCCGCCCGGCCCGGCCCGCGGCCGGCGGTCCCCGCCGGACAGCGCCCGGCGGTACGCTGACATGGCCCGATCCACCCGCACGAAGGGACCCCAACCCCATGCCGCTCGAAGCCGGCCTTCTGGAGATCCTCGCCTGTCCGGCCTGCCACGCGCCGCTCAGCGACCGCACCGCGGCAGAGACCCCCGAGCTGATCTGCACCGGCGAGGACTGCGGCCTGGCCTATCCGGTACGGGACGACATCCCGGTCCTCCTCGTCGACGAGGCACGCCGCCCCGCCTGACCAAGCAAGCGCTGCCCACAACGCCCCGCGCCCCGTGCCCGCGAGGCCCGCGCCCGGCGATCGGAGGCCCATCCCCATGCTCGACGAGTCGTTGCTCGACGCTCCCGACGCCCTCGCCGACGCCGACCGCAACGGTCTGCTGCGCGGCGCGGCGGAGGCCGGGGCGAGAGTGCGTACCGCCCTTCGGCACACCGCGGAGGCCGGTATCGCCGGACTCGCACCGGAAGGCCGCCCGCGCGCCGTGCTGATCGCCGGTTCCGGCGCCGCCGCGACCGGCGTCGCCGATCTGATCACCGCGCTCACGACGAACGCCGCGCCCGTCACCCGGCTCCGCCCCACCGGCGTCGCCGCCGCGGCGGGCGCGCTGCGCTGGGCGCTCCCGGGCTGGGCCGGCCCCGTGGACCTGCTGCTGATCGCCACCACGGACGGCAGCGAGCCCGGCCTCGCGCTCCTCGCCGAGCAGGCGTACCGCCGCGGCTGTACGGTCGTCGCCGTCGCCCCGCGCCAGTCGCCGTTGAGCGAGGTCGTCGGCGGGACGCACGGACTGATGGTCCCGATGGCGACGGCACCGAACGGCCAGTACGGGCAGAACGGCTCGTACGGGCAGAACGGCTCCGATGAGTGGTACGAGCCCGAGGAGACGCCGGTAGCCGGCCCCGGCCCGCTGTGGGCCCTGCTCGTCCCGCTGCTCGCGCTCCTGGACCGCGTCGGGCTGGTCACCGCGCCGGCCGAGACCCTCCAACTCGTCGCCGACCGGCTGGACCTCACCGCCGAACGCTGCGGGCCGGCCATCGCCACGTACAGCAACCCCGCCAAGACCCTCGCCGCCGAGCTGGCCGACAGCCTCCCGCTGGTCTGGACGGAGGGCCCGGTGGCCGCCCCCGCGGGGCGCCGCTTCGCCGCCGTACTGGCCGAACTGACCGGTCGCCCCGCCCTCGCCGCCGAACTGCCCGAAGCCCTCCCGGCACACAGCGCGCTGCTCGCCGGACACTTCGCGGGCGGCGCCGCCGACCCCGACGACTTCTTCCGTGACCGGGTCGAGGAGGCGCAGGCGTGGCGTGCCCGTGTCGTCCTGCTCCGGGACCGCCCGGCGGGCGGTCTGACCGCGGCCCCCGCCGCCCGCGAACTCGCCCTCGGCCATGACACGGCCATCAGCGAACTGGAGCCCGAAGAGGGCAGTGAGCTGGAGGCCCTCGCCGAGCTGGTCGCGGTCACCGACTTCGCCACGGTCTATCTGGCCCTCGCGGGGGCCGCCCCCGCGTAAGCCGGGGCCACTCCCGCGTGAGCCGAACCCGGCCCTACATGACCGTGAGCCGAACCTGGCCCCACATTCTCTGACCAGCTCTCCATCACCGTCTTCATCACACCTTCACCGTCGCCACATCCGTGCCGCCACCGCACGCCGCCGTTCCGTCACCCCGTACGAGAAAGCTCACCCCATGGACCGCCTCTTCAACACCGTGCGCCCCTACGCCTGGGGCTCGACGACCGCCATCCCGGAGCTGCTCGGCACCGCTCCCACGGGTGAGCCCCAGGCCGAGATGTGGATGGGCGCCCACCCGGGAGCCCCGTCCCGTCTCGACCGGGGCCATGGCTCCGGTGAACAGGCGCTCTCCGCCGTCATCGACGCCGACCCCGAGGCGGAGCTCGGCGCGGCCGCGGTCCGGAAGTTCGGCCCTCGTCTGCCCTTCCTCCTCAAGCTCCTCGCCGCCGGCTCCCCGCTCTCCCTCCAGGTCCACCCCGACCTCGCCCAGGCGAAGGAGGGGTACGAGGCGGAGGAGCGGCGCGGTGTCCCGATCGACGCGCCCCACCGTAATTACAAGGACGCCAACCACAAGCCCGAAATGATCTGCGCGCTCACGCCCTTCGACGGCCTGTGCGGCTTCCGCGCCCCGGAGGCGACCGCCGAGCTGCTCGCGCGGCTGGACGTCGACTCACTCAAGCCGTACGTCGACCTCCTGCGGGCCCACCCCGAAGAGGCCGCGCTGCGCGAGGTGCTGACCGCCGTCCTCAGCGCCGATCCGGACGAGATGGCCGTCACCGTCACCGAGGCCGCCGCGGCGGCGGACCGGCTCGGCGGCGACTACGCGCCGTATGCGTCGATCGCGCACCACTACCCCGGCGACCCGGGCGTCATCGCCGCCATGCTGCTCAACTACGTACAACTCCAGCCGGGCGAGGCGCTCTTCCTCGGCGCGGGCGTCCCGCACGCCTATCTCAACGGTCTCGGCGTCGAGATCATGGCCACCTCGGACAACGTCCTGCGCTGCGGACTCACCCCCAAGCACGTGGACGTGCCCGAACTGCTCCGTGTCGTGCGCTTCGAGGCCACCGACCCCGGTGTCCTGCGTCCGGAGGCGTCGCCCACGGGCGAGGAGCTGTACGAGACCCCCATCGACGAGTTCAGGCTCTCCCGCTACGCCCTCGCGCCCGGCGCCGAGCCGCGCGACGTCACCGCCGCGACGCCCCAGATCCTGCTCTGCACAGCGGGCACGCCGCAGGCGAACGACATCGAGCTGTCGCCCGGCGGCTCGGTCTTCGTCGCGGCGGGCGAGAAGGCCGAACTGTCCGGTACGGGCACCGTGTTCCGGGCCACAGTGGTGGTCTGATGCACCGGCCTTCCCGGCGGCTGCAACAATGTCCCGCCGTACCGCGGCGCCAGGGCCGCGGCACCGATGAAGGGACACCTCGCACCCAATGAGCGCGTCAGGCGGAACCAAGGCGATCGTGGCGGCGCTCGCCGCCAACCTCGCGATCGCAGTAGCCAAGTTCGTGGCGTTCCTCTTCAGTGGTTCGTCGTCGATGCTCGCGGAGAGCGTGCACTCCGTCGCCGACTCCGGCAACCAGGGGCTGCTGCTGCTCGGCGGCAAGAAGGCGAAGCGCGAGGCGACCCCGCAACACCCCTTCGGCTACGGCCGTGAGCGCTATATCTATGCCTTCCTCGTCTCGATCGTGCTGTTCTCGGTCGGTGGCATGTTCGCCATCTACGAGGGCTACGAGAAGATCAAGCACCCCCACGAGATCGAGGCCTGGTACTGGCCGGTCGGTGTGCTCGTCTTCGCGATCATCGCGGAGGGTTTCTCGTTCCGTACAGCCATCAAGGAGTCGAACGCCACGCGCGGCTCGCTGTCCTGGACGCAGTTCGTCCGCCGCGCCAAGGCCCCCGAACTCCCCGTCGTGCTCCTGGAGGACCTCGGCGCGCTCGTCGGTCTCGTACTCGCCCTGGCCGGTGTGGGGCTCGCCCTGGGGACCGGCAACGGCGTCTGGGACGGCATCGGCACCCTCTGCATCGGCATCCTCCTCATCCTCATCGCGCTGGTACTGGCGGCCGAGACGAAGTCCCTGCTCCTCGGCGAGGCCGCGGGCACCGAGGACGTGGAGAAGATCAAGAACGCGCTCGTCGACGGCGATGTGGTGACCGGCATCATCCACATGCGTACGCTCCACCTCGGTCCCGAGGAACTGCTGGTCGCCGCCAAGATCGCGGTCGAGCACGACGACACCGCCGGCGAGATCGCCCAGGCCATCAACGCGGCCGAGGCCCGGATCCGCGAGGCGGTCCCGATCGCCCGGGTGATCTATCTGGAGCCGGACATCTTCAGCGAGTCGGCCGCCGCGGCGGGCACCAACCCCGCCAAGGACCAGGGCGGTGCGACGCCCGGCACCACCCACTGAGTCCTGGTCACTCCCCGATCCCTTCATGATCCCTTTTCCGTTCGGCTGTGGGCCCCTGGGCCGGTCGGTGTAGATTCGTCTGCAGAGCCAGACGTCGCTGCTGATGGCGGTCGGGCGGCCCGCAGTTGCGGACCGGCCGAGGGAGAGAGGGCCTCCGACGGACTGCGCCGCGGGGGCTCGGGCATTCGTATGCCCGCCGCCGCAGAGCCAGCCGTACGTACCCACCCTCGACCCGATTTACGAGGAGCAGCTCGTTATGACGACTGTCGCCAACCGACAGGACTTCAAGGTCGCCGATCTCTCGCTCGCCGAGTTCGGCCGCAAGGAGATCACCCTCGCCGAGCACGAGATGCCCGGTCTGATGTCGATCCGCAAGGAGTACGCGGCGTCCCAGCCGCTGGCCGGCGCCCGTGTCACCGGCTCCCTGCACATGACCGTGCAGACCGCGGTCCTCATCGAGACCCTGACGGCCCTCGGTGCCGAGGTCCGCTGGGCGTCCTGCAACATCTTCTCCACCCAGGACCACGCCGCTGCCGCCATCGCGGTCGGTCCCGAGGGCACCGCCGACAACCCCCAGGGTGTCCCGGTCTTCGCCTGGAAGGGCGAGACGCTGGAGGAGTACTGGTGGTGCACGGAGCAGGCCCTGACGTGGCCGAACTCGCCCACCGGCGGTCCGAACATGATCCTCGACGACGGTGGTGACGCCACCCTCCTCGTGCACAAGGGCGTCGAGTTCGAGAAGGCCGGCGCGGCCCCCGACCCGGCCACCGCGGACAGCGAGGAGTACAGCTACATCCTCCGTCTGCTGAACCGCACCCTCTCCGAGAACCCGCAGAAGTGGACCCGTCTGGCGTCCGAGATCCGCGGTGTCACCGAAGAGACCACCACCGGCGTGCACCGGCTGTACGAGATGCACCGCGACGGCTCCCTCCTCTTCCCGGCGATCAACGTCAACGACGCGGTCACCAAGTCCAAGTTCGACAACAAGTACGGCTGCCGCCACTCCCTGATCGACGGCATCAACCGCGCCACCGACGTCCTCATCGGCGGCAAGGTCGCGGTCGTCTTCGGCTACGGCGACGTCGGCAAGGGCTGCGCGGAGTCGCTGCGCGGCCAGGGCGCTCGCGTGATCATCACGGAGATCGACCCGATCTGCGCCCTCCAGGCGGCGATGGACGGCTACCAGGTCTCCACGCTCGACGATGTCGTCGGTATCGCCGACATCTTCGTGACCACCACGGGCAACAAGGACATCATCATGGCCTCGGACATGGCCAAGATGAAGCACCAGGCGATCGTCGGAAACATCGGTCACTTCGACAACGAGATCGACATGGCTGGCCTCGCCAAGATCGACGGCATCGTCAAGGACGAGGTCAAGCCGCAGGTCCACACCTGGACCTTCCCGGACGGCAAGACGCTGATCGTCCTGTCCGAGGGCCGCCTGCTGAACCTGGGCAACGCGACCGGCCACCCCTCCTTCGTGATGTCCAACTCGTTCGCGGACCAGACCCTGGCCCAGATCGAGCTGTTCACCAAGCCGGAGGAGTACCCGACCGATGTCTACGTGCTCCCCAAGCACCTGGACGAGAAGGTCGCCCGGCTCCACCTCGACGCGCTCGGTGTGAAGCTGACGACGCTCCGCCCGGAGCAGGCCGCCTACATCGGCGTCGAGGTAGAAGGCCCGTACAAGCCCGACCACTACCGCTACTGACACACCCTCTGTACTGACGCACCCTCCGTAGGTACCCCGTAGGTACCTCCGTGGTTACGGACAGGCCCCCGCACCCCCGTGTCGGGGGCCTGTCCCGTGCGCGGCGAGGAAGAGCGTCAGACGCCGAGGACCCGAAGGACCGGAAAGCCCCCATGCCCCGCGGCCGTTATTCGCTCCATGATCCGCACGATCACGCTCCTCTCGGTGACGAACACTTCCACTGCGCGCCCGGCCCCTCCGGCTGGCGCTATGTCTCTCAGATCACCACCCCCTCCGGCGACCACTCCGGCTCCGTCGATCTGGCCCTCGACGAGCTCGGCCGCCCCATCCGTCTTCAGCTCCACGCCGCGAGCTGGCAGATCCGTGGCGCCGCCCTCGACGGCGTCACCTGGGTCCGTACCGACCCCACCGGCACCCATGCCACCGAAGGCAACGTCCGCGCCCATGCCTTCACCGGCACCTCCCCCGCGTTCCTTGTCGCGACCGCGCGACTTCTTCGTCTCACCCCCGGCTCCCCCGCGACCCGCGTACGCCTCGTCGCCTTCACGGATCCCGTCCTCGCTCCCCGTACTCTCGATCAGTCCTGGGCCCTGGTGAACAGTGAAGCGCACGCCACTGACAACGGACCCCTGACAGTGGACGAGTACCAGGTCAGCGCCCTGGACACGGGGGAACAGCACACGATTCACCTCGCCGGAGACGTGGTGCTCTCGGCCCCAGGTATCGAGCTCGAAGACCTGGAATCCCCGCCGTCCGTCCTGCCCTGACCCGGGCCCTGCCCAATGCCTACGCCGGCGGGGCGAACCCGGTGGCCGGGGGAGACCCGGCTTCGGACGGTGTGGGTGTGTGAGCGGGTGTGGGGGACGGAGCCGGAGCCGGGACCTGGAGAGGGGTAGAGGCGGGGACCTGGGCGGGGACCGAATACGCCACCGGGGCGGGGGTCGGGCCGAGGGGGGCTCCGAAGGCCCGTCGGGCGTCCCGGGCCTGCCGCTCATGCACGACGGCGGCCAGATAGGCGCCCGAGGGGATCCCCTGCGGCGCCGGAGCCCCGGTACGTGCCGCCAGATCACCCGCGAGCCGCTCGGCCATCGACCAGCTCACCCCGGCGTCGAGCTGCCCCATCCTCGTCAGGTACTGGCGTATCGCGAGCCACAGATCGTCCGGCACGGCGGACAGGTCCAGCTCCGCGAACCGTCCCGCGAGCCACGGCGGGGGCGGCGGGACCATGGCCGGGTGCGTCACCGGCACCCGCTCCCGTACGACCAGGGTTCCCGCGAAGACGTCCCCGATCCGCCGGCCCCGCGCCGAGACGAGCGACGCGATACAGGCGACGACTCCGAACGACAGCAGGATCTCCACGACCCCCATCGCCCCGCGCACGAGCGCGTGCCGGAACCGGATGGGGCCGCCGTCGTCCCGTACTACGCGCAGTCCACAGGCCAGCTTTCCCAGCGAACGTCCATGGCTGAGAGTCTCGACAGCGATCGGACCGCCCACCAGCACCAGCAGAAACGCCGCGATGGACAGGGCCATGACCGCCGCCTCGTCCAGGGCGCCCGTCGACAGAGCGATTCCGACTGACACGAGCAGATAGGCCGTCCACGCGACCACCAGGTCGATCGCCACCGCCAGCGCCCGGCTCGGCAGCCTCGCCGGGCGCAGCCCGAGTACCACCGCGTCGCCCGTCACAAGCTCATCCACCGGTGCCCCACCCATCGCCGGACCTTCTCTGCCCCTGAAGACCTCAGTCTGCCAAGCTGGCCCGCAGCGCGTCGCGGCAGTGGCAGTGACAGCGGTGCGCTGGCCGCGCAGTAGTACGGACCGTACGCACCCAGTGCCTGGAGCAGCAGCCGACCATGGACCTCGATGTCTTCGTGACAGCCCACCGCGCCGAGTGGGACCGCCTGGATCATCTCCTGCACCGGGGGCGCCGTCTCACCGGAGCCGAGGCCGATGAACTCGTCGCGCTCTACCAGCGCACGGCCACTCATCTCTCCCTGATCCAGTCCACCGCCCCTGACCCGGCGCTCACCACGCGCCTCACCCAGCTCGTGGCCCGAGCCCGTGCCACGGTGACCGGAGCGCGCCGGGCCACCTGGCGCGACGCCGCGCGCTTCCTGACGGCCGGCTTTCCCGCGGCCGTCTACCGCTCCCGGCGCTGGTGGATCCCGACGGCGATCCTCTCCACCCTCCTGGCCGCCGTCATCGGCTGGTGGATCGGAGCTCACCCCGAGGTCCAGTCAGCGATCGCCGCCCCGGACGAACTGCGCCGGATGACCCGGCCCGGTGGTGAGTACGAGACGTACTACTCAAGCCATCCGGCGGCGTCCTTCGCGGCCCAGGTCTGGACGAACAACGCCCAGGCCGCCGCCATGTGCCTCGTCCTGGGCGCCTTCCTCTGTCTCCCGGTCATCTGGATCCTCTTCGTCAATGTGCTCAACCTGGGAGTCGGCATCGGTCTGATGTCCTCGGCCGGCCGCCTCGACATCTTCCTCGGGCTGATCCTCCCGCACGGCCTGCTGGAACTGACAGCGGTCTTCGTCGCCGCGGGTACGGGACTCCGGCTCGGCTGGACACTGATCGACCCGGGCCCGTACAGCCGCCGCACCGCCATGGCCCAGCAGGGCCGGGCCGCACTGGGCATGGCCATCGGCCTGGCGCTCGTCCTTTTCGTGTCAGGCCTGATAGAGGGCTTCGTGACCCCGTCCGGCCTCCCCACATGGGCGCGGATCGCCATCGGCGTAGCAGCCGAGGCGGCCTTCCTCGCTTACGTCTACATCCTCGGCGGCCGGGCCGTACGAGCGGGCGAGACGGGAGACGTGGATGCCACGGACCGCAGCGCCGAACTCCCGGTCGCGGCCTGATGTGCGTATCGCGGCCGACACCTGTTAGTCTCCTCTTCGCCCCACAACGACCGTTGACACGGTTGACGTGGGGAGGTAGATTTGAACGGTTGCCTCGAAGTAGGACATGCTTCGAGAGCAGTTGATCATTTCTATGCGGCTCGCGATGGGAATCGAATTTCCAAGCGACCCCTTCGATTCGACTCCAGATCATCAAGGCCGACGAGATCGGCCCAAATGCTTCTGCTAAAGTCGGGTCAGCCGAAAGGCAAGGCCAATCCAAAGGCCATCGGAATTCATGAAGCAGAACACGCCGAATGAATCTGATAGAGTCGGAATCGCCGGAAAGGGAAACGCGAAAGCGGAAACCTGGAAGGCGGCCCCGCTCCGACGGGGAATCGGACACGAAAGAGTCTGATAGAGTCGGAAACGCAAGACCGAAGGGAAAAGCCCGGAGGAAAGCCCGAGA
>NZ_JOEI01000006.1 GCF_000718095.1 Streptomyces scopuliridis RB72 | reverse complement strand
CGGTGAGTTGCCTGCGCGTCACGATCGTCTTCCTACCGGATCCGTCTTCCAGGCGGATCCGGATCGACAAGATTGATCACGACGTCACACAGGCCCTAGGCGCGACTTCGGTGGCCAGCCCCTTGCTTGTAGGCAGTCAGGCCGCTTTCGTGTCGACGGCCGGGCAGTCCGACTCGGCTGCTCGGTCGTGTGATTGCCTCGCGCACGTGTAGGGCACCACGGCTGACCAGCCCGAGCGGCGCCAGTGCCGAAGCGACAGGGTGAAGGCGTACTGTCATCGAGCGTTGCCGGCACCCGCTCTCGCCGGGGGCCGCGTTGGGACTGCCGGCTCGGGCCGCAGCGCGCACGCGAGCGTCTTCGCCATCCGGCGCCGAGGACCTGCTGCCGGCCGACGCCGCGCACAAGGCGATCGTCGACCGGGGTCGACCGGGGCCTGCGGCGTCCGGCACCGACTGCGCAGACCTCTGCCTGATTCACCACAACGGCCCGCGGGCATCCGTAAGGCTCTGTGCCTCCTGCGGAGTCTCGACGGAGATGATCGCCGTCAGGCTGCGGCCGGCAGGGCGGAGTCGAGCCAGTCGAAGATGACCTGGTGGGCCCGGCCCATCGCGCCCATGTGGCAGTGCTCCCCGGCCCCCTCGGCTTCGGTGAGAGTGACGAGCGTGGTGGACGCGTTGGTGAGCGCCTTCTCGACCTGTTCCGGCTGGCCCTTGAGGAACTGGTCGTTCTCGGCGCTCAGGATCAGCGTGTGGGCAGTGATCCGGTCGGCGATACCGCTGAGGGTGTAGTCCTGGGTCTTGCGGACCAGATCGGCGAAGGACGTGGCCCCCATCGCCCAGACGCCGTTGCGCAGCGCCCAGCGCACCTGGGTGTTGGCGCCGGCCAGCATGGTCAGGACCGGGACGGCGACGTCGTCGCGCTCCTCGTTGATCCACTGGGTCAACGCGGGCGGCAGCATCCGGTCGAAGGCGGCGTGGAAGTCATGGATGCCGTCGTCGAGGATGAGCGCGGCGATGCGCTGGTCGAACGCCGCGGCGCGCGCCACGAGGTAGCCGCCCAGGCTGTAGCCAAACAGGACGATCTTGTCGTCGGCGATCTCCGGTCGGCTGACGGCGTAGTCGACGACCGGCGTCGTCACCGCTTCCCAGTCGGGGCGGAAGACCAGCTTCTGCTCGCGCAGTGCCGCGCCCTGCCCGGGTCCGTCGAAGGCGAGTGCGTTGTAGCCGCGGCTGAGCGCGGCGGCCGCGATGGCGAAGTAGGACTCCTCCAGGGTCGAGTCGTAGCCACTGGTGTACACGACGGTCGGGCGGGGGGTGCCGGAGTCGTCGACCAGGAAGAGATAGCCCGGCAGTGTGGTGTTCTCGTAGGGAATGGCCACCGGCTCGACGGGCGTGTCGAACAGCCCCGCCGCAGTGGCGAAGGCGTCGTGCGAACGTGAGGACAGCAGCTTGACTTCCGGGTCGGTGGCGGGGTGCTCGCGCAGGTAGAACTCGGCCGTCCGGTAGTAGTTCGACGCCCGCAGCAGCGCCTCGCGCGCGCTCACGCGGTGCCCGTCGGCCAGCGCCCGCTCGCCGATGGCCTGAGCCCGCTCGGCCGTCGCCTTCCAGGCCCGGTGCCAGCTCTCCTCGTCGCCCTCCGTGATGTTCTGGACAGTGGCGATGACCTCGCCCAGGTCGGCGCCGCCGTAGTGAGCGAACCCAGCCGCGCGCAGCGTCTCGAAGGAGAAGGACTCGTCATCGAAAAGGAACTTCATCGGATGCCCCTCCTAGTCGAGGCGGAACCGTTCCGCCTCGACTGCGACCGTACGTCTGCCTCAGCCGAGACGCAACCGATCCGTCTCGAATAGGATGCGCACATGCACACCGGACCCGCACCTGCTGCGAAACGAACGCCGGGCGGCCCCGTCCTGCAAGGAGACGTGACCCGCGCCCTGGAGGTCGCCTTCTTCGAGGAGCTCGGCGCCGTCGGATACGGCAAGTTGTCGATCGAGGCCGTCGCGAGACGGGCCGGCGCCGGCAAAGCAGCCATCTACCGGCGCTGGCCCTCGAAGCAGGCCATGACCATCGAGCTGGCCTCCCGGGCCGCCCTGGCGGCCGTACGCCCCCGCGACACGGGAAACCTGCACGATGACATCGCCCAGTTCGTTCGCGACACGATGAGTGCCTTGAGTCACCCGCTGGTCTCCCGCATCGTCCTCGACCTGCTGGCCGAGACCGCACGCAACGAAGAACTCGCCGACGCCCTGCTCTCAAGTATCCGCACCCCTCGACGCGAGAATGCGGCTCGCATCCTTCACCAGGCCATCGAGCGCGGGGAGCTGCCTGCTGACACCGATGTCGAACTCGGCCTGGACTTCCTGGTCAGCCCGATCTACTGGCGGCTGGCCGTCATCAGGACCCCTCTGGGCGACGACTACGCCGAACGCATCACCGCCAAGATCATCGCTGCCATAGCGGCATGAGGGAGACCGCCGCGGCCGGCACCGTGGTCGCAAGGCGCGTGCGGGCCGGATCGAAGTTCCCCCTGAACCTGGCAGGGCGTGTTGCCGCATGGCTCGGCTGTCGAGGGGTGCGGTTTCCGGAACTCGGGGTGCTCGCGGAGTCGGGTGCGGTTGCATTCGGCTCAGATGAACGCGTCTCCGGCGGGACAGCGGCGAGTCCGCTGCCCCTGTCCGGGTATCGCTCCGGTGCTCCGCCCTTTCACGGCAGAGCACCGGGCTATGCCTCCAGCAACGGCAGCGGGGCAAACGTGTGATCCTGCCAGATGCGCCTGGAAACCTCCTCCGGGTAGACGGCGACCTCCGACGGTGAGTCGAAGACCTGGACCAGGCGTTGCCGGGCGTCGTAGCGGGGCCAGCCCGGCTCTCCGGTGGTGGCGAAGGCGGTCCAGGCGGTGCGGAGACGGGTCGACAACTCCACCGCGTCAGCGGTCGGGGCGGGGCCGAGCAGCAGCGGGCCCAGGCGCATGTCGAAGGTGCCGAACACCAGCGGCCCGTCCAGACCATGGCCGGCGCCTATGACGCCGCCGTTGCCCGGGGCCTGCCAGGTGAGCTCGTACATGTGCGCACGGCCGCCCCCGGCGATCTGCGCCTCGGTCAGCCGCAGCGCGGGCATCCTGAACAGCCAGTCGGACTGCACGAGTTCGTACAGCCGCTCCGCCGGGGCCCCCGGGAAACCTTCGCGGTAACGCCGCTCCGCATCAGGGCCGGGACCGAACACATGCAGCGCCGACGCCGCCTGGTCGTCACCGATCTTGCCGAGCTGCCCGCCAAAGGCCATGAACAGCCGGAACTCGTCCCGGGTGTGTCCCGCGATCAGCTCCACATCCCGCCCGGCGCCGGCCGCCAGCGCCTGCCACGGCGCCGTCGGCAGCACCTCGCCGTCGACGACGGGGGCAAAAACAATGACTGATCAACATGGGCCGCCAGATCGGTGGGGCTGTCGGCCTGGCCGTGCTCGTCACCATCGCCGCCACCACCACTGGCCACAGCCACCTCACCACTCCGGCCGCAGCCACCGTCCACGGCTACCGCATCGCCCTGCTCGTATGCGCCGCGGTCGTCCTGGCGGGCGCCCTCAGCGCCCTGCTCCTGCCCAGGCCGCCGAAGGACGCAGCCGCGGTGGCATGACCTGCTTCGGCCTTGGGACTGGTGGGCGCGCATGTTCAGGAGTCGCGCCATTCGCCATGGGCGCCGGTCGATCGTCACCCGGTGTCGGTGCTCCGCAGGCATGATGACCGCCGCGGACACCGAGATACCGGCCAGACGTCCGGCAGCGGCAGCGGCTTCTCGCCGGCCCCCGCAAGTCGTGGGCGCTGTTCGAGTACGGCACTCGTGTCGTACTGACCGCTCCGGATGGCGGGCTGGCTGAACAGGCCACCGAGATCATGAAGAAGTTCGACAGCACCCTCCATGGTGAGGACAAGTGAGAGGCCGCCGCCGAAACCCGGCAGACCACCGGGGGCGTCAAGAGCGCCGAGGCGATCCTCGACCTCGCTCGCACCCACGGCATCGATATGCCGATCACGACTGTGGTCACCGCCTTGCTGTACGGCAAGGTCACCCTCGCCGAGGCGGCCTCCGAACTGATGCAGCGGCCCCCCAAGCTCAAGGAGCAACCCCCGCCACTTGTCCCTTCCGCTCCAAGGCCCCCTGGCATGCCCACAGCCTGACTGCGGACTGCCCGACTCGCGGCCACGGCTTCTCGGAGTGCGCCAGAGCGAGGACCCCGGTGAAGTCCACGATCACCTGCCCGCCCGCGTTCGGTACCGGCCACCCTCCAGACCCGCTCGCGCACTTCGGCTCGCGCCGTCCATGCCGCCAGGCACTGGCGCAGAGACTGCGCGGGAACGGACAGCAGGAGGTAGTCCGCGCCGTCCAGCGCGATGGCCGGATCGGTCGTGGCCGTCAGCGAGGCGGGCAGCTCGATGTCCGGGAAGTAGCCCGGGTTGCGGTGGCGCGAAACGATCGCGTCGGCAATCTCGCCGCGGCGGGCGTCAGCCTGCCACAGGGCGGCGCAGCGTCAGCAGGACCGCACGTCGACTGGGCAGCAAGGGCGGCCTGCGGGGCGCGGTGGCCAGCACCCTGATCCCCACCGCGTGATGGTTGCGGTCAGGCGTCCCGTGAGGGTTCATTGCCGCTGAGGGTGATGCGGATACCGGTGGATCCGGGCCCGCGACGAAAGTGGCTGCCGAGGAGGGTCAGTCGACCAGTGAGGCCGTATTTGCGGGCAATGAGTTTGCGGTAGCGGTTGGTGGTGTCGGGGTCGCAGACCTCGGCGGTGGCCGGGACCTGGTCGCCGAGGGGGTTGCCGCGCAGGTCGCAGGGGCCGACGAGGATGTCGTTCCGGTTGCGGATGCGTCTGGCCTTGTAGGAGTCGGCGGGGGTCCAGATGCCGAGGGTGTCGCCGTCGCGTACGACCCAGACGGGGGTGGGGACGGGGGCCCCGTTCTTGCGGTAGCTGGTGACGAGCAGGTACTTGCCCGCGCCGAGGCTCTCCACTGCGGTGGCGTCCATGTCGGGGGATCTCCTGATCCGGGGTGTCGGAAAGGCCGGCTATGGGTGCGCTGTCCAGGCAGCCGCCGCGGTGTCCGGCTCCCGGCTCCCGGCTCTTTGCCGGGGGCGGGGGCGGGGCCGGGGGCGGGATGGGTGGCTGCCGAAACGAGGGCGTTCAGAGGTGGGTGCGCAGGAAGCTGTCGATCTTGGTGACGGCGGGGGTTACGTACTGGGGCAGGTCGTAGAAGTCGAAGTGGGTGCCGCCCTCGATGAGGAAGAGTTCCTTCGGTTCCTGGGCGGCGGCGTAGGCGGCCTGGCTCTGCTGGAGTGTCTCGGCCTTGGTGCCGGCGATGAGCAGCAGCGGGGTGGGCGCGAGGAGTTCGATGGTGTCCACGGCGGAGAACTGGGCCATCTTGTCGTACGACCACAGCAGCATCTTGTTGTTCCAGGCGGGGTCCTGGTTGCGGTCGGTGAGGTAGAACTTCTTGCCGTTGTTGACCCACTCACCGCCGTCGCCATCGGGCATGAAGGGCACGTACTGCGCTTCCGCGCCCTGTGCGTACGCCTCGCGCGCCGCGGCGGCGGCGCCCATCGTCTGGCGCCAGTCGCCCGCGTAACCGCTGGTGATGGTGGCGCGCAGGTCGGGCAGGCCGCTGACCGTCGCGACCGCCTTGATCCGCCGGTCGGCGACGGCGGCGTAGGGAACGTAGCCGCCTCCGCCGCAGACACCGACCGCCCCGATCCGCTCCCGGTCGACCTCGTCGCGGCCCACGAGGAACGTCACCGCGTTCTTGATGTCCTCGGACTTGGCATAGGGGTCCTCGTCGAAGCGGGGCAGGCCCTCGCTGTCGCCGTAACTGGTGTGGTCGAACGCCAGGGCCGCATACCCCAGTTCGGCGAGCCGGGCGCCGTAGGCCGCCGGGGACTGCTCCTTGGTACCGGAGGCGGCTCCGACCACAACGACCCCCGGAACCGCCCCGGTACGCCCCTCAGGGAGGTAAAGGTGGCCGGCCAGACGGTTGCCGTGGCTGTCAAAGGTGATGTCGATACGCATGGCTGACTGCCTTTCAGGGGAAGTTTTCTCGGGCTCGGTCTCAAGTATTTGGCGGTCCCACCGCCCTGACCAGGGGAGAAAGTCTTCCTGGGAAGGAGTTTTCCTAGGTTCGTCGTGCTCCTTCATGCCGTTCTTTCCATGGAAGACGCTGAGTGGCATGAGCGCACACAGACCGTCCCAGGGAACTCGCCGCTTTCCTCAAAGCACTCCGCAGCCGCCTCGACCCGGCGGACGTCGGCCTGTCCACACCCGGGCAGTCCCGCCGCGGGTCGGGCCTGCGCCGCGAGGAGGTGGCCCAGCTCGCCTCGATCAGCACCGACTACTACACACGGCTGGAGCAAGGCCGTCTGGCCGGCGCCTCCCCGGGAGTCCTCGACGCCCTGGCCGGCGCCCTGCGCCTAAGCGAAGACGAACGCAACTACCGCTTCCAACTCGCCGGCAAAACCGGCCAGCGGTCCTGTATCCGGTCCCCGGATTGGACGGCGGTATCGCCAAGGGGCAGCGGCTGCTCAACTACGTCTGGTACCGCAACGTCCCAGCCGGCCCCGCCCTCGACGAACTCACCACCGAACTGCGCGAGTTCGAGTGCCCGGCGTCTGCGAGGACGGGGTTCGGGGGCGGATACCTGTGACGGCAACGACACCTGCAACGACAAGGCCGAGACCAAGCAGTTCTGTCGACGGGGGCAGGCGGGCGTCGAGGATGTAGGAGTAGGTGTATCCGGAGATCGTTTCGGTGGCGATGAGCAGGCCGGCGAAAGTCGTCGACAACCGGCTGGATGCTTCGTTCCACGACCACGTGCCACCCCAGGAGACCACGCACCCCAGCGCGGCGCTTACCGCAACAATGCCCCCGATGTCGCTACCAGTCACCCCTCGGCCAGCCTCGACAGGTCCGAGGAGGACAGCCATGGGCACAAGCGCCAATGCGAGCAGGCCGGTGAAGATCCCGACGGTCGCCGACCACGAGGACCCTCCTATCTCGCGGTGGCGGCGCAAGAACGTCGCGTTGCCGATCCCGTAGGTCGTCCACAGAGCGACCGCGCCTGCACTTGCCACGATGCCCAGCACAGCTGCCAGGGAAGACCCTGCCGGCCGCAGCACGTTCGGGCCGCTGACCGTTGCCAACCCAACGCCGACCAGGATCAGAGGTGGCGCGATCCGACGCCACGCGTAAAGGCGCTCGCGAATGTTTGACACCGCCGCAACCACCACCGGCGTCGACCCTACGACGACTGTGGCGACGGGAGCGCCGACCGTCTGGATGCCGACCACGAGAAGAAGGTAGTAGCCGACGTTGCCGGTGGCCGCGAACACCAATGCGGGCCGCCAGTGGCGGCGAAGCGTCTCCAGCGTGCCCGGCTGGCGCCGTGCGATGACGGTGAGGACCACAACCGACACCGCCCCGTAGGCCAGATACCGACCGGTGGTGAGCGTCAGTGCCGACCAGCGCGGAACGAGACCCGGAAGGACGAAGGCCAGACCCCAGAGCAGACCGGCCCCCACGCCAAACGAGACACCACGCGTCATCTGGACAACCACCTTGGAATGCGGGACAATATATGTATGAGTGTTGCACATGAATTGCGAGTGGAGAACCTCCTTGGTGCCTTGTGTGTCGCGGTAACTGATGAGCTCAGGGTGACGACGGCGGATGCCGCGGTGGTACAACTGGCAGACCACCCGGGGATCACCATCATGGAGGTGGGTCGCCGAACCGGCCTGACGCACTCGGCGGCAGTGCGGATGGTGGCGCAGCTTGAGGCGCACGGCCTCGTCCGTCGTGGCCGGACCGACAAGGACCGTAGGGCTGTCGCGCTGACCCTGACGCCGGCGGGACACGAAAAGGCAGCCGATGTGCTAGCTGCCCGATCGAAGGTACTCGCGACTGTTCTGGCGCCGCTGCTCCCTGATGACCGTCGGCATCTCGAACGCCTCCTCGCCACCGTCCTCGAAACCCTGCCTCGAAGCGCAGACCACGCAACTGTCGTCTGTCGACTCTGCGAACTGTCGGCATGCCCGCAGCCCGAGTGCCCGGTTGAGCTTTCCTATCTACAGCACCTCAAGCCGTGAGCGGCGGCCCGTTCTGAGCTGGGCTGAAAGTCACTCAACCGGCCTGTGGGCGGGCAACCTTCGCGCAGGTCGTCCGGCTCCCTGGACATCGCCTTCCACGACGCTGTCTTCGCCGCCGCCGGACATCTGCGCCTGCAGGACGCGTGGGAGGCCATCCGCTGCCAGGTTCACCTGTTCCTGCTGACCCGGATCACCCACAGCACCGAGGGTTACCTCACGCGCATCCCGGAGGAGCACCGCGGGCTCGTCGCCATTCTGCGTGCCCGCGACACCGACACCGCCCTCAGGCTTCTTCGCCGCGCATCGCCGTCTCGCCGTCGACGTGGTCGCCGGAACCACCGCCCCGAACTGACCAGCCGGCCATCAGCAAACTCGCACCCGCAACCGGACCAATGGACGCCACAACGGAGCACCAGCCTGAGCAACTCCGTGTTCATCAAGATCCGCGGTCTGAAAACCGAGAGGGACGTCGACACGGCCGTCGACGCAGGTGCCGGTGCCATCGGGTTCGTCTTCTCGGACAGCCCGCGCCGCATCGACACGGCCACGACATCGCGGCGGCCCGGACCTTCCTCGCCGAGAGCCCCGACTGCACCGGCGCGGTGGGCATCATCGGCTTCCGCATGGGCGGTGCCTTCGCCGTGATGTCGGCGGCGCGGGGCGGCTTCGACGCGGCTCCGCCAACTACGGGACGCTCCCCAGGAAACTGGACGAGACGCTGGCCGGGGCCTGTCCCGTCGTCGCGAGCTACGGCGGACGCGACCGGATGCTCAAGGGCGCCGCAGAGAGGCTGGATTCGGCGCTGGAGCGGCTCGGCGTCGTCCACGACGTGAAGGAGTACCCGAAGGCCGGGCACGCCCTCCTGAACGACGCGGAGGTCGGCCCGCGCCTGATGCGGCCGTTCCGCGTGACCGGCATGGGCCCGCACCCGGAAGCCGCCGCTGACGCGTGGCGGCGCATCGAGACCTTCCTCGGCCGTCGTCTTTCGGACCGCGTCAACGGCAAGTACCTGGTGATGTCCGGTCTGCTGGGCATGGCACCGGGTCTGGCCGTCATCGCGCTCCAGGCGAGACGGAGCTCCCGCCCTGGCAGCTCATTCCCGGGCTGCTGGTGTGCGGGCTCGGGATGGGGCTCGTCCTCGTCCCGCATCGCGGTCCTTCTCCTGGGCGCACTGGTCCGCCGCCCCGCTTCCCTTCCGTTGGCCGGGTCAGCGGCCGCGTGCCTGGTGTCTGCGTACGGCCACGATCAGGCCCACGCCCGCGACGATCGCGACGACGCCGATCAGACCGGTGGCTGAGGCATTGCCGCCCGTCGTGGCCAGGGACGGGGTGCCGGAGGCCTCGGTGCGGATGGCGTCGAGGATGAGGCTGGTGACGGTGCCGGGGTGGGAGATCATCGCCACGTGCGAGGAATTCACCTCGATGGTGTGGGAGCCCGCCCGTTTCGCCTCGAAGCGCTCCAGGTCCGGGGCTATCGCATGGTCCTTGGTGGCCACGAGGAACCAGGACGGGATGGTCTTCCAGGCGGCGGCGTCGGCCTTCTCCGTGAAGGCCGACGCGCTGATCGGGCGCTGGGTGGCGGACATCTGCGCGGCGGTGGAGGCCGCGAGGTCCGCCGCGAAGACCTGGTGGAACTTGTCGGGCTTGATGTACAGATCGGTGCCCGTCGTGCCGTCGCCGTTCTGGAACGGCACCTGTCTGAGCGCCGGATTGAGCCGGCTGCCGCGGAACTTCGCGCCCAGCGCCCCGAGCGCCTCCCCCTTGTCGGGCATGAAGGCCGAGATGTACACCAGCGCCTTGACGTTGCGGTTGCCGGCGGCGGCCTCGCCGATCACCGCGCCGCCGTAGGAGTGGCCGGCGAGGATGACCGGACCCTTGACGCTCTTCAGGACGCCGGCGATGTAGGCGGAGTCACTGGCCAGCCCGCGCAGCGGGTTCGCCGGGGCTATGACGGGATACCCGTCGCGCTGAAGCCGTTCCACCACGCCGTCCCACCCGGAGGCGTCGGCGAACGCGCCGTGCACCAGCACCACCGTCGGCTTGGCTATGCCGCCGCCCGAGCCGGAGGAAGCGCCCTCGGCGATGGCGGGGGCGGGCGCCGCGAGCGCCGCCACGGAGCACACGGAGGCGAGGGCGGCGACGGGCCGCGAGCGTATGAGCTCGCGGGACGGGCGCAGCGTCATGGCGTTCTCTCTTTCTCTTCTGCCGAGCGGTGTGGCGAGAGCATCAGCCTTTCCGGTTTGCGCCGATACGGCGCGCCCTGAGCGGCAGGCGGGTGACGCCGCGCGGCCGAGCAGATGGTGAGCCCTGCCCAGCGGCGATCTCTCCGGGTGGCGGTGTGGCGGAAGTCGTGCCTCGGCCGGCGAAGAGGGGAGTGCCGGAGGCGCTGGAGGGGCGCTGACGTGCGCTGACGTTCGCTCGTACGCGTCGGTCGGCGACGGGGAAGCGCTGCTTCGGGTACGGCGTCGGGCGCGCTGAGGCCGCGGATCCGCGGGGCCGGTTGGACCGTACGAGTGGTGTTCATCCGAAGAACTGCCGGACGGCGGCGTAGCTCCGTGGATTCTCAAGATGCGTCCACATCATGAGGAAGGTATGTAAACCGCTCAACCCGAAAGCGAGGGGTCATGGCCGCCTTCAAGGTCAAGAAACTGTGGACTGTCTTCATCACCGCGTTCTTCGCGGTGCTCGCCTCCCTGGGGCTGACCGCCCCGGCCGCTGCCGCCGGCAATGCCGTGCGGCAGCCGGCCGAGCAGCCCGCGCCGGCACCCGCCGCCGCGCACCACGTCACCGAGGCCACTCCGGCCAGGGCGACCGTACCCAGGTCGCTGCCACGCGGCAGGTCGCTGCCGCCCACGATCAAGCAGCGTATCCGCGCCGAGGCGCATGGCTCGTCACCGTCGGTCCGTCATCTGCCGGCGGATGTGCCGAGCGACACCGACCCCCGCGCGGCGCAGGTGAGCGCGTACGCCGCCGACGCGGCGCTCGTCGCGGCGTGAGGCGCCGGGAACCCCGCGGTCTCCCGGCGCCCCTCACCTCCGGTGCGCCCGTCGCCGAACCCCGTACGCCGGTGGCGCGACGAGGACGACGCGGACAGCGAGAACACGAACAGCCAGAACGTGAACAGCGAGAGCGCGGACGGCAAGAGCGCGGACGGCAAGAGCGCGGACAACATGGACTACAGGCGCGGCGAGTGCCACGCCCGGTCTGTGATCTCCGTGGTCTGTTCCGTGGTCCGTGTGGTCAGGGACGGTCGTCCCGGTCGTTCTCCGACGCCTCCGCCTCGGCCTGCTTCGCCTGGACCTCCGGATCCAGTGGATCGACCACATGGCTGCCGTCCATGGACGTCAGCGGACCACGCTCCGAGACCTCGGTAGCGGCCGGCGGCTCCACGAGCCAGTCCGGATTCGCCTGCTTGTCCCACCACTTCCAGGCGGCGAAAGCCCCACCGGCCAGCACGCAGAGGACCGCCAGGCCCTTGGCCACCCGGCCGGCCCTGGCCCGCCGTTCATGCTTCCTCACCAGCTTCTGGATCTCTTTCGCCGTGACCTGTCCGCGCAGAGCGGCCAGGGCGGCCGCGGAACGTGCCGCGGCCTGTTCGGCCACCGGCTGTGCGGTGGCCACCGCCTGATTCACTCGCGGCACCGTGTAATCCGCCGCCTGACGGGCGGCCCGACGAGTGCGCACCGCGGCGCGGTGCGCGGCCTTATCGACCTTTGGGGGTACCCGGGGCGCCACATGGGCGCCGTACTGAACACGAGCTTGCTGAGCGGCCTTCGATACTGTCGGGGCGAGCCGTACACGCGCCTCGCGGGCGTAGAGCGCGGCCTGTGCCTTGGCCAGAGCGGCCTGTTCCTTGGCCGTACCGGCGTAAGGGGCCACCACTACCGCGGCGTGCTGCACGCTCTCCTTTGCCGAACCGGTAGCGGCGCGCACGCTGTCCATGCGGGTCACAGGATCATCCTCCTCGGTGGCGTTCCGTATTTCGCCTATCCACCCTTTTCGAGATCATGCCTGCTGGGCTCGGTCTCGGCATGCGTTGCGGGCATCCGGGTCATGGAAGGCGACGTGAGTGATGCCCGGACATCGCGGTCCTCCGCGTACATTCCGTACGTACTCATGCCCGTACGTACTCATGGGTGACGATGTCACCCCTCTCTCCAGCATGCGCGGGTTCCGGCGTGACCACACCGCCGCCTCGGCATGTCTCCTGCCGTCCCCCTTCCGTCTTCCGCCGCCTTCCGTGCGAGGATCGTGAGAGTCAGAGAAGACTTACGGAAGGCAGATCGTGGCCGAGCAGCTTTACGCCACCCTGAAGACCAACCACGGCGACATTGAGGTACGGCTCCTGCCGAACCACGCGCCGAAGACGGTCAAGAACTTTGTCGAGCTCGCGCAGGGCGAGCGGGAGTGGGTCAACCCGGAGACCGGCCAGAAGACCACGGACAGGCTGTACGACGGCACTGTCTTCCACCGCGTGATCAGCGGCTTCATGATCCAGGGCGGGGACCCGCTGGGCAACGGCACCGGTGGCCCCGGCTACAAGTTCGAGGACGAGTTCCACCCGGACCTCGGCTTCGACAGGCCGTACCTGCTGGCGATGGCGAACGCGGGCCCGGGCACCAACGGCTCGCAGTTCTTCATCACCCTGGCGCCCACCACGTGGCTGAACCGGAAGCACACCATCTTCGGCGAGGTCACCAACGAGGCCGGCAAGAAGGTCGTGGACGCCATCGGCGGTACCCAGACCAACCCGCGCACCGACCGCCCGCTGAAGGAGGTCGTGATCGAGTCGGTCGTCATCGAGACGCGCTGACCGCTCACCACCGTCCGGTTCCCCGGTTCGGGGAACCATCCCGCCCTGCCCGTCCGTAGTGGTTACATACCGGACGGGCGGGGCGGTGCGCTGTGCCGTGCCGGGCACCGTCCGCCGTCACGAGGACCGAGGGGACCGATGGACCACCCGCCAGGCGGCCACGGAGGCCAGGACCAGCCTGCCGTCACCGAAGGCCTGCCCAGCTGTTACCGGCATCCGGACCGGGAGACGGGCATACGCTGCACGCGTTGCGAGCGCCCCATCTGCCCCGAGTGCATGATCAGTGCCTCTGTCGGCTTCCAGTGCCCGGAATGCGTCCGGCAGGGCTCGGGTACGGGGCACGGAGCGAGCGCCAACCGGCCGCGCACCCTCGCCGGCGGCACGGTCGCGGCCGATCCCCGGCTGCTCACCAAGATCCTGCTGGGCATCAATGTCGCGGTATTCGTCGCCGTCCTCGCGGTGGACGACCGGTATCGCCTCGTCCAGGACCTCGACCTGATCGGTTACGCCTTCAGCCCCGGGTTCGACCGTATCGTCGGCGTCGCGGACGGCGAGTGGTACCGGCTGGTCACCGCCATGTTCCTGCACCAGGAGATCTGGCACATCGCCTTCAACATGCTCGGGCTGTGGTGGCTCGGCGGGCCGCTGGAGGCGGCTCTCGGCCGCGTCCGCTTCCTGGCGCTCTATCTGCTCTCCGGGCTGGCCGGCAGCGCGCTGACGTATCTCCTCGCCGCACCGAACCAGCCCTCGCTGGGCGCTTCCGGCGCGATCTTCGGGCTGCTCGGCGCGACCGTCGTCCTGATGCGGCGGCTCAACTACGACATGCGGCCGGTCCTGGTCCTGCTGGCGCTGAATCTGCTCTTCACCTTCACCTGGTCCAACATCGCCTGGGAGGCACACGTCGGCGGGCTGGTGGCGGGCGTGGTGATCGCCATAGGGATGGTGCACGCGCCCCGCGAGCGGCGGGCTCTCGTGCAGTACGGCACGTGCGCGCTGGTGCTGGTGGCGACGGTCGTGATCGTCGTGGCCAGAACGGCCTCACTCACCTGAGCCGTCTCACGCCGCCTGTCGCGCCCGGCTCACCTGAGCGTGACTCCGCGAGGACGGCCCGTACTCCACAGTTGTCCACAGAGTGTGGCGGATCTTGTGCATCCTGTGGGGAACGTGCGTGCCCCTTGTCGCCGATGTGGGTTTGACCAGTGGCGACAAGGGGCGAGCGCGTCATCAGAATGGCGGATGCAGTCACACCGGCGTCAACGTCCCGTGGAGTTATCCACAGATCGTCTGACCTTTTCCCCTGCTGTGGACAACGCTGTGGATAAGTCGGGGCAGAGCTTGACGGCGGAGTGGTGGACCCGCTACTTCCACTGGGTCGAGACACCGAAGCCGGCGGCGATGAAGCCGAACCCGACCACGATGTTCCAGTTCCCGAAGCTCTGCAGCGGAAGATCGCCCTCGGTCACATAAAAAACGACGATCCAGGCGAGGCCGATCAGGAACAGGGCAAGCATGACCGGGGCCACCCAGCTCCGGTTGGTCAGCTTGAGGTTGACCGTCTGCTTCGCGGCCGGAGGCGGCGTGAATTCGGCCTTCTTGCGGATACGTGACTTCGGCACGAGGGACTCTCCTGTCGATGCGCTGCGTGACCGCGCAGGGGGACTGAAACGGTGTGCCGGGGCGGAGAGCAGGGGGAACACCGCCGCCCCCGGGCGTCCGTTAGCGTAGTGCTTCCGCGGCGCCTAAGGAGATAAGGGTACGTTGAGCAATTCCGCCGACTCTCCCCCAGGGCCGGTCCGCCGACCGAACAGGCGGCCCGTCCGGCTGCTCACGGCTGCCGTCTTCGCCCTCGCCGGGCTGATCTTCGTGACCAGCTTCAACACGGCCAAGGGCACCAACATCCGTACCGACACCTCGCTGCTCAAGCTCTCCGACCTGATCCACGAACGCGACCGGAAGAACGCCGAGCTGGGCGATGCCAACGCGGCGGTACGGCACGACATCGACACCCTCGTCAGCCGCGACCACGGCACCACCGACGCCGAGGACGCCAGGCTGAACGCCCTGGAGAAGGGCGCGGGCACCAAGAAGGTCACCGGCCGGGCGCTCACCGTCACGCTCGACGACGCCCCGCCGAACGCCACGGCCAACCCCGGCTATCCCGAACCGCAGCCCAATGACCTCGTCATCCACCAGCAGGATCTGCAGGCCGTCGTCAACGCCCTGTGGAAGGGCGGCGCGGAGGGCATCCGCGTCATGGACCAGCGGCTGATCTCCACCAGCGCCGTACGGTGCGTGGGGAACACGCTGATCCTCCAGGGCCGCGTCTACTCGCCGCCCTACAAGATCACCGCTGTTGGTGACCAGGGCAAGCTCCGCAAGGCGCTCGCCGACTCCCCGGCGATCCAGAACTACCAGCTCTACGTCAAGGCGTACGGCCTCGGCTGGAAGATCGACGAGCACGGCAAGGAGACGCTGCCGGGCTACACGGGCACGGTGGATCTGCACTACGCGGAGCCGGTCGGATAGCGGGCGGGCAGCCGCCGGGGTGGCTGGTGCGCGCCCTTGTGACGAAGAGCAACCCCCGAACCTCTGTGCAGCTGACCGATGAACCGCCCATGTGTCGGTGGAGCCCTTTAGTCTGGTGCCGTACCGCCTGGCGCGGTACCGGACGGAAGGGACAGCATGTACGGCTGGATCTGGCGGCATCTGCCGGGCAACGTGTGGCTGCGGGCGGCGATCTCGCTCCTGTTGGCGCTCGCCGTCGTCTATGTGCTGTTCCAGTACGTCTTCCCGTGGGCGGAGCCGCTGCTGCCGTTCAACGATGTGACGGTCGACGGAGAGGGGGCGGCCGGATGAGCGCGCGCATTCTCGTTGTCGACAACTACGACAGCTTCGTCTTCAACCTCGTCCAGTACCTCTACCAGCTCGGCGCCGAGTGCGAGGTGCTGCGCAACGACGAGGTGACGACCGCTCACGCCCAGGACGGCTTCGACGGCGTTCTGCTCTCCCCCGGGCCCGGTACGCCCGAACAGGCCGGTGTCTGCGTCGAGATGGTGCGTCACTGCGCCGAGACCGGCGTGCCCGTCTTCGGGGTCTGCCTCGGGATGCAGTCGATGGCGGTCGCGTACGGCGGTGTCGTCGGCCGCGCCCCCCAGTTGCTGCACGGCAAGACGTCGCTCGTCACGCACGAGGGCAAGGGCGTCTTCGCGGGGCTGCCTTCGCCGTTCACGGCGACCCGGTACCACTCGCTCGCGGCGGAGCCCGCCGCGCTGCCGGCCGAGCTGGAGGTCACGGCGCGCACCGCGGACGGCATCATCATGGGCGTACGCCACCGTGAACTGGCCGTCGAGGGTGTGCAGTTCCACCCGGAGTCGGTCCTCACCGAGCATGGGCATCTGATGCTGGCCAACTGGCTGGCGCAGTGCGGCGATCCGGGTGCGGTGGGCCGGTCGACGGGGCTGGCGCCGGTGGTGGGCAAGGCGCTCGCGTGACGGCACTCCGCCCCGAACACGACGCGGGTTACGGAGCCTCGTACGAGCAGGGAGGGTACGGGGACTCCGGAGCGTTCGAGGCGGCGGTGGACGGGCTGGCGGACCCGCTGAACGATCCGCTCCCGGGACAACAGGGGCAGGGCCAGGAGCAGGGGCCGCCGCCGGTACGGAAGCAGGGGCGGCACCGGGGCCCCCGGCAGCCGGAGCCCGTACCGGAAGCCACGGCCCCGGGGCCGGAGTGGTCCGGCGACTACTACCGCCAGTACGCGGCGGAAGCCCCCCGGGGACCGGAGTCCGGCACGCCCTCGTACTACGCGGACGGTACGACGCCGGCGGCCGATCCGGCCCTGATACCCGTACCCGAGCCGGATCCCGCGCCCGCGCCCGTACGCGTACCCGGGCCCGCGCCTGTACCCGAACCGGCGCCCGTACATGTACCCGCCCCCGCGCCTCCTGTGCCTGAGCCCCGGCTGGATGATCAGACCGTCGGACTCCGGACCGCGGACACGCGCCGGGCGGTCGAGGCGGAGCCCGTGACCGGGGGCCGGGCCGAGCGGCGCAGGGCCGCCAAGGGCGGTGGCCGGGGCCGTAGACGCGCCGAGCCCGCCGGGGCCGACGCCGGGCACGGCTCAGAGGAGCAGGCGCCCGCCAGACCGCTCTCCCGGGTCGAGGCGCGGCGCGCGGCGCGTGCCCGCAAGGAGAGCCCCGCCGTCATCGCCAGCCGGGCGGTCGGCGAGCTGTTCATCACCTTCGGCGTCCTGATGCTGCTGTTCGTCACATACCAGCTCTGGTGGACGAACATCCGAGCCGGCCAGTTCACCGGCAACGAGGCGAACAAGATCCAGGACAGCTGGACGAAGGAACGGCAGCCGGGCGCCTTCGAGCCGGGGCAGGGCTTCGCCATCATGCATATTCCGAAGCTGGACGTCGTCGTGCCGATCGCCGAGGGCATCAGCAAGCCGAAGGTCCTCGACCACGGCATGGTCGGCCATTACGCGGAAGGCCGCCTCAAGACGGCGATGCCCGCCGACAAGCAGGGCAACTTCGCGGTGGCCGGCCACCGCAACACCCATGGCGAACCCTTCCGCTACATCAACCAGTTGAAGCCGGGCGACGAGATCATCGTCGAGACGCGGGACGCGTACTACACGTACGACATGACCCGGCTCCTGCCGCAGACGTCGCCGTCGAATGTGAGCGTGATCGGTCCGGTGCCGCCGGGTTCGGGGTTCACGGAGCCCGGTCGCTACATCACGCTGACGACGTGCACCCCGGAGTTCACCAGTACCTATCGGATGATCGTGTGGGGCAAGATGGTGGACGAACGGCCGCGCAGCAAGGGCAAGCCCGACGCTCTCGTCGGCTGACGCCGCTCGGAGCGCGGACACACTTCAGGGACTTTGGGGACGGGTGCGGTGGCAGCGAGTACCGAGCACGACGAGCAGGCCGACGCACCGCCGCCGTCGGACGCGGCTCCGGCCCCGGCTCCCGTACGGGCCCGCCGCCCCAGGGGCCCGCTCGCGGCCGCCGTCAGCGTCTTCGGCGAACTGCTCATCACCGCGGGCGTGGTGCTCGGTCTCTTCGTCGTCTACTCGCTGTGGTGGACGAACGTCCTGGCCGACCGCGAGGCCGCGAAGCAGGGCGACGACGTACGCCACGGCTGGGCGCAGGAGAAGAAGCCTGGCGCCGCTCCCCGGACCTACGACTCCGAGGACGGCATCGGCTTTCTGCACGTCCCCGCGATGGACACGGGCGAGGTGCTGGTCAAGAAGGGCACCTCGACCTCGTCACTGAACGACGGGATCGCCGGCTACTACACCGAGCCCGTCAAGTCGGCCCTCCCCTGGGACGAGAAGGGCAACTTCACCCTGGCCGCGCACCGGGACGGCCACGGGGCGAGGTTCCACAACATCCACAAGCTCAAGACCGGCGATCCGGTCGTCTTCGAGACCCGCGACACCTGGTACATCTACAAGGTCTTCAAGGAGCTTCCGAAGACCTCGAAGTACAACGTGGACGTACTCCAGCCGGTCCCCAAGGAGTCGGGGAAGAAGAAGGCCGGCCGCTACCTCACCCTGACGACCTGCACGCCGATCTACACCTCGGACTACCGCTACATCGTCTGGGCCGAGCTGGAGCGCACGGAAAAGGTCGACAAGAACCGCACGCCCCCGCCTGAGCTGCGCTAGCGGCCGCACCTGGAGAGGGCACGGAACAGCCCCGGCACCCTTACGAAGGGTGCCGGGGCTGTTCGCGTACCGCCTGTCCTGCTTGTCAGTCCTTGCTACGGAAGCCGACGCCGGAGGGGCCGCCGAAGAAGCCGCCTCCGTTGTTGTTGCCTCCGCCGTTGTTGCCCTGGCCGGGCACGGTGGTCAGGGTGACGGTGTCGTTCTTGTTGACTTCCTTACCGGGCTCGGGATCGCTGTTTATCACTAGGGCGTTGGGGTCGTTCGGCGAGTTCGGCGCGAGCGCGACATTGAGGCCCATCCCCTGGAGCGTGCCCTGGACCTCTCCGAAGGTCTTGCCGCGGATCTCGGGGATCTGGACCTTCTCCTGCTTCGGGCCCTTGGAGACCTTCAGGGTGACCTGTGAGCCCTTGGCGGCCTTGGTGCCGCCCGGCGGGTCCTGCTCAATAACGGTGCCCGGGGCCTCTTGCGAGTCCACGTCGTTCCGTACGACCGTGAAGCCGAGCGTTTTCAGCTGGGGCTCGCCGTTGTCCACCAGCAGGCCGGTCACGTCCGGAACGGGAATCTGGCTCTGGGTGGCGATCGTCAGCGTGATCTTGGACGCCTTCTCGACCATGGAGCCGCCCTCCGGGTCCTGTGCGAGCACCGTCCCGGGGTCCTCCTCCGACTCCTCCGTCTTGTAATCGACCTGGAAGTTCTCGCCTTCCAGAATGTCGGTCGCCTTGTCCTTCTGCTTGTCGGTGACGTCCGGGACCTTGACCTGCGGAGCGCCCTCCGAGACGACGACCTGGATGGTCTCGCCCTGGCCCATCTTGCCGCTGGCCGGGATCTGGCTGCAGATGGAGCCCTTGGGCACGTCGCAGCGTTCCGAGCCGGACTGCGCGACCTTCACGCTCGCGTTCTCCGCGAGCTGTTGGGCCTCGGTGAGTGTCTTGCCGACGAGCTGGGGGACATCCAGCCGACTGCTTCCGCCGTTGTCGCCGAAGACCGACTTGCCGATCAGGATGGCGCCGACCAGCACCAGGACGCCCGCGACCGCCAGCAGGATCGTCGAGGTGTTGGACTTCTTCTGCCGGCGCCGGGCCGGGCGGTCGTCGTAGCCGCCATAGCCGCCGTCGTCCGGGCCGACGGGCGGGAGCATGGAGGTCTGGCCGCCCGGGTCGCCCTGGCGCATCGCCGTCGTCGGCTGGTCCGGGGGGCCGCCGTATCCGCCGCCGCCGTAGCCGACCGCGCCCATGGCCGCCGTGGCGGCGACGGGCTGGCCGTCGAGGCACGCCTCGATGTCGGCACGCATCTCGTCGGCCGACTGGTAGCGGTAGTCGGGGTCCTTGACGAGGGCCTTCAGCACGATCGCGTCCATCTCGGGCGTGATCTCCGGGTCGAAGACGCTGGGCGTCTGCGGCTCTTCCCGTACGTGCTGGTAGGCGACGGCCACCGGGGAGTCCCCGATGAACGGGGGCCGGACCGTCAGCAGTTCGTAGAGCAGACAGCCCGTGGAGTAAAGGTCCGAGCGCGCGTCGACCTGCTCGCCCTTGGCCTGCTCGGGGGAGAGGTACTGCGCGGTGCCGATGACGGCGGAGGTCTGCGTCATCGTCATCCCGGAGTCGCCCATGGCGCGGGCGATGCCGAAGTCCATGACCTTGACCTGGCCGGTGCGCGTCAGCATGACGTTGGCCGGTTTGATGTCCCGGTGGACGATGCCGTTGCGGTGGGAGTACTCCAGTGCCTGGAGGATCCCGACCGTCATCTCCAGCGTGCGCTCGGGCAGGAGTCTGCGCCCGGAGTGCAGCAGCTCTCTCAGGGTCGATCCGTCGACGTGTTCCATCACGATGTACGGGAGGGACACCCCGTCGACGTAGTCCTCGCCGGTGTCGTAGACCGCGACGATCGCCGGGTGGTTGAGCGAGGCGGCCGACTGGGCCTCTCGGCGGAACCGGGCCTGGAAGGACGGATCGCGGGCGAGGTCCGCCCGGAGCGTCTTCACGGCGACGGTGCGACCGAGCCGGGTGTCATGCGCGAGGTAGACCTCCGCCATGCCACCACGGCCGAGCACCGAGCCCAGCTCGTACCGGCCGCCGAGGCGACGCGGCTCTTCCATAACGTTCCAGCCCTCTCCGTCAGTCCCGACCGCACCGGTGTGTGGTCCGGCGGTGTGCTGTTCGCGCCTACGCTACCGGGCACGCCGCATGCGGTTGGCCCGTAACGGTCACCTGATATACGACCGGTATCGCAATGTGCAGGAATGGACGTGAGCCGTGACCGGCGTCACTTCTTGCTGTCGAGGACTGCTTTCATCACGCTCTTCGCGATCGGGGCCGCGAGGCCGCCGCCGGAGATGTCGTCACGGCTGGCATTGCTGTCCTCGACGACGACCGCGACGGCGACCGGGGAGCCGTTGTCCGCCTTGGCGTACGAGATGAACCAGGCGTACGGGTTCTTGCTGTTGTTCTCGCCGTGCTGGGCGGTACCGGTCTTGCCGCCGACGGTCACGTTCGGAATGCGCGCCTTCTGGCCGGTGCCCTCGTTGACGACCGTCTCCATCATGCTCTGGAGCTTCTGCGCGTTCTCCTGGCTGAGGGGGCGGCTCAGCTCCTCGGGCTCGTTCTTGTCGAGCACGTCCACGCTCGGCGACTCAAGACGGTCGATCATGTACGGCTTCATCAGCTTGCCGTCATTGGCGATCGCGGCGGTGACCATGGCCATCTGGAGCGGGGTGGTACGGGTGTCGAACTGGCCGATCGAGGAGAGCGCGGTCTGCGAGGCGTTCAGCTCCTCGGGGAAGACCGACGCGTCCGCGCGTACCGGGATGAACTGCTCCTGGTTGAAGCCGAACTTCTTCGCGGTCTCCAGCATCTTGTCCTTGCCGAGGTCCGCGCCGAGCTTGCCGAAGACGGTGTTGCAGGAGACGCGCAGCGCGGTCCGCAGCGTGGCGTTCTCGCAGGGGATGTTGCCCTCGTTCCTCAGCGGGGTGGTGGTGCCGGGCATGATCCACGGCAGCGGCGTCTCGGTGGCCGCGTCGATGTCCGTGACCTGCCGGTGCTCCAGGGCGGCGGCCGCGGTCACCACCTTGAAGGTCGAGCCGGGCGGGTAGGTCTGGCGCAGCGCCCGGTTGAGCATCGGGTCGTCGGGGTTGTTCTTCTTGTCCAGGCCGACCCAGGCCTTGGTGTCCTTGTTGCTGTTGCCGGCGAACGTGGCGGGGTCGTAGCTGGGGGTGGAGGCCAGCGCGAGGATCTTGCCCGTCTGCGGGTCGATCGCGGCGACGGCGCCCTTCTTGTCGCCCAGTCCCTCGAAGGCGGCCTTCTGGGCGGCGCCGCTGAGGGTGGTGACGACGTTGCCGCCCCTCTTCTCCTTGCCCGTGAACATGCCCATGGTGCGGTCGAAGAAGAGCCGGTCGTCGTTGCCGGTGAGGATGCCGTCTTCCAGCTTCTCGATCTGGTTGGCGTCGAAGGCCTGCGAGGCGTAGCCGGTGACGGGCGCCCACATGGGCCCGTTGGTGTACGTGCGCTTGTAGACGAAGTCGGTGTCGTCCGTCTTGACGGAGCCGGTGATGGGCTTGCCGTCGACGATGATGTTGCCGCGCTCGGCGCTGTACCGCTCGATCAGGACGCGGCGGTTGTTCTTGTGCGAGTTCAGCTCGTCGGCACGGACGTACTGGAGCCAGTTGTCCCGGATCAGCAGCGCGAGGACGAGCAGCCCGCAGAAGATCGCGATGCGGCGCAGGGGCTTGTTCACGGTCGGACCACCTGGGTCATCTCGGCGTCGGGTGAGGGAGCCGGGGCCGGTGCGGGCCGCCGCGCGGTGTCGCTGATACGGATCAGGATGCCGATCAGGGCCCAGTTGGCGAGTACGGAGGAGCCGCCGGCCGCGACGAACGGCATGGTCATACCGGTCAGCGGGATGAGCCCCATGACGCCGCCCGCGACCACGAAGACCTGGATGGCGAAGGCGCTGGAGAGGCCGATGGCGAGGAGCTTGCCGAAGGGGTCGCGGGCGGCGAGGGCGGTACGTACGCCGCGCTCCACGATCAGCCCGTACAGCAGCAGGAACGCCATCGTGCCGGCGAGGCCGAGCTCCTCACCGACGGTGGTGAGGATGAAGTCGGCGTTGGCGGCGAAGCCGATGAGGTCGGAGTTGCCCTGGCCGAGCCCCGTGCCGAGCGTGCCGCCGGAGCCGAAGGACAGCAGGGCGTCGCCGATCTGCTGGCAGGCGCCGTCGGTCGCGTAACAGGAGAACGGATCCTGCCAGGCGTTGACGCGGGCCTGGACGTGCGGTTCGAAGGTGGCGACGCCGACGGCTCCGCCGACCGACATCAGCAGGCCGAAGACGATCCAGCTGGTCCGCTCGGTGGCGACGTAGAGCATGACCACGAAGAGGCCGAAGAAGAGCAGGGAGGTACCGAGGTCGGTCTCGAACACCAGGATGAGGATCGAGAGGGCCCAGATGCCGAGGATCGGTCCGAGGTCGCGTCCGCGGGGCAGGTAGAGCCCCATGAAGCGGCGGCTGGCGAGGGCCAGGGCATCGCGCTTGACCATCAGATAACCGGAGAAGAAGATCGCGATGATGATCTTCGCGAACTCACCGGGCTGGACGTTGAAGCCGGCGATGCTGACCCAGATCTTGGCGCCGTTCCTGGCCGGGAAGAACATGGGCAGGATCAGCAGGAACAGCGCGACGGCCATCGAGATGTACGTGTAGCGCTGGAGGATCCGGTGATCCTTGAGGAGCATCAGGACGGCCGCGAAGAGCGCGATGCCCAGCGCCGAGTACATGAGCTGCTTCGTCGCGGACGGGCTGAAGACGCCGAAGCTGAGCTCGGCGAGCCGGATGAGCCGGGGTGACTGGTCCAGACGCCAGATCAGTACCAGCCCGAGACCGTTGAGCAGCGTCGCCAGAGGCAGCAGCAGCGGGTCGGCGTAGCGGGCGAATTTGCGCACCACGAGGTGGGCGACGCCGGCGAGCAGGCCGAGGCCGAGGCCGTAACCGAGCATGCCCGTGGGCACCTTGCCGTCGAGCGCGAGCCCGACGTTCAGGTACGCGAACACCGGGATGGCGACGGCGAAGGCGAGCAGGGCAAGCTCGGTGTTGCGGCGGCTCGGTGCCTCGATGGCGCCGATGGTGGTCGTGTTGGTGACTACGCTCATGGTGGTGAAAGGCCCCCTACGGCCGGCTCCTACTGCTTACCGCAGTTCGAGGCCACTTTCTGCTCCTCTTCCGAGAGGCTGGGGCCCGGAGTGGGAGTGGCTGCTTTCGGCTTGGTGTCGGTGGTCTTCGCGGAGGTGCTCGTACCGGTCGTGCCGCCGGCCTGTCCTTCGCCGGTGATCACATTGGCCGCGCGGTCGGCCTGGCGGCGCTGCTCGTCCTTCTTGCAGGCCGATGCCTGGACGGCGAGTTCATCGATCTTCTCGCGTCCGCCGGAGAGGCTGCCCTCGGCGATGGTGGCCTCGACCTGCTTGCGCTGGTAGTCCGGCAGGTACTTGAGTTCGATGTCGGTTTCCTTCTCGATCTTCGAGAGGGAGACCCAGCCGAGATCCTGGCTGATACCTCGGTAGAGCGCGACATGCTCCTTGTTGGCGCCGACGTAGTACTGCGTCTGCGTCCAGTAGTAGCCGCCGTACAGTCCGCCGCCGACGACGGCGAGCGCGAGGACGGCGTAGAAGGACGTCTTGAGCCACCTGCGGCGCGGGCGGGGCTTGACGAACTCCTCGTCGTCGTAGGCCCCGAAACCGCCTCCGGGCGGCATTCCGTCGTAGCCGGTGCTGTCGCCGCTGCCGGGCGGGCCGAAGCCGCCCCCGCCGGGCTGCGGCGGTACGGCGCGGCCGAGGCCGGCGGCGCGGCCCGCCGGGGTCTGCATCGCGGCGGCGTTCTCGGCGGAGCTGAGCGGGAGCTGGTTCTCGGCGACCGCCCCGACCACGACCGGGGTGTCGTTGAGCTGCCCGGCCAGGGTGTCGTTGGACTCGACGTCCAGGACGTCGGCCACGATGCAGGTGATGTTGTCGGGGCCGCCGCCGCGCAGCGCGAGCTGGATGAGCGCCTGGATGGTCTCCTGCGGGCCCTGGTAGCTGGCGAGCGTCTCCTCCATCGTCTGGTGGGAGACGACGCCGGAGAGGCCGTCGGAGCAGATCAGATAGCGGTCGCCGGCCCGGACCTCACGGATGGAGAGATCGGGCTCGACATGGTCGCCGCTGCCCAGCGCGCGCATCAGCAGGGAGCGCTGCGGGTGGGTGGTGGCCTCTTCCTCGGTGATCCGGCCCTCGTCGACCAGCCGCTGCACCCAGGTGTGGTCCTGGGTGATCTGGGTCAGTACGCCGTCGCGCAGGAGGTAGGCGCGGGAGTCGCCGACATGGACGAGGCCGAGGCGCTGGCCGGTCCAGAGAAGGGCGGTGAGCGTGGTGCCCATGCCCTCCAGCTGGGGGTCCTCCTCGACCATCACGCGCAGCTGGTCGTTGGCGCGCTGCACCGCCGTACCGAGCGAGGTGAGGATGTCCGAACCCGGCACATCGTCGTCGAGCTGTACGAGGGTGGAGATCACCTCGGAGGAGGCGACCTCGCCCGCGGCCTGGCCACCCATGCCGTCGGCGATGGCCAGCAGCCGGGGACCGGCGTAACCGGAGTCCTCGTTTCCCTCCCGGATCATGCCTTTGTGCGATCCGGCGGCGAAGCGCAGAGACAGACTCATGCGCACCTCGCCCGTCGGCTCGCCAGTCGACTGTCGCGCCAGCCGGTCTCGAGCCACACTGCCCACCCTCCGGTCGGGAGCCGGCCGCGGTCCGCCGTGGGTACCGCCGCGGCTCGCTCGCTCCGCTCGCTCATTGTCGTACTACTTCCGCAGCTCGATGACGGTCTTGCCGATGCGGATCGGAGCGCCAAGCGCGATCGGTGTCGGGGCCGTGAGCCGGGTCCGGTCGAGATACGTGCCATTGGTGGAGCCGAGGTCCTCGACGATCCACTGGCCGTCGCGGTCCGGGTAGATCCTGGCATGCCTGCTGGACGCGTAGTCGTCGTCCAGCACGATCGTCGAGTCGTGCGCGCGGCCCAGCGTGATGGTCTGTCCCTGGAGCGCCACCGTGGTGCCGGTGAGGCTGCCCTCGGACACGACGAGCTTGGTGGGGGCTCCTCGGCGCTGCCTGCCCCCCTGTTGCTGCTGCTGGCGCTGCTGGGGCGGCGCCGGTGTCTGGCGTGCCTGCTGCGGTCGGGCGTCGGCGTTGCGGCGTGAGCCGCGCTGCGTGACGCGTGTTCCGAACAGGTCGCTGCGGATGACCTGTACGGCCACGATCACGAACAGCCACAGAACGGCCAGAAAACCTAGCCGCATGACCGTCAGGGTCAGCTCTGACATTGCCCCCGCTTCACCCTTCGGCTTGCCTGTAAACGATGGTGGTGTTGCCCACGACGATCCGCGAGCCGTCGCGGAGCGTAGCGCGGGTGGTGTGCTGTCCGTCTACCACGATGCCGTTGGTCGACCCGAGATCCTGGATGGTCGAGGGCGTTCCGGTCCGGATCTCGCAGTGCCTGCGCGATACACCGGGGTCGTCGATCCGTACGTCCGCGTCGGTGCTGCGGCCCAGGACGAGCGTCGCGCGGGAGATCTGGTGACGGGTGCCGTTGATCTCGATCCAGCGGCGCACCTGGCCGTGCGGCGGCGCGCCGGGGCCGGGGGCCGGGGGACGGTTCGCGGCGGGCGCGTGGCCGCCGCCGGGCGGCGGGGCGGCCGGCATGGGAGGGACCGCGGCGGGCGGGTACCCGTAACCGCCGGGAGCTCTGCCCTGCGGGGATACGGGCGCCGGGGGGCCCGCGGGAGCGCGCTCGGGCGCCTGGGACGTGCTCGACGCCAGCGTGCGGCTGCGGACGCGGTACAGGCCGGTGTCGAGATCCTCGGCCTTCTCCAGATGGACCTTGATCGGGCCCATGAACGTGTAGCGCTGCTGCTTCGCGTAGTCGCGGACGAGTCCGGACAGTTCGTCGCCGAGCTGGCCGGAGTACGGGCTGAGACGCTCGTAGTCGGGCGTGCTCAGCTCCACGATGAAGTCGTTGGGTACGACGGTCCGCTCGCGGTTCCAGATCGTTGCGTTGTTGTCGCATTCGCGCTGGAGGGCACCCGCGATCTCGACGGGCTGGACCTCGGACTTGAACACCTTCGCGAAGGTGCCATTGACCAAACCTTCGAGACGCTGTTCGAAACGCTTCATGACTCCCATGGGGCACCTCCTCCGTAGTGGCCGTCCTGGTACTGCTTACTGATCGTATCCACGCGTCGGGAAATCGGCTGGTTCCCCTTGTCTGCCCCGTCGATGAGTGTCACCTCTCACACGGATCGTAGAGGCGGCCTGACGCCAGTGTCCCGCACCCGGGGTGCACTCAGGAGGAGTGGGGGGCGGCCGCTGTCCGTTCCCTGTTCCGCGGCCGGGTCGTCGAAACAAACGGATGTGAACCCACCCTCCGCACCGTGCTAATCTTCTCGATGTCGCCAGGAGCGCACACCAGCAGGTGAGGCACCGGACGACACACCCAATGCGCGGGTGGCGGAATAGGCAGACGCGCTGGATTCAGGTTCCAGTGCCCGAAAGGGCGTGGGGGTTCAACTCCCCCCTCGCGCACAGATGGAAGCCCCGTGGGTCATCGACCTACGGGGCTTCTTCGTCGTCCCCCGGGGGTTCTGAGGCAGGAACCTTCGTGCCCCGGTGTGAGACATGCCTCCCGCGGGCGAGGTCCCGGGGGAGGCATGGCTGGGTGAGCGCTGTGCGCGTGGGCGATGCGCGCTGGGCGCTGTGTGCTCAGGCGGCGAGGCGGGCGGCCAGGGCCTTGGCCTTCTGCGTGGCCTCCTCCTCCGCCTTGGCGCGGGACGCCTCGGCGAGCGGGATGAGGTCGGCCATGCCCGGGTTCGTGTGGGCCAGGGTCAGCTCGGGGACGATGAAGTCGATCTGGGTGGTGCCGAACATGTTCGACAGCACCTTCTCCAGGTAGTTCTGGACGAACTCGCAGTCCTCGCGCGGGGTGCCGGCGGCGTACGAGCCGCCGCGGCTGGCGACGATCGTGAACGGGGTGGCGGCCAGCGGGGCGTCGGGGATGCCCGCGTTGTGGCCGACGATGATCACCTGGTCGAGCCATGCCTTCAGGGTGGACGGGATCGTGAAGTTGTACATCGGCGCGCCGATCAGCACGGCGTCCGCCTCGGCCAGTTCGGCGGCCAGTTCCGCGCGGAGCGCGTCGTCCGCGCCCGCGGCGGCGGCCGCGACGTTCAGGTGGGGCAGCGGGGTGGCGGCGAGATCGCGGTAGACGACCTTGCCCTCGGGGTGCTGCTCCCGCCAGGACTGGACGAAGGCAGCGGTGATGTCGCGCGAGGCGGAGCCTTCGGGGAAGACGGCGGAGTCGATGTGCAGCAGCGTGGCCATGAGGGTCTCCATGAGGGGTGGCGTAGGACGGCAAACGGATGGAACTTCCGTTCGCTCCTATGAATAACATAGTCGCTTACTTTTTTTCATCTCCCCTCGGGAAACCAGTACTCTATGCGTATGGCGGACCACAGTGAGGACGCGTGCAAGAAGGTCGACGTGGGCATCACGCGCGTCTTCGAGCTGCTCGGCAAGCGGTGGACCGGGCCGATCATCTCCGTACTGATGGAACGAGCGGTCTACTTCGCGGAGCTGCGCCGGGCGATCCCCGGCATCAGCGAGCGCATGCTCTCGGACCGGCTCACGGAGCTGGGGGCGGCGGGGCTGGTCGTGCGCGAGGTCGATGAGGGGCCGCCGCTGCGGGTCTCGTACCGGCTGACGAAGGCGGGCGCGGCGATGGAACCCGCGCTGAAGGAGCTGTCGCTGTGGGCCGAATCCCATCTGGGAGGGGTCTCGGAGGGCGGCTGTTAGGCCCTGTCCACAGGGCCGCCGGGTGAGCGGACCGGCGTTATCCACAGGGGGAAGACGGCGGTCGGGCCCGGCGGTACCGTCGTGTGCGGTTGATCTCGCACGAGTACGGGGGAGGCGGCACGCCATGGGCGATGTCGGGTCGGCGGAGGGCATGCCGCGCACGGTTTCCGGGGGCTCCGGGGGCTCCGGGGGCTCCGGGGGGTCCGGGGTTTCTGAGGTTTCTGGGTTTTCTGCGGCTTCGGGGATCGAGCGCATTCCGGCGGTGCCGGGTTTCGCGCCGCGTACGGCCGTGGGCGGGGCGGAGACGCCCAAGGGCCGGGGGAAGGCGCTGCGGGTACGGGTGCCGAGGTCCGCGCACGACTCGGTGGTGTTCACGGCGCGGCGGCCCGACGCTGTGCGCGCCGTCGAGGAGTCGAGCCGGGGCCGGGTGCCCGAGCTGGCGCCGCTGCGGGTGGGGCGGATGGCCGCGACGCCGTTCGCGTTTCTGCGGGGCTCCGCCGGGCTGATGGCCCACGATCTGACGGGCACCCCGGTCACCGGCTTCGGCGCGCAGATCTGCGGGGACGCGCACGCGGCGAACTTCGGTCTGTACGGGGACGCGCGCGGCCGGCTCGTCATCGATCTCAATGACTTCGACGAGACCGTGGTCGGCCCCTGGGAGTGGGACGTCAAACGGCTCGCCACCTCACTGGTGCTGGCCGGCCGCGAGGCGGGCGCGGACGAGGACACCTGTCGGCAAGGGGCGCACGACGCGGTGGGCGCCTACCGGCGCACGATGCGGCTGCTGGCGAAGCTTCCCGCCCTCGACGCGTGGAACGCCATCGCGGACGAGGAGCTGGTCTCGCACGCCGACGCGCGTGATCTGGCCGGCACGCTGGAACGCGTCTCGGAGAAGGCGCGCAACAACACGAGCGCGCGGTTCGCGGCCAAGTCCACCGAGACCGTGCCCGACGGGGACGGGGGTAGGGGCGGGGCCGCGCGGCGGCGGTTCGTGGACGCGCCGCCCGTTCTGCGGCGGGTGCCCGACGAGGAGGCAGCGGCGGTCGCCGCCTCGCTGGAGGAGTATCTGGGCACGCTCTCGGAGGACCGGCTGCCGCTGCTCGCGCGGTACGCGATCCACGACGTGGCGTTCCGGGTGGTCGGCACCGGCAGCGTCGGGACGCGGTCGTATGTGGTGCTGCTCCTCGACCACCGGGGCGAGCCGCTGGTGCTCCAGGTGAAGGAGGCGCGGGCCTCAGCCCTGCTGCCCCATCTGGCGGCCGTCGGGTTCGAGACGCCCGAGGTGGTACACGAGGGGCGCCGTGTGGTGCTCGGGCAGAAGCGGATGCAGGTGGTCAGCGACAACCTGCTGGGGTGGACGACGGTCCTGGGCAGGCCCTGTCAGGTACGGCAGTTCAGGAACCGCAAGGGGAGCGTGGATCCGGCGGCGCTTCCGGCCGACCAGATAGACGACTACGGACGGATGACCGGCGCGCTGCTGGCCAGGGCCCATGCGCACAGCGTGGACCCGCGGCTGATCGCCGGGTACTGCGGCAAGAGCGAGGAGCTGGACGGGGCCGTGGCGGCGTTCGCCATGGCGTACGCGGACCGTACGGAGGCGGACCACGCCGAGCTCCTCGCGGCCGTCAGGAGCGGGCGGATCGCGGCAGAGCTGGGGGTGTGACGGGCCGGGACGGGGCGGGGGCCACCGCGTTCGCCCTTACGCTGGACGGGTGATGCACGACGCCCCTGGGGAGCCGACGATCCGAAACGACGACGAGCAGGACGTACGAGACGCGCCGGACGCGGGGGCGGCGCCACGTCCGGAGGCCCGGCTGGAGACGGCCGTGCGCGCCGCTGAGCAGGCGCTGATCGAGTTCGAGATCGCGCTGGAGACCTTCCGGATCGAGGTGGAGAATTTCTCCCGCCTGCACCACCAGCGGCTCGGCCCGATGTACGCCCGGCTCGATGAGCTGGACGCGCTGATCGCCGAGGCACGCGCGGCGCGCACCGGCGATCCCGAGGATCTGCGCAAGGCGCGCGAGGCCCGTGCGCTGGTGCAGCCGATGCCCGGCGTGGAGGAGCTGTTCCACGACTGGCTCGACTCCGACGGTCTGTCGCCGGAGGCCGCGGCGATGCTGACGGATCAGCCGGTGCGGCCGCCCAAGCGGGTCAGGCCGAGCGACGAGGCCCGCAAGCTCTACCGCGATCTGGTGCGCAAGGCGCATCCGGATCTGGCGCAGGACGAGAAGGAACGGGCACGGCGTGAGGAGTTCCTCACACGCGTCAACGCCGCCTATGGGCGCGGGGACGAGCCGCTGCTCCAGGAACTCGTCGCGGAGTGGGCGGCGGGGCCGGCGCCCACGGCGCCCCGGCTGAGCGAGAGCGAGGAGCTCTACGCCCGGCTGGAGTGGCTGGCACAGCGCAAGGAGATGCTGACGGTGGTCGCCAAGGAGCTGGAGGAGAGCGCGATCGGCGCGATGCTCAGGATGGCCCCGGACGACCCGGACCGGCTGCTGGAGGAGATCGCCGAGCAGCTGCTCGCGGAGGTCTCCGAGCGTGAGACGGAACTGGCCAGGCTGGTGCAGTAGGTTTTTCGGAGCCCCCCGGTCGGTTCGAGAGCCCGTGGGTCCGGTGCCGGTCCAGGTCCTGGTCCGGAACTCCGCCCGCCCCGGTCACGTACGAGAGAAGGCACTGCCCATGAACTTCGCCCCGCTGCCCTCGGTCGATGCCGCGGCGGTCCCGGCCGACGGCCTGGTGCTGGATGTCCGGGAGAACGACGAGTGGGCAGCCGGCCATGTCGAGGGCGCGCTGCATGTCCCGATGAGCGACTTCGTGGCCCGCTTCGGAGAGGTGACCGAGGCGGTGGCCGAGGGGCGCAGGGCCTATGTCATGTGCCGGGTCGGCGGCCGGTCCGCTCAGGTCACCCAGTATCTGGTCCAGCAGGGCGTCGACGCGGTGAACGTGGACGGCGGGATGCTCGCCTGGGACGGCGCCGGGCGTCCGATGGTCACCGACAACGGCAGCCCGGCGTTCGTCCTCTGAGACCCCTCTGAGACCCCTCTGCGACCCGTCTGAGGCCCGCCCCAGGGCCCTTCCAGGGCGGGGAGTGCGTCTCAGCGGTCGAAGTCCAACTCCACTTCCGTGGTGGCCGGATGGGACTGGCAGGCCAGCACATAGCCCGCTTCCGTCTCTTCCGGTTCGAGCGCGAAGTTGCGGTCCATCCTGACCTCGCCCGAGACCAGGAACGCCCGGCAGGTCCCGCAGACCCCGCCCTTGCACGCGTACGGCGCGTCCGCGCGGCTGCGCAGCACGGTCTCCAGCAGGGAATCCCCGTCCTTGACCGGCCAGCTGCCCGAGCGGCCGTGGAGGGTCGCGGTGAGCGTGCTGTGCGCGGGGGCCGGCGCGGCGGCCGGGCCCGGAGCCGCCGTGGTCATGGCGACGGCGTCGTCGACATGGAAGATCTCCTGGTGGATACGGTCGCGGGTCACTCCGAGACCGCGCAGCGCCCGTTCGGCGCCGGACACCAGACCCAGCGGGCCGCAGAGGAACCAGCCGTCGACCTCGGCGACCGGCAGCAGCGCCGGCAGTAGCCCGCTCAGCCGCTCCCGGTCCAGCCGGCCGGACGGCAGCCCCGCCTGCTGCTCCTCCCGGGAGACCACGCTGACCAGCTGGAACCGGTCCGGATAGCGGTCCTTGAGGTCGGCGACCTCCTCCAGGAACATCGTGGACGCGACGGTCCTGTCGCTGCGGACCAGACAGAACCGGGCACCGGGTTCCCGCGCCAGCAGGGTGGCCGCGATGGACAGCACCGGCGTGATGCCGCTGCCGCCGACGACCGCCGCGAAGTGTCCGGCACGCGGCTCCAGCGTGAAACGGCCCGTCGGCTCCATGACATCGACCACGTCGCCCACGGCGAGTTCCTTGAGGGCGTACGTCGAGAACTCGCCGCCCTCGATCAGCCGGATCCCGACCCGCAGCACGGGATCGGCCCCCGCGGGGGCGCAGATCGAGTACGTACGCCTGATCTCCTCGCCCTGCGCGCCGGTACGGCGCAGGGCGATGTGCTGGCCGGGGGTGTGCCGGAAGGACGCGCGCAGCTCGGGCGGGACGGCGAAGGTGACGGCCACCGCGTCGTCCGTGAGCGGCTCGACCTCGCTGACCCGGAGCGGATGGAACATCTACAACTCCTTGAAGTGGTCGAACGGTTCACGGCAGGCCGCGCAGCGGCGCAGCGCCTTGCACGCGGTGGAGGAGAACCTGCTGAGCAGCTCGGTGTCGGTCGAGCCGCAGTGCGGGCAGCGGATCGAGAGCGAGAGCGGTACGGGCCCGTCCGCGGCGCCCGGGCGGGGCGGGGCTATGCCGAACTCCGCGAGCTTGCGTCGGCCCTCGGCGCTGATGTCGTCCGTCGACCAGGCCGGGGAGAGGACCGTGACGACCGAGACGTCCGGTATTCCGCGCTCACGCAGCACGCGCTCGATGTCCTCGGACATCGTCTCGATCGCCGGGCAGCCCGTATACGTCGGGGTCAGCTCGACCCGGACCGTGCCGGGGCCCGACATCACGACCGTACGCAGCACGCCCAGCTCCTCCAGCGTCAGCACCGGCAGCTCGGGGTCGGGCACCGCGCCGGCGAGCGCGCGCAGCTCGGTCTCCAGCGCGGTCGGGTGCGTATCGCCCGGAGCGGCCGGGGCGGGGGAAGCGGGCCGGGAGCCCGTGCCGGTCACCATGACGCCCCCGGGTGGCTGCGGTGCAGATGCTGCATCTCGGCGAGCATCGGCCCGAACGGCTCCGTGTGCAGCCCCTGCCGGCCCGCGCCCGCCCGCCACGCACCGGAGCGGGGCCCGTCCGGCAGCGTCAGCGTCGCCCGCTCCAGCACGCCGGCGACGGATTCGCGCCAACTGTCCTCCAGGGCCCGCCAGTCGACCTCCAGCCCCTCCACCGGCTCGAACATCTCGCCGGTGTACCGCCACAGCGCCCCGCAGGCCCGCGCCATGCGCTCATGGCTCTCGGCCGTGCCGTCGCCGAGCCGCAGCGTCCAGTGCGCGGCGTGGTCCTGGTGGTACGCGACCTCCTTGACGGCCTTGGCCGCGAGACCGGTGAAGGCACTGTCCCCGGCGGCCAGCTGCCGGTACAGGAAGAGCTGGTAGGTGGAGAAGTAGAGCTGGCGGGCGATCGTCTGCGCGAAGTCGCCATTGGGCTGCTCGACCAGCTGGAGATTGCGGAAGGCCCGCTCCTCGCGCAGATAGGCCAGCTCGTCCTCGTCCCCGACGAGGGAGAGCAGGATCCGTGCCTGTCCGAGCAGATCCAGCGCGATATTGGCGAGCGCGACCTCCTCCTCCAGCACGGGCGCGTGTCCCGCCCACTCTCCCAGCCGGTGCGAGAGCACCAGCGCGTCATCGCCGAGCGCGAGGGCCGCTGCCCGGGGCGGGGCCGTCACCGGTGCGTCGTTCACAGGTGCTTCACCCCTTCCGGGATCTCGTAGAAGGTCGGGTGCCGGTACGGCTTGTCGGCGGCCGACGCGAAGAACGGATCCTTCTCGTCGGGGGAGGAGGCGGTGATGGCCGAGGACGGGACGACCCAGATCGACACCCCTTCGTTGCGCCGGGTGTAGAGATCGCGGGCGTTGCGCAGAGCCATCTCCGCGTCCGGCGCGTGCAGGCTCCCCGCGTGGGTGTGGGACAGCCCGCGGCGGGAGCGTACGAACACCTCCCACAGCGGCCAGTCGGTCGAGCTGCTCATGCCGTCGCCTCCATCATCCGGACCCCGTCTTCCGCCGGCACGCTGCCGGCGCGGCGCTTCGTCGCGTACGCCGCCGCCGCGTCCCGTACCCAGGCACCCTCTTCGTGCGCCCGGCGGCGCTGGGTGATGCGCTGTTCGTTGCAGGGGCCGTTCCCCTTGAGAACCTCGCGGAACTCCGCCCAGTCGATGGCACCGAAGTCATGCCGGCCCCGCTCCTCGTTCCAGCGGAGATCCGGGTCGGGAAGAGCCAGCCCGAGGGCCTCGGCCTGCGGGACGCAGATGTCCACGAAGCGCTGGCGCAGCTCGTCGTTGGAATGCCGCTTGATCTTCCACGCCATGGACTGCGCGGAGTGCGCCGACTCGTCGTCCGGCGGGCCGAACATCATCAGCGACGGCCACCACCAGCGGTTCACCGCGTCCTGCGCCATCTCGTGCTGCGCCGGGGTCCCGTTGCTGAGCGCGAGCAGCAGCTCGTACCCCTGCCGCTGATGGAAGGACTCCTCCTTGCAGATCCGGACCATCGCGCGGGCGTACGGGCCGTACGAGCAGCGGCACAGCGGCACCTGGTTGGTGATCGCCGCGCCGTCCACCAGCCAGCCGATCGCGCCGACATCGGCCCAGGTCAGCGTCGGATAGTTAAAGATCGACGAGTACTTCTGGCGGCCGGTGTGGAGCTTGTCGAGCAGCTCCTCGCGGCCGGTGCCCAGCGTCTCGGCCGCGCTGTACAGATACAGGCCGTGTCCCGCCTCGTCCTGCACCTTGGCCATCAGGATCGCCTTGCGGCGCAGCGACGGCGCGCGCGAGATCCAGTTCGCCTCCGGCTGCATGCCGATGATCTCGGAGTGGGCATGCTGCGCGATCTGGCGGACCAGCGAGGCGCGGTACGCCTCGGGCATCCAGTCACGCGGCTCGATGCGCTCATCGGCGGCCACCGCGGCGTCGAACGCCGCCTCGAACCCCTCCGCCGTCGTCTCCATCGTCGCCTCCGCAGCTGTCCCCGCGGTCACTGCCGTCATCCGGGCCCCCTACCGACCGATCGTTCGGTTCATGGACTTCAATGGTGAGTCGGCGGCCCGTAGGGTGTCAACCGCTGTGGATAACTGACTGTGGCACCAACGGGGATCGGGGCGGGATGGATTCGTACGACGACGAGGGTGTGCCGGCCGGGCCACCACCGGGCGCGGGGATAGCCGGCCTCTCCCTGCGCTACCAGGTGGTGGCCGCCGTGGCCCTCGCGGTCATAGGGGTGCTGGCCTGCGCTCATGTGGCCATGGTCTTTCTGCATGTCGCCCCGTCGAACACGCTCACCAAGCAGCACGGTGAGACCGTCGACGGCTGGATCTACCCCGAGTTCGAACAGAACTGGAAGCTCTTCGCGCCCAACCCGCTCCAGCAGAATGTCGCCGTCGAGGCGCGCGCCGAGGTCGAGACCCCCGACGGCGCGCGCAGGACCACCGACTGGATCGATCTCTCCGCCGAGGACGGCGCGGCCATCCGCGGCAATTTCCTGCCCAGCCATGTCGACCAGAACGAGCTGCGCCGGGGCTGGGACTTCTTCGTCGGATCGCGCGACAACAAGAACCGTCCCAATGGCCTGCGCGGGCAGCTCTCCGAGAGCTATATCCGCCGCATAGTGATGCTGCGCCTGGAGGACCACGATCTGGGCGGTTCCGTGGAACGCCTCCAGCTCAGGTCCGCCACGACCTCCATCGCGGCCCCCTCCTGGAGCAAGGAGAAGGTCACTACGCGACCGTTCTACCGGGTCTTCCCCTGGTGGACGGTGAACGCGTCCGATCTTCCCGGGGGCGTACGGAACGGCCGTACGGAGGCGGGCGAGTGAGCGAGCGGTTGGAGCATCAGCAGGGGAGCCGGCCGGGCGGGGTGCCGGAGGCGCCAGGCGGCCGGAGCGGCAAGCGGGTCACCGTCGACCGCTGGGCCGCCCGCGGTATCCAGCGCGTCACCGCCGGCCCTCTCGGCCGGTACCAGAGCGCCGTCGTCCGGATCGGGTTCGCCGGCACCTGGCTGCTCTTTCTGCTGCGCGAGCTGCCCCACCGCCATGAGATGTACGGGCCCGACGCCCCGTGGGGCTGGGACATCGCCCGGCAGCTGATCGCCAAGAACGGTGCCTTCACCGGCCTGATGTGGTCGGACAGCACGGTGTGGTTCGAGATCGTGTACGCCGTCGCCGTGCTGTCCAGCGCGCTGCTGATGCTCGGCTGGCGCACCCGCACGATGTCCGTGCTCTTCATGGTCGGCGTGCTCTCGCTGCAGAACCGCTCCATCTTCATGGGCGACGGCGGCGACAACATCATCCATCTGATCGCGATCTATCTGGTGCTGACGCGGTGCGGTCAGGTCTGGTCGCTGGACGCCAGGCGCGCGGCGCGTGCCGCGCGCAAGGAGGCCGGTGGCGTACCGGACGGTGGCGTACCGGAGCGCGCCGTACCGGACCGTGTCGGACCGGTCCTGTGGGTCGTTCTCGGAGGGTTCCTCCTCGTCGGAACCTGGCTGGACCAGGTCCATGTCGAGCTGTGGATGCTGATCCTGTTCTGGGGACTCTGGGTCGCGCAGGGCCTGTGGTGGGCGGCGAACCGTTACGCGCCCCACGGCGAGCCCCGCGCCCTGCTCGACATCCTCGCCAACCTTGTCCACAATGCCGGACTCGCCGTGATCATGGCAGAGGTCTGTCTCGTATACGCCACCGCCGGCTGGTACAAGATCCAGGGCTCGCGCTGGCAGGACGGCACCGCCCTGTACTACCCGCTCAAGCTGGACTACTTCTCGCCCTGGCCGGATCTCTCCGGGCTGCTGGCCTCCAGCGGCGTCATGGTGATGCTGCTCAGCTACGGCACGGTCATCGTGCAGGTCGCCTTCCCGTTCACGCTCTTCAACCGCCGCGTCAAAAACGTGCTGCTGGTCGCGATGATGCTGGAGCACGCGGGCATCGCCGTGCTGCTGGGGCTGCCGTTCTTCTCGCTCGCGATGATCGCCGCCGACGCGGTGTTCCTGCCGACGAACTTCCTGCGCTGGCTCGGCGGCCGGATCGCGGGCCTGTGGGACCGGCTTTTCCGCCAGCGGGGCAAACCGCTGCCGGAGCAGCGGAGCGAGAGTCCTGAACAGCCCCGGACTCTCGTCGGTTGACCGACGGCCGGTCGTGGGACGGGCGCGTGACCATCCGGACCGGGCATGCGAACGGCTGGCGCGGGGGCCCGCGAACTGCCTGGTCACCGTGGGCACGCCGTACTCTGAGGCGATGAACGACGCTGATGCCGCCCTCGCCGTACGGCGGTGGCGCGAGGCCGGCCCCGACCTGGTGGTGCTCGACGGCTTCCACGCGCTGAAACACGCCCTCCGGTTCGGGGCGGACGTACGGTCGGCCGTCACGAGCGACAAGGACTCCGTCCTGGCACTGGCGGCGGAACTGGCCGACGATCTGACCGACGCGATCAAGGAATCCGTCGTGGAGATACCGGCCCATGTCCTGCGGGAACTGGTGCCGCGCGTCCACGCCACGCAGATCGCCGCGCTGGCGGTCAGACGCGGTCGCCCGACCAATCTGGACGCGCTGTCGGCACTGCCCCGTCCGTCTCCCGTCGTCGTCCTGGACAACCCGCGGAATCTGGGGAACGTCGGGGCCGTCGTACGGCTCGCCGCCGGGTTCGGGGCGACCGGTGTGATCACGACCGGTGACATGGACCCCTGGCACGCGAACGCCGTACGCGCGGGCGCCGGGCTCCACTTCGCCACCGCCGTCGAACGGCTTGCACCCGACGAGTTCCCTCCGGGACCGCTGTACGCACTCGACCCGGAGGGCGACGACATCCGGTCCGTGCCCATCCCCGATGACGCGCTGCTCGCCTTCGGCTCCGAGCGGCACGGGCTCTCGGCGGACGTCCGGAGCCGGGCCACCAAGCTGCTGTCGCTCCCGATGCGACCGCAGGTGTCCAGCTACAACCTCGCCACCAGCGTGGCCATGACGCTGTTCCACTGGGGCGGGCCGGCCGCGGCCCCAGAAGAGCAGCGGACGCCGCCCGCCCCCTGACCGGCGGGCGGCGTCCAGGCCCCGGGCCTCACGCCTGGCGGCGTACCTCCACCACCCGGAAGCGGTTCGCCACGAACGCCGCGTCACAGAGCGCCGCGTTCGCCGCCGGGTTGCCGCCGGAGCCGTGGAAGTCCGAGAAGGCCGCCGTCTGGTTCACATAGACCCCTCCCGTGAGGTTCAGCGAGAGCTGTGCGGACTCCTCCAGGCAGACGTCCTCGATCGCGCGCTCCGTCTCGCTCGACGTCGTGTACGCGCCGACCGTCATCGCGCCCTTGTCGCGCACCGTGCGCCGCAGCAACTCCAGCGCGTCCTCCGTCGAGTCCACGGCGACCGCGAAGGACACCGGGCCGAAGCACTCCGCGAGATACGGCAGCTCCGCGTCGGCGGCGCCCGCGCCCTCCCATGCCTTCTCCCAGGCCTTGCGGGCGCCGTCGGCCTTCACGATCGCGGGCGTACGGACCACCGCGTCCGGGAAGTCCGGGTTGGTGATCTCGCGCGAGGCGAGCGCGACATCCCCGAGCCCGTCCGCCGCATCGAGACGGGCCTTCACCTCGGGGTTGACCAGCGCGCCCAGAAGCGCGTTGGCGCGGGCGTCGTCGCCCAGCAGCCCGCTCACCGAGGCGGCGAGATCGGCCACCACCTCGTCGTACGACTTCTCACCCGCGTCCGTCGCGATGCCGTCCCGGGGGATCAGCAGGTTCTGCGGGGTGGTGCACATCTGGCCGCTGTAGAGCGAGAGCGAGAACGCGAGGTTGGAGAGCATCCCCTTGTAGTCGTCGGTGGAGTCGATCACGACGGTGTTGACGCCGGCCTTCTCCGTGTACACCTGCGCCTGGCGGGCGTGGGCCTCCAGCCAGTCGCCGAAGGCGGTGGAGCCGGTGTAGTCGATGATCCGGATCTCGGGGCGTACGGCCAGCGTCTTGGCGATGCCCTCGCCGGGCCGCTCCACGGCCAGGGCGACCAGATTCGGGTCGAAGCCGGCCTCGGCGAGCACCTCGCGGGCCACCCGGACCGTCAGCGCGAGCGGCAGAACCGCCCGCGGATGCGGCTTGACCAGCATCGGATTGCCGGTGGCCAGGGAGGCGAACAGGCCCGGGTAGCCGTTCCACGTCGGGAACGTGTTGCAGCCGACCAGCAGCGAGATCCCGCGCGCCGCCGCCGTGAAGGTCTTCCGCAGCTCAAGAGGGTCGCGCTTGCCCTGCGGCTTGGACCAGTCGGCATCGGCCGGCGTACGGACCTGCTCCTGATACGCGTACGCCACGGCCTCCAGACCGCGGTCCTGGGCATGCGGCCCGCCCGCCTGGAACGCCATCATGAACGCCTGCCCGCTGGTGTGCATCACCGCGTGCGCGAACTCGTGCGTACGGGCGCTGATCCGGGCCAGGATCTCCAGACAGACCAGCGCGCGCGTCTCGGGCCCGGCCTCGCGCCACGCGCCCATGCCCGCACGCATGGCGGGCAGCAGGACCTCCAGGTCCGCGTGCGGATACTCGACCTCCAGCGCCGGGCCGTAGGGCGAGATCTCGCCGCCGGTCCAGCCGTCCGTCCCCGGCTGGTCCAGCTCGAAGCGGGTCCCGCGCAGCGCCTGGAAGGCGGCGAGCCCGTCCGCCGGGGCGGTCTCCCCGTACCCCTTGGGATGCTCGGGATGCGGGGACCAGTAGGCGCGGGTGCTGATCGCGTCAAGAGCCCGGTCGAGCGTGGGCCGGTGCTTGTCGGAGAGCTGCTGGGGACTGAGCTGGGCGGCGGCCATGACGGACCCACTCCTCGGTCGGGCTGAGCATCAGAGACACGGACAGGGACATGAACTGGCGGACAGAGTTAGAGTAACCGAACGATCGGTCGGGACAAGGGTGCCCGGCGAACCTGTGCATAACTCGTCCGTACTCGTCCGTGGACCACCCGTCTGTGGATAACCGGCTCACTCAATGGCTTACTCATACGGGAGGATTGCGTCCATGACAGCAATCGAGCCCGGCCGCGTCGTCGCGGTCGTCGGCACCGGCACGATGGGGCAGGGCATAGCCCAGGTGGCGCTGGTCGCGGGCCATCCCGTACGGCTCTACGACGCCGTGCCCGGCCGCGCGGAGCAGGCCGCTACCACCCTCGCCGGGCGACTCGACCGGCTGGTCGAGAAGGGCCGGCTCGACGCCGTGGCGCGCGACGCCGCGCGCGCCCGGCTGCACCCGGCCCGGGACCTCGCCGAGCTGGCGGACGCCGCGCTCGTGGTCGAAGCGGTCCTGGAGGAACTCTCCGTCAAACGGGAACTCTTCGCGGCGCTGGAGGACATCGTCGCCGACGACTGTCTGCTCGCCACCAACACCTCCTCCCTCTCCGTCACGGCCGTCGCGGGCGCGCTGCGCCACCCCGGCCGCTTCGTGGGACTGCACTTCTTCAACCCCGCCCCGCTGCTGCCGCTCGTGGAGGTCGTCAGCGGCTTCGCGACCGACGAGACAGCCGCCGAGCGCGCCCACGCGACCGCGCTGGCCTGGGGAAAGACGCCGGTACGCTGCGCCGACACCCCCGGCTTCGTCGTCAACCGCATCGCCCGCCCCTTCTACGCGGAAGCGCTGCGCGTGTACGAGGAGCGGGCCGCCGACCCCGCGACCATCGACGCGGTCCTGCGGGAGTGCGGCGGCTTCCGGATGGGCCCCTTCGAGCTGACCGATCTGATCGGCCAGGATGTCAACGAGGCCGTCACCCGGTCGGTCTGGGAGTCCTTCTTCCAGGACCCGAAGTTCACGCCGTCGCTCGCGCAGCGCCGGCTGGTGGAGTCGGGACGGCTGGGGCGCAAGTCGGGCCGGGGGTGGTACGCGTACGGCGAGGAAGCGCCGCGGGTCGCCGCGCACACGGCGGGGCCCGAAAAGGCGCCCGCGTCCGTCATCGTGCGGGGCGAGCTGTTCGCGGCGGACGCGCTGCCCGGCCTGATCGAGGAAGCGGGGATCGCTGTCTCCCGCAAGGACGACGCCGTCCCCGGCTACCCCGGCTGGATCGAACTGTCCGACGGCACGCGTCTCTTCCTGGCGGACGGCTCGGCCGCCGACGACGCGGGGATGCCCGTCATCCACTTCGATCTGGCGCTGGACTACCGGGAGGCGACCCGGATCGCCCTCGCACCCGCCGCCCGGGTGGCGGAGGCCGCCCTGAAGGAGGCCGTCGGCCTCTTCCAGGCGCTGGGCAAGGACGTCAGCGTGATCGCCGACCTCCCGGGCCTGATCGTGGCCCGTACGGTCGCGATGCTCGTGGACTTCGCGCTCGACGCGGCGGCGCGCCAGGTGGCGGCCCCGGCGGACATCGACCTCGCGATGCGGCTCGGCGTCAACTACCCGCGAGGCCCCCTCGACTGGGGCGACCGGCTCGGCGCGCGGTGGGCGCTGGACACGCTGGAGGCCCTGCACGAGGAGTACCCCACGGGCCGCTACGCCCCCTCCCAGGCACTGCGCCGCCTGGCCGCCGCCCAGGAGGACGACGCGTCATGACCACTGCGAAGCGCGACACCTATACGCCCGAGACCCTGCTGACCGTCGCTGTCCGCGTCTTCAACGAGCGCGGGTACGACGGCACCTCCATGGAGCATCTCTCCAAGGCGGCCGGGATCTCCAAGTCCTCGATATACCACCACGTCGTGGGCAAGGAGGAGCTGCTGCGCCGTGCGGTCAGCCGCGCCCTGGACGGCCTCTTCGGGATCCTCGAAGAGGAGGGGGCGACGCGCGGACGGGCCATCGGGCGGGTGGAGTACGTGACCCGCCGTACGGTCGAGGTGCTGATCGCGGAGCTGCCGTATGTGACGCTGCTGCTGCGGGTCAGGGGCAATACCCAGACCGAGCGCTGGGCGATGGAGCGGCGCCGCGAGTTCGACCAGCGGGTCGCCGATCTGCTGAAGGCCGCCGCGGCGGACGGTGATCTGCGCGCCGACATGGACATCAGGCTGGCGACCCGGCTGCTCTTCGGCATGGTCAACTCCCTGGTGGAGTGGTACCGGCCGCACGCGCCCGGCGGCTATGACCGTGACCAGGTGGCGGAGGCGGTCGTACGGCTGGCCTTCGACGGGCTGCGGACCGACGCCCAGCAGGGCCCGTAGCGGCCTCCTCCGTAATCCCGAAGCGGCCTCCTCTTAGTGCTCTTAAAGCTCTTAAAGAGGGGGCCGTTTACTACGGAAGGGGCCTTTCTACGGAGGGGGCCCGTTTCTACGGAGGGGGCCCGTTCAGGTCCGTCTCCTCGAAGACCAGCAGCGTCCGGGTCGAGAGCACCTCGGGGATGGCCTGGAGCCTGGTCAGGACCAGCTCCCGCAGGGAGCGGTTGTCCGGGGCGTGCACCAGCAGCAGAACGTCGAAGTCGCCGCTGACCAGCGCGATATGGGTGGCCCCCGGCAGCTCCTGGAGCTGTTCGCGCACGGTGCGCCAGGAGTTCTGCACGATCTTCAGGGTGATGTACGCGGACGCGCCCTGACCGGCGCGTTCATGGTTGACGCTGGCGCTGAAACCGCGGATCACGCCGTCGTCGATCAGCCGGTTGATCCGGGCGTACGCGTTGGCGCGCGAGACATGGACGCGCTCGGCCACCGACCGTATCGAGGCACGGCCGTCCGCCCGCAGGATGCGGAGAATGTCCTGATCGATGGCGTCCAGCGGGCGCGCCGGAAGCATGGCTTCCGTACCGCCGCCGCCTCTCTCGGCGCCGGGTCTGACCCCCACCCCGTCGATCTCCCGGTCCGTGCCGTCGGCCATTTGTTCAGCTCCCCTGTCTCCCCGGCTCCGCGCCATGGACGGCCTGCGTCCATCCCAAGCTGTGGAGAACCGTTTGTCCACAGGCTGGAGCCGCGTGTAGCCAAAATGCCCTGACGACCGAACAATCGGTAGGTGAGGCGTGCCACATCTTGGCACCCGTTCACCCGCTCCCACGAGGAGGTGCACGCGTGAAGGAAAGCAGTACGTCGGTCCAGGAACCGCCCGGTGCCGCGGGCCACCTGTCGCACCCGCCCCCGGCGTGGCGGCCGCGTACCGACCCCGCACCGCTGCTGCCCGACCCCGAGCCGTACCGCGTGCTGGGTACGGACGCCGCGGCCGGGGCCGACCCCGCCCTGCTGCTGCGGCTCTACGCCGAGCTGGTCCGCGGGCGCAGGTACAACACGCAGGCCACGGCGCTGACCAAGCAGGGCAGGCTCGCCGTCTACCCGTCGAGCACCGGACAGGAGGCCTGCCAGATCGCCGCCGCGCTGGTCCTGCGGGAGCAGGACTGGCTCTTCCCCAGCTACCGCGACACCCTCGCGGCCGTGGCGCGCGGGCTGGATCCCGTGCAGGCGCTGACGCTGCTGCGCGGCGACTGGCACACCGGCTACGACCCGCACGAGCACCGGATCGCGCCGCTGTCGACACCGCTGGCGACCCAGCTGCCGCACGCCGTCGGCCTGGCTCACGCGGCCCGGCTCAAGGGGGACGATGTGGTCGCGCTCGCCCTCGTGGGCGACGGGGGCACCAGCGAGGGCGACTTCCACGAGGCGCTGAACTTCGCCGCCGTGTGGCGGGTCCCGGTCGTCTTCCTCGTCCAGAACAACGGCTTCGCGATCTCCGTGCCGCTCGCCAAGCAGACTGCGGCGCCCTCCCTGGCCCACAAGGCCGTCGGGTATGGCATGCCGGGCCGGCTGGTGGACGGCAACGACGTGGTCGCGGTGCACACGGTCCTCGGCGAGGCCCTGGCGCGTGCCGGGCGCGGCGAGGGACCGACGCTGGTCGAGGCCGTGACGTACCGCATCGACGCCCATACGAACGCCGACGACGCCACGCGCTACCGGGCCGGCGACGAGGTCGAGATCTGGCGCGCGCACGACCCGCTCCGGCTGCTCGAACACGAGCTGACCGCGCGCGGGGTGCTCGACGAGGACGGCATCAGGAAGGCCGCCGAGGCCGCCGAGACGATGGCCGCGCGGCTGCGCGACCGCATGAACGCCGAGCCGGTGCTCAACCCCATGGACCTCTTCACGCATGTCTACGCGGATCAGACCGTCCAGCTGCGTGAGCAGGCGGCGCAGCTCCGGGCCGAGCTGGACGCCTCGGCCGAGGAAGGCTCCGGAGAAGAACCGGGAGAAGGCTCCGGGGAAGGACGCACGGAAGGATCCGGTGAGGTGCGATGACCACCGTCGCGGTGAAGCCCGCCACCATGGCGCAGGCCCTGCGGCGCGCGCTGCGCGACGCGATGGCCGAGGACCCCTCCGTCCATGTCCTCGGTGAGGACGTCGGCACGCTCGGCGGGGTCTTCCGGATCACCGACGGGCTCGCGGCCGAGTTCGGCGACGACCGCTGTACGGACACCCCGCTCGCCGAGGCCGGCATCTTGGGGGCGGCCGTCGGGATGGCGATGTACGGGCTGCGGCCCGTCGTGGAGATGCAGTTCGACGCCTTCGCCTATCCGTCGTTCGAGCAGCTGATCAGCCATGTGGCGAAGATGCGGAACCGCACGCGAGGCGCGATGCCGCTGCCGATCACCGTGCGGGTGCCGTACGGCGGCGGGATCGGCGGGGTCGAGCACCACAGCGACTCCTCGGAGGCGTACTACATGGCGACCCCCGGCCTCCATGTCGTCACGCCCGCCACGGTCGACGACGCGTACGGGCTGCTTCGGGCCGCGATCGCCTCCGATGATCCGGTGATCTTCCTGGAGCCGAAGCGGCTCTACTGGTCGAAGGCCCCGTGGTCGCCGGACGAGCCGGCCGAGGTCGCCCCGATCGGGCGGGCCGTCGTCCGGCGCCGGGGCAGCAGCGCCACGCTGATCACCTACGGTCCTTCCCTGCCGGTCTGTCTGGAGGCGGCGGAGGCGGCCCGCGCCGAGGGCTGGGACCTGGAGGTCGTCGATCTGCGCTCGCTGGTGCCGTTCGACGACGAGACGGTCGCGGCGTCCGTACGGCGTTCGGGGCGCGCGGTCGTGGTCCACGAGTCCACCGGCTTCGGCGGGCCGGGTGGGGAGATCGCCGCCCGGGTCACCGAGCGCTGCTTCCACTACCTGGAGGCGCCGGTCCTGCGGGTGGCCGGATTCGACATTCCCTATCCGCCGCCCATGCTGGAGAGGCACCATCTTCCGGGAGTGGACCGGGTGCTGGACGCGGTCGCGCGACTCCAGTGGGAGACGGAGAGCTGATGGCCCAGGTGCTGGAATTCAAACTGCCGGACCTCGGGGAAGGGCTGACCGAGGCGGAGATCGTCCGCTGGCTGGTGTCGGTGGGGGATGTCGTCGCCGTCGATCAGCCGGTGGTCGAGGTCGAGACGGCCAAGGCGATGGTGGAGGTGCCCTGCCCCTACGGGGGTGTGGTGACGGCGCGCTACGGCGAGGAGGGCACGGAGCTGCCTGTCGGGGCGCCGCTGCTGACGGTGGCGGTGGGGGCGTCGGAACCGGCCGACGCGCCGACGGCGGCTGTCGCGCCGGAGGCCGCTGCCCCGACTGCTGACCCGGCCCCCGCTCCCGCCCCCACCTCGGCTTCGGCCTCCGACGAGACGTCGGGCAATGTGCTGGTCGGGTACGGTACGGGCGCTCCGGCGGCGCGCAGGCGCCGGGTCCGCCGGGCGCCGATGAGCGCGTCCGCCGCTGCCCCCGCGCCCGCTCGTGAACCGGTGAACGGCGCGGCCGGGGCGGTCCCCGTCGTCTCCCCGCTGGTCCGCAGGCTGGCCCGCGAGCACGGCCTCGATCTGCGGGAGCTGACGGGCTCGGGGCGGGACGGGCTGATCCTGCGGTGCGATGTCGAGCAGGCGATCCGCCAGGGCGCCGCACAGGCACCACCCGCCACCCCCGCCCCCGCTCCTGCCACGACACAGACTCCGTCCCCGGCTCCGGCTCCCATGCAGGCCACTCCGTCCACGCGGCCCGGCGTCACCAGGGTGCCTCTGCGGGGCGTACGCGGCGCGGTCGCGGACAAGCTCACCCGCAGCCGTCACGAGATCCCGGACGCGACCTGCTGGGTCGACGCGGACGCCACGGAACTGCTGGCCGCGCGTACGGCGATGAACGCGGCCGGAGGGACCAAGATCTCGCTGATCGCCCTGTTCGCCCGGATCTGCACGGCGGCCCTCGCTCGCCACCCCGAGCTGAACTCCACCGTGGATCTGGCAGCGCGGGAGATCGTGCGCCTGCCGGAGGTGCACCTCGGCTTCGCCGCGCAGACCGACCGTGGCCTGGTCGTCCCTGTCGTACGGGACGCGCACGCCCGCTCCGCGGAGTCGCTGAGCGCCGAGTTCGCGCGGCTGACGGAGGCGGGCAGGGCGGGCACGCTCACGCCGGGCGACCTGACCGGCGGGACGTTCACCCTCAACAACTACGGGGTGTTCGGGGTCGACGGCTCGACGCCGATCATCAACCACCCCGAGGCGGCGATGCTCGGGATCGGCAGGATCGTGCCCAAGCCATGGGTGTACGAGGGTGAGCTGGCCGTGCGTCAGGTCGTCCAGCTGTCGCTCACCTTCGACCACCGCGTCTGTGACGGCGGTACGGCGGGCGGTTTCCTGCGCTACGTGGCGGACTGCGTCGAACAGCCGGCGGTGCTGCTGCGCGCGCTGTAGGTCAGGGCCTAGGGAGGTGGTCGCTCGAAAACAGGCCACCTCGGGTGCTTCGGGCGTGCCGTCGCGGCCCATACTTCAGCCATGACCGCGTATGACGCCATCGTGCTCGCCGGAGGTGCCGCCAAGAGGCTCGGCGGCGCCGACAAGCCAGGGGTACGCGTCGGGGGCCGGTCGCTGCTCGACCGGGTGCTGGCGGCCTGCGAAGGGGCCGCCCGCACCGTAGTCGTGGGCGGCAGGCGGCCCACAGCGCGGCCGGTGCGCTGGGCGCGCGAGGATCCGCCCGGCGGCGGGCCGGTCGCCGCGCTCGACGCGGGGGTGCGGTGCGCGGAGGCGGACACCGTGCTCGTACTCTCCGCGGATCTGCCGTTCCTGGGGGAGCCGACGGTGCGCCGCCTGATCGAGACGCTGGACAGAACCGGCCGGGAGGGGGCCCTGCTCACCGACGCCGAAGGCCGTGACCAGCCGCTGGTCGCCGCCTACCGCGCCGAGCCGCTCCGTCGTGAACTGGCCCTTCTCGCCACCGAGTACGGCAGTCTGCCCGGCCTGCCGCTCCGGCTGCTGGTGGAGGAACTCGACCTCGCCCGGGTCGACGCTGATCCGCTCGCCTCCTTCGACTGCGACACCTGGGAAGACATCTCCACAGCGCGGGCCAGGATCAGAGAGCATGGGACCGTGCTGGACGAATGGATCACCGCAGTCAAGGACGAACTCGGCATCGAGCTGGATGTCGACACCCATGTACTCCTCGATCTCGCCCGCGACGCCGCGCACGGCGTCGCCAGGCCCGCCGCGCCGCTGACGACCTTCCTGGTCGGTTACGCGGCGGCCAAGGCCGGCGGGGACGGTCCCGAAGCGGTCGCCGAAGCCGCCCGCAAGGCCGCGGCGCTCGCCGTGCGCTGGGCGGACGAGACGGAGGGCACCGACGGACCGGGCGTCAAGGGGGCCGACGCCGGATGACGGCCCAGGACCGCGAGGTCGACGGGTTCGACGATGCCCTGGCTCTGGTCGGCAGAGAGCCGGGCGCGGGGGGTGTGCCGGACCGGGCCACCGGCCCGGTCCACGGCCCGCATCACAGCCAGGACCAGGGCGAGGGCCAGGAGCGGGACCGGACCCGTGGCGCCGCACCGGGCCCCAGCGCCGCACCGGGCCACGGCCCCGGCTCTCCCCCGACCGCTCGGCACCGCGCCGAGCCGTGGGACGCCGCCCGCGCCCTCGCGGCACGCTCCGCGGCGTCGGTCCCGGCCGCCCGCGCCGCCTCCGTACCCCTCGACCGGGCCGTGGGCCGGGCGCTCGCCGAGCCGCTCACCGCCCTCACCGATCTCCCGTCGTTCGACACCTCCGCCATGGACGGCTGGGCGGTCTCGGGGCCGGGCCCCTGGTCCGTGCGGCCCGTCAAGGGCTCCCCACGAAAAGGGGCGACCGGCAGCCGGGGCGCCGACGACCTCGGCATCCTGGCCGGCCATGGGACGGTGGCGCCGCTCCCGGACGGCACGGCCGTACGGATCGCCACCGGCGCCCGTATCCCGGCCGACACGACCGCGGTGGTCCGCAGCGAGCATGCCCGTACGGACAGCCGCGGCCATCTCCACGCCGACCGCGAGGTGATCCCCGGGCAGGACATCAGGCCGCGCGGCCAGGAGTGCCGGACCGGCGACCGTCTGCTGCCCGCCGGTTCCCTGGTGACCCCCGCCGTCCTGGGGCTCGCGGCGGCGGCCGGCTATGACGAGCTGCTCACCGTCCCGCGCCCGCGCGTGGAGGTGCTGGTCCTCGGTGACGAGCTGCTCACCGAAGGGCTGCCCCATGACGGGCTGATCCGCGACGCGCTGGGGCCGATGCTCGCGCCCTGGCTCCGTACGCTCGGCGCCGACGTCATCGCCACCCGCCGGATCCGCGACGACGCCGAGGCGCTGTGCCGCGCGGTCACCGGATCCAAAGCGGATCTCGTTCTCACCACGGGCGGTACGGCCGCGGGACCGGTCGACCATGTCCACCCGGTGCTCCACAAGACGGGCGCCGAGCTGCTGGTCGACGGGGTCGCCGTACGCCCCGGGCACCCCATGCTGCTGGCCCGGCTGGCCTCGGGACGGCATCTGGTCGGGCTGCCCGGCAACCCGCTCGCCGCGGTCTCCGGGCTGCTGACGCTCGCCGAGCCCCTGTTGCGCACGCTGGCGGGACGGGCGCCCCGCCCCCCGTATCGCGCACCGCTGCGGGACGCGGTGCACGGCCACCCGTACGACACCCGGCTGGTGCCGTTCGTGCACCATGACGAGGGTCTCGTACCGCTGCATTTCAACGGTCCCGCCATGCTGCGCGGTATCGCCGCCGCCGATGGACTCGCGGTCGTGCCGCCGGGCGGCGCGCGGCCCGGAGACGAACTGGAAGTTCTCGACCTGCCGTGGGCGGCATCGGTCGATGGAGGGTGTTTCACGTGAAACTTCCGGGCCATGATGCGATGGCCAGGCACGCCGACGAACATCTCGTCGCGGCGCGGGTGAAGCTTCCGCGCCGTACGGCCGTACAGCCCCTGCGGCAGGTCACCAGACGGCTGTTGATGGCGCTGTTCGTCCTCGCTCTGACGGTCTTCATCGTCTATATCGACAGAGTGGGCTATCACGACAACTCGGATGAGTCGGTCGATTTCCTCGACTCCGTCTACTACGCGACCGTCACGCTCTCGACGACGGGGTACGGCGACATCGTCCCGTACAGCGACAGCGCGCGGCTGGCCAATGTGCTGCTGGTGACCCCGTTGCGGGTGCTTTTCCTGATCATCCTGGTCGGTACCACTCTCGAAGTGCTCACGGAGCGCACCCGGGAGGAGTGGCGGCTGAACCGCTGGAGGTCCAACTTGCGTGACCACACCGTCATCGTCGGCTTCGGCACCAAGGGGCGCTCGGCGATGCAGACCCTCTGTGCCACGGGTCTCAAGAAGGAACAGATCGTTATCGTCGACCCGTCCAGCAAGGTCATCGACGCGGCCAACGCGGAAGGGTTCGTGGGCGTGATCGGCGACGCGACCCGCAGCGATGTGCTGATCCGCGCCGAGTTGCAGCGGGCGCGTCAGATAGTCATCGCCACTCAGCGCGACGATACGGCCGTGCTGGTGGCGCTGACCGCACGTCAGCTCAACCGTGCCGCGAAGATCGTCGCAGCCGTGCGCGAGGAGGAGAACGCACCGCTCCTGCGCCAGTCCGGGGCCGACGCGGTCATCACCAGCGCCAGCGCGGCCGGCCGGCTGCTGGGACTGTCCGTGCTCAGCCCGAGCGCGGGCACGGTGATGGAGGATCTGATCCAGCAGGGCAGCGGCCTGGACATCATCGAACGCCCCGTCATAAAGGCCGAGGTGGGCCGGAACGTCCGGGAGACGGACGACCTCGTGGTGAGCGTGCTGCGCGGCCACCGGCTGATGGGGTACGACGACCCCGCCGCCAGCCCGCTCCAGCTGACCGACCGTCTGATCACCATCGTCCGGGCGCAGAGCCCCTCGGCGCCGGACTACTCGAACTGATCGTGCCCAGGGGCCGCCTCGCACCCCGCCGGAGTAGCCTCGCGGCCATGCATGCGATCACGATTCCGGAACCCGGCGGCCCCGAGGCGCTTGTATGGGCCGAGGTGCCCGATCCCGTACCCGGCGAGGGCGAGGTGCTCGTCGAGGTGGCGGCGAGCGCCGTCAACCGCGCGGACCTGCTGCAACGTCAGGGCCTCTACGATCCCCCGCCCGGCTCCTCCCCGTACCCCGGCCTGGAGTGCGCGGGCACGATCACCGCGCTCGGCCCGGGGGTCTCGGGCTGGGCCGTCGGCGACGAGGTGTGCGCGCTGCTGGCCGGCGGGGGGTACGCCGAGAAGGTCGCCGTCCCGGCCGGGCAGCTGCTTCCCGTACCGCGGGGCCTGGACCTGGCCTCGGCCGCGGCGCTCCCCGAGGTCACCTGCACGGTCTGGTCGAACGTCTTCATGGTGTCTCACCTGCGGCCGGGCGAGACGGTGCTCCTGCACGGCGGGGCGAGCGGGATCGGCACGATGGCGATCCAGCTGGCCAAGGCGGTGGGCGCGCGGGTCGCGGTCACGGCGGGCGGCCCCGAGAAGCTGGCGCGCTGCGCCGAGCTGGGCGCGGACATCCTGATCGACTACCGCGAGCAGGACTTCGTGGAGGAGATCCGCAAGGCCACGGACGGCGCCGGCGCGGATGTCATTCTCGATATCGTCGGCGCGAAGTATCTGGAACGGAATGTGCGGGCCCTGGCCGTCAACGGGCGGCTGGCGGTGATCGGTCTTCAGGGCGGGGCGAAGGCCGAACTCAATCTGGGCGCCCTGCTGAGCAAGCGCGGGGCCATCACGGCGACCTCGCTGCGCGCCCGGCCGCTGGCCGAGAAGGCGGCGATCGTCGCGGCCGTACGGGAGCATGTCTGGCCGCTGATCGCCGACGGTCAGGTCCGTCCGATCGTGGACCGGACGCTGCCCATGGCGGAGGCGGCCGAGGCGCACCGGGCCCTGGAGGCGAGCGCGCACGTCGGCAAGATCCTGCTGCTCACGTCGGCGGGCGCCTGAACCACGTTCACCAGCTGATCGCGCCCGCGAGCGCCTGATACGTCCGCGGCCCGGCACACCGCACGGTGCGCCGGGCCGCGCCGGACAGAGTGATTCAGCGCGATACGGGGATTACAGGTACGGGCCCGAACGGATCGCGCCGTGCCCCTGCTCCCCGTCGTCCTCCTGGACCGAGCCCGGCGGCAGCGCGCGGCGCATCTGCTCCAGCTGGGCCCTGGCCGCCATCTGCTGGGCGAACAGCGCCGTCTGGATCCCATGGAAAAGGCCCTCCAGCCACCCCACCAACTGGGCCTGCGCGATACGCAGTTCCGCCTCGGAAGGGATGGCCTCGTCCGTGAAGGGGAGCGAGAGCCGCTCCAGCTCCTCGACCAGTTCGGGGGCGAGCCCGTCCTCCAGCTCCTTCACCGAGCCGGCGTGGATCTCCTTGAGCCGTACCCGGCTCGCCTCGTCCAGGGGAGCCGCCCGCACCTCCTCCAGAAGCTGCTTGATCATGCTGCCGATGCGCATGACCTTCGCGGGCTGCTCGACCATCTCCGTCACCGGAATCTCACGCGCGCCGTCGTCGGTTCCACCGCCGCCGAGCGCCATCCCGTCCTGTCCCACCACGAGGACGTGGGGGCTCTCCTGCGACCGTTCGTTCCTCGGCATCTCCATGCGGCCCATTGTCTCGCACATGTGCGTCACCACATGGTGTGCCCCCGTACGAAGGCGGATGACCTCGGTACGGGGGCACGGAGACGCGAGGATCGCGTGATCCACAGGCCGGGCCCGTGGGGTTACGTCGCCGCCCGGCGGCCGAGCACCCGGTGCGAGCGGGTGACCAGCGCCGCCAGGATCGCGGCGCCCAGCGGGACGGCGACCAGCAGCGCGGCCAGCGTTCCCCAGGGGATCACGATCGGTACGTGCGGCAGGTCGACGGCGCTCAGGCCCTCGTCGAGCGCCTCGCGGTACCAGTCCTCCTCGCTGCGTCGCTGGGTCAGCCGCAGCCCGATCGCCGGAAGCACCCCGGCCATCGAGCCGAGCAGCACACCCATCACGGCCACCACCCCGCACTGGAATCCGCTGAGCGTCCTGCGGACCCGCGCCGGAGCTCCGACCGCGGCGAGCGTCTTGAGATCGGCCTCGGCGTCGGCCTGGGCGAGACCGGTGGCGATACCGGCGGCGCCGATGGTGACCAGCCCCGCGAAGACGGTCAGCGCCAGCAGCACGATGCTGTTCTCGCTGACGTAGCCGCCCTCGATGTGGAGGCTGACATCGCTGCCGGTCTTGTCGAGCTCGCTGTCCAGCTTCTGCTTCTGGGCGCTGCTCGGCATGGCGCCGGTCGAGTAGTACGCGCCGAGCGGGACGGTGCTGAGGCCCGTGGCCTCGGCCGTGGCCGGGGTCAGGATCATCGCGATGCCGTACGCGTTGGGCGACCCCGCGACCTGGTGCGCCGCGACCGTCTTGACGTCGCCCGGCGGGTCCTCGCCCTTCTCGAAGGCCGCGTCGGCCGCCTCCACGTCGGTGATCAGCCGGATGCCGATCTTGCCGTTCGTGTCGATGTTCCGCTTGTCGAATGAGACGATCCGCCCGTCCGCCAGCGCCTTTTCGGCGTCGGCGTCCTTGATCCCGAGGACCGCGAGCAGCTTGGCGTCACCGATCAGCACACCGCCGTTGACGCTGCTGTAGACGTCGCCCTCCTTGCAGCGCCAGTCCTTGATGAGCTTGCGCCGCTCGGCCTTGCTGAACTTCTCGGAGGGATCCTCGCCGCCGTTGTTCATCCACAGCGGGCACTGGTTGGCCTTGGGTACGACCACCTCGTACCGCCCGCAGCCGTCCTCGCCGCCGTACATCGAGCAACTGGGCTTCCCGACCGAGATTCGGTCCACATCGGCCCGTATCTCGGTGGGCAGATTCTTCTGGACGGCCGTACGCACGGCCGGGACATCCCGGCCGCCGCCCTCGTCGAGCATGACGGAGACCGCGCCATGGGGCAGCTCCGGCGTGTACGCGGCCCGGCTCTGGGCGTCGCTGCTCGCCTCGTAGGTCGAGACCGCGACCGTTCCCGCGACCGCGGCCAGCACCGCGGCCACGGCGGGGGCCGTGCGCCCCCGGTTGCGTACGGCGTCACGCAGCGCCAGCCGCGGTGAGAGCGGCATCCAGCGGCCGATCCGGCCGAAGAGACCCACCAGGGCCGGCGTCAGCGCGACCACACCCAGTTCGGCGAGGGCACTGCCGCCCGCGACGATCGCGAACTGGTCGGTCATCGTCGATCCGTACAGCGCGATCGCGGCACCGAGCGCGAACGCGATCAGTCCGAGGACCGGCAGCACCCTGCTGCTCCTGCGCACCCCGCGGCGGCCGGTGAGCGAGGCCAGCACGGTCTGACGGGAGGCGGTGACGGCCGGGACGATCGCGGCCAGCAGGCCGGTGAGCACGGCCAGCGCCGCGATACCGATCAGTTCCAGCGGCCGGATCTCCATGCCGCCGAAGCGCCCGCCGTTGTACTCCTCCAGCACGGGACGCAGGGCGAAGGTGAGGGCGACACCGAGGACCGTACCGACGACGGCTGAGGCGACACCGATCACCAGACCGCCGCTGAGCACGATGGCGCGGATATGGCTCCGGTCGCCGCCGTTGGCCCCGACCAGGCCGAGCTGACGGCGCGAGCGCCGGGCGCCGACCGCGAAGGCGGGCCCCGCCAGCAGACAGATCTCCAGCATCGCGAGACCGACGATGGTGCCCATCGCGGCCATCTCGAAGGTCTTGGACGCCGTGCTCTGCTCGTACGTTCCCCAGCCGTCCTGCTGGTACAGCGGGACGTCCGAGTCGGCGGGCGGGTTCAGCTGTACGGCGCGTGAGGTGACCGTGACGCCCTTGGCGTTGGCCTCCTGCACCATGTTCCACGTGAAACCGCCCGAGAGGCTCACCAGTCGCGTGGTCGTCGGCGACGTGCCGGGCAGATCGTCGGCCTTCAGCGCCTTGTCGAGCGGGGCCAGGAACGCGCCGGGGAGCGCGTTGACCTGGTCGGTGCCGAGGGAGCTGGGGAGTTCGTACTCGCCGACGATCCGGTAGTCGGCGTCGAGTCCGCGCGCGGTGAGCTTCGAGCCCACACGCAGACCGCTGGTCTCCAGGAAGTGCGTGGTCGCGGCGACCTCGCCGCCCTTCTCGGGGAAGCGGCCGTCGAGGAGACGCATGATGCCCTGGGCCATCGGGTCGGAGGCCTTCAGCTCACGGATCTCGGTGTGCAGCAGTCCGTGCGTGGTCCGGAGCTTTCCGGACCCGAGCGTGTCCTCCAGGACCGTGGCGCCCGGCGGGATGGTCTTCTTGACGTCCGCGGGGCCGTCGGGCCACGGCTTGTTCTCGAAGTCGCCCACCGGCGCGTACTGCTCGCCCGTCGGGTTCTGCAGGAGGGGCTCACCGGCCAACGAGGGGTCGGAGATGCGCGCGTCGGCCCGGCCGAGGTCGCGGTTCAGACTCTCCGCGGTGGAGAGGTCCGAGCTGCGCAGGGTCACATCCGCGGCGCTCACCCCGAGGATGGGCAGCGCGATCATGGCGAGGACGAGGAAGCTGCGCCCCTTGAAGCGCCAGGCGTCGCGACGGGCTATCCGTACCGCGGCGCGCCAGGAGTGGAACCAGTTCTTCACAGCTCGGCCGCCTGGCCCGTGAGCAGCGAGTCCGCCTGGCTGCGCAGCGTCTGGTCGACGACCGCGCCGTCCCGCAGGAAGATCACGCGGTCGGCCCAGGCCGCGAAGCGCGGCTCGTGGGTGACCAGGATGCCGGCCGCGCCCGCGTCACAGCGCGTGCGCAGCAGCGCGAGCACGGACTCGCCGGTCTCGGAGTCCAGGGCGCCGGTCGGCTCGTCCGCGAGGACCAGACGCCGGTCGCCGACGAGAGCGCGGGCGATCGCCACGCGCTGCTGCTGGCCGCCGGACATCTCGTCGGGGAACCGGTCGGCGAGCTCCTCCAGACCCATCTCCCGCAGCGCGGCCAGGGCCTCGACGCGGCCTTTGCGCGCGGAGGTGCCGTCGAGTTCGCGGGGCAGCGCGATGTTCTCGGCGGCGGTGAGCGCGGGGATCAGGTTGTAGTCCTGGAAGACATAGCCGATGCTGCGGCGGCGCAGGGCCGCGAGCTGCTTGCGGTCGACGGTGGTGATGTCGGTGTCCTCGACGATCACGCGGCCCGAGCTGGGGCTGTCGAGGCCGCCCGCGATGGTGAGCAGCGTGGACTTGCCGGAGCCCGACGGGCCCATGACGGCGACGAGTTCGCCGGGGAACACATCGAGGTTGATACCGCGCAGCGCGTGCACCTCGGTGGCGCCGCTGCCGTGGACGCGGGTCAGCTCCTGGAGCTGGAGCACGGGCCGCTTCGACGAGTGCTGCTGCGGTGGCGCCGGCTGTGACGGCTGTGACTGGTGTGGCTGATGTGATTTGCGAGCCATGAGGGTCCCCCCTTTGGGCGTACGCGCACGTACGAGCGGTTCGGTGTGACGAGTGAGGTGGGGCGGGTGGTGGTGCGGTCAGCCCCAGGAGGCCCTGCGGGCTCCGGCCGGATGGTTCGGGTGACGGCCGGAGCCGCGGGCGGTGGTGTCCGGCGCCGCGGTCAGTCGGCCGTCGAGCCGCCGGACGGCGCGGACGCGGAAGCCGGTGCGGAGGAAGCCGGTGCGGTGGCGGACCCGGTGGCGGACGCGGGCGTGGACCCGGCGGCCGGATTCCCCGGAGGCGTCTCCGGCTGCGTGCCGCCGCGCCCCGGCATCATCGCGAGCCGGATCAGCCGTACTTCGCAGTGGTCGAGCCAGCGGGCCTCGGCCTCGGTCTGGAAGATGAGCTGCTCCAGGACCAGGAGCCAGGCCACCTCGTCCCGGTCGGTCGGGACGGCTTCCAGGGCCTGTGCCTTCAGCCGCGTGTAGTCCTGCATCGCCTGGATGGTGTGGTGCCGCTGCGACTGGATCACCTCCCGGATGTCGACCCCGGGAGCCCCTACCGCCATGGCGAGTTTGATCGCCAGTTCGTCGCGGGGCGGGCTGGCGCGGTCGACGGGCGTACGGAACCACGACCGCAGCTCCGCGCGGCCGGTCTCCGTGATCACGTAGAGCGCGTGACCGGCCTCGTCCTCGCCCTCCTGCGTGACCATGCCGTCGCGCTCCAGCCGGCTCAGGGTCGTATAGACCTGGCCGACGTTGAGCGGCCAGGTGGAGCCGGTGCGCGACTCGAACTCCGTACGGAGCTGAGAGCCGTAACGCGGACCGCGTTCGAGGAGGGCGAGAAGCCCGTGCCGAATGGACATACTCAGTATGTATACCGAGTAAGTCCTAGCCCGCAAGGGACTTGAGGCGGACCTCATAAGTACGCCATAAGGAGGACCACCGGGGGGCCTCGGGGGGACGAGGGAGTTTCAGCGGCGTCGGAGCCGCAGCCCGAGGAAGCCGAGCCCCAGGCCGAGCAGCGTGATTCCGGCGCCCAGGGTCAGTACGGGAACCGGCCGCGTGGCCGATCTGCCGAGGGCCCTCGCGTCCGGCCTGCGGGCGGCGGTGGGCGGCGTGGAGCCGGATGCCGTGGGCTCGCCCGTACCCGCCTGCTCCTCGGGTGGTCTCAGGGCCTCCCCCGGGTCGTCGGCCGCGTTCCAGTCGTCCGCCGCCTCCTCGTCCGTACGCGCGGGGGCGGAGGCGGACGGCTTCGCGGGCGCGGAGGAGGACGACGGCTTACGGGAAGGGGCGGGCGGCTTCGCCGGGGAGGAGGGCCGGCCGGGGCGCACGGGGGCCGAGCTCTCCGCGCTCGCGCTCGGGCCCACGTCCTCGGGCGGCTCGTCCTCGGAATCCGGCTCCGGCGGCCTGCCCGGCCGTGTCTTCCCCTCCCCGGCGAGACGCCCGGCCAACGAAGAGGCGGCGGGCTCGGGGGCCGCGGACGTGCGCGGCGGGGGCGGGGTGGACTCCTCGGCGTATGCGACGGGTGCGGCCAGCAACAGGGAAGCGACCGCCATCGCGCAAGAGGTGCGGAACCTTGGAGTCACCGATCCAGCGTCACATGACGCGACAACTCCGGCATCCCGGACGTTTCGTAGGTAACGGCCCTACGTAACGGCGTACGTAACGGCGTTGGGTAACGGCGTTGGGTAACGGCCGACGGGCCGGTACGGCTACTCCGGGTCCCCCGTGGAGATCGTCAGCTCGAACTCCTGCTCCTTGGGCAGCACGGCGGCGCCCGGCCGCGGGTACTGGCTGATCACGATGTCCTCGGCCTGCGTGCCGTCGTTCTGCTTCTTCGGCTCCGACCAGGTCCAGCCGGCCGCGCGCAGGCAGTCCTTCACCGAGAGGAGGTCCTTGTACCGCAGGTCCGGCACGGTCACCTTCGCCGGGTCGAGGCTGTCCTCCGAGGCTTCCGAGCACTTCGTCGCGTCGATGGTGCGGTTCCGCTCCGGGTCCCGGTGGCCCGCGGCCGGGCCGGTGGTGCCGCTCGTGCGCGGATCCGCGTTCGTGTTGTCGTCGGTGCCGTTCTTCATATTGAGCGCCGTGACCAGCCCGGCGATCGCGAGGATCGCGACCGCGACCGAGCCCACGATGACCGGCATGTTCCGTCGGCCGCCGTGCTGGCCACCCCCGCCGTGCCCGCCGTGGCCACCATGCCCGCCGTGGCCGGAACCGGCCGCCGTCTGGGGCTGGGGGGAGACCGCGTACGGCTGCGGAGCCGGCGACGGGGTGTGGTAGGCCGGGGGCGGCGTCTGCGGATAGCCGTACCCTGGCCCGGCCCCGGGGCCCGATGTCTGCATCGGGGCAGGCGTCGGCGGCCCGTAAGGGCCCGGCTGGTACGGCGTCTGCACGCCCTGCCCGCTCGGCGGCCCCTGGGTCGACTGGTCCACCGGCGGGAAGACCGCGGAGCCCACGCCCGCGCCGCTGTTCTGCGGCATCCCCTGCACGATCACCGGCGCGCCCGCCTGCCCGCCGGGCAGCACCCGCGCGCATTCGTCGCGCATCGCCTCGGCGCTCGGGAAGCGCTCGTTCGGGTTCTTCTTCAGCGCCCGCGCGACCAGCGCGTCGATCGCGGGGGTGATCGAACGGTTGATGCTGGACGGAGCGACCGGCTCCTCCTGCACATGCGCGTACGCGATCGCCAGCGGCGAGTCCGCGTCGAACGGCAGCCGGCCCGTCAGCAGCTGGAACAGCATGATGCCGACCGAGTAGAGGTCGGAGCGCGCGTCGACGCCGCGCCCGAGCGCCTGCTCGGGCGACAGGTACTGCGGCGTACCGACGACCATGCCGGTCTGCGTCATCGACGTCACACCCGACTGCATGGCGCGCGCGATGCCGAAGTCCATGACCTTGACGATGCCGCGCTTGGTCATCATCACGTTGCCGGGCTTGATGTCCCGGTGGACCAGCCCCATCTCATGGCTGGTCTCCAGCGCGGCCAGCACGTCGGCCGTCACCTTCAGCGCCTTGTCGGCCGGCATCGCGCCGTACTGGGCGATGTCCGCCTGGAGTACGGAGCCCAGCGGCTGCCCCTCGACGTACTCCATGACGATGTACGGCATCAGCGCGCCGTCTAGCTCGTCCTCGCCCGTGTCGAAGACGGAGACGATGTTGGTGTGCGACAGCTTGGCGACGGCCTGGGCCTCACGGCGGAAGCGCTCGCGGAAGGACTGCTCGCGCCCCAGCTCCGTGTGGAGGGTCTTGATCGCGACCTGACGGTCCAGCGCCGCGTCGTACGCCAGATATACGGACGCCATCCCGCCTTCGCCGAGCAGGTCGCGAAGCTGGTACCGGCCCCCCGCGACCGAACCGCCCGCATAGCGGCCCTGTGCGCCGTCCTGGCTCATGACTGTGCTTCCCCCTCGGCGCGCTGACGCGGTGGTACCACGCGATGACCCGTTATCGAAGATCCCGCGATGACGCGAATACGCGCCAAGTCTGCCCGAGGGCACTGACACGTCAAGCCGGGTGCCCGTTCCGTGACCGTACGCACAACAAGCGTCTCGGAAGCGTTACAGGAAACGCATGGAATTTGCATGGGTACCGCGCGAGCGGGTTTCATGACCGGTCCATCCTGGACCGGCGTGTCACACGGAGGCTGTAGCGTGATGTGGCATAGCCACCCCTGAGACATCCCCTGAGACACACAGACATACCGCGGACCGCGCGCGCGGTCTCTCCGCGGACAGAAACGACGGCGAGGACTGATGGCACCCGAACCCGAAGCAGGCGGCGGAGTGTCGGATGCGGCGGACTCCTGGGGCGACAACGGATTGGTCGGCGGGATGGTCGGCGACGGCCGCTACCGCATGACCCATCGCCTGGGCCGCGGCGGCATGGCCGAGGTGTTCGCGGCCGAGGACGTACGGCTCGGACGCATCGTCGCCGTCAAGCTGCTCCGGGCGGATCTCGCCGAGGACCCTGTCTCCAAGGCCCGCTTCACCCGCGAGGCGCAGTCGGTCGCCGGGCTGAACCACCACGCGGTGGTGGCGGTGTACGACTCGGGCGAGGACACCGTCAACGGCCAGACCGTGCCGTACATCGTGATGGAGCTGGTCGAGGGCCGCACCATCCGCGATCTGCTGGTCAGCGCGGAGGCCCCGCCGCCCGAGCAGGCGCTGATCATCGTCTCCGGGGTGCTGGAAGCGCTCGCCTACTCGCACCAGCACGGCATCGTGCACCGGGACATCAAGCCGGCGAACGTGATCATCACGGACGCCGGCGCGGTGAAGGTGATGGACTTCGGCATCGCGCGCGCCCTGCACGGCGCGCAGTCGACGATGACCCAGACCGGCATGGTCATGGGCACGCCGCAGTACCTCTCGCCCGAGCAGGCGCTGGGCAAGGCCGTCGACCACCGCAGCGACCTGTACGCCACGGGCTGTCTGCTCTACGAACTGCTCGCCCTGCGCCCCCCGTTCACCGGCGAGACCCCGCTCTCGGTCGTCTACCAGCATGTCCAGGACATCCCGGTCCCGCCGTCCGAGGTCTCGGACGTGGCGCCGCCGGAGCTGGACGGCCTGGTCATGCGCGCGCTCGCGAAGGAGCCGGACGACCGGTTCCAGAGCGCCGAGGAGATGCGCGGGCTGATCCAGTACGGCATGCAGATGCTCCAGCAGCAGGGCAGCCATACGGGCACGTGGAACACCGGGGCGGTCGAGCCGCACATGGGCGGCAACACCCCGGCGATGGGCATGGCCGCGACGACCGCGATGGGGCACCCGCCGCACAGCGACACCTCACAGGGTCCGATCCTGCCGCCGAGGAACCCGGACGACGGCGGGTACGACGGCGGGCACCAGCGGCGTGGCGGCCGGGGCAAGTTGTGGATCTTCGTCGCGCTCGCGGTGATCGCGATCGTGGCGGGGGCGGCCTACGCGATCCAGGGCATCGGTAATACGGGCAACGGCGACAAGCCGGAGAACAAGCCGTCGTCCAGCCCGAGCGATTCGACGCCGAGCGATTCGCCCTCGCCCTCGGACTCGCAGAGCGAGGACACCACGCAGCCGGACACCTCCACGGGAGGCAACCACCAGCCGAGCTACACCCCCAGGGAGACGCCGTCGCACACCCCGAGCCCGTCCGACGCGACGAGTGACGCGCCGTCGACGCCTCCGGAGACGGGATCGACCGGCTCCAGCAACGGGACGAGCACGGGCACTTCGGACGGAGGCACCTCCACGGGCACGACGGACGGAGGCACGTCCGACGGTGGTACGACGGACGGCTCGTCCGCCGGTACGGCCGACGGAGGCACCTCCGACGGCGGCACGACGACGGGCAGCAACGGTGCCCCCGGCGGGGGCGGCACGATCACCGGCGCCGACGCGGGAGGTACCACTCCCTGACCGGCGGGCCGCGCGCCGCTCCCTGAGCCGGGATCAGCCGGCGAAGGCCTCGCGCACCGCCTCGTACTCCCGCGTCCACCACACCGCGAGGGCCGACACCGCAGCGAACAGCGGGTCGGCCCTTCGGTCGTCCAGCTGGTAGCGCCAGCGCAGTATCCAGAAGTCGTTGAGCCGCTCCCACCACACCCGGTGGACGGCCGCGGCCAGTTCGGAGGCGCGGGCTCCGGCCGCCCGGCGGTAGGCGCGCGCGTACGCCCGTACCTTCGTCAGCTCCAGCTCGCCCGTCGGCCGGACGAAGAAGATCGCCGCGGCCCGCACCGCCTCCTCGGCGCGCGGCTGGACGCCGAGCCGGTCCCAGTCGATGATCGCGACCGGTTCGTCGCCCCGGTAGAGCAGATTCAGCGGGTGGAAGTCGCCGTGCACCCAGCCCGTGGCCGGTTCCGCGCCGGGCGGCGGCCGGCGGTGGGCGTGGAGTTCCAGCAGGTCCCGGCGTTCCATGAGGCGGTGTTCGGCCAGCGCGTCGAAGACGTCCCTGCGGGTGCGGCCGCGGGCCAGGGAGAGCAGCTCGTCGATGAGGTCGAAGGTGTCGGCGGGGTCGGGGCTGACATACGCGAGCGCCGGCGGGTCCGGCTCCATGACCCGCTCCAGACAGGTGTGCACCAGCCCGAGGAGCGCGCCGAGGTCGTGCGACCCCGCCGTCGACAGCTGGGAGCCGTCGCGATGGCGTCCGTCGATCCACGGGTGCAGGGCGTAGCAGTGGCCGCCGATGACCGCGACGGTCTCGCCGTCGGTGTTCTCGACGGGCGGGGCGACGGGCACGCCGAGCGTCCGGAGCCGCTCGGTGGCGCGGTGCTGGCGCGTGATGGTGTCGCGGTCGCCGTCCAGATGGTGCTTGAGGAAGTAGGCGCCCCGGGTGGTGAGGAGCCGGTAGCCGCGGTTGAGGAGCCCTTGGGCGACCGGTTCGCAGGAGAGCGGCTCGCCCGCGTTCCGGTAGCGGCGGAGCAGCGCCCGGACGGGGGGAGCGGCGGCGTGGAGCGGGAGGGTGGAGTGCAGGGGGGCGGAGGGGTGCGGCGGGGCCGACGGGTGGAGCGGGGTGGAGGGGTGCGGTGGTGCGGACGGGTGCGGTGGTGCGGAGGGATGTACGGGGGGAAGCACGGTACGAGGTGCACGAGCGGCGGCAGGCGCGGGAATGGGGATCACGGCGGTCGCAGCAGGTGCGGCGAATTCATATGAGCGCGGCACTTGTCAGATGTTAGATCACGCAACGTGTTGGCTTCGTCGCTCCAAGGAATAGTCGAGCGTATGTACGGTGACGAACTGGGGCGTAAGCCGTATATAGACCGGATCGAAGGGTTCACCGTCCACGCGGTGCGGGCCCGTGCCGAACATTTCCCTCTCGGGGGCCGTCGGTTCGATGATCTCGGCGGTGCCGGTGAACTGCACCGACCACCGGTCCACCTCGTCGCTGCTGAAGTTGTCCGCCCCGTACGCCACCACGCCGGCGCCGCATGCCCGGTGGTAGCCGAGACCCGCGTGCATGCGCAGCAGGACGGATCCGCCGGCCACGACATGGCGGGCGGGCGCCACGAACGGCATCGCGCGCATACTCGTCGCCACCCGCCCGTACGACACCCGGCGGAGCAGGTCGATGGCGCGGAGTTCGGCTCGGAGTTCCTCGGTGGACATGTCGTCCACTGTCCGTCACCGAAGTCCGCGCCAACAGAGGACGCGGCCCCGTATGCACAGGACGTAGGTCCCGATTAGGACGGGGCCCGATGCGGTACGCGCTGCGGTATTTGCCCGGTTCGGGACTTCTTGGCTTTGCCTGGTTCGGCTCAGGGCTTCTCCGCCTGAAGGCGCGCCACATACGCGGCCGCCTGCGACCGGCGCTCCATCCCCAGCTTGGAGAGCAGGCTGGAGACATAGTTCTTGATCGTCTTCTCGGCGAGATGCAGTTCCTCGCCGATCGCGCGGTTGGTCATGCCCTCGCCGATCAGATTCAGGATCTTGCGCTCCTGGTCGGTGAGGCCGGCCAGCTTGTCGTCCTTCGGGGTGTTGCCCGTACGCAGCCGCTCCAGCACCCGCGCCGTCGCCTCCGGATCGAGCAGCGACCGCCCCGCCGCCACGTCCCGTACCGCCGTCAGCAGCTCGCTGCCGCGGATCGCCTTGAGTACGTAACCCGAGGCCCCGGCCATGATCGCGTCGAAGAGCGCCTCGTCGTCCGCGAACGAGGTGAGCATCAGGCACTTGATGGTTTCGTCCCGGGAGCGGATCTCCCGGCAGACCTCCACGCCGCTGCCGTCCGGCAGCCGGACGTCCAGCACCGCCACATCGGGCCGGGTCGCCGGGATCCTGGCCGTCGCGTCCGCCGCCGTACCCGCTTCTCCGACGACCTCGATGTCGTCCTCGACGGAGAGAAGCTCGTAGACGCCTCTGCGGACGACTTCATGGTCATCAACGAGAAATACTGTAATTTTTCCGTCCTTGTACACAGAATTCAGTCTCACACATTCACCCCTTCCCTGCCGCAGATCAGCGGGATAACGTGCCGTTGTTCCGGCGGCCTGCAAGGCTGTGACCAGTGGTTGTTCCAGACTTTGTCGATTTACTTGGAAATCCAAGCAAAATTGCAGGTCAGATGGGGTTTCGCAGTAATGCCGCCCACTGGGTAACGTGCCTGTGACAGGGCGCTCGCCGGGGCACCTGTCACGCCTGTCCCGGCCGGGTCGCACCCACCCCGTGCACGCGGCGGAAACAGGCGAGCCGCACTGGTTCCCGGCGGATCCCGGGGGCCGGACAGACGGAGGAGCACGCACGTGACCGTGGAGAGCACTGCCGCTCGCAAACCGCGACGCAGCAGCGGCACCAAGCGCGCAAGCGCCAAGAGGACGCCGCAGCCACAGAGTTCCGAGCCGCAGCTCGTACAACTGCTCAGCCCCGAGGGCGAGCGGGTCGAGCACCCGGACTACGGGATCGATCTGACCCCGGAGGAGTTGCGCGGGCTGTACCGGGACATGGTCCTGACCCGCCGCTTCGACGCCGAGGCAACGGCGCTCCAGCGCCAGGGCGAGCTGGGACTGTGGGCATCACTGCTGGGCCAGGAGGCCGCGCAGATCGGCTCGGGTCGCGCGCTGCGCGACGACGACTATGTCTTCCCGACCTACCGTGAGCACGGCGTGGCCTGGTGCCGCGGGGTCGACCCGACGAATCTGCTGGGCATGTTCCGTGGCGTGAACCACGGAGGCTGGGACCCCAACAGCAACAATTTCCACCTCTACACCATCGTCATCGGCTCCCAGACCCTGCACGCCACCGGCTACGCCATGGGCGTCGCCAAGGACGGCGCGGACTCGGCCGTGATCGCGTACTTCGGGGACGGCGCCTCCAGCCAGGGCGATGTCGCCGAGTCGTTCACCTTCGCCGCGGTCTACAACGCGCCGGTGGTCTTCTTCTGCCAGAACAACCAGTGGGCGATCTCCGAGCCGACCGAGAAGCAGACCCGGGTGCCGCTCTACCAGCGCGCGCAGGGGTACGGCTTCCCCGGCGTCCGGGTCGACGGCAATGACGTACTGGCCTGTCTCGCCGTGACCCGCTCCGCGCTGGAGCGGGCCCGCCGGGGCGAGGGGCCCACGCTGGTCGAGGCCTTCACGTACCGGATGGGCGCGCACACCACCTCCGACGACCCGACCAAGTACCGCCGGGACGAGGAGCGGGAGGCCTGGGAGGCCAAGGACCCGATCCTGCGGCTGCGCCGCTACCTGGAGCGGGAGGGCCATGCCGACGAGGCGTTCTTCACGGCTCTGGACGAGGAGAGCGAGACGCTCGGAAAGCGGGTACGAGAGGTAGTACGGGCCATGCCCGACCCGGACCCCATGGCGATCTTCGACCATGTCTACGCCGACGGGCACGCGCTCGTCGACGAGGAGCGCGCGCAGTTCGCCGCGTACCAGGCGTCGTTCGAGGACACCCAGAGCGGTTCCGCCGGGGAGGGCAAGTAGCCATGGCCGTACAGAAGCTCCCGATCGCCAAAGCGATCAACGAGTCGCTCCGCAAGGCGCTGGAGACCGACCCCAAGGTCCTGATCATGGGCGAGGACGTCGGCAAGCTCGGCGGCGTCTTCCGGGTCACGGACGGCCTGCAGAAGGACTTCGGCGAGGACCGCGTCATCGACACCCCGCTCGCCGAGTCGGGCATCATCGGCACGGCGATCGGTCTCGCGCTGCGCGGCTACCGGCCGGTGGCGGAGATCCAGTTCGACGGTTTCGTCTTCCCCGCCTACGACCAGATCGTCACCCAGCTCGCGAAGATGCACGCCCGCGCGCTGGGCAAGATCAAGCTGCCCGTCGTGATCCGTATCCCGTACGGCGGCGGCATCGGCGCGGTCGAGCACCACAGCGAGTCGCCCGAGGCGCTCTTCGCGCATGTCGCGGGTCTGAAGATCGTCTCGCCGTCCAACGCGTCGGACGCGTACTGGATGATGCAGCAGGCCATCCAGAGCGACGACCCGGTGATCTTCTTCGAGCCGAAGCGGCGCTACTGGGACAAGGGCGAGGTCAACGCCGAGGCCATCCCGGGCCCGCTGCACGGGGCGCGGGTGGCCCGGGAGGGTACGGACCTGACGCTCGCGGCGTACGGCCCGATGGTGAAGGTCTGTCTGGAGGCCGCCGCGGCGGCCGAGGAGGAGGGCAAGTCGCTGGAGGTCGTCGATCTCCGGTCGATGTCCCCGATCGACTTCGACACGATCCAGACGTCGGTGGAGAAGACGCGCCGGCTGGTCGTGGTGCACGAGGCGCCGGTCTTCTTCGGCTCCGGCGCGGAGATCGCCGCGCGCCTCACGGAGCGGTGCTTCTACCACCTGGAGGCCCCGGTGCTGCGGGTCGGCGGCTACCACGCGCCGTATCCGCCGGCCCGGCTGGAGGACGAGTACCTCCCGGGCCTGGACCGGGTGCTCGACGCCGTCGACCGCTCGCTCGCGTACTGAGGAGTGCCGTGACCATGACTGCTGACACTTCCACCGCTTCGGCTCGCTATCGCGAATTCAAGATGCCGGACGTGGGCGAGGGGCTCACCGAGGCCGAGATCCTCAAGTGGTACGTACAGCCGGGCGATTCCGTCACCGACGGCCAGGTGGTGTGCGAGGTCGAGACCGCGAAGGCGGCCGTCGAGCTGCCCATTCCGTACGACGGGGTGGTGCACGAACTGCGCTTCGGGGAGGGCACGACGGTCGACGTCGGCGCGTCCATCATCACGGTGGACGTGGCGCCGGGCAGCGGAGAGCCGGCGCCGGCTGCGCCTGCCACCCCCGCTGTCGCCGAGGAGCCGGCCGAGCCCGCCGAACCGACGGGGCGTACGCCGGTGCTCGTCGGGTACGGGGTCGCCGAGGCGTCCACGAAGCGGCGGGCGCGCAAGGGCTCTCCGGGTGCCGGTGCTTCGGTGCCTGGGCAGGCGACGGGCGCCGGGGCTGCGGCCGCTGCCATCCAGGCGGAGATGAACGGGCACACGGGCACGCCCCCGCAGCCCCGTCCGCTGGCCAAGCCCCCCGTACGCAAGCTCGCCAAGGACCTCGGCGTGGACCTGGCGACGATCACGCCGACGGGTCCGGGCGGGATCATCACGCGCGAGGACGTCCACGCGGCGACGGCTCCCGCTCCTGCTGCCGAACCGGCGGTCGCGGCTCAGGCCCCGGCTCCGGTTGCCGAGCCGACGACGGCGGCCCAGGCGGCCGGCGTGACGGCCGGCCGGGAGACCCGTATCCCGATCAAGGGCGTACGGAAGGCCACGGCGGCGGCCATGGTGGGCAGCGCGTTCACCGCGCCGCATGTCACGGAGTTCATCACCGTCGATGTGACGCGCACGATGAAGCTGGTCGAGGAGCTGAAGTCCGACAAGGACATGGCGGGCCTGCGGGTCAACCCGCTGCTGCTCATCGCCAAGGCGCTGCTGGTCGCGATCAAGCGGAACCCCGAGGTCAACGCGGCCTGGGACGAAGCGAATCAGGAGATCGTCCTCAAGCACTACGTCAACCTGGGCATCGCGGCGGCGACCCCGCGCGGTCTGATCGTCCCGAACATCAAGGACGCGCACGACAAGACGCTGCCCCAACTGGCCGAAGCGCTGGGGGAGCTGGTGTCCACGGCCCGCGAGGGCAGGACGACCCCGGCGGCCATGCAGGGCGGTACGGTGACGATCACCAACGTCGGCGTCTTCGGCGTCGACACCGGTACGCCGATCCTCAACCCGGGGGAGTCCGCGATCCTGGCGGTCGGCGCGATCAAGCTCCAGCCGTGGGTCCACAAGGGCAAGGTGAAGCCCCGCCAGGTCACCACACTGGCGCTCTCCTTCGACCACCGCCTGGTCGACGGCGCCCTGGGCTCCCAGGTCCTGGCGGACATCGCCGCGATCCTGGAACAGCCGAAGCGCCTGATCACCTGGGCGTAAGCACACGGGGCCCAAGCGCCCCGACGACAGAGCCCCACGGCGCGCACGCGGCCGTGGGGCTCTTCGTTCGTCCCGCGCACGATCGGTCGGCGTTCGTCCCGGACACCGTGCGGGCTCCGGAAGACGCCTTCCCCACGGGCGGCCCCGGGGGGAGGGGTCCCCGGGGGGCTGAGTTGGTGGGCCCCGCTGGCGGGGGTGTGGGCGGTGGGGTGGGTGTGACGGGTGAGGTGGCAAGTGGGCCGTTGAGAGGCCGTGATGTGCCCCGCTGCCCGGTTACCTGGCACGAGGACGCATCACCGCCCGGAGGACCCTCCAAATGGCCAACCAAACCGGGACATACAGGTCAGGCTGAGGGCTCCGTCCGTCTCGGACTACAGGAACACCCGACAACGGACCGTCACCAGCGGGGCATGAAGCTCAACTACCCACTCACATATGCCCGCTGAGCTGGCTCCGGGCCGCCCCACTCCACGATTGCGCCCCCACCACCGGCCAGGAGGCCGGGAACGGACCCCAGGAACAAGGGAGCTTCCCCGGGGACCCCTCCCCCCCCGGGCCGCCCCTCCACGAAGCTGCACTTGCGGTGGAGGGTCGGGTGTCAAGGGGGACCGGAGGTCATCGGCTTGCCGACGCGACGAAGGAGCGCCCTTGACGCCCGGCCCGCAACCGCGAAACTGAAACCTGAGGGGCGGCCCCCACCCGACACCAAACCCCCCGGCCCACCCCGACTACCCCTCGGCCCTCACCGTCTCCAGTGACCGCGTGCGTGTCTGCGTGGGAGTTCGGAGGCACGGAGGGTGATGTGGACCGGTTCCCGGTGGCAGTAACAGGTGTACGTGTACGCCTCTTCGGCGGTCGCCGGGGCCTGGGGTGGCTCATGCTCGGGGCGCCAGGTTGCCGCGTACAGAATGCCGATGACCAGCACGATGAGGCTGATGGCGAGCGCGACGACGCCCCACAACGCCCTGTCGGTGAAGGGGTCGATCACCGTGCCGTATCCGTCCGAACGTCGAGCTCGGCATAAACGGTCTTGCCGACGCTCCGGGGCCGGGTGCCCCAGCGGTCCGCGAGTTGCGTGACGATGTGCAGTCCCCGGCCGAAGCATTCGTCGTCCTCGGCGATGCGCAGACTCGGCAGTCGCTCTCCGCGCGGGTCACTGACCTCGATACGGAGGGTCTTCGGCCGGAGGGTGGTCCGTACCTGGAAGAGGCGGTCGCGCAAGCTGCCGTGCAGCAGGGCGTTGGTGGCGAGCTCGCTGACCACCAGGGCGGTGGACCAGGCGAGTTCGGGGTGCCCCCACTGGGTGACGAGCCGCGCGGCGCGCCGCCGCGCGAGGCTGACGCTGCCGGCGGTGGGCGTGTAGTTCAGCCGATCCTCCTGGAGAACCGGAGAGAACTCGGGCTCAGACGCGGATGCCTCTTGGTGGGCTGGGGTCATGGACGCGCACCTTTCCGTGTGCGGCGGGTCTGCCCGTACGGGGTGCGCATGGCAGTGGCGATGCCGCGGGCTGCTCTGGCGCAGGGCAGGGCGGTGCACTTCCACCATGTTGGCGCCGCAGTGCGAGCGGTTGCGTACCGAAAGTAGCGGTCACGGCGTCGCCGGACAATATCTTGGAGATAATTCTCCCCACTAGGGTGATTGTGCGCTGCTGGACGACGGTTGCAGACTGTGCCTGACATCAGGAGGTGACGTGGAGTGACACAGCGGCGCGTGAGCACGGGAAATCGTGTATCGACGGTCCTGGCCCGACAGTTGGGCGGCCAGTTGTTGGCTTTCCGAGAGGCCGCCGGCCTCAACCAGTCCCGCGCGGCCGAGGTTCTCAGCGCACAGACGGCCAAGGTCGCCAAGATGGAGAGGGGGTGGGTGCCGTTTCGGGATCCCGACATCATCGCGCTGTGCAAGCTCTACGGAGTTGAGGACGCGGAAGTCGTTGACGGTCTGCTGCGGTTGGCCAAGCTGGACCGCGATCGTCGCAAAGCGAAAGGCTGGTGGAGCGCTCTCGACCAGGGAAATCTGCGGGAGTACATCGCCATGGAAGACGTGGCACTGAAGGTGCGCCTATGGCAGCTCTCGGTCATTCCGGGACTGTTCCAGACGCCGGAATACACCCGCGCCTTGGCGGTCCCGGAGATTTCGCCGGACGAGATCGATCACATCGAACGGGTCGTGGACGTACGGCGGAGGCGACAGGCCCGTTTGTACGGTGACCATCCACTACAGGTGCACGCAGTCATCTGGGAAGCTGCGCTCCGTCAGATGATAGGCGGGCCAAGGGCGATGGGGCAGCAGTTGGCACACCTGCGTGAACTGACCGAACTGCCAAACGTGCATATCCAGCTGTTGCCCTTTCGAGCGGGTGGCTACCCTGGCGTGGGAGGTCCGTTCAACATTCTTTCGTTCGCCGACGAAGGCGCGGTGGACGTGATCCACATGGACGGTCTCGGCTCCACGGTCTGGGTCGAAGGCGAACAGGAGAGCGCGGCCTACGCGCAGCTCTTCGGACGCCTATGCGCGGCCAGTCTCTCGCCGTATGACTCCGTACAACTCATCGAGGGCATTGGGAAGGAAATGAGTGAGTGACAAGTTCGAGTTCCGGAAGTCCAGCTACAGCAATCTGACCGGCGAGTGTGTCGAGGTCGCCCTCAACGTCCCCGGTACCGTCGCCGTCCGTGACTCCAAGCGCCAGACCGGCCCGGTCGTCCGCGTCACCCCCGCCGCGTGGGACGCCTTCCGGGCCGGCCTGCGCAGGCCGTAGCTCCCCCTGCAACCCCTGCAACCCCCTGGCCCTCCGGATCAGTCCCGCTGCGCCCCCGCCGGGAGCTTCCGCAGCTTCATCGTCTTCGCCGTTGACATCCCGAACCCGTAGTCCAGCAGCGCCGCCGCGTCCGCGTACTGGTTCGTGCTGTTCAGGACGACGCCGACCACCGTCTTGCCGCCCCGCGTCGCCGCGAAGACCAGGCACAGGCCCGCCGGGGTGCTCGTGCCGGTTTTGATGCCGGTGACGCCCTCGTAGGAGCCGAGCAGCTGGTTGGTGTTGTACCAGGTGTAAGTGCGCGTGCCGCCGTTCGCGGCCGGGGCCGTGCTCTTGTACGAGGTGGTCTTGACGATCGTGCGGAAGGTGGCGTCGTTCATCGTGTGCTGGGCGAGCTTCGCGAGATCGCGCGGGGTGGTGGTGTCGGTTCCGATGCCGTCGAAGGAGGCGAACACGGTCTCGCCGAGACCCAGTTCCGCGGCCTTCGCGTTCATCTTCGCGATGAACGACGCCGTCCGCGCCTCGCGGGTGGCGCCAGTGCCGTACGTGTCCGCCAGGGCGTACGCGGCGTCCGAGCCGGAGGGCAGCATCGTGGCGTACAGCAGCTGCCGGACGGTGAGCCGGTCGCCGGTGCGGAGGTCGGCGGTGCTCGTGCCGTTCGCCGCCACGTAGTCGCGGTACGCCTGCTGGACCGTGACCTCGCGGTCGAGATCGAGGTTTCTGGCGTCGAGCACGACGGCGGCGGTCATGATCTTCGTGGTGCTCGCCATCCGGCGGCCGGTGCCCGCGTCCTTCTCGAAGACCGTATCGCCGGACGCGTCGTCCACCAGGAGGGCGCCCTTGGCGGCGACGGCCGGCGCGGGAGCGACCGGCGCGGCAACGGCCTGCGAGGTCACGGCCGACGCGGCGGCGGGCGGAGTGGCCGCCTGGGCCGGCGCGGCCAGGGTGGTGACCGTCAGCAGGGCGCCGGCAGTGAGGGTGATCAGGGCGGTGGTGTGCGCGGCGCGCAGGGCCCGGGGGCTGGTGGTCAAAGGAACGCTCCGGATCAGTGAGGCCATTGGTGAGGTCGCCTTGGTTTTTGAGCAAGGTGTCCACCTACGGAACGTCCTGGGAGGGCCGTTGGGTTGTCCGGGGGCGCGTACGAGGCGTACGTACGAACGAGGGCCGGGCCGGAGTCTCGTTCCCCGGCACGGCCCTCGCTCTCACTTGCCCCGGATCAGTCGCGCTGCGCGTCCGCCGGGAGCGACCGCAGCTTCATCGTCTTCGCGGTCGACGAGCCGAAGCCGTAGTCGAGCAGCTTCGCCGCGTCCTTGTAGCGGTCGGAGCCGTTCAGGACGACGCCCACGAGGGTCTTGGTGCCGCGGGTGGCGGCGAAGACCAGGCAGGGACCCGCGGCCGTGCCGGTGCCCGTCTTGATGCCGATGGCGCCGTTGTAGGAGCCGAGGAGCTTGTTCGTGTTGTACCAGGTGTAGGTGCGCGTGCCGCCGGTGCTGGTCGGGGCCGTGCTCTTGTACGAGGTGGCCTTCACGACCGCGCGGAAGTTGGAGTTCTTCATCGCGTACTGGGCGATCTTGGCGAGGTCGCGCGGGGTGGTGTAGTTGTTGCCGGCCTGCGATATGCCGTCGAAGGAGTCGAACTTGGTGTTCTTGAGCTTGAGTTCGGTCGCCTTGGCGTTCATCTTCGCGATGAACGACTTGGTGCGGGCGGCGTTGGTGGAGCCGGTGCCGAAGGTGTCGGCGAGGGCGTAGGCCGCGTCGCAGCCCGAGGGCAGCATCGTGCCGTACAGCAGCTGCCGCACGGTGACCTTGTCGCCGGTCCGCAGGTCCGCGGTGCTCGCGCCCTGCTTGGTGACGTAGTCGCGGTACGCCTGCTTGACCGTCACCTTGCGGTTGAGGTCGACGCCCTTGGTGCTGAGCACCACGGCGGCGGTCATGATCTTCGTCGTGCTCGCCATCTGGCGCCGGGTGTCGGCGGTCTTGCTGTAGACCGTCGCGCCAGTCGCGTTGTTGAGCACGAACCCGCCCTTACCGCTGATGGACGGCGCGGTGGCCGCCTGAGCGGGTGAGGCGAGGGCCGAGACGGCCATGAGCGCGCCGGCGGTGAGGGAGATCACGGCGGCTCTGCGCGCGCCCGGGAGGCTGGGTGTCAAGAGAAACGCTCCGAATCCGCGAATGCGAGGGAAAGCACCGAATGGGGCCTCTCTGGGAAGCAGGCCCCTATAGGTGACGCATGAGCGGACCAGAGGGATGTACGGGATGCGGGAGCGGTTTCGTGGATCAGGTCACGGTTGAGGTCAGGGGAGGTCAGGCCGTGGTGGTTCGGTGCGGGCCGGGGCGGTTCAGTGCGGCGCAGTGCGCAGTACGTACACCGGCGAGCCGTCCGGCGCCCCGCCCCGCGCGTCGATGCACGCGTGCTTCCGCATGAACCGGAGGCACTCGTTGACGCGGTGGACCGACAGGCCCGTCCGGGACGCGATGGACTCCAGCGGCTGGCGCAGCTCTCCGTCTTCGGCCAGCGCAGGGGCGATGGTGACGGCGACGGCCCAGACGTCCTCCGTCACGGACATCCGCGTCTTCCAGTCGGCGAGGACTGCTTCGGCGGTGGGACGCGGGGGCTGAGTAACCGGGGCCGGGGCCGGGGCCTGGCGATCGGTTCCGCCGGGTCCGCCACTGCCGCCGGATCCGTCGGACCGCTCTGTGAGAACCGCGTCGAGCTGCTCCGCTATCCGCTCCATGGCGCGTGCGGTGGCCTGATGCGCGGCGAGCGCCTCACGCTGGGTGGCGAGCGATTCACGTCGTAACGCGAGGGATTCGCGCTGTACGGCCGCGAACTCCTCGTCCAGTCGAACGTTCCGCTCTTCGAGCCGGACGATCGCGTCGGCGACCTGTTCGGGCAGCGCGTACGAAACGGGCGCCCCCGGCTCCGCCACTGCCGCCGGCGCCGCCTGGTCGGCGGACTCCGTTCTGGCTTCGGGGAACGTGTAGGAACCTTCCCGCTGGACCGTCAGGATGACCTCGGTGACCCACTCCTTGAAAGGTCCGCACGAGACTTTTGTGCACCCGTTGACGAGACGGATCAGACCCTTCAGGTCGATGAGTTGCAAGTCTCGACGCCACTCTCTACCTGCGGGAACGCTGAGACCGTAACCTCCAGTTACGGTCTCAAGAAAGTCTCGCTGATTCTCGGGGACATGGTCGAGAAGTGCCTTTCTCGAATTGCCGTACCCAAGTCGGCTGCATACGTCCACCGCCGGAAACCAGTGCATCCCGTCCGGCATCGTCAGCCTCCGGATCCGGGAGCCCGTCGCTCCGTAGACAAAGTCGTTGATGTCGATCGCCTCGCGCCGTGCGGGCGTGTTCGAGGACTTGTCGCGTTCGTTCATACGAATCACCTCCGTGGCGGAACGTAAAGCGAGCAAATCGAATATGCCAGCGTCCCTGGCGAGGTTCATCACACTGGGTGACCCCTGTCCGAATCCCGGACGCGGGATGCTGTTGCACCTGTGTTGTATCTAAGCTGTGCGCATGCCACCCGCCCCTGCCGCTCCCGTGAAGCAACCGCCCGCCGCAGACCGCGTGTACAGCCATATCAAAGAAGCCGTGCTCGACCGCCGTTACGAAGGCGGCACTCTGCTGACCGAAGGTGAGCTCGCCGAAGCCGTCGGGGTGTCTCGTACGCCCGTGCGGGAAGCGTTGCTCAAGCTGGAGGTCGAGGGGCTGATCAAGCTCTATCCGAAGAAGGGCGCCCTCGTACTCGCCGTCTCCGCGCAGGAGATCGCTGATGTCGTCGAGACCCGGCTGCTGGTCGAGGAGTTCGCCGTACGGAGGGCCGTGCCGGCGTCCGCGCGGTTGGTCGCGCGGCTGGAGGAGGCGCTGGAGGAGCAGCGGCGGCTGGCCGAGGACGGGGACCTCGCCGCCGTCGCCGTCGCCGACCGGTGCTTCCACGCCGAGATCGTGCGCCACGCGGGCAATGAGATCCTCTCCAAGCTCTACGACCAGCTCAGGGACCGTCAGCTGCGGATGGGCGTCGCCGTGCTCGAAGCGCACCCCGACCGCATCGCCAAGAACATCACCGAGCACACCGAGCTCCTTGACGCCATCAGAACCGGTGACGCGGACGGCGCGGCGCAGTGTCTGCGCCGGCATGTCAGCCGGGTCAAGGTGCTGGTCCGGGGTGAGGCCCGGTGAGCGCCGTCTCGGGCACCCTCCCCGGCGATCCACCCGGCGGGCGCCGTGCCACCTGGATGTGGGGCATCGGCGTCGCCGTCTACTTCGTCGCCGTCATCTTCCGTACCAGCCTGGGCGTGGCCGGCCTCGACGCCGCCGACCGCTTCGAGGTCAACGCCTCGGCCCTGTCGACGTTCTCCATACTTCAGCTGCTCGTGTACGCGGGCATGCAGATACCCGTCGGCCTGATGGTCGACCGGCTCGGCACCAAGAAGGTACTGACCATCGGCGTCGTGCTGTTCACCGTCGGGCAGCTCGGCTTCGCGTTCTCCCCCTCGTACGGCACCGCCCTCGTCTCCCGCGCGCTCCTCGGCTGCGGTGACGCGATGACCTTCATCAGCGTGCTGCGGCTCGGCACCCGCTGGTTCCCGGCCCGGCGCGGGCCCATGATCGCCCAGGTCGCCGCGCTCTTCGGGATGGCGGGCAATCTCGTCTCCACCATCTTCATCTCCCGCACCCTGAACGGTCTCGGCTGGACCACCACCTTCGCGGGCAGCGCGCTCGCCGGGGTCCTCGTCCTCGTCCTGCTGCTGCTCTTCCTCAAGGACCACCCGGAGGGCCATGAGCCGCCGCCCGCCGAGCACGCGGGCGCCGCGTACGTACGGAAGCAGATCGCCGAGTCCTGGCGCGAACCCGGTACCCGGCTGGGGATGTGGGTGCACTTCACCACCCAGTTCCCGGCGATGTTCTTCCTGCTGCTGTGGGGGATGCCGTTCCTCGTCGAGGCGCAGGGCCTGTCCCGTGCCGTCGCGGGCGAACTGCTCACCCTGATCGTGCTCTCCAATATGGTCGTCGGGCTGGTGTACGGGCAGGTCATCGCCCGCCACCACGCGGCCAGGGCGCCGCTGGCCCTGGGCACCGTCGGGGCGTCGGCGCTGGCCTGGGCGGTGACGATCGCGTACCCCGGCGACCATGCCCCGATGTGGCTGCTGATCACACTCTGCGCGGTCCTGGGCGCGTGCGGACCCGCGTCGATGATCGGCTTCGACTTCGCCAGGCCCGCGAACCCGCCGGAGCGTCAGGGCACGGCCTCCGGAATCGTCAACATGGGCGGTTTCACGGCCTCGATGACGACGCTGTTCGCGGTCGGCGTCCTGCTGGACGCGACCGGCGACAACTACCGGATCGCGTTCTCGACCCTCTTCGTTCTGCAGGCGATCGGGATCGTGCAGATCCTGCGGCTGCGGAACCGCACCGCGCGCCGGGAGCGGGAGCGGCTGGTGGCGAGCCGGGTGGAGGCCGTGCACGTACCCGCGTGACGCCTGTGCGTATGCCGCGCTGTCCACGTACGGCCGTGCGGGCGGGCGTTGGACGTCAACGGTAAACGGATGGCGCGCCCGGCCCTACGGCGTGACCGCGAACTCCCGCAGAATCGCCTCGGCCAGATCAAGATCACCGTCGATCTTGACGCGGTCCGCCACCGCCGCGGGCCGCACCCGTCCGCACGCCAGCCGGAAGTACGTCTCCCAGTCCGTCGCGAGGGTCACCACGGGACCGAGCGAGGGGGACCCGTCCACCGAACCGCGTCCGTCGGCGTTCACCCTGACCGTACGGAGGAACTCCACCGGGCCGGAGACATCGATGACGACCGCCGAGTTCGGCGGCGCGCCCGCCTTCTTGGCGACGACCTTCGGCAGCGCGGCCAGCAGCGCGTCGCGGGTGACGATCGCGCCCGGTGAGTCCAGGTTGCCGGGCCTGTTCAGCGCGGTGCGCAGGTCCTGCTCATGCACCCAGATGTCGAACGCCCGCGCGCGCATGGCGGTTTCGAGCGTCTGCTCGGCGCCCAGCGGGGCGCGGACCATGGTGTCGGGGGAGCGGTTCTCGTTCCGCAACTGACGGTTGCGGCGGATGATCGTGTACTCCAGCTCGGAGGTCATCTCCGGCGCGGTGTGGTGGCGCCGCACATCGACCTGCATCTCCATGTAGCGGGTGTGGTCGTCCCGTACGTGGTAGAGATCGCGCGGCAGCGAATGGATGGGCCGGGGGTCCCCGAGCATCTCGCATTCCATGCCGATGACATGCGAGACGATGTCTCGTACGGACCAACCGGGGCACGGTGTGCGGCGGTTCCATTCGCCTTCGACGAGCGGCTGCACCAGCTCGGCTATGGCCTCGATGGAGTGGGTCCAGGCATCGGCGTAGTTTTGAAGGCTGGGATGGACGGTCACGGGACCCCTCGGCGGTTCTGCGGAACGCGGGCTGGCTTGCTGGCGGGCGGGCGGGCTGCGGGCTGCGTGGGAGGTTTGGCAGCTAAGTTACGCTGCCCGGTGGCACCCCGGCAGTGCTTTCGTGTGACGATCGTAGGCCCGTGTTGACGGCTCGAATGCCAGGACGGTGGTACTGTGCGCGCCTCGTTGATCCAGATCGCAGTAGACCCGGACGAATCGGTCGATTCGCGTAGGCGGCGTGCGGCGGCGCTGGTACGGGAGCAGCGCGGCGCCGATCTGGTGGTGCTTCCGGAGCTCTGGCCGGTCGGGGCCTTCGCGTACGAGTCGTTCGCCGACGAGGCGGAGACGCCGGACGGGCCCACGTTCCGGGAGATGTCCAAGGCGGCGAGTGAGGCGGGCGTCTGGCTGCACGCGGGATCCATCGTGGAGCGGGCCCAGGACGGGCGGGCCCAGGACGGGCGGGCCCCGGACGGGCCGGACCAGGACGGGACTCTCTATAACACCTCGCTCGTCCTCTCCCCCGCCGGTGAGCTGGTCCGTACGTACCGCAAGATCCACCGCTTCGGCTTCGACAAGGGCGAGGCGACGCTGATGGGCGCGGGCGGCGACCTGGTCACCGTCCGGCTGCCGGAGACCACCCTCGGCCTCGCCACCTGCTACGACCTGCGCTTCCCCGAACTGTTCCGCGGACTGGTCGACGCGGGCGCCGAGACGCTCGTCGTCCCGGCCGGCTGGCCCGCCCGCAGGCGCGGGCACTGGACACTGCTCGCCCGCGCACGCGCCGTGGAGAACCAGGCCTACGTCCTGGCCTGCTCGACCGCCGGTACGCACGCCGGGGTGGAGCAGTCCGGGCACAGCATCGTGGTGGACCCCTGGGGCGAGGTGCTCGCGGAGGCGGGGACGGACGAGGAGGTCCTCACCGTGGACTTCGACCCGGGGACGGTCGCGACGACCCGCGAGCGCTTCCCGGCGCTGAAGGACCGTCGGCTGGGGCTGGAGACGCCGCCGGCGAACCGTTAGGCCGGTGGCCGAAGGAGCCGCGCCCCGACAGGCCGGTGACTGAAGGGGCCGTGCCCCGACGGTCCGGTGGCCGAAAGAGCGCGGCCCGACGGTCCGGTGGCCGAAGAAGCGCGGCCCTACAGTCGGGTGGTTGAAGTAGTCGGCCGGCTGAAGTAGCAGCGCCCTCAGACGTCTTCGTGCTCCTTCTCCGCCATCCTGATCACACACACCGCCACGGCGATCAGCAGCGCGTGGTCCGCGTCGTCCCGTACGACATTCACGCCGTACGTCTCCCGCATCCGCAGCCGGCGCCGCGAGACATGGGCGAGCAGTTCGCCGTCGTACTCGATCGCGAACTCCAGGTCCAGGATCCGCCCGCTCACATCCAGCTCGGTGCCCTCCGCCAGGGAGACCCGGTAGTGATTGCGCAGCAGCGAGAGCCGCTTTCTGCGGATCGTCGCCAGCGTCCGGTCGTCCCGCTCGATGATCATGGCCTCCCGCAGACTGAGCAGCTTCTGGCGCAGCGTGATCAGCACCTGGCCGGTGGGCGCCTTCAGTTCCAGGGTGTCGCGCAGCCGCAGCGCCTTGCCGTCGACGCGGAAGGCCCGCCGGCCGTGCTCGTCCTCGATCCAGTAGTCGTCGCCGATCGCGAAGATCTTGTCGCGCACGAGATATCTCATGGAGGACGGGTACCCGGGGGAGCCGGCGCGGCGGTCGGCGGCGGCGCAGGTGCACGCATACGAGCGCGGGCGCACGCGTACGGCCGTGCGCGGGGTGCGGTGCGCGGCGTTGTGGGGTCCCGCCCCGCCGAGTGCCCCCGCACCCGTGCCCGACGGGGAGCCCTGACGGCCGGGGCGTTTTCGGTGGTGGCACCCTTGTTTCATGACCGATGCGACCTCCGCTCCCGCTTCACCCCCGTCCCGCCGCGCCCGAGTCCGTGCCCCCGAGCTGATCGGCAAGGGGGGCTGGCTCAATACCGGCGAGATGTCGTACACGCTCGCCGACCTGCGCGGACGCATCGTCATTCTCGACTTCTGGACGTTCTGCTGCATCAACTGTCTGCATGTCCTCGATGAGCTGCGGGAGCTGGAGGAGAAGCACCGGGACACGGTCGTGATCATCGGTGTCCACTCGCCGAAGTTCGTGCACGAGGCCGAGCACCAGTCCGTCGTCGACGCCGTCGAGCGGTACGGGGTGCACCACCCGGTGCTGGACGATCCCGAGCTGGCGACCTGGAAGCAGTACGCCGTACGTGCCTGGCCGACGCTGGTCGTCATCGATCCCGAGGGCTATGTCGTGGCCCAGCACGCCGGTGAGGGGCATGCGCACGCCATCGCGAAGCTGGTGGAGGAACTGGAGACCGAGCACGCCGCGAAGGGAACGCTGCGGCGCGGGGACGGTCCGTACGTACCGCCGGAGCCGGTCGCGACCGGTCTGCGCTTCCCCGGCAAGGCACTGGTGCTGCCAAGCGGGCACTTCCTCGTCTCGGACTCCACCCGTCATCAGCTGGTCGAGCTGGAGGCGGACGGCGAGACGGTCGTCCGGCGGATCGGCTCCGGCGTGCGCGGCTTCGGCCCGGACTCCTTCAGCGAACCGCAGGGGCTCGCGCTGCTCCCGGACGGCAAGGTGATCGTCGCGGACACGGTCAACCACGCGCTGCGGACCTACGACCCGGTCAGCGGCGCGATCGAGACCGTCGCCGGGACCGGCAGGCAGTGGTGGCAGGGCTCGCCGACCGAGGGGCCCGCCCTGGAGGTGGATCTCTCCTCGCCGTGGGACGTCGCCTGGTGGGCGGACCGGGTCTGGATCGCGATGGCCGGGGTCCACCAGCTGTGGACGTACGACCCGGCCACCGGGACGGTCGGGGTCGCGGCCGGCACGACCAATGAGGGGCTGGTGGACGGGCCCGCCGCCGAGGCGTGGTTCGCCCAGCCGTCCGGACTGGCGGCGGCCGGGGACCGGCTGTGGATCGCCGACTCGGAGACCAGCGCCCTGCGCTACGTGGAGCGCGCGGGAGCCGGCGACGGTGAGGGAGACGGCGAGGGGGACGTCGAGGACGGGTTCGTGATCCGTACGGCCGTCGGCGCCGGGCTCTTCGACTTCGGCCACCGCGACGGCGCCGCCGAACAGGCCCTGCTCCAGCACCCGCTGGGTGTCACGGCGCTGCCCGACGGCTCGGTCGCCGTCTCGGACACGTACAACCACGCGCTGCGCCGCTACGACCCGGCGAGCGGTGAAGTGACCACGCTGGCAACGGATCTGCGGGAGCCGAGCGACGCGGTGCTCGTCGGCGAGGACATCGTCGTCGTCGAGTCCGCGCGGCACCGGCTGACCCGGCTGCGGCTGCCCGACGAGGCGGTCAGGGTCGAGGCCGTCGCCCACCGCACCCAGCGGGAGGCCACCGAGGTCGCCCCCGGTGCGCTGACGCTGGACGTCGTCTTCACGGCGCCGACGGGCCAGAAGCTCGACACACGCTACGGCCCCTCGACCCGGCTGCTGGTCTCCGCGACCCCGCCGGAACTGCTGGCGGAGGGCAGCGGCGCCGGTACGGACCTCCACCGCGAACTGGTGCTGGCCGACGGCGTCACCGAGGGCGTGCTGCACGTCTCCGCGATGGCGGCCTCCTGCGACGACGACCCGGCGAACGAGTACCCGGCCTGCCATGTCCATCAGCAGGACTGGGGCGTGCCCGTCCGGGTCGGCGACACGGGAACGTCCCGGCTCGCACTCGTACTGGCCGGACTCGGCGCGTAGTCCGGGCGAAGGTCCGAGCGAAGGCGGGACAGCCATGCGGACGGCGGGAGTTCGGCTCGGCGGGAGTTCGGCCCCGCCGCGGCCCCGGGCAGTGCGGGTGCTCAGCCCTCCAGGAACGCCACCAGCGCGTTCGCCAGCAGATACGGGTCGTCCGCGCCGCACAGCTCGCGCGCGCTGTGCATCGACAGGATCGCCACGCCGATGTCGACGGTCTGGATGCCGTGCCGCGCCGCGGTGATCGGGCCGATCGTCGTGCCGCACGGCATCGAGTTGTTGGAGACGAACGACTGCCAGGGCACGCCCGCCTTCTCGCAGGCGGCGGCGAACACGGCCCGGCCGCTGCCGTCCGTCGCGTACCGCATATTGACGTTGACCTTGAGGATGGGGCCGCCGTTGGCGCGCGGGTGGTGCGTCGGGTCGTGGCGGTCGCTGTAGTTCGGGTGCACGGCGTGGCCGGTGTCGGACGACAGACAGACCGTGCCCGCGAAGGCCCGCGCCCGGTCCTCGTACGTACCGCCGCGGGCGAGCACCGAGCGTTCGAGGACGTTGCCGAGCAGCGGTCCGTCGGCGCCGGTGTCCGACTGCGAGCCGTTCTCCTCGTGGTCGAAGGCGGCGAGTACCGGGATGTACGGGAGCGGCTCCGCGGCGGCGGACGTGGCGACCGCGGCCAGCGCGGCCGTACCCGCGTGCACCGACAGCAGGTTGTCCATCCGGGGCCCGGCCAGCAGCTCGCGGTCGCGGCCGAGGTAGGAGGGCGGCTCTATGGCGTGGGGCATCAGGTCCCAGCCGGTGATGTCCGCGGCGTCGACGCCCGCCTCCTGCGCCACGAAGCGGATCAGATCGCCCTCCTGGGGATCCCCGAGGCCCCAGATCGGCTGCATGTGCCGCTGCCGGTCCAGCTTCAGGCCGTCGGTGTTGACGGAGCGGTCCAGATGCACGGCCAGCTGCGGGACGCGGAGCAGGGCGCGGTCGACATTGACCAGCCGGTGCGAGCCGTCGCGCAGGGTGATACGGCCCGCGAGGCCCAGATCGCGGTCGAGCCAGGTGTTGAGCAGCGTCCCGCCGTAGATCTCGACGGCGATCTGGCGCCAGCCGTACGAGCCGGTGTCCGGCAGCGGCTTCACCCGCAGATTCGGGGAGTCCGTGTGGGCGCCGACGATACGGAAGGGAGTGTGCGGGTCGGCGCCCTCCGGCACGAACCAGGCGACGATCGCCCCGCCGCGCAGCACGAACCGCCCGCCCGCCGACCCGTCCCAGGCGTCCGTCTCCCGCAGCTGCCGGAAGCCGGCCTTCTCCAGCCGCTCCGCGGCGTTGGCCACCGCGTGATACGGCGAAGGACTGGCCGTCAAGAAGGAGATGAGGTCGTCGGTGTGGCCGCGGTCGAAGCGGGCGGAAGTGCTCATGGGGTTCACCATAACGACGGGCCCGGACACCGGGCCCGCCACCGGTTGGAACGACACATAACTGGGCGGGACAAGCTCCGCACATGGGGAGAACAGGCACGCGGAACGGAGCGACGGGCGGCGGGAAACGGCGGGAAACGGTGGAACGGGCGGCGGGACGGGCGGCGGGACAGACGGCAGGACACCTCCCCGGGGAGAGATGCCCTGCCGTCGTGAGCCGTGAGCCGTGAGCCGTGAGCCGTGAGCCGTGAGCCGTGAGCCGTGAGCCGTGAGTCGTGACCCGGGACCGCGGGAGCCGGCCCGGTCAGAAGGCCGCTTCGTCCAGCTCCATCAGGGAGTCGTCGACGGACTCGGCGATCGCGCGCTGCGTCGAGACGTCCGGCAGGACATTCGCGGCGAAGAACTTCGCCGCCGCGATCTTGCCCCGGTAGAACGCCACGTCCTTCGCGGCGGCCGTCTCCAGCTTCTCGGCGGCCACGGCCGCGCCGCGCAGCAGCAGATAGCCGACGACCACATCGCCCGAGGCCATCAGCAGCCGCGTCGTGTTCAGTCCGACCTTGTAGATGTTCTTGACGTCCTCGCCGGTGGAGGTGAGGTCGGTCAGCATCCGGCCGACGATCGCCTCCAGGTCGGCGGCGGCCTTGGCGAGCGCGTCACGGGCCGGGGCCAGCTCCGTACCGCCGGTGCCGACCGCGAGGAACGTCTTGATCTCCTCGGCGAGCGTGTTCAGCGACTGGCCCTGGTCGCGGACGATCTTCCGGAAGAAGAAGTCCTGGCCCTGGATCGCGGTGGTGCCCTCGTAGAGGGTGTCGATCTTGGCGTCCCGGATGTACTGCTCGATCGGGTACTCCTGCAGATAGCCGGAGCCGCCGAACGTCTGGAGGGACTGCGCGAGCTGCTCGTACGACCGCTCCGAGCCGTAGCCCTTCACGATCGGCAGCAGCAGATCGTTCAGCCCGTGCAGCGCCTTGGCGTTCTCGCCCTCGGCCTCCTTGACTGCGATCTCGTCCTGGACGGAGGCGGTGTACATGACGAGGGCGCGCATGCCCTCGGCGTACGCCTTCTGCGTCATCAGCGAGCGCCGCACATCGGGGTGGTGCGTGATGGTGACCTTGGGCGCGGCCTTGTCCATGAACTGCGCCAGATCGGGGCCCTGGACGCGCTCCTTGGCGTACTCCAGCGCGTTCAGATAGCCGGTGGAGAGCGTGGCGATGGCCTTCGTGCCGACCATCATCCGGGCGAACTCGATGATGCGGAACATCTGGCGGATGCCGTCGTGCTTGTCACCGATCAGCCAGCCCTTGGCGGGGTGGCGGTCGCCGAAGGTCATCTCGCAGGTGTTGGAGGCCTTGAGGCCCATCTTGTGCTCGACGTTCGTGGCGTAGACGCCGTTGCGCGCGCCCAGCTCGCCGGTCTCCCAGTCGAACTCGTACTTCGGCACGAGGAAGAGCGACAGGCCCTTGGTGCCGGGTCCCGCGCCCTCGGGGCGTGCGAGGACGTAGTGAAGGATGTTCTCCGACATGTCGTGCTCACCGGACGTGATGAAGCGCTTCACGCCCTCGATGTGCCAGCTGCCGTCCTCCTGCTCGACGGCCTTCGTACGGCCCGCGCCGACGTCCGAGCCGGCGTCCGGCTCGGTGAGGACCATCGTGGAGCCCCACTGCTTCTCGACGGCGAACGCGGCGACCTTCTTCTGCGCCTCGTTGCCCTCGTCGAAGAGGATGCCGGCGAAGGCGGGGCCCGACGCGTACATCCACACGGCGGGGTTCGCGCCGAGGAGCAGCTCCGCGTACGCCCAGATCAGGGAGCGCGGCGAGGTCGTGCCGCCGATCTCCTCCGGCAGGCCCAGACGCCAGTACTCGGAGTCCATGTACGCCTGGTAGCTCTTCTTGAAGGCCGCCGGGACCGGAGCGGTGTTGGTCTCCGGGTCGAAGACCGGCGGGTTGCGGTCGGCGTCCGCGAACGACTCGGCGAGATCGGTCTCCGCGAGGCGCGTGACCTCTTCGAGGATGCTCTTGGCGGTCTCCACGTCCATCTCCGCGAACGGTCCGGAGCCGTACAGCTTGTCGCGTCCGAGGACCTCGAAGAGGTTGAACTCGATGTCGCGCAGATTCGACTTGTAGTGCCCCATGGCGACGACTCCGTAAGGATCGGGGAGGCGGGTTCCTCATACATGTACCGGTAAGTAGCCACGATGATGCTACCCATGGGTAATAAGATGCAACCCCGTCCCGGATACTGTGACGAGGTCGACGAGGCTTCCCGGGGCGGCATTCCTCAGTACTCTTGCGCTCATGTACGGCTACGACCAGAACCCGGGCGCTCAGCAGCAGTACACGCACCCGCCTCAGCAGCCGCAGCAGCAACCGATGGGCGGCCCCGGCACGGGCGGTTACGGCGAACAACCGCTGTATCCGGAGCCGTCGCCCCCGTCGCTCGGGGACGCCGTGCGGGCGTTCACGACGGGGTCGTTGTCGGCCGAGGACTTCCAGCAGATCTTCGCGACGTCGAAGGTCTACTGCCCGCGGGGTGACAATCCAGGGTTCCTGGCGCTGCACAACACGCAGCAGCCGGTGATCCCCATGTTCAGCACGCTCAAGGAGCTGCGGCGGTACGCGGGCAAGGAGTCGAAGTACTTCGTGATCACCGGCGCCGAGGTGATCGATCTGCTGCCCACGGGATACGGCTTCGTACTGGACATGGAGGGCGACCACCGGATGGTGTTCGACGCGAAGGCGGTCGAGCAGATGGTGGACTTCGCGATGCGCCGTATGTACGGCTAGAACCGGTCCGTTAATCCCCAGCCCTCCCGCCGCGGCCCATCCGGCCGCGGCGCGCTCATGTCACCCCATGGGAGCGGTACGGGAGGGGAGTGCGCCTTGCCAGATGTTCACTGTTCAACTAAATTGAACGTTGAATCATCAAGGAGGCCCTCATGCCCGCAGTGACTGTCGAAAACCCGCTGACCCTTCCCCGGGTGGCGGCTCCGGCCGACGCCGTGGCCCGCCCCGTGCTCGCCGTCACGACCGCCCCCGGCGGTTTCGAGGGTGAGGGCTTCCCGGTACGTCGCGCGTTCGCGGGGATCAACTACGAGCACCTCGACCCGTTCATCATGATGGACCAGATGGGCGAGGTGGAGTACGCGCCGGGCGAGCCCAAGGGCACGCCGTGGCACCCGCACCGCGGCTTCGAGACCGTCACGTACCTGATCGACGGCACCTTCGTCCACCAGGACAGCAACGGTGGCGGCGGCACCATCCAGAACGGTGACACCCAGTGGATGACGGCGGGCTCCGGCCTGCTGCACATCGAGGCTCCGCCGGAGTCGCTGGTCACGTCAGGCGGGCTGTTCCACGGCCTCCAGCTCTGGGTGAACCTCCCGGCGTCCGACAAGATGATGGACCCCCGGTACCAGGACATCCGCGGCGGCCAGGTCCAGCTGCTGACCTCGCCCGACGGCGGCGCGCTGCTCCGGGTGATCGCCGGCGCGCTGGACGGGCACGAGGGTCCCGGCATCACGCACACCCCGATCACGATGATCCACGCGACGCTGCGGCCGGGGGCGGAGATCAACCTGCCGTGGCGGGAGGACTTCAACGGTCTCGCGTACGTACTGGCGGGGCGCGGCTCGGTCGGTACGGACCGGCGCCCCGTGCGCATGGGGCAGACGGCGGTGTTCGGCGCGGGCGGCGCACTGAGCGTGCGCGCGGACGAGTCCCAGGACGGGAACACGCCGGACCTGGAGGTCGTGCTGCTGGGCGGGCGCCCGATCAGGGAGCCGATGGCGCACTACGGCCCGTTCGTGATGAACAGTCACGCGGAGCTCAAGCAGGCGTTCGAGGACTTCCAGGCGGGCCGCCTGGGCACGGTTCCGGCGGGGCCGGCGTAGCCGGCGGGTCCGGGGTGTGGTCTCGTGCGTCGTGGTGCCGGGGGCCGGGGCACACCCGGCCCGGGCATCACGCGTCGCGTCGGCGCAGGAGCAGGTAGCCGCCGGCCAGGGCGGCGGCGGTCCAGGCCAGCAAAATGACAAGCGCTGTCCCGGTGCCGTAGCCGGGGCCGAAGCGTCCGTCGGCGGACGGTCCGGCAAGGCCCATCAGTTCCAGGCCGGCCTGGTCGGGCAGGTACCGCAGGACGGGCTTCAGGGCGGGCACGTTGCCCAGCCCCTGGGAGCTGAGGAACAGCAGCGGCAGCAGAACGCCCAGTGAGATCGACGGGCTGCGCACGATGGTCGCGATTCCCATGGAGAAGGCGCAGATCAGCGTGAGGTAGGCAATGGCGCCGGCCAGCGCGGCCGGGATCCCGTCCGCGGTGAGCGTGGTGCCGTACGGGCCGAGGGCCGCCTGCGCCCCGGCGAACGTGACGATGACGGTGACCGTCGAACCGGCGAGGGCGACCAGCGTGCCGGCCAGCACCTTGCCGCCATAGAGCAGCCCGCGCTGGGGCACCGCGCACAGCGACGCCCGGATCGATCCGGACGAGTACTCGGAGCCCACGAGCAGGACGCCGAACACGACGAGGGCGAGCTGCCCGAGGGTCACGCCGTACAAGCCGGCGAACAGCGGATCGAAGTTGACGACGCGCTCGATGTCGCCACGCCAGCTGAGCGCGACGAGGGTGCCGAGGCCGGTGCTGAGCGCGAAGGTCAGCAGCAGGGTGAGGCCGGTCGTACGTACGGTCCACACCTTGATCCACTCGGCGGCGAGAACCGCTCGGGGTGAGTTGCTGGTCATCGTCGTACTCCCCCCGGCGGCTCCGCCCGGTATTCGAGCGCGTCGGCGGTCAGCCGCATGAACGCCTCTTCGAGAGACGCGGTGTTCCGCGTCACCTCATGCACCGGCACCCCGTGCGCCGCGACGAGTTCGCCGATCCGCTCCGCGCCGGCGGCCACGTCCAGGCCGCCGTCGGCGTGGTCGGTGACCGTGATGCCCGCGCCGGCCAGCACGTCGCGCAGCCGCCGCGGTTCCGGCGTGCGCACCCGCACCCCCGAGTCCGTGTGCCGGTCGATGAACGCGGTCATGCTGGTGTCCGCGAGGAGCCGGCCGCGGCCGATGACGATGAGGTGGTCGACGGTCAGCGCCGCCTCGCTCATCAGATGGCTGGACACGAAGACGGTGCGCCCCTGTGCCGCCTGGTCCCGCATGAGGTGACGGATCCACAGGACGCCTTCCGGGTCGAGCCCGTTGACCGGCTCGTCGAGCACCAGGACGGCGGGGTCGCCGAGCAGCGCCGCGGCGATTCCCAGCCGCTGACTCATGCCCAGGGAGAACGTCCCGGCCCGTCGGCGCGCGGCGCTCCGCAGGCCGGTCAGCTCGATCACCTCACGGACGCGCTGTGGTGGGATCCGGTTGCCTCGGGCCAGACTCCGCAGATGGTTCAGCGCGGTCCGGCCGGGGTGCACCGCCTTGGCGTCGAGCAGCGCGCCCACCGTACGCAGCGGGTCGTGCAGCCGCTGGTAGGGCACGCCCCCGATGCGTACCTCGCCGGCCGTCGGCCGGTCCAGGCCCAGCATCATGCGCATCGTGGTGGACTTCCCGGCGCCGTTGGGGCCCAGGAATCCGGTCACCCGGCCGGGCCGTACCTGGAAGGTGAGCCCCTCCACAGCGGTCGTTCTCCCGTAGCGCTTGGTCAGGTCGGCAACTTCGATCATGCCGATGATGGTCCGCGACGCACGGCTCCGGCCGCGTCCGGCCCGGGGCTGACCGTCCTTCCTCCACCCGTGGGCGGAGGAAGACCGCCCTCCGTGGCCGCGCGTCAGGCTGGAGGGGGAGCGGACGCGACGGACCGTGGACGGAGGTGGCGCCGCGTACGCCTGGATAGGGTCGAGCGGTGCTAGCAGGTACCGCGGTGGACCCCGACGACCATCCGATCCTGGCCCGGCGGCTGAGCCGGCGCCAACTCATCGCCCTGGACTGCGTGTTCGTGCTCGTCTACGCGGCCGCGCTGCTGTTGACCGGGCCGGCGGACATCTCGTCGTCGGCCGCGCCGCCGGCCCCGGCCCCCGTGCCGTGGGAGCAGTTCGCGCTCATCGCCGCGGCCACCGCGCCCGTCGCCGTCCGGCGGATCTGGCCGTTGTCCGTGTTCGCGGTCGTGCTGGCCGTGACCGCCGTCGCCGTCGTACGGGACGCGGCGTGGGACCCGTTCCTGTCGGCGGCGTTCGCCCTCTACACCGTCGCCGTCACGGTGCCGGCGCGCCGTTGGTGGCAGCGATGGCTGCCCGGCCTGGCGATCGCCGTACTGGCCGCGGCCGGCGCTGTCGGAGCGGCGCGTGCCGGTGAAACGTACTGGTGGCGCGGTGGCCCGGGGCTGCCGCTGCTCGGCTTCGCCGCCCTGCTCGGCGCCTGGGAGGTGGGGCGCTCCGCGCGGCAGAGGCGCGCCTTCGCCGTGCGGGCGGCCGAGCAGCTGGCGCGGCAGGCCGTCACGGACGAACGCCTGCGGATCGCCCGCGAACTGCACGACGTCGTCACGCACAGCATGGGTCTGATCGCGGTCAAGGCCGGCGTCGCCAACCACGTGCTGCACATCAAGCCGCAGGAGGCGTACGACGCGCTGCGGGTCATCGAGCGCACGAGCCGCACCGCGCTGAACGACATGCGCCGGATGCTCGGTGTGCTGCGTACTTCCGAAGGCGAGCGGCAGCCGGCGGCGCTCGGCCCCGTGCCCAGTGCCGTCGCTCTCCCCGAGCTCGTCGGGCAGGCCGGCGCGCAGCTGACGATGCGTGGTGTCGAGAGCCTGCCCGACGGAGTCGCGCTGGACGTCTACCGGATCGTGCAGGAGGCGCTCACCAACGTGGCCAAGCACACCGGCCCGGAAACCCGCTGCCGGGTGGTCGTCGACGCGAACGGCCACGACGTCCGGCTCGACATCATCGACGACGGAGGCGACCGGGCGCCCCTCGCGACGACGCCCCTCGCGACGACGCCCGGTGGCCACGGCATCGTCGGCATGCGCGAACGCGTCGCCACGCACGGCGGCACCTTCACCGCCGGACCGCGTCCGGAGGGCGGCTTCGCGGTGCACGCGTCCCTGCCGTACGAGGAGAACATATGACCCGGCCCGCCGATCCGGCCGGTAACCCGGTCCGGGTCCTGATCGCCGACGACCAGGCGCTGCTGCGCGGCAGCCTGCGGGTGCTCGTCGACGCCGAACCCGGCCTGGTGGCCACGGCGGAGGCGGCGACCGGGACCGAGGCGGTGCGGCTCGCCCGGCAGGATCCGCCGGACGTGGTCCTGATGGACGTGCGGATGCCCGGGATGGACGGCATCGAGGCGACCCGGCAGATCTGCGGCTGTCCTGAGACCGCGGACGTCAAGGTGCTGATCCTTACGATGTTCGACCTGGACGAGTACGTCTACGCCGCGCTGCGAGCCGGCGCCAGCGGCTTCCTGCTCAAAGACACACCGCCCGGCGAACTGCTCGCGGCGGTACGGGTCATCGCCGCCGGCGATGCGCTGCTGGCACCGGCCGTGACGCGCCGCCTGATCACGGAGTTCGCCCGCCGCCCGGCGCCCTCGCGACCTCTCCGCGGCGTTCTGGACGGCGTGACCGAGCGCGAACGTGAGGTCCTCACTCTCATCGCCTGCGGCCTGTCCAACACGGAGATCGCCGAACGGCTGTATCTCGGCATCGCGACCGTGAAGACGCACGTGAGCCACCTGCTCACCAAGCTCGGTGCGCGTGATCGCGCGCAGTTGGTGATCGTGGCGTATGAGAGCGGCCTGGTGACGGCGGGGCCGGCGTAGCCGGCGGGTCCTCGCGTTCCGGGTCGCGGTCGTCGTGGCTGGTGCCGGGGCCCGGGGCCTCCGGAGGCACATGTCCGGACGGCACGATTTACGGCGCGCAGCTGCCCAACGTATGGAGACGGGCGTTCGCGCGCCACACATCACGCTTCAGTGTCCGGACACGCACCTCCTACGACCCCGACCCCCTCCCGCCGGTGGGTCCGGCACCCCGCCGCCCGGCTGGGGGTGTGGGGGTGGGTGCGGCCCGGTGGCCCCGGCCATTCGCCGCCGAGGCGGGTGTGAGTGGGCCGGTGCGGGAGGTTGCCGCCGCCGCCCCGGAGCGCCACCCGGCGACAACCCGCACCCGGACCACCGGCCCCAGCCGAAACGCACCCTGGACAACCGCACCGTCACCCGCGCGGAGCGCTACGCGGGACAGGCCCCCCTCCGCGTGGTCGGGTGGGAGCGTGCAGATCTCGCCGTCGTCCGTCCTCCCCGAGAGCGCCCGCCGCCTCGCCGCCTGGTGCGGTGTGGTGCTGGTGATCGCCGGGGTCGGGGCCGTCGCGATCTGGCTGGTCGTCACGTTCAAGACCGCCGTCACGCCCGTACTGCTCGCCACCCTCGGCACCGCGCTGCTCGGCCCCCTGTACCGTCGCCTCGTCGGGCTGCGGCTGAACCGGTCGCTCGCCGCCGGGCTCACCTGCGTCGCCGTCGTGGCCGTGGTCGGCGGCGCGGGGTACATCGTCGTCAGCGCGCTGGTCGACAACGGCGACCAGATCATGACCTCGCTGCGGCAGGCCGCGCGGGACATGGCCCGGCACTTCGGCGCCGCCGGGACCTCGCTCGACGATCTGGCGAAGAACGGCAAGGAACTGCTCGGGAAGTTCGGCGCCACCGCCGCCTCCGGGGTGCTCACCGGTATCAGTGTCGTCGGCGAGCTGATCGCCACCGCCGTGCTCGCGCTGCTGCTGATGTTCTTCTTCCTGCGCGACTCGGAACGCGCGGCCGACGCGCTCAGGACCTTCGCCCCGCATACGACCGGGGAGACCGTCGAGGCCATGGCCCGCCGTGCTTTCGGCGCTGTCGAGGGGTTCATGCGCGGCACCACCGTCATCGCTCTCATCGACGCGATCTGCATCACCGTCGGCCTGCTGATCCTGCGCGTCCCCGGGGCGATCGGGCTCGGCGCGCTCGTCTTCGTCGGGGCGTACATCCCGTATCTCGGCGCGTTCATCTCCGGCACCGTCGCCGTGCTGGTCGCGCTTGCCGACCGGGGCTGGGTGATCGGGCTGTGGGCGCTGGGGGTGGTGCTCGCCGTGCAGGTGCTGGAGGGGCATGTGCTGCAGCCGATGATCCAGAGCCGTACGGTCCAGATGCACCCGGCCGTGGTGATACTGGCGATCACCGCGGGCGCCAGCGTGGCCGGGATCCTGGGCATGCTGCTCGCCGTGCCGCTGACGGCCGCCGCGTTCGGTGTCCTCTCCGAGCTGAGGGACCGTTACGGGCACTACGACGAGGCCCCGGGCTCCGTCCCGCCGCACTCGTAGAGCTCGAACCAGATCGACTTCCCCTCGCCGCGCGGGTCCACCCCCCAGGCGTCGGCGAGCACCTCCATCAGCACCAGGCCGCGCCCGCTGGACGCCAGTTCCCCGGGGCGCCGGCGGTGCGGCAGTTCGTCGCTGGTGTCGGCGACCTCGACGCGCAGGCGGCGGTCTCCCAGCTCGCCACGTGCCTCCGCGACCAGCAGGGCGTCGCCGTCCGTGTGTACGAGGACGTTGGTGATCATCTCGGAGACCATCAGCTCCGCGGAGTCGATCTGTTCCACGTCCGCCCAGTCGTGCAGCAGTTCGCGCAGCTGCCGCCGTACGCCCGCGATCCGCTCGGGCTCGGCCTGGGCGACGGTCAGGGCGGTGCGCCGGGGAACCCCGCCGGCGAGCCGGGCCGGCGCGAGGTCGCGGGAGAGCAGCAGGAGCGCGATGTCGTCCTCGCGGCGGTCCGCGAGCGGTCCGGTCGTGTAGTGCGAGGTGGGGCCGTGCACCGCCTGGATGAGGGCGTCGGCGAGCTTTTCCAGGGATTCTCCGCTGTCCTGCTCCAGTACGGGCCGCAGCCGTGTCCAGCCGGTCGCGAGATCGTGCCCGCCGGTCTCGATGAGCCCGTCGGTGCAGAGCATGAGCGTCTCGCCGGGCCCCAGGACGAGCCGGGTCGTCGGATAGTCGGAGTCGGCCTCGATGCCGAGCGGCAGCCCGCCTTCGGTCTGCCGGATGAACGCGGTTCCGTCCGCCGTGCGGATCACCGGGTCCGGATGGCCCGCGCGGGCGATGTCGAGCGTGCCCTTCTCGGGGTCGACTTCCAGATAGAGGCAGGTCGCGAAGCGCGGGCCCGCCACGGAGTACCACTCGTCCATCACGGCGGCCCCCGCGTCCGTGCGCGGTCCGCCGCCGGGGACGGAGCCTCCGTCGCGCCCCGGGTAGTGCTGGAGACCGGCCAGGAAGCGGGAGGCGCGGGAGAGCACCGCGTCCGGCCGGTGGCCCTCGGAGGCGTACGCGCGCAGGGCGATCCGCAGCTGGCCCATGAGGCCGGCGGCCCGTACGTCATGGCCCTGGACATCCCCGATGACCAGCGCGAAGCGTCCGCCCCGGCGCCCCTCGGAGCGCGCCGTGCCGCCGGGCAGCGGGATCATGTCGTACCAGTCGCCGCCGACCTGGAGCCCGCCGCCGGTCGGTACGTACCGGGCGGCCACCGTCATGCCGGGGATCTCGGGGCCGAGCGTGGGCATCATCGTGCGCTGGAGGCCGAGGGACAGCTCGCGCTCGGTCTCGGCGACGCCCGCGCGGGCCAGCGCCTGCGCCAGCATGCGGGCCACCGTCGTCAGGACGGAGCGCTCGTCGGGCGAGAACGCGACCCGGTGTTTGAAGGCGGCCATCCAGGTGCCGAGCGTGCGGCCCGCGACGATGAGCGGGAGGAAGGCCCAGGAGCGGCGGCCGAAGCGCTCCACGTACCGCCAGGTGGCGGGGTACCGGTCGGCGTACGCCTCCGGGGTCGGCAGATAGATGGCCCGGCCGGTCCGTACGACCTCGGCCGCCGGGTAGTCCGTGTCCACGGTCATGCCCTCGAACGGGGCCGAGTCCTCGGGCGAGTGCCCGTGGTGGCCGATGATCGTCAGCCGCTCGCCGGAGACGCCGTAGACCGCGAGCCCGTCCGGCGAGAAGCCGGGCATGGAGAGGGAGGCGGCGACCCGCAGCACCTCGGTGGTGGAGCGCGCCTCGGCCAGCGCGCGGCCCGCGTCGAGCAGGAAGGCCTCGCGGGAGCGGCGCCAGTCGCCGGTGACGGAGGTCCGTTCGACGGTGGTGCCCGGCCGGGGCTCGGTGACCTCCTGGACGGTGCCGATCAGCTCGTAGTCCCGTTCCCCCTCGGCCGGTGATGTGATGATCGGCCTGGTCCTGACCCGTACGGTACGGAGCACCCGGCCGCTCTCGTCCACGACCCGCAGCCGGGCCTCGGCGAGGGTCTTCTCGGCGACCGCGAGATGGACGATGCCGTCGATCTCGTTCCAGTCGATGGGATGGAAACGGGAGCGTGTGGCGGCCCCGGTGAGGGTCACGGGTTCCTCGGGCAGGCCGAGCAGCCGGGCGGCCTCCCCGTCGAGGGTGACCGTGCCGGACGCGTTCTCCCAGCGCCATAGGCCGGTCGCGATCGCGGCCAGGACATCCTCGGTGCGCATTGTCCCACTTTATGAATATGTGTAGAACAAACGCCACCGAGGGTGGTGTCATGGCCGGGCGGTAACCTGTTACGTCGTACGACGTAGCGCCTCTGCCCGGCCAACCCCGACTTGCCAAGAACTGGATGAAACGACGATGCATCGGTACAGGTCCCACACCTGCGGCGAGCTCCGCGCCTCTGACGTCGGTGCCGACGTCCGGCTGAGCGGCTGGCTGCACAATCGCCGAGACCTGGGCGGCATCCTCTTCATCGATCTGCGTGATCACTACGGCCTGGTCCAGCTCGTGGGCCGCCCCGGCACCCCCGCGAACGAGGAGCTGTCCAAGCTCACGAAGGAGACCGTCGTCCGTATCGACGGCAAGGTCTCCGCGCGCGGTGCGGAGAACGTCAACCCGGAGCTGCCGACCGGCGAGATCGAGATCGAGGTCTCCGAGGTCGAGATCCTCGGCGCGGCGGGCCCGCTGCCGTTCACGGTCAACGCCGAGGACGGAGTGAACGAGGAGCGGCGCCTGGAGTACCGCTTCCTCGACCTGCGCCGCGAGCGCATGCACCGCAACATCATGCTGCGTACGGCCGTCATCTCCGCCATCCGGCACAAGATGACCGCGCTGGGCTTCAACGAGATGGCCACGCCGATCCTCACCGCGACCTCCCCCGAGGGCGCCCGTGACTTCGTGGTCCCGTCCCGGCTGAACCCGGGCAAGTTCTACGCGCTGCCGCAGGCTCCGCAGCAGTTCAAGCAGCTGCTGATGATCTCGGGCTTCGACCGCTACTTCCAGATCGCGCCGTGCTTCCGCGACGAGGACGCCCGCGCCGACCGCTCGCCCGGCGAGTTCTACCAGCTCGATGTCGAGATGAGCTTCGTCGAGCAGGAGGACGTCTTCCGGCCGATCGAGAGGCTGATGACCGAGCTGTTCGAGGAGTTCGGCAACGGCCGCCATGTGACCTCGCCGTTCCCGCGCATCCCGTTCCGCGAGTCGATGCTGAAGTACGGCAACGACAAGCCGGACCTGCGCGCGAAGCTCGAACTGGCCGACATCTCGGACGTCTTCGAGGGCTCCGAGTTCAAGGCGTTCGCCGGCAAGCACGTGCGCGCGCTGCCGGTGCCGGACACGGCGGGCCAGTCGCGCAAGTTCTTCGACGGGCTCGGTGACTACGCGGTCGAGCACGGCGCGAAGGGCCTGGCCTGGGTGCGGGTCGGCGAGGACGGCTCGCTGAGCGGCCCGATCGCCAAGTTCCTCACCGAGGAGAACGTCAAGCTGCTCACCGAGCGCCTGGGGCTCGTCCCCGGCCACGCCGTCTTCTTCGGCGCGGGTGAGTTCGACGAGGTCTCCAAGATCATGAGCGCGGTCCGCGTCGAGGCCGCCAAGCGGGCGGGCCACTTCGAGGAGGGCGTCTTCCGGTTCTGCTGGATCGTCGACTTCCCGATGTACGAGAGGGACGAGGAGACCGGGAAGATCGACTTCTCGCACAACCCGTTCTCGATGCCCCAGGGCGGTCTGGAAGACCTGGAGACGAAGGACCCGCTGGACATCCTGGCGTGGCAGTACGACATCGTCTGCAACGGAACCGAGCTGTCCTCCGGCGCGATCCGTAACCACGAGCCCGAGCTGATGATCAAGGCGTTCGAGATCGCCGGCTACGACCGCGAGACCGTCGAGCACGAGTTCGCGGGCATGCTCCGCGCGTTCCGCCTCGGCGCCCCGCCGCACGGCGGCATCGCCCCGGGCGTCGACCGCATCGTGATGCTGCTGGCCGACGAGCCGAACATCCGCGAGACGATCGCCTTCCCGCTCAACGGCAACGCGCAGGACCTGATGATGGGCGCGCCCACGGAGCTGGCCGAGTCCCGCCTCCGCGAGCTGAACATCGCGCTCCGCAAGTCGGCCGCGAAGTCCGGCGAGTAGCCTCCCGGCACACCCGAAGGGGCCCGGAACCACACGGTTCCGGGCCCCTTTCTTGCGCCCGAGCTTGGGAGGGGAGCCGGGTCAGTTGCGGAGGAGGAGCGTGATCGCCGCGATGAGGAGGCCGAGGGCCAGAGCCGCCGCGCCGTAGGCCAGGCGGTGGGACTTGACCCAGGGCAGGTAGCGGTCCGCGGCGAGGCGGCCCGGGCCGGTGAGGGCGAGGGCGGCGGCGCCGGCGGCGAGGAGGAGTTCGTACTCGATGCCGGTCGGGGCGAAGAAGCCGCCGAAGCCCTTCACAGCGAGCGCGTTGACCATGGTGCCGACCACCGCGGCGCCCGCGAGCGGGGTGAGCAGGCCGAGGGCCAGGCCCAGGCCGCCGAAGGTCTCGGTGAGGCCGGCCACGACGGCCAGTGCCTTGCCGTTGGGGTAGCCGCTCATGGTGAAGAAGGATCCGGTGCCGTCGATACCGCCGCCGCCGAACCAGCCGAACAGCTTCTGGCCGCCGTGCGCGGCCATCGTCAGTCCCAGGACGACGCGCAGGAGCAGCAGGCCGACGTCGTAGGCGTGCGGCGAGGCGGCGTGCGGGGTGTGTGGGGCGTCGGGGGTGCGGGTGAGCGGGCCGGCGGGGGTGCGGGTGAGGGAGGACATGAGCGTGTTCTCTCCTGGGGTGTGGGGGACGTGGGGGACGAAACCTATGCTTGAAAGTTTAAGTAATGATCCTACGACGGTACACAGCGCTCCGGATTTGGACAACGTGATCCGCGCCGCCGGGAAGTTCGCCCGAGGCAACCTGATCGCCGCCCCACCGCGTTCCACTGGCGTGGGAGACCGAACAGAATGGCGAGGGCAGGACAATGGATCCGGGCGACGGCGACTTCGAGGCATTCGTCGCCGCCCGGGGGCCGCGGCTTCTGCGGATGGCCTGGCTGCTGACCGGGGCCCGTCGGCCGGCCCCTCCCCGGCCTGCCGGAAGATCGCCGGCACCCGGGAGTTCACCGGGCTGATCGGCGGCGCCCCCGCCCCCTTTTCGGCCGTCGTCGTCACTGTGTGCGTCGCGGGCGACTCGCCGGGGACCGTCGAGGACGCCCACGCGATGATCACCGGCGCAGACTTCGGCAGAGCAGTTGAGACCGCCCCGACGACCGCCGAGCATCCCCCGAACGCGAGATGAAAGAGGCCCGTACATGTCTGTGCGCCCTGTCCGCCCTGTTCGCAGAGGACCGCTGATCGCCGCGCTGCTGGCGACCGGCCTGCTGCTCACCGGCTGCTCGGGCCTCACCGGCACCACGGACCACGCGGACAACGTGGGCTCGGCGCCGGGCGGGACGGCCGCGAAGGACAAGGTCGCCGCCGGTGCCACCGGCGCCGCGGGACAGCCCGCCCCGGAGCCGCAGATCGTCGAGCCGGAGGAGATCCCCGATCTCGGTCCGGCGACCCGTGCCGAGATCTCCCCCCAGGCGTCCCAGGCCGTCGTGGTGACCGGCACGGCCCGGGACTCCAGTACGGCATCCGTGGTCGTCTACGAACGCGATCCGGTCACCGGCTGGCACGCCGTCTCGGACGTCTGGCCCGCCCACAACGCCGTACGCGGCTGGACCGACGACCACTTCCAGGGCGATCTGCGTTCGCCCATCGGGGTGTTCGACCTCACCGACGCGGGCGGCAAACTGCCCGCCCCGGGCACGAAACTCCCGTACGACCGCGGCTCCGCCTTCGAGGCGTCGGGCGACGGCTTCGAGGGCGAGGCGCTCGCGGGGTCCTTCGACTATGTGGTCGCGATCAACTACAACCGGCTGCCCGGCACCACACCCCTCGACTGGACCCGGCCGCTCGGCGAGAACAAGGGCGGCGGCATCTGGCTCCATGTGGACCACGGCGGGCCCACCCAGGGGTGTGTCTCGCTGCCGCGCCGGCGGATGAAGGAGCTGCTGCGGATGCTGGACCCGGCGAAGCGGCCGGTCGTGGTGATGGGCGACGCGGACTCGCTCACCGACTGACGGTACGAGGGCGCTCGCCCCGTTCCGTACGCGCAAGGGCCCGGGACCTGACGTCCCGGGCCCTCTTCCTGCCGTCAGCGGCAGCCGCGCGTCACGCCGCCGCCGGGTCCCCGCCGCCGAAGCGCTCCCGGTACGCGGCCAGGTCCTCGTCGGTGATCTTCGCGAAGAGCACCGGCGGGACGGTGAACGCCGTACCGGCCGGAACGGACGCCAGCGCCTTCGCCTCCTCGGCCGTCACCCACCGCGCCGTGTCGTCGGTCAGCGCGAACGCGTCGCGCATCGCCTTGGCGGAGGCCGGGATGAAGGGCTCGGAGATCACCGCGTACAGATGGATCAGGTTCATCGCCGTCCGCAGGGTCAGCGCCGCACCCTCCTCGTCCGTCTTGATCTCCAGCCAGGGGGCCTTCTCCTCCAGGTACGAGTTGCCCGCGGACCACAGGGCGCGCAGCGCGGCGGCGGCCTTGCGGAACTGGATCGTCTCCATGTGGCCCTCGTACTCCGCGAGCAGCCGCGCGATCTCCTCGCCGAGCTTCGCCTCCGCCTCGCCGGCGGCCCGGCCCGCCGGTACGGCGTCGCCGAAGCGCTTGCGCGAGAAGGACAGGACGCGGTTGACGAAGTTGCCGAGGGTGTCGGCGAGGTCCTTGTTGACCGTCGCCGTGAAGTGCTCCCAGGTGAAGGAGGTGTCGTCCGACTCCGGCGCGTTGGCCATCATGAAGTAGCGCCAGTAGTCGGCGGGCAGGATCTCCAGGGCGTCATGGGTGAAGACGCCGCGCCGCTGGGAGGTGGAGAACTTGCTGCCGTAGTAGTTGAGCCAGTTGAACGCCTTGATCACGTCCACCCGCTTCCACGGCGAGCGCGTGCCCAGCTGGGTGGCCGGGAACATGATGCTGTGGAAGGGCACGTTGTCCTTGCCCATGAACTGCGTGTAGTGGACGTCGCCTTCGGACTTCCACCACCACGAGCGCCAGTCACGGTGATCCGGGTCCTGGTCGGACCACTCCTTCGTCGAGCCGATGTACTCGATCGGCGCGTCGAACCATACGTAGAAGACCTTGTTCTCCGCCGCCAGCTCCGGCCAGGTGTCGGCCGGGACCGGCACACCCCAGTCCAGGTCACGGGTGATCGCGCGGTCGTGCAGCCCCTCCGTGAGCCACTTGCGGGCGATGGAGGACGCCAGCACCGGCCAGTTGTCGGCGCGCTCGTCGAGCCAGGACTCCACCTCGCCCGCCAGCTTCGACTGGAGGAGGAACAGGTGCTTGGTCTCACGCACTTCGAGGTCGCTGCTGCCGCTGATCGCGGAGCGCGGGTTGATCAGATCGGTCGGGTCCAGCACGCGCGTGCAGTTCTCGCACTGGTCGCCGCGGGCCTTGTCGTAACCGCAGTGCGGGCAGGTGCCGACGATGTAGCGGTCGGGGAGGAACCGGCCGTCGGTGTTCGAGTACACCTGGCGGATGGCCCGCTCCTCGATGAAACCGTTCGCCTTCAGCTCGCGGGCGATCTCCTGCGTGATCTCGCGGTTCTGCGGTGAGGAGCTGCGGCCGAAGTGGTCGAAGGCCAGCTGGAACCCGTCGTAGATCGCCTTCTGCGCGTCGTGCGCCTGCGCGCAGAATTCCGCGACCGGCACGCCCGCTTCCTTGGCCGCCAGCTCGGCGGGGGTGCCGTGCTCGTCGGTGGCGCAGATGTACAGGACGTCGTGGCCGCGCTGGCGGAGGTACCGGGAGTACACGTCCGCCGGGAGCATGGACCCCACCATGTTGCCCAGGTGCTTGATCCCGTTGATATACGGAAGGGCGCTGGTGATGAGGTGTCGAGCCATTGCAGGCTGCTCCCAAGTCGCTACACGGGGTGACCAATTGGTCTACGGAATGTCAATATCGTATCCGACCGCTTCGGTGCGAGTCGCCCGTGTTTAGGGAGGCCGGGCACTGCCCCTGGCAGGGCCGGGTGGGGAGAGCTTTTCGAAACACCCCTTGCGGTAGACAGGCACATCCCGGGAGAGAAAGGGCATCATGTACGAGGCGGGGCAGGGGACAGCGGGGCAGGGGACAGGGGCAGGGGGCGGCAGCATGCGGGTACTGGTCGCCGAGGACGAGGAGGTCCTGGCCGAGCTGGTGGCCACCGGGCTGCGGCGGGCGGGATTCGCCGTCGACACCGTGTACAGCGGTGACGCCGCCCTCGCCTATCTGGGACTGCACGACTACGACGTCGTCGTTCTCGACCGCGATCTGCCACGTGTCCACGGCGACGACGTCGCGCGCAAGCTGGTCGCCGAGGCGTCCCGTACGCGCATTCTGATGCTCACCGCGTCCGCCTCCATGGAGGACCGCGTCGAGGGCCTCGATCTGGGCGCCGACGACTATCTGGGCAAGCCCTTCGACTTCCCCGAGCTGGTCTCGCGGGTGCGCGCGCTGCGGCGGCGCAGCGCCAGGCCCGTACCGCCGCAGCTGGAGCGGCACGGCGTACGGCTCGATTCCGTACGGCGGACGGCGTCGCGGGACGGGGTGGCGCTCGACCTCTCGCCCAAGGAGTTCTCGGTGCTCCAGATCCTGCTGGAGGCGGACGGGGCGCCGGTCTCGGCCGAGGAACTGCTGGAGAGGGCGTGGGACGCGCACGCGGATCCGTTCACCGGCGCGGTCCGGGTCTGTCTCAGCAAGCTGCGGTCCAAGCTCGGGGATCCGCCGCTGATCCGTACGGTCCAGGGGGTGGGGTACGCGCTGTGATATGCGCCGCGAAGAGCGGCGGGCGGGGGAAGACGGGACCAGCGAGTAAGGCGCTGGGGCCCGGCTCCACCATCCGTACGCGCATAGCCCTCATCTACGGCGGTGTCTTCGTCGTCCTCGGTGGCTGTCTGCTCACCGTCGTCAATCTGCTCTCCAGCGCCGGTACGCAGAACGAGGCCCAGGAGATCGCCGCCCGGGTGGCGCCGGCCCAGGTGTCCCCCGCGCTGCCCGCCTCGTCGGTGAGCGGGCTGATCGGGCAGCAGCAGGTCCAGCCGGTCGCCGTGCATCAGCTCACCGACAACGTCACGGACGCCGCCTCCGACGAGATGTTGTTCTGGTCCGTCGCCGCGCTGCTGGTCATGGCGGCGTGCGCGGTCGGGGTCGGCTGGTGGACGGCGGGACGCGTGCTGCGTCCGGTGCACGCGATGACGGCGAAGGCCCGCCGATTGTCCGAACACAATCTTCACGAACGGATCGGCGCGAGCGGCCCGGACGATGAGCTGAAGGAGCTGGGCGACACCCTGGACGCGCTCCTGGCGCGCCTGCAGAAAGCTTTCGACAGTCAGCGCCGGTTCATCGCGAACGCCTCGCACGAGCTGCGTACCCCGCTGGCGACCCAGCGCGCCGCGATCCAGGTCGGGTTGGACGACCTCTGCACGCCGGACGAGCTGGCCCGTACGAAGGAGACCCTGCTCGACAACAACCGGCGCAGCGAGCAGCTCATCGAAGGGCTGCTGGTGCTGGCGCGCAGCGAGCGCGAGGTCGAGGACCTGGAGCCGGTCGATCTGGGCGAGGCGGTGTCCGAGGAGACGGTCCGCTACGGGCGGCAGGTCTCGCTGTGTGTCGTCGACGCCGACGTGGTGCGCGGAAACCGGCTGCTGCTCGGGCAGTTGGTGGGAAACCTGCTGGCCAACGCGGTGGCGTACAACGTGCCCGGCGGGACGGTGGACGTCGACGTACGGGGCGGGGAGCTGGTGGTGCGCAACACCGGCCCTGTCGTCGCCGAGGCGGACATCCCCGCGCTGTTCGAACCGTTCCGGCGGGGAGAGGGCCGCGACCGCATGGGGCGCGGCGCGGGGCTCGGACTCTCCATCGTCCGCTCGATCGCGGTGGCGCACGGGGGGACGGTCACGGCGGAGCCGGGCGGCGCGGGCGGGGGGCTGGCGGTGACGGTGAGGCTGCCGAAGGCGCGGCGCGACGCCGACTATGACTGACCGGGACTGCGGGGACCGGGACGGAAACTGCCGCCGGCGCCGCGTACGGGACGCGGGCCGACGGCAGTAACGGCAGGTCGGTGCAGGTCAGTTGGCGGCCGACGGCTGCCAGGCGGCGAGCAGTTCGCGGTAGAACACGGCGTCCGGGACCTCGCTGGGCACCGGACCCGCGTGGAAGAAGCCGACGTTCGCGGTGGCCTCGTCCGCGCCGAGCTTCCGCGCGAAGTCGAAGCCCTTGGCGTCCTCCTCGCCGAACGCCACGAACTGCCAGAAGAGCGGCAGCTTCGCGGCCTCGGCGAGAGCCTGCTCGGCGAGGCGTACGGCGCTGGGCGCACCGTCCGTCTGGAAGATCACCAGCGCGGGCCCGGCCGAGCCGGACTTCTCGTGCAGCGTGACGACCTCTTCGACGGCGCGGTGGTAGTTCGTACGCCCCATGCGCCCGAGGGAGCCGTGCAGTTCGTCGATCTTCCCCTCGTAGTCGGTGAGACCGATCTCGCCGGTCCCGTCGATGTCGGTGGAGAAGAACACGACGGAGACGGCCGCGCTCTCGTCCAGGTGCGCGGCGAGCGCGAGGGCCTGCTCGCCGAGGTGCTGGGCGCTGCCGTCCTTGAAGTACGGCCGCATGGAACCGGACCGGTCGAGCACCAGATAGACGGTGGCCCGCTCCCCGGCGAGGCCGCGCTTCTTGAGCGCGGCGCCGGCGGCCTTGTAGTGGTCGGCGAGGCCGGGGGCACGGGACTTGACGCGGGCGAGGGTGAAGGCGGGGCGGGCGGCGGCACCGGTGGTGGTGGTACCGGCGGCGGGCTCCGCGACGGGCTCGGGCTCGGGCTCCGGCTCGGGCTCCGGCTCGGCTTCGAGCACGGGCTTGGCCTCGGCCTTGACCTCGACGACTTCGGTCGTGACCTCGACGACCTCGGCCTTCGGTTCCGCCGTGGTCTCGGGTTCGGGTTCCGGTTCCGGCTCCGCCGGAACAACCGTCTCCCGCACGGGAGTCACGTCGAGTTCGGGCTCCGCCGTGGCCTGAGCGGGGACCGTGGGCGTGGGTACGGGGGCAGGGGCGGCGGCCGAGGCGGGCGTGACCATGGCCGCCGGCGGCTCCTCGATCGCGCTCGTCCGCGGCAGCTGCGACGGCACGCCGCGGTCCGGATCGGCCGGCCGGGGGTTGTCGAACGCCGCGGCCACCAGATCCGCCGCCGCCCCTCCGACGTGCTTGGGCTCCACCGGGTCCGAGTCCGAGTCCGAGTCGGAGCCCGAGTCCTTGGCCCTGGGCTCAACAGGGGCGGGAGCGGCGGCAGGCGCCGGGTCCGAGGACGTGGCCGTAGCCGAGGACGTAGCCGTAGCCGTGGCCGCGTCCGGGACGGCCGTCGTGTCCGTACCCGAGTCCTTGGGCGTCGGCTCCGCCGAATCCGTACGGTCCGAACGGCCCGCCTGAGACGGTACCGAGGCCGAGACCGGCGCCGACTCGTGGTGCTCCTCCGCACGGTCGCGTCCGAACACCTTGCGCAGCAAGCTCCGAATGCCCATGGGCGAGGCCTTTCAGATGAGTTGGGTGCGGTGTCCGCCACCGGGGAAACGCGCATCCCTGGCCAGGGCGGATACGTAAGGTTAGCGGCCGCCGCGAACGATCTCCGGCAGGGGCGGTCCGCGTGGAGGACAGGCCCTACGGGCAGGACGGTACCCTCCCGGCCGCCACCGCCATTACTCTCCCCCGACCGCCCGGTCGGCGTGGATTCATTTGTCGTTCACCTGGAGGCCGCCACCCTGGTGGCATCCGCACCTAGCGTCACCAGCCGAGACATCCCGACACCCTGTCGGCGCGGTGCGCGCCGAACCATCGCATTCCGGAGGCGAAAGTGCGCAAACTGCTGCCGCTGCTCAGCTCCAACCCTCACCCGGGTGGACGTTCCGCTCTGACCTGCCGTTACCGCTGCGGCGACGCCTGTTTCCACGAGGTGCCGAACAAGAGCGACAACGAGTACGTCGGCGACGTCATCGCCGGTGCCATGTCGAGACGTTCCATGATGCGCGCCGCCGCCGTCGTGACGGTCGTCACCGCGGCGGGCAGCGCGCTCGCGTTCGGCCCCGGCGGGTCCTCGGCCTCCGCCGCCCTGGCCGCCGGAGACGGCAACGGCAACGCCGGTGGCGCCGGTGGCAAGACCGACGGCGCCCGCGGCCTGCGCTTCACCCCGGTCGCCCCCAACACCGCGGACCAGGTGACCATCCCCTCCGGCTACGCCCAGAACGTGGTCATCCGCTGGGGCGACCCGATCCTGCGCGGTGCGCCGGACTTCAACCCGGACAAGCAGACCGCCAAGGCGCAGGCCGGCCAGTTCGGTTACAACACCGACTTCCTGAGCCTGCTGCCGCTGAAGGGCGAGCGCGGCCGTCAGGTCCTCGTGGCCAACCACGAGTACACCGACGAGATCCTGATGTTCCGGGGCTACGACTCGGCCAAGCCGACCCGCGAGCAGGTGGAGATCGCGTGGGCCGCCCACGGTCTCTCCGTCGTCGTGGTCGAGGAGGACCGCAAGAGCGGCAAGCTCACGGCCGTCACCCGCCACCAGCTCAACCGCCGTCTCACCGTCACCAGCGAGTTCAAGCTCACCGGCCCGGCCGCGGGCAGCGATCTGCTCCGTACCTCGGCGGACCGTACGGGCAGCAAGGTCTTCGGCACGCTCAACAACTGCGCCGGCGGCACCACCCCCTGGGGCACGACGCTGCACGGCGAGGAGAACTTCAACCAGTACTTCGCCAACGGTTCGAGCGACACGGACAAGCGCTACGGCATCAGCACCACGGCCAGCGAGCGCAAGTGGGAGCTGTTCGACAAGCGCTTCGACCTCAAGCAGGAGCCCAACGAGGCGCACCGCTTCGGCTGGGTCGTCGAGCTCGACCCGTACGACCCGGACTTCACGCCCCGTAAGCGCACCGCCCTCGGCCGCTTCAAGCACGAGGCCGCGCAGCCCCGGCTGACCGCCGACGGCCGCCCCGTCGTCTACATGGGCGACGACGAGCGCTTCGACTACCTCTACAAGTTCGTCTCGTCGAAGCAGATGAAGAAGGGCGACAGCCGCGCCGCCCACGAGCACAACCTGACGCTGCTCGACGAGGGCACGCTGTACGTCGCCAAGCTGACCGGTGACAGCCCGGCGGGCGAGATCGACGGCACGGGCAAGCTCCCGAACGACGGCGAGTTCGACGGCTCCGGCGTCTGGATCCCGCTGGCGACCGGCGATGTCTCGCATGTGCCCGGCATGACCGCCGACGAGGTGTACGTCTTCACGCGCCTCGCGGGCGACAAGGTCGGCGCCACCAAGATGGACCGTCCCGAGGACGTCGAGCCGTCGCCGCGCACCGGCCGGGTCTATGTCGCGCTGACGAACAACACCGACCGCGGCAAGGCGGGCAAGGCGGGCGCCGACGAGGCCAACCCCCGTAACGCCAACAAGCACGGTCACATCCTGGAGCTGGCGGAGAACTGGGACGACCCGGCGGGCGACGGGTTCGCCTGGCGGCTCTTCCTGGTCGCGGGTGACCCGAACGACCCGGCCACCTACTTCGCGGGCTTCCCCAAGGACAAGGTCAGCCCGATCTCCTGCCCGGACAATGTCGCCTTCGACCCGCACGGCAACCTGTGGATCGCGACGGACGGCAACGCGCTCGGCGTGCACGACGGCCTGTTCGGTGTCGCGACGCAGGGCGACCGGCGCGGTGAGCTCAAGCAGTTCCTGACCATGCCGAACGGCGCGGAGACCTGTGGCCCGATCGTCCAGGACCGCCGGGTCCTGGTCGCGGTGCAGCACCCGGGTGAGGTCGACGGCGCGTCCGTCGAGAAGCCGGCGAGCGCGTGGCCCGACGGCCCGGGCAAGATCGTCCGTCCGTCGGTGGTCTCGGTCTGGCGCAAGGACGGCAGCGACATCGGCGTCTGACGCCGACCGGACATGATCGCGGGGTGGCGCCGTCTCGGACCGGCGTCGCCCCGCTCGGCGTTGACACGGATGTTGACACGGATAAAGAGGGAGAGCCGACGGGCGGTCCGCGCTTACCCTCGATGTATGACTTCTGAGGCTTCGGACGCGGGGACCGCACGGGTCGACTCCTGGATCTGGTCCGTACGGCTCACCAAGACCCGCTCCCAGGCCGCCGCGGCCTGCCGCGCCGGACACGTCCGCGTCAACGGCGAGCGGGTCAAGCCCGCGTACGGGATCAAGCCGGGCGACGAGATCCGGCTGCGCCACGCGGCCCGTGACCGGGTCGTGGTGGTCTCGCGCGTCGTGAAGAAGCGGGTGGGCGCGCCGGTGGCCGTGGAGTGCTACGTGGACAACAGCCCGCCGCCCCCGCCGCGCGAACTGACCGTCCCCATCGCCCTCCGGGACCGCGGGACGGGCCGCCCGACGAAGCGCGACCGCAGGGAGCTGGACCGGCTTCAGGACCGGGCCCAGGACCGGCCCCAGGACCGGCGGCTCCAGGGCTGACCGCCGGGTTTCGGGAATGTCCGCGAACGGGTGAGTTTAGCTGCACACAGTCACCTTTGGTGCACGGAAAGTAAAACGAGCACCACAGGGAAGGTCCTTCCCATGAACCACGACGGTGAACAGCGCGACCAGCCGCATCAGCACACACAGCGCCACACGTTCCGCCTCCCCAGTCACCCCCGTAGCGTCGGCCGGGCCCGCGAAGTTCTGCATACGAAAGTCGGTCTGCCCGGGGATCCCGGCGAGACCGCCGCCCTCCTGCTGTCGGAGCTCGTCACCAACGCGCTGCGCCATGGCAGCCCACCCGGCCGGGAGATCGCCGTCACCCTGGAGCGGGCCGAAGGGGTGCTCAGACTGGAGGTCGAGGACGCGGGGGACTATCTGCCCCGCCCCCGCACCCCCGATCTGGAGGACGAGTGCGGGCGGGGGCTCGCGCTGGTGGCCGCGCTCGCCGACGACTGGGGTGTGGCGCCCAGAGTGGGGCCCGGGAAACGCGTCTGGGTGACGCTCAAAGTGCCCGAGAGGACGCTCAGAGCGTCCGGTCAGTGAGGCCAGTCCCGCGCTGTGGAGAGGTGATCGCCCGCGCCGCCCGTACCTCCTGGCGCAGCGGAGCCAGGACGCCCCTCTCGTCGCCCGCCGGCTCCGTCCGTACCTCCACCAGGACCTCGCTCGCCCCCACCCCGGCCGCCGGCTCCCGCAACTGCCGCTCGATACCGGCGATCTCGGCCGGGGTGGGCGGCCCGGCGCCGTAGTCGACGTGGACCCGGGCCGCCGTCGTCGCGTCCACGACGCGCTCAGCGCGCGCCGAGGGCCTGCACCACACGCGCCGCGGTGTCCACGCTGGACTGCGGGTTCTGGCCCGTGATCAGGTTGCCGTCCACGACGACCTTGCTGCTCCACGCCGCGCCCGTCTCGACGACCGCGCCGCGCTCGCGCAGCCGGGACTCCACGAACCACGGCGTGTTCTCGCCGGTTCCGCCCTGCCGCTCCTCCTCGTCGGTGAACGAGGTGAGCGTGCGGCCGGCGAAGGTGAAGCCGCCGTCGGCGGCCGTGGCGCTGAGCAGGGCCGCGACACCGTGGCACAGAGCGGCGACGGTCTTGCCCTGGGCGTCGGCCTCGTTCAGTAGCCGGCCCAGGTCCGCGTCCGTGGCGAGGTCGGCCATCGGGGCGTGCCCGCCGGGGATGTAGACGGCGTCGTAGTCGGCCGCCTTGACGTCGGCCAGCGGGAGCGGTTCGGCCAGTTCGTCGGTGAGGGAGTCGAGGTAGGCGCTGAACTCGCGGCCCGCGGCCTCGTCGACCCCGCCCCGCCCGTCCAGGCTGATCGGGTCCACGGTGGGCCGGACGCCGCCCGGGGTGGCCAGGTCGACCTGGACCCCCGCCGCGCGCAGCAACTGGTGGGACGCCGCCACCTCCTCGGCCCAGTAGCCGGTGGGGTGGGTGCTGCCGTCGGCCAGCTTCAGGCTGTCGGCACCGGAAATGACCATGAGGATCTTCGACATCGCGGAACTGCTCTCTTGGGAGGCGGTGTGTGTACGCGGGGTACAACGCCAGGATCCATCAGTCGCCTTCCTGTCGCTTCCCGAGCTCCATAAATATTTCTATGGAACGATGCTTGCGCACCGACAGAAGCGAAAGGACACTCCCGCATGCCCAGCCTGGACCTGCTGGCGACATTCCTGGAGATCTACCGCGCGGGCTCGCTCTCCGCCGCCGCCGGGCGCCTCGGCATCACCCAGCCGGCGGTCACCAGCCAGCTGGCGCGCCTGGAGGAGCAGCTGGGCGAGCCACTGTTCGTACGGTCACGCAAGGGCGCCACCCCCACCCCGCGCGCCGCCGCGCTGGCAGCGAAGGTGGGGCTGCACCTGGACGAGTTGCGCACCGCGCTGGCCGCCGCAGACGCGGCTCCAGCACTGCGCGGCACGGTGCGGATCGGCGGGGCGGCGGAGGTGATGACGCTGCGCGTACTGCCCGCGCTGGCTCCCCTCACCAGCCGTGGGCTGCGCGTCGACGTGGCGCTCGGCCTGGCGGAGGAGCTGCTGGCGGATCTGGCCTCCGGACGGCTGGACCTCGTGGTTTCCGCCGTGCGGCCCGGGCGGGAGCAGGTCCTGGCCGCGCCCCTGGTGGACGAGGAGTTTCTACTGGTGGGACCGCCTGCCCTGGCCCACACCGTGGACCCGGACCGGCTGCGCGACGACCCGGCCCAGGCGCTGGAGCATCTGCCGCTGGTCGCGTACGCGGAGGAGTTGCCGATTGTACGGCGCTACTGGCGCAGCGAGTTCGGCCGCCGGCCCGCCAATCCAGTGGCCCTGGTGGTGCCCGATCTACGGGCCGTGCTGGCTGCCGTCGCGGCAGGCGCGGGGATCTCCGTACTGCCGCGCTACCTGGCCGAACCCGCGCTGACGCAGGGCACGGTGGAGCAGCTGCACCAGCCCGACTTCCCGCCGCTCAACACCCTCTACCTCGCCACCCGCCGCGGCGCACCAGCCAATCCAGCGCTCACCGTCGTGCACGAACACCTGCTGCGACAGGCACAGGAGTGGGGCGGGCTGTGACCCGGTGCGCGCCATGACCACCTCGCACTGCTTCGCCGTCGCCCCGGGCCGACCTCGTCGGCTGGTGTTGTGCCGCCATATTCGACTGCCACCCGCTCCTGGACACCCGTCCGTCTACGCGAAGTCCCGTCCCCATGTCCCGAATATCCCCGAACCCCTTGACGACCAGCCCCAACGCCCAACTACGAGGCATTGGCCCTAGTCGGGAGGCCGGTGCCAGGCGTGCGGACGGGCGCATGAGGTGGCGCGGTTTCAGCCCTGGTAGCCCTCGACCTCGTCCGGGGGCCGTACCGCCGCCTCGTCGGGGTTCTCGCCGAACTCCGATTTGGCGCGCCGCTGCCGCAGCAGATCCCAGCACTGGTCGAGCTGGACCTCGACGGAGCGCAGCCGCGCCTGTTCGTCGGCGCCGAGGCCGAGATGCTCGGTCGAGCGCTCGCGCAGGGCGCGCTCCTCCGCGACGAGGGTGTTGATGTTGTCGAGGATCGCGTCGTTCTCGCCGGCGGCGCTGCTGGCTGCGTTCATGGTCCGATCCTCGCGCTCCCCGGGCCCTCGCGCACCTCGGCCCGTACGCCGGCCCAGCTCCGCGCGCCAGAAGGGCGCCCTTCGTCCGACGCGCCTTCCCTGGAGCGTACGCACGCGCATACGGGCACAGGAGCGAAATGCCGCCGCTGTGCCCGTATGCGCGGACGTTGCGTGGTCGAGCGCTTGTTGACGCGTGGTCGGGTGGAGGGGGCCGGACCGTCAGTATCTGTTGCCGGCCCAGGACGCTCCGCGGTCCGTGGCCAGTGCCCAGATCACGAACACCGCGAGGGCCATGCTGACGACCGCCCAGATGGGCGCGTACGGCAGATACATGAACTGCGCGACGAGGTAGAGCGCCGCCACTCCGATACCGACGTAGCGAGCCGCCGGGACTCGCATCAGAATCGCCAGTCCGGTGAGGGCGATCAGGATCCCGAGGGCTATGTGGATCCAGCCCCAGGAGCCGAGATTGAACGTGTACGCGTAGCCGGTGACGGCGTTGAAGACCGCGTTGCCGCGTACGGCCGCTATGCCCTGAAGTATGTCGACAGCTCCCGCGACCAGCATAAGAACACCGGCGAAGAAGCTACCGCCAACAGCCCAGGCTGCCTTCCTTTCCGCATGTGCGCCGGTGCCTGCTCCGGTGCCGGTGCTCATGCCCGTTCCTGTGCCTGTGCCCGTGCCCATACCCGTGGTGGGGGGCCTCTGTGCTGTGTTCTGGCTCATAACCCCATGGTGCTCCAAATGCCTCAAAAGGGACATTCGGTCGAGTGGGATTGGCATAAAGATTTAGTAAAGTCAGACGTGGGAGGAGCTGCGCAGTGCGCTGGGCGCGATATGCGGCGTGTGCCGCGCCCGGGGCAACCGGCCGCTCAGCCAGGCGCCGAGAGCCAGGGCCACCCCGCCACCCAGCACGCACCAGCCCGCTGTACGCAGCGAGGCGGTCAACGCGTCGAAGATGGCGGCGGCGGCCGATCTGTCCCCGTTGTCCGGCAGGTCCTGGAGGATCGACCCGCGCGCCACGGCGACGACGAGGAACAGCAGCGCCGCACCGGCCGCGTACGCGATACCGGCGCCGATGAGCGCGCGGCGCCGGCGGACGGCGAGCAGCGCGGCCGCGCAGGTGAGGGCCAGCGTCCCGACGGCGGGCCAGATCCCCGCCGCGCGCAGCCCCTGGGTGACATCGCGCCAGATCCCGAGTCCGTTGGCCTCCAGGACGATGATCTGCGTATGCCGCACGGGGATCCGGTTGGCGTACGGCACGCTGTCGTCGGTCAGCTGCTTCTTCACCCGCGCGGTGATCGGCGCCAGATCGATCGTCACGGCATTGCCGCCGCCGCTGGTCAGCGCGTGTTCGGCGGTGGCGTGGGCGGCGCGGGTCGCCGTCTTCCACGCGTTCTTGAAGGCGTTGGTGGTCTCGAACGACAGCACGGCGTCGTGCAGCAGCCCGCGGACCCCGTTCTGGAGGAGCGGCCCCACATCGACCTCGGTCAGCACCTCGTCGGTGATCCGGTCGGCGACGGCGTTCTGTACGTCCGGATCGGAGGCGAGCGGCGCCATGGTGGAGACGAAGCGGTCGGTGTCGCCGATCTCCAGATCGACCCAGGCCGCGACCGCGCTCAGCGGGGCGAGGACCGTCAGCAGGACGATCAGCGCCGTGGAGAGGTAGGTCCGCACTCCTCAAGGGAACGGGTACGGGGCGACGGGCGCGAGCGGTGCGCCGCCGACCCGGTGAGAGAGGGCGCCGGTGCTCCACCAGGCTGAGGTTGACGCGTACGGCGGGGCGGGTGTGCCCTGGAGAGGCGGGGGCGGAAGGAAGCGGGGGGTACTGGGGGGTGCGAGGGAAGGAGCCCCCTGCCATGGCGACCCAGACACCGATGCCCACGCGACACCGCACGCTGAAGCCCCATATCCATCTCCCACGGCATCTCCCACGGCATCTCCCGCGGCACGACGGCGCGCGGCCTCGGGGCGCGGGCCCGCAGTACGCCGGCCCGCAGGACGCGGAACGGCGCCGTGTCTCGCCACGCCTCGCGGTGAACTGCCTCCTGCTGGGCATCGCCTACGGCGTCTACGCCTCGTACATCGCCCGGGGCGGCGGCCCCGCCACTTACGGACAGCTCGCCCTGGCCCTGATCTCGGGCGCGCTCGTGGCCCTCCTGGTCTTCGGCCTCGTCCACGTACAGCACCGGCTGATGCGCGAAGTACGCGCCGCGGCCTGGGGTGTACTGGTCGGCGGAGGTATGGGCTTCCTCTACAGCCTCACCAACCACAGCGTCCTGCTGTCCTCGGGCATCGGACTGGCGATCGGCGCGGCCACGGTCGTCGTGGTCTTCTACGCGCTCTACACCCGAGAACCATGAGGGGACCTCGCGTGGGCCCGTGTGGTCACCCCGTCGGCGCACCCCCGCTCGCGCCGCTCCCCCGCAGGCCATAGGACGGAGACGGCGGCTGGCGCGCGGAGGAGTGGACCGGATGCAGATCGTTGTCGACCTCAATCGCTGCCAGGCATACGCGCAGTGCGCGTTCCTCGCCCCTCAGGTGTTCGAGCTGCATGGCGAGGAGGCCCTGATGTTCACGCCGACCGTGCCGGACGATCAGCATGAGCACGTACGCCGGGCCGCGGCGGCGTGTCCGGTTCAGGCCATCCTCGTCGGTGAGCGGGCGGGCCCGTGACCGGTAAACCGTGGAAGGGCCGGATTGTCATCGTCGGCGCCTCGCTGGCCGGCCTGCGCGCCGCCGAGACGCTGCGCGACGAAGGCTTCACCGGACCGCTGACGCTGGTCGGGGAGGAGCCGCACCTCCCGTACGACAGGCCGCCGCTGTCCAAGCAGGTGCTGCTCGGGCGGACGCGCGCGACGGAGATCGGGCTGCCGCGCCGCCGTGACGTGGACGCGCGGTGGAAGCTCGGCGTACGGGCCGGCGCGATCGACCCGATCGAGAAGAAGGTGATCCTCGCCGACGGTGAACTCCTGCCGTTCGACCGGCTGCTGATCGCCACCGGCACCCGGGCGCGCCCCTGGCCGGACCCCGTGGAAGCACGGCTGGACGGCGTACTGACACTGCGTACGAGCGACGACGCGGCGCAACTCGCGGAACGGCTCGACGCCGGGCCGCGCCGGGTCCTGGTGATCGGCGCCGGGTTCACCGGCTCGGAGATCGCCTCCGCCTGCCGGGAACGCGGCCTGGAGGTGACCGTCGCCGAACGCGGCCCCTCACCGCTCGTCGGGGCGCTCGGCGGCGCGCTCGGCGCGTTCGCCGCCAAGCTCCAGCGCGCGCACGGCGTCGATCTGCGCTGCGGTGTGACGGTCACCTCCCTGAAAGGCCGCGACGGCCGGCTCACCGGCGCCGAGTTCTCCGACGGCAGCCGGATCGAGGCCGATGTCGCCGTCGTCGCGCTCGGCGCCGTACGCAACACCGAATGGCTCGCCGGATCGGGGCTGGCCGCCGGCCCCCGGGGCGTCGCCTGCGACGCGGGGTGCCGCGCCTTCAACATGTACGGGATCGTCACCGACGACGTCTTCGTCGCCGGTGACGTGGCCCGCTTCCCGCATCCGCTCTTCGAGTACCAGATGCTGGCCCTCGAACACTGGGGCAACGCGGTCGCGCAGGCGGAGGTGGCGGCCCACAACATGGTCAGCACGGGCCCGCACAGGCGCCCGCATCTGGCGGTGCCCGCGTTCTGGTCCAGTCAGTTCGGCCTCAACATCAAGTCCATCGGCGTACCGACCTTCTCCGACCATGTGGTCATCGCCCAGGGCTCGTTGCGGGAGCGCCGGCTCGTCGCCGTCTACGGCTACCGGGGACGGATCACCGCGGCGGTGACGGTGAACCGGGCCAAGTGGCTTGAGCACTACCAGTACCTCATCGAGACGGCGGCACCGTTTCCCCCCGAGTCCGGCGCCGCCGACCGGCCCGACTCGGCCGCGTCCGTCCCTTCCGATGTGCCGGACCCCCAACTGCTCTCGCACGGACCGACCGTGGCCCTCACCGGCCATCTCCCGGACCGGCGCCTGACCCTGGTGCGGCACGAGCCGACCCCGACCGCCGCCCACCGTCGTTGAGGAGCCCCACGCATGTCCCCGGAAACCCTCTATCAGCGCATCACCGACTACGCGAACCGCGCCAACCCCTATCCGCTCTACGCCGAACTCCGCGAGAACGGGGTGACGCGGCAGGCCGACGGCAGCTACCTGGTCGGCACGTACCACGAGATCGCCGCACTGCTCCATGACCCGCGGATCAGCTCGGACTCCCGCAACCGCGCCGACCCGTCCACGGTCCCGATGTTCAGGCGGAACAGTCAGCAGGCCTTCATCGGCCTCGACGACCCCGAGCACGACCGGCTGCGCCGCATCGCGATGCGCCCCTTCGGCCCGCCCCACTCCCCGGGGCGGATCGACGCGCTGCGCGCGGACATCACCCGGATCTCCGACGGACTGATCGACGAGTTCCGGGACAAGGACCGCATCGACGTCGTCGAGGACTTCGCGTACCCGCTCCCCGTCACCGTGATCTGCCGGCTGCTCGGCGTGCCCCACGAGGACATGCCCCAGCTCCGCGCCTGGACGAACGCGGTCATCGCCGGCGTCGACGTGACGCCGGGGAAGGATGAGGAAAGCCGCCAGAGGGCGGGCCAGGACGCCCGGGCGGCGATGGGGGAGTACATGGGAGATCTCTCCGACAAGCGCCGTGAGAACCCCTCGGACGACATGCTCTCCGCGCTCGTCCACGACAGTGGCCCCGACGGACGGCTGACCAGGGCCGAACTGATGGCGACCGGGACCCTCCTGCTCATCGCCGGGCACGAGACGACGGTCAACCTCATCACCAACGGCGCGCTCACCTTCCTGCGCTTCCCCGACGCCTACCGGCTGCTGCGGGACAAGCCCGAACTGATGCCCAGGGCGGTCGAGGAGCTGCTGCGCTACGAGCCCCCCGTCCACCTGCTCCCGCAGCGCACCCCGCTCGCGGACGTCGAGATCTCGGACGTCACCGTCCCCAAGGGCGCCCCACTGATCCTCGTACTCGCCGCCGGAAACCGGGACCCGCTGCGGTTCGACGACCCCGACCACTTCGACCCGACCCGCGAGGACAACCAGCACTTCGGCTTCGGCAGCGGAGTCCACAACTGCTTCGGCGCGCCACTGGCCCGAGTAGAGGCCCAGATCGCCCTGAACGCCCTGGTCCCGCGCCTGGAGGACTTCCAACTGTCCGAAGACCCACCCCCGTACCGCCGCAGCCCGATTCTGCGGGGACCCCGGCACTTGCCGATCGAGCGGGTGGGGTAGTCGGGGCGGCCCCCACCCGTCTTTCGGCTATCCGGGTAACCGGGACTACCTCGGCCTGTACCTGTACCTGTACCCGCACCCAAAAAGCCCAAAGAGCTCCGCAGCGAACTCCCCAGCGAACTCCGTAGCGGGCTCAGATGACCGGCGGCCGGCCCAGCGCCGTCATGCGCCGTACGGTCCGCCAGCGCATCGGCCGCCGCGTCCCGCACGCCGTCCGTACGCCCTCGAAGAAGCCGCCGAACCACGCCCGCAGCCCGCTCACCGACCGCGTACGCGCCACGGTGAGCAGGATCCACGTACCGAGGTAGAGCGGTACGAGCAGCGCGGGCAGATGCCGGCGCGCCAGCCATACCCGGTTGCGGGCGGTCATCCGGTAGAACTCGGCGTGCCGCGCCGGTGAGGTGCGCGGGTGCTGGAGGACCAGCTCCGGCTCGTACCGGATCGTCCAGCCCGCGTCCAGCGCACGCCACGCGAGGTCGGTCTCCTCGTGGGTGAAGAAGAACGCGTCGGGCCAGCCGCCCGTCTCGTCCAGCATCGCCATGGACAGCGCGTGTCCGCCGCCGAGGAACGTGGTCACCTCGCCCGGGCGCATCGGGTCGTCGACCCGCAGCCGGGGTACGTGCCGCCGCTGGGTGAGGCCGGTCTCGTCCGCGATACGGAAGCTGACGATGCCGAGCCGGGGGTGCGCCTCGTACAGATCGGCGACGCGGGTGATCACATCGGCCTCGATCAGCAGGCCGTCGTCGTCCAGGTCGACCAGAACGTCCACGTCACCGCAGTCGCGGAGCTTCTCCATGGCGACATTGCGCCCGCCGGAGACCCCGAGGTTCTCCGTCAGCTCGATCCCGATGACGCCCTCGGGCAGTTCGGGCAGCGAAGCGCCGTTGCCGACGACCACGATCCGCGTCGGGGCCTCCCGCTGCTTGGCGACGGAGTCCAGCAGGGCCCGCAGCTCGACGGGCCTGGTCCCCATCGTGAGCACGGCCACACCTACACGCGGTCGGGACACGTCCAGATCACTCCAGCTCTCGGTGACGGGAAGGCAAGGGGCGGGGCGGAAGGGGCAGGGCAGGCGAACGGCGGGAAACGAGAAGGTGCCGCGCTTCGATGCTAACCGGCGGACGCCATCCTCAGGACACCTGAAGATATCCACGCCGACGCTGCGGGTTCATCTTGCCGCCCGGCCGGAACCGCGACCTCCGTCCACGCCGACGCCCCCGTGTGCGTGTTCGGGTCGCTGTGGCAAACTGCCCGCATGCTGGTGGCAGGGGGTGGGGTGTGAGCGAGCCTCGGTCTGCCCCGACGATCGGGCAACTCGTCCTGAGCAAACAGCTCCAGGGGCTGCGCGAGAGAGCCGGCCTCAGCCGCGACCGGGCCGCCAAACTGCTGCATGTCGCCCCCGCGACGATACGGCGCATGGAGATGGCCGAGGTCGCGCTCAAGGTCCCGTACGTACAGCTGCTGCTGCCCGCGTACGGCGTGACCGGCGACGAGGCCACCGCGTTTCTCCAGCTGGTCGACGAGGCCAACAAGCCCGGCTGGTGGCAGCGCTTCCACGACGTTCTGCCGGATTGGTTCGGCGGCCATGTCAGCCTGGAGGAAGCGGCCAAGACCATACGGTGCTACGAGCCGCATTTCGTGCCGGGCCTTCTCCAGACCGAGGATTACGCACGCGCGATCCTGACCTACGGCGAGGTCGGCCGGAACGACCCGGCGCGCATAGAACGCCATGTGGCGCTGCGCCTGGAGCGCCAGTCGCTGCTGACCAGGCCGGACGCCCCGGTCTTCTGGGTCGTCATGGACGAGACGGTCCTGCACCGCCCCGTCGGCTCGTCCGCCGTGATGCGCGCCCAGATAGACCGGCTGCTGGCGGCGGCCGAGCTGCCGAATGTGACGCTTCAGATAGCCGAGTTCGCCGCCGGGCATCACCCCGGCACCTACAGCCCCTTCGTGCTGTTCCGCTTCGCTATACCCGAATTGCCCGATATGGTCATCGTCGAATATCTGACCGGTGCCCTCTATATCGACAACACCGGTGAGGTCGCGGAGCACATGGAGGCGATGGACCGCATGGTGGCTCACGCGGAATCCGCGCGCCGCACCAAACAAATCCTCGCCGATTTCCGTAAGGAACTGTGAACCGAGATGACGGCAGGCACACCCAAGCCCCAGGTCGACACCAGCAAGCCCCACCCGGCGCGGGTGTACGACTACCTGCTGGGCGGTAAGGACAACTACCCGGTCGACCGGGAGATAGGGCAGCAGCTGCCCGAGGACTCCCGGCGCGACTCCCGGCTGAACCGCGCGTTCATGCACCGCGCCGCGGCCTGGGTGGCGCAGAGCGGTATCGACCAGTACCTCGACATCGGTACGGGCATCCCGACCGAGCCGAACCTCCACCAGATCGTCCAGAAGATCGCGCCGGCCTCGCGCGTCGTCTACACGGACAACGACCCGATCGTGCTGCGTCACGCCGAGGCCCTGCTGATCAGCACGCCCGAGGGTGCCACCGACTACATCGAGGCGGATGTCCGCCGGCCGCACGAGATCCTCGAACACGCCCGTGGCTTCCTGGACTTCAGCAGGCCCGTCGCCCTGTCGCTGATCGCCCTGATGCACTTCATCCCGGACGAGGACGATCCGTACGGCATCACCCGCACGCTGGTGGACGCGCTGCCGTCCGGCAGTGTCTTCGTCTTCTCGCAGGGCACCGCGGACTTCCAGCCGCAGAACCTGGTGGGCAAGGTCACCAACACGTACGGCAAGGGCGGCATCCCGCTCAGGCTGCGCACGCGCGCCGAGGTCCTGCGGTTCTTCGACGGGCTGGACCTGGTGGACCCGGGGCTGGTGACGGCCCCGAAGTGGTTCAAGGGGACACCGGCGCCCGAGGACGAGCAGAGCTCCTTCTACGTGGGCGCGGCCAGGGTCCGCTGAGGTCCGGGGGCCGCTGAGGTCCGAGGGCCGCTGTGGTCCAGGGTCCGCTGAGGTCCGGGGGCCGCTGAGGCCCGGGGCCCGCTGAGATCCAGGGTCCGCTGAGGCCCGGGGCCCGCTGAGATCCAGGGTTCGCTGAGGTCCGGGGGGCGTCGTCCGTCCGGGGGACGTCGTCCGTCCGGGCGCTCCGACTCCCGGCTCAGGCCAGCGCGCCCACCCATACGCTGGTGATCGCGCTGATGTAGCGCGCCCCGCAGCGGTCCGTGGGCACCACCAGCTGACTGCCCGCCGACTCCAGGCTGCGCCCGTCCATGGCCGTGGCGAGCAGGATCGGTACGTTGCCGAAGTCGGCGTCGATCTCCGCCCAGGAGAGCACCGTATGGTGCCCGTCCCCGCCGGTGACGGCGAGCAGGAAGCGGGACCTGTCCTTGCGCCGGCGGGCGTCGAAGACCGGCTTCGCGTCGTCGACCACCTCCCGGAGCAGCGGGCCCTCGAAGGTGTGGTGCCGCGGCCCGCTGGTGGCGCAGTCGAAGACCACCTCGGCGCGGTGCTGCTCCCAGCGCTCACGCAGATCGGCGACGGTCAGCGAGGCCGGGCACGCGACCTCTCCGCGGAGGGTGAAAGCGGTACGCGCCGGGGCGGTCGTGCTCGGCGGGGTGGGCGTGCCTGGCGCCGGGCTGGGTCGGCTCATCAGATTCCCCCTCGGGAGGTCCGCTGAGAGGTCCGCGTGGCGGCTGCACACTGGTGATGCCCCGCCGACTCGCCGGGGAATCGCGGATACGAGCCAACAGCGCTTCTTTGCCTTGCCTTTATGAGGCAGTACCCGCACTTGGACTGGCAAGTGCGGACGTGCCGAGCAAAGTTGGCAGGGCGGGGAACGCCGAGGGCCCGGTCGGCTTCCCCGCCGACCGGGCCCTCGCTGTGGCTGAGACAGCTCGTTCAGACAGCTCGTTCAGACAGCCCGCTCAGTCCGTGACCTCGATCTGACCGTTGACCTTGGCGCCGTCCGCCGTCTTCGCCTCCACGGCCGCCGACGCGCCCGCGCCCCCGGTCTTGCCCCCGGCGATGCCCTTCAGCAGCTCGGCCAGGTCGACTCCGGTGGTGGAGCTGAGCAGTTCGACGCCCTGCGCGACATTGTCGGCGACGGTACGTGCCAACTGCCCCGCGCCGTCCGTCGAGATCACCGTCATCTTGTCCACCGCGCTCAGCGGCTCGGACGCCTTCGCGACGACCGACGGCAGCACCTCGACCAGCATCTGGAGGACGGCCGCGTCCCCGTACCGCGCGAACGCGTCGGCCTTCTTGTGCATCGCGTCCGCCTCCGCGGCACCCTTGGCGCCGATCGCGGCGGCCTCCGCCTCGCCCTCGATCCGTACGGCGGCGGCGAGCGCGGCGCGGTGCGCCTTCTCGCCCTCACCGGTGAGCCGGGACCGCTCGGCGTCCGCCTCGGCCTGCTTGACCAGCGCGATCCGCCGGGCCTCGGCCTCCTGCTCGGCCTGGTACCGCGCGGCGTCCGCGGGCTTACGTACCTTGGTGTCCAGCTCGCGGTCGGTCAGCGCGGCCTGCCGCTGGGCGACCTTCTCCTGCTCCATGAGCACGTCCTGCTCACGCGCCGCCTGCGCCAGCGGCCCCGCCGCCGCGGCGCGCGCCGCCGCCTCGTCCGTCTCGGCCTTGATCTCGGCCTGCTTCAGATAGAAGGTCCGCTGGGCGATCGCGATCTCTTCCTCGGCCTTGAGCCGTGCCTGCTCGGCGGCGCGGCGCGCCACCGCCTCGGCGATGTCGGCCTCCTGCTTGGCACGCGCGGCCTCGGGCCGGCCGAGGTCCTCCAGATACGAGCCCTCGGTGGTGATGTCCTGGATCTGGAAGGCGTCCAGCACGAGGCCCTGCCCGGAGAGGCTGGCCTCGGCCTCCTCCGCGACCTGTCCGGCGAAGGCCGCGCGGTCGCGGATGATGTCCTCGACCGACATCCGGCCGACGATGGAGCGCAGCGCGCCCGAGAGCACTTCCTGGGTGAAGCCGACGATGCCGCCCTGCTGCTGGAGGAAGCGCTGGGCCGCGGCCCGGATGGAGTCCTCGGTGCCGCCGACCTTGACGATGGCGACGCCTTCGAGGTTCGCCTTCACCCCGCGCAGGGTGACCGCGCCGCGCACGGCCACCGGGATGTGCCGGCTGGACAGGTCCAGCGTGAACTTCTGCTGTACGAACGGGACGACGAAGACGCCGCCGCCGACCACGACCTTCTGGCCGCTGGTGTCCATGGACACCCGGCCGGTGGTCGGATCGGTCGACTGCTTGCCGCGTCGGCCGGTGACGATGAACGCCTGGCTGGGCCCGGCGACCTTGTAGCGCGTGATGACAGCGAGGGCCAGCAGGACGACGAGTGCGACGACCCCCACCACGGCGATGAGAAGTGGACTCATGGTGCTCTCTCCCTTGCCTCCCGAAGGGACGGCAAATTAAGGCGATTGGGGCGATTAAGGCGATAGACAAGGACGGGCGGGTCGGCGATGCGCGAGTTGGCGATGCCTGAGTTGGCGATGCGTGAGTTGGCGATGCGCGGGTCAGCGCTGGACGGGACGCACCAGGACCGAGGTCGACGAGAGCGTCTCCTCCACCCAGATCTCGGCGCCGTTCGCCACGGGCTGCGCGCTCTTCGCGGAGTACTTCACCGGCTGGCCGCCGAGCCGCAGCAGGACCTCGCCGTAGCCGCCGGCCGGAATCGCGGTGACCACCGTGCCCGCCGAGCCCACGAGATCGTCGCCCCGCGGGGTGACGGCGGTCTGATCACGCATCAGCGCCTTGCTGAACTTCCAGGTCAGCCACCCGGCACCGAACCCGGCCGCCACCCCCGTGACAGCGGCCGGACCCGTGCCGAGCTGGGTGGTGCCCAGCACGATCGCGCCGCCGAAGCCCAGCATCGAGATGAACCCGGCGATCACCGGCAGCGAGAGCAGCCCGTCGAACAGCCCGTTCAGCACCCCGACCCCGTCGAAGAGCCCTTCGAGAATGCCGTCGAAGATGAGCGACAGGACGAGCAGCACGATCCCCGCGATGCCGAGACCGAGAAACAAGGTCATCGGATCCATCGGTTCCCCCCTCCCCCTCTGCCGCTGATTTCCTCGGCAGGCCCCCATGGTCCCATCTTTGTCCGGAACCGGACATTGCCGTTTTCCGGCAGTCTTAACGCGTTCTTAATGCCGACAGTCGAAGGTCTCCCGGCCGAAGGTGTCCAGCCGAAGGTCTCCCGGTTCGGAAGGCTTCCGGTTCGGAAGGCTTCCGGTCCGTCGAACAGCCTTCCGGCTCAGAAGGACTTCGCCGGCCAGTCCATGAGCCTGGCCCCGATCACAGCGGTTTGCAAGGTGTAGCGATGCACCGGATCGGCGGGATCGGCGCCGGTGAGTTTATGGATCCTCTCCAGCCGGTACGTCAGGGCCCGCACGCTCAGCGAGAGCCGCCGTGCCGCCTCCGCCGCCACACAGCCGGCGTCGAAGTAGACGCTGAGGGTCTCGATCAGCGGCTCGGCGCCACCGCGCGCCGCCTCCAGCGGGCCGAGCGCGCTGAGGACGAGTTCCGTCATGGCCTGCCGGTCCCGGGTGAGGACCGGATAGACGAGCAGCTCGGCCGCGTGCAGGACGGGACCGTCCAGGTCGAGCCGCTCGGCGAGGTCGAGTACGTTCAGCGCTTCCTCGTACGACTGCACGACCCCGCCCACCCCGGGGCGCGGCCGGCCGATGGCGACCCGGCCGCCGTCCGTGGCCGCGAACGCCTGCTTGGCGAAGTAGGCGAGGACCTCGCCCTGGTCGCCCGGCGCGATACAGACGAGCCGGCCCGCCTTCGTCGTGAGCAGCACGCTGCGATCGCCGAACCGGCCGATCAGCGCCTGCTCCACCGAGCGCGGAACGGCGTCCTCCTCGTCGTACGCGACGAAGCCCTCGGCCACCGCCACGGCATGCTCGTACGAGAGCCGCAGCCCGAACCGCTCGGCCCGCTCGGCCAGCCGCCCCAGATCGCTGCGCCCGTACAGCAGGTCGTCGATGAACTCCCGGCGGGCGGCGACCTCCTGCCGTACGGCGAGGCGCTGGGCCCGTTCGTACCCCTCGGCGAACGCGTCCACGGCCTGCTCGATGGCGGCGAGCACGCTGTCGGTGGTGCTGGTGCTGGTGCTGGTGCCGGTGCTGGTACCGGTGCCGGTGCTGGCGTTGCTGGGGGAGGTGGTGACGGGCCAGTGGATACGGGCCGCGGCGAGATGCGCGCCGACCAGGGCGCGCAGCCCGAAGCCGGCCTCCGCGGCCCGTTCCCCCAGCTCCCGGCGGGCCAGCAGCTCGTCACGGGTGAGCCGGCGGCCCGTCGAGGCGACCGCCGCCAGGATGCGGGCGTACCCGTCCAGATACTCGTCGGGTATCCCGTTCCCTGTCACGCCTGTCACGCCTGCCCCTGCCGTCCTTCGGCGCACGGATGTCGCGCGCCCCCACCATGGTGCACGGGCCGGCGTGCGCCGGAGTCCGCGGACGTACGGGCTACTCCGGCGCGTCCCCGAAGTCCGGGATCTCCAGCCGCTCCCCGCCCTTCAGCGCCGAGTCGTGCGCGACGATGCCCGGCAGGGTGTAGCGCGCCGCGACCCACGCGTTGACCGGCGGAAGCGTGCCCGTATTGACCGCCGTGACGAAGTCGTCCGCGAGGAAGTGGTGGCTTCCCTCGTGCCCGTTGGAGACATGGGCGAACTCCGCCGGGAGGCGCGAGCGGTCATGCACCGGCGCCGAGCCGGAGGTGAACGCGTCCCGCAGCGCCGGGGCCACATGCCGGAGGGACGGGTCGTCGGGCGACAGGGTCGGCTTCGGCTGAAGGTGGTCCGTTACGTCCTGTACACCCTCCTTGTCCTGCCAGAAGCTGACGGTGGCGAGCTGTTCGAGGCTTGCCTCCGTACCGAAGAACCGGAACCGCGATTCCCGGATGTGCGAGGGATAGCCCACCCGCCGGAACTCGTTGGTACGGAACGATCCGCCGCCCGCGACCTCGAACAGCGCCGTGGCATTGGAGAAGTCATTGCCGAACTGGCTGATGTCCTTGTCGAAGACCCCGTCCCCCCGGTCGTCCGTGACCCCGATCGCGGACACGCTCACCGCGTGCGTCCGCCAGGCACCGAGCACCCCGCCGACCGAGTGCGTCGGGTACAGCAGCGGCGGATAGCTGGCGGTGGACTTCCACTCCTCGCCGCCGCTGTACTGGTACGCCTCGTAGAAGCCGAGGTCCATGTCGTGGACGTAGTCGCCCTCGGCGTAGAAGAGCCGGCCGAAGGCGCCTTCGGCGATCCGGTCGCGGGCGTAGACGGTGGCGGGGTTGTACTGGCTGGTCTCGCCCATCATGTACGTCAGCCCGGTCTCCCGTACGGCGTCGATGATGGCCGCGATCTCGTCGCGGGTCACCGCCATCGGCACCGCCGAGTAGACGTGCTTGCCCGCGCGCAGGGCCTTGACGACGAGCGGGCCGTGCGTCCAGCGCTGGGTGAAGATGGCGACCGCGTCGACGTCCGAGTCGAGCACGGCCTCGAAGGAGGGGAGGGTCCCCGCGAGGTCGTAATCGGCGGCGAGCCGGTCGGCCCGCTCAGGGAGCAGGTCGGTCGCGAAGATGTCGCCGACGCCCGGGTGGAGCCGCCAGAGCTTCGCGAACTGCCCGGCGAACTGCCCGGCGCCGACGATGCCAAGGGAGAAGGACATGAAACACCTTTCTTATGTCAATCGCCTTGCGAGAGAATGAGGTTGATCTGCCGGTTGGTCGTGGTGAGGCTGCCCACGGGTCTGCCGTTCGCGTACACGTCCTGCATGGCGGGCTTCATGAGAGCCGCCACATCCGCCGCGTAGTCGGTGATCGGAAACGGGAACGTCGTCCCGTCGGCGACGGGCTTGGTGAAGGCCGTGACGTCGATGCCGTCCTTCTCGTAGGCGGCGATGGCCGCCGCCGTTCCGGCCTCGGTGGCGGGGAAGACGACGCCCTGTTTCCCGACGGTCGTCTGACAGGCGTCGGAGGCCAGATAGGCCACCCACTTCTGGGCGGCGGGCTTGTCCGCCGCGCGCTTGGTGAGGGAGTCGGCGAGGCCGTTCATCATGGTGGCGCGCTTGCCGGAGGGGCCGACGGGGGTCAGCGCGGTCCCGGCGTCGAGGCCCTTCATCCCGTAGAACGTCTTGGCCATCCACGAGCCGTGCAGCGCGATCGCCGCCGAGCCCGAACCGACCTGGACCTCTGGGCCGTTGGACTGCGAGAAGTTCTTGAAGGGGGCCAGATACCCCTTCTCGGCGAGGCCGAAGTACCAGTCGATCGTGGACTGGAAGGACTTCTGGTCGTAGTTGTAGTGCCGCCCCCATGCCTTCTGGTCGGTGTACTTCCAGCCGGCCGAGCCGGTGAAGGCGCTCCACTGGGTCTGCCCGTCGGCCTCGCCCGCGTCATTGGTGGCCAGCCCGTAGATCTTGACGTCGTTCTTGTCGAACCCGGGCTCGTCACCCCGGCGTCCCTTGGAATCGACGGTGAGACGGGCGATGGCCTTCTCGAACGTCCCGCCGTCCTGCGGGTTCCAGGCGAGGCTGTTGAGGGTATCGGCGGAGATCCCCGCCGAGTCGGTCATCTTCTTGTTGTAGAACATGGCGATGGTGTCCCAGTCCTTCGGGGCGCCATAGCGATGACCGTCCTGCCCCTTCCAGGACGCGGCCAGGCCCGCCTGGTAGTCGGAGTCCTTGATCCCGGCGGTCGCGGGCAGCTCGTCGAGCGGCGCGAGCACGTCGAGATCGACGAACTGCGCGAACTTGGTGATGTGGTCGGTGAAGACATCCGGCTCGGTGCCCGCGATCATGCTCGCGGTGAGCTTGGTCCAGTAGTTCTCCCAGCCGAGCTGGGTGATCTCGACCTTGACGCCCGGGTTCCGCTCCTCGAATGCCTTGGCGCACGCCTGGTATCCGGGCAGCTGGTTGGCGTCCCAGAGCCAGTATGTGACGGTACGGGACGATGACGAGGCGGACGACGAGCCCTGCCCGCCGCACCCGGCGGTGAGGAGGGAGAGCGCGACCGTACCGGCCAGGGCGGCGACGACATGGGACCGGACATGAGGCCCGGCATGGGACCGGACATGAGGCCCGGCATGGGACCGGACATGAGACCCGGCATGGGACCGGACATGAGACCCGGCATGGGACCCGCGTTTACGCATAACGGCTACCCGCCTCCTTACTTGAGCCCGCTGAAGCCGATGGAGTTGACGATCCGCCGGGCGAAGACGCCGAACAGCACGAGCATCGGCAGCGCGGCGACCAGGGTGGCGGCCATCAGCCCGGCCCAGTCCGTACCGGACTGCGGGGTCTGCGACCGGAAGATGGAGAGCGCGACGGTCAGCACCCGCGAGCTGTCGCTGTACGACACCATCAGCGGCCAGAAGTAGTCGTTCCACGCCGTGATGTACGTAAGGACACCCAGGGTGATCAGCGGCGCGGACGCCATGGGCAGGGAGAGCCGGAAGAAGATCCGCACCTTGCCCGCGCCGTCCAGCAGGGCGGCCTCCTCCATCTCCAGGGGCAGGTTCATGAAGAACTGCCGGAGGAAGAAGACCGCGAACGGCGTCATGAACATGGTCGGCAGAGCGATCCCCAGCAGGGAGTCCACCAGACCGAGTTCCTTGATCAGGACGAAGTTCGGCAGCAGGGTGAAGATCGTCGGCACCATCAGCCCGGCGAGGAACAGCCCGAACACCCGGTCCCGCCCGCGCCAGCGAAGCCGCGCGAAGGCGTAGGCGGCCATGGCCGAGAAGAGCACCTGGCAGACCGTCACCAGGGTCGCGACGAAGGTGGAGTTGAGCAGATAGCGCCAGAAGTTAAGGGAGCCGCCCGCACCGCCCTGGGCGAGGGCCTCCTCCGTGCTCTGGAGACCGAAGACGCGCGCGAAGCCACCCCAGCTGAAGCCGACGGGGAGGGGCGAGGACGGGTCGCTGGTGAGCGCCGTATTGGAGGACAGCGCGGTACGTACGATCCAGTAGAACGGCAGCAGGGTGATGAGGACGATCGCGACCATCACCGCCCAGGCCACCACCCGGCCGAACGACGGACGGCGCCGGACGCGCTTGCCGGGCGCCGTCACCGGGGTGTCGGGGCTCTCGGCGCGCGCGGTGGTCAGTACAGCCATGGCGTATCTCCTTTCCTTTCTCGTTCGACCGGTAGGTAGGCAGGCAGGCAGGCAGGTAGGTAGGCAGGTAGGTAGACAGGCAGGCAGGTAGGCAGGTTGGCAGGCCGGGCCATCAGCCGAGGTCCGTCTCGCCGGCCCTGGTCAGCCGGTACTGGACGATGGTGATCACGCTCAGTACGGCGAGCAGCGCGACGGACATCGCGGACGCGTAACCGAACTGGAACCGCCCGAATGCCGAGCCGTAGATGTACAGCTGGAGCACATTGCTGGCATTGGCCGGACCGCCGGGACCGGGGGTGGCCACCGCCACGGTGTCGAAGACCTGGAACGACCCGATGACCGTCATGATCAGTACGACCGCGAGCACCGGCCGCAGCAGCGGCAGCGAGATCCGCCAGAACATCCGCAGCTCACCAGCGCCGTCCACCCGCGCGGCCTCGTACACATCGCCGGGTATCGCCTGGAGCCCGGCGAAGAGCAGCAGCGCCGTATAGCCGACATGCCGCCATACGTTGATCAGCGCGACGCTCGGGATCACCCACTCGTTGCTGGCGAGGAAGGCGACGTGGTCGAAGCCCAGCGCCCCCAGGATCTCGTTGCCGATACCGAGCTGGGTGTCCAGGATCCACAGGAAGACGACACCGGCGACGACGTTCGAGACGAGATACGGCGTGAGCACGATGCCGCGCAGGAGCGACGAGGTGGTCAGCCGCTGCATGAGGACGGCGATGCACAGGGCCGCGACCGTCTGTACGCCGATGTTGATGACGACGTATTCGATGGTGACGCGCAACGACCCCCAGAAGATGGGGTCGTTGACCATCCGCCGGTAGTTGTCCAGGCCCACCCACTCGGCGGGCGTGAGCAGGTTGTACCGCGTGAAGCTGAGATAGATGCCGCGCAGGGTGGGCCAGAGCAGGAAGACCAGGAAACCGGCCATGGCCGGCGCGATGAAGATCGCCGCGAGGAGACCGTCCCCGCGTGGCTTTGTTCTTGGCGTGCTGCTTGAGGCGACAGCCATCAGAGACTCCCTTGTCCATGACTCGTCCTCGGGTGCAGTTACTTTTGACCTGAAAGAATCGTCGCGTCAAGGGGTGTGCGTGAACTGGCCCCCGGGGTGATTGGGTGGCTCGTGGCGCTGAAGGGGAGCGCTCTTTCTTCTGATGTGAAATAAAATGAGCGGAGGGGAGCGGCTGATCCTGGATACGATGAGCCGGAACCGGGAGCACCGCCATGGCCATGAACGCAGTCGTGAACGCAGGGGACGCAGGGGACGCAAGGGACGCAGGGGATACGCGCATGTCGGCCGCCAGTTGGGCACCACTGACCCCCGCCGAACGCGCGGTGGCGATCGAGGTGCTGACGCACGGCCCCATCTCGCGCACGGAGATCGCCAGAAGGCTCGATCTGTCGGCCGGCAGCCTCACCCGGCTGACAAAACCGCTGATCGAGTCGGGCCTGCTGATCGAGGGTCCGGCGCCTGTGACGACGGCCGCCGCGCGGCAGGGCAGGCCCTCGCAGCCGCTGGACATCGTGGCCGATTCCCGCTACTTCGCGGGGTTCAAGATCACGGCTGACGCGGTCTACGGCGTCGTCACGACGCTCAAGAGCGACATCGTGGCCGACCGGACCGTCCCCCTCCACACGCACGACCCGGACCAGGTCGCCGACCTGCTGCACACGATGACCGAGGAGTTCACCGCCGCGTTTCCGCGGCTGTCCGGGATCGGGGTCGGGGTCGGCGGTCATCTCGACAGCCGGGCGGGGGACAGCGGTGCGGGCGGCACACCGGCGGGCGGTGGTCGCGCGGGCACGGTCTCGTCCCCCTTCCTGGGCTGGCGGTCCGTCCCCTTCGCCGACCTCCTCGCACAGCGCACGGGCCTCCCCGTCGTGGTCGAGAACGATGTCGCGGCGCTGATCGAGGCCGAGGCGTGGTTCGGCGCGGGACGCGGTCTCGACCGCTTCGCGGTCCTCACCATCGGCGCCGGAATCGGCTACGGCCTGGTCATCGGCGGCCAGTTGGTACGTACGCCCGAGAGCGACCACGGCATCGGCCCGCGCTGGATCGTCAGCCAGAACGGCCCGCTCACCCCGGACGGTGACCGTGGCAGCGTGGTTTCCTTCCTCGCCATCCCCAGCATCCGCTACCAGGTCAGGGCCGCCACCGGCCGCGACCACACCTACGACGAGATCCTCGCCCTGGCCGCGGCCGGCGACCCGATGCCGGCCCGCGTCCTGGACGAGGCGGCGCGCGCCCTCGGGACGGTGGTGGCACAGATCGCCAACTTCGCGATGCCGCAGAAGATCCTGCTGGCCGGGGAGGGAGTCGGTCTGGTGGACGTGGCGGGCCCGGCCATCGAGGAGGCCATCCGCGCGAACCGCGATCCGTTCGCGGCGCCGGTCCCGCTGGAGACCAAGATCTCCGACTTCAACGACTGGGCGCGCGGGGCGGCGGTGCTGGCGATCCAGATTCTGGTGCTGGGCAGACCGGAGGTGTGAGGCGCTGGGTGGTGAGGTCTCACTTGCAGACGGGGCAGCTCACCTTCTTGCGCGCACCGTCCTGGTGCTCGTAGACCCATCCCTTGCCGTGACAGGTGCCGCAGTCAGCCAAGGGAAGCTCCCACCGTCGTTGCCGTGTCCGCTGATTTGTCCGCTGATTTGTCGGCTGGATTGTCGAGAGTGTGGGCGGCGGGTACGGAGGGATCGTCGATCCACACGTACTGCCGCTGGGGTGTGACGGTGAAGCCGATACGGTCCAGCCCCGGGCGGCCGTGTCGTGTCCAGGCGCGGTGGACGGACTCGGCCTCGTCCCACAGATCACGCGGCCCGGTCTGCGTCAGCCGGCCGCCGTCCTCGACGGTGGCGCGGGAGACCCCGTCGGTCAGCAGCACGCTCCCGGAACCGTTCACCCAGGGCTCATCCCCGACGAGGGAGGCGAGCAGGACCTGAAGGCCGGGGGCGGGGGCGGGGTGGAGCAGGGATTCGGTGCCGGAGTCGGAGCCGGGGGCCGAGTCCAGGGTGCGGACGCGGGGGTGGGTGTCGGTGCCGGTTGTGTCCGCGTCTGCGGGCTGCGCCTGCGCCTGCGGCAGCCGCTCTGAACGCAGAGGCATGTACGAGCACTCCTCCCCGAACCGGCCGGTGGCCGAGCCGTCCTCGTGGACGGTGAGACGCAGGAGTCGGCCGATGGGCGGGTTGTACGGGAGCACGATGTGCCCGCCAGGACGGGTGTGCTCCACCCATACGTACGGGATGTCCGTGACGCCACAGGTGACATGCACGCGGTCGAACAGTCCGTCGGACTCGCCGTCCGAGCTGGGGAGTTCGGTGGCCGCGTCACCGGTGACGATGGCGGGGTGCAGGCCGCAGCGGGCGAGGTTTTCGGTGGCGGTCCGCGCCAGATCGGGGTCGATCTCGACCGTGGTGACCAGGGCGTCGTCCCCGGCGAGGTACGCGCACAGCCCGGAGGTCCAACCCGTACCACCCCCGACATCGAGCACCCGGTCCCCGGGCCGCACCGCGAGATGACGTAACCCGGCGGTCACGAGGAGAGGACTGGAGGCGGCACAGCTCGGCGCGGTCGAGGGGGCGGCGGCGTTGGCCGGAGTGAGCTCGGTCCGGCCGCCGTCGAGCTGAGTGACGATCACGGTGTCGGAGTACACGGCCCGCCACCAGCGGTCGGGGTCACGGTGCTGATCGATCCAGTACCCGGAGGCAGCGGCGGGAGGGGTTCCGGCGCCTTGGGGCACGGCCCAGGCCAGGGCCGGAATGAACTCGTGCCGGGGTACGCGGATCAAGGCGTCGGCGAGGGCGTCGGGTTGGGGCGGGGGCATGGCGATCCTTTCGGTCGGGGATGGTGCAGGGCGTGGGCATCAGTGCGGTGGCGGGTCCCCGAAGATCCTTCGGAACAGCTCGGCTTCGTCGGGAACGGCCGGGGACGCGTCCGGGCGCGGGTCGGCCATGGGAACGAGCAGTGTCCCGCCCACCCCGAACATGTCGATCAGCATGGACAAACGCTGCCGCGCCTCACTGCCCGTCGTACGGCTGGGTGGTTTTGGTGGGGGCGGGGGTGGGGCCATGGTCGTGGTGCCCTTCTCCTCAGCGCGCGATGCGGGGGCAGAGTTGTCCCCTGCCCGCACGCCGGCATGACGAGCGGCGGGCGGGGGACAACCCTTCGGGACTCTCCCCAATGGGGCGCGGGACGGGGAGAGTTGCGCCGGTCAGGGCGATGTCCTGCCGAGGGACGACCCTGGATCGGCGACGCACAGCGACCGTAGCGTCACATCTAGGTGAGGCGCAACAGTGGTCCGTCCCAGAGTTGCGCCCTTGTATGCCGTACGCCCCCCACCTGCGAAGAGGTGAGGGGCGTATGGGTGCGGACGTTCGTCAGATCAGGTGATCGAACTCTCCTGCCTTGACGCCGAGGAGGAAGGCGCGCAGCTTCTCGGGGCTCGTTGTGACGACGGTGTCCGGGGCGTCGCTCTCCCGCATCTTGATCTGCCCGTCGACGCTGGCCAGTTCGACGCAGTTCGGATTGTTGTCACCGCCCGAGAAGGAGGACTTCTGCCATTCAATGTGGTTGGTCATGCCGCTCACTCACATTTCTTGTGCGATGCGTTGGATGAATTTGCTCGACTCGGCGGCACTGAGTGAGATCGCCTCGACTGCCTCGATAAGCGCCCGGTACTTGACGAGTTGAGCCTCGGCGTCCAGATAGTCGGCGTCGAACGCGCTGTCGATCTGGACGGTGTCCAGTTGCGGTATCACGGCGCCCGCGTAGAGCATCGAGTGGACCGAGCAGGTGATCCGCGCATCGAAGGGGATGATGCGGATCGTCACACTCGGCCAGAGCGAGACCTCATGCAGGAAATCCATCTGCGCCCGCATGACTTCGGCGGAGCAGTACCTCATGCGAAGTGCTGCCTCGTGGATGAGCGCCTCGAACTTCGGCGGGTTCGGGCGGTCGAAGATCTCGCGACGCCTCATGCGATGCTCTACGCGCGCGTTGACCTCGGAGGCCTGAAAGCTGGTCACGCCGCTCGCGATCAGCTCGCGAGCGTATTCGGCCGTCTGGAAAATCCCTGGCACGTAGAGCATTTGAACGGCACGCATATAGGTCGCATGGTGTTCCAGCTCTGACTGGTCCAGGAAGCCTGGTGGGAGAATTCCTCGGTAATCCTCCCACCATCCTTTTCCGCGCTCCTCCGCCATACTTGCGAGCGCGTCGACGAGGTGCTTGTCCGTTGCCGAGCAGTGGGTGGCGATTCGGCGGACTCGCTCCGCGCTCACTCCGTACCGGCCCGATTCCAGGTGGCTGACCTGGGCCCGTTCGCCACCCAGGAACGCCGCAACCGCGCTTCCGGACATACCGGCTCGCTCTCGCAGCTTTCTCAACTCAGCACCCAGTCGCTTCTGGCGGGCGGTCGGGTAAGCCCTTGGCGGCATGAACCTCTCCCTCTCTGGTCACAACGAGTGTGCCGCCCCACAGTGCCATGGGTCCACCCATATGAGTGCGACATGCGTCCCACTGTTGCGCCGTACCTATGTTGCGCCCTACGGTCCGTGGTGCGACGCAACGTGCCATTCGGCCCGAAGTGCAGTCACTCGCATGCCCGTTGAGGGGTCGCGGGCGGCCAAGGACACGGGCTGTCGCCCAAGCACCGCCGCCACGTCCGCGTTGGGAGACGACGACATGACCACCGTGACCGCCACCGCAACCCCCGTACCCCCGCCACCCCAGGGCGCCGAGACCTACCGGCTGGCTCTGCCCAGCACGGCGACCGCGCCCAGGATCGCGCGTGACTTCGTCACGTCGCTTCTCGGGCTCAGCCGGCACCGCAACCTCGTCGATGACGCGCGCCTCTGTGTGACCGAGGTGGTCACCAACGCGCACCGGCACACCCGTACACCCCTGATCCGCGTCCGCGTGACGGTCAACCGCAAACAGGTCACCGTCTCCGTCTCGGACGACAAACCGTGGGCGCTGCCCACGCCCGTCACGCCCACCGCACGCACCGCGCCGGGCGCGGTCCGCGCGGGGGGCGAACAGGATTCGGGGCGTGGGCTCGTCCTCGTGGAGAGCCTGGCCCTCGCGTGGGGGTCGACCATCTACGGGGGATGCTCACCCAGTCACAAGACCGTCTGGTTCACGTTGTCCGAGGCCAGTAACGAGGTGGCCGGTCGATGGAACCAGTAACAGACCCTGCTCTGTGGGGTGTTGTGTCGATCGCGATGAGCGCGATCGTGCTGGCGGTGGGGGTGCTGTACGCGGTGATGCCGACGGCGGACAGTGCCGTGCCACCTGTCCCGCTCGACGCGGAAGAGGGCTACACGTACACCTGCTACTGCTGCCCGGACCCGGTACGGGTCACGATCCGCGCGCCGCAGGCGCACTTGGTGGGGCGCGCTCCTGGTGGACGGCGTGAGGTCAGAGCCGAGGGGTAGTCGGGGTCACCCCGAACCCGTCATGGCGGGTGGGGGCCGCCCCTCGGGCTTCAGTTTCGCGGTTCCGGGTCGGGCGTCAAGGGCGCTCCTTCGTCGCGTCGGCTGCGCCGATTGCGCTTCGCTCCACCCTTGACTCCCGTCCCTCCACCGCAAGTGCAGCTTTGTGGAGGGGCGGCCCGGGGGGAGGGGTCCCCGGGGAGGCTCCCTTGTTCCTGGGGTCCGTTCCCGGCCTCCTGGCCGGTGGGTGGGGCGCGGCAGTGGAGTGGGGCGGCCTGGCACCGGCTTAGCGGGCATGAGTGGGCGGGTAGTTGGGATTCATGCCCCGCTGGTGCCGGTCCGTTGCCGACTGCGCCTGCAATCTGACCCGTATATTCCAGTTTGCCCAAGCGTTCCGGGGCTCTTCCGGCCGGTCATGCGTCCTGGGTTCAGTTGACCGGGCCCCAGGACACACCACGGCCTCTCGCCGGCCCACTTGCCGTCTCGCCCGTCACACGCACCCCACCGGCGGGGCCGCCCGGCGGCCGGTGACGATGACCCGGGGCCGTCGTCCAGGCGTGTCACGCGTGGTTCAGGAAGCCACCGGGGCTACTTGTGTTGGCTGCGGCTGTGCAGTGGCAGAGCGGCAAGCGCGAGCAGAATGGCAAGTCCGAGCAGCACGATCGCCTCGGGCACGAGTTGCTTGGCGCGCCAGAGCTGGGCCGGCAGCCCGATCCAGGGCACGCGCAATCGTGCTACGCCTTGGAGTGCCGTGGGCCGTACCGGTGTGGAGTCCGGGGTGGAGTTGGCGTCACCTTTGGTGATCAGGTCGTTGTTGGGAAGTACCTGGTAGACCCGATGGGTGAGCAGATGGCTGGATCGGGTGGGGTCCTGGGTCAGCACGATTTGGCCCACCGCCGGTGTGCGGTCGCGCTGTGGTGGCTGGTAGAGAACGACGTCGCCCGGCATGAGGGCGGGACGCATGGAGCCGGACTGCACCACGCCCGCCGTCCAGCCCAGCGCCACCACGGGCAAGTGCGCCCACACCAGCAGCCCAACCATCGAGCCGAGCACGGTACGTGAGATGACGACGGTGACCACGCGGATCGGGTGCGGGGCGCCCTTGGCGGTGGGCTGGAGGAGCGCGCCGGCGGCCAGGTCACGTGGGAGAGTCACGTGTGTTCCCGTGCTTCCCAGGTGAAGATCACCTCGTTGGTGTTCACGCCCTGCGAGCTGTTGGGTGCGCTCGGGCTGAATTTCCACGAGAAGCGGAAGCTCAGCGAGTTGGGTGGCTTGCCGGACAGGGGCCAGGGACCCACGCCGGTGCGGAAGTCGGTGTGCAGGGCGACGAACTTGTCCAGGGTGCCGTCGAACGCGGTCCTGTGCCGAGTGAAGCCGTCGCAGTCCCCGAAGGTGCCGCCGCTGCCTACATCGATTTTGAGGTCGATGAAGGATTGGTAGTTGCTGGGCCAGTTCTGTGAGCTGCTGAACAACTTGAGCGCGGTGGGGACGTCGGCGTTCGACTTGATCTCGATGCAGTTGGAGCCTGTGTCGCCGGGTCGCATCTTCTCGATGTCGAACATGGGCACCTTGCTGTCGTTGGCCAGCCCCGCCGAGCCGGCGGTCCACGTGTTGCCGCTGTTGCTGCTGGTCCCACTCCAGTCGGCGTTGGTGGCACCCCAGACCAGAGCACCGCTGAGCAGTAATCCGAGAGGAACAGGCACTACCTGTGCCAGCACGTTCAGCCAGGGACGCGCCATCCACCCACTCCGATCAGTTCCATCGCTTTTGCGGCATATTGTCTCCTCCTTCTGTCTCACCTGCGGCGGCGCCGCTCCGTGTCGCGATCCGGGTCTGATGCGGGCTCGATTTCCCTGAAGCCAGGACTCTGCCTTGCTCAGAGGCGGAACAGGGTCAGGCTGTGGGTCTGGCCGCCGCGTCCGTGATCGTTTGATCGACTCCCGGATCAGCGTCCTCGACCAGCAGGCGGACGAACCCTCGGCTGCCGCACCCGCGACCGGTTCAAAGAGGAACGGCCGCCTGGCGGGCGCCGGCGACCTTCTCCTGCACACGATCTCTGACTTGCACGGCTTCGCCTCTCTGAAGTGCGAAACCCGCCGCACATCCGCTCTGAGCGCGGGTCGCACTGTCATGACATCGCGACTGATGACCACCAGCGACCGCTGTCGGCCGAACGACGTAACGCAGTCCACGTTGGCCAACCAGCACCGCTCGAAATGGCCGACGTCGCTGACCACACCCCGCTCGCCTGCGGCGTTCCACGCGTGATGTGTTCAGTGGCGTGGGCGGCTGAACCAGGCACACTGACAACCCGGTGTCTGAGGTGGTGAGGGCTCATGCCGAGTGGCAGAAGCCCTCACCGAAGAGCGGGGTCAGGTCACCCCGCGGCATTCACGCGGTCAGCCGCGGCCGTCGCATGCCTTGCAGTCGCCGCTGCCTCGGCAGCTGTCGCACTTCCACACACCTCGGTAGCCGGATCCGTCACAGGTGGTGCACTTTCCCTTGCCGTCGCAGCGCTGGCACTTGTTCCCTGGACACGTGCACTGTTTCGCTGACGCCGGCTCAGGCATTCCAGGCCAGGGTCTGGGTGGTGCCCGATGGCGCAGCACAGTGGGGGTATCGCGAGCACTCTCCGACACTGCATGTGCAGAACGACGGCACTCCGGTGTGGGCCGACGAGGCGTGACGGCCAGGCCCCGTCCGGTCGCACGGCAACTGGCCGGCGACTGCGCGGGTCAGGTTGGCCGAGGGCCGTACAGGCGCTTCGCCCGCGCGGTGCGCCGTCGCCTGCGCCCGTGCCATCGCACCCCGAAGTACACGCCGGGCAGCAGCGCCGCCCAGACCGCCACCAGGACGAGCCATCCACGGTCCTCATGGCCCGGGCCGATCGAGGCGAAGGCTCCCGCGATGCCCGCCGGAACCACGGCGACGGCCGCCCACAACGTGCACATGCCGAAGAACCAGAAGCCGTAGGGCGGTCCGTGCTCGGCCACCTTGCGGGCGCGGGCGAGCAGTACGACTCCCAGGTAGAGGAGGTAGCAGGCGAGGGTCAAGGAGACCGCGGCCAGTCCCGCCTGCCACTCGGGCTCGCTCTCCGGGCTGTCCCCGGACTGCTGGGTGACGCCGTCGCGGCTGAGAGCGGTGGCGTAGTCGCGCCACATGGTGACGGTGACCTCGTCACCCGGCTTCAGCCGCTTGAAGAGCGGCTCGTCCGCCCCCAGGTCCACGTCGTCGGGGACCCCCGCCGGACCGTCGAGTCGCACCTCGTATTTCGGGTTCTTGCCGCCCGTCCGCTCCGTGCTCCGGACGGTGGCGCTCTTCGCGTGGAAACAGTCGGTCCGTGAACCCCCGTCCGTGCACGTGTGGGCCGAGCGGAAAGCCCGGACCGTACCGACAGCCTCGGGTACCGACGCCGCGAAACCGGCCACCGCGAGCAACAGAACCAGGGCGCCGAGCAGCGAACCGATCCCCCACACCCGCCGCCACCGCGCCCGACGAGGCACGGAAGTCTTTGAGCCGCCGAGCGGTGGTATTCCGGAGTCCACCCCACAAGGCTACGGGGCAGGCGCGCTCAGGAAACACGCCTGCCCGTCGATTCGTCAGTTGCCTCGCCAGATGTTGTCGAAGGCCGCCTGCTCGATGGATCGCCGCTGCCGTACGGCCTCCAGTTCGATCAACGCCTCGTTGACCGCGACGATGACGGTCTCGGTCGCGTCGTCGGTAGTGCCCGGAGCCTCTTCCGTTTCCCTGTCTCCCTTGTCGCGGATGGGGATTCCGACGGCCGTCGCGAGCGCGGTGAGGACGGGCTCGTGCGATGCCCAGCGGTCCGCCGCCCGGCGGCGGTCGGGCGTATCGGCCGGCACCGTCCGGCCGGTCCGGAACGGCAGCCGGCGGCGACGCTGTCGCGTGAGTTGTCCATCCGCCTCAAGGGCCGTCAGATAGGCCGGGGCCAGGCCGCGGCCTCTGCGCCACAGCCAGTCGGCGACCGTCTCGTACGGGGGTTCCCGGGTGAGCGACGTCGCGGCCTGGTCCAGCAGGCGATCAGCCAGGGCCGGCCGGTGGGCGGGCACGATCCGGTCGTCCTCCAGCCTGATGGCCTCGGCGGTCAGGAGGTCGATCAACTCGGCTCCGGCCAGCGCGAGCGACAGCTCACCCGCCACAGGTGGACTGGGTGCCACGTCCATAGCGGTGATCATCAAGTCCCGGGGTGTGGTCACGGCGGCTCCACTTCACTGGCGTCGACAGACAGGCGGCGGCTTCTGCCAGTCTCAGCCAACGAACTGCTGCCCACCATCGATGTCGTACGTCGCACCCGTAAGTGCCGTATTGGTCATGATGTGGACGGCGAGCGCCGCGACGTCGGCCGGTCCGACCACGCGGCCGATCGGGAGGGTGGCGCGCAACTCCTCGCGACGGGCGTCGAGTCCCTCGCCGAGGAGCCCCGCCGACAACGGTGTGTCGACGAAGCCGGCCGCGATGAGGTTGACGCGGATGGGCGCGAGCTCCAGCGCGAGGCCGGCCGTGAGCACGGGCAACGCGGCGGTCACCGCCGACGCGATCCCGTAGCCGGGGCTGATCCGCCGGCCGCCGGTGCCGCCCATGTGCAGCAGCGTGCCACCGGGTCGCACCCTGCCGACGGCGTGGCGCGCGACTTCGAGCGGCAGCAGCATGTGCTCGCTCATCGCCCGGCGTGCCTCATCCGCGTCCATGTCGAGGAGCCGCCCGTAGGACGGGTGTCCGGCCGTGATCATGACGTGGTCGATCTGTTCCGGGAGCTCCTGGAAGAACCGCTTAAGCTGCGCCGGGTCGTTCGCGTCGAAGGCGGCGGTGCTGAGTGCGCCGACATCCGTCGCCGCGCTCCGTAGCCGGTCGGGGTCCCGGCCGGTCAGAATCACGTCGGCACCCTCGGCGCGTGCGTGTCTGGCTGTCGCGAGCCCGATGCCGGCGCTCCCGCCGATGACGACGACGGTCTGCCCGAGCAGGGTCGGGTCGCGGTGGCTGAGCGAGACAGATGCCGCGGTGCTCATGATTCTTCCTCCGAACTCCCGAACCTTTCCTTCGAATTGCTCATCCGGCGTGTTCGCCGCGATCACGTCTCGGCCGGCTCCCTCGCCCCCTTGATCTCGCGGCTGAGCGCCTTCAGCGCGGCGGCGTGTATCTCCGAGAAGCTGGGGAACGGCTGGATCGTGTCGCGCAGCACACCGAGCGGGACGCGGGCCCGGATCGCCAGGGTGGCCTGCTGCATCCACTCGCCGGCCTCGGGACCGAGCGCGTAGGCGCCGGTCAGCACGTCACCGTCGCTCAGAAGCGTCAGAAAGCCGTTCGACTCGGCGTAGGCGTGCGTGTACGTAGCCGTCTTCGCGACCTCCGGCAGCGGTGCGGTGGCGCTGAACCGGGCCTCGGCCTCGCCCACCGACGCCGCCTGCGGATCGGTGTACGTGACGCGCGGGACCGCCTCGTAATGGGCCTCGCGGGGCTCGCCGAGGATGTTCGCGGCGACGATCTCGCCCTGGTACTCGCCGACGTGAGTCAGTGGCCAGATACCCGTGACATCGCCGAGTGCCCACAACCGCTCGCCCGCCCGCAGACGCGCGTCGACCGGGATTCCCCGGCCGTCCGCCGTGACGCCGACGGTCTCCAGCCCGATCCCCTCGACGCGCGGGCGGCGGCCGGTCGCGACGAGCAGACGGTCGCCACGCAGCTCGCGTCCGTCCTCCAGCCCCAGGACGTAGTCCTCGCCGTCACGGCGCGCCTCGGTCGCGTGCATGCCGAGGACGAGCTCGATTCCCTCGCGGCGCAGGGCCTTGCCGAGCGCCTCGCCCAGCGGCGCGGGTTCGCGTGCGAGCAGGTGCTCGGCGGCTTCGACGAGGACGACCTCGCCGCCGAAGCGATGTACGACCTGCGCCAGCTCGACCCCGGCCGGCCCGCCGCCGAGCACGATCAGCCGCGCGGGCACCGCCTTCATACCGGTCGCCTCGCGCGTGCCCCAGACGCCGTCGAGTTCCCGCAGGCCGGGAAGCGGCGGTACGACGGGATCGGCGCCATTCGCCAGTACGACATGCTCGGCGGTGAACCGCACCCCGTCGACCTCCACCACCCCGGTGCCCGCCAGTCGGCCGCGGCCGCGGATCAGATCGATGCCGTTGTCCGCCAGCCATCGCGCGGCTCCGGCGTCGGAGTAGTCGGAGACCATGTAGTCACGCCAGGCCAGAGCCGCCTTGACGTCCACCTCGGCGGTCCCCGCCGCGTCACGCGCGCCCTGCACCGCCTCGCCGGGGCGCAGCAGCGATTTCGACGGAATGCACGCCCAGTACGTGCACTCCCCGCCGGCCAGGTCGCGCTCCACGACAGCGACGCGCAGGCCCCCCTCGGCGAGCGCACCGGCGGCGTGCTCGCCCGGGGCTCCGCCGCCGAGGACGATCACGTCGTAGTCATGGGTCGAGCCAGTGCCCGTGCCGCTGCCGCTCATCGCGTCCTCCGTTCGAACTCGCGTGCCGCTCCAACGGTCGCTTTCACCCCTTCCAACCGTCGCTCTTTTCGTGACACGTCGCACCTTGATCCGACCGTGACTTGTTGCCGGGACGGAGCAAAGGTTAGGTTTGCCTTACTTAGGTCCGGAAGAGTCCGGCCTGTCGTCAGGGAGGCCTTCCCACCGTGTCCAGAACCTTCACCCGCCGCCATATCACCGTGGCCGCCGCCGCCACCGCGCTCGCCGTCACGCTCGCCGGGTGCGGCAGCGACGACAAGGCCGCGGACAAGGGCGGCAAGGCCGCCGACGGCGGTGCCGGTACGCACACCGTCAAGACGGTCATGGGCGAGGTGAAGGTCGGCGACGCGCCGAAGCGGGTCGTCGTGCTGGACACGGACGCGCTCGACTCGGCCGTCACCCTCGGCGTCACACCGGTCGGCGCCACCACCGTCGTCGACAAGGCGCCCTTCTCCACGTACCTCCCCGAGGACAAGCTCAAGGCCATCCAGCCCGTCGGCCTGATCGCCGAGCCGAACCTCGAAGCCATCGCCGCGCTCAAGCCGGACCTGATCCTGAGCAGCAAGGTCCGCGACGAGAAGAACTACAAGTCCCTCTCGGCGATCGCCCCGACCGTCTTCTCCGACACCACCGGGCCGACCTGGCGCAAGAACTTCGACCTGCACGCGGACGCCCTCGGCAGGAAGAACGAGGCGAAGAAGGTCGTCTCCGACTTCGACGCGCACGTCAAGCGGCTGACCGACGCGCTGGGCGGGGCCGCGAAGGCGAAGCAGACCAAGGTCGGCTTCGTACGCTTCGTGGAGGGCGCGGACACCCGGCTCTACCTGAACGACACCTTCGTCGGTTCCCTCTTCAAGGACCTCCAGGTCGGCCGCCCCGCCAACCAGGACACCACCGGCTTCTCGGTCGACGTCAGCCCCGAGCAGATCGACAAGGCCAACGCCGACGTCATCTTCTACTCCACCTACGGCGACGCGAAGAAGGCCAAGGAGACCGACACCGTCGGCGGCCCGCTGTGGAAGAACCTGGACGCGGTGAAGAAGGGCATGGCCTTCAAGGTCGACGACAACCTGTGGATGCTCGGCATCGGCTACACCGGCGCGGGCCAGGTACTGGACGCGATGGAAAAGAGCTACGCCGCCGCGCGCTGAGCCCTGACACGCGGAAGGCCCCGCACAGCGACTCGTCCGAGGTCGCGTGCGGGGCCTCTCTGTGCGGGCGCACCGATCGCACCGGTCAGAGCCGCTCGAATCCCCTCATCCGCTCCCAGTCCGTCACCGTCGTCTCGAACGCTCCCAGTTCCGTCCGCGCCGCCTGCGCGTAATGCGTCACGACCCGCTCGCCGAACACCTTCGCCGCGATCTCGCTGCGCTCCCAGCGGTGCAGCGCCTCGGTCAGCGTCGCCGGGAGGCGCGGTACGGAGGCGTCGGCCAGGGCGTTGGCCGTGTGCGGGGGCGGGAGGGGGAGTCGGTTCTCGATGCCGTACAGGCCGGCCGCGACCGCCGCCGCCACCGCCAGATACGGGTTCGCGTCGCCGCCCGGGACGCGGTGCTCGATCCGCAGCGAGGAGCCGGCCCCCACCACCCGTACCGGACAGGTGCGGTTGTCGCGGCCCCAAGTGATGCCCGTCGGGGCGAAGGCGCCCGGCTGGAGGCGCTTGTACGAGTTGATGTTCGGCGCCATCAGCAGCGCGAAGTCCGGCAGACAGGCGAGCTGGCCCGCCACGAAGTGCCGCATCAGCTCCGACATCCCGTCATCGGCGCCCGCGTCCGCCAGGACCGGCGTACCGTCCGTGGCCCGCAGCGAGAGATGGATGTGGCAGGAGTTGCCCTCGCCCTCGTCGAACTTCGGCATGAACGTCAGCGCCACGCCCTCCTGGGCCGCGATCTGCTTGGCGCCGTTCTTGAAGAAGACGTGGTTGTCGCAGGTCGTCATCGCCTCGGCGTACCGGAAGACGATCTCGTACTGACCCGCGTGGCACTCCCCACGCGCCGTCTCCATCGCCAGCCCGGCCCGTCCCATCTCGCGTCTGATCCGGCGCACCACCGGCTCGATCTCGGACAGGCCCTGGAGGGAGTAGTCGACGTTGTACGAGGTGCCGGCGGCCAGGCCCGTGTAGCGGGACTCCCAGGCGGTGCGGTACGAGCCGAGGAAGAGCAGGAACTCCAGCTCCGTACCGGCGAACGCGGTGAGCCCGCGCTCGGCCAGCCGGTCCAGCTGCGCGCGCAGCACCTGGCGGGGCGCGACCTCGACCGGGGCTCCGCCGGGGCCCGGCCAGACGGCGTCGGCGAGGATCAGGGCCGTACCGTCGTCCCACGGGAGCCGGGTACGCAGCGTGGCCGGGTCGGGGCGCAGCACGAAGTCACCGAAGCCGCTCTGCCAGGCGTCGATCGCGTAGCCGGGGCCGGTGCCCATCTCCACGTCGGACGCGAGCAGATAGACGCACGCGCCGAAGCCGTGGCGGGCGGCCTCTTCGAGGAAGTACGGCGCCGAGAGGCGGCTGCCCTGGAGCCGGCCCTGAAGGTCGGGTACGGCGACGATCACCTCCTCGACCGTGCCCGCGGCCACATCGGCCCGTAGCCGCTCGTACGCCGTCATTCCTTCTCCTCCGCACCGATGAAGAGGGGGTTGGTTACCGTCCCGTGCACGACGTCGAAGCCCTCGTCGCGCTCTGCCCGGTCATGGAAGCCGCCGCCGAGCAGCTGCTCCCGGTTGAGGGCGACCCGGTCGAAGGACGGGGCGAAGAGCCCGAACGACTCGAACCGGTCGGCCAGTTCGGGGAAGCGCGCGTGGTAGCGCTCGATCTCCGCCCGTACCAGCGCCCAGAACTCCTCCTCCGGCACGCCCAGGTGCTCGGCGGCCAGCGGTGCGAAGAACCGGAAGTGCCCGGCGAAGACCGCGCTGAGGAGCGAGTGCGCCAGCTCATGGGCCGGCCAGCGCAGCAGCACGCGGTCCGCGCGCTCCGTCAGCCCCTTGTACTCGGGGTGGGCGCCCGGGAGGAGATTCACGTCCTCCGCGAAGTCCTTGACGGCGATGCCGGCCGGGATGTCGTCGCCGTCGAAGAGGACGACGGTGTTCTCACCGTGCGGGCAGAAGGCGACCCCGTACCGGTAGAGGTAGTGCAGCAGCCCCGGCAGCAGGGCGGCGAAGAACCGTTCCAGCCAGCGGACGCCCGACAACCCGGAGCGCGCCACCAGTTCGGCGGTGAGCGAGCGCCCGTCGGAGCCGGTCTTGAGCAAGGACGCCATCGTGCGGGCGCGCTCGCCCTCCCGGAGCAGCGCGGCGACGGGCTCGCGCCAGACCGCCCCGAGCAGCTCGTGATAGCGGTACGGGGCGTCCTGCACCGACTCGTACAGCGGATGCCCGACCGCCACGGCCGCGACCTCGCCCAGCGGGTGGAAGCGCAGCTCGTCCCGGAGATACGGATCGCCCTCGCGCACCGCCTTCAGCCACGCGCTCACATCCGGAGCGGCCTCGGTCGGCTCGGTGGAGAGCCCGCGCCACACCAGGGTGTTGCGGATCAGGAGCGGCACCTTCACATTGCGCCGTTCCGGGTGGTCGAGATTGGCGAGGGTACGGATCGACTGGAGCGGGCGGTAGCGGTCGGCGCTCTGGCCGAGCGGCACGATCCGTCCGTCGGCGAGATACGGCGCGAAGAGGGTGGCGACGGCCTCGTCCCAGTGGAAGGGGTGGACGGGCAGCCAGACGAACGCGCCGGCGGCGAGCCCGCTTGTGGCGCATGCCTCGGACAGGCTCGTGGCGAAACGTTCCCGCGTAGGTCCGTCCAGCTCCTCCGCGAGCAGTTGGTCGGCGCCGAGTCCGGGCACGCCCGCGTACGTGGCGAGATCGCTGTGCACGGCGATCCAGTTCAGCCGGACGGCACGGGCCGCCTCGGGCGCGTACGCGGCGGCGTCCGACGCGGAGAACCCGAGCCGGCCCTTGTTGAGGAGCATGCAGGGATGGCCGTCCTGGTACGCCTCCAGATCGAGATGCCCGAGGTCGGCGAGGTCGGCGGCGGGGAGGGCGCGGCCGATCGCCTCCGCGTCGGCGCGACGGGTGGCGGTCAGCTCACGCAGCACCTCGGCGGTGGTGGCACCGTCCCAGCCGAGGGTGGTACGGGCGTCCAGCAACAGCCGCTCGGGGCCGGCCTCTTCGCCCGCCGGGGTGTCGGGGTGACGGCGGAGGCTGCCGGGCTCGACGCGCCAGGTGGCGAACGTGCCACGGGCGGCGCGGAAGGTCCAGCGCACGCCGTCGCCGAAGTCGAGACGGTACGAGCCCGACGGGGACGAGGCGCCGGCGGAACCGTCGGTGGAGTCGGTGGAGTCGGCGGAGTCGGCGGGGTCCGTGGCGTCGGTGGTGTCGTTGGTGGAGTCGTCGCGTACGGGGACGAGCAGTTCCTCGTACGCGAACTCCTCGACGGCCTTGACCAGCAGACGCCGGCCCGCCTGCGTCCAGGCGTCGCGGGTGGGGTGGTTCATCGGGGAATCTCCTCGGAGTACGTGCGGGTGGGTAGGTGGTCCGGGGCGGCGGGCGTACGTGGGGCTGCGGGGCCGGGGGGCTGGGCAGGGCGTGTGAGGGGCGCGCCGCGCATGCCCCGTAGCGCCAGCACCGTCCCCGCCACCTGCACCGCCGCCGCGATCAGCAGCGGGAGCGCCAGATCGTGCGAGACCGCCGCCGTGGCCACCAGCGGCGCGGCCAGCAGGCCCGCCGAACGGGCCGTCTCCACCCCGGTGAAGGCCGGGCCCGAGGTGCCGGTGGCGCGGAACGCCCTTAGCTCTACCGCGACGTGGCCGAGGCCCAGGCCCACGCCGAACAGGACGCGACCGCCGACCAGGCCCGGCAGCCCGGTGGCGTACGCCTGCCACGCGTAGCCCGCCGCGCCCGCCAGCAGGGCCAGCGGAAGCAGCCGGTCACCGAGGACGTCATGGCAGCGCCGGACCGCCGGGAGCACGGCCAGCGCGGCGACGCTCGGCAGGAAGAACAGCGCCGCCGCGCCCACCGAGCCGCTGCCGAACGTCCCGGCGAACTCGGTGAAGAAGGGCCGCGCCACATTCACCGCGAAGTCGAAGGCGAGCCCGATCAGGGCGACTTGGGCGAGCAGCAGGAACCGAGGGCTCAGGAACCGAGGGCTCAGGAACCGGGGACGACGGGTGGCCGTGGGACCCGTGCCTCCCTGCTTCTGGGCCGAAGCGGCGGGATCCAGGTCCGTATCCGGTGACTCCCGCCGCCCCAGCACGCGGTACGCGAGCACCGCCAGCGCCACATCCAGCACCGCGAACGCCGAGATACCGATCCGCGGCTGCGGCAGCGCCAGCACGCCCGTGCCCACCAGCGTCGAGACCACCACCGAGAGATGGAAGACGACCACGATCGACACGACCCCGGCGAGCCGGGCCCGTTCGCCCTCGCCCGGTTCGTCGCGGTGCTCGGCGATGAAGGCCGGATAGGCCAGCAGGAGCGCGCTGTTGGTGGCCACGACGGCGGTGGAGATGACGGTGTACGCGGTGTAGCTCGGCGCCATGCCGAGCAGCAGGTCGAGCACCGCCGAACCGCAGAGCCCCGCCAGCACCAGCCGGTGCAGCGGCCAGCGGCGCGCGGCCAGGCCCCACAGCGGGAGGGCGGCGAGGCCGACGATGCGGCAGACCCAGAGGTAGAGGCCCGTCGCGCCGGGGTCGTCGATGCCGTACAGCCGGTCGAACAGCTGGGGCAGGAACGGCGTCAGCGCCGTCTCGGCCACCAGATGCAGTCCGACCACGGCGATCAGTACCGCCTTGGCCCGCGGCGGCCGGCCGCGCGCCGGAGACTTCGCGGACGTCACCACCGTCACGGCCGCACGACCGCCGCCCCAGCCTCCGGCACCTCAGCAGCCCCGGGCACCCCAGCGGCCCCGGGCGCCCCGAACGTCGTCCAGGCAGCGCGCTCCGGTACCCGCAGCACCCTCCTCCCCGCCACCGCGTTGAGGATCGTCGCCGCCCGCCACGCGCCGAGCGTGAGATCAGGAGCCCCCACGCCATGCGTGTGCAGTTCCGCGTTCTGCACGTACAGCGCGCCGGACACGCTCGCGTCCAGCGCGACCCGGTAGTCCCCGTCGATCCGGTAGCGGCCCTGCTCGTCCCAGTCCACCAGCTTCGCCATGGTGTCCAGGAAGGCCGGACGCGCCGCCGCGTATCCGGTGGCCGCCACGATCGCCGACGTACGCACCTCGAACAGCGCGTCCTGCTGCGTATGCCGGCAGGTCAGCAGATAGCCGTCACCGTCGCGCTCGGGCTCCGCCGCGACGAGCGCCACGCCCGGGTGGAGAGCCGCGCGCGGCTCCGTACCGCCGATGGTCCGCTCGTACAGCTCGTCGTGGATCTCGCCGAGCGTCTCCTCGCTGACGCCCTTGTACAGCTGCCACTGCTCGCGCACGAGCCGCTCGCGCCGCTCCTCGGGCAGGGCGCGGAAGTACCGGATGTAGTCGGGCGTGAAGTGCTCAAGACCGATCTTGGAGTACTCCATCGGCGCGAAGGCGGGGGTACGGGCGAGCCAGCGGACGTACGGGCCGCCCGCGCCGGAACCGTCCTGGTGGCGCAGGAGATCGAGGGCGACCTCGGCGCCGGACTGGCCCGCTCCGAGGACCGTGACATCGTCGAGGCCGGCCAGCCGTGCCCGGTGGGTGCGGTAGTCGGCGCTGTGCAGTACGCGCCCCGCGTGCGCGGGGGTGAGCAGCGGGCGCAGTGGCTCGGGGACGACCGGGTCCGTACCGACGCCCAGCACGAGCTGCCGGGTCCGTACGTGCGAGACCGTGCCGCCGGCCGAGCGGTGGGTGACGGCGAACACCTCGTCGCGTTCGTCCCACTCCACCTCCGTGACGCGCGCGTCGAAGCGGCAGGACGGCAGGTGTTCGGCGACCCAGCGGCAGTAGTGGTCGTATTCGCGGCGGGGTATGTGGAAGCGCTCGGAGAAGAAGAACGGGAACATCCGGTCGTGTTCCCGCAGATAGTTGAGGTACGACCAGGGGCTGGTCGGATCCGCCATGGTCACCAGGTCGGCGAGGAACGGTACCTGGAGAACCGTTCCTTCCATCAGCAGCCCCGGGTGCCAGGAGAAGGCGGGCTTGGCGTCGAGGAAGAGCGTACGGAGCCCCGGAGCGCCGTCGGAGAGAGCGGCCAGCGAGAGATTGAACGGCCCGATGCCGACGCCGACCAGATCGTAGGTCTCGTGCCCGGAGCCGTACTCGTGCTCGTGCTCACGCGCATGCGTGTGCGTGTGTTCGGTCGTCACCGCTGGGCCTCCGCGAGGGGATTGGGAAGGTCGATGTAGACGGACTGGGTGTGGACGTCGCCGACGAGTTCGTCGAGCCCGTCCACGCAGGTCAGATAGTTGCCCTTGCAGCGCAGCACGGGCGCGTCGAGCAGCAGGTCGAGCAGCCCCTTCGCACCGGGCTCGGTGGTACGCAGCAGCTCCAGCCGGGCGCGCAGGACGCGCAGCAGCTCTTCTTCGCCGGCCAGGCCGAGCGCGCCGAACGCGCCCACCAGACCGAGCAGGTTGTTGATCCCCAGGTAGTACGCGACCCGCTCGTCCACGAACGCGTCGTCGAAGACCAGATCCAGCCCGTCGGCCGCTCCGGGCAGCAGCCGCTCCACCTCCGCGGCGCGGGAGGCGGCGACGTAGTAGCCCTGGCTGTCGCGGTACCAGCCGGCCCGGGGCATCCCGTGCGCGTCCAGCGCGACCAGGGTGTTCTGGTGGTGCGGCTCCAGCGCGATGCCGTACCACGCCTGGAGCCGGATCAGCGGTACGGCGAGCACGTCGAGATACGCGGCGAACCAGCGCGCGGACGCCTCGGCCGTGGAGACACCCTGCGCGCGGGCGGCGCGGGCGACGGCCTCGCAGAGCAGCGCGCGATGGCGGGGCGGGGAGCCGTCGCCGGGGCCGGTCCGCTCGGCGACCAGACCGGCCACACACAGCCCGCCGGGCCCCTTGCCGTTGAACGGGTTGTCGCGGACGGCCGTCTCCAGACCGGTCTCCGTCTCCCCCGTACCGGCCGACACCCACGCGAAGTCCCGCAGGATGCCGAACCCGGGATGCTCGGCGCGCAGCCGCCGCGCCGGTCCGGCCGCCAGCAGCCGGGCGGCGCGTACGCCGAGACGCATCTCCGAACGGAGGTTGTTGCGGCGGGAGTTGGTGATCCGCATACCGAGGGACAGTTTCAGCATGACGTCGGCGCCCGGCCGGTGCACGGTCCGTACGGAGGACGTCGGGTACCAGGCGGGCCCGCCGGGCCCGAGAGGCCGCAGCAGCCCCGCGTCCAGCAGCGCCGCCACCTCGGGGCGGCCGAGCACCTCGCGCGCCTGCCAGGGGTGCGCGGGTACGGGGACCATCCCGGGCGGCAGTTCGAGCCCGGCGCCCGAGGCGAGCGGCCGCAGCAGCTCGGCGGGGGAGCGGCCGTCGGCGCTCTCCCCGACGACGATCTCCGGGTGCGCGGCGAACCAGTGCAGCGGGAAATACCCGCGCAACTCGGGCGAGTAGGCGTCCAGTTCGCGATCGGACGCCTCCTCGCGGCTCTTGGGCGCCGGATGGAAGGGATGGCCGAGGAGCAGCGCCTGCTCGGCGCCGAGGAAGGGCGTCAGACCGTGGTCCTGCTCGCCCGCCGGGTTCCCCTCCGCGCGCCGCCGCGCGATATGCACGGCGGTACGGGCGGCGGAGTTGAGGACGCGGCCCACGGCGTCCCCGCCGAGATGGGGCGGTGCGGCACGGCCGAGAGTGGACTCGCGGATCAGCGCGGCGGCCACGAGCGCGGTGTCGGCCGGAAGCGTGCCGCCCTCTTCGGACGGGATGCCTTCTCGGGACGGGACGCCTTCTCGGGACGGGGCGCTCGCTTCGGAGGGGGCGACAGGGGCGGCGGTGACGACGCGGGCCTCGCCGAAGCGGTGCCAGCCGGTGGCCGACCGGTACAGCACCGGGACGCGCAGGGTCAGCCGACTGGCGGGGAGGGGCAGCTGGAGCACCTGCCCGGTGGCGGGCACGTCGGTGCCGGTCTCCCGTACGTACGCGCGCAGGAGCGTCTCGGTGGCGGCCGAGTCCCCGGCCCGGAGCGGGTCGGGGTGGTCCAGCGGGTCGTACGGGATATGAGGGGCGCGTGGGTCGTCGGGGGTGTGGGATCCGGCCGCTGTCCGTACGGTCACCGCGCCTCCTCCTCCGCGCGCCCCGCCGCCACGACGGCGTGCAGCAGCCGCTCCACCTCGGCGGCGGTGGTGTGCGGGTTCAGCAGCGTGAGCTTGAGCCGTACGCGCCCCGGCCCCTCGCCGGGGAGTTCGGTGCGGCCGACGACGGCGCTGCCCTCGCGCAGAAGCCGGCGCCGCAGGGCGGCGTTGACCGCGTCGCAGCGGGCCCCGTATTCGGCCGGACCGGCTGCCGTATCCGCCGGACGCTCCGGCAGATAGCGGAACAGGAAGGCCGTCAGCACCGGTTCGGAGTGCAGCTCCAGCCGTGGATGCTCCGCGACCGCCCGCGCTCCCGAAACGGCCAGATCGCGGCAGGCGTCCACGAGCCGCCCCAGCCCCTCCCGGCCCAGCGTCCGCAGGGTGACCGCGATCTTGAAGGCGTCGGCGCGGCGTGTCGTACGCAGCGAGAGCCCGAGCAGGCTCGGGTAACCGGCTTCCTCGTCGTCGGCCGGGTTGAGATAGACGGCCCGGCGCGCGAGCGAGGCGTACGTCTCCGACCGCCGCACCAGGAAGACACCCGCCGCGGCAGGCTGCCAGCCCAGCTTGTGCCAGTCGAGCGAGACGGAGTCGGCGAGACCGAGACCGTCCAGGAGCGGCGCGAGCCGGTCGGAGAGCAGGGCGCCGCCCCCGTACGCGGCGTCCACATGCAGCCAGGCACCGTGCTCGGCGGCGAGCGCCGCGCAGGCGCGCAGCGGGTCGATGGCGCCGGTGTCGGTGGTACCGGCGGTGGCGACGACCGCGACCGGCAGCTCCCCGCGCTCGGCGCAGCCGTCCAGTACGGCCGCCAACGCCTCTGGATCCATGCGGAGTTGACGGTCGACCGGGACGGGCAGCACCGCGTCCTCACCGAGCCCGAGCAGGGCGGCGGCGCGCTGTACGGAGAAGTGCGCGGCGGCGGAGGCGAGGATACGGGGACGGGGCGCGCCCTCCGTTCCGGCGCCGGGCACCCCCGTCAGCTCGATCTGCCGGCCGGACGCCGCGCCGAGGACCCGGTCCCTGGCCAGCATCAGGCCCATGAGGTTGGACTCCGTACCGCCGGAGGTGAGCACCCCGGCGGCCTGCTCGGGCTCGTACCCGACCAGGGCTGCCAGTTCCTGGAGCAGCAGGGTTTCCAGAGCGGTGGCGGCGGGCGCCTGGTCCCAGGAGTCCTGGGACGGGTTGAGGGCCGAGACCGCCAGGTCGGCGGCGACGGCGATGGCGAGGGGCGGGCAGTGCAGATGGGCGGCGCAGGAGGCGTCCGCCGGGTCGGCGCTGCCGTGCGCGAGGAGTTCGGTGAGCCGGTCGAGCGCCTCGGCGCCGGTGACGGCGCCCGGACCGCCGAACACCTCGCCGACGGTGGCCGCGACGTCCCCGGGCCGACCGGGCGCGATAGGCCCGCCGCGCCGCCGGGCGCCCCGGGCGAGGGCGTCCATCACCGTGTCCACGAGCGGCGCCAGCGCGCCGGAGCCGCGGGTCCCGCCGGACAGCGCGGTGACACGTTCGCTGTCCGTCTCCGTCACGGAAGCCGGCTCCGGCGCCGCCTGAGCCCCGAGGCGCGCGTCTGCGCCCGGCGTGGCATTCGCGATGTCCGCGTCCACCGGCGCCTCCGGCGCGGCACTTGCGATGTCCGTGCCCGGCCCGGCCTCCGGCGCGGCACTCGCGAGGCCCGCGTCCACCCCGGTCTCCGGCGCGACACCCGCGACGTCCGCGTCCACCGCAACACCCGCCGCCGCGCCCATCGTCCCCGTCTCCGTCCCGGTTTCCGTCCCGGTTCCGGTCCTCATGAGCGCCGTCCCCGCTGCCCCGACACCTCGGCGATCGCGTCCGCCAGCCGCTCCAGGACCGCTTCCGCCTGCTCGTCCGTGATGACGAGCGGCGGGAGAAGCCGGACGGTCGAGCCGAAGCGCCCGCCCAGTTCCACGATCAGCCCGCGCTCCAGGCAGGCCGACCGCACCCGCTCCGCCGCCTCCGGGGCGACCGGATGGGCGCCGCACGAGTCCAACTCCCCCTCGGGGTCCACGATCTCGACCCCGATCATCAGGCCGCGGCCCCGGACGTCACCGATCACCGGCAGTTCGGAGCGCAGCCCCTCCAGCCGCGCGCTCATCCGGGCGCCGACGACCGCCGCGCGCTCGGCCAGCCCCTCGGCGGCCACGTACCGCAGTGTCGCCGCGCCCGTGGCCATCGCCAGGGTGTTGCCCCGGAACGTGCCGGTGTGCGCGCCGGGCAGCCAGCCGTCGTAGTCCTGGTCGTACACGATCACGGCCAGCGGCAGACTCCCGCCGATCGCCTTCGACATGACCATCGCGTCCGGGACGATCCCGCTGTGCTCGACCGCCCAGAACGCGCCCGTACGCCCGACGCCCGTCTGTACCTCGTCCACGATCAGCGGGATCCGCCGCTCGCCGGTGATCCGCCGCATCTCCCGCAGCCAGCCGTCCGGCGCCGGCACCGCGCCGCCCTCGCCCTGCACCGCTTCGAGGATCATCGCGGCGGGCGGTACGACACCGCCCGACGGATCGTCCAGCAGCCGTTCCGTATACGTGGCGGCAAGTTCGGCGCCGCGCTCGCCGCCGACCCCGAACGGGCAGCGGTACGGGTACGGATACGGCAGCCGGGTCACCTCGGCCGCGCCGCCCGCGACCCGCTCCCTGATCGCGACGCTGCCGGTCGCCGACAGCGCGCCCGCCGTCATGCCGTGGTACGCGCCGGTGAACGCGAGCACCCCGCGTCGGCCGGTCGCGGTCTGCATCAGCTTCAGCGCCGCCTCGACGGCGTCCGTACCGGCCGGTCCGCAGAAGTGGATCCTGGCGCGGTCCGCGAAGGCTTTCGGCAGGGTGGCGAAGAGCGCGTCGGTGAAGTCGTCCTTCTCCGGGGTCGCCAGATCGAGGACGTGCAGGGGCGCCCCGCTCTCCACCGTGCGCTGGATGGCCTCCAGCACGACAGGGTGGTTGTGGCCGAGCGCGAGGGTCCCGGCGCCGGAGAGGCAGTCGAGATAGCGGCGGCCGTCCGTCCCCTCGATCGTCATGCCCTTGGCGCGGGCCGGGACGATCGGGAACGAACGGGCGTACGTGCGTGCCGAGGACTCCCTGGCGCGCTGACGCCGCAGGATGCCGTCGGCGGTGGCGCCCGGGGTGGGGGCGGCGGCGGGGTCGGGCCGCCCGCTCGCGGGCAGGGTGATGGGGGGCACGGTCATGACACGGCTCCGGAGTATGAGAAAGAAAGACGGAGAGGCGGAGGGCTCAGAGCAGATGGCGCTCGGCGACGGGGTGGCCGAGGAAGGAGTGCATGGCGAACTCCCATCCGTAGGAGCCCGCGTAAGGGAAAACGATCAAGTCGCCCGCGCGTACCCGGTCGATCAGGACATCGCGCAGAAGTGTGTCCTCAGGGGTGCACAGTTCACCGACGACGGTGACACGGGTGTTCTCGGCCGTGGGGCGCGGACACTCCTCGGCCCACTTCTCGACGGGCAGCACGGCCACGTTGTGGACGATGTCCCAGGAGGTGGGCAGCTGGAAGTGGTTGATGCCACCGCGCAGGACGGCGAACGACTCGCCGTACGACGTCTTCACGTCGGTCACCTCGGCGGCGTACCAGCCGCAGTCGGCGACCACGAACCGGCCGGGTTCGAGAATGACCTTCACCCCGGCGGGCGGCTCGATCCCGGCGGCCAGTTCACCGAACCGGCCCACGTCGAAGGGCTCTTCGCCCTCGAAGGCCACCCCGATGCCGCCGCCGATGTCCACATGGCGCAGCTCGATCCCGGTCTCGCGCGCTGTCCGTACGCTCCACTCCACGCACCAGCGCAGATACGCGGCATGGGTGGCGGCGTCGAGGTTGCCGGAGGCGGCGTGGATATGGAAGCCGACGAGATCGAGCCCCGGCAGCTTCCGCGCCTCGCGCAGCACTTCGGGCACGTCGGGCTCGGCGACCCCGAACTGGGAGGCGGCGCCGCCCATGAGCAGCGCGCCGGTGATCGGGATCTCGGCCGGGTTCACACGCAGCGCGACCCGGGCGGTGACGCCCTCGGCGACGGCTATCCGGCTGATGCGGTGGAGTTCGAGCAGGCTCTCGGCGTTGATCGCCTCGACGCCCGCGCGCACCAGCGCGGTGAGGACGGGGACGGACTTGGCGGGCCCGGCGGCGACGACCGGGACGGCGGGTGCGGGGTTTTCTCCGTCCTGGCCTGGGGGTTGGTCCGCGTGCCGGCCCGCGAGTCGGCCTGCGCGGAGGGCGAGTTCGAGCTCCGCGACGGACGCGACCTCGAAGCCGTCGACGTACGGGGCGAGCGCCTCGACGACACCGGGGAACGAGTTCGCCTTGACCGCGTAGTACACCGCCGCCCACTCCGGCAGGGCCGCGCGCAGCTCGCGGGCCCGTCCGGCGGCGACATCGCCGTCGTACACGTACGCCGACAGCGGCCGGCCGGCGTCGGCCAGCTCCAGCAGCCGACGCCGGACCATGGCGGGGAGTACGTCGACAGGGTAGGCGGATCGCGGCGCGGCGGAGGGCGGGAACTGGACGGACACGGCTGGCTCTACCTCGGGGTGGGGGTGAGGGACGGGGACGGAACGGTCGGGACGCATGCCAATGAGCTTGCGGTGCACGGGATCGCGGCGGCTACGGAATGCCGGATACGCCGTCAGGCGGCCCGCTGCGGGGCCGGACACCTCTCGCGTCCGGCGGCGCGACGGCCGGCGGCGCCGAGCGGGCGCACGATCATCACGTGCGGGCGCCGGCCGGGGTACGGCTCCATCCGCCCGACGGGTTCGAACCCGTACGTGGCGTAGATGGCGAGCATGGTCCCGGCCGCCACACCGGATGTCGGCGTGACGGCGTTCGTTGACGGCATGGTCCCCCCAGATCGGGCTGAACTGTCGAGCACTACGACAGATCCGGCCAAAGACTTAGGTGAGCCTAACCTAACGGTTTCCTGTGCGTATGCAAGGGGGCCTTGACACCCGGGCGAGCCGCGAACCCCCCCCTTCCCGGAGCCGTACCGCCCTACCGCCCTACCGCCCTGCCGCCCTGCCGCCCTACGCCGAGTCGCCGGAGGCGGATACCGCCACCGCCGTCTTCGCCGCCTTCTCCACCAGCGAGATCCCGGCCTCCTTGCTGACGCTGCCGCTCGACAGCACGGCCACCAGATAGCCGTGCCCGTCCGCCACGATCCGGCCGATGCTGTTGATGTCCCACAGCCCCGTCGCGCTCCGCGCCAGCCACCCGTTCTTCAGCCCCGTCACCGCCCCGGCGGCCGACACGCCCCAGTCCTGGTCCGCCGCTATCCCGCCCATCAGGCCCTGGATGTACGTCCGTGAGCCCGAGCCCAGCGGGGAATCGGAGTCGTCGCCGAACACGGCGGAGAGGAGAGCGAGTTGGTCAGCCGCTGTCGACTGCGTAAGCCCCCACAGGGCCCCGCTGCCGCCGGTCGTCGCGGTCAGACCGAGCCGCTTGTTCGCCGCGTCCAGACCGTCCGCCCCGCCGATCGCCTGCCACAGGGCGTCGGCCGAAGCGTTGTCGCTCACCTGGATCATCGAGGTCGCGTACGTCTTCTCCTGCGCGGTGAGCACCCGGCCCTGGTCCTGTGCCTTCAGCAGCAGGGCCGCCAGGATGTCGACCTTCACGACGCTGGCCGTGTCGTACGTCGTCCCGGCCCGTACGCCGTAGTCAGCGCCGTCCCCGTCCTCCACGTCGAGCACGGCCACGGAGAGAGAGGCCGTCGTGGCCTTCAGGATCGGGGCGAGCTGCTCGGAGAGGACCTGATCAGGATCGACGGAGGGCGAGGGGGAGGGAGACGCCGAAGCCGGGGGAGACGGAGCGGCCGGGGTGACCGGTGTCGCCGACCACCCCGGATCACCGGACCGCGATATGGCGTCCGAGTCGCCGCTGGACAGCGGAGGGAAGTCCATGGCCACCCAGACGGCCAGGAACACGACGGCGGCCACGGCCGCGAGTACGGGGAACGCGGCCCGGCTCCGTACGGAACCGCGGGCTGTGGAACCGCGGGCTTTGCGGGCGGATCGGTGGCGGGACATGGCGTGAGGCTAGAAAGCCCGGCTGTGTCCAGAAAGTGTCCCGCGTTAAACCTCCATAACAATCCGGCTCTGTCACGACGTCAGCGCGCGGCTCCAGATATCCGTCACCGTGCCGGAACCGCCCACAGGTACGGCGGTGAGCGGTACGGCCGAGGCCGCGCCGTCCATGACCGCGTCCACGCCCCCGTCCGACGAGGCGACGGGCGCCGCGACCGCGCCGAGCTTCGTCCAGCCCCAGGACCGGAGCGCCCCCACAGCGGCCTCGTTCGCCGGGTCGACCCGCGCGGCCACCAGCGCCGCGTCCGTCCTGATCAGCAACTGCTCGACCAGCCGCGTGGCCACCCCGCCCCGCCGGTGCGCCGGCAGGACCATCAGCCCGGCGAGGGCGAAGACCTGACCCGAGACGGTCAGCTCCTCGATGTCCCAGTCCCACGGCACCTCGCCGCTCAGCGCGCGCCACCACTCGCCGCCCCGGTCCAGGGCGAACCCGTACGCGTACGCCACCGGCTTGCTGCCCCCGCTGGCCACCACCATGTCGAACCCGGGGCGCTGCACATCCTCGGCGAAGGTCTCCAGGAACTCCCGGCGGTCGCGCTCCTGGCGGTCGCGGAGCTCCTCGCCGGGGACACGGCGGTACGCGTACGCCTCGACGTACACATCGGCGACGGCTTCCCGCTGCTGTTCGGCCTGCCACCGGCTCAGGCGCCGAACGAACACCTCTGCCACATGCACTCCCCCCGGCCGGTACATCGGTGTCCATCGTCGCAGGGGGAGGACCATCACGGGAATACCGAGCCCCAGGTTCTGTGCATCTTCCGGAGTACGCTGGGAAAAGCCGCGAATCCCGCTCATGCCGGGAGGAGGCGAGGGCAAGATGAGCAACTGGATCAGCGTCGTGGTGATCCTGGGCCTGATCGTCGTGGGCGTCATGGTGATCCACCTGGTGAACGGGCAGCACAGGAATCGCATCGCCGGCTACAGCTTCGGCCGCTCCCTGTGGGAGCCCCCGAACGCGACCCGGACCGAATCCTCCGGACCGGCAGAACCCTCCGGACCCGCCGAATCCGCCGAATCCGCCGGACCCACTGACACGGGTGCCGGACCCCCCGACACGGGTACGGACAGGAGCCACGGCCTTCACCGGCTGAGCGGGCTCATTTCGGGGCGTGATCGCCGACGTAGAAAAGCAGCCAGATGAACCCGGCCAGCGCGTGCGTCGCGAAGACGTAGATGAAGACGCGCAGGGCCACCCCGCGCTCCTTCCACCGCTCCAGATCACGGCCGCTGTCTTCTTCGCTCACCGTCGGCCTCCCCTCTCCAGTGCAGAGTACGGCGACGCCCTGCTGCCGAGATCCTTGTCGCCGCCTGCCATGCCGCTCCGCCTCTCCGTTCTCCGATGAGTGCCGGAGCCCCGTCTAGAGGGCGGCGACGATGGCCCGGCGCAGCTGCTCGGTCCCGGGGACACCGACCACGCCGTCCTCAGTACGAAACACCCGGCAGGCCGGCCCGGCAGGGCGTCCGGGCTCGGCGAACGGATCACGGCCATCGATGAGGACGGTCGGGGAGCCGGTGAAGCCGATCCGCTCCGCCTCCATCTGGTCGGCAACTGTCCGCTGGGTCACGGGAATGTTGTGCATGCCCAAGCCGTCGAGGACACCTCGCAGCCGCTCGGCGGTGGGCGCGGCGTTCGGGCAGTCCGGCACGACGAGGAGTTGGATGTCCACGCCTCCAGTATCGCGTGCTGCGCCGTACGCGGAGGCGCTGGAGTCGTGCTCGGAGCCGTACCCGTGACACGCAGCCAGAGCCGCCCTCCCTCTTCCCCTCCCTCCGAGGTGTGACTCCAGGTAGCTGAACCTGTCCAGAGTGTGCCGCGCACCGGCGAAGTCGTCAGCCGCGCGGCACACGTGTGTGGGGGTCGGAATAGAGACCGGGGGTGTGCCGTTATAGGCTTCGGTTGAAGTTTCAACCAATATGTTCTATGAGATGTAGCGAGAGGTGAGCGCGATGCAGTTCGGGATCTTCAGCGTCGGCGATGTCACGCCCGACCCGACCACCGGACGTACGCCGACCGAGCACGAGCGGATCAAGGCGATGGTCGCCATCGCGCGGAAGGCCGAGGAGGTCGGGCTGGACGTCTTCGCCACCGGCGAGCACCACAACCCGCCCTTCGTCCCCTCGTCGCCCACCACGATGCTCGGCTACATCGCGGCCACCACCGAGCGGCTCATCCTGTCGACGTCCACCACGCTGATCACCACCAACGACCCGGTGAAGATCGCGGAGGACTTCGCGATGCTCCAGCATCTGGCCGACGGGCGCGTCGATCTGATGATGGGGCGCGGCAACACCGGGCCGGTCTATCCGTGGTTCGGTGAGGACATCCGCCAGGGCATCCCGCTCGCCATCGAGAAGTACGCCCTGCTCCACAAGTTGTGGCGCGAGGACGTCGTCGACTGGGAAGGCAAGTTCCGTACGCCGCTCCAGGGCTTCACCTCGACGCCCCGGCCGCTGGACGGCACCCCGCCGTTCGTCTGGCACGGCTCGATCCGCTCGCCCGAGATCGCCGAGCAGGCCGCCTACTACGGAGACGGCTTCTTCGCGAACAACATCTTCTGGCCCAAGGAGCACTTCCAGAAGCTGATCAGCCTCTACCGGAAGCGGTACGCGCACTACGGACACGGCACCCCTGAGCAGGCCATCGTCGGTCTGGGCGGCCAGGCGTTCATCCGGAAGAACTCGCAGGACGCGGTACGGGAGTTCCGCCCGTACTTCGACAACGCGCCGGTCTACGGACACGGGCCCTCCCTGGAGGACTTCACGGAGCAGACGCCGCTGGTCGTGGGCAGCCCGCAGGAGGTCATCGAGAAGACGCTGGCGTTCCGTGACTCCTTCGGCGACTACCAGCGCCAGCTGTTCCTGATGGACCACGCGGGGCTGCCGCTGAAGACCGTGCTTGAGCAGCTGGACCTGCTGGGCGAGGAGGTCGTACCCGTACTGCGCAAGGAGTTCGCGGCCCTGCGGCCGGCCGGGGTCCCGGACGGTCCTGTCCACCCGGCCGCCGTGACGTCGGTGAAGGAGGAGGTCTGACGATGGAGCGTACGAGCGGTACGGAGCGTATGAGCGGCACGGAGCGTACGGGCAGCGCCACGCGTACGAGCACCGCGACGCGTACGAGCACCGCGACGCGCACCAGCGGCGCCGGGCCGTTGCGGCTCGTCGCCGTCTCGGCCGGGCTGAGCAAGCCGTCCTCGACCAGGCTGCTGGCCGACCGGCTGGCGGAGGCGACCAGCCGTGAACTGGCCGTCGAGGACCGGAAGGCCGAGGTCGAGATCGTCGAACTGCGGGATCTCGCCGTCGAGATCGCGAACCACCTGGTCACCGGCTTCCCGGCGCCCGTGCTGAGCGCGGCGCTGGAGGCGGTGACCGGGGCGGACGGGCTCATCGTGGTGAGTCCGGTCTTCGCCGGCTCGTACAGCGGACTGTTCAAGTCGTTCTTCGACCTGATCGAGCCGGACGCGCTCACCGGAACGCCCGTACTGCTCGCCGCGACCGGCGGCACCGCGCGCCACTCGCTCGTGGTGGAGCACGCGATGCGCCCGCTCTTCTCGTATCTGCACGCACTCACCCTGCCGACGGCCGTCTTCGCGGCGACCGACGACTGGGGCGCGGGCGCCGACGCGTACGCGGGCGGGCTGCCGGCCCGGATCGACCGCGCGGGTGGCGAGTTCGCCGGGCTGCTGCGGGGGCTGACGCGCGCGACGAACGGAGACGTGGGCGAGAGTGACGAGGTGGTGCCCTTCGAGCACCTCCTCGCGAACCTTAAGTAGGTTTGCCCCATAGGGGGAATCGGGACAACAGCGAAAAATCAATCAGCAGTCAATCAGCAGGAGGAACGTCATGAGCGGCACCATCGTGGTCGGCGTCGACGGCTCGGAGCCCTCACTGAAGGCGCTGCGCTGGGCCGTACGGCAGGCGAAGCTGACCGGTGACGACGTGGGCGCGGTGATCGGCTGGGAGTACCCGGCCACCGGCTGGGCGGGCATGCTGCCGGGAATGCCGCCGGAGTTCGAACCGGAGCAGCTGGCCTGGCAGATCCTGGACGAGGCGCTGGACAAGACGCTGGAGGCGGACGTCGCGGCCGTGGTCGAACGCCGCGTCGTCAGCGGCCCCGCCGCGCAGGTCCTGCTGGACGCCTCGGAAGGTGCCTCCCTCCTGGTCGTCGGCGACCGTGGGTACAGCGGCTTCAAGGCGGCCCTGCTCGGCTCGGTCAGCCTGCATGTCACGCAGCACGCGAAGTGCCCGGTGGTCGTGGTGCGGGGCGAGATCGCCGAGGACTGACTGACACCGGCCCGAGCGGGGCGGCTCCGAGCGGGGCGGCTCCGAGCGTCAGGCCCCGAGCGTCAGGCCCGAGCGCCAGGCCCGAAACGGATCGCCCCATTGTCAGAGGCGCGCAGTACGGTCCTGTCATGGCAGCCCGAATCGATCTCACCCTCGACTGTGCGGACACACGACTCCTCGCCGGGTTCTGGAAGACGGCGCTCGGTTATATCGACGAGCCACCGCCCGCCCCCTTCAAGACCCGCGAGGAGTGGCTCGCGCAATTCGATCTGCCGGAGGACGACTCCGTGGACGACGGGGCGTGGCTCTGTGCCCCCGACGGCGCCGGCCCCCGGCTCGCCATCCTCAAGGTCCCGGAGCCCAAGACAGCGAAGAACCGGCTTCATATGGATGTGCGGGTGCCGGGCCACGGCAGCCCCGAGGAGCGATGGGAGCGGATCAGGGCGGAGTCCGAACGGCTGGTGAGGGCGGGGGGAAGCGTCCTTGAGGAGTTCGAAGGACATCACGTGATGATGGCGGACCCCGAGGGCAACGAATTCTGTGTCGCCGCCGGCCCGGCCCAGGCCGGCTGACGACACCGCCGTCACCCCCCTCCCGATGTGTCCGGCGCGCGGGGTGAGGGGTGTGCGCCTGGTGTGCTCCGGGAGTGCTCCGTTCACGCCGGGCTCGCTGCCGTGACCGCCCTCGGGCCTGGGCATCGAACAGCCATGGCATTGCGACGGAAACCCCGTACTGGACGGAAACCTCGTCCCACCAGTGAGGTCACCGGCGAGACGGAGCGCGTGGAGTCGTCCGAGTCCGAGGAGATGCTGTTCGGCGGGCCGCTGCGGTACGACATGGGCTGGAACAAGCACGACGACGCCTTCCTCCAGCTCAACTTACGTTCCATGGTCACGCGTCTGCCGCGGCTGGTCGGTACGACGGCCCGCTTGGCGTGGGAGGCGGACAGGGCGGCCCTGCGCCTGGTGACCTGCGCGGAGATCGGCCGGGGGGTCAGCCAGGCGGTCGGGCTGATCGCCGTGAACCGCGTCCTCGGGCATCTCCTCGGCGACGGCACCACCGCCGAGCGGCTCACCCACGCCGGCCCGGCGCTGGCCGTCGCCGGTGGGACCGCGGTGGCCGGCGCGGTGCTGCGGGCCCTGTCCACGGCCGGTACGGGGCAGTTGGAGCCGAAGGTCGAACGGGTCGCCACCGAGCGGTACTTGTCACATACCGCCAACGTCGAGCTGGAAGCGGTCGAGGACGACGAATTCCACAAGCTCCTCGACAGCGCGCAGTACGGCGCCGGTTCGGCCCGGCGGATGGTGCAGTACTGCCAGAACGTCCTCAACGCCCTGATGTCGCTGATCGCCGCCGCCGGCGTCCTCGCCGTACTGCACCCCGTACTGCTCCCGCTGCTCATCGCGATGACGCTGCCCAGCGCGTGGGCGGCCCTGTCGATGGCGCGGCGCCGGTACATCTCGTTCCAGGTGTGGGTGCAGCATTCACGGGCCGGGAGCCTGATCAGCCGGCTGCTGATCTCCACCGACGCGGCGCCGGAGATACGGGTCCACAACGTCGGACCGTTCCTGCTGCATCACTTCCGCGAGATGTCGCGCTCGCAGGAGGCGGAACAGCGCAGGCTCGCCCGGCTCGCGGCCCGTACGGGGCTGATCGCCGCCGGATGGACGGGCCTGGCGGCGGGCGCCGCGTACGCCACGCTCGGCGGGCTGCTGTGGACCGGCGCGATGGCGCTCTCCGTCGGCGGCACGGCCGTACTCGCCATCCGTACCGGCTCCTCCAGCCTGGAGAATCTGGTGCTCCAGGTGAACTACCTGCACGAGGAGAGCCTGTTCGTCGGGGATCTGCACCGGCTGTGCGAGGAGGCAGTCGAGCGCGCGATACCGGTCGGCGGGCTTCCGCTGCCCGAGAGGCCGGAGACGATCACCTTCGAGGACGTCGTCTTCACCTACCGGGGCAAGGACAACAAACGCGCGCTCGACGGCGCCAGTCTCACCATCCCCGCCGGCCGGATCGTCGCGCTGGTGGGGGAGAACGGCAGCGGCAAGTCCACCCTGGTCAAGCTGTTGTGCGGGCTCTACCGGCCGGACTCCGGCCGCATCCTGTGGGACGGCGTCGACGCGGCGGAGGCGGACCGGCAGGAACTGGTCTCGCGGGTCGCGGTGGTGGGCCAGGACTTCTACCGGTGGCCCTTCACCGCCACGGTGAACGTCAGCATCGGACGGCCCGAGGTGCCGGTGAGCCGGGACCGGCTGGACGCGGCCGTACGGTACGCGGGCGCCGAGGAGCTGATAGCCGAGCTGCCGCGCGGCTGGAAGACGCTGCTGGCCCGGGGATACAAGGGCGGTCACCAGCTGTCCGGCGGGCAGTGGCAGCGGATCGGTCTCGGTCGCGCGCACTACCGCGCCGGTCAGATCCTCATCGTCGACGAGCCGACGTCGGCGCTCGACGCCAAGGCCGAGCAGCAGCTCTTCGAGCAGATCCGCAGCCTCGCGGACTCCGGCCAGACGGTCATCCTGATCACGCACCGGCTCGGGTCGGTACGGGCGGCGGATCTGATCCATGTCCTGGACCGGGGACGGGTCGTGGAGAGCGGCACCTTCGCGGAGCTGCTGTCGGACGAGGTCGAGGGCCCGAAGGTTTTCCGTGGCCTGTACCGGATCCAGGCGGCACAGTACGCGGCCGACAGCCCGGCCCCGTCCGTCCCGTCCGGCACGCCTTAGCGGGCGCGGTGCGGGCCCAAGTCGTGCAGGACGCTGCCGAGTTCGTCGAGAGTGAGGGGCGGTGCGGGAAGCGGTACGGCGGGTACGGCGGGTTCCGCGCGCAGGCCGTCGAGGAGGAGGGCGAGATAGCGCCGCCAGGCGTCCGGGGCCGTGGTGGTCAGGGCGGGTACGGCGCGGCCGAGCGCGGCCAGGCTGAAGAGCAGATCCTCGGTGGTGACGTCGCGGCGCATCGTGCCCTGCCGCTGGGCGCGGGCGAGGAGGAGGCCGACGGTCTCCCGGTTCTCGGCATGGAGCGCTTCGAGCGAGGGCACGCCCCGTACGCCGGTGGTCATCAGGTCGTTGGCCCCGCGGTCGGCGGCCAGCCCCGCGAAGATCGACGAGAGATACGTCGTGAGCCCGGCCCAGGCGTCGTCACTCAGCCGCGCCTCCTCACCGGCGCGCTGCGTCTCACCGAGGGACTCATGGAAGACGGCCTCGATGAGCGCGGCCCGGTCGGGGAAGTGCCGGTACAGAGTGGCGTTACCGACACCGGCACGACGAGCGATCTCATCCAGCGACGCGTCGAGCCCCTGCTCGGCGAACACATCCCGCGCGGAGGCGATCAGCAACTCCCGATTGCGCCGGGCGTCACGCCGCAGCGGCGCCGATTTCGCCGCCGGTTTCCGCTCGCCGACTCCCATGACCACCCTTCCAAGGAAAACGTGGAACGCTCCCCGATTCAGATGCTACCGTGGAGCGGGTAAACGGGGGGCCCTCCCCGGTTTGCTGGGGTGGGGTGGCGGGGCGGGTCCGTTGCCGGCCTGGTGGCCGGTGGGTGGGGCGCGGTAGTGGAGTGGGGTGGCGCGGCCCCGGCTTAGCGGGCGTGTGGGGGTGGGGGGTTGGGATTCATGCCCGGCTGGTGGCGGTTCGTTGTCGGGTGCGGGTCAGGACCGAGGGGTATTCGGGGTGACCCGGAAGGTTCGATGGCGGGTGGGGGCCGCCCCTCAGGCTTCAGTTTCGCGGCTCCGGGCCGGGCGTCAAGGGCGCTCCTGCGTCGCGTCGGCTGCGCCGATTCCGCTTCGCTCCACCCTTGACTCCCGTCCCTCCACCGCAAGTGCAGCTTTGTGGAGGGGCGGCCCCGGGGGAGGGGTCCCCGGGGAAGCTCCCTTGTTCCCGGGGTCTGTTCCCGGCCTATGGGCCGGTGGGTGGGGGCGCACCAGTGCAATGGGGCGGCCCGGCCCCGCCTCAGCGTCTGCGGACACTCCTTGAGCTGGGATTCATGCCCCGCTGGTGAGGGTGCGTGGGTGGTGGGGCGGGTGTGACGAGTGAGGCGGAAACTGGGCCACTGAAAGGCCGTGATGTGCCCCGCTGCCTGGTTACCTGGCCACAGGACGCATCACCGGCCGAAGGACCCTCCAAAGGGCCAACCAAACCGGGACATACGGGTCAGATTGCAGGGGTGGTCGGCAACGGACCGCCACCAGCGGGGCATGCGCCCCAACTACCCACCCACACCTGCCCGCTGAGCCGGTGCCGGGCCGCCCCACTCCACAACCGCGCCCCCACCCACGACCTGCGGTCGGCAAAGGACCGCACCATGCACGGATCCCCTCCGGGGACCCCTCCCCCCGGGCCGCCCCTCCACGAAGCTGCACTTGCGGTGGAGGGTCGGGTGTCAAGGGTGGAGCGAAGCGGAATCGGCGCAGCCGACGCGACGAAGGAGCGCCCTTGACACCCGACCCGCAACCGCGAAACTGAAGCCTGAGGGGCGGCCCCCACCCGCCTTCGAACCTTCCGGGTGACCCCGGATACCTCTCGGTCCTGACCCGCACCCGACAACGCACCGCCAACAGCGGGGCATGAATCCCAGCCCCCCACAGCGGTCAGACGCTGAGCCGGTGCCGGGCCGCCCCACTCCACTACCGCGCCCCCACCCACCGACCCGCGGTCGGCAACGGACCGCCCCCGCGACCCCAACTACCCCTCGGTCCTCACTCAAGCCCTCACGCGAACACGAACGCCGTCGCCATCGCCGCGACGGGCACCTTTCGTGTCCGTCACACGCGAGTGGTGTGCTGGTCCAGGATGGCCCGCAGCCGGTCGAGGTCCTCGGCCTCATGTACGCCCCGCTTGGGCAGGACATCGAGGCACATGATGTTGGGGTCCCGGCTGAGCAGGACGAAGTGACCTGCGGTCTCCCGGTAGCCCTGGAAGACGGACCACTTCTGGATCAACGTGCTGTGGTCGCTGCGGCAGGTGATCCCGGACGGAGACACGGTGGCGCGGTACTCGCCCTGCCATCCGATGATCCGTTGCACGTGGGCGGCCTGTAGCCGCGGGTACCCCCACACCAGCAGGACGACGAACACGAACAGAACGGTCGAGACCGCGTCGATACTCCCGCGGCCCACGGCGGAGACCAGCCACTGCCCCACCCACAGTGCGAGGAACACGCCTCGCAGCAGTAGCCCAGTCCGCTTGATCCGCTCGCGGACCCGCAGGCCGACCAGTGTGTCGGCAGACCGGGGCCGGTACACCAACTGGACCGCGCTCCGCTCGTCCACGGCATCGGCAGAGGTTTCCGCGCCGTTGTCGGTGCCTTCGGCGCTGCGGCCCTCGGTCATGATCTCTCCCCCGGTACGAAGACTCGCGGATCCTACCGAACCTCAGTAGGCCGACCGCCGGAGCTGGATCCGCCCGAGCTGGAGCCACCTGAACTGGAGCCACCTGAACTGGAACCACCGGAGCTGTTGCCACCGGCGTTGCCGGTGTGCAGATGGAGACCCAGCCCGGACAGGCGTCTCGCCCAACATCCTTTGCATGTCTTCGAATTGACCCGCACTCACCACACCGACGCGTCTCACCACACCGACGCGTCTCACCACACCGACGCGTTCAGGGGCGGCCTGCCGTTCCACGGGAATCCGGGCCGCCCCACTCGCGCGCGAACCCGCACCGCGACCCTCACGCGAACAAGAACGCCGTCGCCGTCGCCGCGCCCAAGGTCACTCCGGCGATTGTCTGGGCGAGGGTGTGGTGGTTCAGGGCCACGCGGGACCAGCACACCGCGGTGGTCATGGCGTATCCGAGCAGCCACCAGGGGGAGTGGACCACGGCGAGCAGTGCCACGACCGCCGAGGCGACCGCCGAGTCGACCGAGATCTTCCATACGGTGTTGACGGCCAGGAGCAGGACCGTCATCGCCCAGAGGGCGAGCATCGTGACGAGGATGCCCGTCGGGGCGTTGCCGAGCAGCATGATGACGGAGCCGGTGCCGATGGAACCGAGGATGACGAAGAAGATCGGCGCGCGTTTCGTACGGTCGACGACATGGCGGTCGCCCCAAGTGCCGCGCTTGCGTTCCCATTCGATGTAGCCGGCGGGTATGAGCCCCGCGCACACGGCGGCGAGCAGGCCCCACGGCAGGCCGGTCCAGTCTCCCGCGGCGGCGAGGCCGATGGCGAGCATGCCGACCAGCAGGACGTTGCGCGGCTGGAGTATGTCGGTGACGGCGCGGGCTTTGGTGGTCATGCTGTTCTCTCCGTCGACGAACTGGTCTGCCCGACCGAGGGGGCCGGAACGAGCTTGCGCAACTACTCTGCGTAGCACTGCTCGTGCGACTCACGGGCGGCGAATCCGGCCCTGGTGAATAGGCGTAGCCCTTCGCGACGGGGGATGCGCGAAGGGCTACGCGTCCCATTATGACCCCTCGTCAGGGATTTCCGACAGCGGATCGGTCACGGACTCCCGGACGCGTGGCCGCGCGGGCGCCGTGTTGACGTCGGTATGTGCCCTACATCACCGCAACGCGGCGGGTTCCGGGGACAGATCCCAGTGTGAAACCCATCAGCCGCGCCGCGTGCGTCGCCGCCCTGATCGCCGCCCTGATCACCGCCTCGGCACTGTGCGCCGGTGACGCGCTCGCGCGTGTCTTTCCGTTACGAGGTCAAGCGGCCCGTTACGAGGTCAAGCGGCGCCCGCATTATCTCGTGAAGGCGGCCAACACCCCCACGGCCGGCGTATCCCTGGCGGAGCCGGCCGGGCCGGAGCGAAGGACGGGGCGCCCGTACGCTGAACGCGTTTACCCCCCACGGCACCCGGAGAGGCAAAAGAGATGGAAACCACGCTGGGCGAACAGCTCTTACTGCTTTCGTTGGACGACAAATGGGGCTACGAGAAGGAGCCGGCGACGGTCGCCTGGGCGATCGCGGCGGCGTCCCTCGTGGATCTCGCGCTGGCCGGGCGGATCGAGGTGACCGACGAGGGGGTCTCCGTCCGCGATCCCGCGCCGCTCGGTGTGCCGAGCCTCGACGCCGCGCTCGCCGACATCGTCGGTTACGACAAGCCGGGCAAGGTCAAGGACTGGATGCACCACCTGAAGAAGCCGGCGATGTCCGGCGCGACGGACGGTCTGGTGGAGAAGGGACTGGTCCGCAAGGAGACCAAGAAGGTGCTCGGACTCTTCCCCGTGCGCCGCTATCCGGAGGCGGACGGCTCGGCCGAGGCGTCGGTACGGGAGCGGCTCGACGAGGCTGTGCTCCGGGGCGAGACCCCCGGCGACCGTACGGCCGGGCTGGTGGCCCTGCTCCACGGCGCGAAGCTGCACAAGCTGGTGTTCCCGGACGGTGACGCGCGCGCGGTGGAGTCGCGGATGGCGGCGATCGCCCAGGGCCAGTGGGCGTCGCCCGCCGTACGCGGCATCATCGACGCGGCGGAGACAGCGCTGACGGCGACGGTCGCCACGACGGTGATCGGGACGGTCATGGGCGCCAACTGAGGCGCCTCGGCGCGAGGCGCCCCGGCGCGAGGCGGTCCCCCGTCCGGTACTCCCCAGCGGTCGTGTGCCCGAACGGCGCGCGACCGCCCCCGCACGCGCGAGCCCCGCACGCGCGAGCCCCGCACGCGCGAGCCCCGCACGCGCGAGCCCCGTACGTACGAGCCCCGTACGTACGACCGCCCCCGTACCTACGACCGCCCCCGTACGCCCGCCGGAACCGACGTACGGAGGCGGGTGAGCCTGTGATTACGGGCCCGTACCAGTACGGCCCGTATCGAGTTCCCTCAGATCCAGCCCCGCCGCTGCGCCAGATACGCCGCCGCGTGCCGGTTCTCCACCCCCAGCTTGGTGGTCACCGCCGACAGGTAGTTGCGTACGGTCCCCTGCGCCAGCGCCGCCCGTTCCGCTATGTCCTCGATCGGCGCCCCGTCGGCGGCCAGCGTGAGCAGATCGGCCTCCCGCGAGGTCAGGGGCGAGTCACCGGCGCTGATGGCGTCCGCGGCCAGGGTGGAGTCGATATAGCGGCTGCCGCCGTGGACGCTGCGGATGATCGAGGCGAGTTCCTGCGCGGACACGGTCTTGGAGACGAAGCCCTGGACCCCGGAGGCCAGCGCGCGCTTGAGATGGCCGGGCAGACCGTGGCTGGTGACGATCAGCGTCTGACAGCCGGGCAGGCTGCGGTTGAGATCCTCCGCGACGGTGATGCCGTCCTTGCCGGGCATCTGGAGGTCGAGGACGGCGACATCGGGTTTGTGGTGGCGGGCCATGGCCACGGCCTCGGGGCCGGTCGAGGCTTCGGCGACGACCTCCAGGTCGCGCTCGAAGGTCAGCAGCGCGGCCAGCGCGCCGCGTATGAGGTGTTCGTCATCGGCGAGGAGGACCCGGATCATTACGATTCCCCGTTCGGTATGCGCACAGTGAGGCGATAGGTGTTCTTCGGCCCGTAGCCGTGGCAGAGCTCGCCGCCGAGGGGCGCGAGCCGCTGCGTCAGCCCGTCCAGACCGGTCCCCTGGCCGGGACCGCTGCCGGGCGTGGCACCGTCGTTGGTCACCTGGAGCTGGGTTTCCCCTCCGTTGCGGCGGTCCACGGTGATGGTGCAGTGGGTGGAGTGGGCGTGCCGCAGTACGTTGGTGACGGCTTCCCGCACGGCCCATCCCAGCGCGATCTGGGTCTTCTCGCCGAAGCCGCCCGCCGGCGGGGCGTGATGGATGACGCAGGTCGTGCCGGCCGCTTCCAGAACCGCGCGGGCGCCGTCGAGTTCGGCCTCCAGGTCGGTGGTGCGGTAGTTCCGTACGACGTCCCTGATCTCCTTGTGCAGTTCGCGCGCGAGGCGCTGCACTTCGACCATCTCCGCCTGCGCCTTGGGGTGCTGGGTGAGCCGGGCGGCCAGTTCGCCCTTGAGCGCGATGACGGACAGGTTCCGCCCGATCACATCGTGGAGATCGCGGGCGAACCGGAGCCGTTCCTCGGCCACGACCAGCCGGGCCTGCGATTCCCGGGCCGCGTCCAGCTGCCACATGACGGCCAGGAACCAGACGGAGGAGTGCATGAGAAGGCCGATGACCGCCCATCCCGTCGCGGTGACGGTCAGGACGGGCAGGGTCATCCGCGGGTCGAGATAGAGGCTCACGGTCGCGGCGGCGGCGGTCTCGGCGAGCGCGGCGCTCGCGTAGAGGCGCAGATTGGCCGTGGGCGACAGGGCGAAGGCGAGCGGCAGCGCCAGGACGACCGACAACGTGGCGATCGACTGCGTACCGGTCAGCCACTCCGCGTCGTACAGGTAGGGCATCAGCGCGAGTTGGAGCGCGGTGAGCGCCCCGATCCCGAGCAGCAGCGGTACCGGGAGGACCTGCCGTCCGATGCCGTAGGCCACGGCCGTGGTCGCGCCGATCCCCTGGACGGTGGTGAGCGCGGCCGCCAGGCTCACGGCCGAGGTCGGCGCGCCGCCACGCTGTAGTTGGGCCAGTAATGGCCAGAGGAGGGAAGCGAGCAGGAGCCAGGGCATGGAACAGAGCATCCAACGTGTGTAGACCGTGGCCTTGTGCACGTTGGTCTGGTGCAGCGAGGTCCCCATTTCGCTTCCTCTTCCCCGTTGGTCATGCGGTCAGTCTCTGGGCTCCCACCGGAACCAGCGCCGTACGCCCCAGGTCGCCAGGGCGGTCCAGGCGACGATCGTCGCGACCCTGATCAGTGTGGAGCCCAGGCCCGCATCCTCTCCGGTCCAGCCTGACTGGACCAGGCTGATTGCGGGGGTGAGCGGGAAGTATCCGAGGACGTCTCCGAAGATGTCCGGCAGAACACCCATGGGGATAAGGGTGCCTGAGGTCAGCAGGAGGAAGAGGAAGCCCATCGTGCTGACTCCCTGCGCGCTCTCCGCGGTGCGCGCCACGGCGGTGGTGAGCGCGGCCACGGCGGTGGTCAGGAGGGCGCCGAGCAGGATGCCGAGGAGCGCCAGATGCGGGGCGGCGGGCGCGCCGAGACCGGCGATGACCGTGACGGCCGCGGCGATCAGGGCGAACTGGAGGACGGCCACGACGACCATGGGAACGGCCGGACTGGCCAGGATGACGGTGTCGTTGACCTCGCCGGTGCGCAGCCGCTTGAGGAGATGATCCTCGCGGCGCAGTACGTAGACGCCGGTCAGGGGCGCGTACAGGGCCATCACCAGGACGATGCCGGCGGAGGTGGAGATCATCACCTGGCCCATGGCGAGGCCCGCGCCCGCCAGGTCGTACTGGTCCATGAAGGTGGTCGTGCCCATGGTGATCAGTACGGGGATGACCAGCACGTTGAACAGGTTGGTCTTGCTCCGGGCGAAGAGGCTCAGCTCGACCCGGCTGAGCGCGGTGAGGTGTGCGACGGCGGTACTCATTCGGTGCCCCTCGTGGCGGTCCGGGCGACGCGCAGGAACGCCTCCTCCAAGGAGGCGGAGCTGGCGTCGAGTTCCTTCAGGTCGATGCCCTTGTGGCGGGCCCAGAACAGGACTTCGGTCGTGGTGTGCTGGAGGTCGTCGGTGGACAGCTCCATCAGGCCGTCCTTGCCGGCGGTGACGGTGGCCCGCAGGTCGCCCGCCGAGGGCAGATCGTCGGTGCCGAGGCCCGGCGGGAGGCGGAAGCCGAGCGTGGAGGGGTGGGCGGCGACGATCTCGGGCACCGTTCCGGATGCCGCGATCTCGCCCTGGTGCATGATGGCCAGATGGTCGGCGAGCCCCTCGGCCTCTTCCAGGTAATGCGTGGTCAGGACGATGGTGGCGCCGTCGTCGTTGAGCCGCTCGATGATCCGCCAGGTGTCGTGGCGGCCCTCGGGGTCCATTCCGGTCGTCGGCTCGTCCAGGAAGAGGAGATCGGGCCGGCCGAGCGTGGCCATGGCGAGGTCGAGACGCCTCTTCTCGCCGCCCGACAGGCTCTTGACGGTGACGTCGCCGCGGTGTCCGAGCCCCACCATCTCGGTGGCCTCCGCGACGGGGCGCGGGTCGGTGGTCACGGATGCCCACATGCGGACCGTCTCGTCGACCGTGAGGTCGGTGGCGAAACCGCCGTGCTGGAGCATGACGCCTGTCCGCGGCCGGGTGTGCTTCCGGTCGGTAAAGGGGTCGTGCGCGCCGAAAAGGCGAATGCTGCCACCGGTGGGGCGGGCGAGCCCTTCGAGGAGTTCGACCGTAGAGGTCTTTCCTGCGCCATTTGTCCCGAGCAGAGCGAATATTTCGCCCTGCGGGACAGAGAAGGTGACGCCCCGAACGGCGGCGAAGCCCCGCTTGTCATCGGGCCCGTATCGCCGCCAAAGGTCTGTGACCTCGATCACATTTTCTGCTCCATTGGCATCCATGGGCGAAATCGTCGCCGATGAATGACGTCCATCTCGATGAGAACTGTCATGGCCTCTGATGACGGACGTCATATCGCCTTGTGACACATGTCAGTAGACGGACGATCCCATTCCGAATATCACTGTGACCTACGTCATACTGGCCTTGTTGGCGCGGGTGCTTTCATCCAACCGCACGGCAGGGGGATCGCCGCTTCAGTCGCGGAGGTTTACCCGCGTATAACGCACTGAGGGCCACCAAATGACCGTTATCGGTCTTATTCATGGCTGGATTTCGGTGCGTGCATCTCGCACGTGCATCCAGCGCGTGTAACGCGTGCATCCAACACATAGCAGAAAGCGGAGCATCTCATGGTGGAGATCGTCTCGTACTTCAACGAGAAGCTGGACCTCGGCGCCATCGACCAGGGCGAGTCCAACTCGGAGCAGAGCCCGGTTCTGGCGACCCCGGCCGCCGCCCTCGCCGCCATCGGTGGCGCCAAGGTCGTCGGCGCGTTCGTCGGTGGCGCGACCCTCGTCGGTGGCGCGTACGCCCTCGGCAAGGCCGTCGGCTAAACATCGCTGTCGGCTGGACATCCCCGTCGGTGGTTTCACACCACCTGCGCGGAAACGCTCATTGTCATTCACCAAATCGAACTGTTGGTAGGAGGAAAAGCATGAACAACATCATCGAGGCAGTGAACGAGATGGACATTCCGGCGGAGGGAAAGGTATTCCCCGACGCCACCCCGGTGCTGGCCACCCCGGGTGCGTTCCTGGGCGGCGTGGCGGTCTCTTCCGCCGTCATCGGCGCCTTCGAGCTCGGTCGCGGCGGCGGTTCGGCCCCGGCCACGCAGCTCTAGTCGCAGGCAGCATCTGAATGCAATTCTGCCGGGCCAGAGATGCGTTCTGGCCCGGCAGAACCCTATCCACTCTACGGGAGCCGTCCCCCAGGGCGGTTTTGAAAGGAACCCTGTGAGATTCGCACGAAGGATCGCTTCGGCAGTCTTCGGTCCTGTGCCGGTGTCCCGGGACGGGGCGGTGGGCGTGTCGGAACGGCTGGCCGCGGTCACCACGCTGACCTCGTCGATCGAATATCTCTCCCAGCGCAAGGAATTGCGCAAGGGTGGCCTCAACGACTGGGACATCGTCAAGGATGTCCAGGCCGCCTCGACGCCCCTCGTACGGAAGGCGCTGCACGCCGTCAGCGGACGCCGGACGACGACCGCCCTCCATGTCGCCCGCGCCGCCGTCAGCGCGGGCATGCTGCTTCCCGGCTCCTCGCGCTGGCGCGGCGCCGGAAGTCTCTTCCTCGGCACGACCTCCGCGCTGCTCTACCCGCGCCACCGCTACGGCACCGACGGGTCCGACCAGGTGGCCATCCTCGTGCAGACCGCCACCGGCGCCGCCCGGCTGGTGAGGTCGCCGGAGGCCAAGGACGCCCTGATCTGGTACGTCGCGCTCCAGTCCAGCCTGTCGTACGCGGTGTCCGGCTGGGTGAAGCTGCTCGGCGAGCCCTGGCGGGACGCCTCCGCGCTCGGCGGGATCATGCGGACCAGGACCTACGGCCACGAGCCGATGTTCCGGTGGACCCAGGACAATCCGCGGCTCTCGCGCTATCTCACCCACAGCGTGCTCGCGCTGGAGTGCCTCTTCCCCCTCGTCTATCTCGCCGGCGGCCGGCTGGCCCGCCCGGTGATCACCAGCGCCGCCGCCTTCCATGTCACCAACGGGTTCCTCATGGGCCTGGGACGGTTCGTGTCCTCCTTCGTGGCCATGCACCCGATGGTGGCGTACACCGCGACCCACCGGGGCCACCCCGCCGTCGCGGGCCGGGACAACCGCGCACCGCTGACGGCCGCGAGCCTGCTGGCCGGCGCCGCCGCGGTGGCCGGTGTGGTCGCCGTACAGCGTCGTCTCCGTACGCTGGAGGGCTGGCACACCACCCGGATCCTGACCACCCGCAACGGCAACGAGCTCCAGTACGAGGTCATGTCGCAGGGAGACGCCGACAAGCCGGTGATGGTGTTCGCCGCCGGGATGGTCGCCACCTCCGAGCACTTCTCCTGGGTGACGGAGAAACTGGCCAAGGAGACCGGCTACGGCGTCGTCACGTACGCCCGCGCCGGATACGCCGGCAGCCGCCGCGAGTCCGGCGCGGCCTACACCCTCGCCGAGTCCGTCGACGACCTGGTCGACCTCGTGGGGACCGTCTCGCCGAAGCGCCGGGTCATACTCGTCGGACACTCGCTCGGCGGTGAACTCGCCCGCCGCGCCGCGCTCCAGCTCGGGGACCGGGTGCACGGCGTCGTCTATCTCGACTCCTCCCACCCCGACGAGCTGAACCGCTCCAAGCAGCAGAGCGACACCGCCAAGCGGCTGAGCGAGTCCCTCACCCAGATGGTGTGGTTCCTGCGCGCCGGCACCGGCATCCTGATGTCCCGTCCCATCTGGGTGGACGCGCTGCCCGAGGCGTACCGCAAGAAGGCGTTCGCGCAGTACACGGACGTACGGATGTGGAACGCCGGGCGCCGCGAATGGGCGGCGGTGGAGGCGGACTTCCGCGCCTTCGCGGGCGAGCTGGAGCCGCTGGACACCCACGCGCTCGTGGTCTCCGCGCAGCAGACCGTCGACCGGGACCCCGACCAGCTGCTGATGCACAACGAGCTGGCCGAGGCGCACCGCGGCGACGGCCGGCGGACGGAGGTCGTGGTGATCGAGGGCGCCGACCACGACACGGTCCTGACGCAGAGCCGCTTCGCGCACCAGGTGACCGAGCGCATCGTCGCGTTCTGCGACGCCGGACTGCGGACCGACGCGACCACGGACGAGCACGAGGGGGCGGCCAAGTGAGCACATCACCGCGGGAGATCGGCAAGAACCTGTTCACCGGCCCCGGCTCCGGCTGGCGCATCGCCGGGGCCGTGATGCTGGTCAGCACGATCGCGACCCAGCACCCGAACCAGCTGTTCAACCGGCTCCAGCTGAAGGACACCTTCTCGCTGCTGCCCAACTGGCGGTTCTTCGCGCCGACTCCCGCCATGCACGACTACCACTTCCTCTACCGCACCCGCGGCACGGACGGGGAGACCTCCGCCTGGAAGGGCGTCGACGTCATCGCCGGACGCAAGATGCGGCAGATCGTCTGGTTCCCCACGCGGCGGCCGGAAAAGGCGATCTTCGACATCTGCAGTGAGATCCTCCATGTGATCGACAAGGGGTTCCCCGTCATCGTGCGGACCTCCGCCTACCGGACGCTCACCGAGTATCTGCGGGCCACGATCCAGGAGCAGGAGGACGCCCGGCGGATCACGGGATTCCAGTTCGCGCTGGCCCGTGCCACCGGGTACGACGACGGTCACGACCCCGAGGTCGTGTTCGTGTCGCCGTACACCCCGTTGGACCCCCACACGGACACGCCAGTGAAATCAGACGTCAAGAAAGCGGTCAAGGCATGAGTGTTGGTGCGTACGTCATTCTCGCGATCGGTGCCGCGATCGCCGCGGCCATCGCGATCGGCGTTCTGAAGAGGTAGGTCCTGTCCGGCCGGACAGGGCCTGGTCGCCATCGACTGCCGCCCCTTCCCCCACGAGGGGCGGCACCAGCGGTACCCGAGGAGTCCCTGAGGAGTCCCTGATGAACAAGACCCCGGTCATTCTCTGCGCCCTCGCCGCCATCGCCGTGCTGGTGTTCCTGGCGATCGGCGATGTCATCAACTATCCGTTCGCCGCCGGGATCGGCACGGCTCTCGTCCTCGCCGCCGGCCTGGAACTGCACAGGAACAGGAAGAGGAGTCACCAGTGAACGCGATAGCCGACATAGGTTACGGCCGCCAGTTCGACGGTTGGTACGACCGGCTGTTCCCGAAGGACGGAGCGGCGGCCGGGGTCGCCAAGAAGATCGCCGACCTCCACCCCGATCACTCCGCCGGCACCCTGGAGTTCGGCGTCGGCACCGGCCGTATCGCCGTACCGCTGTCCGGGCATGTCGGCCGGGTGACCGGGGTGGACTCCTCCGAGGAGATGCTGGCCACGCTGCGCGCCGAGCCCGGCGCCGCCGAGGTCGAGCCGGTCCACGGCGACATCCGTACGTACACCTCCGAGGAGCGGTACGGTCTCGTGTACTGCGTCTGCGGAACGCTCTCCATGCTGCTCACCCCCGAGGACCAGCAGCTGGCCATGCGGCGTGCGGCGGACCTGCTGCGGCCCGGCGGCCGGCTCGTCATCGAGACACACAACAAGCCCGCCATCCTCGCGCTCCACGAAGGCCGCAGCCGCGACACCTATTTCACGCCATATCCGGAACCGGGCACCGGACTCCAGACCCACTCCACCCTGCTGCCCGAGGGCTCCATCTGGCTCTGCTCCCACATCTGGTACGAGTCGGACGGGACCACCCGCGTCGGCTCCGAGGCGTCCCGCCTCACCACCCCGGACGAGGTCGACGCGTACGCGCGCGACGCCGGACTGGAGCCCGAGCAGCGGTTCGCGGGCTGGGACGAGTCGCCCTACAGCGAGCAGTCGCCGATGTTCGTCTCGGTCTACACCAAGGCCGCGGCGTGAACGTCTGGTCGATAGCCCGCGGGCACCGCGTGCTCCTGCTGGCCGGCACAATCCTGGGAATCCTGGGATCCGCGGCCACGCTGGCGCAGCCGCTGGCCATCGGCGAGATGATCAAGGCCGTCGCCGGTGACCGCTCACTGTTCGTACCGATCCTGCTCGCGGCGGCGCTGTTCGTGACGGACGCGGCGCTCGCCGCCGCCCACGCCTACGCGATCGGCCGGGCCGGTGAGAACATCGTCTTCGACATCCGCCATGTGCTGACCGCGCGGCTGCTGCGCTCCCGTACCGCCGCGTTCGCGCGCTGGGAACAGGGCGACGTCTTCACCCGTATGGTCACCGACACCTCGCTCGCGCGTATCTGCATGGCGCAGGCCCTCGCGCAGATCGTCACCAGCGGATTCATGGTCATCGGCGGAATCGCGCTGATGGCGTGGATCGATCCGCTGCTCCTCGCCGTGACCCTGCTGTGCCTGGGGCTCGCCAGCGTCGTGTCGCTGCTGCTGGCCCGCCGGGTGCGGAAGGTGGCGGTCATCAACCGCGAGCACACCAGCGACTTCGGCTCCGCGCTGATGCGGGTGCTCGGCGCGATGAGCACCGTCAAGGCGTCGCGTGCCGAGGACCGCGAGACAGAGCGCATCACCGGCTTCGCGCGGAAGGCGCGCCGCTCCGGGGTCCGGGTCTCGGCGCTGTCCGCGATGCTCACGCCCGCGATGAACGTCGGTACGCAGGTCGCCCTGACGGTCGTCATCGCGTGGGGGATGGCCCGGGTGGCGACCGGCGCGATGCCGCCCGCGGACCTGACCTCGTTCATGATGTACCTCTTCTATCTGGTGTCGCCGCTGGTGATGCTGTTCATGTCGATCGCCCAGTTCCAGCAGGGCCGCGCGGCCCTCGACCGGATCGGCGAGCTGGCCGGCATCGAGCAGGAGGAACTCGACCCGGACGCCGCTCCCGTCGCCACCCGGGGCCACGCGATCGCCTTCGACCGCGTCTCGTTCTCGTACCCCGGCAGCGAGGAGCCCGTCCTCGACACGGTGTCCTTCACCGTCCCCGACAAGGGCCTCACCGCGATCGTCGGCCCCTCGGGAGCGGGCAAGACCACCGTCTTCCAGCTCATCGAACGCTTCTACGGGCCCGACTCCGGCACCGTCCTGCTGGGCGGGACGGATACGGCGACCATGCCGCTGGAGCAGATACGCGGCCAGATCGGCTATGTCGAGCAGGACCACAGCCTGATGCGGGGCACCATCCGCGAGAACCTCACCTACGCCGCGCCCGACGCGAGCGAGAAGGACATCGCGGACGCGCTGCGCATGGCCCATCTGGGCGAGGTGATCAGGGCCCTGCCCGAGGGACTGGAGACCGAACTCGGCGAGCGCGGCGCGGGATTGTCCGGCGGGCAGAAGCAGCGCCTGGCCATCGCGCGCACGCTGCTGCAACGGCCGCACATCGTGCTGCTGGACGAGGCGACCGCCAATCTGGACAGCGAGGCGGAGGACGCGCTGCGGGACACCATCACCGCCATCTCCGGGACCTGCGCGGTGATCGCGATCGCCCACCGGATCTCGACCATCACGCAGGCGGACCAGATCATCGTGCTGGACCGGGGCGGTGTCCGGGCGACCGGCACGCATACGGAACTGACCACGACGGACGACCTGTATCAGCGGCTCTCCAGGCATCAGGAGGTCGCGGCGTGACAATGTCGGGTGTGCTGGGCGCATGGGGTGCGTCGGGTGCGCGGGTACTTCGGGAGGGTGTGGCATGACAGCGGACGCCGTCGTCGTCGGGACCGGGCCCAACGGCCTGGCCGCCGCCGTCACGCTCGCCAGGGCCGGCCTCACCGTCGAGCTCTACGAGGCCAGGGACACCATCGGCGGAGGGCTGCGCACCGAACCCCTCTTCGATGACGACGTCGTCCACGACATCTGCTCCGCCGTGCATCCGATGGCCGCGGCCTCGCGCTTCTTCCGCGAGTTCGACCTCGGTGCGCGCGGGGTCGAACTGCTCCACCCCGAGATCAGCTACGCGCACCCCCTCGACGGCGGCGACGCCGGGCTCGCCTACCGCGACCTCGACGCCACCTGCGAGCACCTCGGCCCCGACGGACGGCGCTGGCGCCGGCTCATGGCGCCGCTGCTGAACCACAGCGAGGGCATCGTCGATCTGATCCTCTCCGGCGGGCGCGGGCTGCCGCGCGATCTGCCGGCCCCGCTGCTCCTGCCCACCAGGGCGCTGGCGCACGGGACCCCGCTCGCCGCCGGGCGGTTCGCCGGTGAGCGGGCGAAGTCCCTGCTCGCCGGCGTCGCCGCGCACTCCATCGGCAGAATGCCCACCCTCGCCTCGGCCGGGGTCGCCCTGCTGCTCGGCCATCTCGCCCACGGCACCGGCTGGCCGCTGCCGCGCGGCGGGAGCGCCCGTATCGCGGACGCGCTGGCCGCCGACATCACCGCGCACGGCGGTACGTTCCACACCGGCCGCCCCATCGGCGATCTGCGCGAACTCGGCGATGTGAAGGCGGTGTTCCTGGACACCAGCCCCAAGGGCTTCACCGCGATCGCCGGTGACCGGCTGCCCGCGCGCTACCGGCGGCGGCTCGACGCGTTCCGGTACGGGCCGGGGGCGGCGAAGGCCGACTTCCTGGTGTCGGAACCGATCCCATGGGCCAACCCGGAGGTCGGCAAGGCCGGTACGGTCCACCTCGCGGGCACCCAGGCGGAGATGTTCCGCCAGGAGACCCTGACGGCCAGGGGCGTCGCCACGTCCGAGCCCTTCGTCCTGCTGGTCGACCCCGCGGCCACCGACCCGGGGCGCGCCAGGCCCGGCAAGCGGCCGGTGTGGGCGTACGCGCACGTACCGAACGGCGACGACACCGATCCGCTGGAGATGGTGCGCGCGCGCATCGAGCAGTACGCGCCGGGGTTCACCGACACCATCGTCGCCCAGCGCGGGATCCCGGCCGCCGCGTACGAGGCGTACAACCCGAATTACGTGGGCGGGGACATCGGCGGCGGGGCGATGACCCTCAAGCAGTCGCTGCTGCGCCCCACCCCGCGGCTCGACCCCTACCGGACGCCGCTGCCAGGGGTCTATCTCTGCTCGGCGTCGACACCGCCGGGGCCCAGTGTCCATGGCATGTCCGGCTATCTCGCGGCTCTTTCGGCGCTGCGCCGGGAATTCGGGATCCGGGAGCGGCCGGAGCTGGGGGCGGGGCGGGCGGCGGGCCCGGAGGATTCCGCTCAGGCGTTGTCCATGTGGCCGGAGCCCACGTCTCCGCGGGATTGATGGCGGTCCGGGCCGTGCTGCGCGGCCCGAGCGCGCCCCTAGTGTCCGTAGCCCGTCAAGGGTGACGGACACGAGGGACCGCCGCGAAGGAGCCGCCATGCGGGAGAGCACCTGGACGAAGCGAACCGCCCTACGAGGTACGGCGAAACGAAGCACGGCACGACGACTCACCACGGCGGGGATGCTGTTGGCGCTGCTGGTCGCCCTGCTCGGCGCGGGCGGCCCCGGGTTCGTCCCCGAGGCGCGGGCCGCGACGCTCACCGAAGTGAGCGGCTTCGGTACGAACCCCGGCAATCTGCGGATGTTCCGCTACGTCCCGGACGGCCTGCCCGCAGGCCGGCCCCTCGTGGTGGCGATGCACGGCTGCACGCAGTCGGCGGCGGCGTACGACTCGGAGACCGGCTGGACGAAGTGGGCGGACCAGTGGGGCTTCGCCCTGCTGCTGCCCCAGCAGCAGTCCGGCAACAACCTCAACTCCTGCTTCAACTGGTTCGAATCCGGTGACATCGCGCGCGGCGCGGGCGAGGCGCTGTCGGTCAAGCAGATGACCGACCGGATGAAGAGCGACCTGGGCAGCGACCCCGCCCGGGTCTACGCGACGGGGCTGTCCGCGGGGGCCGCGATGACCAACGTCGTGCTCGCCGCCTACCCGGACGTCTTCGCCGCCGGAGCACCGGTGGCCGGGCTGCCGTACGCGTGCGCGACCAGCGTGCTCGCCGCGTACACCTGCATGAACCCGGGGACGAACCTGTCGCCGTCGGCCTGGGCCGACAAGGTCCGTGCCGCGTACCCCGGTTACGGCGGACCCTGGCCCACGGTCTCGGTCTGGCAGGGGACGACGGACACGACGGTCGTCCCGGCCAATCTGACGGAGACGGTGGAGCAGTGGACCGCCGTCCACGGTACGGACGCGACGCCCGACGCCACCGACACCGTGGCCGGTTATCCACACGCTGTGTACCGCGACGGCGCCGGACGGGACGTGGTAGAGACGTACTCGCTGACCGGCATGGGACACGGCCAGCCGGTCGACCCGGGCACCGGCCCTGAGCAGTGCGGCACGGCGGGCGCGTACATCCTCGACGTCGGGCTGTGCGCCTCGTACCGGATCGGCCTGTTCTGGCACCTGGACGGCGCCGGATCCCCCGGTCCGGGGCCCGAGCCCGGCGCCGGGAGCGCCGTACTGCCGAGCCTGGCCGCGGACGACGGCTACGTGAAGGCGTCCGCGACCGGAGACGGCCCGGCCGTGGGCACGCTCGAAGGAAGCCTCGGGGTCGCCGTCGGCCGGGGCACGGACGGGCTGCACAACCGGGCCCTGTTCTCGTTCGACACCTCGTCCGTCCCGGACGACGCGCGCGTGACGCGGGCGTTCGTGACGGTGACGCGCGCGAGCGGCGCCGGTGACCCCTGGGCGGCGGGCAACCGGCTGCTCCTGGACATCAGAACCGGCTGCTTCGGCGCGACCTGCGCGACGGCCGCCGACGACTGGTCGGCCCCGGCCTCGGCGACGGGGGCGGCGGAGATCGGCGCCTTCACCTCGGGAACGAAGTCGTCCACCGCCTTCACGACGGTCAACCCGACCGGCATCACACAGACCCGCCTCCGCCTCGCCTCGGCGCCCGCCGCCACGGCGTACGTCTTCCTCAGGTCGGGCGCGGGGGCGACGCTCACCGTGGAGTGGGAGTAGCTCCCGGGCTGAAGCGTGGAGGTGTCCCCGGTTCTGTCCCCGGTTGTTGGTAGGCTCGGCGCGAGAGGAAACGGGGAGCTGTCCCCGATTATCCAGGGAGCCACCATGCGCGCAGACCACCTCACCGAACTCACCTCCGCCGCCCCCGACTTCTTCGCCGACCCCTATCCCGCCTATCAGTCGCTCCGCGCCGAAGGCCCCGTCCGCCGTATACGGATGCCCGCGGGCGAGGCGGTCTGGCTGGTCCTCGGGTACGACGCCGTCCGCGCCGCGCTCGGGGACACGCGGCTGCGTAACGACATACGGCACTCCGCCGAGTTCGACAGCGACGGCGGTTACGCGATCGGGCGCAACATGCTCCAGGTCGACCCGCCCGATCACACCCGGCTCCGCGCGCTCGTCTCACGGCAGTTCACCGCTCGCCGTATCGCGGAGCTGGAGCCGCGCATTCGGCGCATCTCCGCCGAACTCCTCGACGCCATGGCCCCGGCCGGTGGCGCCGATCTCGTCGACGCGTACGCCTTTCCGCTGCCGATCACCGTCATCTGTGAACTCCTCGGCGTCCCGGCCGCCGACCGCGAAGCGTTCCACCGCTGGTCGAGCGCGATCGTCGCCGTCACCGACGCGGAGGCCGCGATGGCCGGCGCGACCGCGATGACCGAATATCTCACCGGGCTCATCGAGGAGAAGCGCCACCTCGCCCCCGGAGAGGACGCCGACCTGCTGCACGCCCTCGTCCGTACGCACGACTCCGACGGCGACGACGGCGACCGTCTCGCGCCCGACGAACTCCTCGGCATGGCGTTCCTGCTGCTCGTCGCCGGGCACGAGACGACCGTCAATCTCCTCTCCAGCGCCGTCCATCTGCTGCTGCGCCACCCGGACCAACTCGCCGCCCTGCGCGCCGATCCCGGGCTGCTGGAGGGCGCGATCGAGGAGACGCTGCGGTACGAGCCGTCGGCGCAGATCGCCGCGTACCGCTACACCGCCGAGCCCGTGACGCTGGCCGGTACGCCGATCCCGCGGGGCGAGCGCGTCGTGCTCTCCCTCGCCGCCGCCAACCGCGATCCGGCGCGCTTCGCGGACCCCGAGCGCTTCGACATCCGCCGTGACCCCGCGGTGAACCGCGCTCAGCTCGCCTTCAGCCACGGCATCCACCACTGCCTCGGCGCCCCGCTCGCCCGCCTCGAAGCCTCCGTCGCGCTGCCCGCGCTGCTGGACCGCTTCCCGGACCTCGCCCTCGACGACGCGACCGCCGCCCCCGAGTGGCGCCCGAGCCTGCTGCGCGGACTGCGTACGCTCCCGGTGCGCTGGTGACCGCTGGTGACCGCTGGTGATCGCCTGAAGCGGCCCCCGGTGCGGCCTTGGACCGGATCGTCGAGGCCCGGTCGGCGAGCGGCTGACCGGCGCCAGGCGTCCGGCCCCCGAGCGATCACCCGGTCGGCCGATCCCGCCGCCAACCCTCTGACCTGGACTGATACCCGCCGGGCATGACAGACGCCGGACCAGGTCTTGGACCGTCGGCCCCCTCCGCGAGCAGAGTCGGTAGTGCCGAGTTCACCACCGAGGAAGTTCGTCACTCGGGGTTCGTCACTCCGGAAGGGAGCGATCATGAAGGTCTTCGTGACGGGAGGGTCCGGCTACATCGGGCAGGCCACCACCGAGGCGCTGGTCCGGCGGGGAATCGAGGTCGCGGCGCTGGTACGGAGCGATGCCTCCGAGCGGGTCGTGACCGGTCTGGGCGCGAGCCCGGTCCGTGGCGAGCTCACCGACGTGTCCGTGCTCCGCGAGGCGGCGCGCGCCGCGGACGGTGTTCTGCACCTGGGCCAGTACGCCGGTACGGACGCCGCCGAGGTCGACCGCGCCGCCGCCGAGGCGATGCAGGACGGCGCGGGAGCCCGCCCGTACGTGCACACCGGTGGGGTGTGGGTCTACGGCGACACCGCCGGGATCGTCGACGAGGACGCGCCGTTGAAACCGCCGAGGCTGACGGCATGGCGCGTGGAGAACGAGAAGCGCGTCCTCGCGCGGGCGGCCACGGGCGAGCGGCCCGTGGTGGTGATGCCCGGCCTGGTGTACGGCCGCTCGGCCGGGCTGATCGAGACGTTCTACGCGGCTCCCGGGCGGGCGGCGGGCGCTGTCCCGTGCGTGGGGGACGGGTCCAACCACTGGTCGCTGGTCCATGTCGAGGACCTCGCCGAGCTGTACGTGCTGGCGCTGGCGGCCCCCGCCGGATCCGTCTACGCGGGCGTCGGCGACCGGAACCCCACCGCGCTCCAGGTCTCCGAGGCGCTCAGCCGGGCCATGGGGCGGCCGGGCGCGATCCGGCATCTGACGATGGACGAGGCGACGGAGGAGATGGGACCGGTCGCCGAGGCCTTCGCGCTGGACCAGCGGCTCACGGGCGCCCGCGCGCGCCGGCGGCTGGGCTGGAACCCCGTACGGCTGGATCCGCTGACGGAACTGGCCGCACACTGACCGAGCCGGTCGGCAGCCGAGCACCCGCCCGCCGCCCCGAGCACGGGCGGCCCCGAGCACGGGCGGCCCCGAGCACGGGCGGCCCCGAGCATGGGCGGCCCCGAGCACCAACGTGTGGAAGGAGCACCCCGTGGCCCTCGACCTCGATCTCCGTAAGCTGCGGTACTTCGTCGCGGTGGCCGAGGAACTGCACTTCGGGCGGGCCGCCGAGAAGCTGCACATCGCGCAGCCGGTGCTCTCCCGGCAGATCAAGGCGCTGGAGAGCGAACTGAAGGTCCAGCTCCTGGTACGCGACAAGCGCGCCACCGAGCTGACCTCCGCGGGCCGGCAACTCCTCGCCGACGCCGTGCCGCTGCTGGCGGCGGCGGAGGCCACACGCCGCCGACTGGCCCGCGCGGCCCGGGGGACGGAGACGTTCGCGATCGGCTTCATGCCTGGACTGATCGTCACGGGCGCCGTACGGGAACTCTCCCGCCGTCATCCGGACCTCTCGGTCGAGGTCGTCAGAACCAGCTGGGACGACCAGGCCGAGGTGATCCACGACGGGCGGGTCGACGTCGGCTACGTACGCATGCCCCTGGACCGGCACGGCCTGCGCCTGCGGAACCTGCTGACGGAGCCGCGCGTGGCGGTGCTCCCCGCGGACCACCCCTACGCGCACAAGGGCGTCCTGAGCGTCAACGACCTCGCGGACGAGCACCTGTTGCAGGACCCGGACGCCGTACCCGAGTGGCGCGACATCGCCACGGAGCTCTCCACCGAAGGCTCCGCCGGCGGGCAGGCGGCACCGCGGCCCATCCGGACGGTCGAGGAAAAGCTGGAGAACGTGGCGGCCGGGCGTGGTGTGGTCGTCCTGCCCCTGTCGACCGCGACGTACTACACCCGCCCCGACGTCACCCACGTCGAGATCTTTGACATCGCCCCCAACCAGGTCTGCCTGGCCTGGGCGAGCGGCCGGCGCAGCCCGCTGATCCAGGAGTTCGCGTCCATCGCGGCGGAGCACGACGCCACCGGACATCGCCAGTGACGGTGACGGAGTCCTGTGGTGTCCACGGCGCTCACCGCAAGACGACGCACCCGCGCCGCGTCAGCGCGTCGAGCAGGCGGGGCCGGGGCTCGATGTCGTTCCAGCGCAGATCCAGCTTCTCCAATGAGGGCAGTCGGGCGAGCCAGTCCGGAAGCCCGCGGATGCGGTTGGCCCGTAGATCGAGCTGACGGAGCAGGGGCAGACCGGCCAACGACTCGGGTATGTCAGCCAGGGCGTTCTCCCGGACGTCGAGATGGCGCAGTTCGGCCAGATCCGCCACGGATTCCGGAAGCCGCTCCAGCGCATTGCCACGCAGCCACAGCTCCCGGAGCCGGGTGAGCCGGCCGATGGTGTGGGGCAGTGCGGTCAGCCGGTTGTGCTGGGCGCGCAGTTCCACCAGAGCGGTCCCTGCCGCCAGAGATTGAGCGTCGCCGTCATGCCCTCGGCCCTTCGGAGATGAAGAAGTAGCGGTGTTGCCCGTCCGAGGTGCGCGCCCGGCCGGAACACCGACCAAAAGTCGCACAACGTGGCGCGGAGGACATACGGATTCGGATCAGTGCGGGATCGCGCGCGGCGGGCGCTGGCGCGGGAGTTCGTCGCGGAACTCCTCGATGACGGTGCTGATCTGGCGCGTGAGGTGGGTCCTCTCCAGCCGGTCGAGATAGAGATTCCGGCGGGCCAGGCCCGGCGCGTCCACGCAGAAGTACAGGGCCATCAGCGGATTGATGAACAGCTCGCTGTGCTTGGTCCGCTCGGTGAACTGGATGTCGCCGAAGTCCCCGCGTACGGCGGCGGCTATGGAGCCGTGGACGATGCTCGGATGGTCCGGTGTGGCGGCATGCGCGTGGGCGACGGCGTCGAGGTAGAGCGCGCCTTCCTCGCTGGCGCCGGGCAGGGAGAACGCCCCGAGGTAGGCGCCCTCGCGTTCCAGGGCCGCCAGATTCTCCAGGACGAGGGCGTGGCTGACGCCGTGGTACGAGTCCACCCCGAAGCCGACGCAGACCACGAGCCGGACGGGCACCTCGTCCAGTCCGTTCACCGCGCCGAGGCTGGCCATGTCCTCCTCGGGGGTGCCGAGTCCGGACTCGTCGCCGCGCATGAGGATGTCGGTTCCGCCGTCCACGAGGACGATCGCGTCGACGCCGCCCAAGTGGCTGATCAGCGCTCGGTAGGCGGCGCGCAGCGGCCGAACTCCCGTGGCGGGGAAGGCGTACACGGTCGACGGCAGCCCGCGCTGCTCCAGCCACTGGGCGAGGGTGCGCTCGGGGAAGTAGCCGCCACGGGCCACGGTGTCGGGGCGGACGGCCGCGACATCGGGCGCCAACCAGACGTCCGTGTTCAGACCGTACAGATGGGCGAACGAGAGATTGGCCAGATGGACGTCCTTTCCCGCCGCGCGCAGGGCCAGGGCGAGCGGGAGTCCCGCGTAGATGTCGAAGCCACCGCCGGCCCCGGCGATGAGCACGCGCTGTGCGTCGCGCAGCCGGGTGAACAAGGCGGGCTCGCGGAGGGAGAACACCGGGGGACGGTAGCAGGACGCGCGCGTACGTTTCCGGTCAATAACGTGTCCAAGGGCACCCCCGCCCGGCCGCGGCGTCGCCACGCACGAGCGCCACGCATGAGCGGAACGTTCACCTCCGCACAACCATTCGCCACGCCCACCTGTCGCACAGGACATCTGGAAGCCAACGTCCGGTAAACGGAAAGGTATCCGCGAGATGTCACTACCCAGTCGACGCCGATGGTCCGCCACCCCGGCCGCCGTCGCGGTCGTTCTCCTCGGCGCCGCGCTCGTCGGTACCCCCGCTCAGGCGGACCCGTCGCGTCCGCAGCCCGCCGCGCAGGCGAATGGTTCGCAGCCCGCCGCCCAGGCGAATGGTTCGCAGCCCGCCGCCGAGGCGAACGGTCCGCAGCCCGCCGCCGAGGCGAACCGCCCGCAGCCCGCCGCCCAGGCGGACCGCCCGCAAGCCGCACAGGACGGTCCCGTCCTGAAGTTCCACGTCGTCCGGAACGAGGTCGGCCTGCCGCAGCCCGCCGAGAGCGACCCGCCGCAGATCAGTTGGGGCGTCCCTGGCGACCCCGACGGCGGCACCGCCAAGGACGTGGTCGTCAAGATCGACGTGTCCGGCATCTCCGCCTTCACCGATATCCTCGGCTCCGGCTGCCCGGGCGACGTGTGCGCGTGGCCTGTCGGGGACATCGCTCCGGACGGTTACGAGGGCGGGCTCATCGAAATGAGAGCCAAGCCGGGCGCCGCGCTCGGCACGACGGGTACCGCCCGGGTCTACGCCACCTCCTCCAACGCGAAGGTGATCGACACCACCGTCAAGGTCACCGTCGGCGCGGTGAATCTGGTCGTGAGCCGGCTCCCCCAGACGGACACCGCCGAGCCCGGCAGCACGCTCGACGCCCCGATCACCGTCGCCAACACCGGGTCGCTGACGGCTCAGGGCGTGGAACTGCGGATCGGCACCTCCCATGAACTCGGCTTCGCGCAGCGGTTCTCGAACTGTGTGTACGGCACCACCGACCTTCCGTCCGGCAACGGGCGGACGCTGCCCGAGGCGGTGTGCCGTATCAGCACGCCCGTCGAACCGGGCAAGCGGTACCGGCTGTCCACGTCCGTGGGTTTCGACGTCAAGAAGACGGCGCTCTTCGAGTTCGTGGACTACCGGGTGACGCCCCTCGCCGCCACCGTGCCGACGAGCGCGAAGAGCGGCAACGGCTCCGGGCCTGAGCTCGCGCTCGTTCCGGACGGCGCCGCTCCGCCCAGCGAGTCCTTGACTGAGTGGTGGCGATGGATCGTCAACGCGGTCAACACCGCCGATCTCGACGTCACCGGGGACACCGTCACCGCCGATCCGGGCGACACCGTCACCCTGGCGGCGAAGATCCGCAACGACGGCCCCGCTTCCGTCGACCTCATCACCACCGACGGCCAGATCTCGCTGCTGGTCAACATCCCCAAGGGCACGAGGGCGGTGAAGGTGCCGGAGCGCTGCCGCCTCTGGAACGGCGACGGCACGGGCGAACCCGATCCCGATGCTCCCGCCTACCTCTGCTGGATCGGCTCGCCGTTCCCCGTGGGCAAGGTCGCGACGCTGCCGTTCGTGCTGAAGGTCGACGAGGACGCGCCGGCGACGACCCGCGGCGTCGTACGTCATATGTCCGAGTGGGGCGCTGAGTTGACGTTCGACACCAACAAGGCGAACAACCAGGCGTTCTTCACGGTGAATGTGACGGACGCCGCCGGCACCGGCGGCTCGACGGGCGGTTCGGCGGGCGGCTCGGGCGGCAACCAGCCCCAGACCCAGACCACCACCACATACCCGAACGCCACCGCGGGCACCACGGGCGGCGGCACCGGCGCCCTGGCCCAGACCGGTAGCAGCGGTACGTCGGCGATCGCCTGGGCGAGCGCGGCCGTACTCGCGGCGGGCGGCGCGCTGGTGGTCATCACCCGCAGGCGCGGGACCCGTACAGCGGCCTGACGCGCACGGTCCAACTCCACCAAAGGCCCTCATGGCCCCCGCCCGTCCGGCACAGCCGTTGCGAGCGCGCCATGAGGGCGTTGGGGCCTGTCCGCCGGACAGGCCTTGGCGCCGGGCACTGTTGCCCACCCCCGTGGGGCAGCGGCGCCCAGCGCCCGCAGACCCAGGTCCCGCTGCGGGAACTCTCATGACGTGCACGCGCCAGCGTCGTCGATCCTGCTACCTGCGCCGAGCAGAAGTCAACTATTGTTGATTGACCAGCTGGTGGTCGACGGCGATTCCCTGCGCGGCACGCCTTTTGGCCCGCTTAATCGCAACGATCGTGTAAATCGGTACGACGGCGTGATCCCCGCCGACGGCCGAAGAGTTCTATGATCCGGCACATGGCCACCGATTCTCCACGCTCAGAAGCGTCGGCTCTTCGATCTGGCGACACTGACGACACTGGCGACAGTGGGGACAGTCGCGACAGTAGGGGCAGTCGCGACAGCGGGGACGGTCGGGACAGTCAGGAGCCGTCGGAACCGCTGGACTTCGCGGCGCGCTTCCGGCGTGTGATCTCGGTGATCTATCCGAAGGATCTGGGCCGCCCCTGGCGCGACTCGGAGATCGCCGAGGGGACCGGCCTCAGCGGCACCTATATCGGCAACCTCCGCAAGGGCACACAGAAGCCCAGCCTGGAGAACGCGGTGAAGATCGCCAAGTTCTTCGGCATCCCGCTGGACTACTTCAGCGACTCCGCCACCGCCCAGGCCGTCGAGCGCGATCTGCGGAAGATCGAGGCGCTGCGGGACGCCCGGGTGGAACGTATCGCCATGCGGGCGGCCGGCCTTCCCCCGGAAATGCAGGACGCCGCCCTCACTGTTGTGGAACAACTGAGGAGGGCGGTCGGACTGCCCGACGGCCGCTCCGACGGCCGCCCCGACGCGTGACCGACTACCGGCGGACGCCGTTGGGACACTGGCGACTGGCTGATGCTGATGGGGAGATCGTGCGAGATCTTGGACGTACCCGCCGCCGGATGCGGGCCATGGTCAGAGAGCTGGATCTGCCGCAGCTGAGCACGGTCGAAGAGCTGTGCGCCGCGGTCGCCGACCGGTCGGGGCGTCCCGTACGGCTCGTTCCGCGCCGGATGCGGGTGGAAGAGCCGTCGGGGTTCGTGGAACGCCGCGCGGAATCCGACGTGATCTACTTCGAGCAGGAGACCTCGGACCTGCACCAGGCCCACATCATCTGCCATGAACTCGCGCATCTCCTCTGCGGGCATCTGGCCGAGGCCCCGGCGGCCGACGAGGACACGGCCCATGTGGAACTGCCCACGATCGACGCCGACATGATCCGGCTGGTCCTCGGACGCTCGCACTACGATGGTGCCGCGGAAGAGGAAGCGGAGATCCTGGGGGCCGAGTTGACGCGCATTCTTGTGCTGGCGCCCGGAGCCGGGACGACGTCCCAGCTGGCGCCCGCGCTGGAGCATCGCAAGGGACAGCATGTCTGAGGGCGGCGCGTCCGGCATATCCGAGGCGCCGTTCAACGCGGTCTACCTCGGCATCGGCACGCTCGCCTGGGTCGTCGCCGTACTGAAGCTCCGGGCGTGGCGGCGGGATCCGTCCCACGGTCTGCTCGTCGTCGCCGTGACGATCGCGGCCCCGGCGACCGCGTTCGTGGTGGCGTCCCCGGTGCTGTACCGGCTGATCGACCGCCTCACGGGCCGCGGCAACCTGGCGACTCTGCTCGTCTATCTGGGCATTACGGGGTTCTCCGCCGCGGCCGTCGTGCTGGCGCGGATGTGGACCCCGCCGAAGGAACGCACCAATTCACGGGTGTGGGACGCGGCGACCGGCGCCACCTGGCGCCAGGCGCGACGGCGGCTCGCGGTGTTCGCGGTGCTGGTCCCGGTGATGATCGCGCTGTTCTTCACGGGGGGAGCGGACAGCCCGGAGACACCCCTCACGTTCGACACCACCTTCGCGACGATTCCGCAGATCGCCGTCTTCCTCGTCATCTACCAGGCGCTGTTCGGCTTCGCGCTGCTCGACATCAGCAGGGTGTGCTCCGGGCACGCCTCCGGGCTGCCGTACGGATGGCTGCGCCGAGGCATCCGGCTGATCGCCGTCGGCGGGCTCGTGGCCTGCGGCTATGTCGCGTGCAAGCTCATCGCGATCGGTGCGGCCTTCGCGGAGGTCGACGGGGTGGAGTGGCTGAGCACCGCCGTGGGCCCCGCGTTCGCCGCGCTCGGAGCCGTACTCATCACCGCGGGTTTCGCCGGACCGGCCGTCGCCGCCTGGACGCGCAGGCGCCGCGACTACCAGGCCCTGCGCCCGCTGTGGGACCTGGTCTACCGCGCGGACCGCCGGCTGGCCCTGGAAGCGCCGCCGTCGGCCTGGACCGAACGGCTGGCGTTCCGGGACCTGGAGTGGCGTACCGCCAGGCGCGGACTGGAGATACGTGACGGGCAGTTGACGCTGCGGCCGTGGGTCGATCCGGCGGTGGTCACCGCGGCCACCGCCGTCGCCGAGCGGGCCCGCCTCGACGACGGCGACCGGGCGGCGCTGATCGTCGCCGCCGCGCTGCGCTTCGCCGGCGAGGCGCTGAACGCCGGGACGCCGCCGCGCCCGCGCGAGGACCAGGCCCCACTGCCCGGCCTGGACGCGGAACCGGGGGAGGAGCGCGCGCACTTGGTACGGGTCGCCCGCTATCTGTACGCGCCCCTGACCGGCGAGGCGCTGGCCGTCGCCACCGCGGCCGGATGACCGCCGGAACGCGCGGCGCGTACCGCGCCTACGCGCGGCTCGTCCTGGAGACGATGCCGGAGGAGTCCCGGGTCGGACTCACCCTCGGCTTCGTCCGTACCTTCGGCATCCCGGACATCGCCCACGTACTGGCCGCCGGCGGCCGGATGACCAACGAGCCGCGCGGCCGGGCCAAGGCGACCGGGGTCGCCATGTTCACCCTGATCGGAGAGGGCCTGGACAGCGCGGAGGGCAGGCGGGTCGTCGACAGCCTGCGCCGGATCCACGACCGGCCCGGCATCACGCCCGAGCTGATGCACTACGTACTGGCCTGCTTCACCGTCTGCCCCCTGCGGTTCATCGACGCCCACGGCCACCGGCACGTCACCGAAGCGGAACGGGACGCGGCGTACGCCTTCCACATGGCCCTCTCGGACGCCCTCGGCCTGCCCGAACCCCCGGTCACGAGCGGCGACTTGGCAGGCGGCTCGGCCCATGACCTGGCGGCTGTGGAGGGCTGGATGCGCGACTACGAGACGCGCCACTTCGCCCCCACGGAGGCGGGCCGCGCGCTCTGGGCCGCCACCAGCAAGGGCCTGCTGGCGGCCCGGCTCCCGGCCCCCCTGGCCCCCCTCGCCCCGGCCGTCGCGGCCTCGCTCCTGGACCAGCCGCTCCGCGCGGCCCTGACCGTACGCCGCCCACCCGCCCCGATCCGCGCCCTGGTCACGTACGCGCTCCGAGCCCGCGCCCGACGCCGCGCCACATGACGCCACCACCGCCACCATCGACAACCGACGACCAGGGCTGTCTGCGGCAGGTCCTAGCCGTCCCGCTCGTGATCCTGCAGCTGCTCGCCGCCTGGTGCTGCTACACGGCGCTGACCATCCGCCCGTCGGGCCCCTGGGACGACGACGCACGCGCCGGAATCGCGCTGTCGTGCGCCCTCACCCTCGCGACGAGCGCCCTGGCCCTGCTGATCACGGTCGTACCCTCGGTGCGGCGCACGATGGGACCGTGGTGGCTCGTGCCGCCCTTGGTCCTCGGCGTGGCCGCGGCGGTGCGCTGGGTCCTCGGGGGCTGACGGACGCTGCGGAGTGTGGGACTCAGCGGCACAGCGCCGTGTCCACCGCCTTCTCCACCTCCATCACCCCGGCCAGATCGCTGGGCAGGACGGTGACCGCGACATTGACGGCGCGGCCGGACTCCGTGACGCCGCCGCGCGTTTCGTAGCCGGGGATGTCGCCGCCGTGGCCCCAGGCGACGCCGCCGCAGGACAGCGGCTTGCTCATCAGGCCGAGTCCGTAGCGGGAGCCGGGGACGGGGTCCTCGGCCGGGACGGTGGTGCGCATTTCCTTGAGCTGGGCCGGCTTGAGCAGGCGGCCGTCGAGCAGCGCGGTGAAGAAGCGGTTGACATCGCTGTTGGTGGAGACCATGGCCCCGGCCGCCCAGCCCCAGGAGGGGTCCTGCACCGTGACGTCGCGCAGCGGGGTGCCGGGCTTCTCGGTGAAGTAGCCCTTGGGGTGCTTCTCGTGGATCGTCATGTCGCCCGCCTGCGGGAAGTACGTGTGCCGGAGCCCGATCCGGTCGATGACCCGCTTGGTGATCTCCTCGGCGAGGGGGCGGCCGGTGATCTTCTGGACGAGGAGGCCGGCGACGACGTAATTGGTGTTGCTGTACTCCCACTTGGTGCCCGGCGGGAAGGACGCCTTGCCTTCGAGGGCGAGGTCGAGCAGCTCGCGCGGTTCGGCGTAGCGGTGCTGGAACTCCGCGAAGTTCCCGGCCACGGCCTGGGTGTACTCGGGCAGTCCGCTCGTGTGCTGGAGCAGCTGCCGTACGGTGATCCGGCGGCCGTCGACGCCCTCGCCGCGGATGAGGTTCGGGAGGTAGGTCTCGATCGGCGCGTCGAGGTCGATCTTTCCCTCGCCGACGAGTTGCAGCACCACGACGGCGGTGAAGGTCTTGGTGTTGCTGCCGATACGCACCTGCCCGTCGGCCGGGACCCGGGCGCCGGTCGCCAGGTCGCCGACCCCGGCGGCGTACGTACCCGTACGGCCGTCCCGCTCCCGCGTACTGATGAGCGCGGCGGGACGCTTGCCGTCGCTCACGAGCCCGTCGGCTATCTTCTGCATGCCCTTCCGCGCGGCCGCCTGCGTGTCCTTCTGCGTGCCCGCCGCGCTGGTCCGTGTGCTCTCGTCGGCGTAGGCCGCGCTGTACGCCGTCGGCAGACCCAGCCCGGCCACCAGCGTGAGGGCGATCAGGGTGGCAGCCCGCCGCCGAGGACGACTCCGGCGGGTGGAAGCACCAGAAGCGGAAGCACCAGAAGCGGAAGCATCAGAAGCGGAAGCACCAGAAGTGGAAGCCGGGGCAGGGGTGTTGTGGGACATGCGGGAACTCCTTGAGGACGGACGGGAGGGGCCGTACGAGCTGTACGGACCGGAGGTGTGTGCTCCGGCATGTCCTCAGCTTGTCCGTGTCCGGCATGCCGCGGGAATGCGGCCTGCGCCCGTAAGGGGGGTGGAGCAAGGTCCACCCCCCAAGGGGTGCGATCCCCAGGCCGCGGCCTCTCCCGGCGCGGCCATCGCGTCTTCGCCATCACACCGTCGCTGTCACGCCTTCAGATACGCCAGCACCGCCAGCACCCGCCGGTGCCTCCCATCCGTCGTCGGCAGCCCCAACTTGCTGAAGATATTGCCGATGTGCTTGTGCACCGCGCCGTCGGAGACGACCAGCAGCCCGGCGATCGTCGCGTTCGAGTGCCCCTCGGCCATCAGCGCCAGCACCTCGCGCTCGCGCGGGGTCAGGCTGAGCAGCGGGTCGTCGGAGCGGCGGCGTACCAGCAGCTGCGCGACGACCTCCGGGTCCATCGCCGTACCGCCCCCGGCCACCCGTTCCAGCGCTTCGAGGAAGTCGGCGACCTTCCCCACCCGCTCCTTGAGCAGATAGCCCACGCCGCCGGCGCCGTCGGCCAGCAGTTCGGTGGCGTAGCTGTCCTCGACATGCGCGGACAGGACGAGCACCGCGAGGCCCGGCTGCCGGCGGCGCGCCTCGACGGCGGCGCGCAGCCCCTCGTCACGGAAGGTCGGCGGCATCCGTACGTCCACGACCGCGACGTCAGGGCGGTCGGCGGCGATGGCGGCCAGCAGATCGGTGGGGTTGTCGACGGCGGAGGTGACCTCCATGCCCTCGGCACGCAGCAGGTGCGTGAGCCCCGCCCGCAGCAGGGCGTCGTCCTCGGCGATCACGATGCGCACAGGCGTCAGACTCCTAGGGGGATGGCGGCCCGCAGGACCGTGGGTCCGCCGAGCGGGCTGTGGAGCAGGGTCGTACCGTCGAAGGCGGCGACCCGGCGTTCGATACCGAGCAGTCCGGTGCCGAGCGTCTCGTCGGCCCCGCCCTGGCCGTCGTCGGTGACCTCGACGGTGAGCAGGCCGTCGTCGGCGTGCAGGACCACGGTGATCTGCCGCGCCCCGCTGTGCTTGACGGCGTTGGTGAGCGCCTCGGCCACCACGAAGTAGGCCGCGGCCTCCACGGCGGCGGGCGCGCGGGGCAGGTCCCGCGCCTCGTACGTGGCGGGGATCGCGCAGTGCGACACCAGCGCGCTCACCGCGCCCGGCAGACCGCGGTCGATCAGCACCGGCGGATAGATACTGCGCACCACCTCACGCAGTTCGCTGAGCGCGTCGGTGGCCGCGTTCTGGGCGGTGAGCACCATCGGCAGGGCCGACTCCGGGTCGCGGTGCAGCGCGCGCTCCACCATCCCGAGGTGCATCACGACCGCGACGAGACGGTTCTGCGTGCCGTCGTGGAGGTTGCGTTCGATCCGGCGCAGCTCGGTGCCGTGCGCTTCGAGCGCGGCGGCCCGGGTGGCCGTGACCTCGGCGAGGCGCTCGGCGAGCGAGATCCTGCGCGGCGCGAGCCGTACGGCGCTGATGCGCGCGTACCACCGGGCGAGGGTCGGTATGAGGAGCGCCCCCACCGTGCCGTACGCGGCGGCGGTGGCCAGCGCGAGGGTCGCGTCGCCCCAGGACTCCACCGGGTGGTTCAGCGTCGTCGTGACCTCGGGCAGATACGGCCAGAGCGCGGCGATCACCACGTTCTGGACGACGCCCGCCGGCGCGCTGACCGCCACCAGTCCCGCCAGCGTGCCCAGCGTGGCCTGGAGGGTCAGCCAGCTCACGTCACGGCGCATGTCGGGGCTCGTCAGTACGGCGCCGATGTCGTCGCCGTCGAGCGGCTGGGGCGGGGCGATCGGCGTGCCGAGGAACTCGCCGGTACGGCGGCGTTCGAAGGCCGCCAGGCGGCGCGCGGCCCGTGCGGTGCGGGGCAGCAGCGGAAGCGTGACGACCGGCGCCACGCTCAGGATCAGCCCGGCCAGCACGAACCACGACACGAGGCCGGTGCCGGCACCGACCGCGAGGAACTTCAACTCGCGCAGCCGTGGCCGGGGTTGCCCCGCGGTGGGGTGGGTCACGTCGGGCTGCCCCCTGGTGCGTGGTGGAGTTGGCTCCACCCTCGATCCTGGCATGTACGGGATCGTTCACGCCAACGGCTCCGGCCTACCGTCACGATAACGATTTCCTGGTGGAGGGGCGGATCATGACGGCAGGGCCGGTACGGATATCGGGGCGGGTGGCGCCGGGCGGCGAGACGTCCGGCGGTACAGCGTCCGGGGGTGGGATGCCCGGCGGTACGGCGTCCGGGGGTGGGATGCCCGGCGGTACGGCGTCCGGCTTCGCCGTGCGACTGGAGGCCGCCACGGCGGTCTACGGGGAGGGCGCCGCCGCCGTCACCGCCCTGCACGGGGTGACGGCCGGGATCACGCGTGGCGCGTTCACCGCCGTGATGGGTCCGTCGGGCTCGGGCAAGAGCACGTTCCTGCACCTGGCGGCGGGCCTCGAACGGCCCGCGTCGGGCCGGGTGCTGCTCGGGGACACCGACCTGAGCGGGCTGAAGGAGACGGCCCTCACCGAACTCCGCCGCGAGCGGATCGGCTTCGTCTTCCAGGCGTACAACCTGATCCCGGCGCTCGACGTCAGCGACAACATCACCCTGCCGCTGCGCTTCGCGGGCCGGTCGGTCGATCCGGCATGGCTGACGGAGATCGCGGGCGCGGTCGGGCTCGGCGAACTGCTCGGGCGACGGCCGAGCGAGCTCTCCGGCGGCCAGCAGCAGCGGGTGGCGATCGCCCGCGCGCTGGTGACGCGGCCCGATGTCGTCTTCGCCGACGAACCGACGGGCGCGCTCGACACCGGCACGGGCGCGCAGGTGCTGCGGCTGCTGCGGGGGCTGGTCGACTCGCTCGGGCAGACGGTCGTGATGGTCACCCACGATCCGGTCGCGGCGTCCTACGCGCACACCGTGATGTTCCTCGCCGACGGCAGGATCGTCGGCGAACTCGACGCGCCGACGGCGGAGTCGGTGGCGGCGCGGATGACGCATCTGGGGGAGCGATGAGGGGCGCGGTGAGCGACCGGCGCATGGGGGCCGGCAAGTCTGACGGTGGCGCCCGGCCCGGCGGTGGCGCCCGGCCCGCCGGTCCCGGCCGATCCATCGGCGGAGTCCGGTACGTCGCCCGGAAGTCGATCCTGGCCCGCCGCGCCCAGTTCATCGCGTCGTTCCTCGCGGTGCTCGGCGGCGCCGTACTCGTCACGGCCTGCGGGGTGCTGCTGGAATCCGGGCTGTTCGCCGGGATCGCGCCGCAGCGGTACGCGGCGGCCCCGGTCGTCGTCGGCGCCGGGCAGTCGGTCACCGTACCGCTGCCCGAGGGGCCGGACCCCGTCGAGTCGCTGCCCGAGCGGGCGATGCTGCCCGCGGAGCTGGTCGCGACGGTGGCCGCGGTTCCCGGCGTACGTACGGCGGTTGGCGAAGTCAGCTTCCCGGCGACGCTGGTGACGGGCGAAGGCAGGACGCTGGGCGGCCCGGACGGCGGCGAGATGCTGGGCCACGGCTGGGGTACGGCGAAGCTGACGCCGTTCGCGCTGCGCGAGGGCGCGGAACCGCGGCGTCCCGACGAGATCGTGCTGGACGCGGCGACCGCCGCGCGGGCGGGGACCGGTGTCGGCGAGCAGGTACGGATCGCGACGGCGGACGGCGCCACGCCGTACCGGGTCGTCGGCCTGGCGACACCGCCGGAGGGTGACGGACTGCCTCGGCAGTCGGCCCTGTTCTTCACCGACGCGCGGGCGCGCGAGCTGTCCGGCCACCCCGCGTCGGTCGCGGCCATCGCCGTCTTCGCCGACCCCGGCGTACCGACGGGCGGCGACAGCGGTCTGCTCGGGATGGTGCGCTCGCTGTCGCAGGACCGGGACACGCTCGTCGAACGCGTGGAGCGGGCCCTCGCCGCGAAGGGATACGGCGACAACGGGAACGGCGGGCAGGGGTACGGCGACAGCGGGAACGGCGGGCAGGGGTACGGCGGCAGCGGGAACGGTGACCGTGCGGACGGCCAACGCGTCGTGGTGCGGGCCGGTGTCGAGCGCGGCGAGGTCGAGTTTCTCAGCGCGGCGCAGTCGCGCTCGGTCCTGACGCTGGTGTCGGGGTCGTTCACCGGCTTCGTTCTGATGATCGTCGTCCTCGTCGTGGCCGGCACGCTGTCGCTGATGGTGCACCAGCGGCGCCGGGAGATCGCATTGCTGCGCGCGGTGGCCGCCACCCCGCGCCAGGTGCACCGGATGCTCGCCACCGAAGTACTGCTGGTGTCGGGGGTCGCGACGCCGGCCGGTATAGGGCCCGGCTATCTCGCCGCGCAGGCGCTGCGCGACGGCTTCGCCCGTATCGGTGTGATCGAGGACGGCTTCGCTCTGTCGATCGGCCCGGCGCCCGCGATCGCCACGCTGGTGCTGTGCCTCGGCGCGGCGCGGATCGCCGTATGGGTGGCGGCCCGGCGCCAGGTGCGGGTGCGGCCGGTGGAGGCGCTGCGCGAGTCCGCGGTGGAACGTCCCGACATCGGGCGCGGGCGCGTCATCGGCGGGTACGTGCTGCTGGGCCTGGCGCTCGTCGCCGTCGCGGCCGTCGTGGTCGTACCGCAGAGTCTGGCCGCGGTGCCCGCCCAGTTCTCCTCGATGCTGGCCCTGATCGGTATCGCGCTGCTCGGCCCACGGCTGATGGCCGCGCTTTCCCGCCTCGCCGGCGCGAGCCTGCTGCGGCGTTCCCGGGTGGCGGGCTACCTCGCGGCGGCCAACAGCGTGGCCGGTTCCCGGCGGCTGGCGGCGGCCGTCACCCCGCTCGTGCTGACCATCGGCTTCGCGACCAGCCAGTTCTACAGCCAGACCACGCTGTCCACGGCGACGCAGTACCAGGCCCGCGCGGCGACGGTCGCGGACTTCGTGCTGGCCGGCGCCGGGGGCGGCGTCGCCCCGGACATCGCGGCGGCCGCACGCCACGTGCCGGGCGTTTCCGCGACGACCCCGCTGGTCGCCACCGAAGTGGTCGCGGTCGACCGCGAGGCCACCGAGGAACCACTGTCACGGTCCACCGCCTACGGCATCGACGCCACGGGCTTGACGGGCACGCTCGACCTGCCCGTCGCATCGGGCAGCCTGCGCGAACTGCGCGGCGACACCGTCGCGTTGAGTGAGACCGAAGCGCTCTGGCTCGGCAAGAAGGTCGGCGACCGCGTCGACCTCGTACTGGGCGACGGAACCCCCACGAAGCCCCGGGTGATCGCCCTGTACCGGCCCAACCTCGGCTTCGGCGACGTACTCCTCCCGTCCGACGCCGTACTGCCCCACACGACGGACCGGCTCGCCGACGTCGTACTCGTCGCGACCGCCCCCGACGCGGACCGCGACGCCGTGGCCACAGGCCTGAGCGCACTGGCGAAGGAACACCCGGGCCTCGCCGTCGGCGACCGCGAGTCCCTGCTCGTGGCCCAGGACACCGAGATGGAGGCCAACGCCTGGCTGAACCGCCTCCTGCTCGCCGTCGTACTGGCCTACGTCGCCCTCTCGGTCGCCACCACCCTCGTCACCATCACCACGGGCCGCGCCCGCGAACTGGCCCTCCTCCGCCTGGTGGGCGGCACCCGCCGCCAGGTAACCCGCATGCTGGCCCTCGAAACGTCACTGGTGGCGGGCATAGCGGTCCTGATCGGCACGGCCGTAGCCGCCGTCCCCCTGACGATCCTCTCCCTGCGCCTCATCGACACACCCCTGCCGTCGGGCCCACCCTGGGTCTTCGCGGCCATCGTCGCCGCGACGGTCCTGACGGGCGTGCTCTCGATCCGCATCCCGGCGACGAGGGTGCTGCGCGCACGGCCTCTGGAGGCGATGCGGTCGCGGGAGTAAGGGGGCTGAGGGCGGGCGCGCCCCCAGTCTCAGTTGCCGGCCGATCCTCCAATGCACAGGACAAGCACGCAGAGCCGGTCCGGCTTTGTCGTAGTCGGCGGGGGGCTCGGGGGCGGCGTGTCTGCTGTGGAGTCGTCGGCGGGCGGGGGCGGTGGCGGCGGGGGAGGCGGCGGCGTCGTCTCCGGGGCCGGCGGATTGGCGGTGGGCGCCTCGTCGGCCGTCACGGTGGCAGTGGTGGTGCGAGGCTGCGCGCTCGTCGTCGCCGTGGGACGGGCGGCGATGGTGGTCTGCCGCGGGTTCTTCGTAGAGGTCCTGGCCACCAGGGTGGTGGCCTTCCGCGGCGGGCTCGTGATCGCGGACGAGCGAGCGCTGCTGCCGGATCCCTGCGAATCTTCCGTGCGCGGCCGTACGGAGGACGAGTCGGTTTCGGTGGCGTCCGTCCCGGTTGTGGCCGTGGCCTTCGGCTCCGGTGTCGCGGATGCCTGCGTGTCGTGGCCGGTCGAAGGCCGGGACGGCAGTACGGCGAGGGTCAGACCGCCCCCGACGAGCGCGACGGTCGACGCGACCACGGCCCGGCGTCGCTGCTTCTTCCAGCGCGCCATCTGACGGCGCCGGGCGGCGCGGCCCTCCGGCACAGGGGCGGCGGTGTACTCGGAATCGCTGAACGGCCCGGCGTCCGACACGTCCGCCATCGCGCCCTCGGGGGCGTGGTGAGCGTCGGAAGCGGTCGGCTCGGGACCGGCGTGAGGAGCGTCGTAGTACTCCGCCGAGGCCGAGAACTCCCGCGCCTGCCACGCCTCCGCCGCCGTCACGGTTGTGGGTGCCGCGTCACCCTGGTGATGACCAGGAGGGGCGATGTCCGGGGCGTACGCGCCACACCCGGGGCACACCAGGGCCCCGTTGAGGGTCCGACGGCACGAGGAGCAGTAGTCCATCCGCGATCTTTCTGTGCTGACTGCGCCACCAGGAATTCCGGCGACCGGTTCAAGTTCGCACTCATGATCGAGCGGGAAACAACGTAACGGCCTCTGCGGGAGGCTATGCGTATTCTGTGTGTTGCTCTCGCGAAGATTGTTGGCCGGCGGCCCCGTCCGTACGCGGTCGCGGGCCGCGGATCCGCCGGACGGACGGGGATCAATGCCGCGGGCCGGCATCGCCGTACGACCCGCCTGTGAGGACTGTGAGGAGAGGACCGACCGGCTGTGCCGACGTGGCTGTCGCCGCAGTCAGGCCGTCAGGCCGTCAGTGCAGGATCTTCTCCTTGGCCCGGCGGAACTCCTCGTCGGTGATGTCGCCCTTGGCGCGGATCTCCGAGAGTTTCGCGAGTTCCTCGACCTCGCTGGTTCCTCCCGTACCCCTGGCGGTCTCACGCACGTAGGTGTCGAACGCCTTCTGCTGGGCCCGGACATGCTCCGTCTCGCGCCTGCCCATGCCCTTACCGCGAGCGAGGACGTACACGAGGACGCCGACGAGGGGAAGGACGATCACGAGGACGAGCCACCCGGCCTTGGCCCAGCCGCTCATGGTGTCGTCGCGGAAGATGTCGACGATGACGCGGAAGAGCACGACGAACCACAGGACCCAGAGGAAGATCCACAACATGGTCCAGAACGCGCCCAGAACCGGATAGTCGTACGCCAGGTACATGGAACCGTCCATTGCCTTCTCCCAATCCCAATCCAGGCCCCCGCGCCAAGCCATCCCCCCGATCCATCCCCCCCGATCTACTCGCGCTACTCGCGCGATCTACTCGCGGTTCGAGCGTGCGTGATCCGGGGGCTGGACGCTTCACCCGGTACGGGTGAGATTCCGGCCTTGTGGAGCTTGCCGGTCTGCTGGACAGGCGGTGTCAGTCCGCGAGGCGGCGCATCTCCTCGACGCGCAGGCCCAGATCCCGGAAGCGGTTCAGCAGCCCGTACAGATGCGCCTCGTCCGTCACCTCACCGATGAACAGCGTCTGCCGGGGAGCCAGCACCCTGTCCAGCTCCGGGAACCCCTCGGCAAGGACCGCCGAGACATGGCCGGTGACACGGAACTCGTACCGCATGCGCCCCACCGCTTCTCCCGCGTCGGGAAAACCGTCCTCCGCATGCTCCCCGTCGGGCGGCGGGACCACATCACCCACGGGAGGTGACCGCACGGCAGGGCCGGCACCTCACAGAAGGCGGAGCTCACGGCCGCGCTCGACCGCTTCCCGGCGGCGGGAGACGCACAGCTTGCGGTAGAGGCCCCGCAGATGCGTCTTGACGGTGTTGACGGACAGGTGCAGGGCGGCGGCGATCTCGTCGGTGGACATCATCTGCTCCAGGTGCGCGAGCACCTCCCGTTCACGTCCGCTCAGCGGTTCGATCAGGATCGGGTTGTCCTGGCGGTCCGGTGGCCGCGCGGTGAGCCAGGCATGTACGCCGAGGGGGCCGTCCGGACGGTGGAGCAGATGCCGTAGCCAGGGTCCGGCTTCGGTGAAAGGCTGTCGCAGCTGTTCGGGGCGTGCCGCGTCCAGAGCCTGGGCGAGCAGGGCGCGCGTGACCGCGGGGTCGCCGTCCGGCATCGTGGCATGGGTCCGCAGCAGCAGGATCCGTACGCGATCGGGCAGGGGCGGCCCCGATGAGCCGTCGATCGGTGCGACGAGGCGCAGAGCGGCCTCGGTGTGCCCGGCGGAGAGGTGGGCGAGCGCGAGGGCGACGGTCCGGGACGGGCCTCCGGATGCGGCCCCGTCCAGGACGGAGATCGCCGTCGCGTGGTCTCCGCGGGCCAGGGCGACGGCGGAGCGCGCGACGGCCCGGCGTTCGGCGGGCCATGGCAGGGGGGTCGGGCCGAGTGCGTCCAGGGGCCCGAGGGCCGCCGACCGCCGGCCCCGCGCCAGCTCCACCCGGGACCACAGGACCGCTGTCTCGGTCATCAGCATCGGGTCGTCGCGGGTGTCGGGGAGCGCCTCGGCGGGATCGAGGTGGTGAATCGCGGCGCGGACATCGCCGCGTTCGAACGCCACGATGGCCAGCGCCAGGTGACCGGCCCCCGAACGGCGGGGCTCGGGTATGCGGTGCTGGTCGGCGACGCCGAGGGAGCACCGGGCGTGGTCCGCCGCGACGGTCAGCGCACCGTCGATGGCCTCGGCCAGGGCGAGCTGCCCCAAGCACTGGTGCCGCACGAGGGGCGTCACCTCGGCCGCGCGGGCCCGCACGGCTTCCGCGAACGCGGTACGGGCGTCGTCGAGGCGCCCGGACTTCAGCAGGGCGCAGGCCAGCCCGTGGTGTCGCAGCGCCTCGATTTCGGGGTGTTCCTTGATCCGGAACGGTGGCAGCCGCCCCATCAGTTCCCCGACGTGCTGTGCCGCCTCCTCGGCCGCCGCCGCGCCGTCCGCCCCCGTGTGCCGCTGCTCGTACGACCCGGACAGCAGCCGCAGCAGGGCGTGGGTGAGCCGCGCCTCGGGCGTGGGCCGTGCTCCCCTGCGGTACAGGTGGTGCTCGGCCCGCGCGAGGTGCGCGCGGCAGCCCGCGGAGTCGTGCCGGGACAGGTCGCGGGCCCCCGCGATCAGGGCGGGTTCGGCCCCCGGGACGTCCGGCGGCATGCGGGAGAAGAGCCGATCGAGCCCCTCGGCCCCGGGGTCGGCCAGCAGACGTCCGACCATCAGGTGCTGGACGGCCACGGTGGCGCCGTACCGCCAGTCCCCGCCCGCGGCCGCGTGGGCCAGGGCGTCGGTGATCTGGCCGGCATCGGTGAACCAGCGTGCGGCCCGGCGGTGCAGCTTCGGTTCCAGGCCGGGCCGCCGGCTGCGCAGGTGTGCGTGGAGTACCTCGGCGAACAGCGTGTGGAAGCGACACCACCGTGTGTCGGCGATGGGTTCGACGAAGGCGTTGGCACGTGTCAGCCGCGTCAGGATCAGCTCGGCGTCCTCGCGCCCGGTCAGCGCGTTGGCGAGATCGGGGTGCACCCGGTCCAGGATGCTGACACGGAGCAGCAGTTCCCGGGTCGCGGCGGGCTGGGCGTCGAGGATCTCGGCGAGCAGGTAGTCGGCCACCGCGTGCTCGGAGGCGCTGAACGACCGGACGAAGCCGTCCGCGTCGCCCGACTCCCGCATGGCCAGGGCGCACAGCCGCAGTCCGGCGGCCCAGCCCTCGGTGCGGCCGGTGAGGGCGCCCACGGTCTCCGCGCCCGGCACCAGGCCGTGCCCGCGCAGCAGTACGGCCGCCTCGTGCGGGGTGAACGCCAGGTCGCCGCCCCTGATCTCGTACACCCGGTCCTCGGTACGGTAGCGATGGAGCGGCAGCGGGGGATCCACCCGGCTGGTCAGGACCAGGCGCAACCGCGGCCCGGCGTGGTCCAGGACGAATTCCAGGCCCGATGCCACCTCCCGGTCGGGCACCTTGTCCAGGCCGTCGAGCACGAGGACCACCGGCTCGGGCAGCCGTTCCAGGGCGGAGCAGAGGCGGACCAGCAGCGAGTGATCGACGCTGCCGGCGGAGACGGGCGTGCCGATGTCGCCGGTGAGCCCGATGGGTCCGCGCTGGAACCCGGCAAGCCCGCGGCGGAACGCGTCCACGACGTAGGTCCAGAAGACACCGGGGGTGTCGCCGGAGTCCAGGGTCACCCACACCACCGGTCCCGGGGCCTTACCCCACCGCGTCCAGGAGGAGACGAGGGTCGTCTTCCCGGCCCCTGCCGGGCCCGTGACGAGGGTGAGCGGCCCGCTCGTACCGTCGGTGAGCCGGTCCAGAAGCCGTTTTCGGCGGACGAAGCCGCGGGCGACGGCCGGGACCGAGAACTTCGCCGCGAGCAGCGGGTCCCCGGACGGATCCAGCGGTGCCCCGGCTGCGCCGAACGACGGGACGACGGTGTTCTCGCCGCCCTCGTTCTCGCCGCCCTCTGCGGCCGTGGCACGGGCTGGAAGAATGCGTACCACCCCCAGGTGGCGATGGATGGCTCGTGGCCGGCACATCGACTCCGGTCCTGTCACCACGTGAACCGAGCCATGCCGGGCCATGCCGGGCGGTGCCGGGGAACCGGCATTCCCATGGTCATGCGCTCGGCCGTTGATCGCCACGCGACGGCCCGGGGACGGGTCACCCGTGCCGGGTGATGCGCTTCGCGGACCGCGCCTGTGCAATGACGGACGGGAGCTGTCTGATCGGCGGGAGGCTTGATCGCGTGGACAGGCGTTGGGCCGCACGCCTCGCGCTGGCGGCGGGAACGGCGGCGCTGCTGGTCCTCCTGGTGTTCGCCGGGCTTCGGAGCGTCGCGCTGGTGGGCGTGGGGCTGGCAGGGCTGGCCGTCACGGCGGCCGGCGTGTGGTGGGTGCTCGCGCGCGCGGGTGTGGCCAGGGCGCTCGCTCTCATACTGGCGATCGGCGCGCCGGTCGCCGTCGTGGTGTTCTACGCGGTCGCCGGAGTGCTGTGGGTGGTGCTCGTCTCGCTCGCCCTGTGGACGCTGGCTGTCTCCGCCGGCAGAACAGCACTGGCGGACCCAGGCCCGGTGCGCACGCCGGAACGCCGGGTCCCTCCTCCGGGACGCCCGTTCATCATCATGAACCCGCGCTCGGGCGACGGGAAGGTCGCAAGGTTCCACTTGGTGGACAGGGCGAGGGCTCTCGGCGCCGAGGTCGTCGTACTGGACCCCGCGCATCCGCAGGACGTGGCCGAGCTGGCGAGGCGGGCCGTGGACGACGGCGCCGACCTGCTCGGCGTCGCGGGCGGCGACGGTACGCAGGCCCTGGTCGCGGGCGTCGCGGTGGAGTTCGGCGTTCCGTTCGTCGTCATCTGCGCCGGGACCCGCAACCATTTCGCCATGGACCTCGGCCTCGACCGCGAGGACCCCTCGACGTGCCTCCAGGCGCTCACCGACGGCGTCGAGCGCCGCGTCGACCTCGGCTTCATGGCCGTGGGGGCGTCCCCGGCGGAAGGCCGGGAGCGCGTCTTCGTCAACAACGCCTCCTTCGGCGCGTACGCGACCGTGGTGCAGAGCCCGGCCTATCGCGGCGACAAGGCCCGTACGACCCTCCAGATGCTGCCGGACTTGCTCACCCACCACAGCGGCCCGCGCCTGGAAGTGCACGCTGATTCCGTCGTCATCGACGGACCCCAAGCCGTCCTGGTGAGCAACAACCCTTACCGGATGGGAGATCCCGCGGGCCTGGGATACCGGGATCGGCTGGATTCCGGCGTCCTGGGGGTGCTCGGTGTCAAGGTCGACAACGCGGTCCAGGCGGCCTCGATGCTTCGCGGCCGGCGTGGACCCGGGCTGACCTCGGCCACCGCCCGGGAGGTCGTCATCGACGCCGACGCACCCTCCATCCCTGCCGGTGTCGACGGCGAGGCCCTCACCGTGCCTGTCCCCGTACGCTGCCGGATCGAACCGGGCGCGCTGCGCGTACGGCTGCCCAGTCGCCGCCCGGGCGTGCCGCGCGCGGCACCGCCGATGAATTGGCGCAGGGTGCGCAGGCAGGCCCTGACGGTGGGACGGGCCGCGGCGGGGCGTGCCCCGGGCTGACCGGCGCCGGCACGCCCGGCTCGTTTCCGCGGTGGGCAGGCGGCGGTGGAGTTCCGCACGGCTCACGCGACGACCCGGCTGCCGACTCGCCCTCTGAGCTGCGGAGCGGGACTGAGGGTGTTGGTTCTGCGTGCTGTCAAGGGCGCTTCGTGCCCGGGTAACTCGTATGGAACGTCGGAGGCCATGTGATGTCCGGGACCGATGCCGCCGGTCCGTACGTGATACGGCGTGACGCGCTCAAGGCGGTGGACGCGGTCTTCGCGTCGACTCCCGGGCCGGATCGTCCCGTGAGCGGGTGCGCTCACCAACGCGACGGGCGGCCTGGAGTGGTGGCTGGAGCACATCGGTGCGCTCCGCGGGGCTGTGCGAGGGCGACGTATCCACATCCGGCAGTGGCACTGGGTGCTCGGGCGCGGCGGCTGGTCGTTCCCTCCATGCCGGGTCCGCGCGGTCCGTAACGGGCGGCGACGGCGGTACTCGCCGCGCGACTCCGGGCGTTGCGGCGTGCGTCGAGGAAGGGCCGATGGGCGGTCGAGGGGGCCTGACAGATCCTCATCGTGGTGCTTATGATGCCGGGGATGATGAACTACTCCTCGTACGGATCGGGGGAATCGTTCGCGCAAGGTGAGTGCTGATGGCACATCACTTCGCGAACCCGATTCCGGCACACCTGTTGATGTGGCAGCGCGTGCGTGAGTACGCCGTGCCACCGTCCATGATCGAGACCGCGACCGCACGGCGTGCGGTCGGTGACTGGGCGGGGGCCTGTGCCGCCGCCCGGGTCGACGTCGACCTAGATCTGCGCGCCGTGCGTCACCGCCACGGCACCGATCTCCTCACCCACCTCCGTGCAGATCTGCGTCGGCTGGCGCCGGATCTGCTCCGCTGGCACATGCCCCGGATCGCCCCCGACGGGCGGCTCCGGCCGGGCCTCACCATCTCCCTGGCGCGTTACCGGAGTTCCGGCGCCACGCCGCTGCGGCTGGTGGTGCGGACACCGCCGGCCTGGGCGGACGCCGGACAGCGGATATCCCTGGCCCTGTGGGAGGAGTCCGGGGACGGCGCCCCCATGCACCAGCCGCATCCGCACCCGCATCCCGACCGGCGTTTCCGGCTCGACCTGCACCGGCATCTCTGGGATTCCGAGCGGAGCGGCGAACTGGCGCGGCGGTGCGGTGCGGGCGTGGCACTGTCCATGGCGCCGCCCGACCGGCCCCACACGCCCGACCGGCTCCACACGCCCGACCGGCTCCACACGCCCGACCGGCTCCACACGCCCGCTCGGCCAGACGTTCCGGACCTGCCGGCTCGGCCCGCCGTCCACGATTACTCGTGGGCGTCGGCGAGTTGGGCCGCCGAGGCGGAGTTGCTGTTGCGGGCCGAGGGTCGCCCTCGCGGGGCCTTTACCGTGCGGCTCGGTGCGCGGAGCCGCGCCGTGCTCGAACTCGTCGCACCCGACGACAGCCATGCCCCGACGTTCCGGCCGCTGCGTGAGGCGCTGCCGCCGCAGGAGGCCGCGGCGCTTCCGGTGCTGCCGGAGGCGGCGGCCCGGGTCCTTCCGGACCTGGAGTTGCTGCGGGCCGGGCTGGTCGCGACCGATCGGCTGCATCCGCTCGTCGCCACAGTATTGGCGGCGTCCGGGTCGGTGGCGGCGTCCGGGTCGGCGGCGGCGTCCGGGTCGGAACCGGCGGCCGGCCCCGCCCCCCGGCCCGGCGATCCGCACCGGGTTGAGTGCCGGGGCGAGGTCCACCTGATCGCGCTGCGGGACGGGGCGCTGAAGGCGATCGATCACGACCCGGCTCAACTGCGCCGGGAGGAACTGCTGGTTGCGCTCGGCGGCCCTGCGCTGCCCTGCCTGCGGGCCATCGACGAGGTGCACCGTAACCCGGAGGCACTGCCCGCGGTCCGGGAGCGACTGGGCCACGGTGACGTCGCCGGGGCGCTGGCCGTGGTCGAGGGGCTGCTCGGTCCCGGTGCGGTCCTGCGCGACGGGCCGCTCCGGGAGGAACTGGAGTCGGCCGCGGCGCGCCGCGTCGACCACGGGCTCTTCCGCTCGGGGCTGGTCGCCGTGCACCCCGGCGCCGGCGCGGTAGGGGGCGGAAACGCCTCGGGCGTGAGGCACGCGGAGGCGGGCCACCGTCCCCGGCTCGACCGCCGTACGCCTCCCGCGATGCGCAGCAAGCGGAGCAGCCGGGCCCGGCCCCGCACCGGCCTGGCCTGACCTGCCGACTTGCCGACCTGCCAACCTGCTGACCTGGCGACCTGCCAACCTGGCGACCTGCCGACCTGCTGACCTGCTGACCTGCTGACCGGGCGACCGCCTGACCGGCTGCCCTCACCTAAGTCCCGTGCCGGCACTGCGCATTCCGCGCCGCACGCCCCCTCGACATCCGGGACGGCCCGTTCCGTCCCCTTATCCCACCCAAGGTGATGCCCATGACCTCCAGCACTCTCCTGCCCACCCCGGTCCCGGCCGTCGGCCTGCCCGCACCCACCCCCGCCGGCGCATCCGGATCCGACCCCCAACTCGCCGTCGCCGACAACCTCCTGGCCCTCCTGCGGACGACCACCACCGAGCCGCGCCCCGACGAGCAACTCGAAGCGCTCACCCTGGCCGTCGCGGCCGACTTGCCCGTGCTGCTCTGGGGCGAGCCGGGCATCGGCAAGACCGCGGCCCTGACGCAGCTCGCCACATCCCTCGACCTGCCGCTGACGACCGTGATCGCCAGCGTCCACGAGCCGACCGACTTCTCCGGGCTGCCCATCGTCGGCGACGACCCGGCGGTGCAGGGGGTGCCGATGGCGCCGCCGCAGTGGGCCGTGGAACTCGTGCGGGCCGGGCGGGGGCTGCTCTTCCTGGACGAACTCTCCACCGCCACCCCCGCCGTCCAGGCCGCGCTGCTCCGGGTCGTCCTGGAGCGGAGGGTCGGTGCGCTGCAACTGCCGCCGGAGGTGCGGATCGTGGCCGCGGCCAATCCGAGCGCGTCGGCGGCGGACGGGTGGGAGCTGAGCCCGCCGCTGGCCAACCGGTTCGTACATCTGTACTGGGTGCACAACCGGGAGGTAGTGGTGCGCGGGCTGGGCGGGGTCTGGCCTCGGGCGGAGGTGCCCCGGCTGGTTCCGGAGCGGTTGCCGGAGGCGGTGGCTTTCGCCCGGCGCGCGGTCTGCGGATTCCTGGAAGCCCGGCCGACGCTGATCCACCGGCTGCCGAGCACGGAGACGCGTCGTGGCGGTGCCTGGCCCTCGCCCCGGAGCTGGGAGGCCGCGTTGGCCCTGCTGGCCTTCGGTACGGCGGCCTCCGTATCCCGGGAGGTGCTGGCACTGCTGGTGCGGGGCACGGTGGGGGACGGGCCGGGGCTCGAACTCCTCGCCCATCTGGACCGGATGGACCTGCCCGACCCGGAGTCGCTGCTGGCCGATCCGGGCTCCGCCGAGCTGCCGGTACGGGGCGATCTGCGTCAGGCCGCGCTGGAGGCGGTGGTGGCCGCCGTCGGGGCGCGGCCGGAGCGGGCGCGGCCGGAGCGGGCGCGGTGGGAGGCAGGCTGGGCGGTGCTGGTCCGGGCGCTGGAGACCGGCGCCCCGGACCTGCTGGTCGCCCCGGCGACGGCGCTCGCCGCGTTGCGGCGCGACGACTGGGAGGTACCGGATGCGGTGGAGCGGCTGGTCGGGGTGATCGGTCTCGCCAGGCGTGCGGACCGGTCGGTGGGGCGGGCCGCGGCGGCGGCCGACGCCGGGCGTGCGACGGGGGCGTGCCGATGACAGGGGCCGCGAAGCACCCGCTGCCGCGCCCGATGGCCCGGCCCGCGCCGCCTCGCCCGGTACGGGCCACCGTTCCGTCGCCGCCGGCCGGCTCCGGCGCACCGTACGGCCCGCCCGGACTCCCGCTGGACATGGAGAAGCTGCTGGCCGCCCGATTGCACGCGGTGAAGGTCCGTCCCTACCTGGCAAGCGCGCTCTTCGCGCTGCACGTGGTGGAGGACCGGTCGGTGCCGACGATGGCGGTGGACGCACACTGGCGCTGCTACGTCTCCCCCGGCTTCGTGGCGTGTACCCCGGTGGAGGAGCTGGCGGGTGTCTGGGTGCACGAGGTCTCCCATCTGCTCCGGGACCACCACGGGCGAGGCGAACGGTATGCGCGGGAGCACGAGGAACACGGGCGGGGCGAACGGCTGCGGCGGAACATCGCCGCCGACTTCGAGATCAATGACGACATCTACGGTGACGGTCTGCCCCTGCCTGCCGGGGCGGTGCTCCCGTCGCTGCTGCGGCTGGCTGACGGGCTGCTGATGGAGGAGTACCTGCGGACGGCGTCGATGTCAGGGCTCACCGGTGATCTGGCCTGGCTGGACTGCGGTGGTGGTGCCGACGGACAGGACCGGCCATGGGAGCTGGGGCCCGACGGGGCACACGGGCTCAGCAAGCAGCAGCGGGACGCGGTCCGCTTCCGGGTCGCCGAGGGGATCAAGGGCCGGCCGGGCGACGCTCCGGAGGGATGGCGCCGGTGGGCGGACGAGGCGTTCCATCCGGCGCAGCCGTGGCGACAGTTGCTGGGGGCGGCGGTCCGCTCCGCGGCGGGTGCGCCGGGGGTGGGAGAAAACCACAGCTACCGGCGTCCGTCCCGGCGCTCGGCCAGTGTCCCCGGCGTGCTGCTGCCGAGCCTGCGCCGTACGCCGCCCCGGGTCTGCGTCGTGATCGACACCTCCGGGTCGGTGAGCGACGCCGAGCTGGGCAGCGCGCTGCTGGAGGTGGCGGCGATCTCGCGGGCGGTGGGCGGGCGGCGTGACCTGGTCTCGGTGATCTCCTGCGACGCGGCGGCCGGGGTCGCCGTCCCGCTCTGCCGCGCCGAGAACATCGAACTGGTCGGCGGCGGGGGAACGGATCTGCGCTCCGGTTTCGCCCGGGCGCTCCGCTCCCGGCCCCGCCCGGACGTGATCGTCGCCCTGACGGACGGTCAGACGCCTTGGCCCTCCGCGCAGCCGCCCTGCCGTACCGTCGTCGGTCTCTTCCCCCGTCCTGCCCGCGCTGTGCCGGAAGAGAACCCCGACTACGTCCCGGACACCCCGCCGCCCTGGGCGCGTGTCGTCACTATCGGCTGAGAAGGCCGCAGTGGCGCGGTACTGCCACCCGGGCTGTCGACGCCCCTGATCGATCGTGATTCATCCGCCCTGTTGGCAGCAGGGTCATTGGCTCTCGTCTGTGCCGGCTGCCCCGCCACGTTCAGTCATGTGTATGCGTTACGACCGCTGACGCCGGAAATAGTGTCACCGTTGAACGCTGAGACCGAGCTGTCTGACATGGCTGGGGAAATCGGTGTGATCGGCTGTCCGCGGCCGTGTCGCGATTCGAGATGACCGTTTCATTCAGTCGTGCGAGGTGACGCGTCTGGCTGCGCCCAGGCCGGGTCGGAGTTTCGAGCGGATGGGAACGGATGGGAACGTATGGGAACGGATGGGAGCGCAAGCACAGCCCAATGCCGAGCATCAAGGCGCCTCTTGTTTGCTTGTCGCTATTCGGCCAAGTCCGCTCGCATTCCATTTGACGACTGACTTCGTTGCCGAAAACACCATCGAAGCGGATAGGTCACCTCTTGGGCCTCACCGCATTTCTCTACGGGTGCCGCGTTTCGCCTGGCGATGCGAGAAGATTCGTCATTAGTCCGCTGTTCTACCGGAAGAAATTACTCGGAGGTATGACCAGTACTATCGTGGGCGCGAAGACATGCGTAACGGGAACTGGCCGGTCGTTTTCGTGGTAGAGTCTTAATGAATTCACAGGACGCCACGAAAAAAGGGGAATGGCGTGAATACCGAGAAGGTTACGGCTCGACGTCTTACGGCCGGGGAGGTTTCAGAGTTGGGCCCCCAGGACGACATCTTCGTCTCGGCGGCGACGGATGGCCTTCCTCTCGACTGCTACGCACCGGCTTTCCTTACAGGGCCGGGTAAGAATTTTGAGGGAGGGTCCTTCATCGCGAGGACGGTCTTCGATGAGGAAATTCATGTTCTCCCGGACAATGCCGAAGAGGGCGGGATCTGGGTTGCCGACAAGGCGGGGGAGGAAATCGAGGTTCTCCAGAGTGCCGGCGTCCTCCTGAACCTCGCCCTCTTCGTGCCCAACGGGAACAAGGAATCTCTGGATTCGCTCTACTCCGCCGCGCGGGACGCGTTCGGCGTGGGGATCGTTCAGCGCTGGAGCGAGGAAGCCGTCGCGGTGCCGGACGTCAAGGTCGACCTGTACGAGGAGCCGACCCGGGGGCGGAAGAACACGAGCAGCCAGAACCGCGACCGCCGCGCCTTGGACATCTATCCGACCCGAGTGCGGTTCCTGGAGCCCAGCGATGGCTGGAAGTTCATTGTCGAACCGCACAAGGAAATCGTCGATGACACACCGACGATCTGACCTGATGGCAGCCTAGAGGCCACGCCGGCGGCACGAAACCCCCTCTCGGTGGCGAATTCAAGGGGGCGTAGCAACCTGCTGGTCAAATGGCTTTAGTCAGCAGCTCAGCCAAAACGCTCGGCCGGGGTCTCCCGGCCGAGCGTTTTGCGTGGGCGGGCGTTGGGTTCTGCACCGACCTCCACGGCTGCCGGTCCGTCCCGGCGCCGGGGTACACCCGTCGGTCGAGATCACCAGCAGTGCGGGCGGACGAACCATTGCCGGCCCACGCACTCCACCGGTTGCACCGGCATCTCAGCGGGCTTCGCCTGTTTTATCCGCTCCGGAGTCCAGAACTCAAGGACCTCCTCGGGGCTCGCTGTCTCGCGGTGCGTGACCACGCCGTCGGAGCCCCCCGCGTTCAGGACCGTGGCGGACACGGCCGCGCCGGAGAGTGCGATCAACCCGACGGACGCCGCGAGCACGCTCCACGCGCGGGACGGCAGCGTGGCACGGCGTTTGCCACGGCGGGCAGCACTCATCGGGTTTCCCTGCGCTGTAGATCGGCGGCCTCAGCCTCGTGGCCCCAAGTATGCATTCGCTACATTCGGCTCTCCAACAGTCCTTTCGTGGGAGATAGTTGGTGATTCCGCGTCCCTCGGCAGCACGGCCCACATTCGTGTCCCGCCGCCGAGCTCCCTTGTGCCCCCGAAGCTCAGTTACCGCAGCAGGTCCGCAAGGACGCACGCCAACGCGCGCAGCGCTTGCAAGCGGCCCGGCCGGCCACATCACGCACTACGCCTACGACATCCGCGGCCATCTCGCCTCGGTCGTCGACGCGCTGGGCGCGGTGACTACGGTGCGGTGCGATCCGGCGGG
>NZ_JOEI01000005.1 GCF_000718095.1 Streptomyces scopuliridis RB72 | reverse complement strand
CAGCCCGGTCGCCTCGTCGGCGGGCACGCTCAGACCGACGATCGCCGCCACGACCAGCGAGACGACGCCGACCATCGCGGCGTACTCGGCCCCGCTCTGTCCCCGGTCGCGCTGTGGCGGGAGACCGGGTATGTGGTCATGCGCATGCCATCTGCGAAACCGTTCCGCGCCCTTCATCAGTTCTCCTCGCCCACGCCGTCTCCCGTTCCCCCGAGCTTCTGCAGCCTATGGATGGGCCCGGGCCCAAACGCAGGGTCCCGGGACCCAGTTGAGGGCCCAGCCCCCCTCGGTGTTGGCTGATCGGCATCGCCGAAAGTGGCGTCAATTCGACCGCTGTGCGAATGAACCCGACGGGTCCGCCTTCCGTCTTCCGTGCCGACGCGGTTCCGGTTGATCAGCACGCTCCCGGTACGCGTCGCTTCGGGGGTTCTTCGACACAACACCTCACCTTTGGGGGAGAGTTGCTCAGAAACAGCAGCAGAGCGGGCGCGGCCATGGTGGCGGCGCTGCTCACCGCGGGCCTCACGACGGGCGCCGCTTCGGGGGCGGCTTCCGGCGTCGCTTCGGCCGGCGACAGCGCGGAGATCTTCGCCGCGAAGGCGCGGCAGGCGAAGGGTGCGTCGTCCGCGGTCACCCTGATCACCGGCGACCGCGTCCATGTGGACGCCGAGGGCCGGGTGACGCGGGTGGAGCCGGCCAAGGGCCGCGAGGGCGTCCGAATAACCGTCAACCGGATCGCGGGCGCCACGTATGTGCTGCCCTCCGACGCGTCCCGGCTGGTGGCCCAGGGCAAGCTGGACCGGCGGCTGTTCAATGTCAGCCGGCTGATCGAGGACCGCTACGACGACGCGCACCGCGGGACGCTCCCGCTGATCGTGTCGTACGCCAGGGCCGCCGAGGACAAGGCGCGGGCGAAGTCGGCCATCTCGGCCGCGGACGTCTCGGTACGCCGGGTGCTGCCCGCGGTCAAGGGCGAGGCGGTGACCGCCCCGAAGACCGGTACGTCCGAGGTGTGGCGGGCCCTCACCGCGGTCGGCGAGCGGCGGAGCGGGGAGCGTACGGTCGCGCCGGGCATCGAGCGCGTATGGCTGGACGGCAAGCGCCGGGCGAGCCTGGACAAGAGCGTCCCGCAGATCGGCGCGCCGACCGCCTGGCAGGCCGGGTACGACGGCAAGGGCGTGAAGATTGCCGTCCTGGACACCGGCGTGGACGAGACCCATCCCGACCTCAAGGGCGTGGAGCTGGCCCAGAAGGACTTCTCCGGCTCGGGCAACACCGTCGACCACTTCGGCCACGGCACGCATGTCGCGTCCACCGCCGCGGGCTCCGGTGCCAAGTCCGGCGGTAAGTACAAGGGCGTCGCGCCCGGTGCGAAGATCCTCGACGGCAAGGTGCTGGACGACTCCGGGTTCGGTGACGACTCCGGCATCATCGCGGGCATGCAGTGGGCCGCCGACCAGGGCGCGAAGGTGGCCAACCTCAGCCTCGGCGGCGGGGACACGACGGAGACGGACCCGCTGGAGGCGGCCGTCGACAAGCTCTCCGCCGAGAAGGGCGTCCTCTTCGTCATCGCGGCGGGCAACGACGGCCCCGCCGCCGAGACCGTCGGCTCGCCCGGCAGCGCGGCCTCCGCGCTCACCGTCGGCGCGGTCGACCGTAACGACAAGATCGCCGACTTCTCCAGCGTGGGCCCGACGGCCGACGGTTCACTGAAGCCGGACATCACCGCGCCCGGGGTGGACATCGTCGCGGCGAAGGCGGCCCAGGGACAGATCGGTGACCCGGCCGCCGACGGCTATGTGTCGATGTCGGGCACGTCCATGGCGACCCCGCATGTCGCGGGCGCCGCCGCGATCCTCGCCCAGGAGCACCCGGACTGGACGGGGCAGCGGATCAAGCAGACGCTGACCGCGTCCGCCAAGCCCGGCGCCGGACTGACGGCCCATCAGCAGGGCACCGGCCGCGCCGATGTGGCCAGGGCGATCACCCAGACGGTGGTGAGCGAGCAGACCTCGCTGGGCTTCGGCACACAGCAGTGGCCGCACGCCGACGACAAGCCGGTGACCAAGCAGATCACCTACCGCAACAGCGGAACGAAGCCGGTCACCCTCGACCTGTCGGTGGAAACGGCCGGCCCCAAGGGCAAGCCCGCCCCGGCCGGCTTCTTCGCGCTCGGCGCGAAGCAGGTCACCGTACCCGCGGGCGGCACCGCGAACGTCGGCCTCACCGCGGACACCCGGATCGGCACCCTGGACGGCACGTACTCCGGTGCGGTCACCGCCAAGGCGGCCGAGGGCGGCCAGCAGGCCCGTACGTCGTTCGCGGTAACCCGCGAGGTGGAGTCGTACGACCTCACGCTGAAGTTCATCGACACCAAGGGCAAGCCCGCCCAGGCCGAGTCCACCGTCTACGGCCTCACCGCCGACTTCTGGAAGAACCCGTACGACACCGACGGCGACGGCGTCGCCAAGATCCGGGTCCCCAAGGGCTCGTATCTGCTCGACGTTCCGGTGCAGACCCCCAAGGGCGGCGACACGCCCCCGGACATCGCGCTGATGGTGCAGCCGAAGATCTCGGTCACCAAGAACGCCACGGTCACCTTCGACGCCCGCAAGGCGAAGCCGGTCTCCATCACGGCGCCGGACTCCGCGAAGCAGCTCGACACGTATCTCAACTACGGCTTGGAGTCGGGGGACAGCGCCTTCGGCAGCACCTGGTACCTGGACTCGTTCAAGGGCTTCCGTACCGCGCAGGTCGGCGCGGCGCTGCCCGCCAAGCAGTTCAGCAGCCAGCTGGGCGGCACCTGGCAGAAGGGCAGCACGAGCTACAACCTGCTCTACAACCGCGCGGGTTCGCTGTACACCGGCTTCAGCCACACCGCGTCCAAGAGCGAACTGGCCCTGGTGAACATCAAGATCGGCGCCTCGGCCAAGGGCCGCAAGGGCACGGTCAACCCGTTCTGGAGCACCCCGATGTTCGGGGTCGGCACGGTCACGCAGCCGTTCGCCCTCCCCGCCACGGCGAAGACGTACGTCACCGCTCCCCAGGGCTTCGACTGGGAGTTCAACATCGGCCAGGACGGCACGGGCGAGGAAGGCGGCGTGTACCTTCAGTCCGACCCGCCTCGTACGTACCAGGCGAAGAAGACCTACGAGAAGACGTACAACGTCGGTGTCTTCAGCCCGAAGGTGGACGCGAACAACACCGCGCAGCGTCTGGGCAGCGAACTGGCCGTCTGCGTACCCGAGTTCACCGACGGAGCCGGTCACTTCGGGCACTCCGAGGTCTCCAAGCAGCGGACGCTGATCACCGCCGACGGCAAGAAGATCGTGGACGCGAAGGACGGCCTCTGCCAGTTCGTCACCGGTCTGCCCGCGAAGTCGGCCGCGTACCGCATCAGCACGGACGCGTCCCGCTCCACCACGGTCGCCGGCGTCAGCACCCGTATCACCGCGGCCTGGACCTTCGCCTCGAAGAAGCCCGCCGGGGACACCATCGTCACCCTGCCGCTCTCCACCGTCCGCTTCGCCCCGAAGCTGGATCTGGGCAGCGCCGCGGCGGCCGGCAAGAAGCTCACCGTCCCGCTGACCCTCCAGGGCCCGGCCGCGGGCAAGGGCTTCAAGTCCCTGTCCGTGCAGGTCTCCTACGACGGCGGGACCACGTGGGCCAAGGCCCCGGTCACCACCGCCAAGGACGGCAAGAAGAGCCTGTCGCTGAGCCACCCGAAGACGGCCAAGTCGGTCTCCTTCAAGGCGAAGCTCACCGACACGAGCGGCAACACGTACGAGACGACCGTCGTGAAGGCGTACCTGCTGAAGTAGTGCGCCCAGCCGTGTGACCCACAGTCAGCCGCGCCCGGGGGATGAACGTCCTTCCCCGGGCGCGGCGTTGTGGCGGTCGCCCCCCTCTCCGGAGGCTATGTGACCTCGGTCACAGTGGTATGGGGATACGTGTATGTGGCATCACCGTGGAGCCGGTGCCCCGGTGGTGAGGTTCCTCATGGCTTCGGCTGACGAATGTCATGGATATGGCTGATAAATGTCATGGCGCTGGAATGGTGCTGGAATGGCGCTGGAATTGCCCATTCCATTTGCGGTGTGATCCGCGTCATACTCGCTCAGTTCGAATAGATGCTTGTATCTCTCCCCGGGTGAATCCGGGTGGCAAAGGGCTGCGCATCCATCCCTTTCCCCCGGGTCGCCTTCCGTCTGTCCACCGCACATTCCTCATGGGGAGGGACACAATGATCGAAGACAAGTTCAACGCGCAGATGGAGAGCCTCGGCGGGCTCTCCGAGGAGACCCCCGGCTGGCTGGCGCACGAGACGTCTCCGGTTCTGGCCACGCCGGCCCTCGCCTTCGCCGGAGGCGCGGCTCTCGTCACGGGCGCCTACGCCGTCGGCAAGGTCGTGGGATCCAGCCCCCAGGGCTGACGCGACAGCAATTCCGCACCCATGCGAGAAACCCCGCCGGTCCGGAGATGATATCCGGCCCGGCGGGGTCCGTATGAGTCCGCGCATTCCGTTTAAATGTCGCGGAAGATCTCGATCTGCGCGCCCACGGAATTCAGGCGTTCCGCCAGATCCTCGTAACCGCGGTTGATGACATAGACATTGCGGAGTACGGACGTACCCTCCGCCGCCATCATCGCCAGCAGTACGACCACGGCGGGCCGCAGCGCCGGCGGGCACATCATCTCGGCCGCGCGCCAGCGCGTCGGGCCCTCGACCAGGACGCGGTGGGGGTCGAGGAGTTGGAGCCGGCCACCGAGGCGGTTGAGGTCCGTGAGGTAGATGGCGCGGTTGTCATAGACCCAGTCATGGATCAGGGTCTGGCCCTGGGCCACCGCCGCGATGGCCGCGAAGAACGGCACATTGTCGATGTTCAGCCCGGGGAACGGCATCGGGTGGATCTTGTCGATCGGCGCTTCCAGCTTGGACGGCCGTACGGTCAGATCCACCAGCCGCGTACGGCCGTTGTCGGCGGAGTACTCGGTGGTGCGGTCGTGGTCGAGCCCCATCTCCTCCAGCACCGCGAGCTCGATCTCCAGGAACTCGATCGGGACCCGGCGGATCGTCAGCTGGGACTCGGTGACCACGGCGGCGGCGATCAGGCTCATCGCCTCGACCGGGTCCTCGGAGGGGGAGTAGTCGACGTCCGCGTCGATGGACGGCACACCGTGCACGGTCAGCGTGGTCGAGCCGATGCCGTCGACCCGGACGCCCAGCGCTTCGAGGAAGAAGCACAGGTCCTGGACCATGTAGTTCGACGAGGCGTTGCGGATGACGGTCGTGCCGTCGTGCCGGGCGGCGGCCAGCAGGGCGTTCTCGGTGACGGTGTCGCCGCGCTCGGTCAGTACGATCGGGCGGTCCGGCGAGATCGTGTGGTCCACCTGGGCGTGGTACAGGCCCTCGGTCGCGGCGATGTCCAGACCGAACCGGCGCAGCGCGATCATATGCGGCTCGATCGTGCGCGTACCGAGGTCGCAGCCGCCCGCGTACGGCAGCCGGAAGGTGTCCATCCGGTGCAGCAGCGGGCCGAGGAACATGATGATGGAGCGGGTACGGCGGGCCGCCTCCGCGTCGATCGCCTCCATGTCCAGCTCGGCGGGCGGCACGATCTCCAGGTCCACGCCGTCGTTGATCCAGCGGGTGCGTACGCCGATGGAGTTGAGCACCTCCAGGAGCCGGAACACCTCCTCGATGCGCGCGACCCGGCGCAGCACCGTGCGCCCCTTGTTGAGCAGCGAGCCGCAGAGCAGTGCCACACACGCGTTCTTGCTCGTCTTGACGTCGATGGAGCCGGAGAGCCGGCGTCCGCCGACCACCCGCAGATGCATGGGCCCGGCATAGCCGAGGGATACGATCTCACTGTCGAGCGCCTCACCGATGCGCGCGATCATCTCAAGGCTGATGTTCTGGTTACCGCGCTCGATGCGGTTCACGGCGCTCTGGCTGGTGGCCAGAGCTTCGGCAAGCTGGCTCTGTGTCCAGCCACGATGCTGACGGGCGTCACGGATGAGCTTGCCGATGCGTACGAGGTAGTCGTCTGCCATAGGGGAAGATTATCTCAGGTGTGAGATAAGCGCCCTGCGGGGGTGCGCTGCCCGGGTGACAGCCACCCGGGCGGATCTCCGGGGACGGATCTCCGTAGACGGTCCGAGGGCGGCCACCCACGCTCCGATCGTGGGAGCCGGGGGCCGCCCCGGCAACCGCAGCGCCGCCGTACGGGTCAGGCGGCTGACATACCATCAGGCGCGCTGGAGCCCCGGCCGCCCCGCCTCGGTGAGATAGGAGATCCGGGTCGACACGGGCGCGCCGGGCCGGGTGACGTACGGGAGCACCTTGAAGTCGGCGCGGCAGGACTCCCGCGTGGCCGTGCAGCGGACATAGCCGCGCTGGTAGTTGGTGAACTCGATATGCGAGTTGGCCGCGAGCAGGCTCGCCCCGGAGGGGTCGAGGTCCATGCCGTCCATCTTGGTGGAGATGGAGGTGCCGACGAATTCGACGCCGACGGTGGGGGAGTCAGGGTCGTCGAAGTTCCGCTTGAGGTTGGCGGCGAGATGGCGGTGCATATCGCCGGTGAGCACCACGGGGTTGCTCACGTTGCGGGCGGCGATCTGGTCGAACAGCCGCTGCCGCGAGGCCGCGTATCCGTCCCAGAAGTCCATCACGAACGACTGGCCGGGGCCGGGATCGGTGTCGACCTGGTTCATGGGGATCTGCTGGGGGATGAAGTTCCAGGTCGTCCCGGAGCGGCCGAGGCTGTTGTAGAGCCAGCTCTCCTGCTCGGCGCCGAGGATGGAGCGGTCGGGGTCGAGGCGCTCGTCGCAGCCGCTCTTCGTACCGTCACCGCAGGGCTGGTCGTCGCGGAACAGCCGGGTGTCAAGGATATGGAACGAGGCCATCCGCCCGTAGCTCAGCTTGCGGTACAGCCGGGCCTCGAAGCCCCTCGGCTTGTTGGGCAGGCGCAGCGGCAGATGCTCGTAGTACGCCTGGAACGCGGCGGCGGCGCGCTGGCGGAACACCGCCGGGTCCTGGTCCGGCTCGTTGTCGAGCTTGGAGTGGTCGCCCGCCCAGTTGTCCTCCACCTCGTGGTCGTCCCAGACGACGGCGAACGGGTGGGCCTGGTGGGCGGCGATCAGATCCTGGTCGAAGCGGTGCAGCGCGTGCCGGTTGCGGTACTGGGTGAGGTCCATCGGCTCGGGGCGCAGTTCGGCGGCGACGGGGACCTGGCGTACGCCACCCATCGCGTCGATGGGGTTCTCGTAGATGTAGTCGCCGAGATGCAGGATGAGATCGATGTCCTCCTGCGCGAGATGGCGGTAGGCGGTGTAGAAGCCCTCGAACCACGCCTGGCAGGAGACGAAGGCGAAGTTCAGCTCCTTGGGCCGGCTGTGCGGCGAGGGCGCGGTACGGGTGCGGCCGACGGGGCTGATGACCCCGCCGGCGCTGAAGCGGTAGTAGTACTGCCGGCCGGAGTGAAGGCCCGTCAGTTCGACATGGACCGAGTGGGCGAGCTCCGCCACCGCCTTGGTCCGGCCCCGGCGTACGACACGCCGGAAGCGTTCGTCCTCGGCGACCTCCCAGAGGACCGTGACCGCGTGGGGCGGCATGCCGCCGGTGCCATCGGGGGCGAGGGGGTGAGGCGCGAGGCGGGTCCACAGGACGAATCCGTCCGGCCAGGGGTCGCCGGACGCGACGCCCAGGGTGAAGGGGTCATCGGTGAACCGCTCGGCGGCTCCGGCCCGGCCGGCCGACAGGCTGCCGGCGGCGAACGCCAACGCGAGCGTTCCCGAGGCGCCGAGCATCGCGCGTCGCCCCAACCCTCTGGATCTGTCGATCCCACTGTTCAGTGGCATGGATGCTGGTCCGTTCCGTCGTGCGGGATCCCGCCCGAGCCGAGGTACTCGAAGGGGTATCGACGCTTGATTTAACGTCCGTTCGTGTTGTAATCACACGGTGAATATCACATGAGAATCACGGGGTACAAGAGCACCCGCTGCGGGGGCTACAACGCTTGTCGTAGGCGACTGTAAGGGCCTCCCGAGCGAAGATCGATTGCGGCATGAGATGGCTAATGCGCACCTCGGTAACACTCTTGACACCTCTCGCGAGGGGCTCATAGTCTCCACGCCACAGAATTCACGTTAGATTTCACATTCGAAGATGGTCGTCTTCACGCCGTGCAAGTGACGACGAGCAGACGAACTGACGAACAGTCGACGGTGACGCGCCGCTCCCGGCGCGAAGGAAGGACGTGCTCGTGTCCCTGCGGCCCTACGCCCTGCGATGCGACCACCGCGCCACCCCGCTGGGCATCGATGAGGCCGCGCCCCTGCTCTCCTGGCGGCTCGCGTCCGCGCACCGGGGCGATGCGCCGCTCGCGTACCGCGTGCGGGTCGCCGACCGGGCCGAGGACTTGGACGAGGGCGGCCAACCCCTCTGGGACACCGGCCGGATCGAGGACCCCGACGCGATCGGAGCCGTCTACGCCGGACCCGCGCTGAAGTCCCGTACGCGCTATCACTGGCGGGTCGCCGTCTGGCCGGCCGAGCGGACGGACCCCACCGGACCTACGGCCGAAGGCGGTTCGGCCGCGGCCGTCGAGGCGACATCGTGGTTCGAGACCGCGTTCCGCGGCGCGGACGAGTGGCGCGCCTCGTGGATCGGCCACGATCCCCGCCCGATCCCGGTCATGGACGCGCCGACCGAGGGCGAACGCGCCCTGGACGACCACGGTCTCGCCCCCTGCCCCACGCTCCGGCGCGCCTTCACCGGCCCCGCCGCCCTCCGCGCCCGGCTGTACGTCAGCGCGCGTGGCCTGTACGAGGTCCGCCTCAACGGCACCCGCGTCGGCGACGCCGAACTCGCGCCCGGCTGGACCGACTACACCCGCCGCGTCCAGTACCAGACGTACGACGTGACCGAACTGGTCCGCGACGGCGAGAACGTGCTCGCCGCGACCATCGCGGACGGCTGGTGGAGCGGGTTCGTCGGCTTCGAGCCCCGCAGGGCCGGCGCCCACTACGGCGCGTTCCCGCAGTTTCTGGCGGAGCTTCATATCGACCACGCCGACGGCCGTACCACCACGATCGTCACCGACGACACATGGCGCACCCACACCGGGGAGATCCGCCACGCCGACCTGCTCATGGGGGAGTGCCACGATCTGCGGCACGCGGCCGACGGCTGGGATCTGCCCGGCTTCGACGACACGGACTGGTCACCGGCGCTGATCACGGACACCGGCCATCGCCTGCTCGTGGCGTCCGTCGACGAACCGGTACGGGCCACGACCGCGTTACGCCCCCGCTCGATCACCCGCGTCCCCCACGGCAACGGTGGTGTCACGGCCGACGGCGGACACGACACCCATATCGTCGACTTCGGCCAGAATCTCGCCGGCCGGGTAAGGCTCCGCGTCGCCGGACTCGCCCCCGGCGCGCGGGTGGTCGTACGCCACGCCGAGGCGCTGGACGAGACGGGCCGCCTCTACACCGCGAACCTGCGCACCGCCGCCGCCACCGACGTACTGATCGGTGACGGCCGTGAACACCTCGTCTTCGAGCCGCGCTTCACGTACCACGGGTTCCGTTTCGTGGAGATCAGCGGAGTCCCGCGGCTGTACGACTCCGATGTCGTCGCCGTGGCGCTGCACAGCGACACACCATGGTCCGGCGCGTTCGACTGTTCCGACCCCGAGATCCGCCGGCTCCACGACTGTGTGGTCTGGGGACAGCGCTCGAACTTCGTCAGTGTGCCCACGGACTGCCCGCAGCGTGACGAACGGCTCGGCTGGCTCGCCGACGCGCAGGTCTTCCTGCCGACCGCCGCGCTCAACGCCGATGTCGCCGCGTTCTTCACCAAGTGGCTCCGCGACATCGAGGACGCCCGCACCCCCGAGGGCGGCTTCACCAATGTCGCGCCACGCCTCATCGGCGTCGCCGACGAGGGCGCTCCCGGCTGGGGCGACGCGGGCGTGATCATCCCCTGGCATCTGTACCGCACCTACGACGACCCGCGCTTCCTCTCCCGGGCGCTACCCGCCATGCGCGCCTGGATCGGTCTGATCCACCGTCACAACCCGGACCTGATCTGGCGCCGGCACGTCGGTCCGCACTTCTCCGACTGGCTCGCCCCCGGTGTCCCGACCCCGCGCGAGGTCATCGCCACCGCCTACTTCGCGCACAGCACCCGCCTCACCGCGAGCGCCGCGGAGGTGCTGGGGCTCCCGGAGGTGGCGCGCGAGTACCACCGGCTGGCCGCCGACATCCGTACCGCCTTCAGTGAACGGTTCGTGACGACCGACAAGAACGCGGAAGGCGACCCCACCGTACGGATCGCGGGCGACACACAGACCGGCTATCTCGTCGCCCTCGCCTTCGGTCTGCTGCCCGAGGACGCGACCGGCCCCGCCGCCCAGCGGCTCGCCGAACTCATCGAGAAGGCCGGGCCCGCGCTCCAGACCGGCTTCCTCGGCGTCGCGCTGGCCGCGCCCGTCCTGGACGCGTACGGCCGCGCCGACCTGGCGCACGCGCTGCTGCGCCGTACCGACGTACCGTCCTGGCTGTTCCCGCTGCGCCACGGCGCCACCACCATCTGGGAACGCTGGGACGGCTGGACACCCGGCACAGGGTTCCGCGCCCCCTCGATGAACTCCTTCAACCACTACGCGCTCGGCTCGATCGGCGAATGGCTCTACCGGGGCGTCGCCGGACTCGACCAGAGCCCCGACTCCACCGGATACCGGAAGCTGCTGATCCGGCCCCGGCCCGGCGAACTCGGCCACGCGAGCGCCGGTTACGAATCGGCCCGGGGCACCGTCACGGTGCGCTGGGAACGCCACGACCAGACCCTCGGCCTGCGCGTCCAGGTGCCGCCGGGGGCGAGCGCCGAGGTGCACGTACCCACCGACGACCACGGCTCGGTCCGCGAATCCGGCGCGGTGCCGGTGGACGGCGAGCACCTCACGCTCCTCGCGACCATCCCCGCCACCGACACCGCCTCGGGCCACTCCGTCTACCGCGTCGGCTCGGGCGTCTACCGCTTCACCGCGTCGTACCCCTCGCGTCCCACGTACCCCTCGCGTCCCACGGGCGGGTACCCGACGGCGCCCGTCGCGAGCGCCGGGCCCCGACGTGCTCCAAGCCCGGCGGCGTCGCTCGCCGGATCACACGAGGAGGACACACCATGACCACAGGTTCCCGCAGCCTGTCAGAGCCTGTCCCGGGCACGGTCAGCCGCCGGGGGTTCCTCCGCGCCGGCGGCGGAGTCGCCGCCCTGGCCGCGCTTCCCCCGCTGCTCACCGCGTGCTCCAGCTCCGGCGGCTCGGACAAGGTGCGTATCGTCGGCGTCGCCGACCAGCAGAAGCCCATCGAGGAACTGCTCGCTCTCTACCGCAAGAGCCACCCCGACCCCGCCTTCTCCACCTCCTTCGCCCCCACCGACCAGGTGCAGACGGTCGTACGCACCCAGCTCGCCGGCGGCAACGCCCCCGATGTGCATGTGCTGTTCCCCGGCAGCGGCAGCGCGATGTCCATGGTCGAGCTGGCCAAGGCCGGACTGCTCACCGACCTCGGCGGGCAGAAGTGGACCCAGCGCATCCCCAAGAACTTCGACCCCGCCTACCGCCATGACGGCAAGACCTATCTCTACTCCGCGGGCAGCAGTGTCATCGGCGCCATCTACAACAAGAAGGCCTTCGCCACGGCCGGCGTCCAGCCGCCCAGGACCTGGAGCGAACTGCTCGACGTCTGCGCCAAGCTCAAGGCGAAGGGCATAGTGCCCATCGCGCTCGGCGCCCAGACCCCCTGGGTCACCCAGCTGATCAGCTACGCGCTGGTCCCCAACGCCGTCTATGCCAAGACCCCCGGCTTCGACGCCGACATGGCCGCCGGCCGCGCGAAGTTCGCCGGCTCCGGCTGGGCCGACGCGCTGGGCAAGTACCAGGAGCTCCAGCGCAAGGGCTTCTTCAACGACAACCCCAACGGCACCACCTACGAACAGCAGACCTCGCTGGTCGCGAGCGGGAAAGCGGCCATGGCCGTCCAGGTCTCGGCCGTGCTCGCCAACTTCCGGCAGGCCACCCCCACCCCCGACGACCTGGGCATGTTCCCCTTCCCCGGCGGTGACAATCCCGCCGAGCTATGGATTCCGGCGGGCATCGTCGTCGGCCTCGGCGTGGCCGCGCACGCCAAGAACCCGGCCGAGGCCAAGGCGTTCATCGAATTCCTCGGGCAGCAGGAGAACATCAACCGCTGGGCGACGGCCGTCTCGGCGATCCCCTTCACCCGCGACGCCACCACCGAGATCGATCCCGCCCTGGCCGGCTTCCTGCCCATCATCGACGCCAACCGCGCCGTTCCCTTCATGGACCAGAGCTGGCCCAACGCCGAGGTCCAGCCCGCCCACTTCGCCGCCGTACAGGAACTGCTCGCGGGGAAGACGGATGTCGCCGGCGCACTGGGGAAGATGGACCAGGCGTACGGGAAGAAATCGTGAACTCCCTCCCGGATACCGCCACTTCAGGCCCCGAGAAACCCGGCCCGGCGGTCGGCGGCGCGCCCGCGAAGAGTGGCGCGCCCGCTCCGGCGGGACGGACCCGGCGCCACCGCGACGCCACCCTCCCGCCCTGGGCCTTCGTCGTCCCCGCGCTCCTCGTGTACGCCGTCGTCGTCCTCTATCCGAGCCTCGCCGGGGTGGTGTACGCCTTCACCGACTGGTCCGGCGTCGGCGACTTCGCCTTCGTCGGCCTGGACAACTTCCGTACCCTGCTGAACGACGACCGCGCCCTGGAATCCGTCAGCAACACCCTGCTGCTCACCCTCGCGGTGGTCGTCGTCCAGAACGGCATCGGCCTGCTGCTCGCGCTCGGCGTGAACGCCAACATCCGGTCCCGGTCGCTGCTGCGGGTGATCTTCTTCGCGCCCGCCGTCGTCAGCCCCGTCATGGTCGCCTTCCTCTGGAAGTACGTCTACAACCCGGACAACGGCGCGGGGCTCAACGGAATCCTCGGCGCCCTCGGCCTCGGCGGACTGCGCCAGGACTGGCTCGGCAACCCCTCGCTCGCCCTCTGGTCCGTCGCCGCCATGGTCGTCTGGCAGTACGCCGGATACTCGATGGTCATCTTCCTCGCCGGCCTCCAGAGCGTACCCGCCGAACTCCACGAGGCCGCCCGCATCGACGGCGCGGGCACCTGGCAGCGCTTCCGCTATGTCACCTGGCCGCTGCTGGCCCCGGCGCTGACCATCAACCTCATGCTGTCGACCATCGGCGGACTCAAGCTCTTCGACCAGGTCTACGCGGCCACCAACGGCGGCCCCGGCACATCGAGCGAGACGCTGTCGACCGTGCTGTACAAAGAGGCCTTCGTCTTCGGGAAGTTCGGCTACAGCACCGCCGTCGCGCTCGTGCTCGCGCTGTTCGTCGCCGCCGTCTCCCTCGTCCAACTCCGTTATCTGCGCGCCCGGGAGGTCACCGCGTGAGCACCACCGCCACGACTCCCCGCAGCACCGCGCCCAAGCGCCGCCCCCGCTACGGCGGTTACGGCCTGGAACTGGTCATGGCCGCCGTCGCGGTGGTCTTCCTGTTCCCGGTGTACGCGCTGGTCACGCTGGCGATGAAGGACCCCGCGCAGATCGCCGACTCGCCCCTGTCGCCGCCCGCGCCGCCCACCTTCGCCAACTTCGGCAACGCGTGGTCCTCCGCCTCCCTCGGACCCGCCCTGCTCAACAGCACGATCATCACCGTCATCAGCCTGCTGCTGCTGATCGTCCTCGGCTCCACCGGCGCCTACTACCTCGCGCGCCGCGCCCGAGGACTCGGCTACGGGCTCTACATCCTCTTCCTGCTGGGCATCGTGCTGCCGTTCCAGCTCGGCATGATCCCGCTGTACAAACTCGTCGACGACCTCGGCTGGCTCGGCACGTACCACGGCATGGTCCTCTTCTACACGGGCATCCAGCTGCCGTTCACGGTCTTCCTCTATACGGGGTTCATCCGCGCCCTGCCCCAGGACTACGCGCAGGCCGCGCTGATCGACGGCTGCGACCACCGCCAGGCGTTCACCCGTATCGTCTTCCCCCTGCTGCGGCCGATCACCGGCACCGTGATCATCCTGAACGCGGTCTTCATCTGGAACGACTTCTTCACCCCGCTGCTGTATCTCGGCGGATCCGGCAAGGAGACCGTCCCCGTGGGCGTGTTCTCGTTCGTGGGCCAGTACGTCTCCGACTACGGCCTCGTCTTCGCCGGTCTGGCGCTGGCCGCGCTGCCGATTCTCGTGGTCTTCCTGCTGCTCCAGCGCTATGTGATCAAGGGCTTCGCGGGCGGACTCAAAGGCTGAAGGCTGCTAAAGGCTGAGGAACACCATATGACGTACGTAGGACCCTCCCTCCCCACGAGCATCGCGGAGGTCCTGACCGAACCGCCGCGCGCGTTCTCGCCCACCGCCATCTGGTGGTGGAGCGGGGAACGGCTCGACCGCGCGCGCCTGCGCGACCAGCTCCAACGCTTCGCGGAGGGCGGGGTGTTCAACCTGGTCCTGCTCAACCTCGCGCCGTCCGGGCCGCTGTTCGGCTCCGACGCCGACGATCCCCCGTTCCTCTCCGACCCCTGGTGGGCGCTGCTCGAAGGGGTCTGCGACGACGCGCGCGACCTGGGCATCGGGCTCTGGTTCTACGACCAGCTCGGATTCTCCGGTGCCGACCTCCAGGCACGCCTGGTCGACGAACGGCACGGGTACGCGGGCCGCCGGCTCGACCGCGTACGTGCCGTGGTGGACGGCCCCGGCGAGCTGCGCTGCCCCGACGACGGGCAGCCGCTGGCGGGCCACGCGGAACCGGTCGACGGCGACGGATCTGCCACCGGTCCCGCGATCACGCTCCCGCTCGTCGCGGACGGACCGACCGTGACCGTACGGGCACCGGGCCCCGGACGTTGGCGGTTGACGCTCCATCACCACACCGCCCTGGGCTTCGACTACCTCGGCGCCGACGCCTGCGCGGCGCTGCTGGCGGGGGTGCACGGCGAGTTCGAGCGACGGCTCGGCGACCGCCTCGGCACCGTCGTCGTCGGGTCTTTCCAGGACGAACTGCCCTCCCTGCCCACCTGGTCCGCCGAGTTCGCCGACGCCTTCCGACGGCTGCGCGGCTACGATCTGATGCCGCATCTGGACGCCCTGTACGAGGACGGCGCGCACCGGCCGGACGTCCACCGGATCCGCCACGACTACCATCTGACCCGCGCCGAACTCGCCGAAGCGGCCTTCTTCCGCCCCCTCGCCGCCTGGCACGAGCGGCATGGGCTCGTCGTCGGCTGCGACCAGCAGGACCCGGCCCGCGCCGGCCACCCCGTCGCCGGTGTCGAGTTGTACGCGGACTACGCCCGTACGCACCGCTGGTTCTCCGCGCCCGGCTCCGACCACCACGGGGACGCCCGGATCCACTCCTCCCTCGCCCATCTGTACGGCAGGCCCCGTACCTGGATCGAGGCGTTCCACTCCACCGGCTGGGGCGGCACGCTGGAGGAGACCTACGACTGGCTCCTGCCCTGGCTGCGCGCCGGCGCGACCCTCTACAACCCGCACGCCGTCTACTACACGACCAAGGGCGGCTGGTGGGAGTGGGCGCCGCCGGGCACCGACTGGCGCCAGCCGTACTGGACGCACCATCGCGTTTTCGCCGACGCCGTCACCCGGCTGTGCGCGATCCTCAGCCTCGGCAGCCATCTCTGCGACACCGCGATCCTGCTGCCCACGACCACCGCCCAGACCGGCGCCGCACTCGACGGTGTCTCCGCCGACGCGCGCCGGGCGCAGGCGGTCTATCTCGAACTCGTCGGGGACATGACCTGGTTCAGGACCCGGCCGGGGGTGATCGACCGGCTCGGCCTGGACGCCGATGTGATCGACGACGACTCCCTCGCCCGCGCCCTGGTCAGGGACTCGGACGACGGGACGCGGCTGTGCGTCGCGGGCGAGAGCTATGCGACGGTCGTGCTGCCCGCGTGCACGGCGCTCGAAGAGGACACGGCGCTGCGGCTCCTCGAATTCGCCTCGGCGGGCGGGGAGCTGATCGCGATCGGCGCGCTTCCCGAGCATGTCATCGGCCGGGACGGCGCCGCGGGACCGGACAAAATAAGGGACGAGCTGAGTGCGTGCTTCGCCGACGGCCGGGCGGTCCTCGTCCCCACGGCGGACGATCTGGGCGAGGCGCTGGGGCGGGAGCGGGCGCGGACCGGGACGGAGCCGGTCGTACGGGCGTCGGTACCCGCGCTCGCCCGCCGGGTGGACGACGCGACGGTGGTGTTCCTGACCGCGGCCTCGTTCGACGTACCGCGCGCGACCCGCGCGGCGGTCGCCGCCCCTGACGAACGGGGCGCCGCACAGGGCTGGATCGATGCCCGTTACGACTTCGACCCGGACCGCTATGTGCGCCACGCACAGGTGCGGGTCCGGGATGTGGAGGGGCCGGCCGTACTGCTCGACCCCTTCGGCGGGGAGCCGCGTACCGTACGGGTCCGGGCTGTTGAGGACGATGAGCGGGCCGTCGAGGTCGAGGTGCCGTTCGACCGAGGGCCCGCGGCGGTACTGGTCTTTCCGGCGCGGACGGCGGCGCGGGCGACGGGGTGGATGGCGGAGCGTCCGGGGTGCGCTGACGCTCCGGTCGTGGAAGGCGCGGGCCGTACGACGGTCGAGGTCCCGGCGGACGCCGAGTGGGACATGACGCTGGTCCCGACCCTGGACAACACCTGGGGCGACTTCGCGCGGCCCGCGACCGGGCCGGCCGGCAGCGCCGTCGTCGAGTGCCGTACGTTCCGGCGGGGCCGCGCGGGCGATCCGGCCCGGCCTAGGGCGCATGCCACCTTCGGGCCGCACGCGCTCCTGCTCGATGGCGACGGCGACGGCGACGACGATGGCGGCTCCGACTCCGATGACGGCGGCGGCTCGCCGCTCGAATGGTCCGGCACCCGGGGCATCCACAAGGACCCGATCCACCGCGATGTCCTCGGCCCCAAGGGGCATGTGCCCGAGGAGTTCGTACGGATCGGCCCGACCGCCGCCGGAACGGTGGCGCGCGTCCGGACCGAACTGCTGCTGGACGAAGCCTTCGACGGACATCTGGCGGTGGGCGCCGCGGCGGCGAAGACGGTACGGCTCGGGGGCGTGCCCGTGGCGCTGGACGATGGCGGCCATCTCGCCATGGGCCCGGTACGGCTCGCGCCGGGCAGCCATCTCCTGGAACTGGACCTGACACCCGATCATGACGTCGATCTGCGCGCGCATGTGGCGCTCGTGCGCGATCCGGAGCGCTACCGCCGCCCTGAGTGGATCCTCGTACCCGGTGGCCGGGCCGCCCTGGCGACGACCCTGACCGTGGCGGACCTCCCGGGCCGGGCGATCGTCCAGATCGCGGCCCGGGGCCGCTGCGTACTGCGGGTCAACGGTCAAGTGGTCGGCATACAGGGCGGATTCGACCCGTACGCCGAACACACCGTGCCGCGCGTACGCCGGCACGACATCGCGCCGGCCCTGCGGATCGGTGCCAACGAACTGGCGGTGGAGACGGACGGTGGTGAGGACCCCGCCGTTCTGGTGGACGCGGCTCTCTATGACATCGATGGCCGGTGCGTGACGACCGTGCACAGCGACGGCACATGGCGGGCCGAGCGCGCCGGTGAGCCGGTGCCGGTCGTGGTGCGCCGGGAACAGGTGGGGGACCCGGCCGCGCTGTATCTGCGCCGTCGGCCGCATCCGCTTCCCGGCGCCGCCTGGCTGGACCCGGACGCCGACGACGGCACGGTCGTACCGGTCGGCTTCGCCGTCCCGGGGGCACGGCCCGGAGTGGAATGGTTCCGGTGTGAACTCCCGCCGGGCACAGATCGGTTGACGGTCGACACATATGGTGCGACAACCGTGTTTGTCGACGGTCACGAACGCACCACGACGGCTTCCGCAGGCAGTGGCGGTGTGGCCGACGCACATACCGTGACCGTCGACCTGTCGGCCGACGGCCCCTCCGGGACACGGACCGCCACCCTCCGCGTGGAGACCCGCCCCGGCCGCCAGGGCGGCGCCGCGCTGGCGGGCCCCGTACGGTGCGAGGTCGGTCCCGGGCGGATCCGCACCGGGGACTGGGAGGCACGCGGCCTCGCCGAGTACAGCGGCGGGGTGCGCTACAGCCGCGTGATGACCCTGCCCGCCGGCGCCGGTACCGGACAGGTCTCCCTCGACCTGGGGCGGGTGCGGGGCACGGCGGAGGTACGGATCGACGGTGTCGCCGCCGGGGTGCGGGTGTGCTCCCCGTACGTCTTCGATGTGACGGGACTGGCCGGGCCCGGGGACCGTACGGTCGAGATCACCGTGTTCGGCACGCTCGCGCCGTACCTGGACGCCACGAGCCCGACTCACTTCGTCTTCCCGGGCCAGCGCGTCACCGGCCTGATGGGCCCGGTACGGCTGACCATCGGCCCGCCGGGACCCACCCCGTGACTGTCCGCCCCACTCTGTGAAGACCCGCGGGGGCCGTGCCGGTCAGTGGGTGGCGGCCGGTCCCCGCCACCGGTTCCGCGCGTTCCCGACCCGGAACAGATAGTCGGCGTAGGCCTGTTCATAGAACGCCACGCCCGCTGGATCCGGGTCCACCACGGCGTCGGGCGCGGTCCACCCCGCGACGTCCAGGCTCTGTCCCAGCTCCGCTCCCCGGGCGTCGACCGCGGCCAGGACGGCGCCGCGCGCACCCGGTTCCGGCCCCCGCGCGACGCGCAGAGGGCGGCCGAGGACATCCGCGAACAGCCGCAGCCAGGCGAGATTGCGCGCGCCGCCGCCGCACACGGCGAGCTCGCCGGTGAGCCCCGCGGCCTCCAGACAGTGCCGGGCCGCGAACGCGATCGCCTCGCACATGCCCCGTACCAGATCCTCGCGCGAGGCCCGCAGATCGAGACCGGTGAACTCCGCGCGCGCGGTGGGGTCGACGAACGGCGCGCGTTCGCCGGACGGCGACAGATAGGGCAGCGCGGCGACCCCCCGGGCGCCGCGCGGGGTCGCGTCCAGGATGGCGGAGACCTGGTCGTGGGTGGTGCCGGTGAGATCGAGCACCCAGTCGAGCGCGACCGTACCGGTCATCGCGGGCAGCGCCCGCATATGGCGGTCGGGCCGGGCGAGCGCGAGATGGAACCCGACGGGGTCGTCGTCGAACGCGACCCGCTCGACCACGACTTGGCACGCCAGGGTCGTGCCGACGATCAGGAGCCCGTCCCCGGGCTCGGTCACGCCCGCGCCGATCGCGCTCGCGGGAAGGTCGTAGGGACCGGAGATGACGGGCGTACCGCGCGACAGCCCGGGGGCACGGCCATGAGCCTCCCCGTACGGCAGGGTCGCCGCGATGGGCGGCAGCAGCCCGGCGCGGTGTTCCACCCCGAGGGCCGCGAGCGCCTCGGGGGAGTAGGTCCGGGTGCGCGGATCGAGGAAGGGGACGGACGCGTCGGAGAGATCGGTGGCGCGCTCGCCGGTGAGACGCAGCTGTACGACGTCCTTGCAGCAGGCGGCGGTCGTGGCCGCGTCCAGTGAGGCCGGTTCGTTACGGTCCAGCCACGCCAGCAGAGGCCCGGGGGAGCCGGGGAAGAGCACGTTTCCCGTGCGCCGGTACATCTGTTCCGCGGTGCTGTCGGCCATCCATCCGGCGACGAGATCGCCGGCCCTGCCGTCCATCCACGACAGCGCGGGACGTACGGCGCGCCCCTCGGCGTCGACCAGCCACAGGCCGTCGCCCTGACCGGTGATCGCGACCAGGGCGGGCGCGCGTGCGCCGGTCACCGAGCCCAGGACGTCGGTGGCGGCGAGGACCACCTCTTCGACGTCCTGCTCGACACCGTCACCGTGGCCGCCGAGCGAGATCGGCTTCGATTCCACCCGCAGCGCCGTGCCGTCCTCGGCGAAGGCCGCGGCTTTGACGATCGAGGTTCCCATGTCCAGTCCGACGAACACCCTGTCTCCTCCTGTCGATACGGCGAGCGTGACGAGCGTTCACGTGATGTCAGATGACGAGCGTCCAGGTAACGCGCGTTCAGGTGACGAGCGTTCAGACGACGCGATGGGCGAGCGGTTCCCCGCGCAGGAACCGGCCCACCTCCGCGGCCGCGATACGCGCGGCGTTGTGCGCGACCGAGATGTTCGCCCCGGCCAGATGGGGCGTCATGACCAGACGGGGAGCGGTACGCAGCCGGGAGTCCGCGGGCGGCGGCTCCACGGCGAACACATCGAGCCCCGCCGCGGCGAGCCGGCCCGACTCCAGGGCGTCGCAGAGCGCGTCCTCGTCCAGGAGCGCGCCACGCGCGCAGTTGACCACGACCGCGCCCTCGGGCAGCAGGGCGAGTTCGCGGGCGCCGAGCAGCCCACGGGTCTCGGGCGTGAGCCGCGCGTGCAGCGAGACGACATCGGAGCGGCGCAGCAGTGCGTCCAGATCGTCGACGGGGGTGCCCCACTCGCGCAGCGTGTCCGGGTCGGCGTACGGATCGTAGAGACAGACGTGCGCGCCCAGGGCGGTGAGCGCGCGGGCCACCCGGCTGCCGACCGCACCGCAGCCGATCAGCCCGACGGTCGCCCCGTCCAGACCGGGACCGCAGTTGTCGTACGTATAGAACTCGCCCGCCCAGTGGCCCGCCGTGAGCGCCGCCGAGGTCTCCGGGATCCGGCGCATCGTGGCCAGCAGCAACCCGACGGTGTACTCGGCGGTGGCCGCCGCGTTGCGTCCGGGGGTGTTGCACACCTGGACGCCACGCTCCTTCGCCGCGTCGAGGTTGACGTTGACGGGGCCGCCCCTGCCGACGACCACCAGCCGCAGATCGGGTGAGCCGTCGAGCACCTTGCGGGTCACCGGAGCCATCTGCGTGACACACACCCGCGCTCCGCGCAGCGCGGCGAGGAGGGTGTCCTCGTCACCGGACGCCTCGTCCACCTCGGAGACCGGCCCGAAGGGCGTCAGCGGCCAGGGCAGGTGCAGTTGGTCGATGGTGTGGTCCGTGCCGATCTCGGCCGTCAGCTCCCGGGCGAACAGATCGGGGGCGACGAAGTGGTCGCCGGCGGCGAGGATTCTCATCGTCGAGCTCTCCTTGACGGTACGGGCAGATCAGGTCAGGCCAGGTCCGGGCTCGGGCTGGGCTCAGGTCTCGGCGACCTCGTAGTGCACACCACTCTCGTCGAGGGAGCGGAGCACCTCGGGCGGGGTGCGGTCGTCGACCAATATCAGGTCGAAGGTCGACAGCGGGGTCAGCCGGTGCAGCGCGGTGCGGTCGAGCTTGGAGTGGTCGATCATCAGCACATTGCGGCCCGCGGCCTTGAGCATCGCGCGCTTGACGGCGACGATGCGCTGTTCCTGGTGAAAGGCGAAGTCGCCGTGGACGGACGAGGTGGACACGAAACACATGTCGACCCGCAGCGCCTCGACGGCCTCCACACAGGGCACCCCGAGGAAGGAGTCGTGCAGGGGGTCGTAGTCGCCGCCCAGGGCCATCAGATGGATCCCGCGTTCACCGGCGAGCAGATTCAGCGCTTCCCGGAAGTTCGTGACGACGGTCAGCGGCTCGATACGGGGAAGGAGCCTGGCCAGTTCCAGTACGGTGGTCGAGTCGTCGATCATCACCGACATACCGGGGTCGATCAGCGTCGCCGCCTTGGCGGCGAGCGCCTCCTTCTCCGGCCGCATGGACTTCTTGCGGTAGGCGACATTGCTCTCGAACACCCCGGAGGGCTGCGCGGTGACACCCCCGCGGAACTTCCGCAGGACGCCCTCATTTTCGAGCTCGTCGATATCGCGGTAGATCGTCATCACGCTCACGCCGAACCGCTCCGCCAGGTCCGACGCCGATGCCGATCCCTCGGTCAGCACATGATCGGAGATCTCCCGGCGGCGCTCTATGGGGCCCCGCTGGCTCTTGTCCTGTGACATTCCTCGGTCCTGTTCACCTCATGAATAACATGAAGCCCTGAGGTTATAACATAGATTGTTGAGGTACCGTTCGGCAGTGTTCCCCACGGTCGATGGCCTGGTCAACCCGTCCGACGCCACGTCAGCCCGTTCCCTGCCAGGTGAGACGCGGAGTCCGGGGCCACCGAGCCGGGCCGACGCCCTCGATGGAATCCGCGTCCACGGTGTGAATTACACCGTGAGATCAACATTCGCGAGAACACCGGACGACGACGAGAAGGCGGGAGCCTGTGCGCGAGCCCCTGACGGACACACGCCACCAGGACGTGTGGATGGGAGTCGACCTGGGGACGCAGAGCGTACGCGCCCTGGCTGTCACCGACGACGGGCGGGTACTGGGCCGCGGCTCCGCCCCGCTCACCGGTCACCGCGAGGGGGACCGTCATGAACAACTGCCCGCCGACTGGTGGCGGGGCGCCGCCGACGCCATCCGCCAGACGCTGAGCGCCCTGTCCGCCTCCGCCTCCGCCTCCGCGTCCGCTTCCGCCGCGCCCGCGCGGGGGCGTGCGCGCGTACGGGGAGTGGCGGTGTGCGGTACGTCGGGCACCGTCCTGCTGACCGACGCGCGCGGGGTCCCCCTGACCCCCGCGCTGATGTACGACGACGGACGGGCCGGGGCCGAGGCGCGGTACGCGCAGGAGACCGGCGCCGACGTGTGGGACGCGCTCGGGCTCCGTATCCAGCCGAGCTGGGCGCTGGCCAAGCTGCTCTGGCTCACCGGCGCGGGCGCGAAGAGCGGCGACACCAGCACCCTTCAGGGCGCCCGCGTCTGCCACCAGCCGGACTTCATCACCGCACGCCTGGTCGGGCGGCCCGTACCGACCGACTCCAGCCACGCCCTCAAGACCGGCTACGACCTCCACACCCGCTCCTGGCCCACGGCCGTCCATGACCGGCTCGGCCTGTCCGGACTCGACTTCCCCGACGTGGTCGCCCCCGGCACCCCGCTCGGTACGGTGTGCGCCGAGGCGGCGGCCGATACGGGCCTCGCCGAAGGCACCCCGGTCATCGCGGGCATGACCGACGGCTGCGCGGCCCAACTCGGCTCGGGCGCCTGGGAGGTGGGCCGGTGGAACACCGTCCTGGGCACCACGCTCGTTCTCAAGGGCGTCACCGCCACCCCGCTCCGTGACCCCGCCGGTGTCCTCTACAACCACCGCTCACCGGACGGGCACTGGCTCCCCGGCGGAGCCTCCAGCGTCGGCGCCGGCGCCCTGACCCACGCGTTCCCCGGAGCCGATCTCGCGCGCCTCGACCGCCTCGCCGCGGACCGGGAGCCGGCGAGCGTCGTCGCGTACCCCCTCGTCTCCCGAGGCGAACGCTTCCCGTTCCTGGCCCCGGACGCCGAGGCCCTCACGCTCGGCCGCCCCGCCGACGACGCCGATCATTACGCGGCGCTGCTCCAGGGCGTCGCGCTCGCCGAGCGGCTCTGTCTGGCGTACGTCCGTTTCCTGGGCGCCCCGATCGACGGGCCGGTCACCTTCACCGGCGGCGCCACCCGCAGCGACTACTGGAACCAACTGCGTGCGGACGTCCTGGGCCGCCCCGCCGCCCTCCCCGAACAGGCCGACTCAGCCCTCGGCATGGCGGTGCTCGCCGCCCACGCGGTGACCGGCGACGACGCGGCCCGCCGCATGGTGCGTATCCGTACGATCCTGGAACCGCGGCCCGAGGCCGGCCGGCGCTTCGACGGGCCCTTCGTCACCCTGGTCGACGCCCTCGAACGGCGCGGCTGGCTGCCCTCGGACACGGCCACCTACGCACGGGAGCACGGATGACGACCAGCACCACCCTCTTTCTCGCCCGCCACGGCGAGACCGTCTGGCACGACGAGAACCGCTACACCGGCATCAGCGACATCGATCTGACCCCGCGCGGCCTGGTGCAGGCCGAGGCGCTCGGAGTGTGGGCCGCGGGCGCCGGGCTCGACGCGATCGTGACGTCTCCCCTCTCCCGCGCCCGGCGCACGGCGGAGCCCGCGGCCCGGGTGACGGGGCTGGAGGCGGTCGTCGAACCCGATCTGCTCGAAGTGGACTTCGGGATCGCCGAGGGCCGGACCATCGCCGAGCTCGAAGCGGCCCATCCCCAGGAAGTGGCGGCGTTCCGCCGCGACCCGGCCGCCCACCCGCTGCCGGACGGCGAGGACCCGCCGGCCGCCGCCACGCGCGGCGCCGAGGCCCTGCTCCGACTCGCGGACACCCACCCGGGGAAGCGCGTGCTGACGGTCGCGCACAACACGCTGTTCCGGCTGGTCCTGTGCCGGCTGCTCGGCATCCCCGGGAGCGAGTACCGGCGCGTGTTCCCGGCGATGCGCAACTGCGCGATCACCGAGCTGCGCGTGCCCGTGGCACCGGCCGGCCGGCCACGACAGGTCGCCCTGATGTCGTACAACGTGCCGACCCACGCATGACCGAGCGGCGGTCATGTACTAGAGTTATCTCGACATCGAGATATCTGCCGAAGGCGTACCGCGGCCGCCAGCCGGTAAGGGTGACCTAACTAAGCCTTACCTTAGCGGATCGGCGAGGAGTCGTGGCGGCAGCATGACGGTAGTACGCGCACATTGATGAAGGAGACTGTCGTGTCGGCGAACAGCTTCGACGCCCGCAGCACGCTGCGCGTGGGCGACGAGTCGTACGAGATCTTCAGGCTGGACAAGGTCGAGGGCTCCGGGCGCCTCCCTTACAGCCTGAAGGTGCTGCTGGAGAATCTGCTCCGCACCGAGGACGGCGCGAACATCACCGCCGACCACATCCGTTCCATCGGCTCCTGGGACTCGCAGGCGCAGCCGAGCCAGGAGATCCAGTTCACCCCGGCCCGTGTGATCATGCAGGACTTCACCGGTGTGCCCTGTGTCGTGGACCTCGCCACCATGCGTGAGGCCGTGAAGGAGCTGGGCGGCGATCCGGCGAAGATCAACCCGCTGGCCCCGGCCGAGCTGGTCATCGATCACTCCGTCATCGCCGACAAGTTCGGCACGCCGGAGTCCTTCTCGCAGAACGTGGAGCTGGAGTACGGCCGCAACAAGGAGCGCTACCAGTTCCTGCGCTGGGGCCAGACCGCGTTCGACGAGTTCAAGGTCGTCCCGCCGGGCACCGGCATCGTCCACCAGGTCAACATCGAGCACCTGGCCCGTACGGTCATGGTCCGTAACGGCCAGGCGTACCCCGACACCCTCGTCGGCACCGACTCGCACACCACCATGGTCAACGGCCTGGGCGTGCTGGGCTGGGGCGTCGGCGGTATCGAGGCCGAGGCCGCGATGCTCGGCCAGCCCGTCTCGATGCTCATCCCGCGCGTCGTCGGCTTCAAGCTGACCGGCGAGCTGCCGGCCGGCACCACCGCCACCGACCTGGTCCTGACGATCACCGAGATGCTGCGCAAGCACGGCGTCGTCGGCAAGTTCGTCGAGTTCTACGGTGAGGGCGTCGCCGCCACCTCCCTCGCGAACCGCGCCACCATCGGCAACATGTCGCCGGAGTTCGGCTCGACCGCCGCGATCTTCCCGATCGACGACGAGACGCTGAAGTACCTCCGTCTGACCGGCCGCAGCGACCAGCAGGTCGCCCTCGTCGAGGCGTACGCCAAGGAGCAGGGCCTCTGGCTCGACCCGGCCGCCGAGCCCGACTTCTCCGAGAAGCTGGAGCTCGACCTCGCCACGGTCGTCCCCTCCATCGCGGGCCCGAAGCGCCCCCAGGACCGCATCATCCTGGCCGAGGCCAAGGAGAAGTTCGCCGAGGACGTACGCAACTACGTCTCCGAGGACGAGGAGGCGGGCAAGGAGTCCTTCCCGGCCTCCGACGCCCCGGCCTCCGCCAACGGCGTGCCGACCCGGCCGACGCTGGTCACGGCCCCGGACGGTACGACGTACGAGATCGACCACGGCGCCGTCACCGTCGCCGCGATCACCTCCTGCACCAACACCTCGAACCCGTACGTCATGGTCGCCGCCGCGCTGGTGGCCAAGAAGGCGGTCGAGAAGGGCCTGACCCGCAAGCCGTGGGTCAAGACCACGCTCGCCCCGGGCTCGAAGGTCGTCACCGACTACTTCGACAAGGCGGGCCTCACCCCGTACCTCGACAAGGTCGGCTTCAACCTCGTCGGTTACGGCTGCACCACCTGCATCGGCAACTCGGGCCCGCTGCCCGAGGAGGTCTCCAAGGCCGTCAACGAGCACGACCTCGCCGTCACGTCGGTACTCTCCGGCAACCGCAACTTCGAGGGCCGGATCAACCCGGACGTCAAGATGAACTACCTGGCGTCGCCGCCGCTGGTCGTCGCGTACGCCCTGGCCGGCTCCATGAAGGTGGACATCACCAAGGACGCGCTCGGCATCGACACCGAGGGCAAGCCGGTCTACCTCGCGGACATCTGGCCCACCGAGGCCGAGGTCAACGACGTCGTGGCCAACGCCATCGGCGAGGACATGTTCAACAAGTCCTACGCGGACGTCTTCGCGGGCGACGCGCAGTGGCAGGCGCTGCCGATCCCGACCGGCAACACCTTCGAGTGGGACCCGCAGTCCACCTACGTCCGTAAGCCCCCGTACTTCGAGGGCATGACGATGGAGACCTCCCCGGTCGAGGACATCACCGGCGCCCGCGTGCTGGCGAAGCTCGGCGACTCGGTCACCACCGACCACATCTCCCCGGCCGGTGCGATCAAGGCCGACACCCCGGCCGGCACGTACCTCACGGAGCACGGCGTCGAGCGCCGCGACTTCAACTCGTACGGTTCCCGCCGCGGCAACCACGAGGTCATGATCCGCGGTACGTTCGCCAACATCCGGCTGCGCAACCAGATCGCGCCGGGCACGGAGGGCGGCTTCACCCGCGACTTCACCGTCGAGGGCGCCCCGGTCTCCTTCATCTACGACGCCTCCCAGAACTACCAGGCCGCCGGCACCCCGCTGGTCGTCCTGGCGGGCAAGGAGTACGGCTCGGGCTCGTCCCGCGACTGGGCCGCCAAGGGCACCGCGCTGCTCGGTGTGAAGGCCGTCATCGCCGAGTCGTACGAGCGCATCCACCGCTCGAACCTGATCGGCATGGGCGTGCTGCCGCTCCAGTACCCGGAGGGCGCCTCGGCGCAGGCCCTGGGTCTGACCGGCGAGGAGACCTTCTCCTTCACCGGCGTGACGGAGCTGAACAACGGCACCACCCCGCGCACGGTCAAGGTGACGACGGACACCGGCGTCGAGTTCGACGCGGTCGTCCGTATCGACACCCCGGGTGAGGCGGACTACTACCGCAACGGCGGCATCATGCAGTACGTACTGCGCAGCCTGATCCGCAAGTAGGCGGCGCCGCGACGGAATCGAGGGCCGTGTCCCGTACGGAGAGTACGGGGCACGGCCCTCGCCGTTCAGCCGTCGGTCAGTGCCGCGGCGGCGTCGTCGCTACCGCAGCAGCTCCACCTCCGCCAGGGTCGACGGAGCGTCGCTCACCAGCCGGTACTTCGCGTACGTACCGGGTTCGGTGACCGTGAAGACCCGGGTCTGCCGGTCCCAGCCGAAGGACTGGTCCGCGCGCGTGTCCAGGGTGCGCCAGGTCGTGCCGTCCGCCGAGCCCTGGAGTGTCCAGCCGGCCGGGGCCTTCGCCGCAGTGGACGACGTCAGGGTGTACTGGACCGCCTTCGTGGCCGACGCCACCGGCAGCTCCACGGACTCGGCCGGCGCCGACGTGCCGGAGGAGTTGTCGAAGAGCGGGCCCGACGCGGTCAGGACGTCCGTGCGCGGGGAGGGCGCCTTGTCGTCCTGCTGGATCGAGACCGGCGCCGCGTTCTCACCCGTGCCCCAGGACGACGGCTTCGGGCCCATCGCGAACTCCAACTGGCCGCCGCGCGCCAGTACATCGTGCGGGAGCGCCGTGGAGTTCCAGGGCTTGCCGTTGACCTTCAGACCCTGGACGTAGATGTTCTTGTCGCTGTTCTTCGGCGCCTTGACGACCAGCGTGCGCCCGTTGTCCAGATGGACGGTCGCCTTGGTGAAGAGCGGCGAGCCGATCGCGTACTCCCCGCTGCCCATCACGAGCGGATAGAAGCCGAGCGCGGAGAAGAGGTACCACCCCGACTGCTCGCCGTTGTCCTCGTCACCGTGGTAGCCCTGGCCGATCTCGCTGCCGACGTACAGCCGCCCCAGGACCTCGCGCACCTTCTCCTGGGTCTTCCAGGGCTGCGAGGCCGCGTTGTACATGTACGCGGCGTGGTGGGCGACCTGGTTGGAGTGGCCGTACATCCCCATCCGTACGTCGCGTGCCTCCGTCATCTCGTGGATGACACCGCCGTACGAGCCGACGAACTCGGGGCCGGCCGTCTCGGGCGTCGAGAAGTACGTGTCCAGCTTGTCCGCGAGACCGGGGCGTCCGCCGTAGAGGTTGGCGAGCCCGCGGCTGTCCTGGACCGCCGTGAACGCGTAGCCCCACGCGTTCGTCTCGGTGTAGTCGTACCCCCACACCCTCGGGTCGAACGAGTCGGAGGGGACCCGCCAGTCGCCCTTGAGGTTACGGCCCTGGAAGAATCCGGCCTTGGAGTCGAAGAGCGAGACATAGCTCTGGGCGCGGTTGCGGAAGTAGTCGGACTCCTCCTTGTACCGCTCCTTCTTCGTCTTCTTGTAGAGCGCCTCGCCCATCTTCGACAGGCCGTAGTCGTTGAGGTAGCCCTCCAGCGACCAGGACAGGCCCTCATGGGTCTCCGTGGAGGCGTAGCCGAGGAACGGGGACGTCTCCATGCCCTTGCGGCCCACACCCGAACGGGGCGGCACGACGGTCGCGTTCTTCAGCGCCGCCTCGTACGCCGCCTCCGCGTCGAAGTCGACACCCTTGACATAGGCGTCGGCGAAGGCCACGTCCGAGCTGGTGCCCGTCATCAGATCCGCGTAGCCGGGGGAGGACCAGCGGGAGATCCAGCCGCCGTCCTTGTACTGCTGGACGAAGCCGTCCACCAGTTCGCCCGCCCTCTTCGGGGTGAGGAAGGAGTACGCGGGCCAGGTCGTGCGGTAGGTGTCCCAGAAGCCGTTATTGACGTACACCTCGCCGTCGACGATCTTCGCGCCGGTGTGCGTCGGGGTGTCGGGCCCGGTCTGCGGCGAGAACGGGCTGGCGTACTGCTGCTTCGGGCGGGACTTCGTACCGGTGTTCTCGAAACCGGAGTTGGGATACAGATACAGCCGGTAGAGGCTGGAGTAGAGCGTGGTCAGCTGGTCGTGGTCCGCGCCCTCGACCTCCACCCGTCCCAGGATGTCGTCCCAGGCGCTCTGCGCCCGGTCCTTGACCCGCTCGAAGCGGGTGGCGGCGGGGATCTCGTCGGAGAGGTTCTTCTTCGCCTGGTCGAGGCTGATCAGAGAAGTCGCCAGCCGCAGTGTGACGGTACGGTCCTTGCCGGCGTCGAAGCGCAGATAACCGGTGACATCGGAGCCCCCGCCGCCGGAGAGCTTGCCGCTCGCGGTGACGGGCGCGTCGAAGACGCCGTATACGAAGAGCCGCGTCGCGCCGGTCGACAGTCCGCTCTTGACATCGGAGAAGCCGGAGAAGGAACGGGTCGCCGGATCGAGGGTGAGGCCGCCCGCGTTGGAGATGTTGTCGAACACCATGCTGGCGTTATCACCGGGATAGGTGAACCGCATCATCGCCGCGTGGTCGGTCGGGGTCATCTCGGTCTTGAGACCGTTCTCGAAGGTCACGCCGTAGTAGTGCGGCTTCGCGATCTCGTTCTCGTGCCGGAAGGGCAGCGCTCGCGCCGTACGGGACGCCTCGGGCGTCTCGGCGGCCACCGACGGCATCAGCTGGAAGGTCTGCCGGTCGCCCATCCAGGGGCTCGGCTCATGGCTCGCGCTGAACGCCTGCACGGTCGGCAGATTGGCGGCGTTGTTGGCGCGGCTGTACTCGTAGAGCCAGCTCGTGGAACCGGCGTTGGTCACCGGCGTCCAGAAGTTGAAGCCGTTCGGCACGGCGGTCGCGGGGAAGGTGTTGCCGCGCGAGAAGGAGCCGCTGGAGTTGGTGCCGCGCGTGGTGGAGGCGTAGTCCGACAGATGCGCGAGCCGCTTCTCGGCCGCCTTGGGCGCCAGGCTGATGTCGTCGATCCAGCCCTGGAACTTCGCCGGGCCCGTACGGGAGTCGTACGCCACCAGGATCCGGTCGACGGTCTTGCCGGCCGCTACGGCGCCGATCCGGGCGTCCACCTGGTTCCACTGGTTGACATAGAGCCGCTTGGCGTCGCCCTGGCCCTGCGGGGTCAGCAGCCCGCCGTGCGCGTCGGTCGCCTTCAGATCGCTCAGATAGGTGCCGTCGGTGAAGGCGAGATCGACCGAGACGTTCGTGGCCGGATAGTTCAGATCCGTCTCCGGGAGGGACGGGTAGATCCGGTACGAGAGCGCGGTGTCGCGCCGCACGGGCGCCTGGACGTCGAAGATCTTGTTGTACGAGTACGCCCGCCCGTCCGGCTGGTGCGTACCGGCGTACTTCAGCGCCCTCGTACCGGTGAACCCGGCGCCCGCCTTGGCGGTGGGGGAGCCGGAGGGGCCGCGGTCCACCTGGGTGCGCATGTCCTGGGGCGCGGGGGTGCTCGTATCCCCGTCGGAGAACTGCACGTCGGCGAGTTGCGTCGCGTCGGAGGCGCCGTTGTTCGCCGTGATGTCCAGCCGGAAGTGCTGGTAGGCGGCCGGGGCCGCGACATCGTACGACTTTGTCCGGAACCGCTCCGAGAAGGTCTCGCCCTTCCTGGAGTCCAGCTCCTTCCACTCCTTGCCGTCGGCGGAGCCCTGGAGCGTCCAGTCCTTGGGGTCGCGCTCGGCATGGTCGTTCGCCGAGGTCAGCGCGTAGGTGACGACCTTGACGGGCTCGTCGAGATCGAACTCGATCCAGGCGGTGGGCTCGAACGCCAGCCACTTCGTGGCCGACTGGACGTCGACGAGGTTCTCCTTGGTCTCACCGCCGCCCGTGTTCTCGCCGCTCGCGCGCAGCTCCACGACCCGGTCGGTGACATTGCCCGGGATTCCGTTGGTGAAGCCGCCATCGACACCGGATGCCCGTTTCTCTCCACCGGGTCCCACTTCGACGGTATTGCGCCAGTCCGGCTGGGGTTCGTCCGCCTCGAAGGAGGAGGCGAATTCCCTTTCCGCCGACTTCGGTTGAGCGGGTTGTGCTATAGCTGCCGACTGCGCTGTTACGACGAGCAGCGAGGCGGCCGCCACCAGGGCGGCCGTATGCCATTGTCTGCGCCGGGGTCCGGTTCTCTGCCGCATACCGAGCCTTTCGTCCTGCGTACCAAGTTGGACAACGTTGTCAAACGAGAAGCGCAGGGTCCAGTAGGGGCCAAGTGTCGGGTGGTGTCAAGGGTGTTGCCGGGATGGCGTGTTCGGAATGGCTCATTCTGAAGAGACCGAGGTGGTCGAATGAGTACACACCCGGCTCAGATATCCACGAGGTCTCAACTCGGGAAAGACTGCCGTCCAAACCTGCTTTCGATCTTGCCCCGTCGGCGGGAAGTGGACTATACCTGTCGGCGTCCGCCCAAGCGATGCGATCGAGCGCGATCGAGCACGATCAAGCACGGCAATTCCGCATGACCCAGCTACATTTGACCGCGGTGGCGGGGCCCTTCGCCTCAGAAGAGAAGGACGGGCGACCGGTACACCGCCTGAGTCCTGGAGAAGGCGAGGACTTGAGCATGGGATCCACCTCCGCTCAGAACAGCGAGGGCCTTGGCCGTCGTGATGTGATCAAGCGGTCCGCCGCGATCGGTCTGATCACCGTCCCGACGATGAGCTTCCTGGCCTCGTGTGCCAGCAGCGACAGCGGGAGCGACAAGAAGGTCGAGAAGGGCAAGGCGACCGAGAAGAACCCGCTCGGGGTGAACGCGAGCGCGCCTCTCGACTTCGTCCTGTTCGACGGCGGATTCGGAACGGAGTACGCGACGGACGCCGTCAAGGGGTACGAGAAGGCGTTCCCCGACGCGAAGGTGAAGTTCACCCCGACCCAGAAGATCCAGTCCGAGCTCCAGCCGCGCTTCAACGGCGGCACCCCGCCCGACCTGATCGACAACTCGGGCGCCGAGCAGATGGACATGGGTGTTCTCGCCGGCAAGAAGCAACTCGCCGACCTCACGCCCCTGATGGACGCCCCCTCCTTCGACGACCCGGCCAAGAAGGTCCGCGACACGCTGCGGCCTGGTGTCCTGGAGATGGGGCAGTTGGACGGTGATCCGGTGTGGATCATGTACTACGCGTACACCGTGTACGGCGTGTGGTACTCGCAGACCGCGCTGGACAAGCTCGACGCGCAGTACCCCGAGGACTGGGACGCGATGCTGGCCCTCTGCGCGAAGGCCAAGAAGAAGGGCATCGCGGGCTGGACATACGCGGGCAAGTACCCGTACTACATCCCCTTCTCGCTCTACCCGTTCATCGGCAAGATCGGTGGCCGCGAGGTCCTCGACGCCATTGACAACCTGGAGCCCAACGCCTGGAAGCACCCGGCCGTGAAGTCCGCCTTCGAGGCGTACTTCGAGCTGTACAAGAAGGGGTATATCCTCCAGGGCACCCCGGGTCTCGACCACATCCAGTCGCAGACCGCGTGGACCGAGGGCAAGGCGCTGTTCATCCCGAACGGGTCCTGGGTGGAGAACGAGGCGGCGAAGACCACGCCGAAGGACTTCCAGATGAAGGTGGCCGCGCCGTCCAGCCTGGACAGCTCGGACAAGCTTCCGTTCGGCGCGCTCTGGGCGTCCGGCGGTGAGCCGTTCATCGTGCCGGCCAACGCCAAGAACCCGGACGGCGGTATGGAGCAGCTCCGCATCATGCTGAGCGAGGAGTCCTCGAAGAACTTCACCTCCAAGGTCAAGTCGCTGAGTTCCTTCAACGGCGGCACGGACGGCCTCAGCCTGTCCACCGCGCTGCAGGCCGGGGTCGACGCGCTCGCCAAGGCGGGCGCCAATGTGCTCAACCCGCGGCTCCAGGACTGGTACGTGGAGCTGCAGAAGCAGAAGATCGGTGTGGGGGTGCTCGGCGAGCTGATGGCCGGGCGCATGACACCGGCCGAGGCCGTCAAGAAGTGTCAGGAGTTCGCGGACGCGACGGCCAAGGACAGCTCCATCAAGCACTACAAGCACCAGTAGGAGTGGAAGTGACCGGAGGCCCCGCCGGGGCTTCCGGTTCCGGCCCGTCGCACGGGCCCCCCAGGGCAGCACGGCGGTACCCGCCGGAGATTCGGGGTCGGGAGACATGCAGCACGGCAAATACCGGTTCATTGTGGGGTTTCTGGTATTCCCCCTGGCGCTATACGCGCTCTTTGTCGTATGGCCATTCATCCAGTCCATCTATTACTCGTTCACGGACTGGACCGGTCTCAGCCCTGACTTCACGATGGTGGGCTTCGACAACTACACCCGGATGCTCGATGACGACACCTTCTGGAGTTCCCTCCAGCACAGTCTGACCTTCGCGCTCCTGCTGCCCGTGGTGGTCCTCGGTCTCGCGCTGTTCTTCGCCTTCATGCTGAATGTCGGCGGGCGCGGCCGGAAGGGGGCGGCCATCTCGGGGGTCCGCGGATCCTCGTTCTACAAGATCGTCTACTTCTTTCCGCAAGTGCTCTCGATCGCGATCGTCGCCCTGCTCTTCCAGTTCGCGTACAACCCGAACAGCGGCGCCATCAACTCCGCGCTCAGCGCGGTCGGTCTGGACAGCGTGAAGCCGGAGTGGCTGGGCGATCCGAAGCTCGCGCTCTGGTGTGTGATGGCCGTCCTGGTGTGGAGTACGACCGGCTTCTTCGTGGTCCTCTTCTCCGCGGGCATGGCCTCCATCCCGAAGGACTTCTACGAGGCGGCGCTGCTGGACGGCGCGAGCCGCTTCACCACCTTCTTCCGGATCACCCTCCCGTTGCTGTGGGACACGGTGCAGTCCGGCTGGGTCTATATGGGCATCCTCGCCCTGGGCGCGGAGTCCTTCGCGGTCGTCCAGATCATGACCGTGGGACCGGGCGGTCCCGCCGATTCCACCAATGTGCTGACGTTGCTCGTCTACCAGAAGGCATTCCGTGACGGTCAGGCTGCCTATGCGACCACGATCGGTGTCGCCCTCCTCCTCGTCACGCTGGCCTTCGCCGCCGTCGTGATGCGGCTGGGTCGACGTGAGCGGCTGGAGTTCTGATGAAGACCACTGAGACCCCTCCCCCCGCCGACACGCCTCCGCCGGCCGACGCCGTACGGACCCGGCCCGCCGTGACCAAGACGGCCGCCCCGCCCGACAAGGAGTCGAAGACCGGCGGCGTCCTCAATGTCTTCTCCCACGGCGTGCTCGTCATCTGGGCCTTCCTGGTCGCGATGCCGCTGCTGTGGGCGGTCATGACGTCCTTCAAGGACGACAAGTCGATCTTCACCTCCCCGTGGTCGCTGCCGGACACGCTGCACTTCGAGAACTGGTCGCGCGCCTGGACCCAGGCGCATATGAGCGACTACTTCCTCAACACCGTTCTGGTGGTGGCGGGTTCACTGGCCGGCACGCTGCTGCTCGGCTCGATGGCCGCGTACGTACTGGCCCGCTTCGAGTTCCCCGGGAACCGGTTCATCTATTACTTGTTCATCGGCGGGATGAGCTTCCCGATCATCCTCGCGCTGGTCCCGTTGTTCTATGTCATGAACAACATGGGCCTGCTGAACACGATCCACGGTCTGATCCTCGTCTACATCGCCTACTCGCTGCCGTTCACGGTCTTCTTCCTGACCTCGTTCTTCAGAACGCTGCCGACCTCGGTGGCGGAAGCGGCGATCATCGACGGGGCCTCGCACACCCGGACCTTCTTCCAGGTGATGCTGCCGATGGCCAAGCCGGGTCTGATCAGCGTCGGCATTTTCAACTTCCTCGGGCAGTGGAACCAGTACCTGCTGCCCACGGTGCTCAACACCGACCCGGACAACAAGGTCCTCTCCCAGGGGCTGGTGCAGCTCGCCGTCAGCCAGGGGTACAAGGGGGACTGGTCCGGTCTCTTCGCCGGGCTGGTGATGGCGATGCTGCCCGTGCTCGCCGCGTACATCATCTTCCAGCGTCAGGTGGTGGCCGGACTGACGGCCGGCGCGCTGAAGTAGCCCGTCCGTTCCGGGACCGAGATCCGGACGAATCGCCCGTCGACCCCGGTCGGCGGGCGGTTCGCCGTGTTCCCATCGCTCAAGGTCTTGACGGGGAGGCGCCCCGAGGGCTGAGCTTAGGGTTCACAAGTTGGAGATACGTCGGGGTCTCATTGGCGCGGCCCCGGCCGGGGGCGGTGGTCGTGCCGCCTGCCAAGGGCGGGAGTGGATGAGTCGTGGAGACTCCGGGGTCGCAGTCGTCGCTGCACCGGGCCAACCTCGAACGGGTCGTACGCGCGGTGCGTATGGCCGGTTCGCTCACCCAGGCGGAGATCGCCAGAAGCACGGGCCTGTCGGCGGCCACGGTGTCCAATATCGTCCGTGAGCTGAAGGACGGCGGGACCGTCCAGGTCACGCCCACCTCGGCCGGGGGCCGCCGGGCCCGCAGCGTCTCGCTCAGCGGGGACGCGGGCACCGTCATCGGGGTGGATTTCGGCCATACGCATCTGCGCGTGGCGATCGGCAATCTCGCCCACCAGGTGCTCGCGGAGGAGTCGGAGCCCCTCGATGTGGACGCCTCGTCCGCCCAGGGCTTCGGCCGGGCCGAGGAACTCGTCGAGCGGCTGATCGTCACCACCGGCGTCAGCCGTCAGAAGGTGATCGGAGTCGGCCTCGGCGTCCCCGGGCCGATAGACGTCGAGTCGGGCACGCTCGGCTCCACCTCGATCCTCCCCGGCTGGACCGGCATCAACCCCAGCGACGAGCTGGCCGGGCGGCTCGGCGTACCCGTGTACGTCGACAACGACGCCAACCTCGGCGCCCTCGGCGAGCTGGTCTGGGGGAGTGGTCGCGGGGTCAAGGACCTCGCCTACATCAAGGTCGCCAGCGGGGTCGGCGCCGGGCTGGTGATAGCCGGCCAGATCTACCGCGGCCCCGGCGGTACGGCCGGTGAGATCGGGCACATCACCCTCGACGAGTCGGGCCCCGTCTGCCGCTGCGGCAACCGCGGCTGCCTGGAGACCTTCACGGCGGCCCGCTACGTACTGCCGCTGCTCCAGTCCAGCCACGGCGTGGACCTCACCATGGAGCGCGTCGTCCAGCTCGCCCGCGAGGGCGATCCGGGCTGCCGCCGGGTGGTCGCCGATGTCGGCCGCCACATCGGCAGCGGCGTGGCGAATCTGTGCAATCTCCTGAACCCCAGCCGGGTGGTGCTCGGCGGGGATCTGGCGGAGGCTGGTGAGCTGGTGCTCGGGCCGATACGCGAGTCCGTCTCCCGGTACGCGATCCCCAGCGCGGCGCGCCAGTTGTCGGTGCTCCCCGGGGCGCTCGGCAGCCGGGCCGAGGTGCTCGGCGCGCTCGCCCTCGTCCTCAGCGAGATGGGCGATGCGACGCTTCTGGAGAGCGCCCTTCCGGCAGGGACCCCTGCCTTCACTTAGATAACGAATGGCACCGTTGTCATCTCGTTAAGGATTTACTCCTTGACGCTGGCCTCGCGCCGGAGTTGACTTCCTGCCACCTCGGCCGCAACGACGCGGCCTCGTCAGGGAGGTTTTTGAAGTGAACGCGAAGATGCGTCGTGCTGCCGTGGCCACCGCCGCTACCGCGCTGGCCGTCTCCCTCGCCGCCTGTGGCAGCGCGAAGGAGTCCGGCGACAAGGCCGAAGCGTCCAAGTCGGACAAGAAGGGCCCGATCACGGTCGGCCTCCTTCTGCCGGAGAACCAGACCGCTCGGTACGAGAAGTTCGACAAGCCGCTGATCGAGAAGAAGGTCAGCGAGCTGACCGACGGCACGGGCAAGGTCGTCTACGCCAACGCCAAGCAGGACGCGACTCTGCAGAACCAGCAGGCCGACACCATGGTCACCAACAAGGTCGATGTGCTGGTCGTGGACGCGGTCGACTCCAAGGCCATCGCCAGCTCGGTGAAGAAGGCCAAGGAGGCGGGCATACCGGTCGTGGCGTACGACCGTCTCGCCGAGGGACCGATCGACGCGTACACCTCCTTCGACAACGAAGAGGTCGGCCGGGTCCAGGGCAAGGCGCTCCTCGAAGCGCTGGGCTCCACGGCCAAGTCGGGTCAGATCGTGATGATGAACGGCGCCGTCACCGACCCGAACGCCGCCCTGTTCAAGAAGGGCGCGCACTCCGAGCTCGACGGCAAGGTGAACATCGGCAAGGAGTACGACACCAAGGAGTGGAAGCCGGAGAACGCCAACGCCAACATGGAGGGCGCCATCTCCGCCCTCGGCAAGGACAAGATCATCGGCGTCTACTCCGCCAATGACAGCATGGCGGGCGGCATCATCACCGCGCTCAAGGGCGCCGGCTTCAGCAAGCTCCCGCCGGTCACCGGCCAGGACGCCGAACTCGCCGGTGTGCAGCGCATCGTCACGGGCGAGCAGTTCATGAGCGTCTACAAGTCCTACCCGCAGGAGGCGGCCGTGGCCGCCGAGATGGCCGTCGCGCTCGCCAAGGGCGAGAAGCTCGACTCCATCGCCAAGGCCACCGTGGACAGCCCGACCACCAAGGGTGTCCCGTCCGTGCTCGTCCCGGTTGTCTCGCTGACGAAGGACAACATCAACGACACGGTCATCAAGGAAGGCATCTACACCGCCGGTGAGATCTGCACGGCCAAGTACAAGGCCGGCTGCGACGCGATCGGCCTGAAGTAGTCCCTTCCGGGACCGTCCGGTGACCTCCCCCGGTGAAAGCCTGTCCGGCACCCCGCCCGTCAACGCCCCGCAGCTGGGGCGGGGTGCCGGATGGAACACCCCCCGGTGCGCCCCGTGTGCCGTGCCGCGCGTCGTCCATGACCCGGTCCCGCGCGGCCGGCCCCTTGTTTGTCTCTTCTGCTCGACCTCCGCGCCTCCCCCCGGCGCGGCATCCCCGCCGGTCAGGCGGCGAAGGAGATGGTTCACGTGACCGCTACGCCCGTGCTGGCGTTGCGAGGGGTCTCCAAGCGATTCGGTGCCGTCCAGGCGCTCACCGACGTAGAGCTTGAGGTCCACTCCGGTGAGGTGGTCGCCCTCGTGGGCGACAACGGCGCCGGGAAATCAACGCTGGTGAAGACCATCGCCGGCGTACACCCCATCGATGACGGCGTCATCGAGTGGGAGGGCAGCCCCGTCTCGATCGGCCGGCCGCACGACGCCCAGAACCTGGGCATCGCGACCGTCTACCAGGACCTGGCGCTCTGCGACAACATCGATGTCGTCGGCAATCTCTACCTCGGCAGGGAGCTCCGCAGCTGGGGCGTCCTCAACGAGGTCGAGATGGAGCGCCGCTCGCGCGAACTGCTCACCACGCTGTCGATCCGGATTCCCAGTGTCCGTATCCCGATCGCCTCGCTCTCCGGAGGCCAGCGGCAGACCGTGGCCATCGCCCGGTCGATGCTCGGTGACCCCAAGCTCGTCATCCTCGACGAACCGACGGCGGCCCTCGGCGTCGAGCAGACGGCCCAGGTGCTCGACCTTGTCGAGCGGCTCCGGGAGCGCGGTCTCGCCGTGCTTCTCATCAGCCACAACATGGCCGATGTCAAGGCCGTCGCCGACAAGGTGGCGGTCCTCAGGCTGGGCAGCAACAACGGCGTCTTCGATGTCGCGTCCACCTCTCAGGAAGAGATCATCGCCGCCATCACCGGCGCCACGGACAATGCCGTGACCCGCCGCGCCTCGCGCACCGTGGAGGTTCAGAAGTGAGTACGGACAAGACCTCCACGTCTCTTGAGAAGACGCCGGGCGAGACCCCGGGCGGCAAGATCCCGGCCCCGGTCGACGCCCCCGCCGCGGCGGACGGCGCGGTCACCGCGGTGGACCCCCGGCTGCTCGTGCGTGAGCAGGGATTCGCGGGCTATCTCTCCGAGTTCAAGCGCAAGATACGCGCCGGTGACCTGGGCTCCCTCCCGGTCATCATCGGGCTGCTCATCATCTGCGTGGTCTTCCAGAGCCTGAACTCGAACTTCCTGTCCGCGGAGAACCTCAGCAATATCTCCGTGGCCATGGTCGGGACCGGCATGATCGCCGTCGGTATCGTCTTCGTCCTGCTGCTCGGTGAGATCGACCTCTCGGTCGGCTCGGTCAGCGGGGTGTCCGGCGCCATCGTCGCCGTACTGAGCGTCACCCACGGGCTGAACGAGTGGCTGGCCGTGGTGGTCGCCATCGTCAGCGGCGCCGCCATCGGCGCGATCCACGGCTTCTTCTTCGCCCGCGTCGGCGCGCCCGCGTTCGCCGTCACCCTGGCCGGTCTGCTCTTCTGGCTCGGCTTCATGCTCCAGATCCTGGGCGACAACGGCACCATCAACCTGGACCCCGACGGTGTGGTGGGCAAGCTCACCACCCACTACTTCAGCGATGTCGCGGCCGCCTACGGCCTCGCCCTCGTCGCGGTCGTGGTGTTCTTCCTGACCTCCTTCCTGGAGAACCGCCGCCGCGAAGCGGCCGGAGTCCCCTCCAGGCCCGTCAGCGAGATCGTGCTGCGCACGGCCGTCCTCGCGATCGTCGCCTTCGCCGCGGCGATCATGTTCAACCAGTACAAGGGCCTGCCCCTCGCGCTGGTCGTCTTCCTGCTGGTCCTGGTGGCGACGGACTTCGTGCTGCGCCGCACCACCTACGGCCGGAAGGTCTTCGCGCTCGGCGGCAGCGTCGAGGCGTCGCGTCGCGCCGGTATCAACGTCACGCTGATCCGGGTCTCGGTCTACTCCATCGCCGGTACGTTCGCGGCCATCGGCGGTCTCTTCATGGCCTCCAAGATCGCCGCGGCCAACCAGGGCGCCGGCACCGGCGACCTGCTGATGAACGCGATCGCCGCGGCCGTCATCGGCGGCACCAGCCTCTTCGGCGGCCGGGGCCGCACCTGGAACGCGCTGCTCGGTGTCATGGTCATCACCTCGATCCAGTACGGACTGGCGCTGGAGGGCATCGCCACCCCGATCCAGTACATGATCACCGGTGGTGTGCTGCTGGCCACCGTCGTCATCGACTCCGTCACCCGCAAGACCCAGAAGACCGCGGGTCGCGCCTGACCGCGGTCCCGCGCGCCGTGCCCGGCACCTCACGGGGTGCCGGGCACGGCTGTGTCCCGGAAGCAGCCGATATGACGTACATACCGTCGATCGGGTGACGTAGGACGCACTGCCCGCCGACCACTCGCGCGAGTGGAACATTAGACTCGCCAGATCGGCATGCTCGACAGCTCATACGCTAAGGAGGCACGGGTGGCGTTGCTGACCCGCATCAGGGGACCGCGCGATCTGGACCGGCTCGGCCCGGAGCAGCTGGAGCAGCTGGCCGGAGAGATCCGGTCCTTTCTCGTGGAGGAAGTTTCCAAGACCGGCGGCCACCTCGGCCCCAACCTCGGTGTCGTCGAGCTGACCATCGCCCTGCACCGGGTCTTCGACTCCCCGAAGGACAAGGTCCTCTTCGACACCGGGCACCAGTCGTATGTGCACAAGCTGCTCACCGGCCGTCAGGACTTCTCGAAGCTCAAGAGCAAGGGCGGTCTCTCCGGCTATCCGTCCCGTGCCGAGTCCGAGCACGACATCATCGAGAACTCCCACGCCTCCACCGTGCTCGGCTGGGCCGACGGTCTCGCGAAGGCCAACGAGGTACTGAAGAAGCACGACCACGTGGTCGCGGTGACCGGTGACGGCGCGCTGACCGGCGGTATGGCCTGGGAGGCGTTGAACAACATCGCCGCCGCCAAGGACCGTCCGCTCGTCATCGTCGTCAACGACAACGAGCGTTCGTACGCACCGACGATCGGCGGCCTCGCGAACCATCTCGCGACCCTGCGGACCACCGACGGGTACGAACGCTTCCTGGCGCGCGGCAAGGAGATCCTGGACCGCACCCCGGTCGTCGGCAGGCCCCTCTACGACACCCTGCACGGCGCCAAGAAGGGCCTGAAGGACTTCATCGCCCCGCAGGGCATGTTCGAGGACCTCGGACTGAAGTACGTGGGCCCGATCGACGGCCATGACATCGGGGCCCTGGAGTCCGCCCTGCAGCGCGCCAAGCGCTTCGGCGGCCCGGTCATCGTGCACTGCATCACAGAGAAGGGCCGCGGCTACAAGCCCGCCGAGCAGGACGAGGCCGACCACTTCCACGGCATCGGTCCCATCCACCCCGACACCGGACTGCCCATCGCCGCCGCCGGCATGGACTGGACCTCGGTGTTCGGCGAGGAGATGGTCAAGCTGGGCCATGAGCGCGAGGACATCGTCGCGATCACGGCGGCCATGCTCCAGCCGGTCGGTCTGGAGAAGTTCGCGAAGGCGTTCCCCGGCCGGGTGTACGACGTCGGGATCGCGGAGCAGCACGGCGCGGTCTCCGCGGCGGGCCTCGCCACCGGCGGGGTGCACCCGGTGTTCGCCGTCTACGCGACGTTCCTGAACCGGGCGTTCGACCAGGTCCTGATGGATGTGGCCCTGCACCGCTGTGGAGTGACGTTTGTTCTCGACCGGGCCGGCATCACCGGCACCGACGGCGCCTCGCACAACGGTATGTGGGACATGTCCATCCTCCAGTGCGTGCCGGGGCTGCGGATCGCCGCCCCGCGCGACGCCGACCAGGTACGCGCCCAGCTCCGCGAAGCGGTGGAGGTCGAGGACGCCCCGACCGTCGTGCGCTTCTCCAAGGGCGCGGTCGGCCCGGCGGTCGCCGCCGTCGGCCGGGTCGGTGGCATGGATGTCCTGCGCAGGACCGAGGAGGGTACGGCGGACGTCCTGCTGGTCTCCGTCGGCGCGCTCGCCCCGATGTGCCTGGACATCGCCGACCTTCTCGACAAACAGGGCATCACGACCACGGTCGTCGACCCGCGCTGGGTCAAGCCGGTCGACGAGGCGCTCGCCCCGCTCGCCGAGCAGCACCGCGTGGTCGTCACCGTCGAAGACAACAGCCGGGTCGGCGGCGTCGGCTCGGCGGTCGCCCAGGCGCTGCGCGACGCCGGAGTCGACGTACCGCTGCGGGACTTCGGCATTCCGCCGCGCTTCCTCGACCACGCCTCCCGCAAGGAGGTCATGGCCGAGATCGGGCTGACCGCGCCGGACATCGCGCGCCAGGTCACCGGCCTGGTCGCGAAGCTGGACGGCCGGCTGGTGGACTCGCCCACCGAGGCCGCCCGCGACTGATCCGCCGTCACGCGACGCGCTGCTGTACCGATGGGCCGGTGGGGCCGCCCTGTAAGGGTGGTCCAATCGGCCCATCCGTGTGAAATCCGCTCATATCGGGTGCCTGGGGGTAACGCGCTCTCGATCATGGCCGGATGAACGCGCACACGGAGGTACGCCGGTGAGTACGCAGCAGGACTCGGGACCAGCCGGAAACGGCGTGTTCCGCACCAAGAGCGTCGAGCAGTCGATCCGCGACACCGAGGAACCCGAGTTCGCGCTCAGGAAGTCCCTCTCCGCGCTCGATCTGACGGTCTTCGGCGTCGGCGTGATCATCGGCACCGGCATCTTCGTCCTGACCGGCGTGGTGGCCAGGCAGACGGCCGGACCCGCCACCGCCATCGCCTTCGTCGTCTCCGGCATCGTCTGCGCGCTGGCCGCCCTCTGCTACGCCGAGTTCGCCTCGACCGTGCCGGTCGCCGGATCCGCGTACACCTTCTCGTACGCCTCGCTCGGTGAGCTGCCCGCCTGGATCATCGGCTGGGACCTCGTGCTGGAACTGGCGCTGGGCTGCGCGGTCGTCGCGGTCGGCTGGTCCGGTTATGTGCGCTCGCTGCTCGGCAACGCCGGGGCTAGTCTGCCGGACTTCCTCTCCGGCACGCAGAACGGGAAGTTCGGCTTCGATCTGCTCGCGTTCCTGCTCGTCCTCATCCTGACCTGCGTCCTCATCCTGGGCGTCAAGCTCTCCTCGCGCGTCACCAGCATCATCGTGGGCGTCAAGGTCACCGTCGTCCTGCTGGTGATCATCGTCGGGGCGTTCTTCATCAACGGCGCCAACTACCACCCGTTCATCCCGCCGTCCCAGGCGGCCGCCGGCGGCGGCGGGCTCAGGGCCCCGATCATCCAGCTGATGGCCGGCTACACCCCCACCAACTTCGGCGTCATGGGCATCTTCACGGCCGCGGCCGTCGTCTTCTTCGCCTACATCGGCTTCGACATCGTCGCGACCGCCGCCGAGGAGACCGTCCACCCGCAGCGCGACGTACCCCGCGGCATCCTCGGCTCCCTCTTCATCTGCACCGTGCTCTATGTCGCCGTCTCGCTCGTCGTCACCGGAATGCAGCATTACAGCCGGCTGACGGTGGACGCCCCGCTCGCCGACGCCTTCAAATCGGTCGGTCATCCCTTCTGGGCGGGGCTGATCAGCTTCGGCGCGGCCGTCGGACTCACCTCGGTGTGCATGATCCTGCTGCTCGGCCAGACCCGGGTGTTCTTCGCGATGAGCCGCGACGGACTGCTGCCGCGCACCTTCTCCCGGGTCCACCACCGGTTCGGCACGCCGTACCGCTCCACCGTCCTGCTGGGCGTGATCGTCGCGATCGTCGCCGGCTTCACCTCCATCAAGGAACTGGCCGAACTGGTCAACATCGGCACGCTGTTCGCCTTCGTCGTGGTCGCGCTCGGCGTCATCATCCTGCGCAAGAGGCGCCCCGACCTGCCGCGCTCGTTCCGTACCCCGCTGGTGCCGTATCTGCCGATCGCGTCCGTGCTCGCGTCCTTCTGGCTGATGCTCAACCTGCCCGCCGAGACCTGGCTCCGCTTCGGCATCTGGATGGCCATCGGCTTCGTCGTCTACTTCGTGTACGGCCGCGCGCACAGCCGCCTCGGCCTGTTCGGGGACACCCGCTGACGGTCCGTCATCCCGCACGGAAGTCCGCCACGCGGGCCCGGCCCCGTATGTCCTGCTCCGGCACGGACCGCGGGGCCGGTTACTGTGCCGCGCATGGTCGTCGAGCCGCCCGCCCTCCGGTACGTCACGCTCCCGCGACGTTCCGCCCCGTACACCGCACCGGCCCCCGTCCGGCCGGCCCGCCCCACCGCCGGCTACTGGCGGCGGCTGCTCCCCGTACTCGCGCTGCTGACGGTCGTCACCCGGCTGCCCTCCTTCCGCCCGCCGCTGTGGAGCCCCGACGAGGGCTATCTCGCCGTCCAGGCACGGATACTGGCGGCCGGGGGAGCGCTGTACGACACCGTTGTCGACCGCAAGCCGCCGCTGCTGCCCTGGCTCTATGAATCGGCCTTCGCGCTCTTCGGCGACGAATCCCTGTACGCGGTGAAGGCGCTCGCGGTCCTCGCCCAACTGACCACCGCCGCGCTGCTCGCCGCCGTCGCCCGGGAGCGCTGGGGCGACCGGGCGGGCCGTACCGCCGGGGTCCTCTACCCGCTGGTCTCCATCGGACTCAACCCCGAGGACACCCAGTCGGCCACCTTCGAGGTCTTCATACTGCCGTTCACGGTCGCCGCGGTGTGGTGCGCGGGCCGGGGCCGCTGGGGCGCCGCCGGGTTCGCGGTCGCCGGGGCGCTGCTGACCAAACAGACGGGCGGCGCCGTCCTCGCCCCGGTCCTGTGGCTGCTCTGGAACACCGCGCGCACCGCGCCCGCGCCCCTCATCCGCGTGGCACTCGGGCGGCTCTCCGCCGGGCTCGTGCTGCCCGTACTCGCCGTCGCCCTGCTCACCTCACCGTCCGGCTTCCTCTTCTGGGCGGTGACCGGATCGGGCGCGTACGCCACCCTCACCGGCTCCGAACTCCATGTGCTCTTACGGGCCTTGGCGAACACCGCCCTGCTCTGCCTCGCCTGCGCGGGACTGCTGCCCCCTGTCCTCCGCGCCCTGCGCACCCGCGGCGGCACCGGCGGACCGGGCGCCGACCTCTGGGTGTGGCTCGCGTCCTCGTCCGGCGCCGTCCTGCTCGGCTTCCACTTCTTCGGCCACTACTTCCTGCAACTCCTGCCGCCGCTGGTGCTCCTGGCGACCGCCGCGCTGCGCCCGCTGCCCCGCGACCGGCTCGCCTCCGCGCTGCTCACCTCGGCCTGCGCGTGCGCGCTGTTCCTCACCTGGGGCCTCCTCGCGCCCCGGCCGGAGCTCGCGCACGCCCAGCGCCTCGCGGACGCCGTACGGGCCCGTACAGCGCCCACGGACCGGGTCCTGGTCTGGGGGATACACCCGGAGGTCTACTGGCTCGCCGACCGCGCCCCGGCCAGTCGCTATCTGACGGCCGGTCTGCTGACCAACTACAGCGGCGGCCGGGACGGGCCCCGGGTCGGCGAGAAGTACGCGATGGCGGGCACCTGGCCGGTCCTCGTCGACGAACTGAGCGCGCGCCCGCCCGCCCTCGTCGTCGACGACTCGCGCGGCAAGCCCTTCGCCCCCGACCGGCTGCCCACGCTGCGCGGGCTGCTCGCCCGGCACTACGAACCGCTGCCGGGGACGGTCGACGGAGCCGTGCTCTACGTACCCTCGCCCGGCGAGCAGCCCGACGGCCCGTCCGAGAGCCCCTCGGGCGGCGCGCCCGGCGGCGCGTCCGTGCTCAGGTCCGCGGTCCGGCCCCCGGCCTGGTCCGGGGCCGCGACCGGTGGCTGATCCTCCGGTGGCCGGGGCTCCGATGACGGGCGCTCCGGTAACGGGCGTACGGTCCTGGGCCCGGCGCACTCCGCCCCGTGCGCCGCCACCCGCCGGCGCAGCTCGCGGTCGGCCGTGACGACGACACAGCCCGCGCCGTCCGCCGCCGCCCGCGCGGCCAGCTCCACGATCAGGTCGTCCCCGCCGCCGGCCGCCGCTTCCACCCGTACCCCCGGTACGGACTCCACGCCCCGCGCGGCGCCCTCCACGACGAGCACGACCTCGACGGGCCCCGGATGCCCGGCCGCGCCCCGCGCGGCGTACGGCACCAGCGAGTCGCGCAGCCGCTCGGTGGCACTGCGCCGGTCGCGCCACCACCCGTCGGGAACGGATCCGACCACATTCGCCGCGTCGACGATCAACCGCATCAGCACAGCCGCAGCCTCGCACAGCGCCGGTCCGTACGGCCTCCCGGAGCCCCCGCCCCTGCCCCTGAGTACTATCGAACTCTGGGTTTTCCGCGCTCGGGAAGGTGGCAGTGGGCCATGACACCGCGGTCCGGACGGACGTCGAAGCGGTCGGGGGACAGCGCGAGCCAGGCCCCTGACCGGGGCGCGAAGCCACGCCGTACGCCCCCCGCGCCCCCCATGGACGACACCGTCCCCGCGACCACCGGCTGGCTGCTGCGCGGCAAGGACGGCAGGCTCACGGCGTACGCGCCGACCGCCGACGGGGTGCTCCGCTGGACGGAGACCCGCCCCGGCGGCCCCGACTGGTCGGGGCCCGAGCCGCTGGCCGCCCGGGGCCTGCTGCCGTATCTGTCGGTCGCTCAGAGCGCCGAGGGCTTCGTCCATCTGGTGGGGGTACGGAAACGTCCGCGCGCCGACGGGCCCGCCGACACCGATCTCGTGCACGCCGTCCAGTTCCAGACGGGCCGTCCGCTGCGGGACTGGCAGTCGCTGGGGAACCCGCACGGGAAGGACCGCGAGAAGGCCGCGGACATCGGTCTGCCGTCCGCGGTCCTGGACGCCACCGGCTCGGTGCATCTGTTCCTCCGCAACGCGAACGGCGGACTGTCGGCCAAGCACCAGTCGCCCACCGGCCGCTGGCAGCCCTGGGGCGGCGCCAACGCCGAGGACACGGAGCTCACCGGCGAGACGGCCGCCGCCGTCACCGACCACGGACTGATCGACGTCCTCGTCCCTGCCGCCGGGACCGTGGTCCGCTGGCTGCGCCCGAAACCCGACGCGAAGCTGGAGCGCGCCGAGGACGAACCGGAGGCCAGGGTCGAGCCCGGCACGATCACCGCCTGGAACACCGGCGGCGGCCGGCTCACCCACTTCTGGCGCGACGCCGGCGACGGCACCGTCCGCGCCTGGCGCCCCGGGACGGAACCCGCCCGGCTGGGCGGTCCCGGCACCGGCCCGCTCGCCCTGCTGCGTACGCCCGTGGACGGCCACGACTGCACGATCCTGGCCCAGCGCGGCACCGACGGCCGCCCGCACATCGCCGCGTATCCGACGGAGAACGAGGCGGCGGGCCTCCACTGGACCCCGACCGGGGAGCGCTGCGCCGGCGCGCCCGCGCTGGCGCTGGACGGCCGGGGGCGGGTGATCCTGGCGGTGATCGGCGAGGACGGCGCTCTGCGGACGGCCCGTCAGAAGGCGGAACCGGGCCTGGCGCTGGAGGCGTGGTCCCGGGTCTGAGTGACGCCCCCAGGCCACGTCTCACCGGCACGCACGGCCGGCACAACGGACCGGGCCGGTACGGAAGTCCCCTTCCGCACCGGCCCGTTCGCCGTACGCCCGTGAACGCTACGCGGGGACGCTCGCCACGCCCGGCGCCAGGAACCGCCTGCCGTTCACCCGCTCCGAGACGCCTTCCCTGTCCAGATACGGGGTGATGCCGCCCAGGTGGAAGGGCCAGCCCGCGCCCGTGAGCAGACAGAGGTCGATGTCCTGGGCCTCGGCCACGACGCCCTCGTCCAGCATCAGACCGATCTCCTGGGCCACCGCGTCCAGCACCCGGGCGCGCGTCTGCTCCTCGGTGAGGACGACGTCCCCCTGCTGGAGGAGCGCGGCCACCTCCGGGTCCAGCTCAGGCTTTCCGGAGTCGTAGACGTAGAAGCCGCGCTTGCCCGCCTTGACGACCGCCGCGAGGTTCCCGGAGACCGTGAAGCGGTCCGGGAACGCGCCGTGCAGGGTCTCCGAGACATGCAGACCGATGGCAGGCCCGACCAGTTCGAGCAGCACCAGCGGGGACATCGGCAGCCCCAGCGGCTCGACGGCGCGCTCCGCCACCTCCACCGGAGTGCCCTCGTCGATGACGTTCTGGATCTCGCCCATGAAGCGGGTGAGGATACGGTTGACGACGAACGCCGGGGCGTCCTTCACCAGCACCGCGCTCTTCTTCAGCTTCTTCGCCACCCCGAACGCCGTGGCCAGCGACGCGTCGTCGGTCCGCTCACCGCGCACGATCTCCAGCAGCGGCAGGATCGCGACCGGGTTGAAGAAGTGGAAGCCGACGACCCGCTCGGGGTTCTTCAGCTTCGACGCCATCTCGGAGACCGACAGCGACGAGGTGTTGGTGGCGAGGATCGCGTGCGCCGGGGCGACCGCCTCGACCTCCGCGAACACCTTCTGCTTGACGCCCATCTCCTCGAAGACGGCCTCGATGATGAAGTCCGCGTCCGAGAAGCCCTCGGCCTTGTCCAGCACACCCGAGACCAGGCCCTTGAGCCGGTTGGCCTTGTCCTGGTTGATACGGGACTTCAGCAGCAGCTTGTCGATCTCGCCGTGGACGTAACCGACGCCCTTGTCGACCCGCTCCTGGTCGATGTCCGTGAGGACGACCGGAACTTCGAGGCGGCGCAGGAAGAGCAGCGCCAACTGCGAGGCCATCAGCCCCGCACCGACGACGCCGACCTTGGTGACCGGCCGCGCCAGCGCCTTGTCGGGAGCCCCGGCGGGCCGCTTGGCGCGCCGCTGCACGAGATTGAACGCGTAGATGCCGGAGCGCAGTTCGCCGCCCATGATCAGGTCCGCGAGGGCCTGGTCCTCGGCGTCGAAGCCCGCCTGGAGGTCGCCGTCCTTGGCGGCGGCGATGATGTCCAGCGCGCGGTACGCGGCCGGGGCCGCGCCGTGCACCTTGGAGTCGGCGATCTGCCGGCCGCGCTCCACCGCGCGGTCCCACGCCTCGCCGCGGTCCACCTCGGTCCGTACGACCGTCAGTTCGCCCTTCAGCACGGACGCGGTCCAGATCAGCGACCGCTCCAGGAAGTCGGCGCCCTCGAAGATCGCGTCGGCGATGCCCAGTTCATGTACCTGGGCGCCCTTGAGCTGCTTGTTCTGGTTGAGCGAGTTCTCGATGACGACCGAGACCGCGCGGTCCGCGCCGATCAGATTCGGCAGCAGCGTGCAGCCGCCCCAGCCGGGGACGAGACCGAGGAAGACCTCGGGCAGCGAGAACGCGGGCAGCGCGGCCGAGACCGTGCGGTACTGACAGTGCAGCCCGACCTCGACACCGCCGCCCATCGCCGCGCCGTTGTAGTACGCGAAGGTCGGCACGGCCAGCGCGGCGAACCGCTTGAAGACCTCGTGGCCGCCCTTGCCGATCGCGAGCGCGTCCTCGTGGCGCTTGAGGAGTTCCACGCCCTTGAGGTCGGCGCCGACCGCGAAGATGAACGGCTTGCCGGTGATCCCGACGCCCACGATCGTGCCGTCGGACGCCTCCTTCTCGACCTGGTCGATCGCGGCGTTGAGGTTCGCCAGCGACTGCGGTCCGAAGGTGGTCGGCTTGGTGTGGTCCAGGCCGTTGTCCAGCGTGATGAGCGCGAAGCGCCCGGCGCCCGCGGGAAGGTCGAGATGGCGTACGTGCGCCTGTGTGACGACCTCGCCGGGGAACAGTTCGGCCGCGCCCTTCAGGAGTTCGGCGGTGCTGGTGCTCACTTGGTGCCTCCGTCGAAGTGCGGGTTCTCCCAGATGACCGACGCGCCCATGCCGAAGCCGACGCACATGGTGGTCAGGCCGTAGCGGACGTGCGGGTGCGACTCGAACTGCCGCGCCAGCTGCGTCATCAGCCGGACACCGGAGGAGGCCAGCGGGTGGCCGAACGCGATGGCGCCGCCGTACTGGTTGACGCGCTCGTCGTCGTCCGCGATGCCGTAGTGGTCCAGGAAGGCCAGCACCTGTACGGCGAAGGCCTCGTTGATCTCGAACAGACCGATGTCGGAGATCGACAGCCCTGCCTTGGCGAGCGCCTTCTCCGTCGACGGGATCGGCCCGTACCCCATGACCTCCGGCTCGACGCCCGCGAACGCGTACGAGACCAGCCGCATCCTGACCGGAAGGCCCTGCTCGCGCGCGAAGTCCTCGGCGGCGATCAGCGAGGCGGTGGCGCCGTCGTTGAGCCCCGCGGCGTTGCCCGCGGTGACCCGGCCGTGCGGCCGGAACGGGGTCTTCAGCCCGGCCAGCATCTCCAGCGTCGTGCCCGGCCGCATCGGCTCGTCGGCGGTGGCGAGCCCCCAGCCGGTCTCCCCCGCCTCGGGGGAGGTGCGGCGGATGGAGATCGGCACCAGGTCCTGCTGGATCGTGCCGTCGGCGTACGCCTTGGCGGCCTTCTCCTGCGAGCGCACCGCGTACTCGTCGGCGCGCGCCTTGGTGAGCTGCGGGAAGCGGTCGTGCAGATTCTCGGCCGTCATGCCCATGAAGAGCGCGGAGTCGTCCACGAGCTTCTCGGAGACGAAGCGCGGGTTCGGGTCGACGCCCTCGCCCATGGGGTGGCGGCCCATGTGCTCGACACCGCCGGCCACGACGATGTCGTACGCGCCGAACGCGATGGAGCCCGCGGTGCTGGTCACCGCGGTCAGCGCGCCCGCGCACATACGGTCGATCGAGTAGCCCGGTACCGACTGCGGCAGCCCGGCGAGGATCCCCGCGGTACGGCCGAGCGTGAGGCCCTGGTCACCGATCTGGGTGGTGGCGGCGATGGCGACCTCGTCGATCCGGGCCGGGTCGAGGTCCGGGTTGCGGCGCAACAGCTCCCGGATCGCCTTCACGACGAGATCGTCGGCACGGGTCTCGTGGTACATGCCCTTCGGGCCCGCCTTGCCGAACGGGGTGCGGACGCCGTCGACGAAGACGACATCCCTGACGGTACGAGGCACGATGGCTCTCCTCCAGGGTGCGGGGTGGCACTGCGGGGCGCGCTTGAGGCGCGCTACCGCCTCTATGCTACTTGTGGGTAACCAAGCTGCCCAGCCCGGGCCGCTCTTTTTTGAGGGCTCGGTTCGCCTCCGGGGCGCTCGCTGTGTCCATCAGCGGCCTCCGGCCGCGGGCACCGTCGACGGTCGACCGTGCTCGGCCCCTCGTTCCTCGGGGCCTCTGTGCGCTCTCCCTTTCGACAGCGGCGCGCCCTTCGGCTCACTCGCCGGCGGACGTGGTCACCCGGGGCGTCCAGGCGTCGCTACCCACCGAGGCGGGTCCGCAGCGGGCGTGCGCGTCCCCAGGCGCCGCGAACCACCGAGGCGGGCCCCCGGCGGACCACCGGCCGGCCGCCCCCGCCCCCCCCGCCGGAAGGCGAGGCGCACCGTCAGTACGACACGGCCGGTCAGTCCGACACCGACAGCGCACGCGTCAGCAGTGGCGCCACCTGTTCCACCTGCCACGCCCGCGCCCCGTGCGCGCCCAGCGCCTCCGCCACCTTCTCGATCGTCCGCTCGTGCGGCGGCTCCCAGCAGACCCGGCGCACCGTGTCCGGCGTGATCAGGTTCTCCTGCGGCATGTTCAGCCGCTCGGCCAGCTCCGAGACCGCCGCGCGGGCGGCCGACAGCCGGGCCGCCGCCTCCGGGTCCTTGTCCGCCCAGGAGCGCGGCGGCGGCGGTCCCGCCATCTGCTGCCCCGGCTGGGGCAGCTCCGTGTCGGACAGCGCCCTGGCCCGGTCGACCGCCGCCTGCCACTGCTCCAGCTGCCGGCGTCCCATCCGGTGGCCGAAGCCGGGCAGCGCGGTCAGCGCGTGCACGTTCACCGGCAGCGCCAGCGCCGCCTCGATGATCGCGGCGTCGCTCAGCACCTTGCCGGGGGAGACATCACGCCGCTGCGCGACCCGGTCGCGGGTGGTCCACAGCTCCCGTACGACCGCCATCTGACGGCGGCGGCGCACCTTGTGCATCCCCGACGTACGGCGCCACGGGTCCTTGCGCGGAGGCGCCGGCGGGGCCGAGGCGATCGCGTCGAACTCCTGGTGCGCCCAGTCCAGCTTGCCCTGGCGGTCCAGCTCCTTCTCCAGCGCGTCCCGCAGATCGACGAGCAGCTCCACATCGAGCGCGGCGTAGCGCAGCCACGGCTCGGGGAGCGGACGGGTCGACCAGTCGACCGCGGAGTGGCCCTTCTCCAGGGCGTAGCCGAGGACGTTCTCGACCATCGCGCCGAGGCCGACCCGGGGAAAGCCCGCCAGCCGGCCTGCCAGTTCCGTGTCGAACAGCCGGGTGGGCATCATGCCTATTTCGCGCAGGCAGGGGAGATCCTGAGTCGCCGCGTGCAGGATCCACTCGGTCCCGGCGAGAGCCTCGCCGAGACCGGAGAGATCGGGGCAGCCGACGGGATCGATCAGCGCCGTGCCCGCGCCCTCGCGGCGCAGCTGGACGAGATAGGCGCGCTGGCCGTACCGGTAACCGGACGCCCGCTCGGCGTCGACGGCCACGGGGCCGGTGCCCGCGGCGAAGGCCGCGATCACCTCGGCGAGCGCCTCATCGGTGGCGACCACCGGCGGAATGCCCTCGCGGGGCTCCAACAAGGGGATCGGCGCCGATTCGACGTCGTCCGGGGGCAGCGACATGAGCGGCTGCCGCCCCTGGCCCCCGGTGGTTCGCAGTGCTGGCTCTGCTGCGGTCTCTTGGGCGTCGGTCACCTGTCAAGGGTATCCGTGAACGGAAGGCGCCCGTCGACGGAACGTTCCGTCGACGGGCGGTGGGGGCGAGAAGTGGTCAGTGGATGATTCCGGTACGGAGGGCCACGGCGACCATCCCCGCCCGGTCGCCCGTGCCGAGCTTGCGCGCGATCCGGGCGAGATGGCTCTTGACGGTGAGTGCGGACAGGCCCATCGAGACGCCGATGGCCTTGTTGGACTGGCCTTCGGCGACCAGCCGGAGCACCTCGACCTCACGGCCGGAGAGCTCGCGGTAGCCGCCCGGGTGGCTCGGGGCCCCCGGAGGACGGCGGTGCATCCGCTGCCCGGCGCCGATGGGGGCGGCGCCGGGACGGCCGGGGTGGCCGATGTTCGTACGGGTGCCGGTGACGACATAGCCCTTGACACCGCCCGCGAGGGCGTTGCGCACCGCGCCGATGTCATCGGCGGCGGAGAGGGCCAGGCCGTTGGGCCAGCCCGCGGCTCGGGTCTCGGACAGCAGGGTCAGCCCGGAACCGTCGGGCAGATGGACGTCGGCAACGCAGATGTCGCGCGGGTTGCCGACGCGGGGGCGGGCCTCCGCGATGGACGACGCCTCGATGACGTCACGTACTCCAAGGGCCCACAAGTGGCGGGTGACGGTGGAGCGGACGCGTGGGTCGGCCACGACGACCATGGCCGTCGGCTTGTTCGGGCGGTAGGCGACCAGGCTTGCGGGCTGCTCGAGGAGAACGGACACCAGGCCTCCTGGGAAGGTGCGGGACGGGGCCGGCTCTGGGGATGAAGCCGGGGCGATCCGTGCTTGAAGGGTCATTGACCTCTTCGGCAGCAATCCCGCCCGCCTTTAGAGAATGATCACGATTTGGTGAGTAACAATTCGGGCAATTCGGACGGGTGATCGATCATCCTACGACTGGCCCCCACCCGCGGCAGCGCGGTGAGGGGGCGTCAGCGTCGTCGGGGCCGTCGGAATCGGCGGATCAGCGGCGCCCGAGGGGAGGGAATCGGCGGATCAGCGGCGCCCGGGGGAGAGAGTGGTCAGGACACCTGCGGCCCGCGCCGCTGGGGCAGCGACACCACACCCGCGCCGGCGCCCGGGTCCGCTGCGCCCGCGACCGGTCCCGTCGTGGCGGGCGGCAGCCCCGCGATCTGGCAGAGCAGATCGCACCAGGCCGCCAGATGCGCCGCCGCGTCGGGCGCCCCGCCCCGGCCCTCGCGCGGGGTCCAGGACGCGCGGATCTCGATCTGGGTGGCCGGTCTGCGCTCGGCGAGACCGCCGAAGTAGTGCGACCCGGCGCGGGTGACGGTGCCGCTGGCCTCCCCGTACGACAGTCCGCGCGCCTCCAGCGCGCCGGTCAGCCAGGACCAGCACACCTCGGGCAGCAGCGGGTCCGCCGCCATCTCCGGTTCCAGCTCCGCCCGTACGAGTGTCACCAGCCGGAAGGTGCCCTGCCAGGCGTCGTGTCCGGCCGGGTCGTGGAGCAGGATGAGCCGGCCGTCCGCCAGATCGTCGTCGCCGTCGACGACCGCCGCCTCCAGGGCGTACGCGTACGGTGCCAGCCGCTTGGGCGGCGGTGTCGGGTCGACCTCGATCTCGGGACGCAGCCGCGCCGTTCGCAGTGCTTCGACCGCCGAACGGAACGTGGCCGGACCGGAATCCCCCTCCGCGCCCCCCGTTCCCTCGGTGCCGTTGGAATGATCGGAAAACTGTCCCTGAGCCGCAGCCATGCGGGGAAGAGTAGGCGGAACGCGCGCCTCGCGCAGGGAAGGACACCCGGGCCGGGGCAGCGGCTTCCCCGTACATGCGAAGATTCTGGTCGTGAGCGCCATTGACCGCCCCTCGGGCCAGCAGACGAAGACGTACGAATCGCCCTTTATGAAGGCCTGCAGGCGCGAACCGGTGCCACACACACCGGTGTGGTTCATGCGACAGGCGGGGCGCTCGCTGCCGGAGTATCTGAAGGTGCGCGAGGGGATTCCGATGCTGGAGTCCTGCATGCGGCCCGAGCTGGTCACCGAGATCACCCTCCAGCCGGTACGGCGCCACAAGGTCGACGCCGCGATCTACTTCAGCGACATCGTCGTCCCCCTCAAGGCCATCGGCCTCGACCTCGACATCAAGCCCGGGATCGGCCCCGTGGTCGCCGAGCCGATCCGGACCCGCGCCGATCTGGCCCGGCTGCGCGAACTCACCCCGGACGACGTCTCCTATGTCACCGAAGCGATCGGCATGCTCATGGGCGAGCTGGGCGCCACCCCGCTCATCGGCTTCGCCGGCGCGCCGTTCACGCTCGCCAGCTATCTCGTGGAGGGCGGCCCGTCCCGTAACCACGAGCACACCAAAGCGATGATGTACGGCGACCCGGAGCTGTGGGCCGAGCTGCTCGACCGGCTCGCGGACATCACCTCCGCCTTCCTCAAGGTGCAGATCGAGGCGGGCGCGAGCGCCGTGCAGCTCTTCGACTCATGGGTGGGCGCCCTGGCCCCGGTCGACTACCGCCGTTCCGTGCTGCCCGCCTCCGCGAAGGTCTTCGACGCCATCGCCGCGTACGACGTCCCGCGCATCCACTTCGGGGTCGGTACGGGCGAGCTGCTCGGCCTGATGGGCGAGGCCGGCGCGGATGTCGTCGGCGTCGACTGGCGGGTCCCGCTGGACGAGGCGGCCCGCCGGGTCGGCCCCGGCAAGGCGCTCCAGGGCAACCTCGACCCGGCCGTGCTCTTCGCCCCGACGGCGGCGGTGGAGACCAAGACCCGCGAGGTGCTGGACGCGGCGGCCGGTCTGGAGGGCCATATCTTCAATCTGGGCCATGGTGTGCTGCCGACCATGGACCCGGACTCCCTGACCCGGCTCGTGGAGTACGTCCACACCCAGACCGCCCGCTGAATGGCCCGCGGCTACACCCCCGCCTTCCGTACCACCGTCGTCGCCTTGCGCGCGGCGACCAGTACCGGGTCCCAGACCGGGGAGAACGGCGGGGCGTAGCCCAGGTCCAGGGTGGTCATCGCCTCCACCGTCATCCCGGCCGTCAGTGCCACCGCCGCGATGTCCACCCGCTTCGCCGCGCCCTCGCGGCCGACGATCTGCGTGCCCAGCAGCCGGCCCGTACGGCGCTCCGCGAGCATCTTCACCGTCATGACGGCGGCGTCGGGGTAGTAACCGGCGCTGTTGGTGGACTCGATGGTCGCGGTGACGAACTGGAGGCCCGCCCGGCGGGCGTCCTTCTCCCGCAGCCCGGTCCGGGCGATCTCCAGGTCGCAGACCTTGCTGACGGCCGTACCGACCACCCCGGGGAAGGTGGCGTAACCGCCGCCGGCGTTCGCGCCGATGATCTGGCCGTGCTTGTTGGCGTGGGTGCCCAGCGCGATATGCCGGGTCGAGCCCGAGATCAGGTCGAGGACCTCCACGCAGTCCCCGCCCGCCCAGATGTTCTCGTGGCCGCGCACCCGCATCGCCAGATCGGTGAGCAGCCCGCCGTGCGGCCCGAGGGGCAGCCCCGCGGCGCGGGCGAGGGTGGTCTCCGGCTCCACGCCGATGCCGAGCACGACCACATCGGCCGGGTACTCGCCGGCGTCGGTGACCACGGCCCGTACCCGGCCGTCCGCGCCGGTGCGGACGCCGGTGACCGCCGTGCCGCCCACCGCCGTGATGCCCAGCCCGTCCATCGCCTCGTGGACCAGCCGGCCCATGTCGGGGTCGAGCGTGGCCATCGGCTGGTCGCCGCGGTACACCACGGTGACCTGATAGCCGCGCTTCAGCAGCGCCTCCGCCATCTCCACACCGATATAGCCCGCGCCGACGACGACCGCGCGCCGGCCCTCCGTACAGCCGAGGGTGTCCAGCAGTGCCTGGCCGTCGTCGAGCGTCTGCACACCGTGCACGCCCGGCGCGTCTATCCCGGGCAGCGCCGGGCGCACCGGACGGGCGCCCGTCGCGATGACCAGCTTGTCGAAGCCGGTCCAGCCCTCCGTACCGTCGGAGAGATCGCGTACGCGTACCCGCTGCCCGGCCACGTCGATCTCCACGGCTTCCGTGCGCATCCGCAGATCGATGGCGCGTGCCCGGTGCTCCTCGGGCGTACGGGCGATCAGGTCGCCGGGCCCGGACACGTCGCCGCCCACCCAGTACGGGATGCCGCACGCGGAGTACGAGCTGAAGTGGCCGCGCTCGAACGCGACGATCTCCAGCTCCTCCGGGCCCCTCATCCTGCGGGCCTGCGATGCGGCGGACATGCCCGCCGCATCGCCGCCGATGACCACCATGCGCTCCGCCGCCATTGCGCGCCCCTCTCGCTTCCGTGTGCCAGGGGAACGCTACGCGGGCGGACCGGGTCAGTCCTCGCGTGTCCCCTCGGCGGCCGGCCCGTCGGGAGCGGGCGAGGGCTCGGCCGAGGGCGCGGGGGTGGGCCAGGGCGCGGGTACGGGCTCCGGCCTGCGGGGCAGCCGGCCGCGTACCAGCCGCCACAGCAGATAGAGCACCGCGAGCACGGCGGCGAACGGCGCCACCGCACCGATCACCACCCCGATCCAGCGCACCGTCGTGGTCAGCGCGTCCCAGCCGCCGCCCAGCGCGTCCAGGAACCCGGGATCGTCCTCCTTCTTCTCCTTCTTGACGACCGGGGCCTCGGTGAGCTCCAGCGTGATGGTGGCCAGGGACGTGCGGTCCTTGAGCGACGCCTGCTGCGCGAGCAGTGACTCCAGGGCGGCCTGACGCGTACTCAACTCGCCTTCCAGCGACACCACATCGCTGAGCCTGGTCGCCTGGTCCATCAACTCCCGTACGCGCGCGACGCTCGCCCGCTGCGAGGCGATCCTGCTGTTCACGTCGACCACCTGGTCGGTGACGTCCTTCGCGTTGGCCTTGCGCGCCACCAGCGTGCCGGTGCCCGCCAGTTCGGCCAGGACCTCGTCGTACGCGTCCTGCGGCACGCGCAGCACGATGCGCGAGCCGACATGGTCGCCCTCGATCCGCTCGGTGGACTCGTTCTCAATGAGACCACCGGAGTTCACGGCCGCGGCCCGCGCCGTGGCGAGCGCCTTCTCCGTGTTCTTGACGCGCACGGTGAGTTCGGCGGTACGGATCACATGCGTACCGGCCTTCGCGGGCTGCTGCTTGGCCCCCGTCCCCTCGCTGCCGGACGCCGGCGCACCGGCCCCCGACTCGGCGTCCGCCGCGTCCGCCCGCCCCGCCTGAACCGGTTTCGCGGCGCTGTCCGCCATCGACTTGTTGTCACCGCCGTCGGAGGCGCTGCATCCGGCGAGAGCGAGCGAGACGGTGAGTAGTGCTGCCGCGAATGCTGGCATCGCGCGCATGTCGGCCCCCCAGGGACGGTTGATGAGAGTGTGATGCCCGTTCGACGTGCGAGGCCCGTGCACGGATGCTCATTTACGGTTCCGAAGCGGTCACGGTCGGGACTCGTTATGGAACGTCCCTGCCGGTTTGAGAGAGTGGGGGCATGGAGTCGAGCGCGCAGCACGTGGACACGCATACGGGCCATGTCGTCGTCATCGGGGGCGGTATCGCCGGTCTCGCCGCCGCGCACCGGCTGCTGGGCGCCGGGATCCGGGTCACGCTGCTGGAGGCCACAGGCCGGCTCGGCGGCAAGCTGCGGACCGGCGAGATCGAGGGCGCGCCCGTCGACCTCGGGGCCGAGTCGATGCTCGCGCGCCGGCCCGAGGCCGTCGATCTGGCCGAGGCCGTCGGGCTCGGGGAGCTGCTCCAGCCGCCCACCGCCACCACCGCGTCGGTGTGGACGCGCGGGGAGCTGCGGCCCATGCCCAAGGGCCATGTGATGGGCGTGCCGGGCGACCCCGCCGCCCTCGCCGGGCTGCTCTCCGACGAAGGGCTCGCCAGGATCGCCCGCGAACCGGAACTGCCGCCCACCGAGGTCGGCGACGATGTCTCGGTCGGCGCGTACGTCGCGGAGCGGCTCGGCCGCGAGGTCGTCGACCGGCTGGTGGAACCGCTGCTCGGCGGGGTCTACGCGGGCGACGCGTACCGCATCTCCATGAAGGCGGCCGTCCCCCAGCTCTTCGATATGGCCAGAACCCATGACTCCCTGCTGGCCGGTGTGCGCGAGCTCCAGGCCGCGGTCGCGGCCACGCAGCGCGACGGCGGGGCGCCGGGCGCGGTTTTCGCGGGCATCGCCGGCGGTGTGGGCAGACTGCCGGGCGCCGTCGCGGACGCCGTACGGGCGGGCGGCGGCGAGATCCTCCTGGAGACGCCCGTCCTCGGCCTCCGGCGCACCCCCGACGGCTGGCTGATCCGTACCGAGCGGACCACCCTGGCCGCCGACGGCGTGGTGCTCGCCACCCCCGCCTGGTCCGCCTCGGCGCTGCTCTCCGACGAGTCACCGGCCGCCGCCGCCGAACTCGCCGGGGTCGAGTACGCCTCGATGGCGCTGGTCACGATGGCGTTCCGGCGCGCCGATCTCGGCGCGATGCCCGAGGGCAGCGGCTTTCTCGTACCGCCCGTGGACGGCCGCACGATCAAGGCGTCCACCTTCTCCACCCGGAAGTGGGGATGGGTCGCGGACGCCGCGCCCGGACTCTTCCTTCTGCGCACCTCCATCGGACGGTACGGCGAGGAGGAGCAGCTGGAGCGCGAGGACGCCGATCTCGTGGGCGTCTCGCTGCGCGACCTCGGCGACGCGGTCGGGCTCACCGCGAAGCCGGTGGCCACGGAAGTGACCCGCTGGATCGGCGGCCTGCCGCAGTACCCCGTCGGCCACCAGGCCAGGACCGCCCGGATCCGCGAGGCCGTCGCCAAGCTCCCGGGGCTGCGGCTGTGCGGCGCGGCGTACGACGGCGTCGGCATCCCGGCGTGCGTCGCGTCCGCCCGGCGCGCCGCCGACGAGATCATCGCCACGTCGACCCTGGCGCGGGGCACGGGCCGGGGCGCGGGAGAATAGCCCCATGACTGCTGCACCAGAGAAGACCCCGAACGCGGGCAAGAAGGCCAAGGACCTCAACGAGGTCATCCGCTACACGCTGTGGTCCGTCTTCAAGCTGCGCGATGTGCTGCCCGAGGACCGGACCGGCCTCGCGGACGAGGTCCAGGAGCTGTTCGACCAGCTCGGCGCCAAGGACGTCACCGTACGCGGCACCTACGACGTGTCCGGACTGCGCGCGGACGCCGATGTCCTGATCTGGTGGCACGCGGAGACCGCGGACGAACTCCAGGACGCGTACAACCGCTTCCGCCGCACCCGGTTCGGACGGCAGCTGGAGCCGGTCTGGTCGAACATGGCGCTGCACCGCCCCGCCGAGTTCAACAAGTCACACGTACCGGCCTTCCTGGCCGACGAGACGCCCCGCGACTATGTCAGCGTCTACCCCTTCGTACGGTCCTACGACTGGTACCTGCTGCCCGACGAGGACCGCCGCAGGATGCTCGCCGACCACGGGAAGATGGCCCGCGGCTACCCCGACGTGCGCGCCAACACGGTCGCCTCGTTCTCGCTCGGCGACTACGAGTGGGTGCTGGCCTTCGAGGCCGACGAGCTCTACCGGATCGTCGACCTGATGCGCCATCTGCGCGGCTCCGAGGCCCGGATGCACGTCCGGGAAGAGGTCCCGTTCTACACGGGCCGCCGCAAGTCGGTCGCGGACCTCGTGGCGGGGCTCGCGTAACTCCGCTTCTGCGAGCGATGTGGATGTGGTGACCGGGCCGGCCCGCCGTGGGCCGGCCCGGTCACCCCGCCCGGAAGATCAGACGATCGGCGGCAGCTTACGGCCGCTCACCCGCTCGTCCAGCGACACCGGGTCCGGCTCCGGGTCCATCGGCCGCGCCGATCGCGGCCGATGGAACCCGAGTCGGTGTTCCCTGTGGGAGCGCACCCCGGAATACCGGGGACAGACAGTCCGAAGGCTCGGCGGTGTCCGCCGGGCCTTCGTCCGTTTCCGCGCCACTGAACCCACCACCAGGCCGTCGCGGTCCTGCGGTGCGGTCCGCCGTTCCCCGGAAACAGATTTTGTCAGAAGCGTTGACGAATCTCTTCGGGCGCTCCTACCTTCATCGCGTCGCACATCGTACGTCATATACGAGGCCCGTTATGAAGGGAGTGGGGGGCCTGTGGCTGTTATGTCCGCTTGGGGGTCGCCTCGCGCGTTTGAGGGCTCAACGGCGCGGGATCCTGCCACCCCTTGGGGGCTTCGGCGGATGGCCCGGCCGACTGATCGGACAACAGCCGCTCATTGACCGACGAGGCGAGATGCGGCCCGTTCACCGCCAAGATCCCGGGCCGCGACAGGAGAGTTCCGATGCTCCCTTCGGGGAGCCTACCCAACTTCGGGAGCGATGGTGCCCCCTCTTTCCCCCGTGCCCTTGTCCAAGACAGGGAGATCACCGGCTCGGCAGCGCAGCGGTATGCGCTGGACGATCGTCGGCTTCTCGGCCCTCGGCCTCACGATCGCCTATCTCGACCGCGCCGCGCTGAGCGTGGCCATGCCCTACATGTCGAAGGAATTCCACATCAGCCCTTCCGTTCAGGGCGTGATGCTTTCGGCGTTCTTCTGGACGTACGCGCTGTTCCAGATTCCCTCCGGCTGGCTGCTCGACCGTTTCGGCCCGAGGATCGTCTACCCCGTCGCCGTCGGCTGGTGGTCGATCTGGACGGCGCTGACCGCCCTCGCGCAGGGCGTCGGATCCGTCATGCTGTTCCGCCTCGGCCTGGGGATCGGTGAGGCGCCGGTGCAGCCGGCGAACATCAAGGTCGTCTCACGGTGGTTCCCGCGCAAGGAACGGGCTTTCGCGTCAAGCCTGTTCGACATGGGCCAGCAGATCGGAACGGCGCTGTCGATACCGGTGGTGACGGCGCTGGCCCTCTTCGGCGGCTGGCGCCTGTCCTTCGTCGTGATCGGTGTCGCCGGGCTGCTGTGGCTCGTGGGCTGGGCGGCCGTGTACCGCGACCCCGAGGAGCATCCGCGTGTCTCCGCGGCCGAACTGGCCCACATCCGCTCCGATCAGGGCGCGACGGCCCCGGCGGAGTCGGTCGGTGCCAACGTGCCGTGGCGGGAGCTGCTGAGCGAGCCACAGGTGTGGGCACTGATGACCGGCTATGTGTTCCGCTCGCTCGCCGGGGCGTTCTTCCTCACCTGGTATCCCAGCTATCTGCTCGACGACCGCGGATTCTCCGAGAAGGATTTCGGCATGGTGGGCTGGATCCCGGCGCTCATCGCGATCGGCTCCACCGTGCTCGGCGGCATCGTGTCCGACCGGATGCTGGCGTCCGGAGTCTCCGCGAATCTGGCCCGGAAGGTTCCGATCGTCTCCGGGCTCGCCCTGAGCGCGTGCATCGGCTTCGCCCCGTTCATCGAGATCAATCTGGTGCTGATGGTCGTACTCACCGTCAGCAGCGCCGCGCACTCGTTCGCGGGGGCGGCGATCCTGAGCCTGCCGGCGGAAGTGGCGCCCTCGTCGGATTCCGTCGGTGCGGTGGCCGGCTTCCAGAACTTCGGCTCCCAGGTGGGCAACCTCCTCAGCCCCATCGCCATCGGGCTGTTCCTGGCTTCCAGCAACGGGTCCTATGTGGGCCCCTTGCTCGGCGCGGCGGCGTGTTCTCTGGGAAGCGCGGCGATCTACCTGTTCTGGGTACGCGTCAAGCCCGTCACGCCGCATCACGATCTTCCCGCCGACCTTACCGAGCACGGTGAAAGGACCACCTCGTGACCACCTCGTTGAACGCCGGCCGCCTGGTCGAGCAGCTCAGCACCGTCATCGGGATCCCCGTCGTCCCGTACGACGAGGACGGCGCGGTCGACCAGGACCTGACGGTCGCTCTGACCGCACGTCTGATCCGCAACGGAGTGACCGCGCTGACGCCCAACGGCAACACCGGTGAGTTCTACGCCCTCACCCCGGACGAACGCCGCCACGTTCTGACGAGCGTCCTCTCGGCGCGCGGCAGCGCCACGACGATCGTCGCCGGAGTGGGGTTCGACCTCGGCACGGCCATCACCGACGCACGCTTCGCCCGCGATTCGGGTGCGGACGCGATCATGATCCATCAGCCTGTCCTGCCGTATCTGACGCCGAGCGGCTGGATCGAGTACAACGCGAGGATCGCGGCGGCCGTGCCGGACATCGGAGTGCTGCCCTACCTCACCAAGCGCGCGGTCACCGGTGCCCACATCACGCGCCTGGCGGAACGGGCGCCGAACGTCGTCGGGCTGAAGTACTCCGTATCCGATCCGGTCGTGTTCGCCACGACGCGGGCGGAGGCGGCGGACGGACTGCTGTGGATCGCCGGCCTTGCGGAGTCGTACGCCCCGGCCTACTGGCAGGCGGGGGCACGGGCCTTCACCTCGGGCCTGGTCAACGTCGCTCCGGCCGTGTCCCTGGAACTGCTCGAAGCGCTCCGGCGCGGTGACTACGGCGCCGCCACACGGGTCTGGCGGCAGATCCGGCACTTCGAAGAGCTGCGGGCCCGCGACGCCTCGGCCAACAACGTGTCGGTGGTGAAGGAAGCCATGCACCAGCTCGGTCTGTGCCGGCGCGATGTCCGTCCGCCCAGCCACCCGCTGTCCGACGCCCTCGCCCGTGAGGTCGCCGAGTCCATCGCGCGGTGGCGCTCCGCGGTGCCCGAGGTGGCCGGGGAGCGTGCGGCGTGAGGATCGAGTCGCTGCAAACCTTCCTCCAGCGGGTGGGCGACCGGCCCAGAGTGCTGGTCAAGATCAGCACCGAGGACGGGGTCGACGGCTGGTCGGAGGTGTACAACCACGGCCCCGACCTGGCCTACCCGCCGCTGCTGGACTACCTGTTCGAGCAGATCAAGGGCATGGACGCCCGGTGCCCGAGCCGGGTCAACCAGTTCCTCCTCCAGTCGGGCCGCTTCCCCCAGGGGGCGCTGGGCCTCGCCGCCATCGCCGCCATCGACCACGCACTGTGGGACATCGCGGCCAAGGCCGTGGGCGTGCCGGTCTACCAGCTGCTCGGCGGTGCGGTACGCGACCGGGTGCGGGTCTACGCCGGTCTGTACTCCGCGCCGGACGTCGGCGAACTGCGGGACACCACCGCGGCGTTGCACGACCGGTTCGGCTTCACGGCGTTCAAACTCAGCCCCTACCGGACGGAGCCGCACCGGACCCGGTTCGGGCTCGTGGTCCGCGAACTGGGCGAGTACTTCAGCGAGGTCCGCGACAGTCACCCCGCGGAGTGGGACTTCGCGTTCGACGCGCACGCGTGTCTGTGGGAACCGCGGCAGGCGATCGAACTCGGCGCCGCGCTCGCCCCCAACCAGCCACTCTTCCTGGAGGAGCCCATACGGCCCGAGCACATCCCCGCCTGGGGCAGGATCCGGTCCGAGATCGCGGTGCCGCTGGCGACAGGGGAGTGCCTGTACTCCCCGCATGAGTTCCTGGCGCTGCTCGGCGCGGGCGGAGCCGACATCGTGCAGCCGGACATCTGCGTGGTCGGGGGCCTCACCCAGATGGTGAAGATAGCCACCCTCGCCGACGCGCACTACGTCCCAGTCGCGCCTCACAACCCGCTCGGTCCGCTCGCGACCGCGGCGAACGTGCACTTCGCGGCCGCGACGACCAACTTCAGCATCCTTGAGTACAAGCCGGACGACGTGTCGTGGTGCCCCGACCCCTACCTCCCGGTCGACGGCCACCTCGCACTGCGCCCGGACCGCCCCGGGTGGGGCATCGAGATCGACGAGGCCGCGCTCACGACCGACGACTGGATCAGCTGGAAACGGAAGGTACCGGTCCGCCCCGACGGCTCGACGGCATGGATGTGAAGCGGGCGATCGCCGCGTTATGAGCGGCGCCGCACAGGGGCGTCGCGGGTGCCTGTGGGTTCCCGCGACGCCGCTGTTCGGGTCCGGCGATCGGCTCGTGCTCCCGCACGCTCAGAAACGAGCCCCCGGATTGTGCCTCCTGCGCAGGTCGACCAGCCTGTCGGCCGGTTTCGCCGACGCCGGGTCCGGCTCCGCGTGCGGCGCGCAATCCGCGCGCCGCACCGGCGCCTTTCCGTGCAGCAGGTAGTCCTCCACATAGGCGGTGACGCAGGCGTTGCCGCCGCCCGACACCCCGTGCGTACCGGCGTCCCGTTCGGTCACCAGGGCCGAACCGGCCAGCCGCTTGTGCAGCTCCACCGCCCCCTCGTACGGCGTCGCCGCGTCCCGCTCCGCGGCCAGGATCAGCGTCGGGGGCAACTGGCCCGGCAGGGCGCGGACCTCTGTCGGCCGCTGCCGGGGCCCGGTCCAGTAGGCGCACGGCAGATTCATCCAGGCGTTGTCCCAGGTCTCGAACGGCGCGCGCTGTGCCAGCGCGGTGTTGTCGCGGTCCCACACCGCGAAGTCCGTGGGCCAGGGCGCGTCATTGCACTCGACCGCGGTATAGACCGCCGTGGCGTTCTCGCTCTCCGCGGCGGCGGCCGGACGGGGCGCGGCCTGGTCGATCAGCGGCTTCTGATTGCCCTTCAGATACTCGGAGAGGGCCGAGGCGCGCGTCGGCCAGTAGTCGTCGTAGTAACCGGCTCCGAGCATCGCCGCCTGCAGCTGGCCCGGCCCGACCTTCCCGCCGGCCGGCTTGTGCGCGACCCCGGCGCGTACCCTCTCGTAACTCTGCCGCACCGCCTCGGCGTCGGTGCCCAGGTGGTACGTCGCGTCATGCTTGGCCACCCAGGTGCGGAAGTCCTCCCAGCGCCGCTCGAACGCGACGGACTGGTCGAGGTTGTTGCGGTACCAGATCTGCTCGGGGTCCGGGTTCACGACGGAGTCGAAGACCATCCGGCCCACGTGCGAGGGGAAGAGCGTCGCGTAGAGCGCGCCGAAGTAGGTCCCGTACGAGGCGCCCATGAAGGTCAGCTTCTGCTCGCCGAGCGCCGCGCGCAGCACATCCAGATCGCGGGCGTTGTTCAGCGAGTTGTAGTGGGGGAGCGCGGGGCCGGCGGCGTTGGCGCAGCCCCGCGCGTACGCCTTGGCCTCGGCGATCCGCTCCCGCTTGTACGACTCGGAGGGGTGGACCGGGGACTGCGTCGGGGCTTTGCCGAAGTCCGCCGGATCCCCGCAGGAGAGCGGGGCGGAGCGGCCCACTCCGCGAGGGGCGTAGCCGATGAGGTCGTACGCCTCGGCGATCCGCTTCCAGTGGGGCACCTCGGCGGCCATCGGGAAGTACATGCCGGAGGCGCCGGGGCCGCCGGGGTTGAAGACGAGCGCGCCCTGCCGCTGCTCCGGACTCCCGCTCGCGGGCACACGGCTGACGGTGAGGCTGATCGTCCGGCCGTCGGGCTCGGTGTAGTCGAGCGGGACCTCGACCGTGCCGCAGGCGATGGGGTCGGGCAGCTGCTCGGCCTTGGGGCACGCGCCGAAGGTGATCCCGTCGGTGGCGGCGCGCTGGGCGGCGAGGACGACACCGCGGGCCGCGCTGGTGGTGGTGTCGCCGGTGGCGTCGGCCCCGTCCGCGGGGGCGGCGACGAGGGCCGACAGGACCACGGAGCCGAGGGTGGTCAGAGCCCCGTATTTCGCTACTGCTCTCATCGCTTTCCCTTCGGTGCGTACGGACCGGAGGATGATCCGCAGACAGAGGGTCGGCAGAGCGGCGGGGCCGGACAAGCATCCGTGCGCGGTGTCGGTCGCAATGACCCCGATGCGTCGTACGGCCACTCCGAAGGGTCTGAGGGGTGGCCGTACGGTACGGGATGTGCCCGGCCGGATCCTTGGGAACCCCGGTCCTTACGTGCCCCCGCCGCCCCCACAGCCGCCTCCACCGCCTCCACCGCAACTGCTGCCGCCCCCGCCGCCCCCGTCCCCGCCGGAACCGCTGGAAGCGCTGGAACCTCCGCCTCCGCAGGAGCTCGCGCCACAGCCCGACCCCGAACCGCCGCATCCACTCCCCGAGCCGGGCTCCGCGCCGGAGCACCAGGCCACCACGGCGGCGGACATATGCGCCGCCGGTGCGAAGTCACGCCCCGGCCGCATCCGCGCGGCGGTGCGCAACTGCCCCCGCAGCTCCGGGTCCGGCACCCCCGCCACCCCGTGCGCCGCGACCTGGTGCGCCGCCGAGGCGCCGGTGTACGCGAGCCCGGCGACGAAGTCGCGCAGCGCCCGCCGCCCCGCTCCGGTGATCCGCCGCCCGGCGAACGCCGCGCAGACGAACCCCGCGATCGCGCCCCCGAACAGGACCGGCAGCAGGGAGAACGCCCACATCCCGCCGGGACCGGACCCCGGGGATCCGAAGGTCGCCAGCGCGCCCGCGATGAACGACACGGGCAGGGCCACGAAGCAGAGCACCCCCTGGGTGACGCCCCACGTCCGCCACGGCCGCGTCCGCGCGCGGGGCACCACCAGCCCGCGCGCCGCGAGCGCGTCGCCCACCTGCTGTACGGCCGGGGCGCGCATCACCGCGAGGCGGAGCGCGTGCAGAGCGCCGCTGGGCGCCATGGCGTGTTCCTGGAGCACGGCCCGCTCCACCGGGTGACGGGCGGTCGGCTGGAGTACGGCGACGATGCCGGGGCCGCCGATGGCCACTCGGCCGTCCTCCCGCATCCCGGCGAGCGCCGCGTCCACGACCCTGCCGGGACCGCCGCCGAGGAACGCCGCCTCCCACACGTCATGGACGGCGGGCGTGCCCGTCACCCCGCCGCGCGACCGGACCACCCCCGTGATCAGCAGGACGGAGGAGACGGCCACCGCGAGAGGGACCGCGCTGAGAAGGAAGGCCGTCACCGTCCCTCACCTCCCCACGAGCGCGGCACGGGCCACGCGGATGAGACGGGTCGCCCGGCGCGGCGGTCGCGAGGCGGCCCGCTCACGCCACCAGAGAGTCAGCCGCCGCCGGGCGGCGGAGTCCTCGGGGCGCCCCTCGATCAGCAGACTCTCGGCGAAGTCGAGCGCGTCACGGCGGTATCCGGCGCGCATGGGTGTGTGCGCGGCGTACGCCAGGAACGCCGGGCGGAAGCCCTCGCCGAGGATCTCCGGCAGCTCGGGGGCGACCTTGGCCACGACCCCGGCGCGCTTGGCGGCGAGGGCGCGGCTCTGGACCCGCAGCCGCCGCGGATCGAACCCCTCGGGTACGGGCGTACCGGCGACCAGCGAGGAGAGCAGGGCGGCCTCGCTCAGCGCGAGCCGGCCGCGGGCGGCGTCGGTGTCGCCCGCCTCGCGCTCTTCCGCACCCCTTGCCCCCGCCCCCTTCCGCGGGCGTGGAGACGCGACGGCCGCCGCGGCCGTGATCGTCTCCCGGATCGTGGTGAGTTCACCGGCCAGCTCGGCGGCGGGCGGGAAGTCGTCGTCCCGTTCCAGCAGGACGCCCGGCGGGGCGACCCGGGCGCGCAGCTCGGCCAGTATGTCCAGCACCGGCGCGGTGACCGGGTGCGCGTGGGTGTCGTGCCAGACACCGTCGCGCTCGGTCCCGCCCGCGACATGGACGTACGCGATGGCCTCGACCGGCAGTTCGTCCAGGGCCTTCGCCGGGTCCTCGCCCCGGTTCACCTGGTTGGTGTGCAGATTGGCGACATCGATCAGCAGCCGCACGCCCGTGCGCCCGACCAGCTCCGCGAGGAACTGACCCTCGCTCATCTCCTCGTCCGGCCAGCGGATCAGCGCGGCGATGTTCTCCACGGCGAGCGGCACGGGCAGCGAGTCCTGGGCGATGCGTATGTTCTCGCAGAGCACGCGCAGGGCGTCCCGGGTGCGCGGGACCGGCAGCAGATGACCGGCTTCCAGGACGGGGGACGCGGTCAGCGCCCCGCCGGCCCGTACGAACGCGATGTGTTCGGTGACCAGAGGGGAGCCGAGGGCCTCGGCGCGCTCCGCGAGATCCGCGAGCCGCCGCGCGTCCGGACGGTCCGCTCCGCCGAGGCCGAGCGAGACCCCGTGCGGTACGACGGTCACGCCGCGCTCCCGCAGCCGTACCAGCGAGTCGGGCAGATGGCCGGGGCAGAGATTCTCCGCGACGGCCTCGACCCAGTCGACACCGGACAGCGCCTCGACCGTGTCCGCGATCTCCGGGCGCCAGCCGATGCCGATCCCCAGCTGTGGTGTGTCGTTCATGGCTCCCCCTCCTCGGTGTCCGAGGTGTTCCCCTGTCCGCGACGGGCGCGGTGCAGAGGTGATGACCCCGCGGCGCGCCGGTGAATCCGCAGAGGGGGACGTTCAGAGGATGATTTGAGGTTCCACGGCGGCGCCGGCGCGTACGGGACGGAACGCCGGGGACGGGTTTCTACGGGTCGGTCCCCGGCGCCGGCCGGTCGGTGTTGATCGCCGTCGGGGCGCCCGGCTGGGTGGAGGGCCGGGAGGTGAAGGTGTCATTGCCGCTGGGCGCCAGGGCGTCCGGCGCGGGCGGCAGATTCCCGTTCGGGGGCGGCGGTCCGGTCGGGCTGGCCGTCGTGGTGCCCGCCGCCTCGTTGGCGAGCGCGTCGAAGTCGACCATGCCGGTGGCCTCCAGCATCGTGATGTGGTCCAGGACGGTCTGGTTGGCGTCGCTCGCCAGCTGCCGTATCAGCGTGTTCCTGGTGGTGTGCCGGACCTGCGCGATCAGCGCGAAGACCTTGCCGTGGGCATTGCGCAGCAGATTGGCGAACTTCTGCTCGTACTCCTGGCCGGTGGCCGCCGACAACTCCCTGAGCCAGCCCTGCTGCTGCTCGTTCGGCTGGTTCGGCAGCTCGACCCCGAGCTTCGCCGCGACATCGCGGGCCCGCTTGTCGAGATCGGTGTGGCCGACGACCAGATGGTCACCGCACTCCTTGATCGCCTGGCTGGGTGCGCGCTCGATGGCCTGCTGCCCGGCCGGCAGCTCCCAGAGCCCCGCCAGCCGCACCTTCACCAGGAGATCGCGGTCGGTCGCGGAGAGCGGGCCCCACTGGGTGGCCACACTGGACGCGTTGAGGTTCGCCTGACCAGTGCCGGAGCGGTCGGCGTACGACCAGACGGGGAAGGCCAGGGCCCCGACCGTGACGACCAGTGCCGCGATGATGAGCGCCGTACCGTTGATGCGTCGCAACAATGTGCTGCCTCCCGAACCGAATTCCGACACCGCTGAACCCACCGCCGGCCTGACCGGCTGTTCAACCCGCTTCGCGGTACCGGGAGATACGTACGGCCCGGCCGGAGTGTTCAGCTCCGCAGCGCCGGATGATCAGCGACCACGGTGCAGGAGCCGGGCGCGATCTCCGTGAATCCGGCATCACGGACCACCGGCAGTCCACTGGCGGTGAGTTCGCGCCAGCGCCCCGCGTCGGGGGTACGGACGGCGAGCGGGAAGCCGGCCTCGCGCCAGGCCTTGCGCTCCGTCTCCGACAGCTCCCACCAGGCGAGTTGGGCGCCGTGCCCGGCCTGGGCCATCGCCTTGCCCGCCGACATGTCCAGGCCGGGAGCGATCCAGAGCACGGGCAGCGCCGGGTCCGGTGCGGGCGGCGGCTCGGCGTCGTCCAGTTCGGTGCCGGAGACCTGGAGCTTGGCCAGCTCCTTGGGCCAGCCGTCGAGCGGGACGGGCGGGAAGACGCGTACCTCGGCGGTGGACGCCGTCTCCGTCGTGGGCCCCGCGCCCAGGACCGTGAGCCCGGGGAGCGCGGAGGCGCGGCGCCACTCCGCGCCGCGCGCCCTCCGTACCACCTTGCGGATCCGGGCGTCCTGCCAGTCCCGCATGGCCCGCGCCCACTCGCCCTCGCCCACCGACCGCTCGTCGGAGAGCATCACGAGCACCGCGCGGGCGGCCGTCTCCAGGGCGTCGGTACGGGCGGGCGGCGCGGCCTTCTCGATCCGGACCACCAGCGGCAGTACGAACTGGGGAGCCTCGTCGCGGGAGGTCCCGTCGGGCACGCGGTCACTGCGGTCGCTGATGTCACTGCTCACGGGTCCAGTCTGCCAGCAGCCCCGGTCCTGCTTTCTTGGGCAAACCTTTCTTGGCGGAATGGGTGCGTCCGGGTGAGTATGCACGGCATGAAGAGCGATCTCTTTTCCGCCGAGTACCTGGCGCAGCCGGCCGCCGCCCCCGGGATGACGCTGCAGAACACCAAATCGATCAAGTACGCCGTCCAAGGCGAGATGTACGCACGGCAGGGATCCATGATCGCCTTCCGCGGCAGCCTCCAGTTCGAACGCAAGGGCCAGGGCATAGGGGGACTGCTCAAGCGGGCCGTCACGGGCGAGGGCCTGCCGCTGATGAGCGTCAAGGGCCAGGGCGAGGCGTGGTTCGCGCAGGAGGCCGCCAACTGCTTCATCGTCGATATCGAGCAGGGCGACGCGCTCACCATCAACGGCCGCAATGTGCTCTGTTTCGACCCGACGCTCTCGTACGAGATCAAGACGGTGAAGGGCGCCGGGATGACCGGCGGCGGGCTCTTCAACAGCCTCTTCACCGGCTACGGGAAGCTCGGCGTCATATGCGAGGGCAACCCCATAGTGATCCCCGTCACGGGCCAGGCCCCGGTGTACGTCGACACCGACGCGGTCGTCGGATGGAGCGCGCAGCTCTCCACCTCGCTGCACCGCTCGCAGTCCGTCGGCTCGATGATCCGTGGTGGCTCGGGCGAGGCCGTCCAGCTGATGCTCCAGGGCGACGGCTTCGTCATCGTCCGGCCGAGCGAGGCCACCCCGCAGAAGGCCGCCGCGCACTGACCGGGGCTGAGTACGCTCGCGGTATGGCGGACGAAGCGGTGGAAGAAGCAGGGGAAGAGGCGGCGGACGGGGTCGCGTACGCGGACTGCGTGCTGTGCGCGGAACCGACCGAGTACCCGGAGACGGTCAAGGGAGCGACGCTCTGTCCCGTCTGCGAGTGGCAGGAGGCCCAGCGGACGGCGTGCTCGGGCTGACCGCCGTCCCGCCGCCCCTCGGGCCGCGCCCGGTCAGTGGCTCATCAGCTCCGAGACCTTGACGAACCGGTAGCCCTGCTTCCGCAGCTCGGGGACGATCTGCTGTACGGCGTCCTCCGTCACCGGCGCCGCGCTGCGCGTGCAGTGCATCACCACCAGCGACCCGGGCTTCACGCCCTCCAGCACCTGCTGCGCGACCGCCTCCGCGTCCGTGGCGAAGGCGTCGCCGCTCACGACGTCCCACTGGACCGCGGTCACCTTCGAGGGCGCCAGAGCCCGGAGCGCCGCGTCGTCGTAGCAGCCGCCGGGGAAGCGGAAGTACGGCACCACATTGCGCGCCCCGGCCTCGTCGAACGCGGTGAAGGCCCGCTGCACGTCCTCGTTCATCTTGGTCTCGCCGACCCGTGGCAACCCGTAGCAGTCGGCCGTGAAGGCGTAGTGGCTGTAGGAGTGGTTGGCGATCTCGAAGAGCGGGTCCTCGCCGATCGCCTTCGCCTGCGTCGGGTACTCCTCGGCCCAGCGGCCCGTCATGAAGACCGTCGAGGGCACCTCCAGCCGGCGCAGCAGGGCGATCAGCGAAGGGTTGTCGAACCGCTCGCCGCGCGCCGCGCGCGTGCCCTGATCCGCCGTCATATCGGCGTCGAAGGTGAGCGCCACGGTCTTGCCGGCGGCCGGGTTCCCGCGCTTGAAGACCGGGGTCAGCCCGCCGGGGCCGGGGGCCAGGGTCGGCGGCCCCTTCACTGCCCCGGGACTGGACGTCGCGGCGGCGCGCGCGGCGGAGGAGCCGGAGGTCACGGCCTTGCCGGCGCCGTCCGCGCAACCGGCGAGGGTGGCGCCCAGGACGGCGACGGCGGCGGTGGTGGTGGCGAGAATACGTACATATGTGGTCACTCACGGAAAATATATGATGATCCACCTGGAACGGTCGCACGGCACTCGCCCAGGCCGAAGTCGCCCCGTACGCTCACGCCCGGAATCAGCCCGTCGCCAGCAGCAGCCGGCGGCTCTCCTCGACGTCGAAGTCGGCCTCCGGATACGCCGGGTCCAGCGCCTCCAGATGCTCCAGCAACAGCGTGCTGATCGCCCAGTTGCGGTACCACTTGCGGTCCGCGGGGACCAGGTACCAGGGGGCCGCCGACGTCGAGCAGCGGTGCAGGGCGAGCTCGTAGGCCTCCTGGTAGGCGGGCCACAGCGCGCGGTCCTCGATATCGGACGGGCTGAACTTCCAGTGCTTGTCCGGGTTGTCGAGCCGGGCCAGGAGACGGTCGCGCTGCTCCTCGTGGCCGAGGTGGAGGAAGACCTTCACGAGCGTCACGCCGTTGTCGGCGAGCCCCTGTTCGAAGCGGTTGATCTGGCCGTAGCGGCGGCCCAGATCGCGGCGGGGGACCAGTTCGCGTACGCGGGTGATCAGGACGTCCTCGTACTGCGAACGGTCGAAGATCCCGATCTCGCCCGGCTCGGGCAGCGCCCGTCTGACGCGCCACAGGAAGGGGTGGCTCCGCTCCTCCGGGGTCGGGGTCTTGAAGGCCCTGATCCGGCAGCCCGCCGGGTTGAAATGGCCGATCACATGCTTGATCGTGCCGCCCTTGCCACTGGTGTCCATGCCCTGGAGGATCAGCAGCACCCGGCGGCCGCCGCCCGCCGTGCTGGCCGCGTACAGCCGTTCCTGGAGACCGGCCAGACGTTGCGCCAGCGGAGGGACGGCCGCGAGCGCCGCCGCCTTGTCCGCCGGGCCGCCCGGGGTGGCCCGGGAGTCGTACGAAGCGAGGTCGACGGGCTCGCCCTCGGGGATGCGCAGCAGCTCACGGAGGGCCGGTGGTGGCTGTTTCCGCCTTCCGGCTTTCCTGTCCTTCTTGGCCACTGCGCACCCCTTAGGTCGGCTCCTTAGAGAGTGCGTCGGATCGGCGCGTTCTGCGACCGCTGACGCCGCCGGGGACTACTCCCAGGGGCCGGTCACCGCGAACGTGGTCCCCGGCGTATAGCAGTTCACGTACATCGTCGCGCCGTCCGGCGAGAAGGTGACGCCCGCGAACTCGCCCCACTCGGGCTCCTCCGGGGTGCCGCCCGCCGCGGCAGCGGCTGATGTGAGGGCCTGGGCGCCCCTGGCCAGTGCGTACACCTCGCCCCCGCGGGTCACGCCGAACACATGCTGGGCGCCCCCGCCGTCCTCACACACCATCAGGCCGCCGCTCGGCGCGAGGCAGATGTTGTCGGGGGACTCGCCGGGCAGCTGGATATCGGTGTCGGGGCCGAAGACGATCACCAGCGTGAGCCGGCGCCGCTTCGGCTCGTACTTCCACACCTGCCCGTAGTGATCCGCCGCCGAGCCCTCCGCGCTGCGCGCGAAGCTCGACACGAAGTAGACCGCGCGCTCGCCCCAGTAGCAGCCCTCCAGCTTCTGCGCGTGGGTGATGCCCCGGGGGCCGAAGTCCTGGAGCCGGATCGGGGTCTCCCGCGCCAGTGGGTCGGGTACGGGGACCCACTCCACCCGGTCGAAGGACGTGCCCGGTTCCTGGACGGCCGACAGATCAGGCACCCCCGGCACCCGCATGGCCTCCAGGGCGCCGCCCGCGCGCAGTGATCCGGTCCCGCCGTGCGGCTTCTGGGGCAGGAAACGGTAGAAGAGCCCGAACGGACGGTCGAACGCGTCCTCCGTCTCGTACACGATGCCCGTGCCGGGATCGATCGCGATCGCCTCGTGCTGGAAGCGGCCCATGGCGGTCAGCGGTACGGCGCCGGTACGGCGCGGATCGGCGCCGTCGACCTCGAAGATGAAGCCGTGGTCCTTGGTGTAGCCGTTGGTGCCGGCTCTGTCCTCGGTCTCCTCGCAGGTGAGCCAGGTGCCCCAAGGGGTGGGGCCGCCCGCGCAGTTGACGGCGGTTCCGGCGATGGCGACGCGTTCGCCGAGTACGTTGTTGCGGCCGTCCAGCTCCAGCGCCGTACAGCCGCCCTTGCCCATCGGGTCGTAGGTGAGGCCGGGCACGGCGGGGACGGGGATCGGGGCGGTGGCGCGGTTCTCGTGGTTGCGGACCAGGTGTACGCGGCCCCGGCGGCCCGGGAGGGCGGCCATGCCGTCGTGGTTGCTGGGGACCCGGCCCTCGCCGGAGCGCAGCGGATCGCCCTCCCTGGAGAGGACCTTGTAGCGGAACCCCCGGGGAAGATCGAGCAGGCCGTCCGGGTCGGTGACCAGCGGACCGTAGCCGCGGCGGCCGAGTCCCTGGGCGGCGGCGGTGCCGGAGAAGAGCTCGGAGACGGCTCCGCTGAAGGTGATACCCGCGGCGATGGCGCCGGTGCGGGCGAGGATCTGACGCCGTGTTGCTGACATGAGGCAACTCCCTGTTGGCGGACAGGAGACGTGACCCGCATGTGTGTAGCACGTGTGGTGTGACCACGTGAACCATGCGGGTCACCAGGGCGCGTTGCGAAAGTAGCGCCGTCCGCCCGCAGGGCGGGGCTCGCGGCGTCCGGTGCGTGTGATTGCAAGGCGGAGGATCGTCCTCGTACTGGACGTACTTGGACGACTCCGACAACGCGGCGAGCGCGCGTGCCGGGCGTCGCGGGCCAGGCGGGACTTTCGCAACACGCCCGAGCCTCGGGTGTCGCGTCAGACCAGCGACGCGCTCAGCGTGATGGTCGTGCCGGTGAGCGCCTGGCTGACCGGGCAGTTCACCTTGGCGTCCTCGGCCGCCTTCTCGAAGTCCGCGGCGTCCATACCCGGGACCTCGCCCTGAACGGTGAGGTGGATACCGGTGATGCCGGTGCCGGGCTGGAAGGTGACATCGGCCTGGGTGGTCAGCCTGGTCGGCGGCGTGCCGGCCTTCGCGAGACCGTTGGAGAGCGCCATCGAGAAGCAGCTGGAGTGGGCCGCGGCGATCAGCTCCTCCGGGCTGGTCTTGCCGTTCGCCGCCTCCGCGCGGGAGGGCCAGGAGACTGCCTGGTCGGCGATGCCGGAGGAGTCGAAGGTGACGGTGCCCGTGCCCTGGAGGAGGTTGCCCTCCCAGACCGTGTGCGCCTGGCGCGTGGTGGCCATGGTGGAACCCTTCTGCTTGGTTCGTGGTGATACGGGTGTGAGTACAGCGGTGTGATGACGCGAGGTGTTACGGCTTTGAGGTTAAGCGGCGTTACGGACTTACGGAGTTACGGCACCGAACCTACTGGGCGACCAGCCCCTTCGCGTCCCGCGCCAGGGCCGTCAGCCGCGAGATCGCCCGGAAGTATTTCTTCCGGTAGCCGCCGTTCAGCATCTCTTCGCTGAACAGCCGGTCGAAGGGGAGCCCGGAGGCGAGCACCGGCACCTCCCGGTCGTACAGCCGGTCCGCGAGGACGACGAGCCGCAGCGCGGTCGACTGATCGGGCACCGGCGCGACATCCGTGAGGCAGACGGCCCGCACCCCGTCCGTGAGCGCTCCGTACCGGCTCGGATGGACCCGGGAGAGATGTTCGAGCAGCCCGGGGAAGTCGTCGAGGCTGGCGCCCTCGGTCGCGTACGCGGCCCTGGTCACCTGTTCGTCGGAGTACGGAGCGGGAGCCGCGGGCAGTCCGCGGTGCCGGTAGTCCTCGCCGTCGATGCGCAGCGGGCGGAACCGCGCCGACAGGCCCTGGATCTCCCGGAGGAAGTCGACGGCGGCGAACCGGCCCTCGCCGAGCTTGCCCGGGAGGGTGTTCGAGGTCGCGGCGAGGGCCACTCCCGCGTCGACGAGCTTGCCGAGCAGGGTGGAGACGAGGACGGTGTCGCCCGGATCGTCCAGCTCGAATTCGTCGATGCAGAGCAGCCGATGCCCGCTGAGCGTCCGTACGGTCTCCTGGAAGCCCAGCGCGCCGACCAGGTTCGTCAGCTCCACAAACGTGCCGAAAGCTTTCTGCCCCGGCGCGGCCGGAGTGGCGTGCCAGAGGGACGCCAGCAGATGTGTCTTGCCGACGCCGTAGCCGCCGTCCAGATAGACACCGCGCGGACCGGTGGGCGCCGCGGGCTTTCTGGCGAACCAGCGCCGCTTTCCGTGTCCGCCGCCGGCCGGATGCGCTCCGCCCAGCCCCGCCGCGAACGTGCTCAGGACCGAGACCGCCTCGGTCTGGCTGGGCTGCTGGGGGTCGGGTACGTACGTGTCGAACCGTACGGAGTCGAAGCGCGGCGGCGGCACCATCTCCGCGACCAGCCGGTCGGCGGGGACGCGTGGCTCACGTGCGCGGAGGGAGAGCGGGGCCGCTTCGGTTATCGACTGACGGCCGGACGCCGCGGTGGAGGACGACACAGTTCGTAACTCTATGCGCCATGCCAGACTGCTTCGCATGCGACGCCTGTTCCCTGTGACCGATCAGACACACTCCGCCGCGGCTTCCGGAGGGGATTCAGCGGTTGTGTCCGGCACGGACCGTGACTGGACGCTCGACGAGCTGGCGGACGCCTACGCGTACCCCCGCGCCGCCGGCACCGGCGGCATCGCACGGCCCTGGCTGCGCGCCAACATGGTGTCCACGCTGGACGGCGCCGCCCACCACGAGGGCCGTTCGCAGTCCATCTCCTCCGCCGCCGATATGCGGATCTTCGGCACCCTGCGGGCGCTCGCCGACGCGGTGGTGGTGGGCGCGGAAACGGTTCGCCTGGAGGAGTACGGGCCGGCCCGCGCCCGCGACGCCTTCGCGGCGCGCCGGGCGGCGGCCGGTCAGGCGCCCGCGCCGGTGATCGCCGTGGTCAGCGCGAGTCTGGCGCTGGACTTCTCGCTGCCGCTGTTCACCGCCCCCGTCGTCCCGACGCTCATTCTCACCGGCGCCGCGGCGCCTCCGGAGCGGATCCTCGCCGCGGAGAAGGCGGGCGTGGGGGTGGTGATCGCCGGGGACGGCCCCGGGGCGGACCCGGAGCGGGTCGTACACGCCCTGGCGGAGCGCGGACTGGTCCGGCTGCTCACCGAGGGCGGACCGAGGCTGCTCGGACAGTTCGTGGCGGCGGGGGTGCTGGACGAACTCTGTCTGACCGTGTCTCCGATGCTCACTTCGGGGTACGCGCAGCGCATCGCGGGCGGGCCGGCTCCCGCCGTGCCCGAACGGTTCGCCCTGGCGTCGCTGCTGGAGCAGGACGGGTTCCTCTTCACCCGGTACCGGCGCGTCTGAACCACCCGGCACCCGCGTGTCTGACAATCAGCGGAATTTGCCGTTCCGGTTAGCTTCCGCTGGGCAGACTTACTGTCACAGACCCCGTGCGGGCACGGGGAAGGATGGTTTCAGCAGTGGGCCGCACGGCCCTGGAAGAAGAGGGGCACCTGTCGTGTTCACAAGCGTATTGATGATCGAGAAGCCCCTGTCGCGGGAGGACGTGGAGTTCGTCACCACCCTCCACGGCGACGAGGAGATCTCGTTCGTGGTGCTCATGCAGCCGCGCGGCGACCAGGCGGATCTGCTGCTGCGCGCCATCGACGACATCGCGATCGGCGAACTGCGGGACGCGGCCAGGGAGGACGAGGTGCCGGAGGGCGAGGAAGCCAGACAGCCCGCCGAACTCGCTCTCGAACACTCGCTGGCTGCGCTGCGCGGCCAGGGATCCGCGGCCACCGGCCAGGTCGTGGAGGAGCATCCGCTCGACCGGCTCAAGGAGGTCGTGGACGAAGCCGGGGCCGATGAGGTGATCGTCCTCACCGAGCCGCACTACGTGGAGGAGTTCTTCCACCGCGACTGGGCGTCCCGGGCGCGCCACAAGGTCGGCGTACCGGTGCTCAAACTCTTCGCGCACAGCGAATAAGCTGGGGTCCGCTACAGCTGCACGCTGTACCCCGCCTGCACCTTGGGAGAGAACACGTATGGCACCGGCACCCGGTATCCCCGCAGCCATGGAACGGCCGCACTTCATCGGTATCGGCGGCGCCGGAATGTCGGGTATCGCCAAGATCCTCGCCCAGCGCGGCGCCAAGGTCGCGGGCAGTGACGCGAAGGAGTCGGAGACCGCCGAGGCGCTGCGGGCGCTGGGGGCCACCGTGCATATCGGCCATGCCGCGGAGCACCTCGCGGACGACGCCTCGTGCGTGGTCGTCTCCAGCGCGATCCGGGCCGACAACCCCGAGCTGGCCCGGGCCGCCGAGCTCTCCGTACCCGTCGTGCACCGCTCCGACGCGCTGGCCTCGCTGATGGGCGGGCTGCGCGCGATCGCCGTCGCGGGCACCCACGGCAAGACCACCACGACCTCCATGCTGGCCGTCGCCCTCACCGAACTGGGCCTCGACCCCTCGTACGCCATCGGCGGCGACCTCGCGGGGCCCGGCACGAACGCCCGGCACGGCGCGGGCGAGATCTTCGTCGCCGAGGCGGACGAGAGCGACCGCAGCTTCCAGAAGTACGACCCCGAGGTCGCGATCGTCCTCAATGTCGAGCTGGACCACCATGCGAACTACGCGTCGATGGACGAGATCTACGAGTCGTTCGAGGCGTTCACCGGCAAGATCGTCCCCGGTGGCACGCTGGTGATCGCCGCCGACCAGCCCGGCGCCGTCGAGCTGGCCTCCCGGGTCCGGGGTCTCAGCACGATCGAGGTCGTCACCTACGGGGAGGCCGAGGGCGCCGACGTACGCGTCCACAAGGTCACCGCACGCGGTCTGACCAGCGAGGTCACCGTCCTGCTCGACGGCCGCTTCCTGACCTTCACCGTCTCGGTCCCCGGCCGGCACTATGCCCACAACGCGGTCGCCGCCCTCGCCGCCGGTATCGCCCTCGGTATCCCGGCGCACAATCTGGCCTCGGCCCTCGGCACGTACACCGGGGTCAAGCGCCGCCTCCAGCTCAAGGGCGAGGCCGCGGGCGTGCAGGTGATCGACTCGTACGCGCACCACCCCACCGAGATGACCGCCGACCTGGAGGCGATGCGGGCTGCGGCGGCCCCCGGCTCCCGGCTGCTGGTGGTGTTCCAGCCGCATCTGTTCTCCCGTACGCAGGAGCTGGCCACGGAGATGGGCCAGGCCCTGGCCCTCGCCGACGCCTCGCTGGTGCTGGACATCTACCCGGCCCGCGAGGACCCGCTGCCCGGTGTCACCAGCGCCCTGATCACCGACGCGGCCGAGGAGGCGGGCGCCACCGTCACCGCCGTCCACGACAAGGGAGCCGTCCCCGACGCGGTCGCGGGAATGGCACGCCCCGGTGATCTCGTTCTCACCATGGGCGCGGGCGATGTCACGGACCTCGGTCCCGACATCCTGGCCCGGCTGGGGGACTGAGCCCGCCGGGCAGCCGGGCCCGTCCGACCGACTGAGGAGAGCGCATGCCGTACGACATCGACAAGCCGGACGAGCAGTGGCGCGCGGAGCTGACCGACGCGGAGTACCAGGTACTCCGCAAGGCCGGCACCGAGCCCGCCTTCACCGGCGAATACACGGACACCAAGACGACCGGCGTCTACTCCTGCCGCGCGTGCGGCGCCGATCTCTTCCGTTCCGACACGAAGTTCGAGTCGCACTGCGGCTGGCCGTCCTTCTACGACCCGAAGGACACGGACGCGGTCGAGCTGATCGAGGACCGCTCCCACGGCATGGTCCGGGTCGAGGTCCGCTGCGCACGCTGCGGCTCGCACCTCGGCCATGTCTTCGAGGGCGAGGGCTACCCGACCCCGACGGACCAGCGGTACTGCATCAACAGCATCTCGCTGCGGCTGGCCCCGGACGAGAGCTGACCTGTCCGAGGCACGGTGTGGACGGCCCTGCTAACGGGGCCGTCCGAGGCCGCCGAAGCGGCGGCTCAGCCGGCTGAGGGCCCCCGGGCGGTTCCAGGCCCTGAACTCCTCCGCGCGGTGAAGCCCGGCCCGCTCAAGGCAGCGCTCGACGGAGGCGGTGTCCTCCTCGGAGAGCGCGCGCACGGCCGGGCGCAGCACCTTGTCGAGCAGTGAGGTACGGGTCCTGTCCCATGCCCGGTTCGCGCCGGGGAGGGAGCTCCACGCGATGAAGCAGTCGGCCGCGTAGGCCGGGGCGGTACGCAGCCGGTCGCGTACCCGCTCCTCCTGGGCGGCGGTCGCGTACGCGGTGAGCAGTTCCGGCTCGCCGCAGTGGATCAGGGCGTACAGCTCGCCCTCCGGCCGCTCCTCGGAGAGCAGCCGGCGCGTCAGGGTCCCGAACACCCGGGCCAGTACGGCCGGTTCCACCGGCTCCGCCTCCGCGCGCAGCGCGAGCACCCGCTCGGTCCACGGGGGTCCGGCCCGGCCCGCGCCGATCTCGCCGGCGAACTCCAGGAGCAGCAGGGCGCCCCGTACGCGCGGCTCCAGCTCGTCGGGGAAGCAGCGCAGCAGATCGTGGGCGAGCGCGGCGGCGTCCGCGTCGTCGACGCCGGTGTCGGTGGGGGCGGTGCCGGCGGGGGTGTCGAGCGCGGCCCGTACCAGCGTGCGCCAGGTGCCCGCGGCGCGGTGCGCGTCGGAACCCGTCTCGCTGAGCAGCCGCCGCGCCTCGCCCGGGGCCGGCGCCCCGCCGTCCCACACCAGCCGTACGGCCGTCCGCAGCACCAGCGGATCGGTGAACGGCGAAACCCCGCAGGCGCGCAGCGCGGCATGCAGCGCCGCGAGGCCGTCGCCGCCTCCGGCGGCCGGTGTCCAGGGCGCACCGGCGCACATCCGCAGATGCGGCAGGGCCTGGACCCCCGTGAGAGCCAGGGACGTACGGCCGAGCAGCCGGACGGCGGCGGGCGGATCCTCGGCGGCGAGGGCGTCCAGCGCGCTGAGCAGCGCGGTGCGCAGCTCGAAATGCTCCTCCAGGACGGTGAGCAGCCCCGGGGTGTCGGCGGCCTCCGGGTCGGCGAGCAGGGAGCGGGCCAGCCGGCGGGCGAGACCGGGCAGCAGATCCGTACAGTCCACCCCGAGCACATCGGCGACGCGCAGCAGCTCCACCGGCCGGGTGATGCCGGGTCCGGAGTCCGCGACGCCCGCGCGCAGTTCGAGCGCGAGCCCGGCGGCGAGCCGCTGTCCGAGGTCTTCGGGGAGCGCGGTGAACAGCCGTGTCAGCGCGGCGAATTCGGCCGCCGTCCGGTCCTCTGCGCCCGCCTGGAACGCCTCGACGAGCCGGTGCAGCCGGGCCTCGCCCAGGGCCCGCGCATGCGTCTGCGCCCAGCCGGCCGCCGCCGTACGGCCGTCGGGGCCCGGCGCGAGATCCGCGCAGAGCGCCACGACGGCCAGGGCGCCGGGGGAGAAGACGCCGCCCGGCAGCGCCGCCGCCTCCGCGAACAGCTCGGGGGCCCGGCCCAGCCAGACGCGCGCGGCGATCCCGGCCCAGATGTCCGTCGATGTGCGCTCGGCGGGTACGGGGGCGGTGCAGTCGTGCACCCGGCAGCGGTGGTCGAACCCGTCCGGCTCCGGCGCGTCCCCGGGCAGTACGCCGACGATCCGCTGCCGGGCGTCGCGCGGCCGGCGCGTATAGGTGGTGAAGGTCAGCAGGTCGGCGCGGTCGCGCGGCAGTACGGCGCAGGCCAGCGCGATCCACAGCGCCACATCGGCGCTGTCCCGCTCCACGAGGACGATCCGCGCCGCCCGGTCCGCGTCCCGGGGCCCGGGCGCCTCCTCGGTCAGCTCGCGCAGACTGGCCAGGAAGCCGGGGAGCCAGGGGCCGCGCGAGGCGGCGAATCCGACCAGCGCCTCCCGGCCGAGGAGACCCGACGGGGGAAGCGCCTCCAGCTGCGCCGGGGACCCGCCGACTGGGGCGGCGGAGGCCCATCGCGAGGAGTTCCAGGCGGAGATGGGCAGCCCTCCGCCGGGCAGGCCCGCGTCCCCCGGGAGCAGCACGGCGTGGGTGTGGGAGCCGGCCGGGCCGCCGCCGTTCGCGCCCGTACGGACCGCGCGGGCGAGCAGACGCGTACCGTCGGAGAGCAGGGTGTGGCTGAACGCCTGGGGAAACGCGGCGAGTTCGGCGGCGCCGGGGTGTTCGGGGGCATCGCGCGGCGGCTCGTACCCGAGCAGCGGCTCGGCCTCGTTGAGCAGCGACCGCGGTATGCCCGGGGTGACCGCAGTGAACCGGGAGCCCGGTCCGTCCGGTCCGTCGGGCCCATCGGGTCCGTCCGGTCCCTGCGGGGCCGAGGTGTAGTGCAGCTGCGCCAGGCTCATGCGCCGGCCCCCTTCGTTCCTTGCGTGCCCCGGCCATCAACCCGGCTCGGGCGGCGTCGAGTTCGGCAGCACGAAGGTACCGTCCGGCGAGGGGCTCGCGCGCACGGACCCCCGGTCCCGCACGGGCGGAGACAGGGAATCACACCCGCGTTCGCGGGGGTTCGCACAGGCTGTGGGGGAGCGTCCAAGACCGTTCGGGACGTGCCGGTGAGCAAGGACGCACTCCTGCTCACTGCCCAGGAACGGTGCGCTGAACCCCCGGTTCGGGGGGCCGCCCTCCTGCGCTCGCGGGCTCGGTGCGGGAGCGTGGACGTGCTGAGGAAAGCGTCCTGGAGGGTGTAGGAATCCCGCTTATGGCTGCTGCGGAAGTCCCCCTGGAAGGGGGCGGGGCCGGGCGGGAGGCGCAGGGCCGTCAGGGCCGTACGGCAAGACTCCGTACGGCCCCGACGGCGCGCGCGGACGGGGCTGCGGCCGGGGCCGGGAGTCGGGCCGGGATCTTTTCAGGCGGGCTGGATCAGGTCCCAGCGGTTGCCGTAGAGGTCCTCGAAGACGGCGACCGAGCCGTACGGCTCATGGCGCGGCTCCTCCAGGAAGCGGACCCCGGCGGCGCGCATCCGGGCGTGATCGCGGGCGAAGTCCTCGGTGTGGAGGAAGAAGCCGACCCGGCCGCCGGTCTGCACACCGATGCTCGCGCGCTCGGCGTCGTCCTTGGCGCGCGCGAGCAGCAGGCCCACGGAGCCCGCTGAACTACTCGAATCGCTGCTGACAGCGCGCGGGCGGACCACGACCCAGCGCGAGCCGTCGCCCCGCTCGGTGTCCTCGATCAGCTCGAAGCCGAGGACCCGCGTATAGAAGGCGAGCGCCTTGTCGTAGTCGTCCACGACGAGAGTGGCCAGGGCGATATAAGGCATGCGGCGTACGTTATACGTATGACCGGCCCCCAGCAAGACCGCGCGGGAGCAGACGTGACAGGGTGCGGCCCGCCACGCTGTCACCCCCTGCGACTAGCATCAGAGGTTGGGCGATCACCGGGACGGGCGATCACCGGACGATCGGGCAGGAGGCGATGGTGTGGGGCTGTTCCGACGAGGGCCGAAGCGCGACAGCCGCGACGCGCCCCGGGACCTCGCGTTCCCCTTCTTCTCGGTCGACGAGGCCGCGCGGTTCCGCAGCCAGGTCCGGGAGGCCTTCGCCGAGCACGGCCTTGAGGTCACCCTCTACGCGGACCAGGTGACCGACAGCTCCGGCCGTCAGTTCGGCCTAAGCAATCTCGCCGCCGTCTGCCACCACGACGAGCGCGGCCCCCGCGTCTGGGGCGATCTGGCCCGGCGGCACGCGGGGATGGTGCTGCGCACCATGGACTCCCCGTCCGCGCTGGACACGCTGCCGCCCGAGCAGATCCGGGCCCAGCTCTACCCCCGGGTGATCAGCGAGGACGGCCTCGACCCGCAGACCTTCGGCTACGCGCGCTCCGTCGCCCCCGGGCTGTACGAAGTGCTCGCCCTCGATCTCCCCGAGAGCGTCATGATGCTCACCGACGAGGCCCTGGAGCCGCTCGGCCGGCTCCAGCACCTCCGTGAGCGGGCCCTGAGCAATCTCCAGGAGCTGCCGATCGAGGGGCACGAGACCGTCAAGGACTCCGACGGGACGCGCTTCGAGGTGCTCCTCGGCGACTCGTTCTACACGGCCAGCCGGGTCCTGTCCCTGGACGCGGTCGTACGGAAAGTCACCGGCCGGCCGATCCCGCCGGACGGCGCGCTGGTCGCGATGCCCTTCCGGCACCAGCTCGCCTTCCATGTCATCCACGACACCTCCATCATCCCGACCCTCACCGCCATGACCGCGTTCGCCGCCTCCGGGTACGAGGACGCCCCGGGGGCGGTCAGCCCGTACGTCTACTGGTGGCGCGCCGGGGCGCTCACGCAGCTGAGCGCCAGGGACGGCGAGGGGCTGCGGATCGTCGTCGGCGACGACTTCCACGAGCTGCTGGAACGGCTGGCCCGCCAGGAGTCGCCGGATGACATCTGAGGACGACATCCCGGTCCGCGAGAGATCGAGATCGAGAAGGAGCACCCATGCCCGCCCCCGCCCCGCCCCCGCCTTTCACCGCTGACGACTACCGCGCCAGGATGGCCCGCGCGGCCGGGTCCGCCGCCGAGGCCGGGCTGGCGGGTGTGCTGATCGCGCCGGGCCCGGATCTGACGTATCTCACCGGCTACCGGCCGACCGCCGACACCGAGCGGCTCACGATGCTCGTCGTCGCGGCGGGCCAGGACCCGGTGCTCGTGGTGCCCACGCTGGAGGCGCCGGACGCGGCGCGGGCCCCCGGCGCCCCGGCGCTCACCCTGCGCGACTGGACGGACGGCAAGGATCCGTACGCGGTGACGGCCCCGCTGCTCGACCCCGCCGGGCGGTTCGGCGTCAGCGACAACGCCTGGGCGATGCATCTGCTCGGGCTGCAACAGGCGTTGCCCGGCACCTCGTACGTGGCGCTCACCGAAGCGCTGCCGATGCTGCGCGCCGTCAAGGACGCGCGGGAGCTGTCCCGGCTCGCGGCGGCGGGCGCGGCGGCCGACGCCGCGTACGGCGACATCCTGAAGGTCCGCTTCGCCGGACGCAGGGAGACGGACGTGGCCGCCGACCTCGCCGCGCTCCTTCTCGAACACGGCCATTCCCAGGTGGACTTCACCGTGGTCGGCTCGGGCCCGAACGGCGCCGATCCGCACCACGAGGCCGATGACCGCGTCATCGTCCACGGCGACATGGTCGTCCTCGACTTCGGCGGCCTCAAATACGGCTACGGCTCCGACACGACCCGTACCGTCCATGTCGGCGAGCCCGGCGCCGAGGAGCGGCGCGTCCACGATCTCGTACGCGAGGCACAGCAGGCCGGGTTCGAAGCGGTCCGGCCCGGAGCCGCCTGCCAGGACGTCGACCGGGCGGCCCGCGCGGTCATCTCCGGGGCGGGGTACGGCGAGTACTTCATCCACCGCACTGGCCATGGCATCGGGGTCACCACCCATGAGCCGCCGTACATGATCGAGGGCGAGGAGCGTCCGTTGGTGCCGGGCATGTGCTTCTCGGTCGAGCCCGGTGTCTATCTGCCGGGGCGCTTCGGGGTGCGGATCGAGGACATCGTCACGGTCACGGAGGACGGCGGCCGGCGCCTCAACAACACCCCGCACGAGATGGCGATCGTCGAGTAGTCCTGCCCCGCCTTGCCCTGCCCCGCGCATCCTCCACGAGCGCCACGCGTTGTCGGGAGAGGGACCGCGTATCGGCGCGGCGATCGAAAGGGATGGAACGGACATGCGAGCGCTCCTGTACGACCCCGAGGCACCCCAGGGTTTCCGCATCGGGGAGGCCCCGGATCCGGTGCCGGCGGAATCGCAGGCGTTGGTCGAGGTCCACGCGGTCTCGTTCAACTTCGGCGAAATCGCTTACCGGGAAGGGGTGCTGAGCCCCGGTCAGGTGTCCGGCTGGGACGCGGCGGGCGTCGTCGTACGGGCCGCCGCCGATGGTTCCGGGCCGTCGGCGGGGGAGCGCGTGGTGACCTTCGGCTGGACGGGGGCCTGGGCCGCGCTCCGTGCGGTGGAGACCGGCGAGCTGGCGGTCGTGCCGGACGCGGTGGACCTCGGCGCCGCGAGCGCCCTGCCCGTCGCGGGCGTCACCGCGCTCCAGGCGCTGCGGCGCCTCGGGGGCGTGGTGGGCCGCCGGGTGCTGATCACCGGCGCGTCGGGTGGCGTCGGGCGCTACGCGGTGCAGCTGGCCGCGCTCGCGGGCGCGCGGGTCGTGGCCTCGGTGGGGAGCCCGGCCCGTGGCGAAGGGCTGCGTGAACTGGGCGCGGAGGAGGTCGTCATCGGTCCGGAGAACGTCACGGCACCCGTCTTCGGTGCGCTGGACAGCGTGGGCGGCGCCCAACTCGCCGTGGCTTTCTCGCAGGTTGAGCCGGGCGGCTCCGTCCAGGCCATCGGCAAGGCGTCCCGCCGGCCGACCGTCATCGACTTCGAGGAGGAGCGGCTGCGCGGCGGACGGCGGCGGATCGAGGTCTTCACCGTGGAGTCGCCGTTCGGGGCCGATCTGGCGTATCTGGTGGGCCTCCTGGACCAGGGCCTGCTGGACCCGCAGATCGGCTGGCGCGGCCCCTGGGAACGCGCGGCGGAGGCGGCGGAGGCGCTGCTCGGCCGCCGCGTCCGGGGAAAGGCCGTACTCGACGTCACCCGCCCCTGACGGCCCCGGGGCGGGTCCCCGAGGTTCTGGCGTGGCCCGCCGCCGCGGGCCCGCTGTGGGCCTCGCGGCGCCCGAGCCGGGATCAGCCGTCCGCCAGGACCACGCACGACTCCGGCGGCAGGCGCAGCACGCCGTCGGGGCCCAGCGGCTCGGTCGGCTGCCAGGAGGCCAGGACCCGGCCCGCGTCGCCGAGTGGGATCTCCGCGGGCTCTCCGGAGAGATTCACCGCGACCCGCAGATCCCCCCTCCGGTACGCGAGCCAGCGTGCCTCCTCGTCGTACGCCACCCGGACCGCCGCCAGATCCGGATCGGAGAGATCCGGATGGGTGTGCCGAAGGGCGATCAGTTCGCGGTACCAGGCCAGCAGGCGCGCGTGCGGCTCCTTCCCGGCCTCGGAGCGGTCCAGACAGGAGCGCTCCCGCGTCGCCGGGTCCTGCGGGTCGGGGATGTCCTCCGCCGCCCAGCCGTGCGCCGCGAACTCCCGGCGCCTGCCGGTGCGTACGGCCTCGGCGAGCACCGGGTCGGGGTGGTCGGTGAAGAACTGCCAGGGGGTGGTCGCGCCCCACTCCTCGCCCATGAAGAGCATCGGGGTGTGCGGACCCGTCAGGACGAGTGTGGCGGCGCAGGCGAGCAGCCCGGGGGAGAGGGTGGCGGAGAGCCGGTCGCCCAGCGCGCGGTTGCCGATCTGGTCATGGGTCTGGGCGTAGCCGAGGAAGCGGTGAGCGGGCGTTCTCGTACGGTCGACGGGGCGGCCGTGCGTCCGGCCCCGGAAGCTCGAATACGTACCGTCGTGGAAGAAGACGCGGGTGAGCGTCTTGGCCAGCGCGGCGAGCGGCGCGCGCGCGAAGTCGGCGTAGTAGCCCTGGGATTCACCGGTGAGCGCCGTGTGCAGCGCGTGATGGAAATCGTCGTTCCACTGGGCGTGCAGCCCCAGGCCGCCCGCCGCGCGCGGGGTGGTGGTGCGCGGGTCGCCGAGGTCGGACTCGGCGATCAGGAAGAGCGGCCGCCCCAGCTCGGCGGAGAGCGCGTCGACGGCCGTCGACAGCTCTTCGAGGAAGGTCAGCGCGCGCTGGTCGGCGAGCGCGTGCACGGCGTCGAGCCGCAGCCCGTCGAGCCGGAAGTCCCGCAGCCAGGCGAGGGCACTGCCCAGCAGATACGCGCGCACCTCGTCCGACCCCGGGGCGTCCAGATTGACGGCGGCGCCCCATGGCGTGTGGTGCGTGTCGGTGAAGTACGGGCCGAAGCGCGGCAGATAGTTGCCGGCCGGGCCGAGATGGTTGTGCACCACATCGAGCACCACGCCCAGGCCCAGCCGGTGTGCCGCGTCCACAAAGCGCTTGAGCCCCGCGGGGCCGCCGTACGGCTCATGGACCGCCCACAGCGAGACGCCCTCGTACCCCCACCCGTGGGTCCCGGGGAAGGGGCACACCGGCATCAGCTCGACGTGGGTGATCCCCAGTTCGGCCAGCGGAGCGAGCTGCTCGGCCGCCGCGTCGAAGGTGCCCTCGCGGGTAAACGTGCCGATGTGCAGCTCGTACAGGACCGCGCCGGGCAGAGCACGGCCCTGCCACGGCGTGTGCCACGCGTACGCCGTCTGGTCGACGACGGCGCTCGGGCCGTCGGGGCCGTCCGGCTGGCGGCGGGAGCGCGGATCGGGCAGTACGGGCCCGCCGTCGAGCGCGAAGCCGTACCGCGTACCGTCGGCGGCGGGCGCCTCGGCGGTCCACCAGCCCGCCCGCTCCGGATCGCGCTCCATGGGCAGTCCGGCGCGCGCGCCGTCCGCGCCGTTCCCGCCGTCCCGGTCGTCCCCGCCGTCCGCCAGCTGGAGTACGATCCCGTCCTGCGCCTGCGGCGCCCACACCTCGAACCGCACGGGTGGTTCCCCCTCGTCGTCGGCACTGTCCACTCGTCTCCTCCACACGGTGACAAATTCCGTCGTGACAAGCGAGACGGCGCGAGGCGCGGCGACGGGCGAACGGGGCGGGCACCCGCGGTGGCGCGGTGGAAGCGGCGGGAACCCCTGACCGTCTGGACACCTCACATACGTCGGAAGGACAATCACATCTGTGACGTCCTCCTTCGAGTTCCACACGTATCCCGCGCGGCTCTCCGACGCCGAGCGCGACCGTGTCCTCGCGGTACTCCGGGAAGGCGCCGCGCAGGGCAAGCTGTCGCACGACACCTTCCTGCGCCGGATGGATCTGGCGCTGGCCGCGCGCCGGGCCGAAGAGCTGAAGCTGCTCACCGCGGATCTGGAATCCGAAGGCCCTTGGTCCCGGAGGGTGTTCGGCACGGTGGGCCGGATATCCGCGTTCTCGCAGCGGCTGCGCAGGGCCTGGCAGGCGGAGCGGCTGCCGAAGCTGCTGCTGCCCCATCCCGGCGCGTATCCGCTGCGGATCGGCCGCGATCCGGTCAACGGGCTGCGGCTCAGCCATGACACGGTCTCGCGGCTGCACGCCGAACTGAGCATGCGGGGCGGGCGGTGGATCCTGCGCGATCTCGGCTCGACCAATGGCACGACCGTCAACGGCCGGCGGGTGACCACGACGGCCGAGGTGCGGGACGGTGATCTGGTGAGTTTCGGGACGATGAGCTTTCGGCTCGCCTCGCACTGAGCGGACGGAAGTGAGACAGAGGACCCGGCCCGCCGTTCCGGGTGGGGGTGGGGAACGGCGGGCCGGGTGGTTCGCGGGTCAGCGCACGGAACCGTGTGGGTCAGTGCCCCGAGCGACGCGGTCAGTGCACGGAGCAGGGCGATGCGGACGCGGTGTCCGGCGGTCCTCCGGTGGCCACGTAACTGAAGGTGGTGGAGGCCCCGGCCGCCAACGAGCCGTTCCAGTCGGCGTTATGGACCATCACCTCCTGGCCGCCATAGGTGGCGTTGCCGTTCCAGAGGCTGTCCACCCGCTGGCCGCTCGGCAGGGTGAACTCCACCATCCAGCCGAGGATCGGGTGGGCGCCGGTGTTCTTCACCGTGACCTCCGCCTGGTAGCCGCCCGTCCAGGTGCCGGTGGTCGCGCGGGTGGCGGTGCAGGTGGCCGTGGGGTCGGTGGGCGGGTCGGTCGGGTTCCCGGGGTCACCGACGCCGGTCACCTCTCCCTTGCCGCCGTCGAAGACCACGTCGGAGCAGCTGTAGAAGGTCTCTTTGCTGTCCGAGCGCTCCCACACCATGTAGATGATGTGCCGGCCGGACTTTCCGCCCGGCAGGTTGCCGGTCCACTTGTAGGCGCCCTCGACCGTCCCGACGGGCCCGGTGACCTGCGGGTGGTCGACCGTCAGGAAGGGTTGTGACTCCAGGTCGGCCCAGGTGAAGGTCTTGGTGGGGTCGAACCCGTCCTTGGTGACATAGACCCGGAACCAACCGGGGTGCGCCGCCCAGGCGTTGTACGAGAAGTCGAGCGACGCTCCCGAGGTCAGATGGGTCAGCGGCCAGTCGTTCCTGGCCAGGTCGAAGCCGGTGAACGTGGTGTTGCCACCGCTGCACAACTGCCCGTCGGGGATGAAGCCCTGGGTCCGGCCCGCGCCGTCGGAGCGCAGCACGGAGAACCAGTTGTAGAGCGGGGTCGTGCCGCCCGCGGCGACGGCGGCCTTGCAGGCGGGGTTGATGGGTTTGATCTCACCCGTGCTGCTCAGACCGTCCTTCCAGCACATGAACGTACGGCTGGCCGGCTGCATGGGGGTGCCATGGGCGGACGAGGTCCCGCTGTTGCCGACGACCAGCAGCAGGGCGGGGAGTACGGCGAGCAGGGCGAGGAGGACGGCTCTCCGGGGATGCGACAGCCACCGCGGCCGCCGTGGGGGGTGCTTCATCACGCGAGTCCCTTCGACGTGATCATGACAAGCGAATGGGTGAATGGGAGCGCTCCCATTTCGGAACGTAGCGCGGCCGGCCCACTCTGTAAACGCTTCGTGTACGTGAGAACGTGTACGTAAGGGCGCGTACGTAAAGGACGCGGTAAGGGACGCGCCGGGGCCGCCCCGTCAGCGGCCCGTCAGTCGGCCGTCAGCAGCGCCACCGGGAACTGGTCGAGCAGCTCCGTGAGCCGCGGCGCGCCCGACACCTCACGCCCCGTCAGCACATCCCGCCAGCGGCCGGGCGGCAGCGCCAGTTCCGTGGAGCGCCACCCTCCCGAGCGCTCAAGTCCGTACGGCAGCCGGGTGGTTAGCGTGATCACGCGCCCCGACCTGACGAAGGCCAGGCAGTGCGAGGAGGCGGGACCGGCCGCGGGCAGCGGGGTGTACGTACCCGACTCGCCGAAGAGCTCGGGCCGTTCACCGCGCAGCCGGAGCGCCGCCGTCGTGATCACCGTCTTGTCGTCCGGCGGCCCGGTCCTGAACGGCCGCCTGTTGTCCGGGTCCACCAGCGCGAAGTACGCGCGCTCCGTGCCCTGATAGAGATCGGGCACCCCCGGCATGGTCAGCTGCACCAGCGCCGCGCCCAGCGCACTGGCCCGCGCGTACGGCGCCAGCGCGCTGCTGAGCGCCGCGACCGTACGCCGCGCGGGACCGGCGGGACCGGCCTCCACGAACGCTGCCACCGCCTGCTCGTACAGCGGCTCCGCCTCCGTCCAGCTCGTGTGCAGCCCGGCTTCCCGTACGGACTTCAGCAGCGCGGGCACCATCCGCGAGCCCTCCGGGAGGATGCCCTCGGCGGCCGGGGTGAAGCCCACCGCCGTCTGCCATGCCTGCCAGGCCACCTGCGGATCCGGCGCGGGCATCGGGACGGCCCCCGCCAGCTCCTCCAGCAGCTCGTCCCAGCGCTCGGGGCACTCGGACAGGACGGCGATCCCCGCCCGGACGTCCGCGCTGCGCTTGGTGTCGTGCGTGGTCAGTACGGTGCCGGTGGCCGGCCAGTCGCGCGCCAGCCGGGCGCAGTACGCGTGGAACCGCTCGGGGCTCACCGCGGGACTGCCCGGATCGCCGCCCACCTCGTTCGCGGAGATCAGCGGCACATAGCGGTAGAACGCCGTGTCCTCCACCGACTTGGCGCGCAGCGCGGACGCGGTCTGGGCGAAGCGCGCGCAGAAGGCCGTATGGTCCGGGCCCGTACCGAGCCTGCCGAGGGCCAGCTCCCGCACCACGTCCACGGCCGTCGCCTCCCGCTCCACCGGGAAGACCGTCTTCGCCTGCCGTGCCGACTCCGCCGAGACCGCCGCCTCGGCCGCCTCGGGGCAGGGTCCGCCCGCCGTCGTGTAGGGGCGGTAGACGGGGACCCGTACCAGCAGCTCGCGGATCGCGGCGCGCAGCGCCCAGGGCGCGTGGTCGCGCAGCGCGGGGTCGGCGGCGCAGACGCGCTGCGCCGTACGGACCAGGGTGGAGATCTCGGCGGCCAGTTCATGGAAGACGACCTTGTACGCGGCCCGGCGCACCGTCCCCTCCCAGTAGCCGCCCCGGTCCCCGACGGGCGCGGCGACATCGCGGTAGCGCATCTCCAGCGCCTCGGCGCCCACCGGGTCCGTGAACACGCCGTCGATATGGCGCAGCGCGTCATAGCCGGTGGTGCCGGCGACCGGCCAGCCCGCGGGCAGCACCTCGTCGTCGGCGAGGATCTTCTCCACGACCGTCCAGCACTGCCCGGCCGTCGCCTCGTGCAGCCGGCGCAGATACTCCTCCGGGTCGGCGAGACCGTCCGGGTGGTCGATACGCAGCCCCTGGACGACGCCGTCCCGTACCAGTTCGATGATCTTGGCGTGGGTGGCGGCGAACACCTCCGGGTCCTCCACCCGGAGGCCGATCAGCTCGGAGATGGTGAAGAAGCGGCGGTAGTTGAGCTCGGTACGGGCCAGCCGCCACCAGGCGAGCCGGTAGTGCTGGGCGTCGAGCAGCTCGGGCAGCCCCAGGTGTTCGCTGCCGGGAGCGAGCGGGAAGCGCTGGTCGCCGTGGTGGAGCACCCCGTCCTCGACGCTCAGCCCGCCGGCGTCCAGCTCCTCGCCGATCGGCCCGGCCAGCACCGGCAGCAGCAGCTTGCCGTCGCCCGCGGCCCAGTCGATGTCGAACCAGCGGGCGTACGGGGAGTTCCGGCCCTCGCGCAGCACCTCCCAGAGCGCCTTATTGTGCCGGGGCTCGGCGGCCATGTGGTTGGGCACGATGTCGAGGACGATCCCGAGGCCGTGCTCACGGGCCCGGCCGGCCAGCCGCCGCAGCCCCTCCTCGCCGCCCAGCTCGGCCCGTACGGTGGAGTGGTCGACCACGTCATAGCCGTGCGTCGAGCCCGGTACGGCCTCCAGGACCGGCGACAGATGCAGATGCGAGACCCCGAGCGCGGCGAGATACGGGACGGCCTTGGCGGCGGCCGAGAACGGGAAGTCCGGCTGGAGCTGGAGCCGATAGGTCGCGGTGGGAGTCATACGGTCGTACGTACCCCGCTTCTCGGTATCTGTGTCATCCGGGATCCGTACGAGACCCGTGTCATACGAGGTCACCCGCGGGCGCCGGGTGAGCCGGATGAGCCGGGGGCCTGCGGCCGGTACGTGAACGGTGTGGTCGTGCTGAGCACCGTGAACCCGAGGCGCTGAAGGACCGGGCGGCTCATGTCCGTCGCGTCGACCTGGAGATAGCGGTAACCACGGGCGGCGGCGATCCGGGCGCGATACGCGACCAGCGCCCGGTAGAGCCCCTTGCCGCGCCACTCCTCGACCGTGCCGCCGCCCCACAGCCCGGCGAACTCGGTGCCCGGCGGCAGCTCCATCCGGGCCGCGCTCACCGGCGTGTCGCCCGCCATCGCGACGACCGCCGAGACCCTGTCGGGGGCCTCGGCCAGCTGGACCTTCAGCCGCGCGCTCAGATCCGTGCGGTCCGCGCCGAACGCACGCTCCTGGGCCCGCGCCATCAGCTCCACGCCCGCCGCGTCGGTCACCGGGAGCAGCCGTAGCCCCTCGGGCAGCTCGACGTCGGCGGTCAGCGCCTCGGTCTCCGCCACCATCAGTGCCTCCGTCGGCTCGGCGCTGAAACCGGCCGCCAGCAGGCGCGCCGCGAGATCGACGGGTCGGTCGTGGCCGTACAGCTTCCACTCGAACTCGCGCCCGAGCGAGCGGAAGTGGGCGATCTGCGTGGCGATCGCCGCGTCGGCCGCGTCCTCGTTCAGGTCCGGGGCCGACCAGAGGACACCGTGCCAGTCGTGCTCGGAGCCGCCCGCGCGTACGACAGCGCCCGCCCGCTCGACGCGGACGCCGGGGAGGCCGTCGGCGCGCGCGCCCTCCCGCATCTGCCGGTCGAACTCTCTGAGTACCCCATCGTGATCCATCCGGCGAGTTGAACACCAGCGGGGCGGCGCGGCAACCGGATTCCGCGCGTGGGGGCCGCGCTCACGCATCGAGCTATTCCAGACGCATCAGCACCGTCATACTGCGGCCGATCATGGTGATCCGCTCGCCCCCGTCGACCTTCTCGCCCTGCCCCGGAGTCACTCCCTCCGGCCGGGCCGTGTCCACCATGATCTGCCACTGCTCGCCGTGGTTCACCGGCACCACGAATTCCAGCTTCTCGGCGCTCGCGTTGAACATCAGCAGGAACGAGTCGTCCGAGATCCGCTCGCCGCGCGGCCCCGGCTCGGAGATCGCGCCACCGTTCAGAAAGACCGTCATGGCCTTGGCATGCGCGGCCTGCCAGTCCTGCTGGGTCATCTCCTCGCCCTCCGGCGTGAACCACGAGATGTCCGACAGATCGTCGTGCGTGCCCTCCACCGGGCGCCCGTGGAAGAAGCGCCGGCGCCGGAAGACCGGATGGTCGCGCCGCAGCCACACCATCGCCTGGGTGAACGCCAGCATGGTGGTGTCGGTCTCCGCGCCCTTCTCCGGCCAGCGGACCCAGGAGACCTCGTTGTCCTGGCAGTACGCGTTGTTGTTGCCGCCCTGCGTACGGGCGAACTCGTCGCCGTGACTGAGCATCGGGACGCCCTGCGAGAGCATCAGCGTCGCGATGAAGTTCCGCATCTGGCGGTTGCGCAGCTCCAGGACCTCGGGGTCGTCGGTGTCGCCCTCCACCCCGCAGTTCCAGGACCGGTTGTGGCTCTCGCCGTCCCGGTTGGACTCGCCGTTGGCCTCGTTGTGCTTCTCGTTGTACGAGACGAGATCGTGCAGTGTGAAGCCGTCATGACAGGTGGTGAAGTTGATGGAGGCGAGCGGGCGGCGCCCGTCGTCCTGGTAGAGATCGGACGAGCCGGTCAGCCGGGACGCGAACTCCGCCAGGGTCCTGGGCTCACCCCGCCACAGGTCCCGTACGGTGTCGCGGTACTTGCCGTTCCACTCCGTCCACAGCGGCGGGAAGTTCCCCACCTGGTAGCCGCCCTCGCCCACGTCCCACGGCTCGGCGATCAGCTTCACCTGGCTGACCACCGGGTCCTGCTGGACGAGGTCGAAGAACGACGACAGCCGGTCCACCTCGTGGAACTGACGGGCCAGCGTCGCCGCGAGGTCGAAGCGGAAGCCGTCGACATGCATCTCGGTCACCCAGTACCGCAGCGAGTCCATGATCAGCTGGAGTACGTGCGGGCTGCGCATCAGCAGGGAGTTACCGGTCCCCGTGGTGTCCGTGTAGTAGCGGGGATTGTCGGCGAGCCGGTAGTACTGCGCGTTGTCGAGACCGCGGAAGGAGAGCGTAGGGCCGAGGTGGTTGCCCTCCGCCGTGTGGTTGTAGACCACGTCGAGGATGACCTCGATCCCGGCGCGGTGCAGCGCCCGTACGGCCTGTTTGAACTCCAGGACCTGTTCGCCCCGGTCGCCCCAGGACGCGTACGCGTTGTGCGGGGCGAAGAAGCCGATGGTGTTGTAGCCCCAGTAGTTGCCGAGGCCGGCGTCGACCAGCCGGTGGTCGTTGACGAACTGATGCACCGGCATCAGCTCCAGCGCGGTCACGCCCAGCTCCGTCAGGTGCTCGATCACCGCCGGATGGGCGAGTCCGGCGTACGTGCCGCGCAGCTCCTCGGGCAGCTCCGGATGGAGCATGGTCAGGCCCTTCACATGGGCCTCGTAGAGCACCGTGCGGTGATAGTCCGTACGGGGCAGCCGGTCGTCGCCCCAGTCGAAGTAGGGATTGACGACGACGGAGGACATCGTGTGGGGGGCCGAGTCCATGTCATTGCGCGAGTCCGGCTTGCCGAAGTGATAGCCGTACACCGACTCGCCCCAGTCGATACTGCCGCTGATCGCACGCGCGTACGGATCGAGAAGCAGCTTGGCGGAGTTGCAGCGGTGTCCGCGCTCCGGCTCATAGGGGCCATGGACCCGGAAGCCATAGCGCTGACCGGGCATGATGCCCGGCAGATAGGCGTGCCGTACGAAGGCGTCCGTCTCGCGCAGCTCCACCGCCGTTTCTGAACCGTCGTCGTGCAGCAGGCACAACTCGATTCGGTTGGCGGCCTCTGAGTAGACCGCGAAGTTGGTACCGGCGCCGTCGTACGTGGCGCCGAGGGGATACGTCTGTCCCGGCCAGACCTGCATAGATAAGACTCTTCCATTTCTGATCCGGGTGCTGCGGGGCTCTTGAGCCAGATCTTCCCCGAAAGAAGGGCAACCACCTAGGAACCCGATGGGTTCTTGCCTCTTCTTGCCGGTTCTCGGCCGGGGCGGCGGCGGGGAGGCGCCGTGGCGGCGGCAGGGAGAGGGCCCGGCGTCAACCTCGCGTGACGGGCCGTCGCCGGGATCGCGGCGACGGCCCCGGCTGTCCCGCGCGTCTCCTGGCGTCCCGGCGGACCCGGGGACGGACCAGGTCCAACCGCTATGAATCACCTCACTCCGGCTGATCTCGGCGCCAGGAACAAGCCTCACGAATAAGGGAGTTGGGAAAGGAGCCTGTGCATCCTGCTGCACCGCCTCCGGGATGCGGAGTACCCTTCCTTGATCGTTGAAGGGGAGAGAAGGCGGTGCGCGGGTGAGCTCGGGAGGGCTGGAGTTGCCCCCTGGTGACGCAGGTCATACGGGGGAATCCGGCGACATCCCGCCCGGAGCGGTCTCCCTCGCGCGACCGATGGAGATCGGGGCGGAACTGGAGTGGGGCGCGGACGCCTGGAGTGAAGTGCGTACGCGCGCGCAGCGGGCCGGACGCGCCTATATCTGGCTGAATCTCGTGGAACAGCGGCTGCGCGCCGTGGTCGCCGCGGTTTTGCGGCCCATCTACGAGCCCGTGCACGGCGAGGAATGGGTGGTCGCCGCCGCGGGACCCGCCGGACAGGAGTGGGTGCAGCGCGCCGTCGCCGTACGGGAGGTGTCGCGGCGCAAGGGGTATCTGCTCGACCCGGCCGACGACAACGTCCTGAGCTTTCTCACCCTCCCGCAACTGCGGGAGCTGATGGTTCAGCACTGGCCCTGCTTCGAGCCGTACTTCGACGACCGCCGGGATGTGGAACTGGCGCTGGACGAACTGGAGGTCGCGCGCAATGTGGTCTCCCGGAATCGCGCGCTCTCCGAGACGGTCCTCGCCCAGGCGGAGCGGGCCTCGGCCCGGCTCCTGGAGATCCTGGGCGGCGGCAGCGGGGTGCCCTCGGCGGCGCGGCTCCGGGTCGACGCGGTGGAGGATCTGGTCGGCGACCGGTACGCGGACGTGGTCTCCGTCCACTCCGACCGGGTGAGGCTGCAACGGCAGATCCCGGCCGAGGATCTCTTCGGCGGCGCCCGGCGTGTCGACGCCATCGGGATCGGGCTGAACCTGCTCGTACAGAACTTCTCGGGACGGCGGCTGATCCGGCTCGCCGAATCGGGCTGCCGGATACGGCTGGTCTTCCTCAACCCGGCGAGCAGCGCGGTCAAGCGCAGGGAGCGCGAGCTGGGGCTCAAGAAGGGCGAGCTGAGCCGGTCGGTGGAGATGAACATCCTTCATATGCGCCGGGTGCGCTCCAAACTGCGCGATCCGGGCGCCTTCGAGATCCATGTCTTCGACGAGACCCCGCGCTTCACCGCGTATCTCGTCGACGGGGACGGCCCCGACGGGCTGGCTGTCGTCCAGTCCTATCTGCGCCGGGCCCGGGGGATGGAGGCGCCGGTGCTGGTGCTGCGGGGCGGCGGGCGTGAGGTGGTGCGCACGGGGCAGGACTCCGAGCACGGTCTCTTCCAGACCTACCGCGAGGAGTTCGAGTCGGTCTGGACCGACTCCAGGCCGGTCTCCTGAGCCGGCGGTTCGAGCCACGAGCGGGGGCCGGGAACGGAGCCCGCGCCGGGGCACTGTCAGTGGTGCGTGGCAGGGTGAATGTCCAACGGGGGAAGCACCACCGCACCATGAGGGAGGGCCACGATGACTTGGCATGGGGAATCACTGGTCGGTTTCGATCTGGAGACCACGGGCACGGAGCCGCTGGAGGCGCGGATCGTGACGGCCGCGGTGGTCGAGGTGCGGGGCGGTGAGGTGATACGGCAGCGGAGCTGGCTGGCCGACCCGGGCATCCGGATCCCCGCCCAGGCGTCCGCCGTGCATGGCATCAGCAGTGAACGGGCCGCGGCGGACGGCCGCCCGGCGCCCGAGGTGGCGGCGGAGATCGCCGGGGTCCTCGGCGGGTACTGGACGCGCGGGGTGCCCGTCGTGGCGTACAACGCGCCATTCGATCTGACGCTGCTCTCCGCCGAGTTGCGCCGGTACGGACTGCCGCCGCTGGGGCCGGTCGGGCCGGTGATCGACCCGTATACGATCGACCGCGCCGTGGACCGCTACCGCCGTGGCAAGCGCACGCTGGAGGCGGTCTGCGCGGAGTACGGCGTGGTGCTCGACGCCGCGCACGAAGCGGGCGCGGACGCGCTGGCGGCCGTCCGGGTGGCCACGGCGATAGCGGAGCGGCATGCCTCGGTGGCCGGGCTGACCCCGGCGCTGCTGCATGAGCGTCAGATCGGCTGGTACGCCGAGTGGGCGGCCGACTTCCAGAAGTTCCTGCGGAAGAAGGGCAACGAGGACGCGGTGATCGACGGGATCTGGCCGCTGCGCGAGCCGGCGGCCGAGCCCTCGGCCCGCTGATGCCGTGTGAGGTTGACGGGACTTCGGACTTGCTCGTTCAGGGCCGCCGGGCCGCCCATATGGTGCGCGTGTGGCGGACGGTGAGGTCGTCGCGGCGCGACAGGCTGTCCGGTCCTTCGCCGTCGAGGAGCGTGTCGAGCGTGGCCAGATCGTCGGCGTCCAGCCGGCTCGCCATTCCGGTCCGCAGGCGTCGCAGGGATACCTGCGCGTAGCGGGCGGCCGAGGCGGGCAGCGGGGGCGTCAGCTCGATGGCGAAGACCCGCTCGGCCTCGATGGTGAAGCCGGCCCCGGTCAGCCGCGCGCCCCAGTCGGAGCCCAGATGCGGTACCCGCACGGCGTGTTCCTCGCCCAGAGCGGCATGGCAGCGCGCTTCGAGTCCCGGGCGGCCGAGGCCGAGGTCGTCGGGGAGGAAGCGCGGGAAGGAGTCCATCTCGGCCACGGCCAGGAGCCCGCCGGGGCGGAGCGCGGCGGAGACCTGGGCGAGGGCGCGATCGGGGTCCGCCATGTGGTGGAGCGACGCGGACGCCCACACCAGGTCGACGGTGTCGAGGGCCGGCCACTCCGCGTCCAGGCTGCGTGTGGCGCGGGGGAGGACCACCTGGCTGCTGAGCCGGGAGGCCGGGCCGCACGGTGTGACCGTGGCCAGGATCCGTCTCGCCAAGCCGGCGCCCCGCGGCACCGACGCGTTGGGGGTCCATCCCGGCCGGGACTGGTTCACCGTCCTGTCGGGAACGGTCGAACTGCTGCTGGGGGAGCGGACCGTCCTGGTGGAGGCCGGTGAGGCAGCGGAGTTCTCCACCATGATTCCCCATGCCTTCGGGGCCCACGACGGTCCGGCGGAGATCATCTGCATCCTGGACCAAGAAGGACAGCGCACCCATCTCCAGCCCTGAAGCGGCCCCGGGAACGGTCGCGTGCCGGGCCGGTCAGAACGGATACCAGCGGACCTCGGGATCGTCGTCGCGCAGCGAGGCGACCCGGCGGCGGAACTCGTCGAGGGCCTTGGGGTTGGCCGGGGCGTGCTGGGCCACCCAGGCGCAGCTGGCCGTCTCGCGGGCGCCGCGCAGGACCGGGCAGCCCGGCCATTCGCGTACGTCCCAGCCGTAGACCGCCGTGAAGGTGTCATACGCCTCGGCGGGCAGACCGTACCGGTCGCGGGAGAGCGCCATGACCACCAGATCGTGTTCCCGCAGGTCCGAGGAGAAGGTCTCCAGATCGACCAGGACGGGGCCGTCCGGGCCGACATGGACATTGCGCGGCAGCGCGTCGCCGTGGACCGGGCCCATCGGCAGCCGGGGGACGAGCGTGGCCGCGGCCTCGGCGAAGCCGTCGCGGCGGCCGCGCAGATAGTCGGCGTCGGCCGGGTCGATCGCGTCCCCGGCGATCCGCAGCCAGCGCTCGACACCACCGAGCAGCTCCCGGCGGGGGAGCGTGAGCAGCGATGGGTCCGGGGCGGGCAGGGCGTGCACCAGCCGCAGCAGGGACGCCAGATCGCCGGGCCCGGCGGGCCGTACGGCGGCCGGCAACCGGTGCCAGAGCGTCACCGGATGACCGTCCACCGACCGGGCCTCCGGCTCGGCCGCCCGTACGGCCGGAATCCCGCACTCCGCGAGCCAGGACGCGAGGGAGACCTCGCGCCGCGCCCGCTCCAGCAGTTCGGGGTGGTCCGTCGCGTCCCGGCCGACCTTGACGACCAGTCCGGCCGTACCGAATACCGCGTTCTCCCCCAGGGCCAGCAGCTCCGCGTCGCGCGGCAGCCCCGTCGCGGCCAGGATCTCCCGCGCCCGCGCCTCGTCCATCGATGACTCTCTCTTGCTTCCGGTGATCGCACCCGTCCGGCAAAGTCTCGCATTCGGGAACGCGGGCCTGTTCCTGGGGCTCAATTGAGTTGCACGAGACGTCTCGTCTCGCCTACGGTCGGCCCATGACAGCGTCGAAGCGTGCCCATATCGCCATGTTCTCCATCGCCGCCCACGGGCATGTGAACCCGAGCCTGGAGGTCATCCGGGAACTGGTCGCCCGGGGGCACCGCGTCAGTTACGCGATCCCCGCCTCCTTCGCCGCGAAGGTCGCGGCCACCGGCGCGGAACCGGTGATCTACACCTCCGTACTGCCCGGCCCCGACGACGATCCCGAAGCCTGGGGCACGGAGCTGATCGACAATCTGGAGCCGTTCCTCGATGACGCCGTCCAGGCGCTGCCTCAGCTGGCCGAGGCGTTCGAGGGCGACCGCCCCGAGCTGGTCCTCGGTGACACCATCTCCTATCCGGCGCCCGTGCTCGCGCACCGCTGGGGCGTTCCGTATCTCCAGTTCTCGACGCACATGGTCGCCTGGGAGGGGTACGAGAAGGACGTCGCCGAGCCGATGCTCGCCGAGCTCGACGCCTCCGAACGCGGCAGGGCGTACCGCGCGCGGTTCCAGGAGTGGCTGGACGAGCACCACATGGACCACACCGACCCGGACCGGCTGGTCGCCAGGCCCGCCCGTTCCCTCGTACTGATCCCCAGGGCGCTCCAGTACAACGCGGAGGCGGTGGACGAGTCCGTGTTCACCTTCGTCGGTGCCTGTCAGGGGGACCGCGCCGAGCAGGGGGAGTGGCGGCGGCCCGCCGGGGCGGAGCGGGTGCTGCTCGTCTCGCTCGGTTCGGCCTTCACCAAGCAGCCCGCCTTCTACCGGGCCTGTGTCGAGGCGTTCGGGGATCTGCCGGGCTGGTATGTCGTCCTGCAGATCGGCGCGAACGTCGACGAGGCCGAGTTGGGCGACGTACCGGCCAATGTGGAGGTGCACCGCTGGGTGCCGCAACTGGCCGTCCTCAAGCAGGCCGACGCGTTCATCACGCACGCGGGCGCCGGCGGCAGCCAGGAGGGCCTGGCGACGGGCACGCCGATGGTCGCGGTCCCGCAGGCCGTCGACCAGTTCGGCAACGCGGACATGCTGGTCGCGCTGGGTGTGGCCCGCCGTCTCGACACGGAGGCGGCCACCCCCGAGGCCCTGCGCGCGGCGGTCCTCGCCGTGGCCTCGGACCCCGAAGTGGCCAGGCGGCTGGGGGAGATCGGGCGCGAGATGGCGAAGGAGGGCGGTACGCGACGGGCGGCGGACCTGATCGAGGAGGCCCTGCCTGCGGGCGCGATCTGAACGGCGCGTGCGGTCTGAACGGCGCGTGCGGTTTGAGCGGCGGGGCATGGGCGGGTTCAAGCCGGATCGTCCCGCGCGCCGGCGGTCCGGGAGCGGGGTCCCCTCCGGCCCACCCGGCTGGCTCAGTGCGTCCGGCGGCCGTCGCTTTCTCCCTCGCGGAGCGCGGCGCCCGCCGCGCCGCGCCCGCCTTGCCGCGCCTGGCCCGCCGCGATCCGCTCGCGCCGGGAGCCCCGCGCGCGGCCTCCCGTCCTATCGTGTGCTCATGAGCACGACGTACGCCGCCCTCCTGCGCGGGATCAATGTGAGCGGCCACAGACGAGTCCCGATGGCAGACCTCCGTGAGCTGCTCTCGGAGCTGGGCCACGGCGATGTCCGTACCTACCTCCAGAGCGGCAACGCCGTCTTCACCAGCGAATCGGACGACGAGAGCGCCCTCGGCGCCGCTCTGGAGCGCGCCATCGAGCAGCGCTTCGGGTTCACCGTCGACTGCCTGGTGCGCGGCGCCCCGTATCTGCGGGCGGTCACCGAGGCCTGCCCCTTCCCGGCACACACGCTGGCGGGCAAGCAGCTCCATCTCACGTATTTCTCCGAGCCGGTGGGCCCCGAGCGGCTCGCGTCGCTCGACCCGGCCGCGTATCTCCCCGAGGAATTCCGGCTGGGCGACCGCGCGCTGTATCTGTACGCGCCGGACGGCCTCGGCCGCTCCAAGCTCGCCGGAGCGCTGGCCAGGCCCGCCCTGTTCAAGGGCGTCACCGCCACCACCCGCAACTGGAACACCGTACTCAAACTGGTGGAGCTCACCCGTGACTGACCGAACGTCCGCGATCTCCGCCGCCATCCGGGCCGAACTGCGGCTGCTCGACCGGGCGGTACGGTCCTCGCCGGCCCTTCTCGCGGAGCTTCTCCACCCGGATTTCAGGGAGTTCGGCTCCTCCGGCCGGGAGTGGGACCGCGCCTCGGTCATCGCGATGCTCACGGAGCAGGGCGGGGCCTCGGCGCCCCCGCCGATCACCACCTCCAAGATGCGGGGCGTGCGGCTCGCCCCCGATGTGGTGCAGCTGACGTACGACAGCGACTCCAACGGCCGCCGGGCCCACCGCAGTTCACTGTGGCGGCTGACCGATGGCCGCTGGCTGCTCTTCTTCCACCAGGGCACGCTGTTCGATTAGACCCTGTCCCTGTCCCTGTCCCTGTCCCTGTCCCCGTCCCTGTCCCCGTTCCCGTTCCCGTTCCCGTTCACGCGGATCAGCGTCTGCTGGCCGGTCGCCACGAGCGTCCGTCGCACGTCCTCGACGCCGAACACCTCCAACTGGCAAACGGTCAGCGTCCGTCCGGACCTCACGACCGTTCCCACCGCCTCGATGTGGTCACCTTCGGCAGGCGCGAGGAGATTGATCTTGTACTCCACCGTGAGCACCGAGGTGTTCTCGGGAAACAGGGTGAAGGCCGCGTAGCCGCCGGCGCTGTCCGCGATGGCGCTGGTGGCGCCCGCGTGGAAGTAGCCGTGCTGCTGGGTGACTTCGGGACGTCCCGGGAGGACGATGTGCACACGTCCTGGTGCGATGTGCGCCAGCCGTGCACCGAGGTGGCCCATGAGCCCCTGGCGCTCGAAGCTGGCCCGGACGCGATCCCGCACCTCGGGGCTCACCTGCTCCTGCCGTGCCGGGTTTTCCACGTGCTCTCCTTCCGTCCGTCAGCGGGTCAGGCGTTCCACGAGGAGGAAGCCGCCGATGGCGATCATCATGGCACCGGAGGCACGGGTCACCGCACGGGCCGCTGAGGGCCGCGTCTTCAGCACGGTGCGGGCGAGCACGCCGACGGCGAGGTAGACGATCGCGCAACTGGTCATGTGGAGCGTGCCCAGCAGACCCGTCTGGGCGGCGACGGGCCAGCTGCCTCCGGGGTCGATGAACTGGGGGAACAGCGAGAAGTACAGCAACAGCGCCTTGGGGTTCAGACCGCTGATCCCCGCGCCCTTGAGCATGATCTGCCGACGGGAGGAGGCCACCGCCTCCGTGGACGCGCTCAGCCCGGCCGGCCGGGCCAGGACGTTCCAGCCGAGCCACATCAGGTAGGCGGCCCCGAGAACGGTCAGCGCGGTCAGCAGGCTCGCCGAGCTTGCGACGATCACCACCAGGCCGGCCACGGCGAGCAGGGTGTAACCGGCGTATCCGGCTATCAGCCCGGCGACCGCGGGAACGACCGACCGGTCCCGCAGTCCCGCCGCGATCGCATAGGCCCAGTCCGCGCCGGGGGTGAACACCAGCAGAAGATCCACTGCCAGGAAGGCCGCCAGCGTGGTCGGGTCCATGGACCGATCCCTCTCCGTTCTTCGACAGGAGAGGAAAGATTACGTCCGATCTGCCCGAAAATGTTTCCGTCTTTACCCCGAGAGCCAGCGATGAGAGGGAGAATCTTCCGCATGGATGCCTTGGACCGGAAGATTCTTGCCGAGCTGCAAGTGGACGGCCGCCTTACGGTGACCGAGCTGGCCGCCCGCGTGAAGCTGAGCGTCTCGCCCTGCCACCGACGCGTACGCGACCTCGAACGCGCGGGCGCGATCCGCGGCTACCGCGCCGTCGTGGACCCGGCGGCCATCGGCCTGAACTTCGAGGCCCTCGTCTTCGCCACCCTGCGCTGGGAGGACCGCGACACCGTCACCACGTTCGAACAGGCCGTGGCCGCCGTCCCGCACGTCATCCAGGCCCAGCGTCTGTTCGGCGAACCCGACTACCTCCTGCGCGTGGCCACCACCGACCTGGCCGCCTTCCAGCGGCTCTACGACCAGCGGTTGGCCGTCCTGCCCGGCGTTCAGCGCCTGACCTCGACCCTCGTCATGAAGCACGTCGTCGACGACCGCCCACTGCCCGAGTAACCGCTCTCCGCGGACACCGCCGCTGGGTTGGCCGGGCGGTGTCACTTTCGGGAGGAGTCCGCGGGGCCGGCCAGCTCGACGATGTCGTCGGAGGCGACATCGTGCAGGCGGATGGCCAGATCCTCCAGCGCGCGGCTGGCGGCGAGTTCGTCGCCTATCTCGGGTACGGTCCGGTCGATCGGATTGCGCCGGGCCATGCCTCTGCCCGCGAGACGTGAGGTGTCCTGGGTGGTCAGGATGGCATCGGCCTTGGTCTCGTCACCCTCTTCTGTGATGTGGATCTGCACGGTCCAGTCCTTGGATTCCATGGCTATCACCTTCCGCTCTTCCGAGTCTCCGGACGGACGCGCGCCGTGAATAGGGCCGAACGGTACCGGCAGGGGTCCCCGCGGGCCGGTTCTCCGGCCCGCGGGGACCCCTGTCCGCCTGACAGACAGCCCCTACGGAGCCAGCGTCCGGCCGAGGCGCGCGGTCGCCGGGGTGCCCAGGTTGGAGCGGCTGTAGTAGACGCCGCCCTTCGCCGAGATGCCCGCGCTCCCGCTGTCCAGCTGCAGGATGACTCCGTCGCCGCCGTCCTCGCCGTCCGCCCCGATCGCGAGATCGGCGCGGCCGAAGCCGGAGAGATCGTGCAGGACGACGGACGAGGCGAGCCGGTCGCCGGACTCGGTGGCACCGGCGATGTCGGTCGTGTCCTGCGAGTACGAGAGCGCGCCGGTGCCGGTCATGCCGGTGGCGCTGCCCCGGAACAGGAGCGCGGTTCCCGCGTCCGTACGGGACGCACCGTCGCGGGTGATGTCCTCGTTCGGGGCGCCGGCCAGTACGTCGTCGTAACCGTCGAGGTTGTAGTCGCCCACGGCGACCGAAGCGCCGAGATCGTCGCCCGTCTCGCCGGTGCCGGGGACGCCGGTGGAGTCCTGGTGCAGGGTGATCGCGCCGGTCGATGTCAGACCGGACGTGGCGCCCTTGATCATTGTCACCGCGCCGCCCTTGGCGGTGGTGCCGGACTCGGTGGAGGACGGCTGGCCCACCACGAGGTCGCTGATGCCGTCGCCGTTGATGTCGCCCGAGGCGATCGACCTGCCGCCCTTCGCGGCCAGGATGCCCACGCGCTGGAGACCGGTGGCCGAGCCCTTGAGCCACAGGACGCGCCCGACGCCGCCGGGATCGCGGAAGGTGACGGCGGCGTCCGCGTAGCCGTCGCGGTTGAAGTCGCCGGTCGTGGTGTCCGCGTACGCGACGGACGAGGTGTACGCCGAGGTGTTCAGGTAACCGGACTTCGCCGCACCGGACTTGGAGTCGTAGGACCACCAGCGACCGGGCTTGCCGGGAGCGACGGAGAAGATGTCGGCCCTGCCGTCGGCGTTGAAGTCGGCGACCGAGACGGCCGTACCGAGCTTCTCGCCCGCGGCGCGGGTGGCGGTGGCGGTGGTGTAGGACGTACCGGAGCTGAGATTCGGGCCGTACAGGACCGTGACCGCTCCGGCGTCGGCGTGGCCGGTGGTGTCGTCCTCGCCCGGGGAGCCGATCGCCAGGTCCGCGTATCCGTCGCCGTTCACATCACCGTACGCGGGGGAACTGCCGAACTCGTCGCCGGTCTCCGAGGTGCCGGGCACCCCGGAGCTGCTCTGGGTGAGGGTCTTCTTCAGGGACGCCACGGGGCCGTCCGCGCCGCCGGGTACGAGCGTGAGCGACCCGCCGCCCGAGACACCCGGGGTGCCGGCCACCAGGTCGGGCACCCCGTCGCCGGTCACGTCCGAGGTGGCGAGCGCGTGCGAGATACCGGGGGTCGCCGCCAGGGTGCGGATCAGCGGCAGCTTCGCGTAGAGACCCGCGCCGGGGCAGGCGGTGGCGTTGGTGTCGCGGTGGCCGAAGACCCGCGGCAGCGTGACCGAGGTGCCCTTGGCGACGAGATTGCCGTCAACGCCCTTGTCCGAACCCGAGGTGAGCGCCACCGTCCCGGTCGGGCTGATGCCGTACATGCCGAACTTCCAGGCGACGACCCGGGCGATGGCGTCGAGACCCGCCCGGGTCGGCTTCAGCTTCTCGGTGTTGCCGATGTACGAGACGCCGACCGTGTTGGTGTTGAAACCGATGTCGTGGGCGCCGGTCACCGGGAGATCCATGCCTCCGCTGCGGCCCTCGAAGATCTGCCCGCAGCGGTCGACGACGAAGTTGTAGCCGATGTCGTAGTAGCCGCGCGCGAAATGGTCCTGCTGGATGGTGCGCAGCCGGGCACGCGACTGGGCGCAGGAGACCCCGTTGTCGCTGTCGACGCCCGTGTGGTGGACGACGGCCGCCTTGATCTCCTGGCCGTACGTGGGGGTGCCGTCGTAGTCCGTGGAGGCGCCCCACCGCGCCTGGGAGATGACCGGAGGCTTGACGACGGTCGAGGGGCGGGGCGCCGGCACGGTCTCCGACGGCGAGGGGGACGGCGGGACGGTGTCGCCGGGGGAGGCGGAGGCGCTCGGCGAAGCCGGTGCGGAGGGGGACTCGGACGGGGGCGCCGATTCGGCGGGGGATGGCGGGTCGGACGGTGTAGTGCTGTCGGTCGGTGCGGTGCTGTCGGTCGGGGTCGCGGCGGGCGTGGTCTCCTCCGCGTACGCGGCGGGCGCGGCGGCGAGCGGCTTCCCGCCCTTCGGGTCCGTACCGGGGTCGAGGAGCTTGACGTCCATCCCGGCCGGCAGGGCGGAGGCCGTGGAGCCGTCCTCGGCCACCACGCGCACTTCCACCCCGTCCGAGTCACCGGTCCACACCGAGGCGGTTCCGCCGCGGGTGACGGCACGCTCGCCCTCGGCGCCGTCCGCGGAGAACGGGTCGTCCGGCAGGGGCTGCCAGCCCGACCACTCGCCCGTCGCGAGATCCCGGGACCGCACCTCCGCCCTGCCCTTGAGCTCTGCCTCGGCATCGGGCCAGGTCAGCAGTACCGCGCTGAACCGCTGGGTCTCCTTCTTGGGCAGATTCCGCCGGTCCGTTCCCTGGCCGTCAAGCTTCAGAGTCCGCACGGACGCGGCTCTGGCGCCCGGCGCCGGACGGTCACCGGAAGGGGTGGCGACGGCATAGGTCACCACCCCCGCGCCCCCCAGTACGACGGCGCCGATGGTCAGCCAGGCCCGGCGTTTGATACTCAGTGGTCGATACGCGTGCGACGTACGCGGGCTCAATGCCCCACCCCTCGGTTGCTGTCACGATGCGGCGCGCCGTCATGAACGATGGACGGGCCATGGCTCACCCAGCGCGCGCCCCCGCCCGAACGTCACCAGGGGAAGGAGTGACCCATGTCACTCAGTCCCACCAGAACGACCAGACGGGCTCGTCGCGCAGTTGCACGGCATACCGCGGGAACGTCTCGCTGAAGCTCTGGTAGATGTTGGCGGGGCAGAGCAGCAGATGCTCCAGCGCCATGTGCACGGACTGCTCGGGGCCGGTCGGCGGTGCCGCTACGGAGACGTAGAGCATCGACCCCGTCATCCCGAGCACCCGCGCGCCGAACCGGTCCTCCCAGGTGCGCAGAACGGCCGACAGCGCGGCGGGGCGAATATGGTTCGCCGAGCCGGGCCAGCCGGCCACCGCCGGGATGTCGGCGCTGCGCGCGGCGGCGACCAGGCCCAGGTGCTGGCGTCCTTGCGGCAGCCGGGGGCAGGTGTCGGCGACAGCACGCCGGGCCGCGGCCTCCGGGTCGGGGATCCTCGCCGGTGCCGGGGCGAGTCCTGGCCATGACTCGTACGGTGGACCGGGGTCGTACCGGGGCTTGTACCGGGTCTGTCGGTACTCCTCCCACGACGTCGCCAGCCACTCCTCCCCGTCGATGGCGTCGGCATCGGCGCTCGCGCCCGGAGCCGGGCCGATGTCCGGCCATCCCACGAACACCGGCCGCAGGCCCGTCTCGTCCTGCCGCTCCTGGGCCGCGCCCCACCAGCGGACGATGTCGTCGACGGGCTCGTCGGAGAGCCACATCACGCAGTCGTCGGCCTCGTCGGCCTCCTCAGCGGAACGTTCCGTTCCGTCGCGGAGGATGAACCGGCCCGGTGGCAGCGCGTGCGGTGAACCGGCTAAGCCGGCGGCCCAGTCCGGCGCCGGGCCCGTCACGCGCCCCGCCTCGTTCTCGTACGCACTGGGTTCCCCTTTCGTCCGGTTGCCCGAATGACCCAGCGCGGGGCGGTCCCGAACCGTCACCTCGGGGCCGTTCTCAGGAGGTCTGCTGCTGCCCCTTGCCGTTCTCGGCCGGGCCCTTCCCGGTCTCGTCCTCCGGCTTGTTTTCCGGGGTCTTCTCCGGCGTCTTCTCCGGTGTGGGCTCCGGGGAGGGCGTGTACCCCAGGAGGGCGGCGCAGTACGCCGGTACGTGCTCCTCGCCGCCCGCCGCCTGGACGAGGCGCTGCCAGGCCGTCGCGTTCAGGGCGTTGCCCCGGCCGGTGACCTTCTCGAAGTTGCGGCAGTGCACCTCGGTGGACCTCGACCGGGGAGGGGAGCCCCGCGGGGTGTCGTCGGGTGAGGCGCTGACGGACGGGGCCGGCGCGGAGGACGACGGCGTGGACTCGCCGGTCTGTTGTCCGGGCGTCCCGGAGCCGGTGGAGGAGGCGGGGGGCGAAGCGGTACTCGGCGGGGGACTCTCCGGACTCTTGGCGGGGCGGCCGGGGACGTGGGGGACGCCGAACGTGGCGACGGCCACCCCGCCGAGGGTGAGGCTCGCGAGGAGCGCGCCCGCCGTGGCGCGCCAGGCGCGTGCGGTGAACCGCCGGGGGCGGTGCGGGCGCCAGTCGTCCCTGCGGCGGGTGCGTGCGGTGAGCGCCCCGGCGTCGCGGGCGGCGCGGAAGGCCGCGAGGGCCTGGTCCTGTGACTCGTGGGCGGGGGATTCCGCGCGTACGGCGGCGGCGAGGATGTCCTCGACGGACGGTTCGTGCGGTGCGCCGCCCGTACCGCCCGTGCCGCCCGACTGGTGTGTGTTCATCTTGACTTCCCCAGCGTGGGAGAGGACTCATCCGTCACAGTCGGTATGCGCAGTCGCTGCGCCAGCCGTTTGAGACCGCGGTACGCGGCTGTCCGTACGGCGCCCGGACGCTTGGCCAGGACCCGGGCGGCGGCGGGACCGTTGAGTCCGACGACGACACGGAGCAGTACCGCCTCCGCCTGGTCCCGGGGCAGTTCGGCGATCAGCGCGAGCGCCTGCTGGGTCGAGATGGTTTCGAACGCCTCGTCCTGGGTGCTGTGGGTGCCGGGGAGTTCGAGTAAATCCTGCTCGAAGGCGGAAGGGCGCGGCCGGGACTTCTGCCGGCGCAGATGGTCGAGCGCGCGGTGCCGGGCGATGGTCGCCGTCCAGCCCCGGAAGCCCGCGCCGTCGCCGCGGAAGCGCCCCAGATCGCGGGCGATCTCCAGCCATGCGTCGGCCGCCACATCCTCCGCCTCGTCTCCGACCAGCCCGCGCACATAACCGAGCAGTCCGGGCTGGACCAGACGGTACGCGATGGCGAAGGCGGCCTCGTCCCCCTCCTGGGCACGCGCGACCGCCGCCCCCAGTTCCTCGTCGTGCTGGTGGGCGCGGCGGCCCTCGCCTGCCTGTTTCAAAGCTTCCCTATCCGTGCCGGTACGGCACAGTCCCCCCCGTGCCACTGCCTCTCATGATGATCAGCGCGCGCGAGCACAGGAATGTCACAGGGTCCCCGCGAACCCCACAGGACCCGGCCCGTCACTGGGCGGCGTGGCTACGCGGGACGCGCCAGCGGTGTGATGCGTTCCGGGGCCGCCGCCCTCTCGTCGTAACGGCGCAGCAGCAGCCGTGCCAGCTCGGGGGCGGCGCCCAGCACCCCGGCCAGCACCTCCGCGCCGCCCTCCCGGGCACCGGCCGCGATGCGGTCCGGCAGGAAGCCGGGGGCGATGACGTACGGCGCGACGGCGACCCGCCGTACGCCCTCCGCGCGCAGCGCGCGCACCGCGTCCTCGGTACGGGGGAGTGATGCGGAGGCGAACGCAGGCCGCACGGCGCACCAACCGGTGTGCCGCCACTCCCGCGCGATTTCAGCGATCACTGCGATCGCCTCCGGGTCGGAGGAGCCCGCCGAGGCCAGGACGACCCCGGTCGAGCCCTTGTCGGCGGGGGTGAGCCCCGCCTCGTACAGCCGCCGCTCCAGCGCGACCGTCAGCAGCGCCGAGGGGCCGAGCACCTCGGCCTGCCGGATCCGCAGCAGCGGGTGGCGGGCCGAGGCCTCGCGCAGCACCGCCGGGATGTCGGACTTGGCGTGGAAGGCGCGCGTCAGCAGCAGCGGCAGGGCGATCACGTCCCGTACGTCCTCCAGCGCCAGCCGGTCCAGCAGCTGGGGCACGGACGGGGCGTTGAAGTCCAGGAAGCCGGTCTCCACGCGCAGCCCCGGCCGCAGCGACCGCAGCCGCCCGGCGAGGGCGTGCACGGTCGCGGCATGCCGGGGGTCGCGGCTGCCGTGGGCGATGACCAGCAGTACAGGAGGGTGCGCGTGGTCCATGAGGTGCCTGGAGTGTCTGGGGTGCCTGGAGTGCGAGTGGTGCGTGTGGTGCATGGGATCAGCTCTTCACCAGGAGACCACGGCCGCGCAGCACCCGACGCTCCAGCGGACTGAAGATCAGCAGGTCGATGGCGATACCGACGATCAGGATCAGGAAGATGGCGAGGAACACCATCGGCATACTGCCGACCGTACGGCCGTTCTCCAGCAACTGCCCGAGCCCCACACCGAGATCGGGCGAGGACGCGATGATCTCCGCGGCCATGAGCGAGCGCCAGGAGAACGCCCAGCCCTGCTTCAGCCCGGCCAGATAACCGGGCAGCGCGGCCGGCATGACGATGTGCCAGGTACCGCGCAGCCCGGTGGCGCCGAGCGTACGCCCGGCCCGCAGGAAGAGCGGCGGCACCTGATCGACGCCGGAGACCAGGCCGTTGGCGATCGAGGGGACCGCGCCGAGCAGAATGACCGCGTACATCATCGAGTCGTTGAGCCCCAGCCAGATCACGGCCGGCGGCACCCAGGCCACCGACGGCAGCGACTGGAGTCCGGAGAGGATCGGGCCGATGGCCGCGCGGACGAACTTCACCCGGGCGACCAGCAGTCCGAGCGGCGTGCCGATCACCAGCGCCAGCAGGAAGCCCAGCAGACCGCGCGACACACTGGTCCAGATATAGCCGAGCAGGGTGCCCTGCGCCCAGGCGTCGGACACCTCGGCCCACACCGCGCCGGGCGAGGGGAGCTTGTAGTCGTCGGTGACCTTGGCCCAGACGAGCAGCTGCCACACCACCAGCACCAGCGCGATGGCGACGACGGGCGGCAGCACTTTCTGGACGAGCGTCCGGCGCAGCGGCGTACGCCCGGTCTGTACGGTGTCCAGCGCGTCGAGCCCGGCCTCCAGGCCGGCCATGTCGCCGTGCGGCGAGACGTCCTCCGGTGAGGCGTCCCCCGGCGACGTGCCCTTGGGCGACGTGTCCTTCCGCGTCGTCTCAGTGCTGGCCATGGCGGCGGATCTCCCCACGCAGTTCTTCGGTGATCTCGACGGACAACTCCGCGACGGCGCTGTCCTCGATACGGCGCGGCTGCGGGATGTCCACCCGCCACTCACGGGCCACCCGGCCGGGGCGCGACGACAGCAGGACGACGCGCTGCGCGAGCCGTACCGCCTCGCGCACGTTGTGCGTGACGAAGAGGACCGACAAGCCCGTCTCGTGCCAGATACGGGTCAGCTCGTCGTGCAGGACGTCCCGGGTGATCGCGTCGAGCGCCGCGAACGGCTCGTCCATCAGCAGGAGCCGGCTGTCCTGGGCGAGCGCGCGGGCCAGCGCGACCCGCTGCCGCATCCCGCCGGACAGTTCGTGCACCCGCTTGCCGTACGAGCCCTCCAGCCGTACGAGACCGAGCAGCCGCTCCGCCTCGCCGCGCCGCTCCTGCTTGGGCACGCCGCGCAGCCGCAGCGCCAGCTCGATGTTCTTGCCCGCGGTCAGCCACGGGAACAGCGCGTGCTCCTGGAACATCAGGGCGGGCCGGCCGCCGGGGGTCTCGATGGACCCGGCGGACGGCCGGTCGAGCCCCGCGACCAGATTGAGCAGGGTCGACTTACCGCACCCCGAGGCTCCCAGGAGGGTGACGAACTCGCCCGGTGCGACATCGAGCGTGATGTCGTCCAGGACGAGCTGCTGCCCGGCCGGTGTCACGAAGGACTTCGAGACATGCGCGATACGGGCGGCGTGGTCCACCGCCGGGGTGCTCTCGGCGGCCTTGGCGAAGGTTGTGGCCATGGTCGTCACCTCCTGGGAACGGGTGGATACGGTCCGGGTCCTGGGCTTACTTGACGCCGAGACCGGCGTCGGCCACCTCGGGCTGACCGGCGGCCTTGAGCACCTTGTTGAGGGGCCCCAGGTCGTAAATGCCGTTCAGGTCCGGCTTCTTGAGCAGTCCGGCCTTGACCGCGTGATCGGCCTCCGCCTGGAGCGTCGCGGCCAGCGGGTCATTGGTGATCTGGATCGACTGCCACGCCGGGTCGAGGACCTCGGGCGGCAGCGCCTTGCCGGAGAGCGTCTTCAGCGCCTGGTTGGCGGACGCCTTCGCCTTCTCCTCGTTCGCGTTGATCCACTCGTTGGTCTTCACCGAGCCGCGCAGCACGGCCTCGACCACGTCCGGGTGCTCGCTGAGGAACGTCTGCGACACGATGATGTTCGTGATCACGAACTTCTTGTCCGGCCACAGGTCCGACTCGTCGAGCAGTACCTTGGCGCCCTCCGCGACCAGCTTGGACGCGGTCGGCTCCGGCACCCAGGCGCCGTCGACGGAACCGGACTTGTAGGCGTCCGGGGTGATCTTGTTGTCCGTACGGACGACGGAGACATCGCCCTTGCCGGACTGGGCGTCGACCTTCCAGCCCTTCTCGGAGATCCAGTTGAGGAACGCCACGTCCTGCGTGTTGCCCAGCTGCGGGGTGGCGATCTTCTTGCCCTTGACGTCGTCCAGGGTCTTGATTTTCGCCGGGTTGACGACGAGCTTCACCCCGCCCGACGCGGAGCCGCCGATGATGCGCAGGCTCTTGCCGCCGGTCTGGGTGTAGCCGTTGATGGCCGGCGAGGGGCCGATGAAGCCGATGTCGATGCTGCGCGCGTTGAGCGCCTCGATCTCGGAGGGGCCCGCGTTGAAGGTCGAGGGCGCCACCTTCGTACCGCCCAGCTCCTTCTGGAAGAGACCCTCCTGGATCCCGACCAGGGCGGTCGCGTGGGTGAGGTTCGGGAAGTAACCGATCTTCACCGTGTCGGCGGAGAGCGCCTTGCCCTTGGCGGCCGGGACGGCGGCGCTGTCGCTCTTGTCCGCCTCGGAGCCGTAGCCGCAGGAGGTGAGCGCGACGGCGAGCAGCGGCAGTGCGGCCACGAGGGCGAGTCCGCGGCGGGCGGTGGTGCGGGAGACAGGCACGGGAGGGGTTCCTCTCGTTGGCCCGGTGCTCACGCCCTTTTCTACGGAGTCGGGGGCGCGGCCGGGAAGTCGGCAGGTCTTCGGCGGAACGGGTCGTACGGGTACGGCGGGTGGGGGGTGCGGGCGCGCATGCGGTGCGCGTACGTCATCGCGCACATCGCGCCACCCCGCCCGTTCCCGCGCCGAGGGCGCCGCTGCCCACCCGGCCGCCCTCCTTCGCGAACGTCGCGAAGACGTCGTAGACCGTCAGCGCCATCAGAAGTCCCAGCCTTCTTCGCCGGCGGCCGGGGCCGCGTCGGGCGCGGTGGCCGCGTCGGCGAAGGCGTCGCCCGCCATGCCGGCGCTCAGCGTCGTACCGTCGGCGGGGTCGATCAGCAGGAAGGAGCCGGTGTGCCGGGAGTCGGCGTAGCTGTCGAGCGCGAGCGGCTCGGCGGTACGGACCTTCACCCGCCCGATGTCATTGGCGACCAGCTGTCCGGGGGCCGGGTGCTGGGAGAGATCGTCCAGCGTCAGCCGGGACGGGATGTCCTTCACGATCGCCTTGACCGTACGGGTGGTGTGCTTCAGCAGCACCCGCTGCCCCACGGTCAGCGGCTGGTCGGCGACATGGCAGACCGTCGCCTCGACATCCTGGGTCGTGGCGGGCAGCTGCGCGGTGGGCGCGATCAGATCGCCGCGCGAGACGTCGATGTCGTCGGCGAGCCGGACCGTCACGGACTGCGGCGCCCAGGCGAGGTCCACGGTGGTGCCCGCGCCCGCGCCGACGCCGAGCGCGTCGATGCCCTCGATCGTGCTCGTACGGCCCGAGGGCAGGACGGTCACCGGGTCGCCGACGCGCAGCACCCCGGAGGCGATCTGGCCCGCGTAGCCGCGGTAGTCGGGGTGCTCGGCGCTCTGCGGGCGGATCACGTACTGCACCGGGAAGCGCGCGGGGCAGTCGGCCAGGTCATGGCTGACCGGGACGGTCTCCAGATACTCCAGCACGGTCGGGCCGCCGTACCAGTCCATGTGCGCGGACGGCTCCACGACATTGTCACCGGCGAGCGCGGAGATCGGGATCGCGGTGCACCAATTTTCCCGGGGGTTCCCCCCAGACCCCCAGCCCGGGACGCCCAGGGAGGCCGCGTACGCCGTGAACTCCTCGGCGATCGCGGCGAAGACGGGCTCCGCGTACCCGACGAGGTCCATCTTGTTGACGGCCAGGACCACATGCGGGACCCGTAGCAGGGCGGCCACCGCTGCATGGCGACGGGTCTGCTCGACCACACCGTTACGGGCGTCCACGAGCACCACGGCCAGCTCGGCGGTGGAGGCTCCGGTCACCATGTTCCGGGTGTACTGCACATGCCCGGGGGTGTCGGCGAGGATGAACCGCCGCCGGGGCGTGGCGAAGTAGCGGTAGGCGACATCGATCGTGATGCCCTGCTCGCGCTCGGCCCGCAGCCCGTCCGTGAGCAGCGCCAGGTCCGGTGCCTCCTGGCCGCGGCTGCGGGAGGCGTGCTCGACGGCCTCCAACTGGTCGGTCAGCACCGACTTGGAGTCGTGCAGCAGCCTGCCGACGAGCGTGGACTTGCCGTCGTCGACGGAGCCCGCGGTGGCGAACCGCAGCAGTGTGGTGGCCGGCAGCCCCTCCGCGAACTGCTCCGCGGCGATGTTGCTCGTGCTCGTCATGGCTAGAAGTACCCCTCGCGCTTGCGGTCTTCCATCGCGGCCTCGGACATCTTGTCGTCGGCGCGGGTCGCGCCGCGCTCGGTGAGCCGGGAGGCGGCGATCTCGGCGATCACCGCGTCGAGCGTGGTGGCGTCGGAGTCGACGGCGCCCGTGCAGGACATGTCACCGACCGTGCGGTAGCGCACCAGGCGCTTCTCGACGGTCTCGGACTCCTTGGGCCCGCCCCACTCCCCGGCGGTCAGCCACATGCCACTGCGCCGGAAGACCTCCCGCTCGTGCGCGAAGTAGATCTCCGGGAGCTCGATCCCCTCGCGGGCGATGTACTGCCAGACGTCCAGCTCGGTCCAGTTGGAGAGCGGGAAGACCCGGACATGCTCGCCGGGGGCGTGCCGGCCGTTGTAGAGGTGCCACAGCTCGGGCCGCTGACGGCGCGGGTCCCACTGCGAGAACTCGTCGCGCAGCGAGAACACCCGCTCCTTGGCGCGGGCCTTCTCCTCGTCGCGCCGGCCACCGCCGAAGACCGCGTCGAACCGCTCGGCCTGGATCTTCTCCGTGAGCGGCACGGTCTGGAGCGGGTTACGGGTGCCGTCGGGCCGCTCGCGCAGCTTCCCCGCGTCGATGTACTCCTGTACGGACGCGACATGCAGCCGCAGTCCGTGCGCGGCCACCGTGCGGTCGCGGTATTCGAGCACCTCGGGGAAGTTGTGCCCGGTGTCGACATGGAGCAGTGAGAACGGCACCGGCGCGGGCGCGAACGCCTTCAGCGCCAGATGGAGCATGACGATCGAGTCCTTGCCGCCGGAGAAGAGGATCACCGGCCGCTCGAACTCGCCCGCCACCTCGCGGAAGATATGCACCGCCTCGGACTCCAGGGCGTCCAGATGGCTCAGCGCGTACGGGGCGTCCGTACCCTCGGTGACGGCGGCGACGGTGGTGGTCACGCGAGACCCCTCTCGGCGAGCAGCGCGTGGAGCGCGGCGGCGGACTCCGGTACGGACTGGGTGTGCGACTCGATCCGCAGATCGGGCGAGTCCGGCGCCTCGTAGGGGTCGTCCACCCCGGTCAGCCCGGAGATCTCGCCGGCCGCCTGCTTGGCGTACAGCCCCTTCACATCGCGTACGGAGCACACCTCGACCGGCGTGGCCACATGCACCTCCAGATATCCGGTGCCCTCGGACTGATGGCGCTTGCGCACCGCCTCACGGCTGTCCGCGTACGGTGCGATCACCGGCACCAGCGCCTTGACGCCGTTCGACGCGAGCAGCTCGGCGACGAAGCCGATGCGCTGCACATTCGTGTGCCGGTCCTCGCGGCTGAAGCCGAGGCCCGCGGAGAGGAACTCCCGGATCTCGTCGCCGTCGAGCACCTCGACGCGGTGGCCCTCCGCGCGGAGCCGGTCCGCCAGCGCGTTCGCGATGGTCGTCTTGCCCGCGCTCGGCAGTCCGGTGAGCCAGACCGTGGCGCCCCGCTCCGTTGTCCCCGCCGTGCCGGTCGTCGCTGTCCCCGGTATCCCCGATGTCCCTGTCGTCTCCGGCACGCTCGAACGCCCCTCCTCCTGACGGCCCGTCATCCGTGCAGCCCGCACTCGGTCTTGGCGCGTCCGGCCCAGCGGCCGGCGCGCGCGTCCTCGCCCTCCAGCACCCGGCGGGTGCAGGGGGCACAGCCTACGGAGGCGTAACCGTCCATCAGCAGCGGGTTGGTGAGCACTCCGTGCTCGGCGACATACGCGTCCACATCGTCCTGCGTCCACCGGGCGATCGGGGAGATCTTGACCTTGCCGCGCTTCTCGTCCCAGCCCACGACCGGGGTGTTGGCCCGGGTCGGGGACTCGTCGCGGCGCAGTCCGGTGGCCCAGGCGTCGTATTCCGCCAGGCCCTCCTCCAAGGGCGCGACCTTGCGCAGGGCGCAGCACAGATCGGGGTCGCGGTCATGCAGCCGGGGGCCGTGCTCCGCGTCCTGCTCGGCGACGGTCCTGCGCGGGGTGAGCGTGATGAGACGGACGTCCATCACCGCCTCCACCGCGTCCCGGGTGCCGAGGGTCTCGGGGAAGTGGTAGCCGGTGTCGAGGAAGACCACATCGACACCGGGCCGTACCCGGGAGGCGAGATGGGCGACCACCGCGTCCTCCATCGAGGACGTCACACAGAACCGCGCGCCGAAGGTGTCGACGGCCCAGGTGAGGATCTCCAGGGCCGAGGCGTCTTCGAGCGCCCGGCCCGCACGCTCGGCGAGGGCCCGGGGATCGTCGGTCTCCGTCCGTGCCGTCATATCTCTTCGCCTCCATCGCTCCGTTGGAGTCCACGGGACAGCAGCCCGAGGAACTTCAACTGGAAGGCGCGATTGCATGCCGCGCATTCCCAGGCGCCATGGCCCTGTTCGTTCGGACGCAGGTCCTCGTCACCGCAGTACGGGCAGTAGAAGGGTGCCGCGCGCTCGCTCACGACAGCGCCTCCTCCGACGCGCGCGCCGCCCAGCTGGCGAAGCGCTCGCCGTCCTCGCGCTCCTTCTGGAAGCGCCCGAGCACCCGCTCGACATAGTCGGGCAGCTCCTCGGAGGTGACCTTCAGACCGCGGACCTTACGGCCGAATCCGGCCTCCAGGCCCAGCGCGCCGCCCAGATGCACCTGGAAGCCCTCGACCTGATTGCCGTCCTTGTCCAGCATCAGCTGGCCCTTGAGACCGATGTCCGCGGTCTGGATACGGGCGCAGGCGTTCGGGCAGCCGTTGATGTTGATCGTGATCGGCTCGTCGAACTCCGGGATACGGCGCTCCAGTTCGTCGATGAGCGTGGCACCGCGCCGCTTGGTCTCGACGATCGCCAGCTTGCAGAACTCGATACCGGTGCAGGCCATCGTGCCGCGCCGGAACGGTGACGGACTGACCCGCAGGTCCAGCGCCTCCAGACCGGCCACCAGCGAGTCGATCCGGTCCTCCGCCACATCGAGGACGATCATCTTCTGCTCGGCGGTGGTCCGCAGCCGGCCCGAGCCGTGCGCCGCCGCCAGCTCGGCGATCTTCGTCAGCGTGGCGCCGTCGACCCGGCCGACGCGCGGTGCGAATCCGACGTAGAAGAGACCGTCGCGCTGCCGGTGCACCCCGACGTGGTCCCGCCAGCGGTGTACGGGCTGCTCGGGCGCGGGGCCGTCGATCAGCTCGCGCTTGAGGTACTCCTCCTCCAGGATCCGGCGGAACTTCTCCGCGCCCCAGTCGGCGAGCAGGAACTTCAGCCGGGCGCGGGTGCGCAGCCGGCGGTAGCCGTAGTCACGGAAGACCGAGATGACACCGGTGTAGACGTCCGGGACCTCGTCGAGCGGCACCCAGGCACCGAGCCGCTGGCCGATCTTGGGGTTGGTGGAGAGTCCGCCGCCCACCCAGAGGTCGAAACCGGGCCCGTGCTCCGGGTGGTCGACCCCGACGAACGCGATGTCGTTGATCTCGTGCGCCACGTCCAGCGACGGCGACCCGGAGATCGCGGACTTGAACTTGCGCGGCAGATTGGAGAAGTCGGGGTTGCCGATGATCCGGCGCTGGATCTCGTCGATCGCCGGCGTGCCGTCGATGATCTCGTCCTCGGCGATACCGGCCACCGGCGAACCGAGGATCACGCGGGGGGTGTCACCGCACGCCTCGGTCGTGGAGAGCCCCACCGCTTCGAGCCGGTTCCAGATCTCCGGCACGTCCTCGATCCGGATCCAGTGGTACTGGATGTTCTGCCGGTCGGTGATGTCGGCCGTCCCGCGCGCGAACTCCTGCGAGATCTCGCCGATGACCCGCAGCTGCTCGGTGGTCAGCCGGCCGCCGTCGATCCGTACCCGCAGCATGAAGTACTCGTCGTCCAGCTCCTCCGGCTCCAGGATCGCGGTCTTGCCGCCGTCGATCCCGGGCTTGCGCTGGGTGTAGAGACCCCACCAGCGCATCCTGCCGCGCAGATCATTGGGGTCGATCGAGTCGAACCCGGCCTTGGAGTAGACGTTCTCGATGCGCGCGCGCACATTGAGGCCGTCGTCGTCCTTCTTGAACTGCTCATTGCCGTTGAGCGGAGTGAAGTGACCCACGGCCCACTGGCCCTCGCCGCGGTGACGGCTCACCTTGCGGCGTGGCGTGGCGCTGGAGGGCTGTTCCGGGGTGGCGGCCATGGCGGATACGTCCTTCGAGACATGCAGGAGGGCGGCTCTGAGCCGCACACTCGCGCGTGGGCGCGGCGGTGCGCGGCAAGGAATCAGAGAGACAGTCGGGGAGAGCGGGAGGGCGCTGAATCGCGGCGGTGCTGGGACTCTCAGCCCGCCGGACAGATGGCGCTGGACATGCGGCCGAGGTCGACGTGCAGCCGACTCACCAAGGCAATTCCAGCTCGGGACATGACGGAAGCGTGTCACGCAGATCTCTGGGCAGTCCACTGCTATCCATTATGTGGACTCAGTCGTCCCATATCGCGAGACAGTGTGGCGCCCGTCACGGGCCGGGAGGGTTTAGAGCCTGCTCTACGACTCCTCCTCGATCTTGGTGTCGAAGAGCCGGAAGCCCCGGCGCAGATAGTTGTCCATCGCGTGCGGCCCGTCCTTCGAGCAGGTGTGCAGCCAGACCCGCTTGGTCGGCTCCGTCCCCGGCCACCGTTCGGCCAGATCCCAGGCCCTGGCCACCCCGTACGACAGCAGATGGCCGCCGATACGCCGGCCCCGGAAGGCGGGGATCAGCCCGAAGTACACGATCTCGACCGTGGCCCCGTCCTGCGCCGCCAGCTCGATGTATCCCGCCGGGGTGCCCCGCTCGTACGCCACCCACGTCTCCACCCCGGGCGCGGCGATGGTCTCCTGCCACTGCTCCCGCGTCAGCGAGAGCCGGTCTCGCCAGCTCACATCGTCGCCGACGGCCGTGTACAGGAACCGGCTGAACTCCGCCGACGGCACCTCCGCCCGTACGATCCGCACCTCGCCGGGGGGCGCGGCGGCGGGCCGCAGATCGTCGGGCGAGGTCTGTTCCAGGGACCAGGTGGTCACGGAGATGCTCATACCGGCCAGAAAACCACGCCGCCCGAACACACCGGGACGCGACCCCGTGCCGCCCGGCCCCACCGCCGTCCCGGACGCCGTCACGGATTCCTTCATGGATTCCTTCACGGATTCCTTCACGGACAGGGCAGCCGCCGCGCGCCGAGCACCGCCGGGGCAGTCGAGTGCGGCAGCAGATCGGCGGAGTCCTCGGGCCGTACGACCTCCACCTCGACCTCCTCGCTGAAGCGGTAGGGCCGGTGCGCCAGCACACCCGACAGATGGCGCCGCACCCGCGACATCTCGGCCCGTACGGTCACCGTCCTGGTCGGGTCCCCGAAGACATCGCCGGCCAGCTCCGCAGCGCTGCGGCCGGCCCGGTGCACCGCCAGGATGTACAGCAGCTCGGCATGGCGCGGGGTCAGCTCCTGCGCCCAGCTGCCCGCCGACCCGGACACCGCGACCGACCAGCGCCGGGGCCGGCTCAGGTCCAGCACCACCCGGCTCGGCGTCTCGGTGGGCGGACACTCCTCGTCCACCTGTATGAGCCAGCCGCCCGGCAGCGGCTCGACCGAGCACATCCCCAGCGAGGGCTGCCACAGTCGGCCGGCCCGCAGCGTCTTCGGCAGCGGCAGCCGGTCCACCGGCGGCATGCCCGTCACCGCCGCCGTCCAGCCATGAGGGTCGACCGCCAGGGCGCGGCCCCCCAGCCGGCACATGATCGGCGCCGCCACCGAACGCAGCCGCTCCACGGCCCGGCCGTGCCGCTGGCGCAGCTCGCTCTCCGCGAGCCGGGCGACGGAGCTGACCAGCGCCAGCGTCGTCGGATGGAAGCCCTTCGCCGGGCCGCTCACATCGACCACACCCAGCATCCGCCCGTCGCGCGGATCGTGCACCGGCGACGCCGCGCAGGTCCAGGTGTGCAGTTCACTCACGAAATGCTCGGCCGAGTGGACCTGCACCGGCCGGCCCAGGGCCAGCGCCGTACCTATCGCATTGGTCCCCATGGCCCGCTCGGACCAGGCGGCGCCCTCTTCGAGCCTGATGCCGTCCGCCTGCCGCAGCACGGGGACGGCGCCCTCCCGCCACAGCACCCGCCCGTCGTCGTCGGTCACCACCATCACCTGGCGCGAGGAGTGGACGATCTCCCGGAGCGAGCCGCTGAGCGTGTCCATCGCCTCGCTCAGCGCGGAGGCACGTCTGCGCTGCTCCAGCTCGTCCGGCTCCAGCAGCGCACCGCTCGCGGACCGCTCGGGATCCAGCCCGATCCCGAGCATCCGCCGCCAGGACGCCTCGATCACCGGCCGGGGAGCCACCGGCGGCGGCTCACCCGCGAGCGCGGCGTCCCGTACGCGGTGCAGCAGGCGAGTGGCCCGCGCACCGTCCATGGCCATGAGCCGTGCCAGATCGAGCGGCACGTCGTGCAGAGGTGTGTCCTTGTCCTTCAGCGGTACGTCCTTCATCGGGCCCCCGGGTCACCTGCGGTGCTTCGGATGTCCAGCGCACCCGCTTGCAACGGCCTGCAACTCTGGCGGACCACGGGCGAGTGCGTGAAAGTAAAAGCAGGCCAGGGGTGGTGCCGTGTCGGCGCGGCACCACCCCGGTCTGCCGCCGGACAGCGTCTCGGCCCTGTCCGGCGGACCGGCTCAGCCGGCCGGCCGGGCCCGGTCCACGACCGCCGCCAGACCGAGCGTGTGGGGCAGCGTGCCGAAGGCCGTACCCCAGTCCCCGCCCAGCCGTGAGGCACAGAACGCGTCGGCCACCTCCGGCGGCGCCCACCGCACCAGCAGCGAACCCTGGAGCACCAGCGCCAGCCGCTCCACCAGCCGCCGGGCCCGCGCCTCGATACCGGACAGATCGGCCAGTTCGGTCAGCAGCCCCTTGATCGCGCCGTCCAGCCGGTGATCGGCCCCCCGCGCCTCGCCGAGCTCCTGGAGCACGGCGTTCAGCGCCTCGGGCTCGCGCTGGAGGGCCCGCAGCACGTCAAGGGCTTGCACATTCCCCGAGCCCTCCCAGATCGAGTTGAGCGGCGACTCGCGCAGCAGCCGCGGCATGCCCGACTCCTCCACATAGCCGTTGCCGCCCAGGCACTCCAGGGCCTCCGTCGCCACCGGCGTACAGCGCTTGGTCACCCAGTACTTGGCCGCGGGCACCGCGAGCCGCAGAAACGCCCGCTCCCGCTCCGCGCCGTCGCCGCCGTCCTGGACGGTGTCGTACGCGGACGCCAGCCGCAGCGCGAGCGTCGTCGCCGCCTCCGACTCCAGCGCCAGATCCGCCAGTACGTTGCGCATCAGCGGCTTGTCGATCAACTCACCGCCGAACGCGCTGCGATACGTGGCGTGATGCACCGCCTGCGCCACCGACTGCCGCATCAGCGCGGCCGAGCCCACCACACAGTCGAGCCGGGTCGCCGCCACCATCTCGATGATGGTGCGCACCCCGCGGCCCTCCTCACCGACCCGGCGCGCCCACGTCCCGTCGAACTCGACCTCGGCGGACGCGTTGGAGCGGTTGCCCAGCTTGTCCTTGAGCCGCTGGATACGGAACACATTGCGGGTGCCGTCGGCCAGCACGCGCGGTACGAGGAAACAGGTCAGACCGCCGGGCGCCTGCGCCAGGACGAGAAACCCGTCACACATCGGCGCGGAACAGAACCACTTGTGCCCGGTCAGCAGATACTCGCCGGCCGCGTCCAGCGGCACCGCCCGCGTCGTGTTGGCCCGTACGTCGCTGCCGCCCTGCTTCTCCGTCATGGCCATCCCGAAGAGCGCGCCGGCCTTCTCCCCGGCGGGCCGCAGCCCCGGCTCGTACCGGTGGGAGGTCAGCCTCGGCTCCCACTCGGCGGCGAGCGCCGGCTCCGTACGCAGCGCGGGCACCGCGGCGTGCGTCATCGACACCGGACAGCCGTTCCCGGCTTCCACCTGCGTCCAGACGAGGAAACCGGCCGCACGGCGCAGATGGCCACCGGGCCGGCCCCAGGCGTCGGTCAGCCCCGCGCCGACCGAGCGCTCCAGCAGCTGATGCCAGGCCGGATGGAAGTCCACCTCGTCGATCCGGTTCCCGTAACGGTCATGGGTGCGCAGCTTCGGAGGATTCTCATTGGCCAGCGCACCCCACTCCTGCGCCTCGGCGGATCCGGCGGCCCGGCCGAGGGCCGTCAGCTCCGCACGGGTCTCGTCGAGAAGTGCGGGCGCGCTGTGCCGCTCCACGCCCTCGGTCAGGGCACGGTCGGTGCTGAAGACGTCGTACCCCACCAGGGGCGGAACCTGGTTGGTCACTGTGTGGGTGCTGGCTGCCATGCCGATACGGTAAGGAGGTGCAGGCAGCAAAAGAAACACCCGAGCGACCAGCGGGTCGACTCCACCGGGCCCGAGTCCTCTATCGCGACGTATCCAAGCGGAAGATGGCCTGGTTGCTGCTGAAGGACACCGTCAACTCGTGCATCGAGTACCGCATCCTGGGGCTCGCGGCCGAGGCGGCGTTCTTCACCCTCCTCTCGCTGCCGCCGCTGCTGCTCGGGCTCATCGGGCTGCTCGGCTATGTGGACGACTGGACGAACACCACCACCGTCGCCTCCATCGAGCGGAACATCCTCGCGGCGGCCGGCACGGTGCTCTCGCAGCGGGGGGTCGACGAGATCGCCAAACCCCTGCTCGCGGACATCACGCACGGCGGGCGGCCCGATGTCATCTCGCTCGGTTTCGCGATCGCGCTCTGGTCCGGCTCCCGGGCGGTCAATGTCTTCGTCGACACCATCACGGTGATGTACGGGCTCGACGGCCGGCGCGGCATCGTCGCGACCCGGCTGCTCGCCTTCCTGCTCTACATCGTGGCGATCCTGATCGGCGCGGTGGTGCTGCCGCTCGCCGTGGTCGGCCCCGACCGGGTCGTGGAGTTCATCCCCTGGGGCACGGAGGTCGTCAGCGTCCTGTACTGGCCGGTGGTGATCCTGCTCTCCATCGCCTTCCTCACCACGCTGTACCACGTCTCCGTCCCGGCGCGGTCGCGCTGGATCGAGGACGTTCCCGGCGGTCTGGTCGCCCTCGGCATGTGGGTGCTCGGCAGCTTCCTGCTGCGGATCTATCTGACCAGTACGGTCGAGGGCCCCACCATCTACGGATCCCTCGCCGCCCCCATCGCCGTACTGCTCTGGATCGGTGTCTCCGCGTTCGCCGTGCTGGTGGGCGCGGCGGTCAACGCCGCCATCGACCGGGTCTGGCCGTCGGTCGCCACCGCGGCGGCGCGGGCGGCCAATGAACGGCTGCGCGCGGCCCAGGCGGCGGAGCTGGTGGCCCGTACGGTCGCGGTGGAGGGCCCGGAGGGACCGCAGGACGACGATGTGACCGACCCGGACATGCCTTCGGAGTTCCCGGAGCGCTGGTCCCGGTTCCTGCCGCCGGACGATGTCAAGGCGCGGGTGAGGTCGGGGCTGCACGGGGCGCGGGACAACCGCGGCAAGGGGCGTGACGGTCAGGGGAGTTAGCCCGGCCTCTCGGTGTTCTCCGTAGTCTCCGGCGCCGGGGGATCTGTGTGCCCGTCCTCGGCGGTGGTGCCGCCGCCGAGCAGACGGCGCAGCCAGGAAGGCCGGGAGGCGGGCTTGGGCGGCGCGTAGTGGATCAACCGGTACCAGACGACATGGGTGGTGCCGTCCTCGGTCTCCCTGTCGAAGGGGCGGTAGCCCTCGGGCGCGCCGATCCGCCGGTACAGGTCGTCCCGTAGCCCCAGCATCAGGGCGATCTTCCCGAACCCCAGACCGCCGACCTCGCCCAAGGCCGGTGACTTCCCCTCCAGTTCGAGGGCGGTGGCGTCCGGCGGCCCGTGGTGGAGATGGACGGTCAGCACCACGGGCAGTGGGAAGAGCAGGCTCGACATCCCCTCGGTCAGGATCGGCGCGAACGGGTCGACGAGCCGGTCCAGCACCTGGGCCAGGGTGTATTCCGGTCCGGCAGTGACCCGGAGCGTGGTGTCGGGCACCATGACGGTGCCGTGCTCCTCGAAGATGCCCGCGTCGCCGAACGCCTCCCGGCAGGCCTGCCGGAGCCGGGGGAGGAAGAACAGCGTGGCTTCGGCCCGGGTGTCGCGGGGGACGCCGGACAACTCGGCGCCGCCGATGGCGAGGTGGACATCGTCGCCCTGGACGGCCTGGGGCGGAGCCTCCGGTGGCGCGGCGGTCTCGGGCTCGGACGCGGCTTCTCGCGGGGCCTCGGCTTCCGGCGGGCTCGCCGTGCGGGGCTCCGCCAGCGCGTAGCGGGCGGTCTCCAACGACCTCCGCAACGCGTTCAGTTGGTCCCGCTCCCTGTCAGCCCAGGCGCCCTCGATGCCGTCGAGCGGCTCCCCGTACCAGTGCCCGAGAGCCGCCTCGTACAGCCCGGCGGCGCGCCGTGTCTCGCCCGCCTCCTCCGCGCGCAACGCGTCGGCGGCCAGCTGTTCGGCGACGGAAAGGTCCAACTCGGTGTCCAGCCGCAGACGGTAGTTACCTTCGGGGCCCTCCACAGCATGCCCGTCGTCGAGCAGGACGTCGATCAGATCCGCGACGCCGGTTTCGTTCCACAGCGAGAACCCCAGAGCGCGCCACAGCTCGTACTTGGACACCGACTGGCCACGGGCCAGCAGCAGCCTGCTGAGGACGAGTCGTGCCTCGTACGAGGCGGGTGTACGGTCGCGCCCGCTGTGCATCGCCCGCAGCGGCCCCAGTACGCCGTACTGCCAGGTACTGCCCGGTACGCCCGACGACCTCAGCGCGTCGGCGCCGCGCCGGCGGCTCTCGGGGGCGTCGAAGAGGAGGTCCACGATCGCCGACTCCAGCGCGGCGGGCAGATCGGGCCGCAGCTCTCGCGGCGGGCGCCAGGCGTGCGCGGCGCCGAAGGGCTCGGCGCCGGTGGCGAGTTCGTACAGCACACGGCCCAGGGCGTGCAGTTCGTCGTAGGTCTCGTCGTCCGGGAGAGCGGCCCCGAACCCGCGGAGCTTCACCGCGCCGTCCGGCAGCCTGATGATGTTCGTCAGCGACGGCGGCTCCGGCCGGACGCCTCTCTCCCGGGCATAGGAGAGGACGTCGATCACCTGCGCCGCGATGCCGGTGACCTCGGTCACGGGGAGCGGACGGTGTCCGTTCTCCGCCAGCAGCTCGCCGAGGGTGCTCCCCTCCAGGGCCTCGCTGACCAGGTAGACGACGTCGCCGTCCGTGCCGTGCTCACGCACCTTCACGACACCGGGGCGCCGCAGCACGGCGGTGGACTCGTGCTCCGACCGCGCCATCGCCAGGAGGGAATCGCGCGTCGCCCCCGGCCTATCGAAGATCTTGACGGCGACCGTACGGCCCCGGTCCCGCTCCCGGTCCCGGAACCGGTCGTAGGCCCGCCACACCACGCCGTGCGTACCGCGTTCGATGACCTCCACCAGCCGGTACCGGCCGACGAGTACCCGCTCGCCGTTCTCCGGCACGGGCTCCGGCTCAGGTCCCCGGAGCAGCCGTACGCTCTCCCGGCTCACCAGCGCGAACGGCTCGCCCGCCGCCCGGCCGAACCCCGCCGGGCCGTCGCCGGCGAGCAGCGCCCGGAACTCACCGCGCGCCGAGCCCGCGCGCGACTCGATCACGGCCCCCACCCGTTCGAGCAGGTTGACCGTGTGGGCCAGCCCCGTACGCGGCAGCGCGCCGAGCAGCAGTTCGCGCACGCCCGGCCGGAAGTCATAGGAGCCGGCGGGGCCCGGTACGGCCGTGAGCATCCCGCTCAGCACCACCTCCGCCAGATGCTGCGGCTGCGGGCGCTCCTCGATGGCCGCCTGTACGAGCCGCATCACCGGCAAGTGCGGTGGTCCCACCGCCAGATGGGCCGCGAGCCGGACCGCCTGCGGGGAGGCGACCGAGCGGAAGCGCAGCACCAGCTCCCTGGCCGGCACGTTCCGCGGGATCAGTCCGTCCCCCTCCTCCTCAGGGAGCGTCACGGAAGGTCCGTCCGGTGGTCCGTCCGCCAACAGGGCCGCCGCCCCCGGGAATTCGGCGCCGGCCGGGGACGCCACCAGCCCGGCCCAGTGGCCGAGCCACTCCGGCGCCGGTTCGAGCACCGGCACGGGAACGCCCCGCGCCTCGCCGTCGTACGGGGTGAAGCGCAGCGCGGTGTTGGGCGCCCCGGGACCGGCCGCCGTGAACAGTCCGGGCACCGGCGCCGGCGGGGTGTGCCGCCACATCCGCTCCGGCAGCGGCTGGACCACGGCCACCGGCAGTTCACGGGTCCAGCGCCGCAGCGTCCGGTACCACTGCCGTCCCGCGGCCCCCGCCGCTCCCGTCGGTCCCGGCCGCCACTGCGGGCCCATCATGTCGCTGAGGATCAGCACCATCGTCCGCCCGGCCGTCCACTGCCGAGGCGGTACGGAACCGTCCGCGCCGAGCCGTACCAGCTCCACCGTGCGGAACGCGCCCGTCTGCCCGAAGGCCGTGTACAGATCGCGCGCGAGCGGCTGCCACATGGCCATCGTCGGGCCGCAGTCCAGCACCAGCCGCAGATGGAGCCAGCGCTCCGGTGCGGGCCGCAGCTCGGGCAGCCACCGGCCGGGCCGGGCGCCGAGCGAGGCGATACGGTGCGCCGTGCCCGTCTCGTCCAGCTCCCGTTCGCGCGCCGACGGCACGGTCCTGCGCAGTGGACGCAACGCCCGCTGGACCGCGAGCGGATGGGAGATCATCGGCGGGGCGGGGGCGAGCACCTCGGCCCGCGCGTCCGGACCCGGTGGCGGCGGCGCCGGCCCGGTGACGGGGGGTGGCGCCAGGCGGTGCAGGACGACCCGGCCGCCCGGGCTGTGCACGAAGGGGGTGTCTTCGGAGCCTGGGTCCGGCACGGCCCCTCCCGGGGGAGTCCGCAGGGGATCCATGCCCCGAGGAGACGCGTCGTGGGAGATGGTCGCACGCTGGGCGGGACCCCGCTGGGGCGGCCGAGGACCGTCCTCGGGCCCGGCTCCGGCGGCGGCTTCGGGCTCGGCGTCCGGCTCCGGCCCGGGCCGTACATGCGTCGCCAGCCACAGCACCTCGGCCAGCTCCCTGCCCGTCGGCGGGTCGCCGCCCGCCGCTGTCAGCACCTCACGCAGCGCGGCCGGTCCGGAGAGCGCCCGGTCAGAAGTCATCGGGTTCCGGTGTCCGGCTCAGATAGCTCATCAGCCGGTCCGCCAGCTCGTCGCGCGTCGGCGCTTCGAGCCCCGAAGTCCTGGCCAGATAGATGGCGTTGAGCAGCTGGTCCGTCGCCAGCTCGCCACCGCTGCCCCGCTCCAGGAACCGGTGCACCAGCTCCCGTGCCTGCCCGTCCAGCGGGCCCAGATGCGCCTGGACGATGGCCTCCAGATGCGCCGCCTCCGGCTGCTTCAGCTCCAGCGTGACGCAGCGCCGCAGAAACGCCGGCGGGAACTCCCGCTCCCCGTTGCTGGTCAGGACGGTGAACGGGAACGCGCGGCAGCGCACCCGCCCGCGCTCCAGCGCCACCAGCCGGTCCGAGTCGGCGACCAGCACCTCGGCGGTGGAGCGGGTCCGCGCTGCGCGCACCAGCTCGGGGATCTCGTACTGGCCCTCCTCCAGGATGTTCAGCAGATCGTTCGGGAGATCGAGATCGCTCTTGTCGATCTCGTCGATCAGCAGCGCCCGGGGCCGCTCGTACGGCAGCAGCGCCGTGCCCAGCGGGCCCAGCCGCAGATGGTCCTCGATATTCGTGTTCTCCGGATCGCCGCTCTCCGGGCCCCGGCCCGCCGCGTAGAGCCGGGAGAGCGGGTCGTACTGGTAGAGCCCGTCGCCGAGCGCGCTCCGGCTGGTGATGTTCCAGCGCAGTACGGGACCGAGCCTCAACTCCCGTGCCACCGCGTACGCGAGGCTGGACTTGCCGCTGCCCGGAGGGCCCGTGACCAGCAGGGGCCGCCGCAAGTACAGGGCGGCGTTGACGAGTTGGACGCTCTCGTCCGTCGCGCGGTACGCCTGTGCGCGGTGCAACCGGTCCGGTGAGGGGGCCGGGTCGTCCTGGGGCGGCTCGACCACGGGGCCGCCGTTGAAGGCGCGCCAGGGCGGCGGCTCGGGCAACCGCCCGATGCCGTCGTGCGGTTCATCGGCTCCGGTGTAGACCGGCCACAGGGGCATGGGCGTTCTCCAGGTCTCGGCTTCGACACTGCCGGGGCTGCGGGCTCAGCCGACGGGCGACTGACTCAGTGGGGGGACATCGGGGAACCAGCGCGGATCCTCCCAGACGAAGGAGAGATCGGCGGCCCAGTGCGGCTCGGGCCCGTCATGGCCGAAGGCGCTCTTGCGCAGTTCGAAGATCCGCTCGGGCAGATCGCCGGGCGGCAGTACGGAGAGCTGGTCGGCCAGCGCGTTCAGGAACTCGGCGCCCCGGCAGGAGCCGCCGCAGGACGCGCCGCCGGCGCAGCCCGTACGCGGCCACAGCACGATCGGCGCCGGGGCGTCCAGTACCGCCGTGTGCAGCCGGTCGCGCGGACTCTTCGGCGGTCTCGTGAGCCCCACCGGGCCCACCACGTCCTGGAGTTGTACGGTCAGCCACTCGGGCCTGGCGGAGCCCGCGCAGCTGATCCCATGGACGGCCGAGCCCGGCTGCCGGTCGAGCACGTCCCACATCTTCTTCAGCCGGAACTGGAGCCGCTTGCTGCCCCGCCGGTCGTGGTCCATCACCACCACCGGCGCGACACACCCCAGCGGCGTGCTCATCCCCTTGCGCGTGGTCCACTGGTCGACCGGCTTGTTGAGCCAGCGGCGCGGCAGGGCGAACGCGATCAGCTCCCTGCCCTCGGTGTCGATCTCGGCGAACGCGTCATCGATACGGTCCAGTACCCAGGCCCGGACCTCCCGTTCCGCCAGCCGCTGTTCGGCGACCAGCCGCCGTCCTCCGTCGCGGTACGCGGACACCTCGACCAGCAGCGCGCCGCGGTCGGCCCCGCTGCGCTTGATCTCGACGAGGATCGGGGACCAGCGGCGGGTGGCGGGCGGTGTTCCCACGACGGGTCCCGGAGCCACGACAGGCGGCACGGCCGGGGCCGCTGCGTACGGCGCAGTGTTCAAGGCGGTCTGCGCGGCGGCGTGCCCGGCCGCGTACGTCGGCGCCGGTGCGTAGCTCATGAGGCCCACGGCCGCGTGGCTCACGGCGGGCTGCGCCACGGGCGGTGGATCGTGCCGCGCGCGGTGCGCCCGGGACCAGTCGCGCAGCTCCGCTCCGAGCGTCTCGTCGCCGACCAACCCGGCCAGCCGTGCGGTGAGTTCGGCGAGCGGCAGCGCCCCCGGCTCCGGCCGCCCGGCCTCCGACAGCAGATACCAGACCGCCTCCCAGAGGCTGCCAGGCTCACCGGGCGGCGGCTCGACTCCCAGCGGCCCGGCGGCGCCGCGCAGCAGTCTGCCGAGGGCCCCGGCGAGCGCGGGCGAGCCGACGCGGGCCACCAGCTCGCGCAGCCACCGCTTCTCCTCCGCCGGATAGCCGGGGGTGGGGACGAGATCGGCGAGCGGCGCCCAGTGCCGGGCGAGAATCCGTGCCGGGATCATCCGGCTGGTGTGGCTCACCGGATCGTGCGAGACGACCATCCCGGCGACCGTGCCGGTGCCCTCCACCATCACGGCGGCGCCGCTGAACCCGTGGTCGGTCTCCTGCCCGTATCCGCGCCAGCCTCCCAGCTGCGCCCACTCGTCGCGGATCAACTGGCTTGAGATGGCCCGTAATTCGCTCTGCACGCCCTCTTCGCCGTACCCGAACGGGAAGCCGTACGCCACCAGCCTCGGCGCGGGCGAGGCGTACGGCGCGTCGAGCGGGGCGAAGGCCGCGGGGGCGAGGCCCGGCGGCCGGTCCAGCTCCAGGACGGCCAGATCGCCCGGGTCGCGGTCCCCGCCCGCCCAGGCGTGTCCCCGTACGACCACCCGGGCCGGTACGGGGGCGAGCCCCGGCGCGCCGGGGAAGACCACCGAGGCCCGGTCGCCCGCCACCACATGGGCGCATGTGAGCACCGTACGGCCGGAGACGAGGAAGCCGGAGCCCACCGCCCCGTCGGCGTCGATCCTGGCGTGCCAGGCCGGGGAGCGCGTCACCGGCCCGCCGTTCCCGGACTCCCCGCCGCTCCGGAGTCCCCGGTGGAGGCGGACCCACCTGTGGCGGCGGACTCACCGGTGGTGCCCGGATTCCAGGAGAGCTTGACCGTCATATGGCCCTCGGCCGAGGTCTTGGCGATCACCGCCCCGGCCTCCGCCATCAGCTTCACCCCGAACTCCAGCTCCACACCGTCCGGTTTGAGCGAGCCGTCCCGGAACACCGCGAGGGCGGATTCCGCGGCCGAGCGGATCCCCTGGAGCGCCTCGCCGAAGGTATGGCCCGCCTGCGCGAGGGAGTTGCCGCGCGCCACCGGTCTGGCGCCCGGGGTGTCACGGTCGACCTCGACCACGACGGTGGCACCGCTGTCGGTGGTGAACTCCATCAGTGCCGTCATCGTCGCCCCCGCGATCGAAACGCCCCACGTCCTGCCGGACCTGCCGGAGGCCCATTCTGGATCAATGGCCCTGTTCCAGGCGAGGCTTTGGCCTGATCCAGATGCTTTAGCCTGATCCATATGTACGAGGAACGGACATCGCGGCTGGACGGCGCGATGGTCTGGACGCGGACGGTGCGGGCCGACGACGGTTCCCCTCCCTATCCCGTGCTGCCCGACGGCTGTATGGACCTGCTGTGGATCGGCGGCAGACTGCTGGTCGCGGGGCCCGACACCCGCGCGTACGCCCCCGAGGGCATCACCGGGCTGTACTGCGCCGGAGTGCGCTTCGCCCCCGGGACCGCGCCTGCGCTGCTCGGCGTACCGGCGCACGAGCTGCGCGACCGGCGGGTGGGGCTGGCCGATCTGTGGTCCCCGGCCGAGGTGCGCCGGCTCACCGCCCGGCTGGCGGCGGCTCCGGACCCGACGGCCGCCCTGGAGGCCGTCGCGCTGCGCCGGGCCGCCGCGGCGGAGCCGCCGGACCCGCTGCTCCGGGCGGTCGTCGACGCCCTGGAAGCGGGCCGTACGGTCGCCGCCACCGCCGATGCCGTCGGCCTGGGCGCCCGGCAGCTGCACCGCCGCTCGCTGGACGCCTTCGGCTACGGGCCCAAGACCCTCGCCCGGGTCCTACGGCTCCAGCGCGCGCTGACGCTCGTACGGGACGGGGTGCCGTTCGCCGACGCGGCGCTCGCCGCCGGCTGCGCCGACCAGGCGCATCTCGCCCGGGAGACCCGTGAGCTGGCCGGGCTCACTCTCGGTGCCTACGCGGCACTGGCGAACAGCGAGACCCCGCAGCCGTCCGGGTCGACGACCAGCGCGTAACGCTGTCCCCAGACCGCGTCCCAGGGCTTCAGATGCCCGGTGTGCCCGGCCGCGACCAGCGCTTCGTAGGTGGCGTCCACCTCGGCGGGGCCCTCGCAGAGGAACGCGAGTCCGATCCGCTCGCCGCCCTGCGGCCGGGTCCATCCCGGATCGTAGGAGCGGATGGTCTCCTCCGTGTCCCAGAGGATCCGCAGCCCGCTGGGCAGGGTGGCCTCGGCGTGGGCCGCGGTGTCGGCCTCGGCGGGGATGTCCACACCGAGCAGACGGTAGAAGGCGAGCGAGGCGGCCATGTCGGAGACGACCAGGCCGATGGCGTCGAGTCGTGGAGTACGTGGAGCGGTAGTCATGTGTCCACGGTAGGAGCGCGGGCCGGACGGGTCTTGAACGAATCGGACGTGCCGGGATCCGGACGTGCCGGGATCCGTGGCCGTCATGGTTTCGTAAGAGGTCGGGGGCGGTGCGCCGGCCACCGCCCGAGGAGACTGGACGTATGCACACCATCCTGGTCGTCGATGACGATCCGACCGTCGCCGAGGTCGTCACCGGCTATCTGGAACGGGCCGGTTTCTCCGTGGACCGGGCGGCCGACGGCCCCGAGGCGCTGCGGCTCGCCGCCGCCTGCCCGCCCTCCCTGGTGGTGCTCGATCTGATGCTGCCCGGCATGGACGGCCTGGAGGTGTGCCGGCGGCTGCGGGCCGCCGCGCCCGTACCGGTGATCATGCTGACCGCGCGCGGCGACGAGGACGACCGGATCCTCGGGCTGGAGATAGGGGCGGACGACTATGTCACCAAGCCCTTCAGCCCCCGCGAACTGGTCCTCCGCGTCGAGTCCGTCCTGCGCCGCCACGGCGGCGACCAGGGCCGCGCGACGGGGGCCGCGGAGCCCGAGCTACGCCGGGCCGGTATCACCCTCGACCCGGCGGGCCGCCGCGCCACCAAGGACGGCCAGCCGCTCGCTCTCACGCTGCGCGAGTTCGATCTGCTCGCCCATCTCATGCGCCATCCCGGGCTGGCGATCGGCAGGGAGACGCTGATGCACGACGTCTGGGGATGGGAGTTCGGAGATCTGTCGACGGTCACGGTGCATGTACGGCGGCTGCGCGGCAAGATCGAGGACGATCCGGCCAGGCCCCGGCTGATCCGGACGGTCTGGGGCGTCGGCTACCGCTTCGACGACCCGGCTTCCGTCGAGGCCGTACCCGTACCCGTACCCGTACCCGCGCCCGTGCCCGCCCCTGCACCCGCGCCCGTCCCCGCCGACCCGAGCTGAGCGCGCCGTGCGTGACATGGCGCTGATCGCGCTGTTCGCCTTCCTCGGCGCGGGGGCCGCCGGGCTGCTCGGCGCGCTGGTGCTGCGGCTGCTCCGGGACCGCTCGGTCGCCGTCGCCCTGACCGTCGTCGCCGCCGTCACCGTCACCGCGATGCTCGCGGGCACGCTCGTCGTCGCCCGCGCGATGTTCCTGTCCGCCCATGACCTCTCCGTCGTCACCACGGTCGTGGCGATGGCCGCGGTCGTCTCGCTGGCCACCGCGCTGCTGCTGGGGCGCTGGGTGGTCGCCCGCAGCCACGATCTGGCGCTGGCCGCCCGCTCGTTCGGCGACGGCGGCAGCTTCGCCGCGCCCGACGGCGCCTCCACCGCCGAACTCGCCGCGCTGGGACGGGAGCTGGCGGCCACCAGCGCGAAGCTGACCGCCTCCCGGGAGCGCGAACGGGCGCTGGAGACGTCCCGGCGCGAACTGGTCGCCTGGATCTCGCACGATCTGCGTACGCCCCTCGCCGGACTGCGCGCCATGTCCGAGGCGCTGGAGGACGGCGTCGTCCAGGACCCGGACCGCTACTTCCGGCAGATCAGGGCCGAGGTGGAGCGGCTCAACTCGATGGTCGGTGATCTCTTCGAACTGTCCCGTATCCACGCCGGGGCGCTGGCGCTCGCCCCGACCCGGATGTCGGTGTACGACCTGGTCGGCGAGGCGCTCGCGGGCGCCGATCCGCTCGCCAGGGAGCACGGGGTACGGCTCGTCGGCGGCCGGGTGGAGGCCGTACCGGTCGAGGTGGACGGCAAGGAGATGACCCGCGTCCTCGCCAATCTCCTGGTCAACGCCATCCACCGGACCCCGGCGGACGGCACGGTCGCGGTGGCGGCAGAACGGCGCGCGGACTCCGTGGTCCTCTCCGTGACGGACGGCTGCGGCGGTATCCCGGCGGAGGATCTGCCGCGGGTCTTCGACACCGGCTGGCGCGGCACCCAGGCGCGTACCCCGCCCGCGGGCGCGGGCCTCGGGCTGGCGATCGTCCGGGGCATCGTGGAGGCGCACGAGGGGCGGGCCGAGGTGCGCAATGTGACGGGCGGCTGCCGGTTCGAGGTCACGCTGCCCGCGGCGGCCACCGGCTGACACACCGGTACGGCAGGACGAGATGAACGACACGACGGGCCGCGCACCAGGTGCGCGGCCCGTCAGGCAGTCCGAGGGAGGGTGTCGCTTAGAAGACGCTGACGCCGTAGGCGTTGAGGGCCTCGACGACCGGCTGGAAGAACGTGGTGCCGCCGGAGGAGCAGTTGCCACTGCCGCCCGAGGTCAGGCCCAGCGCCGTGCTGCCGGCGAAGAGCGAGCCGCCGCTGTCACCGGGCTCGGCGCAGACGTTGGTCTGGATCATGCCGTAGACGATGTCGCCGCCACCGTAGTTGACGGTCGCGTTGAGGCCGGTGACCGTACCGCTGTGGACACCGGTGGTCGAGCCGCTGCGACGGACGCTCTGTCCGACCGAGGGGTTCGCGGCGGAGGTGATGTCCTGGTACGTGCCGTTGTACAGGTAGACCCGCCCGTCGGCGTTGGCCGAGTTGGAGTGGCGGATGATGCCGTAGTCGTTGGTCGGGAAGCTCGTACCGGCCCTGGTGCCGATGCTCCAGGAGCTGCTGATGTTGGTGCAGTGTCCGGCGGTCAGCGCGTAGTACGTCGAGCCGCTGCGGACGTTGAAGCCGAGGGAACAGCGGCTGCCGCCGGTGGTGATGGCCTCGCCGCCGGCGATCAGCTTGTTGATCTTGCCGGGGGTGTGCTTGATCGTGACGCCGGCGGCGTTGCCCACGGAGTCCTTGATCGTGGCTATCTCCGAGGCCGTGACCGTGCTGTCGACGGTGACGACGACCTTGCCGGAAGCCTTGTCCGTGTACCAGGCCGTACCGGCGACGTCCGCGTCGGCGATGGCGGCGCTGGCGGTGGCGAACTGTGCCGCGGTCGGCTGGGGGGCCGGGGCCGGGGCGGCGACGGCCGACGGGGCCGCAAGCGCGACGGCGGTCACCAGACCGGCGGCGCCGGCGAGGAGCCGGGCTCGTCTGGAAACCGCGCCGAGGGGGGAGAAGCGCTTGAAGGTCACAAAATCCTCCATAGGTGGGGGAACTGCGTGGCCCGTTGGGTGAGCGGGCCGCTGGGGGATGCGATCGTCCACGGCCATTCGGTTTTAGCCGTGGACCTGTCAACCGCACGGTCTGAATCGTTGACTCCGTTTGCTTTTGAAGCAAGGCCGACTTCTGGACCGACGGCGCGGATCGACCGCCGGCGGCCCGAGTACCCCCGAAGTCATGGGGTTGACAACCCTGTTGGCCGGTCTCGCGGACCCGGCCGACGGCGCGTACGTGAGCTGCTGCAAAGCCTGTGCCGACGGCAAAGCACCGGCAAATATCCTTCAAAGCCCACGCCAGGCAGGGATTTTGTGTCCTGACGTCATTCAGCCACGCGAAGATCCGTCACAAACACACATGCTTCACCGAGGGTGCCGGACGCATGACGCAGTGGCTTCAAGTGACCGGGCGGAGAGGGCTGGTCGCTCGGGTCTATGCGCGTCCGCCGCCCGCTTATGTGCCGTACCACCGAATTGCCCTCGTGTTGATCATGGCTGGAATTATTCGGTACGGGCGTGGAACGGGTACGCAACAGCCCGAGACGGGGCGGTGATTCGACCGGCAGGGCGCTCTTGCGTACCTGTGTGACGTGTGCTGCGGGTGGGTCGGCGACGACGGTCGTTCGATCCCTCGGGCGGGCCGGGAGAGTCAGAGGCCGCCGAGGGTCCGTCAGGGGCGGTCGCGGCGTGATCGCGGTCGACCGGTGGTTCCCCTCCTCCAGGCTGTGCCACGCCTGCGGCACCTTGCAGGACAAGAAGCCACTGCACGTCGCGTACGAGCCGTTCCGTCCGCTCAGCCGGAGCCCGAGACCGATCTCCGTGTCATGGGCGAAGCCCGCGCGCGCACCAGGTACCGGCAGCCGCCCTCGCCGTCACGGACCCGCTCGACGGTCTCTGAAGACAGCACGCGGTGCTCGCCGGCGCGCCCCCGCCCGGCCAGGATCCCGTACAGCGCGGCGACTGCGCGGGCCGTACCGTGCCCGTTGGCGGCGGGGATCCCGGCGGCGCGCCACGCGGCCGTGTGGGCCTCGGCGGCGCGCGCGGCCTCCTTCTCCGGCGGCCCGATGGTGAAGTCAATACCGAGCGGCCCGGTCACCTCCCGGTGCGGGAACTCGCCCGGCAGCAAGCACGTGACACGTCTGACGGCCTCGCCGACCAGGAAGCCGTAGGTGACGGCGTGATAGCCGCACCGGGTGCCTGGCTCCCACCAGGGCTCGGTCGCGGCGCACCGGGACGTGGTCAGCTCCCAGTAGGAGAGCTGGTCGATGGAGTGCGGCTCGCGCAGTCCGGCCGGCCCCGCGCGGTGCGCGAGCAGGTGCCGTACGAGCACGGACTCCTTGCCGGCCGCGGCGAACTCGGGCCAGTACGCGGCGACCGGCGCGTCCGGGTCGGGCGGTCCGCGGCCGAAGTTCGCCGACGGCAACCCGTACGGCACCTCGCACATCGACGAGCAGGGCAACAACCCGGTCGGCGAGGAGACCCGTACGGCCGCGCGCGTGCAGGCCGAGCGCGTGGTCCGGGTCACCGGACGCTCAAGGCCGACGCGGCGGTCTGAACCGAGCCCGCTCCGCCCCGCTGACCCCCGATTCACGAGCCGCCCGGCGCCACAGGGCGCCTATCGGCTCCCGCTGCGCGCGACGGCATCAAGTTGCCGGTCCCGAAAGGGGGTAGGAGGGTGAGCCCAAGAGCACCATCCGGCATAAAACGGACCATGAGGAGTGATCCACATGCCACAAGGCTCCAGCCCGAAACGTGAGCGTCAGTACGAACACATCAAGGACAGCGCGCGGAAGCGCGGCGAGAGCACGGCGCGGTCGGAGGAGATCGCCGCACGCACCGTGAACAAGGAACGGGCCCGGGCGGGGGAGTCCCGTACGGCGAGCAAGACGTCGACCCAGGACATGTCGTCCGCCAGGCGTGGCGGGCAGCGCTCGCACAGCGGGGCGGCGGGGCCCACGTACGACCAGCTGTACGCCGAGGCGCAGCGCCGCAACGTTCATGGCCGCTCGTCCATGAACAAGGCCGAGCTGAAGCGCGAACTGGGCCGCTGACCCGCTCGCGAACCGCTTCACCGGCGGCCGGTCACGGTCTGCCGATGCCGTGACGGCGGCGCTCCGTGCGTCCAGGGCCGCGTTCGGCGTGACCGGATCCGTCTCGGCCGCGCGGAGCGCGGCCGGCCGCGCGGCTCCCCCACCTCCCCGAGCGCGGACCTCGTAGACACCGGCGACCGCCGCCCCGCGCCTTGTCGCGCCCGTACCAGCCCCGGCCCCGGCCCCGTCGCGCAGCGCCTCGCGCGCGGTGGAGCGGCCAGCGCCGAGGGGCGCGACGTCGACTCGTACGTCATCTTCGTACGTCATCCGGCCGAGCGGACCGCCGGGACACCTCCGTACTCACCACCTCCGTACCCACCACCTCCGTACTCACCACCTCCGTACTCACCACCTCCGTACTCACCACCTCCGTACGCACCGCGTCCGTGCACGCGGTCCTGGCGGCCGTCGGCCGCGTGCCGGGCGTCCGGTGCGGTGAAGGGATGATCGCACCGCACCACTACAGTTTCAGCGCCCCCTCAGCCCAGCACGAGAGGTATCTGTGACTCAGTACGCGTTCCCGGACGGCAACGGCAACGGCGACGGCGACGGAAGCGGCGACAGCGAAAGAGACCACGGGCGTGACTGGTGGCGCGAGTCCGTCGTCTACCAGATCTATGTCCCCAGCTTCGCCGACGCCGACGGTGACGGAATGGGCGACCTCCGCGGGATCACCGACCGCCTCGGCCATGTCGCCGAACTCGGCGCGGACGCCGTCTGGCTCACGCCGTTCTACCGCTCCCCGCTGGCCGACGGCGGCTATGACGTCGCCGACTACCGGGACGTCGACCCGCGCCACGGCACCCTCGACGACTTCCGCGCGCTGCTCGGCCGGGCGCGTGCGCTCGGGCTCCGTACGATCGTCGACATCGTGCCGAACCACTGCTCCGACCAGCACCCCTGGTTCGCCGAGGCGCTGGCGTCCGAGCCCGGCTCGGCCGCCCGCGACCGCTTCGTCTTCCGGGAGGGACGCGGCCCCGACGGCGCCGAGCCGCCCGCGGACTGGCAGTCGAAGTTCGGCGGCCCGGCCTGGACGCGGGTCCCCGACGGTCAGTGGTACATGCATATCTTCGCGTCCGAGCAGCCCGATCTGAACTGGGAGAACCCCGACGTCACGGCGGAGTTCGAGAGCATCCTGCGGTTCTGGCTGGACCTTGGGGTCGACGGCTTCCGTATCGATGTGGCGCACGGCCTGCGCAAGGACCTCACCGCGCCGCTGCGCGACACCCGGGGCGGTGACACCGCGCCCCTCAACTCCCCGCCCAGCGGCGAGAACCACCCCTTCTGGGACCGCGACGAGGTCCATGACATCTACCGCGTCTGGCGGAAGATCACCGACTCGTACGCCCCGCCCCGGATCATGGTCGCCGAGGCGGGTGTGAGCGCCGCCAGGCTGCCGCTCTACACCCGGCCCGACGAGCTGCACCAGGCGTTCAACTTCTTCCATCTGCGGTGCCCGTGGGACGCCGGTTCCTTCCGTGACGTCATCGACACCTCGCTCACCGGCGCGGCCTCGGCCGGGGCCCTGCCGACCTGGGTGCTCTCCAACCACGATGTGGTGCGCCACCGCAGCCGGTACGGACTGCCGGAGGGCACGGACCTCCGCGCCTGGCTGCGGACCGACGGCCGGGACCCGGAGCCCGACGACGCCCTGGGAGGCCGGCGGGCGCGGGCCGCCGCGCTGCTGACCCTCGCGCTGCCCGGTACGACATACCTCTACCAGGGCGAGGAACTGGGCCTCCCCGAGATCGCCGGGCTGCCGGCGGACGCGCTGCGCGACCCGATGTGGGAGCGCACGGGACACCGGGTGAAGGGCCGCGACGGCTGCCGGGTGCCGCTGCCGTGGACCACGGCCGGTTCCTCGTACGGCTTCGGTCCCGGCGGCAGCTGGCTGCCGCAGCCCGACGGCTGGGGCGCGTGGTCGGTGGAGGCCCAGTCCGGCCGGCCGGACTCCTTCCTGGAGCTGTACCGTACGGCGCTGTCCCTGCGCCGGGGCTTCCTCGGCGACGAGAGCTTCGCGTGGCTGCCGTCGGCTCCGGACGAACTGGCCTTCAGGAAGGGCGCGGGCCTGGTCTGCCGGGTCAACCTCTCCGACGCGCCACTGCCGTTGACGCTGCCCGTCGGCGCGAGGCTGCTGCTGGCGAGCGGTGAACTGACGGCCGGTGCCGAGCCGGACTCCACGCTGCTGCCGCCGGACACGGCGGTCTGGCTGGAGATGAGGGAAGTCTGACGGCACCTGACAGGGCCGGGCGGTGAACGCGTACTCTTTGGGTATGCGTACAGTTGCGCAACTAAGCAATGTATGCGGACTGGGGAGAACGACGTGGGCATCATCAGCTGGATCATTCTGGGGCTGCTGGCCGGGGTGATCGCGAAAATCCTGCTGCCCGGACGCGATCCCGGAGGGCTGATCGGCACCACGCTCATCGGCATCGCCGGTGCCTTCGTGGGCGGTTGGCTCTCCGCGAAGATCTTCGACCGCCCGGTGCAGAACGAGTTCTTCGACGCGGCCACCTGGGGCGCGGCGATCGGCGGCTCGCTCGTGCTGCTCATCGCCTACCGGCTGCTCTTCGGCAACTCGCGGGACTGACGCGGCGATAGGACACGTGGGGCGGTGGCCGACGGCCACCGCCCCACGCGCGTCCGCGCCGGCGGACGGCGGGCCGCTACTCGTCGCCGCCCTCGTCCTCCTCGTCCTCGAACGCGTCACCGATCTCGTCGACGACCTCGGCGGCCACCATGCCGCCGACCACACCTACCGCCACGCCCGCCGCGACACCGGCCACCACCGCTCCCGTGCTGGGACCGGACCGATGCCCGCCGGAGTGGTGGTCACCGTGGTGCCCGCCGTGATGTCCGCCGTAGTGCTGCTCGCCGTAGTGCTGCTCACCGTGGTGCCCGCCGTAGTGGCCCGGGTGCGCGCCGCGGCTGTCGACAAGTTGCTTGATCCACCTGTCGACTTCGGCGTTCCAGTCCACATGCTGGACGTTGTGGTGCGAGACCGTGAACCGGTTGACCGTGTCGTGTCCGCCGGAGAAGAGCCCTCCGCGCTTGTCGGCCTCGATGACGACGTCCATCCCGCCCGCGGTGGCGAGGAAGGTGACCTCGATCTCGTTCAGCGCGTGCGCGTAGTGCGCCGGCGGGGTGAGTTCGATCTCCTGGTAGAACGGCAGCCGCTGGTCGGTGCCGTTGATGTGGCCCAGTTCCAGATCGGCCGATTTGAAGCCCCAGCCGAGCTGTCCGAGCGCCTCCAGAACGGCTTCCTGGACCGGCAGCGGAGACACGCTGAGCTGGTCGAGATCGCCCTTGTCCCGTGCTCCGGACACCTCCAGCTCGGTCCGTACCCCGAGCACCACGCCCAGCGGCTGACCGTGGAGCTGGGTCACGGGCGTCTCCCACGGCAGGGTCAGCGTGAACGGAATCGTCTGCTCCGACTCCTCCGCCAGCCGGAACCCGCCGGCGACGGTGACCCGGTCGAAGACGACCGTGCCCTCGCTCTCCTCGTCGTGTCCCTCGGCCTCGACACGGGCGACCAGGTCCAGCGTGATCTGCTCGATCTCCAGGTCCGTACGGCCGCCCCGCAGCCGCACCTGGCCCGACAGCGGGCCGCCCGGCACGGCGGCCACGCCGTCCAGCACGGTGTCGACCGAGGGTCCGCCGACACCGACGGCTCCGAGCAGTTTCTTGAACACCATCGTGGCGTCCACTCCTTCATAGAGGTGTTGAACGCCACCAGAACTACCCCAGAAGGTAAAGCGGTTCCCAAGAGGCGCCCCGGCCGGGCATATTTCCAGCCACCCGGCCGGCCGCTCTCCGCGGAGTGGCCGCGCTCTACGCGGAGTGGCCTTCTACGCGGAGCGGTCGCGGCGCTCCCGGGAGCGGCCGGGCTTCTCGCGCGGTACGAGCGTGGGGTTGACGTTGTCGAGCACGGTGTCGCGGTCGACCACGACCCGGGCCACATCGTCCCGGCTCGGCACCTCGTACATCACATTGAGCAGCACCTCTTCGAGGATCGCGCGGGCCGCGCGGGCGCCGGTGCGGCGCAGCAGCGCCTGCTCGGCGATCGCGCCGATGGCGTCCTCGGTGAACTCCAGCTCCACCCCGTCGATTTCGAAGAGCTTCTGGTACTGCCTGATCAGCGCGTTGCGCGGTTCGGTCAGGATGCGCGTCAACGCCGCCCGGTCCAGCGGCTGGACGGTCGTCACCATCGGGAGGCGGCCGACGATCTCCGGGATCAGCCCGAACTTCAGCAGATCCTCGGGCATCACCTCGGCGTAGACGTCGCGCCGCTCCCGCTCCTCCTTGCCGGCGATCGTCGCGCCGAAGCCGATGCCCCTCGTCGATGTAGATGATCCCGGTCTCGGCCTTCTTGACGTCGTAGTCGGCCGCCTGGATCAGCTTCAGCAGGATGTTCTCGACGTCCTCACCGACATAACCGGCCTCGGTGAGCGCGGTGGCGTCGGCGATCGCGAACGGTACGTCGAGCATCCGGGCGAGCGTCTGGACCAGATAGGTCTTGCCGCAGCCGGTCGGACCGATCAACAGGATGTTGGACTTGCCGAGTTCGACCGGCTCGCCCGCGTCCCCGGCCTCCGCGCGGTCGTCCGTCCGGATGCGCTTGTAGTGGTTGTAGACCGCCACCGAGAGCGCCATCTTGGCGTTCGTCTGCCCGACGACGTACTGGTCGAGAAAGGCATGGATCTCGCGCGGCTTCGGCAGCTCCAGGGGCCCGTCCCCGTGCGTACCGTCGAGCTCCTCCGCGATCAACTCATTGCAGAGTCCGACGCATTCGTCACAGATGCAGACCGGACTCGGACCCGCGATGAGCTTCCTGACCTGCTTCTGGTTCTTCCCGCAGAAAGTGCACCTGAGCAGTTCGCCGCCGTCACCGATGTGTGCCACTGGGAAGCGTCTCCTCAACGGTTGTGCGGCATTCGCATGGTTGGACCATATGACATCACCATCTGAGTGGTCACGGTATCTTGAACCGGCACTGAACAGCAACGCGGGGACGAGTGAGGGCGATGGGCCGGCTCAGCAGGGCGGAGCTGCAGGAGCAGAACCGCGCCAAGGTACTGGCCGCCGCCAGGGACGAGTTCGCCGAGCGCGGGTTCAGGGACGCCAAGGTCGACGGTATCGCCGAGCGCGCCGGACTGACGCGCGGGGCGGTCTACTCCAACTTCCCCGGGAAAAGGGCCCTTTACTTCGCGGTCCTGGCCGGTCTCGCCGAGCGCGAGTCGGTATCCGAGTCCGAGTACGAATCCGCGTCCGTATCCGAGTCCACGTCCGCGTCCGAAGCCGGGCCCGCATCCGAGACCACCCGTGACGCGCTCGGCGCGCTGGCCCGCGCGTGGGTCGCGCGGCTGCCGCTCGCCGACACCGACGAGGAACACGGCCCGGCCCGGCTCGGTATGTATGTGATGCCGGAAGTCCTCGCCGAGGGGCGGATCCGGCGGCCCTTCGCGCAGTTGATGAAGCTGGACGCGATCCTGCTCGGGCTGGCCCTGGAGCGCCTTCGGCCGCCTGGGGAACACGACGGGTCCGGCAGTCAGGTGCGGGTCGCGGAGGCCGCGCTCACCACCCTGCACGGCGCGAGCCGGCTCGCCGCCGTCGCGCCCGGCTTCGTGGAGCCCTTCAACGTCGTCAGCGCCGTCGAGCAGTTGGCCGGCCTCTCGCTCCACGACTGGTGGCCGCCCCCGCATGTGATCACCCAGGCATGGCCGACCGACGAGCCGTGGGACCCGCCGCGGGTGCGGGACGCGGTACGCGGCGAGCCCGCGCTGCTCACGGACGACGGCGTGGTGGCGATCCTCGGACTGCACCGCATCGAGGCCGTGGAGGAGGCGGTACGGGCCGCACCGCCCGGCGCCCGGATCACCGCCGTCCTCGTCACCGGCGACCCCGCGGAACTGGCACCGCTGGCGCGGCTGACCGTCGCCGACCTCTGCAACTGCCTGCGCCGGGCCTTCCCGCCCTCGGCCTGGCCCCGGCTGCAAGTGGTGTTCGACGAGTCGGGCGCCTTCGCGGCGGCGGCCGGTCTGCCCGCCGTCAGCGACGCGACCGAGGCCGCCGTACGGGTCGAGGCGGGCCGTATCGTCGCCCGCGCCGACGGCCGAGGCGCGTGCCACGCGGCGGCGTCCGCGGAGGTGGCGGCCCCGGCCGCGGCGGCGGACGGGCCCGGATAAACAGCTCGCGTCACCTCGTCCGGTACGGCTAGGGTGAGCGCCGTACGGCCGACCGCAGCCGTCGGCCGTCATCCATCGGCTGTCGCGGATCGGACCGGATCGAGGAATCAGGAGGTGAGGACATTGATGACTGTCACCACGCTGGGCACCGCCCAGGAACAGAAGTTCATCAATCCCACCCCTGTGGTCTCCGGCTGACCTTCGTCTCTTCGTCTTCTCGCGCCCACGCGCGCGTGCCGGGGCCACCCTTGTGAAGGGTCCCCCTTGTCTTTCTCTTCTCTGCTCGCTTTCCCCACGTCACACCCGCTCGTCCCGTACGGCTGGGACGAGGGCTGGGAAGCCGAGTTCGCTCCGTATGCCGAGCGCGGGCTTGTGCCCGGCCGGGTGGTACGGGTCGACCGCGGCCAGTGCGATGTCATCACCCCGGCCGGACTGGTGCGGGCCGACACCGAGTTCGTGACCCCGCGTGATCCGCTGCGGGTGATCTGCACCGGCGACTGGGCCGCCGTCGACCCGGGCGGCGATCCCCGGTTCGTACGGGAGTATCTGCCGCGGCGTACCGCGTTCCTACGGTCCACCGCCTCCACCCGCTCCGAGGGGCAGATCCTCGCGGCCAATGTCGATCACGCGGTCATCGCGATCTCCCTCGCCGTCGAACTCGACCTCGGGCGGGTCGAGCGCTTTCTCGCTCTCGGCTGGGAGAGCGGCGCCCTCCCGGTCATCGTGCTCACGAAGGCGGATCTCGTGAGCGACCCCGCCGTGCTCGGTCATCTGGTCGAGGACGTACGGACCACCGCGCCCGGAGTGCAGGTGCTGACCGTCAGTTCGGCCACGGGGGAGGGGATCGATGTGCTCTCCGCCGTGCTGTCGGGCGGCACCAGCGTCCTCCTCGGTATCTCCGGGGCCGGGAAGTCGACCCTCGCCAACGCTCTGCTCGGGGACGAGGTGATGGAGGTGCGGGCCATCCGTGACGTGGACGGGAAGGGGCGGCACACCACCACGACCCGCAATCTCCTCGCCATGCCCGGGGGCGGCGTGCTCATCGACACCCCGGGGCTGCGCGGTGTCGGGCTGTGGGACGCCGAGAGCGGGGTCGGGCAGGTCTTCTCGGAGATCGAGGGGCTCGCCGCGGAGTGCCGGTTCCACGACTGCGCGCATCTGGCGGAGCCGGGATGCGCCGTGCTCGCCGCGGTCGAGGACGGCTCGCTGTCCGTGCGGCGCCTGGAGAGCTACCGCAAGCTGCTGCGCGAGAACCAGCGCATCGTCGCCAAGACCGACGCCCGGCTGCGCGGCGAGATCCGGCGGGACTGGAAGCGCAAGGGCGCGGAGGGCCGCGCGGCCATGGAGGCCAAGCGCGGACGGATCCGGTAGCGGCGGGCCGGGCGTACGGCCGTACGCCCGGAGCCCGTACGCCCGGCAGCCCCTACCTCCCGGGGCCGCCGGGCGTGCGGAACGTGGCGTCCGAAATCCGCCGGTCCGGTGGGGCCGGCCGTCGCACACTGGACACCGTGATGGACGAGGAGACGAGATACGAGGCGGTCGCCAGCCGCGACGCGCGTTTCGACGGCGCGTTCTTCTTCGCCGTCGAGACGACCGGGATCTACTGCCGGCCGAGCTGCCCCGCCGTGACCCCGAAGCGGAAGAACGTACGGTTCTACCCGACCGCGGCCGCCGCCCAGGGCCACGGCTTCCGCGCCTGCCGCCGGTGCAGGCCGGACGCCGTGCCCGGGTCGGCGGAGTGGAACGTACGCGCCGATGTCGTCGGCCGCGCGATGCGGCTGATCGGCGACGGGATCGTGGACCGGGAAGGGGTGCCGGGGCTGGCCGGGCGCCTCGGCTACAGCGCCCGGCAGGTGCAGCGCCAGCTCACCGCCGAGCTGGGCGCCGGGCCCGTCGCCCTCGCCCGTGCCCAGCGGGCGCACACGGCACGGGTGTTGCTCCAGACGACCGGGCTGCCGGTCACGGAGATCGCGTTCGCGGCCGGCTTCGCGAGCGTGCGCCAGTTCAATGAGACGATCCGGCAGATCTACGCCCGTACCCCCAGCGGTCTCCGCGCCGAGTCGGGGACGGGAGCGGGGACCGGAGCGGGCACCCGCACCCTCCCCAAGGCCTCGGCGCCCTCCCCGGACCGGGCGCCGCGCACCGACCTGCCGCGTCTCACCGGCATCCCCCTGCGGCTCGCCTACCGGGGCCCCTACGCGGCCCGTGAGGTCTTCGACCTCCTCGCCCGGGAAGCGCTCCCGCATGTGGAAGAGGTGACCGGCGAACCCGGCGCCCGGACCTACCGCCGTACGCTACGGCTGCCGCACGGCCCCGGCTTCGTCTCCGTGGACGAGACCCGGCCGACCGGAGACATGCGCGACCCACGCGACCCACGCGCCCGGAGCGGCTGGCTGGAGGCGCGGATCCACCTCACCGAGCTGCGCGACCTCACCACCGCCGTACAGCGGCTGCGCCGGCTCTTCGACCTCGACGCCGATCCGTACGCCGTGGACGAGCGCCTCGGCGCCGACCCGCGGCTCGCCCCGCTCGTCGCGGCCCGCCCCGGGCTGCGCTCGCCCGGCGCCGCCGAACCGGAGGAGTACGCCCTGCGCGCGCTCGTCGGCGACGCGGCGGCCGGGCGGCTCGTCGAGCGATACGGCGAGCCGGTGGACCGCCCCTGCGGCCGGCTCGACCGGCTGTTCCCCGAGCCGGCGGCCCTGCGTGACGACCCGATGGCGGGCCCGCTCGCCGCCGCACTCGCCGACGGCACCGTACGGCTCGATCCCGGAGCGGACCGCGACGAGGCCGGACGGGCCCTGCTGACCGTGCCCGGGGTGACCCGCCGTACGGCGGCGCTGATCCGGATGCGGGCGCTGGGCGACCCCGATGTGGCGCCCGAGGGGGCGCGGGACGACGAGGCGTGGCGGCCCTGGCGGTCCTACGCGACGCGGCATCTGCGTCTCGGCGCGGAGGACACCGTTCAGCGCGTGGAGGACACCGATCACCCCGGCCCGGGCTCGGTGTGACGGGTCAGTCCAGACCCCAACTGTGGATCCTGCGGGGGTGAATACGGATCAGCTCCTCGCTGAAGTGCGGACCGAGGTCGTGCGGCCCCGTCAGCAGCTCCGCCTCACCCCGGATGTCCACTCCGCGCACCTTCCACGGATTCGTGCTCACGATGTCGTCCACGACCAGCGCCACCCGCGGATTCGCCTGGAGATTGCGCCACTTCTTGGTGGTCCCCAGCGCCAGACCACCGATCAGGATCGTGCCGTCGTCCTGCGGGAAGAAGCCGACCGGGTTGGCCTGTGGCTGCCCCTTGGAATCCACGGTCGCCATCCGCCCCAGCCGCTGGGACCTCAGATACGCGCGCTCGGCCTCGCTGAATTCGGTCATGGTGCCAGCCTCACACGGATACCTCCCACGGCGCATCAGTCCCGGGACCGCCTCCGGTCCTAGGACCAGCGGCGGTCCCGGGCCTACCCCCGGATCACCGCGCCCAGCCACGCGCGGATCGAATAGCCCGTCGCCCGCCGATCGCCCCGGCACACCGGGGACCGGACGAGTAAGCCCGAGCAGCATCACCAGGCCCACCAGGACGAGCTGCCACACTTCCCTCTGCTTCGCTGTGCGGGATCGCGCTCAGGGCCGCAGGTCGCGTGCCACCCAGCCCTTCTCGTAGGCGTGCCAGCCCAGCTGGAGACGGGTCGTCACCCCGCTCAGCTCCATCAGCCCCTTCACTCTGCGCTGTACGGTGCGCAGCCCCAGGTCCAGCTGTTTGGCCACGCTCGCGTCCGTCATACCGGCGAGCAGCAGGGACAGGATCTCCAGGTCGGTGGTGTCAGGACCGGGAAGGTCCAGCTCCGTGACCGCGCCGTCCGTACCGAGCCTGAGCGGCAACGCCTCGCGCCACACCGCCTCGAAGAGCCCCATCAGCGACTCCAGCAGTCCACTGGCGTGCACGACCAGGGCCGCGGGCCCGACCCCACGGCCCGTCAGCGGCACCATCGCCAGGGCGCGGTCCGCCACCACCAGCTTCGTCGGCACCCGCTCGGTCACCCGGACCTGCTCGTCGCGGCCGAGCGCGGCGGACAGTTCGGTGATGCCGGCGGGCAGCGAGAGCACCTCGCGTTCGAGGACCACCCGGTACGCGACCCCGCGCGAGGCCGCCCGCTCCTCGGCCTCGTTGTCCATCCCGGTCACGGCCACCGGCCGGCCGGTGACCAGGGCGCAGACCTCCTCGGTGGCGCCCAGCTGCAACTGGCGGAAGCGGTGGGCCACCGCGCTCGCGCCCGTCACCACCTCGATCAGATCGTGCACCGCCGGCTCGGTGGCCTCCGCGCGGTACTCCTCCGCGAGCAGTACGGCGGCCAGTTCGGCCTGTTCCAGCTCGTGGCGGTGCTGGGTGAGCAGCGCGCCGAGCGCGACGGCGGGCGGCGCCGCGACCCACCGTCCGGTACGGGACGAGGACTGCGCGGCCAGGCCCTGCCGCTCCAGCCGGCGCAGGGCCCGTTCGGTGTCCGGCTCGGGGAGTGCGAGCCGATGGGCCAGATCCGCCACCTCCGCTGCGCCGATCGCCACCAGCGCGCGGTACGCGGACTCCTGTCTCTCGTCGAGACCTATCGCTCCCAGCATCCCTGCCAACCCCTCCCTGGACGCCCGCGCGGCCTTCCCGGCCACGCTCTTTCCGCCACGGGCCGTGGCGGAAACCGGCCACGGCGTAAACCCGCCGCCCCCATCATCCCTGTACAGGCCGTCTGTCTGCCAAGGTGGCGCCATCACAGCAGCAACAGACCCGGTCATATTCCCCGTGGGTATGCATAAACCGGCTCTGGTCGAATCTGTGAATGTCCGCCGGGCGTCCTTCCCGTGGGGGGTGGGGCCGCCCGGCGGACTCTGCGTTTCTCCCGCTCTTTTCTCCGCCTTCTTTTTCCCGACGCCCCGTTTTCGCGTCCCCGGCGCGGTCGACAATAGGGTCATGAGCCAGCAGGGGGAGAAGTCGGCCGACGGCGACTGGTGGAACCGGCTGTACGACGAGTCCACGCCGGACACCGGCCCCGCACCGGCGGCCGGTGACACGCTCGACGACCGCTTCGACTCGGCGGCCGACGCGGTGGCGGACTCGGCGCCGGGCCCAGTTCCGGATGTGGTGCTCGACGCCGTGGGCACGCAGCCGGAAGCCACGGCTCCGGAGCGACCCCGACCCCAGCCCCCCGTCGCCGGGGAGCCATGGGAGCCATGGGAGCCGGCCGTGCCGTACGAGCCCAGCGACGCACGACCGCTGCCGGGCGCCCCGGCCGAGTCACCCCTGCCCTCGCCTCCGCTGCCACCCCGGCCCCCGGACCCGCGTCGGCCAACTCCCGTACCTCCCACGCCCCGCGAGCCCGCCGCCTCGCCCGCCCGCGTCACCCATGTGGGCGACGGGCCGCCCACGTACGACCCCGAGCCCGCCGCCCTGCCCGCCGCGCACGCCGACCGGCTGGACGAGATCGTCGCCGACACCGTCCTCGACGGCGCGCGCTACGGGACGTACACGCTGCGGGCCATGTCCGTACGGGGCGACTCCGCGCGCTACCGTGGCGAACCCCGCCGCGACGCCCTGCTGACCGCCCGCTTCGGGGACGGCGCCGACGCGCTCGTCCTCGTCGCCGTCGCCAGTGGCGCCCGCGCCGCCGAGGGCTCCCATCGCGCCGCGGCGGACGTGTGCCGGTGGATCGGCGGCGCCGTCGGCCGCAGCCACGGCAGCCTCTCCGCGGACATACGGGCGGGCCGCAGGGGCGACCTCAAGTCCGGGCTGCACCGGCTGACCGACCGGGGGTTCGGCAAGCTCCGCGCCCGCGCCGCCGAACTGGGGCTGCCCCCGGGGCAGTACACCGCCGGCCTGCGCTGTCTGCTGCTCTCCGCCGATCCCGACTGCCGTACGCGCGTGTTCTTCGGGGTCGGCGACGGCGGCCTCTTCCGGCTCAGGGACGGCGCGTGGCAGGACCTGGAGCCGCCCCTCGCCGAGCCCGCCGCCACCACCGGCCCGCCCGTGGCCGGCTTCGGCTCCCCGCCCGCCGAGACGCCCGAGGGCGACCGGCTGACGATGGATCTGGCGATCACGAAACCCCCGTCCCCGTACACCCCGTCCCCGTACGCCACCTCTCCGTACGGCGAAGCGCCGCTTCCGCCGCCGCCCGAGCCGTTCCGGTTCCGCGCCTCGGTCGCCCGGCCCGGCGACACCCTCCTGTTGTGCAGCGCCGGTATGTCCGAGCCGCTGCGCGGCGAGCCCGCGCTCGCCCGCGAACTGGCCGACCGCTGGGGCCCGGCCGCCCCACCGGGTCTGGCCGGGTTCCTCGCGGACGCCGGGCTGAGGGTGAAGGGTTACGCCGACGACCGCACGGCGGTCGGCGTCTGGGAGGCGTAACCGCGTCCGGCATGGGTTGATGGACACCGGACAGGGCTGGACGGGCACGTCCGGACGGAGCAGGCCCCCACCGGTGGGGCCCCGGCGGTCCACCAGAAAGGGTGCGCTTCCATGGCCAAGCAGAGCGTGGCGGAACAGTTCGTCGACCTCCTCGTCAGGGCCGGCGTCCAGCGGCTGTACGGAGTCGTCGGGGACAGCCTCAACCCGGTCGTCGACGCCATCCGCCGTACCCGCGCGATCGACTGGATCCAGGTCAGGCACGAGGAGACCGCCGCCTTCGCGGCCGGCGCCGAGGCCCAGATCACCGGCAAGCTCGCCGCCTGCGCCGGCTCCTGCGGTCCCGGCAATCTGCATCTCATCAACGGTCTTTACGACGCCCACCGCTCCATGGCGCCCGTCCTCGCCCTCGCCTCCCACATCCCGTCCGGCGAGATCGGTCTCGGCTACTTCCAGGAGACCCACCCGGATCTGCTGTTCCGTGAGTGCAGCCACTACAACGAGATGATCTCCAGCCCGAAACAGATGCCGCGCCTCGTCCAGACGGCGATCCAGCACGCCATCGGGCAGAGCGGCGTCAGCGTGGTCACCCTGCCCGGCGACATCGCCTCCGCCCCCGCCCCCGAGAAGGCGGAGGAGCACGCGCTCGTCACCTCCCGGCCGTCCGTGCGCCCCGGCGACGCGGAGATCGACAAGCTCGCCCGCATGATCGACGAGGCGAACCGGATCACCCTCTTCTGCGGCAGCGGCACGGCCGGCGCGCATGCCCAGGTGATGGAGTTCGCCGAGCGCGTCAAGTCGCCTGTCGGGCACGCCCTGCGCGGCAAGGAGTGGATCCAGTACGACAATCCGTACGACGTCGGGATGAGCGGACTGCTCGGCTACGGCGCCGCCTACGAGGCCACCAACCAGTGCGATCTGCTGATCCTGCTCGGCACGGACTTCCCGTACAATGCGTTCCTGCCCGACGATGTCAAGATCGTCCAGGTCGACATCAGGCCGGAACGCCTCGGCCGCCGCTCGAAACTGGACCTCGCCGTCTGGGGCGATGTCCGCGAGACCCTGACCTGTCTGACGCCGCGCGTACGGGCCAAGACGGACCGCTCGTTCCTCGACAAGATGCTGAAGAAGCACGCCGACGCGCTGGAGGGCGTGGTCAAGGCGTACACCCGCAAGGTCGAGAAGCATGTCCCGATCCACCCCGAGTACGTCGCCTCCGTACTGGACGAAGTCGCCGACGACGACGCCGTGTTCACCGTCGACACCGGTATGTGCAATGTCTGGGCGGCCCGTTATCTCACGCCGAACGGACGGCGCCGTGTCATCGGCTCGTTCAGCCACGGCTCGATGGCCAACGCGCTGCCGCAGGCCATCGGAGCGCAGTTCACCGACCGCGACCGCCAGGTCGTCTCGATGTCCGGGGACGGCGGATTCTCCATGCTGATGGGCGACTTCCTCACCCTCGTCCAGTACGACCTGCCGGTGAAGATCGTCCTCTTCAACAACTCCTCGCTGGGCATGGTGGAGCTGGAGATGATGGTGGCCGGGCTGCCTGCGTACGGCACGACCAACCACAACCCGGACTTCGCCGCCATCGCCCGCGCGGCCGGCGCCTACGGGGTACGGGTGGAGAAGCCCCGGCAGCTCGCGGGCGCGCTCAAGGACGCCTTCAAGCACAAGGGCCCGGCGCTGGTCGATGTCGTCACCGACCCGAACGCGCTCTCCATCCCACCGAAGATCAGCGCCGACATGGTGACGGGCTTCGCGCTCTCGGCCAGCAAGATCGTCCTGGACGGGGGAGTGGGCCGCATGGTCCAGATGGCACGCTCCAACTTGAGGAACGTGCCCCGGCCGTGATTCTTGGGGCTTGGTTCGCCTCAGGGGGCGCTCTTGCCGACGTCGACGGTCGACCGTGCTCGATTCGTTCGTTCCTCACGAACCTCCGCGCGCTCTCCCTTTCGACGTCGACGCGCCCCCTTCGGCTCACTCGCCGTGAAGGCTCACGCGGGCGTGAGCCGCAGCGTCAGGATCTGGAACGGCCGCAGCCGCAGCCGCAGTCCCTCCTCGTCCGTCTCCGCGTCGTGCAGCGGCCGTTCCAGCAGATCCGTCACCCGCGCGCCGGTCACCGGGAAGCCGACCCGCAGCGTTGCCTCGGCCCGGCCGCCGGCCGCCTCGTAGAGCCGTACGATCACATCCCCGCTCCGGTCCTCCGCGAGCTTGACCGCCTCGACGGTCACCGCCGGGTGGTCGACGTTCACCAGGGGCAGCTGCTCCGGCGCCGGTGCCACGCGCAGCGGCAGGTTCAGCGCCAGGCCCTCCTGTACGGTCTCCTCCACCGTGCCGCCGGGCAGCAGCGCGTACCGGAAGCTGTGCGTGCCCAGATCGGTCTCCGGGTCCGGGCTGTGCGGGGCGCGCAGCAGCGTCAGCCGTACGGTCGTGCCGAGCCCGTCCGCGTGCGGCGCCCGGGTCACATCGTGCCCGTAGGTCGAGTCGTTGAGCACCGCGACGCCGTAGCCGGGCTCCGCGACCCGCAGCCAGCGGTGCGCGCAGATCTCGAACCGGGCGGCGTCCCAGCCGGTGTTGTCGTGCGTCGCCCGGTGCACATGGCCGAACTGCACCTCGGCGGTGGAGCGTTCGGCGTGTACGTCGAGCGGGAACGCGGCCTTGAGGACCTTCTCCGACTCCTGCCAGTCGACCTCGGTGACGATATCGACGCGCCGGGTGTCGGCGGTGAGCCGGATCTCCTGCGTGATCCGGGACGACCCGAACGTCCGCACCACCCGTACCGCCGCCCGCAGCGGCCCCTCCTCGATCAGCTCGACGGAGTCGGCGTCGGTCAGATCGGTGTGCCGGCGCCGGTAGTGCCGGTCGATGTCCCAGGCGTCCCACTGATTGGGGTGGTCGGGGTGCAGTTGCAGCAGATTGCCCCGGCCGCCGGGCGCCAGCACCTCGCGGCCCGCGACGAGATCGCGTACGGAGGTCAGCAGCCCGTCCGCGTCGATGACCACCTCCAGCAGCTGATTGCGCAGCGTGAAGCCACCGTTCGCCGACACGGCCGCCACGGGGGCCGGGGCTAGCGTGGTGAATGTGCCCGGCGCCACCGCCCTGACCAGGGCCGGAGCGAGCACCTCCCCGTCGGCCAGCGGCTGTGTCAGCACGCCCTCCGCCACATCGGAGGCGCGGGCCGCGATGACATCGCGGCGGGCGAACGGGGCCGCGTTCCACACCCCCACCGCGCTGCCGTCGCCGCCCAGCGCCGCCAGCGCGTCCCCGATGATGCCCGTCAGCTCGTCCCGTACCGCCGCATAGGTCGCGCGCGCCTCGCGGTGCACCCACGCGATCGACGAGCCCGGCAGGATGTCATGGAACTGGTGCAGCAGCACCGTCTTCCAGATCCGGTCCAGCTCCTCGTACGGATACGCGTACGGAGCGGCGCGGCCACCCGAGTGCAGCGCCGCCGCCGTCGCCCACAACTCGGCCTCTCGCAGCAGATGTTCGGCGCGCCGGTTGCCCTGCTTGGTCTTGGCCTGGGTGGTGTACGTGGCGCGGTGCAGCTCCAAGTACAACTCGCCCGACCAGACCGGCGCTTGGGCGCCGTACTCCTCCTCGGCCGCCGCGAAGAAGGCCGCCGGGTGCTCGATCTCGACCCGGGGCGAGCCCTCCAGGGACTTCAGCCGCCGTGCCCGCTCCATCATCTCCCGGGTGGGGCCGCCACCGCCGTCGCCCCAGCCGAACGGCACCAGCGACCGGGACGCCCGTCCCTTCTCGGCGAAGTTCCGTTCGGCATGCGCCAGTTCGGCTCCGTGGAACTGCGAGTTGTAGGTGTCGACCGGCGGGAAATGGGTGAAGACGCGCGTGCCGTCGATGCCCTCCCACCAGAAGGAGTGGTGCGGCATCTTGTTGGACTGGTTCCAGGAGAGCTTCTGGGTGAGGAACCACTTCACCCCGGCGAGCTTCGCCAACTGCGGGAAGGCCGCCGTGTATCCGAACGAGTCCGGCAGCCAGATCTCCTCCGTCTCGACGCCCAGCTCCTCCTGGAAGAAGCGCTTGCCGTGCACGATCTGCCGGGCCAGCGCCTCTCCGCCGGGCATATTGGCGTCCGACTCCACCCACATGGAGCCCACCGGCGCCCATGTCCCGTCCGCCACGCTTCGCTTGATCCGCTCCCAGATGTGCGGCTGGTGGTCCCGCACCCAGGCGTACTGCTGCGCCTGCGAGCAGGCGAAGACCAGCTCCGGGTAGTCGGCGGCGAGCGCCGTGACATTGGCGAAGGTCCGCGACGCCTTCCGTACGGTCTCGCGCAGCGGCCACAGCCAGGCCGAGTCGATATGGGCGTGCCCCGCCGCCGAGATCCGGTGGGCGCTCGGGGACGCGGGCCGGGAGAGCGCCTCCGCCAGCTCACCGCGCGCGGCGGCGGCCGTGCCCGCCACATCGTGCAGATCGAGCGCGTCGAGCATGGACTCCAGGGCGCGCAGGATCTCATGGCGGCGTGAGCGGTCCACGGGCAGCTCGCGCATCAGCTCCGTGAGCACCTCGACATCGAGGATCAGATGCCAGACCTCCTCGTCCAGAACGGCCAGGTCGGCGGCGGCGAAACGATAGAGCGGACGGTTGCCCGCGGTCAGTACGTCACCGAGGAGCGTCGGCTCGAAGTCATGCAGGACGGCCGGGTTGGCGGCCGCCTCCAGCAGCAGCCGGACGGGCTCGCCGCCGGCCGCGGGCGCGGCGACGGGGATGTGCCGGTTGCGCGGATGGATGCCCTTGAGCGGCACGCCCGCGGCGTCGTACACCAGCCCCTCGGCCTGGAAACCGGGCCCCTCACCGGTGAATCCCGGGTCGATGACCACCTCGACGGCCCGGCCGGCCCAGGACGCGGGGACCACACCCTCCAGCCGGAACCAACTGGTGGACCAGGGCGAGCCCCACTCCGTACCGGTCGTGAACGGCTTGTAGGAGCCTTGGAGCGCCTGGCCCACCGGCACCGGCTCGCCCGGCGCGTGCCAGACGGAGAGCGAGAGCGGCTCCCGGGCCGCGTACTGCGCGGGGCGGATGAACTGGCGCAGCGCCCGCTCCAGTCGCCCTTCCACCAGGGATCGGTCGTCGTGCATCGGTGCTCCTCGCTCCTCGGGATCGGTTCGCACGGTTTCACTCCCCCCTCACTTCCCCGGGCAGTCCTCGCGCACCCTCCGCGCGCCCTCTGCCCCGACTGCGGCGATCAGGTGATGAACACCATGAGTGGTCCATTCCGGGTGGGGAATGCATCTCCTGTACGCATACGAGCGCGGGGCGGGTCCGGAGCAGCGGGGAGAGGGACGTCATGAGCGGGGGGACAGAGTGATGAGAGGTCTGCGGCGCAGAGTGGGGGGCGCCGATCTCGCGGCCGTCCCCGAAGTACGCCACGCCTTGCGGGAGATGCTGCGGCACTGGCAGGAGAAGGACTCCGCGGCGGTGGCGGAGCTGCTGATCAGCGAGCTGGTCACGAACGCGCTGGTGCATACGGACGACGGCGCCGTGGTCACCGCGACCATCGCGGACTCCCGGCTGCGCGTGGAGGTACGGGACTTCGTCGCGGGAGTGCCGGCGCCGCCCGCGCCGGAGCGGCCGGTGCCCGACGACGCCACGCACGGCAGGGGGCTCGCGCTGGTACGGAGCCTGGCGGACGACTGGGGGATACGGGCGAGGCCGGTGGGCAAGGTGGTCTGGTTCGAGCTCAACGGCGAGGCGGCGTAAGGGCGGTGCGGGACAGGGTGGGGCGGAGTGCCGTGGGGCGGGGAGCTGTGGGGTGGAGTGCTGTGGGGCGGGTGAAAACAGCGGACCGGCGTGACGGCTGTCCGTCACACCGGTCCGAGTGCTGTTCCCCCGAGGTCGCGTCAGCCCGACCGACCGTGTCGGCCGAGCGGCCCGCGTCAGCCGAACTGCTGCTCCAGATCCTTGAGTTTGCGCTCCAGGGAGTCGAGCCTGGGCAGCGCCATGGTGTCGTCCTCCGCGGTCAGATCGACCGTACGAGGAGTCTCACTGGTCTTCACGGGCTGAAGGGAGAGCCGAGAGCGCTGGTTCAGTTGGCCGGGCTCCACTATGGCAGGCTCCGCGGCGGCTTCGACGGCCGGCGGCGAGCCCGATCCCGAGTTCACCGCGGGAAGGGCCACCTGACGGCCGCCACGCCCCCGGCCCCAGGCCCGGTGCTGACGGTTGAGCGCCTTGATCTGCGCCCGGTCCAGCTTCTCCTGCTCCCGCCTGCGGTGCCGGTTGTGCTCCTTCTGGCGACGGTCCTCGCGTACCTCATCGACCGCCTCGTCCAGCGTACGGACGCCTTCGAGCAGCATCAGCGACCAGGCGCCGAAGGTCTCGCGGGGTGCCCGCAGCCACCGTACGATCCGGATCTGCGGCAGCGGACGGGGGACAAGACCCTGCTCGCGCAGCGCCGCACGGCGGGTCTGCTTCAGCGCGCGGTCGAACAGGACCGCGGCCGAGAGGGACATGCCGGAGAAGAACTGCGGAGCGCCTTCGTGGCCGAGGCCCGTGGGCGCGTGCACCCAGTTGAACCAGGCGGCGGCACCGGCGAACGTCCACACCAGCAGCCGCGAGCCGAGGGCCGCGTCGCCGTGGCTGGCCTCGCGCACCGCGAGCACGGAGCAGAACATCGCCGCGCCGTCGAGACCGAACGGGACGAGATACTCCCAGCCGCCGCTGAGACCGAGGTTCTCCTGGCCGAAGCCGACCAGGCCCTTGAACGAGAGCGCGGCGGCGACCGCCGCGCAGCAGAAGAGGAGTGCGTAGGAGGCGATGCCGTAGATGGCTTCCTTGCGTCTGCGGCGCTCCTCGCTGCGTTCCCAGGAATCCTCGACGGGTGCGGGCTTGTCAGCCGCGCGCTTGCCGCGCGCGAACACCGCCGCCGCCACCAGGATTCCGACGAGCAGGACGACGCCGGGAAGCAGCCAGTTCAGCGATATGTCTGTCAGTCGCATGCGGTGTTCCTTGCATCGCAGTAGGGCGTTTGGGACGCCATTTTGGCGTAAGTGCGGTGACGCTCAGGGGGTTTCGGGACAAGAGAACACCAACGAGGCGGTGCAGCACTTGAAGAGGCACGAACGGCTGACACCGCCGTTCGGCAGGTGGCTGTCATGTTCGATTAATATCACCCCTGCGGGTGGCGTGGGACCGAGGGTGACGCGGAGTCAGACGCTCGCGGTGAGCTTCCGGACCCGGTCGTTGTCGCAGGTACGCGGACAGGTGACGCAGGTGTCCTCGGGACGCAGCGTGTAGAAAAGGCAGCAACTGGCCCGGTCACGGGTCGGCAAAGTTTCGCCGTCCGGTCCGGTCAGCTCACGGAAACCCGCCGCACCGACATACGGCGCGGTCGTGCCCGGCATCAGCCGCTCCAGCTCCGCCATCGCGTAGCGCTCCTCGCCCAGCAGCTGGGCGATGTACCAGAGGCCCTCGACGATCTCGTCGGTCGCCATCCCCCACAGCGCCCGCCGGCCGCGCCGCATCCGCGGGGCGAAGCCGTCGAGGACCGGTGCGAGATGTCCGGCGACGGCCGCCCGTACCTCGGCGCGCAGGGCCTCCTCGTCCGGGACGACCCGGGCGCCGGGCAGCGCCGCGGCGGGGTCGTCCGGCAGACAGGCGAACTCGTCGATCCGTACGGTCATCCGGCCCAGCGCCCGCTGGAAGGAGACGGCCTCGACGGGCAGCCGGGGCACCCTGCGGTGCAGGAACCAGGGCACGGTGATCAGCAGACAGGCCGGCCAGGCGTACCGGTGGAAGGCGAAGCCGGCGACCACATCGGGGCGCGCCTCCTGCCGGTAGTCCCGCCGCACCTGCGCCTCGTCCCAGGCGAGGAACGTATCGAGGGCCGCGCCCCCGGCCGCCAGATCCGCCGCGCTCACCCAGCCGCCACCGGCCGGGGGCCGCTCACTCTCGGTGAGCTGGTCGATGCTCAGCGCGGGGAACACCTCGGCCAGACGCGCGTACGCGTCGGTCACGGGCGAGGCGAGGAGGCCGGGCAGCAGCGTGGGCAGGGTCATGCAGGGGGACCACCGAATCGGGATCGTTTGCAGGTAAGCCTTACCTTACCCGACGTGATCGAGGTTTGAACTGCGGCCCGGTCGGCCTATCGTGCATGGCGAAGGAGGTGGACCGGAGTGGAACAGGGCAGAGCGCGCGACGCCGCCGTGCCGCGGCCGTACGCGCCGGGGGCGTCGGGACCGTCCGAGGCGTCGGCCCCCGGGGCCCGGCGGGTGCCGGAGCAGGTGCGCGGCGAGCACACGCACAGTGAGCCCGACCGGTCCGGTTGCCCTTCGCAGTCCCAGTCCCAGTCCCAGTCCCAGTCCCAGCCCTCGCCCCCGTCCCCGCCGGTACGCCGTCATTCCGTACGCGGACAGATCCTCGACGCCCTGCGCACCGCGCTCGTCAGCGGTGAGCTGGTCCCCGGTGAGGTCTACTCCGCCCCCGTGCTCGGCGAGCGCTTCGGCGTCTCCGCCACTCCGGTACGCGAGGCCATGCAGCAGCTCGCGCTGGAGGGCGCCGTCGAGGTCGTGCTCAACCGCGGCTTCCGTGTCATCGAGCGCAGCGCCCGTGAACTGGCCGAGCTGGCCGAGGTGCGCGCCCTGCTCGAAGTGCCGGTGATGCTGCGGCTGGCCCGTACCGTATCCGCCGAACGATGGGCGGAACTGGCCCCGTTGGCCGAGGCGACCGGCGCCGCCGCCGCTGTCGGGGACCGCGCGGCGTACGCGGAGAGCGACCGCGCCTTCCACCGCGCGCTGCTCGCTCTCTCGGGCAACCGGCAACTGGTCATGGTGGCCGACGATTTGCACCGGCGTTCGCAGTGGCCGCTGGTCAGCGCCCCGGCCGTACGCCGTGCCGATCTCGTCGCGGACGCGGCCGAACACTCCGCGCTGCTCGACGCGTTGATGGCGCGGGACCTGCCGGTGGTGCAGTCGCTGATACGGGAGCACTTCACGGGCTCGGCCGGCTGAATCCGCACTGATTCGCCGACGTCACCGATGTGCCGATGTCAGCGATGGCGGGAGGCGGCCGCCGCCGCTGTCAGCGCCGAGGTCATCAGCTCCGCGTCGAGGAGGGTGGTGTCCGCGAGACGGTTCGCGCCGCCGTACGCGTTCAGCATCACCTTGGCGGTCCGCAGAGCCGCCGGGGACCTGCGGACCATCGGCCTGACCCACTGCTGGACAGCGTCGTCGAGCTCTTCCACCGGGACGACCTTGTGCAGGACGGACAGCTCCACCGCCGTCGCCGCGTCGAAATTGTTACCGGTCAGCAGCAGCTCGCGGACCTTGGCAGCGCCCGCCTCCTGCATCAGCCGGGGCAGGGCTCCTCCCCAGGCCGGAGGCATACCCAGAGCGAGTTCGGGCATACGGAAACGGCAGTCGTCCGCCCCTGCCCGCAGATCGCAGAACACGGCGAGAGCGAGCCCCGCGCCTATCACGCCGCCATGCAGCCGGGCGATGGTGACCACATCGGCCGTCGCGAGCGCGTCACAGACCCGGCGTGCCTTCTTGCCGAGGGTGCGAAGGCTCGCCCCGGTGGGGTCCGCGGCCAGGAATTCGGCGAATTCCGCCCGGTCGCCGCCGAGACAGAAGTCGTCTCCCGCGCCGGAGAGGATCAACACCCGGATTCCGGGGTCGTCCTGAAGGGTGCTCAGTACGGTGAGCAGTTCGTCCAGGAGCGTCCCGGAGACGGCATTGCCGGTCTCGGGGGAGTTCAGCTCGACCCTCAGCACGGGCCCTTCCTGTATGACCCGGAGTGCCTTGAACTCGTCCACCGCGCGATTCCCTGTGTATGTGTCAGTTCTCACTGCGTTACGTCCCTTTATGGTCCTGACGGCAGGTCAGGCTCTGGTCACCGGGAGTTCCAGAATCCGGCGGAAGCCCACGCGGGGCGCCCAGACGGGTTCCCCGTCGAGACGGAGATCGGGCAGCCTCCTCAGCAGGGACGTGAGCAGGGTCGTCGCCTCCAGCCGGGCCAGCGGCGCGCCGATGCAGTAGTGGATTCCGCCGCTGAAGCTGAGGTGCGCGGCCTTGCGCCGTATGTCGAAGAGCTCAGGCTCGGCGTGCTGCTCCGGGTCATGGTTGGCGACGCCGACCATGAGATGCACCATCTGGTCACGCTGGACGTACGCGCCGCCCAGGGTGGTGTCCTCGGCGGCGACCCTGCTGATCACATGGTTCGGCGAGTCGTAGCGGAGCACCTCCTCGACGGCGCCCGGTATGTGCTCGGGATGCGTGCGCAGCCAGCTCAGCTGGCGCGGGTGCTTCAGCAGGAGCCACACCATTTGGGAGAGGAGCGTCGCCGTCGTCTCCGGCGCGGCCAGGAGGAAGAGGAACGAGAGGAAGTAGACGGCTTCGTCGGCCGCCCCCTGGTCGTCGTCGAGACCGTCCCAGGTCCGCAGCCATTCCGAGATCGGATCGTCGCCCGGTGTGCGGCGGCGTTCGCGTATGACCGCCGTGAAGTACTCGCGCAATTGGGCGGTGGCGGCGTCCGACAGTGCGAGCTGGCTCGGCGTCGGCAGCAATTCCTGCGAGAACACCTGATCGCGGGTGAGTGAACGGAGCCGTTGGTAATCGGAGGGCGGCAGGCCGAGCCATTCGCCGATCGTCATGATGGGCAATTCGTCGCTGACCAGCGAACTGAAATCGGCCCGGCCGCTCCGCAATTTCTCGGTGAGCCGGTCCAGCAATTGCTCCGTGGACTTCTCGATCGAACCCTTGGAATTCGCGAGAGATTTACGGTCGAAAGTGTTGCCGACCGACCGCCGCACCCGGGTGTGGTGCGGCGGATTCAGTGCGGGCAGAGTCTTTCCCATTTCCCGCGAAGAGGAGGCGTTCCAGCGTGTTGCCGCGCCCTGCCTGGCGCGCCACTCGCTGTCGGGAACCTGCCAGGTCTTGTTCCTCAGTACCTGGTCGCAGAGGTTGTAGGAGGTCACCAGATGCCCGCCCCAGGGGGCGGGGATGATATCTCCCATTGCTCTGAGTTCTGCGTAGAGAGGCAATGGATTTGACTGGCCATTGGATGTGCGCAGGCGGGAGAATATCGAGACTACGGCGCGTCGGTCTACGGACGAGGTAGTCAGGGAGGGCTCCACAGCGACTCCTTTTCAAGGGATCACATAAGATTCGCCCACCCTGCCTACCCCTGCGGTTGAACGTTCATGCGAAGGTAAAGGGCCCCGCTTTGTTGCGGATCTCACACCTTCCACCAGGCGAGGAATCCGCTCCAGAAGCTACCCTTCTGCGCCTTGCCCTGGTGCGCCTGCACGGGGGCATTTCCGGCGGGACGCCCGCTGCTCATCGGATACGGGGTGGATTCCGACTTCTCTTTCCGTACCGGGGTGAAACGGGCCGGAAGCGCGCTGAGCGCCCGGTGGAACGGACCCGGACGGGAGAGCAGCGACTCCGCGGGCACCGCGAGCTCGATGTCCGGCAGGCCGTTGAGCAGCTTCTCGATGGCCAGTACGGAGATGAGCAGCGCCGGGTCCTTCGCCGGGCAGGCGTGCGGGCCGGCGCCCCAGGCCAGATGCGCCCGCTTGCTGAGCGTCTGACGGCTCACGGACAGGCTGGGGTCGGTGTTGGCGGCGGCGAAGCTGATGAGCACGGGGTCACCGGCGTCCAGCTTGCTGCCGTTGAGGTCGACGTCGTACAGCGGGTAGTGCGCCGCGTAGTTGGCGATGGGGGTGCTGTTCCACAGGACGTCGTTGATGGCGTCCTCGACCAGCAGGCCGGCCGAGTGCGGTCCGTCGGCGTACTTGTCGTCGGAGAGCAGCACCCGCAGCGAGTTGGCGATGAGATTCGACAGCGGCTCCGTGCCCGCCCCGATGAGCAGCAGGAGCTGATGGATCATCTCCTCGTCGGTGAGCCGGACCGGATGCTGCATCAGCCAGGAGGTGACGTCCTCGCCGGGCTGGGCCCGCTTGAGCGCGACCAGTTCGTTCAGCGACTCGGTCAGGACCTCGTTCGCCTTCTCCGCGTCGATGCCGTCGAAGATGCCGGAGAACCCGAAGACCAGCCGGTCACCGATCTCGGCCGGGCAGCCGAAGAGGTCGTTGAAGACCAGCAGCGGCAGCACCTGCGCGTAGTCGCCGATCAGATCGGCCTTGCCGCGGCCGCTGAACTGGCTGATGAGATACGACGCGACGCGCTCGACATGCCGGGTCACCCGGTGCGTGTCGATCTTGGCCAGACTCTCCGTCACGGCCTGACGGAGCCTCAAGTGCTCGGCGCCGTCGGAGAACATCGGGTTCGGCCGGTACATCATCATGGGCAGCACGGGGCTGTCGAGGGGCACCCGGCCCTCGTTCAGCGCGCGCCAGCGGCGCGAGTCCCGGGCGAACGCCTCGGGGTTCTGGAGCACATGGAGCGCCGCCGCGTAGTCCGTGACGAGCGAGGCCTCCACCCCGGGGGCCAACTCCACCGGCGCGGCTGGGCCGTAGTGCCGCATGTGCTCGTAGAAGGCGTCCGGGTCGGCAGCGAATTCGGGACCGTGCAGAGGCACGCGCAAGCCGCTGTTGTGCGCCGGGCAGCCAGGTGGTGGGGCCTGGAATTCCGAATGAGATTGCATGCCGAACTCCTAGCGAAGGCGTGACTGGAGGTAGCGGACGAGGACGATGAGCGCGTTGGCTGATGACCGCTGGTCCCGCGCGTCACAATTGACGAGGGGCGTCTCGGGGAGCAGGTCGAGCGCCTCTCGTATTTCCTCGTCCTGATGGGTCTCTGTGTCGTCGAATCGGTTTACCGCTATGGTGTAGGGAATTCCGTAGTGTTCGACGAGGTCCATCACGGGGAAGGACTCTTCGAGGCGCTCGGGATCCACCAGCACCAATGCCCCGAGGGCGCCCCGGGACATGTCTTCCCACACCTGGACGAAGCGCTGCTGCCCGGGTGTGCCGAAGAGATAGAGGACCAGCCTGTCGCTGAGTGTGAGGCGGCCGAAGTCCATGGCCACCGTCGTCGTGGTCTTGCCGGTCGTGCCCTTGAGGTCGTCGATTCCCTCGCCGGCCTGCGTCATCAGTTCTTCGGTACGCAGCGGCGGGATCTCGGACATGGTCCCGATGAATGTCGTCTTGCCCACGGCGAAATGCCCGACCACCAGGATCTTCGCAGCGGTCTGCACTGATTCGCGCAGATAGACACCGTCATCCAAAGCGGGCTTGAAGGCCATTCAGCACCTCCTCAAGTATGTGCCGGTCGACAAGTTTCGCGGCAGGTATGGGGGCGCGTGTGAAGAGATACCCCTCCTCCGTGAGGTCGGACAGCAGGATTTTGACGACACCCACGGGGAGATGAGAGTGTCCGACTATTTCGGCGACCGAGAGATAACCTCCCGAACACAGCTCCAGCAGACGGCGCTTCTCAGGATCGAGATTCCCCGTTCTGGATATGTCCTCGGCCGCCGTGACCAGAGTGATCAAGGAAAACTCGTGGTCACCGAGCAGGTTGCGGCCGTTGGTGATGACATACGGTCGCACTAATTGCGGGGCTACTGGTTCCTGATCCGGCTCATCTGATGTGGTCATGCCTTGGTGTCAGCAATCTCGCGAGGGGGACTGGTCAGGGATTTGCCGAGCTGGCCGACGAGCTGCTGCATACGGAAGGTGATCTCGGCCATGTCGACCTCGGGCGACGCGGAAACGGCGAGATAGGCGCCCTCGCCGGCGGAGATGAGAAAGACAAAGCCGTGGTCGAACTCCACCAGCGTCTGGTGCCACTGCGGCCGATTGTTCGGCGGTCCGCCGCAGAAGTCGGCGACCGTACGGCTCAGCGACTGCATTCCGCTCATCGCCGCGGCGACGGTATCGGCGTGATCCTTGCCGACATCCTTGGAGCGGGCCATGAGCAGGCCATCGGCCGAGACAAGGATCGCGTGCCGTGCTTCGGGCACTTCAAGGGCACTGTCAAGCATCCATGACAGGTCGTAATTCACTGAGTCTCATGCCCTTCGCTGCTTGCGTTGGTGGAACGGCGACCCGACTGCGTACCCCGCTGGAACGCGCCCATGACGGAGGCGGCTTGTTCGCTGGAGCGAGGAGCCGGGGCTTCCGCGCTGTCGGCGGTCGGCACGATGGATATCGCGCCTCTCCGCCGGCGTTTCGGGAGACCGCCGAATGTGGTCGAGGGAGCCACCGGATTCTCCTCGGGCGGCATCGGGGAGGACGCGGCCACGGCGGGGAACTCCTTGGGCTCGGGCTGAGGCTCGGGCGCGGGCTCTGGCATGGCGGTGAGGAGCTCGTCGGGGAGCAGCACCACCGCGCGTACACCGCCGTAGGGGGAGGTGGAATCCACGGACACGGTGAAGCCGTAGCGAGCGGCGAGCACACCGATCACGGTGAAGCCGAACTGCGGCGGATTGCCGAGACCGGAGACGCCGGGGGAGCGTTCGCTCGACAGGAGCTTGGCCGCCCTGGCCTTCTCTTCCTCGTTCATGCCGACACCGGCGTCATCGACGATGATGCAGACGCCCTTGGGCACGGGCCGGATATTGATCTCGATCACTGTTTCCGGCGCCGAGTAACTGGTGGCGTTGTCCAGCAGTTCGGCGAGGGTGAGCGCGACCGGCTCGACGGCCCGGCTGACAATGGCGAAATTACTCTGGGCCCGGATCTCGACCCGGGTGAAGTGGCGAATACGGCCCTTCGCGCTGCGGACCACGTCGTACAGCGAGGCCGCGTCGCGCTGTCGGCCGAGCCATCCGTCGCAGAGCACGGCGATGGACTGCGCACGCCGGGCGAACTGCGAATTCATGTGGTCGATGTCCAGGAGGTCCTGGAGAATCTGGAGCTCGCCGTACTTGTCCTGAAGTTTGGTGATGGCCAGCTGCTGTTCGCTGGCGAGACCCTGAAGCGTCCGCATGGCGGACTTCAGTGCGGTCTTGGTGGCTTCTTCCGCCCTGTCCTTGGCCTCTTCCACGGCCTCCGCGTAATGGTCCTCAAGGGTGGCGTAATGAGCCTTGAGCTCCTGTTTCTCCTTCCGCAGCTCGGCGATCGATTTTCTTCCGCGAATGATCGCGGTCGCGGCGACAGGAGTACCAGCGATCAGACCCCAAAGCGCTGGATCCTGGAAGTATTGCGTCATAAGACTCTCTTCGGGCGACTGGGCCACCAGGTGCTGAATGTCTGGAGGGTACGTTCGAGTGATCTCGCGTTCACAGACATATCGCGGTCACTGATTACGGGATAGGTCGGCGCATACTAGCCTGCCGGACTGCCTTGAAGGCCCGGCTGATGGCATAGTTCTCCCCGGGGAGTGGCGGAATTCTGGGCCGATGCGCTGACTTTTCCTTTATGCCATAGCGGGTTTGGCACCGCTTGGCAAGCTTGGCGATCTTATCACCACACGATGGGGCGACGTCCATGTCGTTCTGTTCCGTTTCTGGCATCTGACGGAAATTCAGCAAGGCTCCCCTTTTGGGGTTGTTGGTGATCCTTCTCCGTCCGCCGGAGAGTGCTCCGGGCCGGATTCATTGCCCTGATTGCGGGTGATGTGTTCCTTTTGCTCTTCCGGTGAGGGTGTACCGGAGGCGTCAACCCGGCGCGTTCGTGGTGAGCCGGTGGTGAGGTCGTGGGGAGGCCGTAACGGTATGCGCGGCGGCGGGCGTTCGCGGCGCCCGGCCGGGTCCGGATCCGGGCGACGCGACCCCTGAGCCGCTCGTCTAGGGTGCGGAGAATGGGGGACTCCTACGTACATCCAGGCATTCCGGACCGGCGTAGCGCCGCGCGGTACTTGTGGTGGCTCGTCACAAGCCAGCGGGGGCGGGTGGCCGCCGGGGCGACCTGGGGCAGCGTCTGGATGATCGGGCTGACCCTGCCGCCGTATCTGCTCTCGCGCGCGATCGACGACGGCCTGGAGCCGGGGAACCGGGCGGCGTTCCTCGGCTGGGTCGGGGCGCTGTTCGGGGTCGGGGTGGCGAACGCCTGGGTCGGCATGATGCGGCACCGGACGATGACCAGGGTCCGGCACGACGCCGCCTTCCGTACGGTGCGTGTCGTGGTCCGCCAGGCGACCCGGCTGGGTGCCACCCTGCCCCGCCGCGTCACGGCGGGGGAGGTCGTCACGATCGGCATCGCCGATGTCATTGTCTTGAGCCGCACGCTGACGATCACCGGCCCCGGGTTCGGCGCGGTGGTCGCGTATCTCGTCGTGGCCGCGCTCCTGTTGTCCGTCTCCTCGCTCCTCGCCGCCGTCGTACTGCTGGGTGTGCCGCTGCTCGCGGTGCTGGTCGGCCCGCTGCTCGGCCGGTTGCAGCGGGTGGAGACGACGTACCGGGAGCGGCAGGGCGCCCTCGCCGCGCGCTTCGTCGACATCGTCGGCGGGCTGCGCGTGCTGAGCGGGCTCGGCGGCAAGGACGTGTACGCAGGGCGCTACCGGCGCGATTCGGCGAAGCTCAAGGAAGAGGGGTACCGGGTAGGAGCCGTCACCAGCTGGATCGACGCCCTCGGCCTGGGACTTCCGGCGCTGTTCCTGGCCGCCGTGACCTGGCTCGCCGCCCGGATGGCCGCGCAAGGGGACATCACCGTGGGCGAGTTGGTGGCCGTGTACGGGTATGTCGCGGTCCTCGTCATGCCCGTGGCGTTCTTCATCGAGGGCGGGTACGACCTGAGCCGCGGCCTGGTGTGCGCCCGCCGGGTCATCCGCTTCCTGGATCTGGAACCCGAATTCGCGGACTCGGAACAGCAGTTGGAATCGGCAGTGGAGGACGGGCCCTCGTCCCCCGCCCCGCTGAGCGATCCGGCCTCCGGTGTCTCCGTCGAGCCCGGCACGCTGACGGCGCTCGTCTGCGCCCGGCCCTCGGACGCCGCGCGAGTGGCCGACCGGCTGGGCCGGTTCGTTCCCTCGGACGCGACGTGGGGCGGCGTACGTCTCGACGCGATCGCCCTGCCCCGGATCCGCGAGCGCGTCCTCGTCGCGGACAACGAGGCCGACCTCTTCGCCGGGACGCTGCGCGAGGCCGTCGAGGGCCGCCGCGAGCGGGACGAGGAAGCCATCACGGAGGCCGTGCGGGCCGCCGTCGCGCAGGACGTCGTGGACGGCCGGCGGCACGGCCTCGACTCGCGGATCCTCGCGGGCGGCCGCGATCTCTCCGGCGGCCAGCGTCAGCGCGTACGGCTGATCCGGGCGCTGCTCGCGGACCCCGAGGTGCTGATCGCCGTCGATCCCACCTCGGCGGTCGACGCGCACACCGAGGCCGCGCTCGCCGCCCGGCTGCGTACCGCCAGAGCCGGCCGCACCACGCTCGTCACCACCACCTCTCCGCTGATGCTGGAGCGCGCGGACACGGTGCACTACCTGGTGGGCGGGCGCGTGGCCGCCACGGGCAGCCATCGGGAGCTGATCCGCGACCGGGCCGGCTACCGGGCCCTCGTCTCGCGCGGCGCGGAGGACGAACCCGGCGCGGAGGGACGCCGTATGGACCTGGGGCACATGGACCTGGGGCACATGGACGAGGGGCACATGGACGAGGGGCACATGGACAAAAGGCGCATGGACGGGAGCCGTACGAACGAGCCCGGTCCGTACGAGGAGGAGGCGGCCCGATGAGTACCGGCCGGAAAACAGCGCCCCCCGCCCAGCACCTGCCCGTCGCCGAACCGCCCCACATCCGGCGCGCGGCGATCGAGCTGATCCGCCAGGACGGCCGTGCCTTCGCCGCCGCGATCATCCTCAACGCGCTGGCGGCGGCGGCCGGGCTCGTCGGCCCCTGGCTGCTCGGCCGCATCATCAACACCGTACGGGCCGGCGGCGGGGTGGATGCCGTCGACCGGTACACGCTCATCATCCTGGGGTGCGCGCTGGCTCAGCTCCTGCTCGCGCGGTACGCACGCCTCATCGGCCATCGCTTCGGCGAGCGGACCTCCGCCCGTATCCGCGAACGGCTCGTCGGCCGGGCGCTCGCGCTGCCCGCCTCGACCGTCGAACGCGCCGGTACGGGCGATCTGACCACACGCGGCACCACCGATGTCACCGCCGTCGGCACCACCCTGCGCGACGCCGGACCCGATGTGTTCATCGCGGGGATACAGGTCCTGTTCATCCTCGGCGCGGTCTTCGTCCTCGACCCGCTGCTCGGCGCCTGCGGACTGCTCGGACTGCTCGGCATCCGGATCGCCACCCGCTGGTATCTCCGCCGCGCGCACGCCGGCTATCTGGCGGAGGGCGAGGCCAACTCCGTGCTGGCGGAGGTCCTTTCGTCCACCGCCTCGGCCGCCCGTACCGTCGAGGCCTTCGGACTCCAGGAGCGCCGGATCGCCGCCTCCGAGGAAGCGGTCGAGGAATGCCTGCGGACACGTGACCGGACGCTGTTCCTGCGCAGCGTGCTCTTTCCGTCGGTGGACATCGGGTACGTGGTTCCCGTCGTGGCGGTCCTGCTGGTCGGCGGCGCGCTGACCGGCAACGGCATGGTGAGTCTCGGCACGGTGGTCGCCTGCGCGCTGTATCTGCGGCAGTTGGAGCAGCCGCTGGACACGATCCTCCAGTGGGTGGAGCAACTCCAGAGCAGCGGGGCCTCCTTCGCCAGGGTCGAGGGACTGGCCGCCGTTGACGCCGATGCCAATGCCGACGCGGACGTTCTGCGGGCACGGCAGCCGGCCGGACCCGTCCCGGACGGCGACCTGATCGAGGTCACGGGGGTGAGGTTCGCGTACGACGGCGGGCGCGATGTCCTGCGCGGGGTCGATCTGACCGTACGCCCCGGCGAACGCCTCGCCGTCGTCGGCCGCTCCGGCGCCGGCAAGTCCACCCTGGGGCGCCTGCTCGCGGGCATCGACCGTCCGCGTACCGGTTCGGTGACGGTCGGCGGCGTACCGATCGCCGCACTCGACCCCGGCGAACTGCGCCGCCAAGTGGTGCTGGTGACCCAGGAACACCATGTCTTCATCGACAGCGTCCGCGACAACCTGCTGATCGCCGCGCCCAACGCCACGGACGAGCGGATACGCGCGGCGCTCCACGCCGTCGGCGCGGACTGGGTCGACGACCTCCCGGACGGCCTGGACACGGAACTGGGCGCGGGCGTGCTCGGCGTCCCGCTGGAGGGCTCCGGCGAGATGGCCATCGATGGCGCGCGGTCGCAGCAACTCGCTCTGGCGAGGGTGGTGTTGGCCGATCCCCATACGGTCATTCTCGACGAGGCGACCGCACTCCTGGACCCGACGACCGCGCGCCACGCGGAACGGGCGCTGGCCGCCGTACTCGAAGGCCGTACGGTCATCGCCATCGCGCACCGGCTGCACACGGCGCGCGACGCGGACCGGGTGGCCGTGATGGACGACGGCCTGCTGACGGAACTCGGCACACACGATGCGCTGGTTGGCGCGGGCGGCGCGTACGCCGGGCTATGGCACTCATGGCATGGCGACACCCCGACGGCACCGTCCGTATAGGGTCCGCGCCGGGGCCACCGTGGACAGGTCGCCCACACTCCCTCCGGGCAGGGGAAGCGCGCTCACAGGGTTTCGCGCCGATCACAGGGGTTCGCCGACCACCACAGGGGTTCGCCGACCGCAGGGGTTCGCGCCGGCCCGGACTCATGGAAACGCCTGGTCCGGGGCCTTCCGATGGCGCCGACTGGGGAAAAGCCCAAGCATGGAACGGGGGGATACGGACGGAGTGACGATACCCGTGGAGTGGTTCTCATGCCGATGCATACACCTCCGGTCCTGCTCGATCCGCTGACCAATCGCGGTACGGCCTTCACCGCCGAGGAACGGGAGCGTCTCGACCTGGTGGGCCGGCTGCCCGACGCCGAATTCACCCTTGACCAGCAGGCGCTTCGTGCTTACGAACAGGTGCGGCAGGAGCCGACGGACCTGGCGAAGTTCATCAGCCTCGACCAGCTGCACGACCGCAACGAAGTGCTGTACTACCGACTGTTGTCGGATCATCTCGCTGAGTTGCTGCCGATTGTCTACGACCCGACGGTCGGGGCGGCGATCAAGCGGTACAGCCACGACTACCGGCGCCCTCGCGGAGTCTTCCTGTCGATCGACCGGCCGCAGGACCTTCGCCGCTCCTTCGAGGCACTGCGGCTCCACCGCGACGAGATCGACCTGGTGGTGGTCACCGACGCCGAGGAGATCCTGGGCATCGGCGACTGGGGTGTGCAGGGTGTCCAGATTTCAGTGGGCAAGCTCGCCGTCTACACCGCCGCGGCCGGGCTGCACCCGGCACGGTGTCTGCCGGTGGTTCTGGACGTCGGGACCGACAACGAGAACCTCCTCAACGACCCCCTCTATATGGGCCTGCGCCACAGCCGGGTCCGGGGCAAGCGGTACGACGCGTTCGTCGAGACCTACCTGGAGACCGTTTCGGAGCTGTATCCCAACGCGCTGCTGCACTTCGAGGACTTCGGGCCCGGCAACGCCCGCCGCCTCCTGGAGACTTATGGAAACCGCTACCGGATGTTCAACGACGACATGCAGGGCACCGGCGCCATCACCCTGGCCGCCGCCCTGTCGGCCCTGAAGGTCACCCGCGTGCCGTTCCGCGAGCAGCGACTGATCGTCTTCGGCGCCGGCACCGCCGGCGTCGGCATCGCCGACCAGTTGCGCGACGCCATGGTCCGCGACGGCCTCGACAGCACGGAGGCCACCCGCCGGGTGTGGCTGGTCGACAAGCAGGGCCTGCTCGTGGAGGGCATGGCGGACCTGCGCGACTACCAGGCCCCCTACGCACGGCCCGCCGAGGAGGTCCACGGCTGGGCGGACGGGGAGACCGGCCTGCTGACCACCGTCCGGCACGTTCACCCCACCATCCTGGTCGGTACCTCCACCACCCCGGGGGCTTTCGACAAGGACGTGGTCACCGCGATGGCCGAGCACGTCGAGCGGCCGGTCATCTTCCCGCTGTCCAACCCCACCGAGAAGATCGAGGCCATGCCGGCCGACCTGATGGCCTGGACCGACGGCAAGGTCCTGACGGCCACGGGCATCCCGGTCGACCCCGTCGAGCACCGCGGGGTGCGCCACGTCATCGGCCAGGCCAACAACGCGCTGCTCTACCCGGGCCTCGGCCTGGGCACCGTCGTCGCCGGCGCGCAGCGGATGACCGCCGGGATGCTGCTCGCCGCGGCGGAGGCGGTCGCCGGGCAGGTCGACGCCCGCGCCCCGGGCGCGCCCCTGCTGCCGCCGGTGGCGAACCTGCGCGCCTCCTCGGCGACGGTGGCGGTGGCGGTGGTACAGGCCGCTGTCGAGGACAAGGTCGCCACCCGCCGGCCGGAAGACCTGGTCCAGGCCGTACAGGACGCCATGTGGCAGCCGGTCTACGGACAGCTGTCCGAGAAGGAGGCGTCGCAATGACCGCCCGTCACCAGAACGCCGATGAACAGCCGCCGAGGGTACGGGACGTGCCGATCGGTATCGACGCCACCGGCCACCGCCGCGAAACCGACTCGATGGGCGCCGTCGAAGTGCCCGCCGACCGCTACTGGGGCGCCCAGACCCAGCGGTCCCTGATCCACTTCTCCATCGGGAACGACCGCATGCCCAAGGCCGTCTACCACGCCTACGGCTACGTCAAGAAGGCCGCCGCACTCGTCAACGGACGCGAGGGCCGCCTGCCGCGGTGGAAGGCCGACCTGATCGCACACGTAGCGGACGAGGTGATCCACGGCGCCCTGGACGACCACTTCCCGCTGTACGTGTGGCAGACCGGCTCCGGCACCCAGAGCAACATGAACGTCAACGAGGTCATCAGCAACCGGGCGATCCAGCTCGTCGGCGGCACCCTGGGCTCCAAGACACCGGTCCACCCCAACGACCACGTCAACATGGGCCAGTCCTCCAACGACACCTTTCCCACCGCCATGCACATCGCCGCCGTACGGCAGATCGACGAGCACCTGCTCCCGGAAGTGAGGGAACTGCGGCAGGCGATGGAAGCCAAGTCCCGTGACTGGTGGGAAATCGTCAAGATCGGGCGCACCCATCTGGAGGACGCGGTCCCGCTCTCCGTGGGCCAGGAATGGTCCGGCTACGCCGCCCAGCTGTCCGGCGCCATCGACCGTATCGAAGCCACTTTGCCGGACCTGCACCAACTGGCCGTCGGAGGGACCGCTGTCGGTACCGGACTCAACGCCCCCGAGGGCTTCGGCGAGCACGTGGCCCAGGAGATCGCCCAGCTGACGGGCTACCCGTTCCGCACCGCCGCCAACTCCTTCGCCGCCCAGGGCAGTCTGGACGCCATAGTGGCGGCCTCGGCCGGGCTGAGGGCTCTGGCCGTACCGCTGATGAAAATCGCCAACGACCTGCGCTGGCTCGCCTCGGGCCCCCGCTGCGGCATCAGTGAACTCGCCCTGCCCGCGAACGAACCCGGCAGCTCCATCATGCCCGGCAAGGTCAATCCGACCCAGTGCGAAGCGATGGTCATGGTGTGCGTCCAGGTACTCGCGGAGGACAGCGCCGTCGCCTTCGCCGGCAGCCAGGGCAACTTCGAACTCAACGCCATGCGGCCCGTCATCATCAACAACTTCCTGCACTCGGCCCGCATCCTCGCGGACGCCGGCGAGAAACTGCGCGTCTACTGCATCGAAGGCGCCGACCTGCACCGTGAGCAGATAGACGCCTACCTCGCACGCTCCCTGATGCTCGTCACCGCACTCTCACCGGAGATCGGCTACGACAAGGCCAGCCGAATCGCCCACAAGGCCGACGACGAGGGCACCACACTTCGCGAAGCCGCCCTCGCCACCGGCTATATCACCGCACAGGACTTCGACCGCATCGTCGACCCCAAGAAAATGGTCAACCTCAATCACTGACGTGGTGAACGAGCACCACATAGCGCCGTCGTCGTCCGCGCCCCGACCGCGACGCGGTGGCGGTCAGCGGGTGAACTTCACCGAGGCGAAAGAGAGGAAACCCTCCGCACCTGGTTTGAGCCGGGTGGCATCGCCTCTGCACTGCTTCTCGCTGTAGACGGTCGCGACACGGTCGGTGGAGTTCTGCGGGTCCTGGGCGTTTCCGACGCTGTAACACAGGCCGTCCGCGGGGTTTTCGAGGACGATCGGGCCGTACTCCGACGTATAGAAGAGAAGACCCTCGGCCGCTTGGGCGCTGAGCGGGAAGCCGACACAGAGAACGGCGGCGGCAGCGGTGGTGACCAGGGTCCTTCCGGGACTCTTCACGGGAACCTCTTTCTGTGAGGGGGCGGAGGTGGAGCGGGGGCAGTCTGGCCACCTCGTTACGCGTATATGCGCCCCTTCACTCGTACGGCCGCCGCGGAAACGTCCCTCCCTCACTCGTTCGTGGGGCGGCCCGTGGCCTGAACGGCGGCGTGACCGACCACTCAGACCGCGGGGGCCGCCGACGCCGGAGGGGCGAGCTGGTCCGCGAGCCAGGTGGGGACGCCGCCCAGCAGTCTGAACAGACGGCCGGCCTCCGCGCGGAGACGGGTCGCCTCCGGTTCCGGTTCCGCGTCGGCCAGGGCCGCGAGGGCCGGCGCCGTGCCCACGAGGTAGCCCAACTCCTCCCGGATCCGCAGGGACTCGCCGAAACCGTGCCGCGCCTCCGCCAACTCGCCCTCCCTCAGGGCCAGTCCGGCCAGATGGCGCCAGGTGAACGAGAGCAGGAGCGTCTCGCCGTGCGCCGTGGCGGCGGCGTGGGCGCGGCGGTACGCGGCGCGCGCCGACTGCGGGGAGTCGGAGAGGTGTTCGGCGACCAGACCGCGCCGGAAGTCGAGCAGGGCGCGCCCGGGAGCCGCCGGGTCCAGCAGCGCGGCCGCCCGCCCCAGCGCCGACCGTGCCTCGTCCGCCCGGTCGCGTACGCCGAGGACGGTCGACGCGTACGCGAGATGGCCGCGCTCGCACGCGGCGGCGCCCCGTTCGTGGTCCTCGCGCGCCGTGGCCTCCGCCGCGCGGAGCGCGTCCTCGGCCTCCGGCCAGCCGCCGCCCGTGAACAGACAGCGCTCGACGAGCAGCGAGGCCCGCTGGAGCGTCCGCGCGGGGACGGAGCTGTGCGGTGCGAGCAGGGCCGCTGCGTCGGTCCAACAGCCGCGCGAGCGCAGCCGCCATACCGCGGTCTGGAGAGGGTCGTCACCAGAGGTGGTTCCGGAACCAGACATGGCGGTATGCGCCACATTGCCCTCCCCGAGCGCGCCATTGTGCTGTTGAGTGTGGACGCATCTCAGCATGGATCGGCACGCCGGGCCAATAGGTCAGGTGAAAGATTTCACAATCTTGTGGTCATCGGCGCCGGCGGTGAGGCGCGGGTGACGGGGGTGTCCGGGGCCGCCGACCGGGGCGCGCGGGACCGCCGGGAGGGCTGTCACCTGCGGCGACCGGTACGGGAGGAGGCGCGGCGGGCGCATCGGGGGCGGTCCTCACGGCGGAAGCGGATCTTCTTGTGACCGTTCAGGGTGATGGCGGTCAACCACCCGTCTCCCTGGCACCCGGTGACCCGGCGGTGGCGGTGCCCCGCGAGGACGGGCCCCGCCATCTCAGCTCATCCGCAGCGCCAGGAAGAAGTCCAACTTGTCCTCCAGGCGCGCCAGATCACGCCCCGTCAGCTGCTCGATCCGACCCACCCGGTACCGCAGTGTGTTGACATGCAGATGCAGCCGCGCCGCGCACCGCGTCCAGGAGCCGTCGCAGTCGAGGAACGCCTCCAGCGTCGGGATCAGCTCCGCGCGGTGGCGCCGGTCGTAGTCGCGCAGCGGGTCCAGCAGGCGCGCGGTGAAGGCGCGCCGTACGTCGTCCGGGACGAACGGCAACAGCAGTACGTGCGAGGCCAGTTCATGGTGGCCCGCCGCGCAGACCCGGCCCGGTCTGGCCGCCGCCACGCGACGGGCGTGGCGGGCCTCCTCCAGCGCGCCGCGCAGCCCCTCCGCCGAGTGCACCGGCGCGCTCACGCCCAGCGTCAGCCGGCCGTCGTCCGCGAGCCCCGCGGACAGCGGGTTCCGTACGGCGGCCAGCAGCGCGTCCGCGTGGATGCCGGAGTCCGCCGCGGCGACATCCAGCGGCTTCTCCGCCCCGGAACCGCCGCCCGGCAGCGCCCCCTCGCCCGCGTCCGGTACGGCTGAGGCCGGGGGTTCCGCGGACACCGCGGGCAGGGGTACCAGCGCGATCGCCTCGTCATCCGTATGCGCCACCGCGATCCGGTCGGAGGCGTCCGCTCCCGCCCCGGCCCCGGTCCACGCGGGGTCGACGAGGATCTCCTCCAGCAGCGACTGGGCCACCGGGCCGCCCTCGATCAGCGCCGCGCCGGGGCCGCCCGCGCCGTTAACGCCATTGCCGCCATTGCCGCCATTGCCGCCGTCGCCCGTGCCCTTCTGTGCCCACTCCACCCGGGCCACCACGACCTGCCAGTGCGGCGCCGTGCCCAGCCCCGGCAGGAGCACCGGGGCTGCCACCCGCAACCGGGCGGCGATCTCGGCCGGGGCGGCGCCCGTCTGCACCAGCTCCAGGACCTCCTGGGCGAGCCGGCGGCGTACCGTACGGGCCGCGTCGCGCCGGTCGCGTTCCACCGCGATCAGCTGCGTCACCCCCTGGAGCAGGTCCAGCCGGGCCGCGGGCCAGTCGCCCGCGTCCGCCTCGACCGCGAGCAGCCAGTCGGAGAGCACTGTCTCGCGCACATCCCGGAAGGCGGTGGGTGTGGTCCCGCGCCCCACATTGCGGACGGGGAAGAGGGAGTATGCCGTTCCGTCGACGGCCGTTCGATAGGGGCTACGGCGGCCCGCGCGGGTGGCGGCCAGATGCTCACCGGCCAGCGCGGCGGCCCTCGCCGGTGACAGCGGGGCACCGGCGCCCGCGATCTGCCGGCCGGTGGGGGAGAGCACCCAGGCCCGCAGATCGAGATCGGAGCCGAGGAGATCGAGGACCACATCGGGGCCACCGCCCGCCGGGCCCGAGGTCATCAGCCTGCGGTGCCGGTCGACGACCGCCGCGAGGTCCCCGGCGCGCTCGCCGGACACCTGGCGCACCACATACTCCGTGATCGTCGCGAACGCCACGTCCTCGTTCACCGCGAAGAGCGGCAGCCGGTGCTGCGCACACGCCGTGACCAGGTCGTCGGGGACGGCACCCAGCTCCGCCTCGCCCGCGGCGAGCCCGGCGACCCCGGCGCTCACGAGGATCCGTACGAACGGTTCCGAGTCCTCGGCGGAGTGCCGCCAGGCGAGGCCGGTGAGGACCAGCTCGCCGCCCGACAGATAGCGGCTCGGGTCCCGCAGATCGGTGGTCATCACCCCGCGGACGGTCCGGTCCAGCTCCTCCTCGCCGCCGAGCAGTCGCAGGCCCAGCGCGTCGGTTTCCAGCAGTGCGCGCAGCCGCATCTCGTCGCCGCCGATCTCTGATTTCGCACCGTTCTCGCACCGTGCGTTTCGGTACGAAGACCTTTTGGTTACCGGGCCTTCGCCTTTCGTTCGAATCTACAAGACTCGGAAGGCGACCAGCCAATTCCTTCATGGTTTCGGTGACTGCACCAGGCGGAAGCGCTGCTTGTGTACTTGTGACACCGGCCGTCCCCGGAGTTCAGCGATCACCAGCGATCACCAGCGATCAACAAGACGATCAAGAAGAGAGCCGCATATGGACTTCCTTCGCCCCGCCAGCTGGGAGGAGGCGCTCGCCGCCAAGGCCGAGCACCCCACGGCTGTGCCCATCGCGGGTGGCACGGACGTCATGGTCGAGATCAACTTTGATCACCGGCGGCCGGAGTACCTGCTCGATCTGAACCGGATCGGCGAGCTGCGCGACTGGGTGGTCGGCGAGGAGAACGTCGAGTTGGGCGCCTCCGTGCCGTACACCCACATCATGGAGCACCTGCGGGCGGAGCTGCCGGGCCTCGCGCTCGCCTCGCACACCGTCGCCTCGCCGCAGATCCGCAACCGCGGGGGTGTCGGGGGCAACCTCGGCACCGCGTCCCCGGCCGGGGACGCGCACCCGGCGCTGCTCGCCGCGGGCGCCGAGGTCGAGGTCGAGTCGGTACGCGGCGCGCGCCGCATCCCGATCGACGCGTTCTACACCGGCGTGAAGCGCAACGCCCTCGCACCGGACGAGCTGATCAAGTCGGTGCACATCAAGAAGGCGGACGGACCGCAGCAGTACTCGAAGGTCGGCACCCGCAACGCGATGGTCATCGCGGTCTGCGCCTTCGGGCTGGCCCTGCACCCCGAGACCCGGACGGTACGGACCGGCATCGGCTCGGCGGCGCCCACCCCCGTACGGGCGCGGGACGCCGAAACGTTTCTGAACGCGGCGCTCGACGAGGGCGGCTTCTGGGACAGCGGCAAGATCATCACGCCGTCCGTCGCCAAGCAGTTCGCGGATCTCGTCGCGGGCGCCTGCAACCCCATCGACGATGTGCGCGGTACCGCGAAGTACCGCCGTCACGCGGTCGGCATCATGGCCCGCCGCCAGCTCGGCTGGACCTGGGAGCAGTACCGCACGGACGGCGGCGGCACCGGCCGGACCCTCGAAGGAGCTGCGTAACCATGCGCGTCAATTTCACGGTCAACGGCCGCCGGCAGGAAGCCGACGACGTCTGGGAGGGCGAGAGCCTGCTCTACGTACTGCGTGAGCGCATGGGCCTTCCGGGCTCCAAGAACGCCTGTGAGCAGGGCGAATGCGGCTCCTGTACGGTACGGCTCGACGGCGTCCCGGTCTGTTCCTGTCTGGTGGCGGCCGGCCAGGCCGAGGGCCGCGAGATCATCACCGTCGAGGGCCTGGCGGACTACGCCAAGCACCGCGACGAGGCGCATCCCGGCGACGGCTGCGCCTCGGGTTCGTGCGGTACGAGCCTTCAGCGCGCCCAGCGGTGGCGGGCCGGGGGCACGGACTCGGGGACCGGCGAGGCGGGCGAACTCTCCCCGATCCAGCAGGCGTTCATCGACGCGGGCGCCGTACAGTGCGGCTTCTGCACCCCGGGCCTGCTGGTCGCGGCCGACGAGATGCTGGAGCACAACCCCTCCCCGAGCGACGCGGACATCCGTGAGGCGCTGTCGGGCAACCTCTGCCGCTGTACCGGCTACGAGAAGATCCTCGACGCGGTCCGCCTCGCGGCCGCCCGTCAGGAAGAGGCGGTCTGAGCATGGCCACGACTGGTTCACCCACCGGCCCCGGGGCCCCCATCGGCGCCCCCACCAGGATCAGCCAGGGCTCGCAGACCAAGGGCGGCATAGGCGAGTCGACGCTCCGTCCCGACGGCGTACTCAAGGTCACCGGCGAGTTCGCGTACTCCTCCGACATGTGGCACGAAGACATGTTGTGGGGCCACACGTTGCGCTCCACCGTGGCGCACGCCGAGATCAGGTCGATCGACACCGCCGAGGCGCTCGCGACCCCGGGTGTCTACGCCGTACTGACCTATGACGATCTCCCGACGGCCGTCAAGAACTACGGTCTGGAGATCCAGGACACCCCCGTCCTCGCCCACGGCAGGGTCCGGCACCACGGTGAGCCGGTCGCCCTTGTGGCCGCAGACCACCCGGAGACCGCCCGCCGCGCCGCCGCCAAGATACGGATCGACTACGCCGAACTGCCGGTCGTCACCGATGAGGCATCCGCGACCGCCCCCGGCGCCCCGCTGATCCACGAGAACCGCGACGACCACCACATCGGGCATGTCGCGCACCCGAATATCGTCCACCGCCAGCCGATCGTCCGAGGCGACGCCGACGCGGCGGCCGCGCGCGCCGATGTGATCGTCTCCGGCGACTATGTCTTCGGCATGCAGGACCAGGCGTTCCTCGGCCCCGAGTCCGGCCTCGCGGTGCCCGCCGAGGACGGCGGCGTCGATCTGTATGTCGCCACCCAGTGGCTCCACTCCGATCTGCGCCAGATCGCCCCCGTGCTCGGCCTGCCCGAGGACAAGGTCCGGATGACGCTCTCCGGCGTCGGCGGCGCCTTCGGCGGCCGGGAAGACCTCTCCATGCAGATCCACGCCTGTCTGCTGGCGCTGCGCACCGGCAAGCCGGTGAAAATCGTTTACAACCGGTTCGAGTCCTTCTTCGGCCATGTGCACCGGCACCCCGCGAAGCTCTGGTACGAACACGGCGCGACCCGCGACGGCAAGATCACCCACATGAAGTGCCGGATCGTGCTGGACGGCGGCGCGTACGCCTCCGCCTCCCCGGCCGTCGTCGGCAACGCCTCCTCCCTCTCCGTCGGCCCGTATGTCATCGAGGACGTCGACATCGAGGCCATCGCGCTCTACACCAACAACCCGCCCTGCGGCGCGATGCGCGGCTTCGGCGCGGTCCAGGCGTGCTTCGCGTACGAGGCGCAGATGGACAAGCTGGCGGCGGCGCTGGACATGGATCCGGTGGAGTTCCGGCAGCTCAACGCCATGGAACAGGGCACGCTGCTACCGACCGGACAGCGCGTCGACTCCCCGGCGCCCGTCGCCGAACTGCTCCGCCGGGTCAAGGCCAGACCGCTCCCGCCCGAGCAGCAGTGGCTCGCGGCCGGCGAGGCGGCCGACGTACGGGCACTGCCCGGCGGGCTCTCCAACACCACCCACGGCGAAGGCGTCGTACGGGGTGTCGGCTACGCGGTCGGCATCAAGAACGTCGGCTTCTCCGAGGGCTTCGACGACTACTCCACCGCGCGGGTACGGCTCGAAGTGATCAACGGGGTGCCGGTGGCCGTCGTCCACACCGCGATGGCGGAGGTCGGCCAGGGCGGCGTCACCGTACACGCCCAGATCGCCCGTACCGAACTCGGCGTCACGCAGGTCACCATCCAGCCGGCCGACACCCAGGTCGGCTCGGCGGGGTCCACCTCCGCCTCCCGTCAGACGTATGTCACGGGCGGGGCGGTGAAGCACGCCTGCGAGAACGTCCGGGAGAAGGTCCTGGAGATCGGCCGGCGCAAGTTCGGTACGTACCACCCGGCCTGGGCCACCGCCGAGTTGCTGCTGGAAGGCGGCAAGGTCGTCACCGACGGCGGCGAGGTCCTCGCCGATCTGGTGGACGTGCTGGAGGACGAGGCGGTGGATCTGGAGCTGGAGTGGCGCCACCGTCCGACCCAGCCCTTCGATCTCCGGACGGGCCAGGGCAACGGCCATGTCCAGTACTCGTTCGCCGCGCACCGCGCGGTCGTCGAGGTGGACACCGAACTGGGGCTGGTCAAGGTCATCGAACTGGCCGTCGCCCAGGACGTCGGCAAGGCGCTCAACCCGCTCTCCGTCCTGGGCCAGATCCAGGGCGGCACCATCCAGGGTCTGGGCGTGGCGGTGATGGAGGAGATCATCGTCGACCCCAAGACCGCGAAGGTGCGCAACCCGTCCTTCACGGACTATCTGATCCCCACCATCCTCGATACGCCGACGATCCCCGTCGACGTACTCGAACTGGCCGATGCCCACGCGCCGTACGGTCTGCGCGGCATCGGCGAGGCTCCGACCCTCTCATCAACTCCCGCCGTTCTGGCGGCCATCAGGAACGCGACGGGTCTGGAGCTGAACAGGACGCCGGTACGCCCCGAGCATCTCACCGGCACCTGACACCCCATCAATTCCCTTCGCTGGCAGTCCCCGGGCGGCGCCGCTCGTGCCGCCGGGGACCGCGCCTTTAATTCGTCTCGGGCCGTCCCCCGGGTCGTGCAGCCCACGCACCATCCCAAATCCCGCAGTCCCCTGTCCTTTCGCGGGAGCCCCTTTGAACCTTGGGAGCAGGCATACATGACCCATTCGTCAGTGGAGCCGAGGACCACCGCCGAGGACGCCGGCACAGGCTCACGTCCCCCGGCCGGCAGGTCCTGGCTCGACCGGTACTTCCACATATCCCCTCGCGGCTCGACCGTCGCCCGCGAACTGCGTGGCGGCGTCACGACCTTCATGGCGATGGCGTACATCCTGCTGCTCAACCCGCTGATCCTCTCCGGCGAGGACGTCGCCGGTGACACTCTCGGACAGAAGGCCCTGATCACCGCGACCGCCTTCGCCGCCGCCCTGACCACTCTGCTGATGGGCTTCGTGGGAAAGGTGCCTCTCGCGCTCGCCGCCGGGCTCTCCGTCTCCGGTGTGGTGGCCGGCCAGGTCGTGCCCGTGATGACGTGGCCGCAGGCCATGGGCATGTGCGTGATGTACGGAGTGGTGATCTGTCTGCTGGTGATCACCGGCCTGCGGGAAATGATCATGAACGCCATCCCGCTCGCGCTCAAGCACGCGATCACGATGGGCATCGGCATGTTCATCGCGCTGATCGGGCTGGTCAAGGCGGGCTTCGTACACGCCTCGCAGGGAGGTGGCCCGGTCACGCTCGGCCCCACCGGTGAACTCGCCGGCTGGCCCGTCCTGATCTTCTGCGTCACGCTGCTGCTGATCTTCATGCTCCAGGCCCGCGACGTGCCCGGCGCCATCCTGATCGGCATCGTCATCGGCACGGTCATCGCCGTCGTCCTCAACGCCGCCGGCGGCATCAGCCCCAAGGCATGGAACAGCGGTCCGCCGGAGCTGACCGGCAGCGCCGTCTCCATGCCCGACTTCTCGCTCTTCGGGAAGGTCGAGTTCGGCGGCTGGGGACAGGTCGGCGCGATGACCGTCGGCCTGATCGTCTTCACCCTCGTACTCGCGGGCTTCTTCGACGCGATGGCCACCATCATCGGCGTCGGTACGGAAGCGAAGCTCGCCGACGACAAGGGCCGGATGCCGGGCCTGTCCAAGGCGCTGTTCATCGACGGCGCGGGCGGTGCCATCGGCGGGGTGGCGGGCGGCTCGGGCCAGACCGTCTTCGTCGAATCCGCGACGGGCGTCGGCGAGGGAGCACGTACCGGCTTCGCCTCCGTCATCACCGGCCTCCTCTTCGCGGCCTGTCTCTTCTTCACCCCGATCACGCAGATCGTCCCGGGCGAGGTCGCGGCGGCGGCCCTGGTCGTCATCGGCGCGATGATGACGCAGAACGCGCGGCATGTGGACTGGGGCGACCGCGCCGTCGCCGTCCCGGTCTTCCTGACCGTCGTGCTGATGCCGTTCACGTACTCCATCACCGCCGGGGTCGCGGCCGGCGTCATCTCGTACGTCGCGATCCGGATCGCCCAGGGCAGGGCCCGTGAGATCGGTGCCTTCATGTGGGGCCTCACCGTGATCTTCGTGGTCTTCTACGCGCTCCACCCGATCGAATCCTGGCTGGGCGTCTCCTGACCCGGCCTCCCCCGCACCCGACCGCAGCCACCGCGCACCCGACCACCCCGCACCCGACCACCCCGCACCCGACCGCAACCACCAGACCAGAGGAGACCGACATGCTGGACATCGCCGAAGAGCTGAACCGGTGGGTCGAGCAGGGACGTGACTTCGCCGTCGCCACCGTCGTGGCGGTCACCGGCAGCGCGCCCCGCCGGCCGGGAGCCGCGCTCGCCGTCGACAGCGCGGGCACGGCGATCGGCTCGGTCTCCGGCGGCTGTGTGGAGGGTGCCGTGTACGAGCTGTGCCAACAGGCCCTCCAGGACGGCGCCACCGTCCTGGAGCGGTTCGGCTACAGCGACGAGGACGCCTTCGCCGTGGGTCTGACCTGCGGCGGGGTCATCGACATCCTGGTGACGCCGGTACGGTCCGACGCCGCCGGAAGCGCCCTGCGGGCGGTGTTCGCGGCGGCGCTGTCCACCGCCGCCCGGGGGGACGCGGCGGCGCTCGCGCGGATCACCGAAGGACCGGACACGCTCCGGGGCCGCGCCCTGCTGGTGCGCCCCGACGGATCGTACGAGGGCGGTCTCGGCGGCCACCCGCAGCTGGACCGTACGGCGGCGGCCGAGGCCCGCGCCCTGCTGGACGCGGGACGTACCGGCACGGTCGTGCTGGGGGAGCGGGGATCGCGGTGCGGGCAGCCGCTGACGCTCCTGGTCGAGTCGAGCGTGCCACCCCCGCGCATGATCGTCTTCGGTGCCATCGACTTCGCCGCCGCGCTGGCGCGCGCCGGCGCGTTCCTCGGCTACCACGTGACTGTCTGCGACGCGCGCCCCGTCTTCGCGACCCGCGACCGCTTCCCCGACGCCGACGAGATCGTGGTCGACTGGCCGCACCGCTATCTGGCGTCGACGGCGGTCGACCGCCGTACGGTGCTCTGCGTGCTCACCCATGACGCCAAGTTCGACGTGCCCCTGCTGGAGCTGGCCCTCAGGCTCCCCGTCGCCTTCGTCGGCGCGATGGGCTCCCGCCGTACCCACGAGGACCGCGACAGACGGCTGCGCGAGATCGGTGTCACCGAGCGCGAACTCGCCCGGCTGCACTCGCCGATAGGGCTTGACCTCGGGGCCCGTACGCCGGAGGAGACCGCGCTGTCGATCGCGGCGGAGATCGTCGCGGTGCGGCGGGGCGGCAGCGGTGTCCCGCTCACGGGCGCGCACACCCCGATCCACCACGACCGGCCGAGGACGCGGGCGATCGGTTCGGTCGCCTGAGGACCCCGTCGGCCGCCCGGACCTCCGGACATCCGATTATTCGGTTGCCGCAGGGCCCCGGCCGCCTGTTTCATCGAGGCGGCGCTCACCGGGAGCTCCGGGCGAAGGTTCAAAAGGTGGTGTTGTATGCCTGTTGCCGGTCGGAACCGTTCTCTTGACCGAGGCAGTTCTCTCTCCGTGATGTCACCCCGGCACCGCTGCTGACACGCACGGCCGACAGGCATCGCCCGACCGGAGCGAACTCCCTTGGTACGAGACGGCGTTCATCCCCGACCGTCCGAGCAACACACCAGGAGTCGTTCTCACGATGTCCCGCAACAGGTCCAGACACACTTCCGGACACACTTCCGGACGCACGTCCCGTTCCACGTCCGGACGCGCGCGCTTCGAAGCACGCGCCGAGTCCTTCCGCTGTCTCCACTGCGGTCTCGACGTACCGATGACCGCGGCCGGCACCAGCCACCGCAACCACTGCCCGAACTGCCTGTGGAGCCGTCACGTCGACGACACCCCGGGCGACCGGGCCGCCGACTGCGGTGCCCGGATGGAGCCGGTCGCCATCTCCGTACGCGGGGACGGCGAATGGGTACTCGTCCACCGCTGCGTCCACTGCGACGTACTGCACGCCAACCGCACGGCGGGCGACGACAACGTCCTGCCCCTCACCCGGCTCGCCGTACGCCCCCTGGCCCAGCCGCCGTTCCCCCTGGAGCGGCTCGGCTCGCTCTGAGCGTGAACGGTCGCCGTTCCGTGCCGTGTCCCCCACGGGATACGGCGCGGAACGGCGCTGTCGCCACAGGACCGTTCACCTTGAGGCGCTCGCGCAGGCGAGGAGCTCTTTGCTGGAGCGCGCTCTCGGAGTCGCCAGGCTCACCCTGCTCGGACTGGTGGAAACCCATCGGTTCTTCCGCCGGGTACGGGCTGGCCGCCACCATCGCGGGACTTGCCCGAGCAGGCATCCGTGGCATCGGAGTCTGCTTCGAGAAAGCACCGGGTCGGCTCACCGGAACGGCCGGCTGGTATCGCACGGCAGCCACCGCTGAACTCGCCCGCAGCCAGGGCCGGGAGATGGTCTTCCTCAACGGTGACGCGTTCTCGGATGCCATGAAGGAGCAGGTCTCCGAACTCATCCGGCATCGTTTCGGCGGGCGCCTGGACTATCTCATCTACTCGGTGGCGGCCCCGCGCCGTACCGACCCCGACACCGGAGCCACCTACGCCTCGGTCCTCAAGCCCGTCGGGGAGGCATACCGCACCAAGACGCTCGTCTTCGCCGACGGGGGCGCACCCGAGGTGAAAGAAGTCGAGACCCAGCCGGCCGAGGGCGACGACATCGATCAGACAGTCGCCGTGATGGGTGGCTCCGACTGGGAGCGGTGGATCGATCACCTCGCCGACCGTGAACTACTCGCCGCCGGCTTCACCACCGCCGCACTGTCCTACATCGGCTCCTCATTGACCGCGGCGATCTACCGGCAGGGCACCATCGGCGCCGCCAAGGCCCACCTCGAACAGACCGCTCGCATCCTCGATGAGCGTCTCGCCAAGCTCGTCGGCGGGCGCGCGGTGACTTCCGTGAACGGCGCCGCCGTCACTCAGTCCTCCACCGCCATCCCGGGCATCGCGCTCTATGTCGGGCTGCTGCGCGGCGTCCTCGGCGACACCATGACGCCGCCGGTCGCTCAGCTCTCCGAGCTGTGGGACCAGCTCACCGGGGCCCGCCCGCTCGACCTCGACGAGGACGGCCGCGTACGCCTCGACACCTGGGAACTCGACCCCGGTGTGCAGGCCGCCGTCGCCGAGCGGTGGAACACCGCCACCACCGACACGATCACCGAACTGGCCGACCTCGACTGGTTCCACGCCGAAGTCCGTCGTCTGTACGGCCTCGCGGTGCCCGGCATCGACTACACCGCGCCCGTCGAGACCGACGTCCGCTGGCCCGACAGCACTTCCTGACGCCCTCCGGAGGAGCGCCGCCACGCCCAAGCCGTTCACCCCGAGGCCCGTCGCACCAGTTCCGTGCGCAGGACCACGTGCTGCCAGGCCGCCGCGGAGTCGTTGATCGTCTCCAGCAGTACCCGGGCCATCGTCCGCCCCATCTCCTCCACCGGCTGGCGCACCGAGGTGAGTTGAGGGTCCGTGTGGCGGGCGAGGGGGGAGTCGTCGAAGCCGACCACCGCCACATCCTCCGGGACCCGGCGGCCCGCCGCTCGCAGGGTGTGCAGGGCGCCCACCGCCATCAGGTCCGAGGCGGCGAAGACCGCGTCGAGATCCGGGTGGAGGCGGAGCAGTTCCGCCATCGCGCGGCGTCCGCTCTCCTCGGTGAAGTCGCCGTGCGCGATCCAGGAGGGGGCGGGGCCGGGGGCGTGTTCGCGTACCGCTTCCTCGTAGCCGCGCAGGCGGCACTGCGCCACATACATGTCCAGCGGGCCGGTGATGGTGGCGATCGCCCGGCGGCCCGACGAGGACAGATGGCGTACGGCGGCCCGCGCGCCGCCCACGTTGTCGGAGTCGACGTACGACACCGATTCGTCCCCGGATCTGCGACCGCTGAGGACCGTCGGCATCTCCATCTCGGCCAGCAGATCGGGCAGTGGGTCGCTGCCGTGGACGGAGACCAGGAAGACCCCGTCGATCCGGCGGGCGCGGGCGTACTGGAGGAAGCGGTGGCGCTCCTTCTCCGTACGGACGAGGGTGAGCAGGAGCTGCAGATCGGTGTCGGCGAGACCGTCGCCCACGCCGTGGACGATCTCGGAGAAGTACGGCTCGGCGAAGAAGCGTTTCTCGGTCTCGGGGATCACCAGGGCCACGGCGTCGGTACGGCTGCCCGCCAGGGCGCGGGCGGCCCGGTTGGGTATGTAGCCGAGCTGGGCGATGGCCTGCTCGACCAGATGGCGTGTGGTGTCCTTCACCCGGGGCGAGTTGTTGATGACGCGGGACACCGTGCCCCGGCCGACGCCCGCGAGCGCGGCGACCTCCTCCAGGGTGGGCTGGCCCGTACGGCCCTTCGTCACCATCGTGCGACCTCCAGTCTCGGCCCGGGCCGTCGGCGGGAACACCGGGAGACCGGGCAGTGGTGCCGCTCTCACGCTACGCCGCCGCGCGTCGCGCCGTCTCCAGCAGGATGAGGAAGCTGTCCACGTCCCAGGCGGCGCGGCCGACGAACAGACCGTCCACGCCCGGCACTTCGAGCAGCGCGGCGGCGTTCCGTACCGTGACCGAGCCGCCGCGGGCCGCCACCTCGGCGCTCTCGCCGCAGCACAGCAGTGGGATCGGTCCGTGCCGCAGGGGCGCCGCGACCTCGCGGGCCGCGGTCGCGTCGGTCTCGGCGAAGTGGGCGCGCCGCTCCGGAGCACGAGGCCGTCACGCGCGCTTCGTGTGCGATCCGTAAGGCTCCCGCGACTCGTACGAACTGAGCGCGGCCACCTTCGTGGCGGACGGCGACGCCGGGTCGAAGGTGTACGTCAGCCACTCACGGGCCGGCCTGCGGGCCAGTTCGGATACGCGGTGTCCTGGCCGGGGGCCACACCCACATCGGTGACCTCGGTGACCTCGGTGACGGCGGCGTGGGCCCGGAGGCCGGCCTTCAGGACCTCCTTGTAGTCGAGACCGGCGGCCTCGGAGCCGACGACGATACGCGGCGTCAGTGGCTCTCCTCGGGCTCGGGCTCGGGCACGTTGGGGACGTCGGGGGAGTCGGGGGTGAGGGCGGCGACGATCAGGGCGAACGAGACGGCCCCCGGGTCGGGCGAGCCGAGCCCCCGGACCCCATGGGTACGGGCCCGGCCCAGGCGCGCGGCGATCGCGGCGGTCGCCTCGGCGGCCTCGCTCGCGGCCCGCGCGGCCTGTGCCCACGCGGCGGCGAACCCGGCCGAGGGCAGGGCCGCCTCCAGCCGGTCGGCGAACGGCACGGCGGCGTCCACCAGCGTCTTGTCGCCGGGCCTCGCTCCGCCGATCCGCAGCACCGCGTCCACGGCGGCCCGTACGGCGCGCGTCAGCCGGGCGCCGTCGGTGGCGTCGCGTCCTCCCGTACTGCCGTTGCGTCCGGCCGGACCGCTGCCACCTCCGCCCGTACCGCCGTCGTGGTCGCCGAGCACCGCGCCGAATGACGTCAGCGCCGCTCCCCACAGCGCGCCGGAGGTGCCGCCGGCCCGCTCCGACCAGGCCGCGCCGGCGTGCGCCAGCACCGTACCGGCGCCCGCACCGAGGGCGACCGCCTCCCGCGCGGCAGCCGCGGCGGCCTCGGCCCCGCGCCGCATCCCGATGCCGTGGTCGCCGTCGCCCGCCACGGCGTCGAGGTCCCCGAGCCGCGCCTCATGCGCGACCACGGTGTCGCGCACCGTCAGCAATGCCTCGGCGAGCCGTGCCCCCAGGGCCCGCGAATCCGGGCCGCCCGGTACGACCGGTGGCATCCGGTGCGTGGTGGTCAGATCGTCGGTACGCGGCGGCCGGGGCGCGAGGGCGCCCCGGCGGAAGGCGGGCGTGGCGGCCGGAGCCGTCCACAGTGCTTCCAGTTCGTCGTCGAGGAAGGTCAGGGTGAGGGAGAGGCCGGCCATCCCGAGGCTGGTGATCTGCTCGCCGACCACCGGCGCGGCGACGGTCAGGCCCTCGGCGGCCAGCCGCTCGGCCACGCGGCGGTACACGACGTACAGCTCCTCGTACTTGGTCGCGCCCAGGCCGTTGAGCAGCGGCGCCACCCGGTCGGATCCGCCCACACCGGCGGCTGCCACCGCCCGCTCCGCGAGGATCCTGTCCACCAGGAGATCGGCGGCCCGGTCGGCGGTGGGCAGCGGGAGTTCCGCGATCCCGGGCTCGCCGTGGATACCGAGGCCGACGCTCATCCGCCCGGCGGGGACGGTGAACAGCGGCCGGTCCGCGCCCGGCAGGGTGCAGCCGCCGAAGGCGAGGCCGAGCGAGCGAGTGGCGGCGTTGGCCCTGCGGCCGGCGCGTACGGCCGCGTCGATACCGAGACCGGCCTCGGCCGCCGCACCGAGGATCTTCAGTACGGAGAAGTCGCCCGCGATGCCACGGCGCGGCGCGGTGTTGTCGGCCGGACCCGACGCGATGTCGTCGGTGACCGCGAGGGTCCTGGCGTCCATGCCCTCCGCACGGAGCTGTTCGGCCGCGCGCCCGAAGTGCAGGATGTCTCCGGCGTAGTTGCCGAAGGCGAGGATCACCCCGCCGCCGTTGTCGGCGGCCCGTGCCACCGAGCAGATCTGCGAGGCGGAGGGGGAGGCGAAGACATGGCCGCAGGCCGCGCCGTGCGCGAAGCCGGGCCCGACCCAGCCCGCGAACGCGGGGTAGTGGCCGGTGCCGCCGCCGATGACGACGGCCACCTGGCCCGGCGGGGTGGCCGAGGCGCGGACGACGCCGCCGTGCACCGTACGGATGTCCTCGGCGTGGGCGGCGGCGAACCCGGCCAGGGCCTCGTCGGCGAAGGCGCGCGGGTCGTTCGTCAGCACGGTCATGGCCGGACCCCCTCGGTCCGGTCCTGGCCGGCCTCGGCGCGGGCAGCGGCAACGGCGGGCAGTTTCACGGCGAGGACACGGCGCAGACAGTCGCGGTCGGTCAGCGACCGGTGGAGCCCGGCGCAGACGAGGGTGGTGCCGAGTTCGGCGGCGGCGTCGAGCGAGCGGAGCAGATAATCGGCGTTGGCCGCGGCGGTGCCGGGGTCCGGGTCGATCACACTGCGCCGGGTCACCGAGATCGCGGAGACACCGAGTCCGCACTCCTTGAGGGTCCGGGACAGCTCGGCCGGCCGGGCGGGGGAGAGATCGCCGGGCCGCAGCCGGCTGTCCGTGAGGTCGACGTGGTCGAAGCCCTCGGCGGCGACCTCGTCCAGGACGCGCTGCCAGGAGGCGGCGGGGGCGTCCTGGACGGAGCGGCCGTCGCGGGTCGTGTGCGGGAACTGCAGGACGGCGGCGCCGCTGGGCCAGTCCTGCGCGGTGTGGGACATCGTCGTCTCCGGGTCTGTCAGAAGTGGCCGGGACCGGACTCTGGATCATAGACCCTATAGGATCTATTCAATCGGAGACACCCCGCCGACCTCACCCGGCCGGCCGGTGACGCTAGGATGGCGAGCGAGATGAACAGGAACGAGAACAGTGCTGTGGCCGCCCCGGCCGCCGGCCGTAAGCCGGTAGTGCCTCGCCGAGCCCTCCGCGACGGTGTGTACGACGCGATTCTGGAGAGGCTGCTCGACGGCTCGACCCCGCCGGGGAGTTCACTCGGTATCGACTCCCTCGCCCGGGAGCTGGAGGTGTCGCCGACCCCGGTGCGCGAGGCGCTCGTCCAGCTCGAACACACCGGACTGATCTCGCGGGTGGCGCTGAAGGGCTACCGCGTCGCCGCGCCGCTCTCTTCCGAGCAGCTCGCGGAGCTCTTCGACATGCGCACGATCCTGGAGACCGCGGCCGTGGAGCGCGCGGTCTCCCAGGTCGACGACCTGGTGCCCGAGTTGCGGGCCGCGCACGCGCGGCAGGTGCTCTGCGCCCATCGCGTACGGAAGTTGCGGGGCGCCGACGGCCGGCCGACCGACTTCTCCGATCTGCGCGAGTACTTCGCCGCGGACTGGGAGTTCCACCTCACGATCATCCGGGCCTCCGGCAATCGCTTCCTCCTCAAGACCGCCGAGTCCCTGAGCGCGCATGTGCACCGGCTGCGGCAGACCGCCGACCACGGCACGACGGATCTCGAGCAGGCCGTGGACGAACACGCCGCGATCCTGGCCGCGTTCGAGTCCGGCGACCCCGAGCGGCCGCTCGTCGCGATGCGTGAACATCTGGCCGCGGTGGCGCGGCGCGTGTCCGCCGCCGGCTGACGCTTCTCTGGCTCACATACATTTCACTCGCATACGTTTCGACGGCCGCGGCTGCCGACTCCCTTGCCGACTCCCGGGCTGCCCCTTAACGTCATTCCGCATATCCAATAGGATCTCTGATGTTGTAGGGGTGATGACACGGAGTTTTCTCCTCGCGGACGCCGGACGCAAGAAGACCCACGATGAAGTCACCGTTCCTCGGCAGCGCGTCATCAACAGCCGGGAGCCACTAGAGCGGAAGCACGCAGACAGCCACCGGCGACCGGAACGGCACGCCCGCCGACCGCAGTTCGCCGGTGCCCGGGTCGACATGGAAGACCGTCACGGAGTTCGACCGCTGATTCGCGGCGAACAGCAGATCCCCGGCGGGGGAGAGGGCGAGCTGCCGGGGGAAGTCGCCGCCGACCGGCACGGTGTCGAGCAGCCGCAGCTTCGCGCCGGACGCCTCGACGGCGTACCGGGCCAGGCTGTTGTGACCGCGGTTGGCGAGATACGCGAAGGCTCCGTCGCCGGTGACCACCAGCTGGGCCGGGAAGTTGCCGCCCGCCTGCCCCGCGCCGGTGGACTGCGGCTCGCCGGGGGTGAGTTCACCGGTCGCGGGGTCGTACGCGCAGACGACGACGGTGTTGTCGAGCTCGTTGGCCAGATAGGCGAACGCGCCCGACGGATGGAAGGTGAGATGGCGAGGGCCCGCGCCGGGGCGCAGCCGCGCGTACGAGACCTGGGCCAGCGTCCCGGCCAATGTGTCGAGACGGTACGTATAGACGGTGTCGTTGCCCAGGTCGACGGCGAGCACATGGCCGCCGTCCGGCGCGGTGAGGATCTGGTGGGCGTGCGGCCCCTGCTGCCCGGGGCCCGGCGGCGGCGCGGAGTGCGTGACCAGGTCCGTACGTTCGCCCAGCGCGCCCGAGGCATCGATGGGGTGCACGGCGACGCTGCCGGAGGTGTAGTTGGCGCTCAGCAGCCAGCGCCCGCCGGGGTGCACCGACAGATGGGTGGGCCCGGCGCCGCCCGTGGAGCGCGTGCCCAGCACGGTCGGGCTCCCGCCCCCGGCCCCGGGCAGGGCGATCGCCGTGACACCGCCGTCCTGCTGCTCATTGACGGTGTAGAGCGTGGTGCCGTCCGGATGGACGGCGAGATACGAGGGGTTCGCGACGCCGGTGACCGTACCGGCGCCCGAGATCGCGCCCGTCACCGTGTCGTACGTCGCCAGGCCGACGCCTGTGCCGCCGCCTTCGGCGGAGGTGTACGTCCCGAGGAACAGCGGCCGGGTGGCGGCGCGCGGACCGGCGGACGCGGAGACGGACGCGGAGACGGACGTGGAGACGGATGCGGAGACGGATGCGGGGGCGGCGAACGGAGCGGGCGCCGCCGCGGCGACCGAGGCTGCGGCGAGCGCACCCACGCCCAGGAAGCGGCGGCGGTTCAGACGGAGCGGGTCCGGTCCGCCGGCGGACCCGGTGAATTCCTTGGACGGTTCGGCTTTCCCGTGCATGAGGTCACCTCGGGGGGTCGGCAAGAAAGCTGACGGTTCGGCGATCTGATGCCCCGTCAGCTCTTGTTTGGTTCCGTGGGGGAATTCTCACTATCATCCGGCGATGATCATAAGTAAATGGCCGGCAGCCGCCGTGTGCGGTCTGGTGGCCACCCTGGCCGTAGGGCTCTTCCCTCCCGCCGCTGCCGCCGCCGACGAACCTACCGGGAAACCGGCCCCGAAGGTCGATCTGGTCCTCGATGTCAGCGGCTCGATGCGGACCCGCGACATCGACGGCCAGTCCCGGATGGCGGCGGCGAAACAGGCGTTCAACGAGGTGCTCGACGCGGTTCCGCAGGAAGTGGAGCTGGGCATCCGCACCCTCGGGGCCGACTACCCCGGCAAGGACACCAAGGTCGGCTGCAAGGACACCAAGCAGCTCTACCCGGTGGGGCCGCTGGACCGCACCGAGGCGAAGACCGCGGTCGCCACGCTCGCCCCCACCGGCTGGACACCCATCGGCCCCGCGCTCCTCGGCGCGGCCGACGACCTGGAGGGTGACGGCGACGCCACCCGCCGTATCGTCCTCATCACCGACGGCGAGGACACCTGCGCCCCGCTCGACCCCTGCGAGGTCGCGCGTGAGATCGCGGCCAAGGGCATCCATCTCACCATCGACACCCTGGGTCTCGTCCCCGACGACAAGACCCGGCGGCAGCTGACCTGTATCGCCGAGGCCACCGGCGGCACGTTCACCTCCGTCCAGCACACCGATGAACTCTCGCGCCGTGTCACACAGTTGGTGGACCGCGCCGCCGACCCCGTCGTCACCCCGGTGGCCACCGAGGGCGCCGCGCGCTGCGCCGACGCCCCGCGGATCAAGCCCGGCCTCTACAGCGACCGCGAGAAGTTCTCGGAGCACCGCTGGTACCGCGTGGACGTGCTGCCCGGCCAGGAGCTGCGCGCCTCCGTCAGCGTCGGCGCCGACCGCGCCGTCAACCAGGACTACGGCGTGCTGCTGCGCGCCGTGACCGTACACGGCAGGGAGATCGTCCGCGGCTCGGAAGCGGGCGACGGGCGCACCGACGTGATCTCGTCGGGGCTGCGCTACCCGAAGCCGCCGCTCGACAACGAGGACGAGGTGAAGCCGGCCGCCGAGACGGTCTGTCTCCAGGTCAGCAACGCCTTCTCCGCGCCCGCCTCCGTCAAGACCACCCCCGGCCTGCCCGTCGAGCTGACCGTCGATCTGGTCGACTCGCCCGACGAGCCGTCCGATCTCGCCGCGTTCGGTCTCGGCCGCGGCTGGTGGCTGCTCGGCACCCTGGCCCTCACCGGACTGGTCGCCGGACTGCTCTGGGGCTGGCTCTCGCGCCTGCGTCTCGTATGGAGGAGCAACTGATGCGTATCACCGGTATGTTCACGGGTTCCCTGCTGGCCGGTGTGCTGCTTCTCGGTACGGCGGGCAGCGCCGTCGCCGACGAGACCCCGACGCCCACCGGCAGCTCGTCCGACGGCTCCGACACCGCTGAGGCGCCGACCGAGGCGGGCACGTCGTTCCGTACGGCCACCGCGTTCCGGCCGGGCCAGCGGGCCACGGCGGACGGCTCCTCGGGCGACTACCTGTACTGGGTGTTCCCCGCGGACGCCGGGCAGCGCCCGACCGTCACCGCGAAGGTCACGCTCCCCGAATCCGCCGCGGCCAGGAAGGGCGCGACCACCTGGCAGGTGGACGTCTACGACGGACTGCGCCGCCGCCAGCCGTGCATGTACGGCGCCCAGACCAAGGCGCTCGCGGCCGACGCGCGCACGGTCGAGCTGCGCTGCACGCTGCGTACCGTACGGGCCTGGGCCGAGCCGTGGTCCAACGATCCGCTGCCGGGCAGCTACTACGTACGGCTCACCGTCCTGAACGCGCAGGAGGTGGACCTCGGGCTGCCGGTACGGGCGGAGATCGAGGCCGCCACGCCGGACAAGGGCGGGGCCTCGGCGGTCGGCGGTCAGCTGGCCGTCCCGCTGACCCCGGGCCGTACCACCGTCTCGGCGGCCGATGACGGAGACGGGAGCGGGACCGACAGCGGTATGGGCGACGGGGCGCGGCTGGCCGCCTCCGGCGTCGAGCCCGAGGGCGGCTGGTCCTCCGGCTGGTGGACGGACCGCTGGATCTGGACCGTGGCCGGCGGGGTGCTCGGCGCCCTCGCGGGCATCGCCGGCTACACCCTCGCGCGCCCGTCCCGCCGGCCGGCGGGACCGAGCGGCATCTGAAACACGAGGCGCGTACGGCGATGGAAGCGGACGGCGGTCCGGGGAGACCCGGGCCGCCGTCCCCGTACCGGCACCACGGGCCGCGCCCTCAACCCGGCCGGCTCTGCCATCCGCTGACCCGCGCGCGGCGGGCGGAGGTGGCCGAGGAGGGGGAGCGGCTGCTCGTGATCCTGTCCGGGGCCCGCGCCAACGGCTGGCTCGGCGAGGTCGAGGGACTTCAGGTCAGCTTCGACGCTGCGATGGCCAAGCTCAAGAGCCTTAAGAACATCCCCACCGACGGACGCCCACAACTGGTCGACCTCGGCATGCCCGTCTTCACCGACGACGCACCGCCGCCTCGAACGGATGCAGGACAACCTGGGCCCCAAGGCTGACCGCCCAGCCCGCGATGAGGATCGGACCGGATTTTCGCGGTAGCGGGCTGAGGGCTGCGTTCGATGCAGGATCCGTGCGTTCGTCTAACGGTGGCTTCGTCGGAAGGGGCCGCGGCGGTGTCCCGAGAAGCCGTGACGAGCTGTTAGTGCTGGTGCTCTCGCGCTTGCCGGTCAGGATGGCTGGACTTCGTCGAAGAGGGCGAGGGCTTCGGCGGGGTCCGGGCTCACGAGGCGTTCCAGACCGGCCGTCGTGATCTTCGACCACCTGCCGGCCCGCGCCCACATCTGTTCCTCGAAGGCGCGGACGGCCTTGTCCAGATCTCCAGGGTCGGTGGCGATGGACTCGGCGAGTTCGGCGCCTTCCAACATCGCCAGATTCGCGCCTGCCCCCAATGGGGGCATCAGATGGGCGGCGTCGCCCAGGAGCGTCACCCCGGGGATGTGGGTCCAGGTGTGGGACACGGGCAGGACGTAGAGGGGGCGGTGCACGAAAGCGGTGCCGTGGCGGAGGAGATCGAGGACGGGAGCGGCCCAGCCGTCGAACAGAGCCAACAGGCCTGATCGCACAGCCTCGACGTCGGCCAGGTCCAGGTTTGTGTGCCAGTCCAGCGGCGCACGGAACTGGGCGTATACCTTGGCGTGGCCGCCGCTGTTGCGCTGGGCGACGAGTGCGCGGTTCACGCCGTACACAGCCACGGAACCGTCACCGATCAACCCGGCGAGGTCGGGGTGGCGGGTGTCGACATCGTCGAGGGAGGTCTCGACCAAGGTGACGCCGGTGTAGTGCGGCGTCACCGACGAGACTGCCGGGCGGATCCGGGACCAGGCGCCGTCCGCGCCGACCACGAGGTCGAACGTTTCCTCTCGCCCCTCCGCGAAATGGACCAGTACGCCATCCCGGGTCCCCGGCACTACCTGCGTCACGGCCCGCCCCCACTGGACGTCGAGTTCGCCGAGCAACAGGTCACGGAGTTGCCCGCGATCGATCTCGGGATTGGCCCGGTCATCCGGACGGGGGCGCCAGTCGCGCAGGACGGTCCCGTCCGCGTCCAGGATGCGCATGGCCTGCCCCTCGGGACGAGACAGCGCCTGGAACTCCGCCAGCAGCCCCGCCTTGTCCAGCGCGAGCTGGCCCAGCCCCTCGTGCAGGTCCAGCGTGCCGCCCCGGGGGCGGGCGCCGGGGGCGGGATCGCGTTCGAGGACGGCGACGGGGTAGCCATGGCGGTGCAGGACACGGGCGAAGGTAAGGCCGGCAGGGCCGCTTCCGACCACGGCAATACGATGTCTCATATCGATACACTGTATTTCTTCAGTGCGATGCATCGCAACAGAACGGTGTGACCATGACTGTGTGGGACCGGCCGGAGCCGCCGACTCGCCCCGTGCCGCTCGACCGGGAGCGGATCGTCGCCGCCGCCATCGCGCTGGCCGACGAGGGCGGGCTGGAGGCGGTGTCGTTGCGCAAGGTCGCCGCCCGGCTGAAGGCTGGCCCGATGCGGCTGTACGGATACATCTCCACCAAGGAAGAGCTGCTCGACCTCATGGTGGACGAGGTCCAGGCCGAGATCCTCCCCGAGGAGCGGTCCAGTGACTGGCGGGAGGCGCTGCGCAACCTCGCCAACGGCACCCGGCAGACCGCTCTCCGGCACGAATGGCTGGCCGACCTGCTCGGCGGCCGCCCGACCCTGGGCCCGAACGGCCTCGCCGTGGCCGAAGCCACGCTGGCCGCCCTCGACGACTTCGCCGACATCGACACCGTCATGCGCGCCGTGGAGACCGTCAGTTCCTACTTCACCGGTGCGATCAGGCGCGAGATCGCGAACCTGCGGGCCGAGCGCGCCACGGGCCTGTCCAGGCACGAGTGGCAGCGCGCCTCCGGCCCGTATCTGACGAGGATGTTGGCCACAGGCCGTTTCCCGGCGCTGACCAAGGCCGTGTACGACGGCACGGACGTGGACGCCGAGGCATCCTTCGCGACCGGCCTGGACTGGGTCCTCGATGCCGTGGCCGCCAAACTCACCCGGCCTTGATCGTTTTCTTAATCCGGAAAAGAGGCGCAGCGCGGTCCTCAGGTCCTGCGGGGATTTGGCGTTGCCGTGCAGCACGATCCGCTCGGGCGGGAAGCCGCGGGTGGCGGCCAGCTCCAGTTCGCCCGCCGAGCAGACATCGAGACCGAGCCCCTCCTGCTCCATCCAGTCGACGACGGCGCGGCACAGGAACGCCTTGGCCGCGTAGACGATCTCGGCGTCGGGCAGCGCCCGGCGCCAGGCCCGCGCACGGGCCCGTACCTCGTCCTCGTCCAGGACATACGCGGGGGTGCCGTAGCGCTCGGCCAGCTCCGCGAGGGAGACCCTGGCCACCGCGATATCACCGCCGGGGGCGAGGGCGGCGGACGCGGGCCAGACCGTCGGTGTGTTCAACTCGCCGACCAGCAGCAGAGGTTCGGCGGTCATACGGCCATCGCCTCCGGCAGCTCCAGGGCGCGCCGGGCACAGGGCCCGGCCGCCGAGGGCCGCCCGCCGATGGCGGGAGCGGTCAGCTGCGGGTCCACGGTGACAAGGGCCGCGCCGAGTGGTTCGGCGAGTGCGCGCAGCGCGGGCTCCGCGAGCCTGATCCACGCCTGCCCCTCACCGAGGACGGCCGTCAGCCGCTGGCTGCTGGTGAAGCCGATCGCGGTCCGCGCGCCGAGTGGCGTGCGTGCGAACCGCAGCTGGTGGCCGCCGGCCGAGCCGAGCCGTACGGGTACGTACAGCGGCCCGGCCGTCCGGCGTTCGTCGGGGTCGGCGTCGGGGTCCGCGGCCGGGGCGGGGTCCGAGCCGCCGTCCGCGTCCTCGGGTACGAGGCGCTCCATGGTGTCCTCCCAGGGGAGTCTGTCGAGCTTTTCTGACACCTGGAAGCTATGCCCCGGGCAGGGCGAGATGGCCGGGCCATAACGCGGCGTTGACCTGGGGAGACCTCATTTTGACGCGACCCTGGCGCCGCGCCGTGCCACACCGCGCCGTGCCACACCGCGCCGTGCCACACCGCGCCCTGCCACACCGCGACGTGCCATACGGGAAGGACCCGCTCGAACCCGCTCAGTCCGCGCGGCCCGTCACCGCGACCGTCACGCCGAGCCCGATCATCGCGCAGCCGCCCGCGCCGCCCACGGCCGACAGCCGCCGCTCCGAGCGGGCGAACCAGGTGCGCGCCGCTGCCGCGCCCAGCCCCCACAGCGTGTCCGTGACAAGACCGATGCCGATCGGTACCAGCCCGAGCAGCAGCATCTGTACGGGCAGCCGGCCTGCCGAGTGGTCCACGAACTGCGGCAGGACGGCCGCGAAGAACACCACACCTTTCGGATTGGTGATCCCCACGACAAAGCCGTCACCGACGGTACGGAGATCACCGCGCGCCGGACCCGCGGGCGCCGACATGGCCGCGGCGCGCATGTCCTTGCGGTGCCGGAACGCCTGCACGCCCAGGAACACCAGATATGCCGCGCCCGCCAGCTTCACCGCGAGGAAGACGGTCACCGACCGTTCGACGAGCGCGCCGATCCCCAGCGCGACCGCCACCACCAGGGCGTACGAGCCGATCACATTGCCCAGCACCGTCGCCATCGCCGTGCGCCGGCCATGCGCCAGCGCGCGGCCGATCACGAACAGCACGCTCGGCCCTGGGATCACGATCACCAGCAGGGACATCGCGGCGAATGCCAGGAAACGGTCCGTGGACACCATGTCCGTACCTCCACTCACATGTGCGGGCACAGTCTGACCCGAACGCCGAGGACGGTGCCAGGCCCATGCGGCGAGTATCCACGCCGGGGAGGTCAGGGCAGCAGGCCCGCCCGGCGCGCCGCCACCACCGCCTCCAGCCGCGTGTGCGTGCCCAGTTTGCGCATCGCCGAGCGCAGATAGCCCTTCACCGTCTCCGGCCGCAGTCCGAGCAGTTCGGCCGCCGTCGCGTTGGTCGACCCCGACGCGACGCAGGTCAGCACGTCCACCTCGCGCGGTGCCAGCGCGACCGGGGCCAGGCGCGGCGCGCCGCCCGCCGGGCCGGACGCGCCGATCGGGTCCGACGCGCCCGCCAGCCGCCCGCAGACGGCGAGCAGTTCCGCGCGCAGCTCCGCGTCGACGACGCGCGGCGCCAGCGCCCGCAGTTCGCTGTGGGCCGCGCGGACCTCCTCCCAGGCCGCCGGGCCGGGCGTGGGCTCGCGGCTCACGCTGAGCAGCCGCCGTACCTCGTCCCGTACGACCAGCGCCTGTTCCACGTCCCGCGCGGCGGCGACCGCCGCGTCGAAGGTGCGTTCGCCGATCGGCAGGGCGCTGCGCAGGGCTCCGTACAGCACCCCGCGCACCGTGCGCCGTACGACCACCGGCACCGCGAGCACCGAGCGCAGGCCCTCCGCCGCCACCGCCGCGTCGTACTCATGGCTGATGTGCCGTGCCACCCGGTAGTCGGTCACCGCGCACGGCCGGGACAGCGCGATGGACTTGCCGCCCAGACCGTTGCCGGCGGAGATCGCCAGGCCGCGCAGCGCGCCCGTCGACGCGCCGTTCAGCTCGGCGATGTCCATCCGTCCCGCCTCGTGCAGCAGCCCGCCGAACGCCACCGGCAGCCCGGTCGTCCTGCGCAGCCGCAGCAGCGCGGCCCGCATCTCCACCGCCTCGACCGGTTCGGCCACGCCTCTTCCTCCCGTCGCCACGGCCCCTCACCCCCATCCGGGGGTGGTGAGACCCACGTCACTGATTACACGATGTCAGAGAGCGGTCCGGCAATGAGGAGGACACATGACGGCAAGGCAGCCGAGGGCGGCCGACGGTCCGGCCGATCCGACCGAGCGGTTCCGGGCGGCCCGGGACTTCCTCCTGGCGCACCGGGAGGATTACGCGACGGCGTACGCCGGTTTCGACTGGCCGCGTCCCGAGCGCTTCAACTGGGCGCTGGACTGGTTCGACCGGATCGCCGACGGCGCGGACGGGCGGGGCAACGACCGGGTCGCCCTGCATATCGTCGAGGAGGACGGCCGCCGGGTCCGCGTCACCTTCGCCGAGATGTCCGCCCGCTCCAACCGCGCCGCCAACTGGCTCCGTGAGCGGGGCGTACGGGCCGAGGACCGCGTCGTCGTCATGCTCGGCAACCAGGTCGAGCTGTGGGAGACCGCGCTCGCCGCGATGAAGCTGCGGGCCGTCGTCATCCCCGCGACGCCGCTTCTCGGCCCCGCCGATCTGCGCGACCGTATCGAACGCGGCCGGGCCGCGCATGTGATCGTCCGCGCCGAGGACACCGGGAAGTTCGACGCGATCCCGGGCGGCTTCACCCGGATCGTGGTGGGCGCCGGCCCGGAAGGCGCGCCAGAGGGCTGGCTGCCGTACGAGGACGCGTACGCCCGGTCCGCCGCCTTCGAGCCGGACGGCCCCACCCACGCGGACGATCCGCTGATGCTGTACTTCACGTCCGGTACGACCGCCCGCCCCAAGCTGGTCGAGCACACGCATGTCTCGTATCCGGTCGGCCATCTCGCGACGATGTACTGGATCGGGCTCAAGCCAGGCGATGTCCATCTGAACATCGCCTCACCCGGCTGGGCCAAGCACGCCTGGTCCAACCTCTTCGCCCCCTGGAACGCCGAGGCGACCGTCTTCCTGCTCAACTACACGCGCTTCGACCCGGCCAGGCTGATGGCGGAGATGGACGGCGCGGGCGTCACCAGCTTCTGCGCCCCGCCCACGGTCTGGCGGATGCTGATCCAGGCCGATCTGTCCCAGCTGCGTACACCACCGCGCGAGGCCGTCGCGGCGGGCGAGCCGCTCAACCCGGAGGTCATCGAGACCGTCCGGCGCGCGTGGGGCGTGACGATCAGGGACGGCTTCGGCCAGACCGAGACGGCCGTGCAGGTCGCCAATTCACCGGGCCAGCCGCTCAAGTCCGGGTCCATGGGACGGCCGACGCCCGGCTTCAAGGTCGAACTGCTCGACCCCGTGACCGGCGCGCCGGGCGCGCGCGAGGGCGAGATCGCGCTCGATCTCTCCGCCCGTCCCGTCGGTCTGATGACGGGCTATCACGGCGACGCCGACCGTACGGCCGAGGCGATGGCCGGCGGCTACTACCGGACCGGTGACATCGGCGCGCGCGACGACGACGGCTACATCACGTACATCGGCCGCGGGGACGACGTCTTCAAGGCGAGTGACTACAAGATCTCGCCCTTCGAGCTGGAGAGCGCGCTGCTGGAGCACGAGGCGGTCGCCGAGGCCGCGGTCGTCCCCGCGCCCGATCCCGTACGGCTCGCCGTACCGAAGGCGTACGTCGTCCTCGCCGAGGGCTGGGAGCCGGGCCCGGACACGGCGAAGGTCATCTTCGCCCACTCGCGGGCGGTCCTCGCGCCGTACAAGCGCGTGCGCCGGCTGGAGTTCGCCGAGCTGCCCAAGACCGTGTCCGGGAAGATCCGCCGGATCGAGCTGCGGGAGCGTACGGCCGAGGGATCCGACGCCGAGTACGACGAGGGGGACCTGCGGTGACGACGGAGACCGCCGCGACGGTGAACTCGTATACACACGGCACCGGCACGACCCCGCTGCTCGGCGACACGATCGGCGCCAACCTCGACCGCGCGATCGCCGCCTTCCCCGACCGGGAGGCGCTGGTCGATGTCCCTTCCCAACGGCGCTGGACCTACGCGGAGTTCGGCGCGGCGGTCGGTGAACTGGCACGGGCGCTGCTCGGGCGCGGCGTGGCGAAGGGCGACCGGGTCGGGATCTGGGCGGTCAACTGCCCCGAGTGGCTGCTCGTGCAGTACGCCACCGCCCGGATCGGCGCGATCATGGTGAACATCAACCCGGCCTATCGCGCGCACGAGGTGGAGTTCGTGCTCCGCCAGTCCGGGATCTCCGTGCTCGTCGCCTCCCTCGCCCACCGGACCAGTGACTACCGCGCCCTCGTCGAGGAGGTCCGCGCGCGCTGCCCCGAACTCCGCTCCGTGCACTACATCGGTGACCCGAGCTGGCGAGAACTGCTCGCCTCAGCAAGCAAAGTGACCGTAGATCAGCTCGCCGCTCGCGAGGCCGGGCTGTCCTGCGACGACCCGATCAACATCCAGTACACCTCGGGCACCACCGGCTTCCCCAAGGGCGCCACCCTCTCCCACCACAACATCCTCAACAACGGCTATTTCGTGGGCGAGACGGTCGGTTACACGGAACAGGACCGGCTCTGTCTGCCGGTGCCCTTCTACCACTGCTTCGGCATGGTCATGGGCAATCTCGGCGCCACCTCCCACGGCGCGTGCGTGGTCATCCCGGCACCGTCGTTCGACGCGGGGGCGACACTGCGCGCCGTCGAGCGGGAGCGCTGCACCTCGCTGTACGGCGTCCCCACGATGTTCATCGCGGAGCTGAACCTCCCCGACTTCGCCTCGTACGACCTCTCCTCGCTGCGCACCGGCATCATGGCGGGCTCGCCCTGCCCGGTGGAGGTCATGAAGCGGGTCGTCGCCGAGATGAACATGGCCGAGGTCTCCATCTGTTACGGCATGACCGAGACCTCCCCGGTCTCCACCCAGACCCGGCGCGACGACAATCTGGAACGCCGTACGGGCACGGTCGGCCGGGCCCTGCCGCATATCGAGGTCAAGGTGATCGACCCGGTCAGCGGGGTGACACTGCCGCGCGGCACGGCGGGCGAGCTGTGCACCCGGGGCTACAGCGTGATGCTCGGCTACTGGAACGAGCCGGAGCGCACGGCCGAGGTCATCGACGCGGGCCGCTGGATGCACACCGGCGATCTGGCGGTGATACGGGACGACGGCTACGCCCAGATCGTCGGCCGGATCAAGGACATGATCATCCGGGGCGGCGAGAACGTCTCGCCCCGGGAGATCGAGGAGTTCCTGTACGGCCACCCGAAGGTCGCGGACGTGCAGGTGGTCGGTGTCCCCGACGAGAAGTACGGCGAGGAGATCCTGGCCTGTGTGATCCCGCGCGACCCGGCCGATCCGCCGGCGCTGGAGGACATCGTGTCGTACTGCCGGGAACGGCTCGCGCACTACAAGATCCCGCGCCGGGTGGAGATCGTGGCCGAGTTCCCGATGACGGTGAGCGGGAAGGTGCGGAAGATCGAGCTGCGCGAGCGGTTCTCGGGCCCTTCGGGGGCCTGATCGGTTCCGCCGCTCCTCCCGCCGTTCTTCCCGCCGCTCCTCCCGGATTACGCCCCCGACGAGACCAGTTCGTCCGCCGGGCCGTTGACGGGCTGCGGCGCGCCCGTGAGATCCAGGACGAAGAGCGGGAGACGTAGATCGTCCGCGCGGGCGCGGGCGTCGTCCGCGTACCCCGCGAGGGAGAAGTACACGCTCGTCGCCGACGCGTTCATGCCGTTGAGCCAGAGGCACTCGACGGAGCGGAGGGACGCCGGGCCGGTGGTCGGGTCGACCCGGGCGACCACATCGGGTCCGCGCAGACCGACACCGGGCGTGCCGCTACCGGGCATGCTGCTACCCGGCGCCGTCGGCTCCCCGGGCTCGACGGACTCGACAACGCTCTTGAAGCCGAGCCAGCGCAGATAGAGCGCGGCCGTGGTCACCGCGTCCTGGGCCGTACGGATCGTCACCGGGCGGAACCCGGGGCGCGGCGAGGCGGCGGTCCGGGGCAGCGGGATATGCGCCGGGCGCCCGGCGGTGGGCGGCTCCGATGCGGGCCGCTCCGGGGCTGGTTCCCCGGCCGCCGCCGTATCGGGTGTCACCGGCTCCACCGCGATCCGCAGCATCGCCCCGCACGGGCAGCCCAGCTCCGGCCGCGGCCACTGGTCCTCGCGCGCGCAGGCCGTACAGCGGACCGTCACCCACTCGTCCGCCCAGGCGCGCCGGGTGACCGTCTCCACCCGGGCGTCCCCGGGCAGCGTCGGTGCCACCGGAGCCCCGCACGCGCACGGATAGGCCGACGCCGTCAACGTATGGCGGCTGCCGCACGACGGGCAGCACACCGAAACGCCCTCTCCCATCACGACCTCCCCGCTCATCGTCCACCAAGGCCGGGTCGTGGGCGAGGGTCTTCGGCCATCCCTTGACGTCGCACCGCGAGGACCCTAGATTTGATTCCGTATAGCAGAACTAAATTTCCGCATCACGGAATTGGCGCTCTCAGGTGGCGCGACAGAGCTCTGATCCGCCGGCCGAAGCAGGAGCACTTCATGCCTCGAATGACCGCTGCCCGAGCGGCAGTTGAGATCCTCAAGCGCGAGGGCGTCAGCAACGCGTTCGGTGTGCCGGGCGCCGCGATCAACCCCTTCTATGCCGCCCTCAAGGCCGCCGGCGGGGTTCATCACACGCTCGCCCGCCATGTCGAGGGCGCCTCGCACATGGCCGAGGGCTACACGCGTACGCACCCGGGCAACATCGGTGTCTGCGTCGGTACGTCCGGGCCCGCGGGCACGGACATGATCACCGGCCTGTACTCCGCGATCGGTGACTCCATCCCGATCCTCTGCATCACCGGCCAGGCGCCGACCGCGGTGATCCACAAGGAGGACTTCCAGGCCGTCGACATCGCCTCGATCGCGCGGCCGGTCACCAAGGCCGCGACGACCGTACTGGAGGCCGCGCAGGTCCCCGGCGTCTTCCAGCAGGCGTTCCACCTCATGCGCTCGGGACGCCCCGGGCCGGTCCTCATCGACCTGCCGGTCGATGTCCAGCTCACCGAGATCGAGTTCGACCCGGAGACCTATGAGCCGCTGCCGGTCTACCGGCCGGCCGCCACGCGCGCGCAGGCCGAGAAGGCCGTCAGGATGCTGAACGCGTCCGAGCGCCCGCTGATCGTCGCCGGCGGCGGCATCATCAACGCCGACGCCTCCGATCTGCTGGTCGAGTTCGCCGAACTCACCGGCACTCCGGTCGTACCGACCCTGATGGGCTGGGGCGTCATCGCCGACGACCATGAGCTGAACGCCGGCATGGTGGGGCTCCAGACCTCGCACCGCTACGGCAACGCCACGTTCCTGGAGTCCGACTTCGTCCTCGGTATCGGCAACCGCTGGGCCAACCGCCACACCGGCAAGCTCGATGTCTATACGCGCGGACGCACCTTCGTCCATGTCGACATCGAGCCCACCCAGATCGGCAAGATCTTCGCCCCGGACTACGGCATCGCCTCGGACGCCAAGGCCGCGCTCACGCTCTTCGTCGAGGTGGCGAAGGAGCTGAAGGCCGCGGGCGAACTGCCCGACCGCGCCGCCTGGGCCGCCTCCGCGCAGGAGCGCAAGGCCACGCTGCACCGTCGTACCCACTTCGACGATGTGCCGCTCAAGCCGCAGCGTGTGTACGAGGAGATGAACCGCGCCTTCGGTCCCGAGACCCGGTACGTCACCACCATCGGCCTCTCCCAGATCGCCGGCGCGCAGATGCTGCACGTCTACAAGCCGCGCCACTGGATCAACTGCGGCCAGGCGGGCCCGCTCGGCTGGACCATCCCCGCCGCGCTGGGGGTGGCCACCGCCGACCCCGAGGCCACGGTCGTCGCGCTCTCCGGCGACTACGACTTCCAGTTCATGCTGGAGGAGCTGGCGGTCGGCGCGCAGCATCGCATCCCGTATGTGCATGTGCTGGTGAACAACTCGTATCTGGGCCTGATCCGCCAGGCGCAGCGCAACTTCGACATCGACTTCCAGGTCAACCTGGAGTTCGAGAACCTCAACTCACCGGAGCTGGGCGTCTACGGCGTCGACCATGTGAAGGTCGCCGAGGGCCTGGGCTGCAAGGCGATCCGGGTCACCGAGCCCGACCAGCTGCTGCCGGCCTTCGAGCAGGCCAAGAAGCTGGCCGCGGAGTTCCGTGTCCCCGTGATCGTCGAGGCGATCCTCGAACGCGTCACGAATATCGCGATGAGCGGCAGCGACATCGCGAGCGTGAACGAGTTCGAGGACCTCGCCACCGAGCCGTGGCACGCGCCCACGGAGATCCTGCCGCTGACCTGACCCCGACCCGGCGGCAGTTGGACGAGTAAGTCCGAAGTCCCGTCTGCCCAGGGGCGGACGACGCTGCTTCGGACTTACTCGTCCAGGCCCCGCACCGGAGCGATCCGGTGCGGGGCCCTCTGTCGCGTCCGCCCGCGCGTGTGCCGGGTACCGGGCACGCGAAAGTGGGACCGCGGCGGCGGCGACGGGAGACGCGCGGCCCTTCCCTCAGGTCGAGAAGGACTGCCGTTCCCTTCACCACCGCACTGGCTCGCTCGCCGCCGCGGTCCTCTCGCTGCCCCGTACCGCCGGCCACCCCTCATACGGGTCCGGTGGTACGGGACTGACGCACGGGAGCTGACCTCCCGTCATCTCCCGTGCGTGGCTCATTGGTTCATTGGGTTCCCTCAGCAGCAGGAGGGGTTTCCGGGCCGCGGCGGCGCCTGGGCGCGACAGGACAGGTGTCAGCGCCACCGCTGCCCGGAGTTCAGGGGGAGCCGGTCTCAGACCTCGGTACCGGAGAGGCGCTCGACCGAGCGCAGCAGCGCGGAGTGGTCGAGCCCGCCGTCGCCCTGCGCGCGCAGGGAGGCGACGAGTTGGGCCACGATGGCGCCCACGGGGAGCGCGGCGCCCACATCGCGCGCGGCGTCGGTGACGATGCCCATGTCCTTGTGGTGCAGATCGATCCGGAAGCCGGGCTTGAAGTCGCGGTTGAGGAAGTTGTCCTTCTTGCGGGTCAGCACGGTCGATCCGGCCAGCCCGCCGTTGAGGACGTCCAGCGCCGCGGCGAGGTCCACACCGGACTTCTCCAGGAAGACCACGGCCTCGGCGCACGCCTGGATGTTCACCGCCACGATCAGCTGGTTGGCGGCCTTCACCGTCTGCCCCGAGCCGTGCGGCCCGCACAGCACGATGGTCTTGCCGAGCGCGTCCAGCAGCGGCTTGGCCTCGTCGAAGTCGGCCTGTTCGCCGCCGACCATGATGGAGAGGACCGCCTCGACGGCGCCGGCCTCGCCGCCGGAGACCGGGGCGTCCAGCACACGGATACCCTTCTCGGCCGCGTTCTTCGCCAGATCCACCGACGTCTGCGGGGTGATGGACGACATGTCGATCAGCAGCGCGCCGGACCGGGCGTGCGCGAGGATGCCGTTCTCTCCGTACGCGATGGCCTCGACCTGCGGGGAGGCGGGCACCATCGTGACGATCACATCGGCGTCCCGTACCGCCTCGGCGATCGAGCCGGCGGCCGTACCACCGGCCGCGGCCAGCCGGTCCAGCTTGTCCCGCTCCAGCGTGAAGCCGGTCACGGAGTAGCCGGCCTTGATCAGATTCTCGGACATGGGGGAGCCCATGATGCCGAGGCCGATCCACGCGATCGTGGGGAGATTACTCATCAGGGTGCCTCTTTCGATACCCGCGCACATCACAACACGCGCGTGAATAAGGTCAGTTGGCGGGCCGGCGGTCGGGGACCCAGGCCCTGTCGGGCCGGTCAGGCCCCCGTGGCGAGCCAGTCGAAGGACTCGGCGCTCGGCCGGTCGCCCGGCTTGTACTCCAGGCCGACCCAGCCGGTGTACCCGGCCTTCCGCAGCCGGCCGAGGAGGTCATCGAGCGGCAGTGATCCGGTGCCCGGCGCGCCACGGCCCGGGTTGTCGGCGATCTGTACGTGGCCGGTCCTGTCGGCGTACCGGTCGATGACCTGGTTCAGGTCCTCGCCGTTCATCGACAGGTGGTAGAGATCGAGCAGGAACGCGGCGTTGCCGAGACCGGTGGCGGCGTTGACCTTGTCCACGACCTCGACCGCGGAGGGGGCGCTCACCAGTGGGTAGAGAGGGGACTCCGGCTTGTTGAGCGCCTCGATCAGCAGGATCGCCCCGACCCGGTCGGCCGCGCGGGCCGCCCGTACGAGGTTCTCCAGAGCCAGTTCGTCCTGCGCCCGCGGATCGACGCCCTCGACGCGGTTGCCGTACAGCGCGTTCAGCGCCCCGCACCCGGTGGCCGCGGCGAAGTCGGCCGCGACCTCGATATTGGCGCGGAACCGGTCGGACTCCTCGCCGGGCACCGAGAGCGCCCCGCGGTCCGGCCCCGGCAGCTGTCCGGCGTAGAAGTTCAGCCCCACCAGCTGGGTGCCCGCGTCGTCGAGCGCCTTCCGCAGGGCGTCGAGCTCGGCCCCCGGCGGGGTGGGGGTGTCGGTCCAGGGCCACCACAGCTCCACCGCGTCGAAGCCGGCCGCCGCCGCGGCGGCGGGGCGCTCCAGCAGCGGGAGCTCGGTGAAGAGGATGGACAGGTTCACATCGAAGCGCTGCTCGGTGCCGCGCCCGTTCGTGAAGTGAGGGGCCATGAGGAGTCAGGCGCTCCTTCCGTATTGCGGAAGTTATCTTCTGCTTGATGGAAGAGTGCCTGGGTGGCTCGGGGGCTGTCAAGGGGGGCTCCCGGAATTCGTCACCCGCGCAGTAGGTTGAGCGCGTGCGATTGAGAGTCAAGTCCTGCTGCGCGGCTCTGACCTGCGGGAACGCACGCCGATCTGTGCTGACCTGCAGTAATGCCCCTCACCTGGGGCTTCTGGGCGTCGCTTTCGACCGTCCCGGACGGACTCGGAGTCTCGTCCGGGGCGGAGATGGGGATCCGCGTGCTCGCGAATCCAGGTGGCCGACTTGCGGGCGGTCCGGCTCGGTTCCGCATCTCCACGATCCCGGCTTCCACCGCAGCGTGCTGGCCGACTTCCGCGAGCGCCTCGCCCAGGACGACCGCGCCGACCGTCTTCTCGATCTGGCGCTCGGGCGCCTGAAGGAAGCCGAACTCGTGCGCGAGCGCACCACGCAGCGCACCGACCCCACTCGTGTCCTGGCCGCGGTGCGCGACCTGACCCGGCTGGAATTGGTCACCGAGGCCGTCCCTGCCGAGCTGGAAGAAGTGGCCCGCACCGCGTCACGCCTGTTGACCGAAGTGCGGCTTGGGGTAGGGGTGCTGGCCGCTGTGCCGGTTACTGCTGCCGGGCAAAGCAGCCGGTGTCAGCTTCGGTGAGGATGAGGATGCCGAGTTTGACCAGGCGCTTCAGCTTGGCCCGGGTGCCTTCGATGTTCTTCGGCAGCAGTTCGTGGCCAAGGGCCTGGCAGACGTCCTTGGCTCGCAGGGGGCCGGTCGACTCGTTGAAGGCGGCGAGGATGCGCGGATAGTCCGGGTGCTCGGGCAGCTCGGCTGGGGATGCGGGGAGCCGGTCGGCGAGGCACGGTCAGCCGGTCCACGCCTTCAAGGACTCGGCGTTCAGATCGCCAAGGGGACCGACCGCTTCGGCCACCCCGAGACACTCGCTGTCACGGAAGACACCCAGTTCGTAGGATACGGAATCGGCGCCGACGGAGCGCACGACGACGCCTATCTCGTAACGGCCGGGATAGGTCACCTCGCCGAGGTAGTGCACTCGGTACGACTGCGGCGGCAGGTCCGGTACCGGATCAGTTCCGGCCGTTCCCGCAGCGTGCCGCACGAACGCGGCGACCGCCTCGTCGTAATAGGTGGCCAGGGCCATGTAGTTGACGTGTTGGTTGGAGTCGACATCCCCTATGCGCGCGAGCAGTGGGGCGAAGTACGGATAGTGGTCTCGCCGGCTGCGTTCCGGGCCCGGCCGGACCGTGGGTGCGGCGCTCGACTCGGGCAACGCCAACTCACCGAGGTCCTCGACCAGCTCATCCGGAAGCGAGAGGGGGCCGCTTGCGCCGATGAGAACGATGGTGGCATCCCCGCTCGCTACACGGCTGCCGTCGATGAAGGCGGCCTGCTCGTAGGTGAACGACGATTGTCCGATGCGGCGCACACCGGTGTGGACCTGGGCGCGGGCGCCTGCCCGGCCGGCGGGACGAAGTCGCTCAATCCGCTGGTTCACAAGAAATATCTGGAACGGAACGAACCCGCCGGAGGCCACCAGCCGTTCGAAGCGGCGCAGGCGTAGCCGTATCCGGGCGTCCTCCAGCCAGCGGGCCGCGCCGATCGCGTCGGCCGAGCCGTCGCGGCCCAGATCGGCCTGGCGAACCAGGACGTCGGACTGAACGGGGAATATGGAACCGTCGGTATTGGGCATGGATCTCAACTTCTCGGTGGAGGCGAGGGGGCGATGATGGTGATGTGATCCGGGTCACCAGAAATGCGGCCGTGGCGCCGGGCCCGGCGGAACCGGACCCGGCACTTGGGGGCAGACCGGTGTCCCGGACGGCTCAGGCGGCGGCCGTACGGAGCGGTGCCAGTGCCTGGCTCCAGGCGACAACCTGGTCGAGCAGGGTGTGGAGGGCCTGCACGCTGTACTCGCCGGGCTTGAGGATGCTGAAGTCTTCGAACTCGTGCCTCAGGGACAGGGCCACCTGCTGGCGAACGTCGGCCATCTGAAGTTCGCCGACGACCAGTCGCAGGTGTTCCACGGCTCGGGTGCCGCCGACACCTCCGTACGACACGAAGCCGACAGCCTTGTTGTTCCACTCGGTGTAGAGGAAGTCGATGGCGTTCTTGAGTACGCCGGAGGTGCTGTGGTTGTACTCCGGGGTGACGAACACGAACCCGTCGAAGGAAGCGATCTTGTCCGCCCACTTCTTGGTGTGTTCCTTCTGGTACTGCCGGGGCAGCGGCTCGTCCAGGTGCGGCAGCGGATAGTCGCGGAGGTCAACGAGCTCGAACTCGGCGTCGTCGCGCTGGGATGCCATGTCATAGACCCAGTTGGCGACCTGCTCGCCGTTGCGCTTGGGGCGGGTACTGCCGAGGATAATGCCGATTCTGGTCATGGATTTCCTTGAAGGTACGGATGGTGGTGCTGTCCTGGACGAGAGTTCAGGACGTGTGGGGGAGGGGCTCGGCCCCAGAATTTCGTTCAGGGTGCGGGCGCCCCACCTCGCCGCGCACCTGGATCTGGGCGGACGAGCGGGGTCTACCCACGCAGCGCTCCCTGGCGGAACTTCCGTACCCGATCCGGCCCAGGAGGGGGGCACCGCAAGAGACCTCTCCTAGCTGAGTCGTCTTCAGCGAATGCGCCGGCTCCCATGCTAGCAATAAGATGATGTATCAACCATATGGCGGTGCTGAGGCCGGCCCGCTCGGCGGCGCTCATCCAAGCCGGGGTCTCGCCAGGTGGCACCTGGTGACCCTTGCGAGGAAAGAAGCACTCGCCAGGTGAAGAAGCGTATCGGGTCCTACCCGCGTGTCCGTGTCGAGGGCGGCGGCCGTGGGGTGGTCTCGCAGGCCGGGGCGGTGCTGCTGGTCGAGACGGTCCGCAAGTCCGGCCTGGACACCGCGATATCGGCGGCACTGGCGCCGTGGCGCAAGCCGCGGACGGTGCATGATCCGGGCAAGGTCCTGCTGGATGTGGCCCTGGCCGTCGCCCTCGGCGGAGACTGCCTGGCCGACGTCGGCATGCTGCGGGCCGAGCGGGACGTGTTCGGCCCGGTGGCCTCCGATCCGACCGTCTCCCGTCTTGTCGACGCTCTCGCCGCGTCCGGCCCGAACGCCCTGGCGGCGATCCGGGGTGCAGCAGCTTCAGCGAGTGCCGGGTGGAAAGGGGGTTCACGTTTGCCCTCCGAAGACTAAGAGGTCTCATCGCAGGGTCCCCTTGCCCAGGATTGTTGCGACAGCACTCAAGGGGCATCTCGACGACTTTCCGGCTCACGGAGAAGAATTTCTGTTCCGAAATGCAAAGGGTGAGCCAATCCACTCGTCGCGCTTCTACGAGCAGATCTGGCGCCCTGCCATAGCCAAGGCCAAGCTGTCCAAGGGCACCGGACCCCACGCCCTACGGCATGCCTACGCATCTCTGCTGATCGCCGCGGGGGAGTCCGTTAAGGTCGTGTCGGAGCGACTGGGGCACACCAACGCTGCGATGGCCCTGAACATCTACAGCCATCTCTTTCCTGAGTCGGAGGAGCAGACCAGGGCGGCGGTGGACCAGGCGTTCGGTGCCCTGAGCGGGGAATGTGCCCCGGATGTGCCCTCTCAGCCGGAGGGCTGAGAGAACGTGCAGGTCAGAGCCGACATGGGGGCACAGTGCGATTGAGAGTCGAGTTCACGACCGAGCCCTTCGACCTGGACGAGGCGCCCGCCCACGCGCTGGTGGCCCGCGAGGTCGTCCAGGGCGCCGAACTGGACGCCGTGGACGTCGGCCCGTTCGGCAATACGGCGGAAGGCGGCGCGGACGCGGTGCTGAGCGCGGTGGACGCGCTGCTGCGCCGGTCGCTGGCCGCAGGGGCGACCCGGGTCTCCCTCCAGGTCAATGTGATCGAGGACGGTCCTGCGGGCGGGGGCGGTCGCGCGACCGGGGACAGTCAGGCGGACGGTGACAGTCATGTGACCGGGGACGGGGAGAACGGCTGATGGCCGAGCCGCTGGACCACCCCTTCGTCGCGGCGGTCAAGCCGCTGGTCGACGCCATGGGCGGCGAGCTGATGGCCCCCGGCGAGGCCCAGCCCGACGATGTCGTGCTCGCCTGGGAGGGCGAGGACCTGCTCGCCGTACGGCTGCCCCAGCTGTCCGACTCCCTGGACCACATCCTGGCCGCGCTCGAACGCAAGCACGGCATGCCGCTCGCCGAACTGGACCGCAAGTCCAAGCAGTCGGTCGTCCGGATACTGGAGGCGCGCGGCGCCTTCTCCGTGCGGCACGGCGTCGAGACGGTGGCAAGCGCTCTCGGCGTCAGCCGCTTCACCGTCTACAACTACCTGAACCGCGAGAACGCGCGGGAAAGCGCGGTCAAGGGTGACTAGGTCCTGTCCGGCCGATCTTCGTGGGCCCGCGACGATCGTCTAGGCCCTGGTGCGGTTTTCGTATACGAGATTTCAACAAAGTGTTGACGCGGTGTTGTCGAGGGCGTTAGCTATGCGAAGCCCGCTCAGCACAGCCACGGAGGCTCCCGTGACGTCGACATCGCAACCGGGCCTCACCCGGTTCAACACCTCACCCGACAGCGTGGCCCTGGCCGCACTGCGCGAGGTGTGCGCCAGCCGGGCGTGGGGGACCAGCCTTCTCGCCCGGCGCCCGTACGCCGGCCTGAACGCTCTCCTCGCCGCCAGTGACACCGCGACGGGTGGGCTGGACGGCGCGGATCTCGCCGAGGCGCTGGCGGGACACCCGCCGATCGGCCGGCCGAAGCCGGGAGACCCGGCCTCCGCCCGTGAACAGCGGGGGATGGCCGGCGCCCCGGAGGAGCTGAAGGCCGAGATGCTCGAACTGAACCTGGCCTACCAGGAGCGGTTCGGACATGTCTTCCTGATCTGCGCCACCGGAGCCACCGGTGAGCAGATGCGCGACGCGCTGAAGACCCGGATCGGCCACACACCGGAACGGGAGCGTGCGATCGTGCGCACCGAACTCGGCAAGATCAACCGGATCCGGCTGACCCGTCTCGTAGCGGAGGACGACGACTCATGACACCCGCCACCACCGCCTCGGTGTCCACACACATCCTGGACACCAGCCTCGGACGCCCCGCCGAGGGCGTCGCCGTCTCGCTCGCGGCCCGCGGTGGCCCCGGCGCGCGATGGGAGGCGCTCGGCGGTTCGCGTACGGACGGCGACGGGCGCTGCAAGGACCTGCCGGCCCTGCCGGAGGGCACCGCACAGGTACGTCTCGACTTCGAGACCGAGGCGTACTTCATCAGCGGAGAAGAAGCCGTCAGCAGAGAAGAAGCCGAGGCGCAGCAGGACGCCCCCCGCGCAAGGGACAGCGGTGTGTTCTTCCCGGAGGTGGCGATCACATTCGCCGTCACCCCCGGCGAGCACTATCACGTACCGCTGCTGCTCAACCCGTTCGGCTACTCCGTATACCGAGGGAGCTAGCAGACATGACCGATCAGTCCCGCCCGAGCCGCCCTGTGATTCTCGGACAGAACCAGTACGGCAAGGCGGAGAACCGCGTCGTCAAGATCACGCGGGACGGCAACACCCACCACATCAAGGACCTGAATGTCTCCGTCGCGCTCTCCGGCGAGATGGAAGAGGTCCACTACTCCGGTTCCAACGCGCATGTGCTGCCGACCGACACCACCAAGAACACGGTCTACGCGTTCGCCAAGGAACACGGCATCGAATCGGCCGAGCAGTTCGGTATCCATCTCGCCCGGCACTTCGTCACCAGCCAGGAACCGATCCGGCAGGCGCGTATCCGGATCGAGGAGTACGCCTGGGAGCGTATCGAGACCTCGGACGGCGATTCCACACTCACCGGCGCCGATGAGGTCAAGCACTCCTTCGTCCGCAAGGGCCAGGAGACCCGGCTCACCCAGATCACCTTCGACGGCGAGCGCTGGCAGGTCATCTCGGGTCTGAAGGATCTGACCGTGATGAACTCGACGAACTCCGAATTCTGGGGTTTCGTCAAGGACGAATACACCACGCTCAAAGAGGCGCACGACCGTATTCTCGCGACCGAGGTGTCCGCCAAGTGGCGTTACAGCTGGTCGAGCGACGACGCACCCATGCCGAACTGGGAGAATTCCTACCGGCAGGCCAGGAAGCATCTGCTCCAGGCCTTCGCCGAGACCTACTCGCTCTCCCTCCAGCAGACCCTGTACCAGATGGGTTCGAGGATCATCAACAGCCGCGGCGAGATCGACGAGATCCGGTTCTCGCTGCCGAACAAGCACCATTTCCTGGTGGATCTGGAGCCGTTCGGACTGAAGAACGACAACGAGGTCTACTTCGCGGCGGACCGCCCCTACGGGCTGATCGAGGCGACCGTCCTGCGGGACGGAACCGAGCCGCAGATCCCGGTCGATCTGACCAACCTCTGACCGTTGCCGGCCCGAACTCAGGAAGAGGAACCGCCATGGCGGCTTCGCGTATCGTTATCGAGAACTGCGCCATCGCGACGGTGGACGCGCACGACACCGAGTACGCCTCGGGACATGTCGTCGTCGCGGACAACCGGATCGAGTCGGTCGGCGCGGGCCCGGCCCCGGCCCGCCTGGAGAACGTGGTCCGCCGTATCGACGGCACCGGCCATCTCGTCACCCCCGGCCTGGTCAACACACACCACCACTTCTACCAGTGGCTCACCCGCGGACTCGCCACCGACCACAACCTGTTCGACTGGCTGGTCGCGCTCTATCCGACCTGGGCGCGGCTCGACGAGCCGATGGTCCGCACCGCCGCGCAGGGCTCCCTGGCGATGATGGTCCGCGGCGGCGTCACCACCGCGATGGACCACCACTACGTCTATCCGCGCGGTACGGGCGACCTGTCCGGCGCGATCATCGGGGCCGCGGCGGAGATGGGCGTACGGTTCACCCTCGCCCGCGGCTCCATGGACCGCGGTACGTCGGACGGCGGACTGCCCCCGGACTTCGCCGTCGAGTCCCTCGACGACGCGCTCGCCGCCACCGAGAAGACCATCGACGCCCACCACGACGCCTCCTTCGACGCGATGACCCAGATCGCCGTGGCGCCGTGCTCGCCCTTCTCCGTATCCACCGAACTGCTCAAGCAGGGAGCTGAGTTGGCGCGCCGCAAGGGCGTCAGGCTGCACACCCACGGCAGCGAGACGGTGGAGGAGGAGCAGTTCTGCAAGGAGCTGTTCGGGATGGGCCCCACCGACTACTTCGAGTCGACCGGCTGGCTCGGCTCCGATGTGTGGATGGCCCACTGCGTCCATATGAACGACTCCGATATCGCCGCCTTCGGCCGTACCGGCACGGGCGTCGCCCACTGCCCCTCGTCCAACGCCCGGCTCGCCGCCGGGATCGCGCGGGTCCCCGACATGCTCGGGGCCGGCGTACCGGTCGGCCTCGGTGTGGACGGCACCGCCTCCAACGAGTCGGGCGAACTCCACACCGAGCTGCGCAACGCGCTGCTCATCAACCGCCTCGGCGCCCGCGGCGAGTCCGCGCTCAACGCCCGGCAGGCGCTGCGCCTCGGTACGTACGGCGGCGCGCAAGTCCTCGGCCGCGCCGGCCAGATCGGCTCGATCGAGCCGGGGAAGCTCGCCGACCTCGTCCTGTGGAAGCTGGACACCCTCGCCCACGCCTCCATCGCGGACCCGGTGACCGCACTGGTCTTCGGCGCCGCCGCTCCCATCACCCTCTCCCTCGTCAACGGCAGGACCGTGGTGGAGGACAGCCATCTGACCACGGTGGACGAGGACGCCATCGCACGCTCCACTCGGAGCGAGGCCCAGCGTCTCGCGCGGATCGCCGCGACGGGCTGATCCCGCCAGGACGTCCGGTCGCGGGGGACGGCCCACGGCCGGAGGCCATGGACCCGAGCGGGGTCCATGGCAGCCGTGACCGGGAGGTGTCGTACCGCACGCTGCCGGTACCACACCTCCCGGGACGGTGACATGTGTCTTGTGCCCGCACGCGCAGACAGGTGTGCAGCCACCTCGTAGCACCTCCCTGACACCCGCGCCGCCGCCGGCGCGTAACCGACCGGAGGAACCGCCGTGCCGACCGAACCCGCAACAGAGCCGGAATCCCCGCCAAAGTCCATATCGACCGGGGAAGTTGACGTCGATCCCCACCGGAAGCACCCGGTCGATGAAGGGCTCCCGCCCGGCAGGATGTTCACCAGCGGCCTTCAGCATGTGGCCGCGATGTACGCGGGTGTGGTGGCCCCGCCCATGATCGTGGGGCCCGCGGTGGGCCTCGATGCCAAAGAGACCGCCTTCCTGATGGGCGCGAGCCTGTTCACCGCCGGGATCGCCACCCTGCTCCAGACCCTCGGCTTCTGGAAGATCGGCGCCCGGCTCCCGTTCGTCAACGGCGTCTCCTTCGCCGGTGTGACCCCGATGATCGCCATCGGCAAGGACCGGGGTGCCGACGGACTCGCCGTGATCTTCGGCGCGATCATCGTCGCCAGTGTGCTGGGCTTTCTGCTCACCCCGTACTTCTCGAAGCTCGTCCGCTTCTTCCCGCCCGTCGTCACCGGTACCGTCATCACCCTGATAGGTGTCTCGCTGCTGCCGGTTGCCTTCAACTGGTCCCAGGGCGGCAACCCCACGGCCGGCGACTACGGTTCGACGCGCAACATCGGGCTGGCCGCCCTCACGCTGGTCATCGTGCTGGTGCTGCGGAAGCTGCTGCGCGGCTTCCTCCAGCAGATCGCGATCCTCATCGGTCTGGTCATCGGTACGGTCATCGCCATCCCGATGGGCATGACCGGCTTCGACGCGATCAAGGACGCCGATCTCGTCGGCTTCCCGGCCCCGTTCCACTTCGGTGCCCCGCAGTTCGAGATCGCGGCCATCATCTCCATGTGCATCGTGATGCTCGTCTGCATGACGGAGTCCACCGCCGACATGCTCGCGCTGGGCAGGATCGTGGGGCGGCCCGCGGACGAGCGGACCATCGAGGGCGGGCTGCGCGCCGACACCCTCGGCAGCGCCATCAGCCCGCTGTTCAACGGTTTCATGTGCAGCGCCTTCGCGCAGAACATAGGGCTCGTCGCGATGACCAGGGTCCGCAGCCGCTTCGTCGTCGCGGCGGGCGGCGGGATCCTGGTGCTGCTCGGGCTCTGTCCGGTGCTGGCGTCCGTGATCGCGCTCGTACCGCTGCCCGTGCTCGGCGGCGCGGGGATCGTGCTGTTCGGCTCCGTCGCCGCGAGCGGGATCCAGACCCTGGCGACGGCCGCGCTGGAGAAGGGCGAGAACGCGCTGATCGTCGCGGCGGCCGTGGGCATCGGGCTGATCCCGATCGCCGCGCCGGACTTCTACCACGCCTTCCCCAAGGACTTGCTGGTGGTGCTCGACTCGGGGATCAGTACGGGGTGTGTGGTGGCCATCGTCCTCAACCTGGTCTTCAACCACCTGGGGGCGAGGAGGAGTTCGGAGGAGGAGCCGGCGGAGGCGGCACCGGAACCGGTGCCGATGGCTCAGAGTGTGACGTAGACACGGCGATGTGAACGGGGACGGCGGGTACGGAGCCGGTGGACCCGGTTCCGTACCCGCCGCGTCTGACAGGGTCCCGGCTGTCAGCCGATGTGGAAGCTGTCGCCGTACACCTTCCAGTCGAGCGGCGGATCCAGGTTCAGATTGCCCTTGTTGAGGAACACCCGCTGCGCGGTGTCCACCCGGCTGGTGTCCTCGTGCGCCTCCTCCTGCTTCATCGCCCAGACGCGGGCGTCGAGGAAGGCATGCAGATACGTCGTCTGATTGCCGCCCTGGGCCGGGCTCTTCGCCTCCGCCAGCGCGCGCTTGCGGATGTTGCTGAAGCTGGTGCTGTCGCCGCCGTCGCCGTGCATCACGATGGCGTCGTAGTACGCGAACTGCCCGAGCGTGCCCAGGCCGTCCTGCTTACCGCGGTTCACGGCCGGGTTGAAGTAGACCCGGTCGCGTTCGTCGTTCTGCGCGGTCTTGAACGCGGAGTCCTTGGCGGCCTGCTTCCAGGCGGCGGTGAACCCCGGGTCGAGGCCCTCGTGCGAGTCCGTGCCGTCGACCGCCCGCAGGGCGGGCAGATACGTGGCGAGCGGGTTGCCGGGCTTGCGCTGGGTGTACAGCTCGACGAGATCCAGCATGTCGCCGGTGCCGGAACAGAATCCGATGATGCCCGCGGTGTAGCCGCGGCCGTCGCCGATGTCCTCGATGTAGCCGTACTGCGCCTTCCAGTCCAGCGAGGAGTTCTCCGCGCTGGAGACGATCTGCATGGCGATGTCCTTCTTCGCCGGGTCGTCGAGTCCGGTTGCCGCCGCCACGGTGGTGCCTGCGGCGGATGAGGCGGCGGGGGGCTCCGCTGCCGCGTGGGCCACGGACGCGGTGGGGACCGCGACCAGCGTCAGCGCGAGCAGAACGGTGCGAATGCGGGGGGTGGGCACCTGACCTCCAGGGTGGGGAGTTCGTGCTGCGGTATCTGTTAGGAAGCTTTCCTACCAAAGGAGGGAGGTGTCGTATACCCGTCCGTCTGTGAAGAAGGAGTGTGGGCCGGTCACTTGTGGCGATACGGCCGCTTTCCTTCGGCCGGGACGCCGTTGTCAGACCCCCGTGGCAGCATTCCGGCCATGGATCTCGTACAGGTATTCGCCGATCTCGATGCCCAGCCGTGGGCGGAACTTGAGCATGCCTACGGCAGCGCCGAAGACCTGCCCGGACAACTGCGGGCGCTGGCGAGTGCGGACGAGGAGGAGGCGGGGGAGGCCCTGGGCGAGCTGTACAGCTGCATCCTCCACCAGGGATCGGTGTACGAGGCGTCCGCGCGGGCCGTGCCGTATCTCGCCGGGCTGGCCGCCGCCGGGGTACGTGCCGACGAGCTGCTGGTCCTCCTCGGGGGGATAGCCGAGAGCGAGGCCGTCCATGACGGCACGCCGCCCGGCGAGTGCCAGGCCGCCGTGATCGGCCAACTGCCCCTGATCCTGCCGCTGGTCGACGCCGAGGACGCGGCCGTACGACAGGCTGCGGTCTGGGCGGCGGCGCGTACGGGGGCCGTGGAGCCGGTTCTTCCGGTGCTGCTGCGCCGCTGGGAGCGGGAGGAAGAGCGGCTCGTACGGGCCGAGTTGGTGGCCGGGGCGGTACTGCTCGACCCGGCGGGCGCGGCGGTGGGCATGGTCGCGGCCGCGCTGGGGGCGGGGGAGCCCGGGGAGGTGCGGATCGCCGCGGTCCTCGGCTCCCTGGACCTGGGGCTGCCCTGGACCGGGACGCACCATCAGGCGGTGCTGTCCCTGCTGCCGGCCGACCCGCTGGTCGCCGACCGCTTCGATCTGGAGCGGACGGAACCGCTGCACTGCATCGTCGAAGCGCTGCTGGACCGCGATACCTCCGCCGATCGTGAGGCGGCGTTCGCGCTGCTCGACTTCGCGCTGCGCGTCCCCGACGACGAGGTTCGCGCGGAGGCCCTGTGGGCAACGGAACAGGCGTGCGTGTCCTCACGGAGCGCCCCCGCCCGGCTCGCGAACCCGCTGATCGCGCTGCTGGACGACCCGGCGTCGACGCGGCCCGCGCTCACTGCCCTGGACAAGCTCGGACCGTACGCGGCCCCTGCCGCTCCCGCGCTGACGGCGCTCGCCACCGAGGGCGGCGATCTCGCAGACCGCGCGCTCAAGGCCCTGGTCGTCGTGGACCCGGAACGGGCGGCCCCGCTGCTCGCGCGTGATCTGCCCGACCGTCCGGCGGCCCTCGGCGCCGCCTGCGGGTTCCCCTACGGCCGGCTCGACGGGCCGTTCCCGTACCACCCGGAGCTGCTCGCCGCCGCCAGGGCCAGGCTGACCGTGCCGGAGCTCGACGGGAACGAGCCGATCCATCTCACCCGGCTGCTCGCCTCCTGGGGCGAGCGGGCCGCGCCCGCCTTTCCCGAACTGGCCGCACTGCTCGGCAGGTTCCCCACGTTCGTGCCCGCCGCGCTGGCCGCCGTCGATCCGGGGCGGGCCGTCGTACCGCTGGAGGAGGCCGCCGTCTCGGGACCCGAGCAGGGCCGGTTCACCGCCGCGCGGGCGCTCCACTCCCTCACCGGCGACCTCGAACCGCTGCTGACCGCTCTCGCCGCGGAGCTCGCGGCCGACGACACCCACCGCATACGGCAGGCCGCCCGCGCCACCGCCGATCTCGGCAAGGACGCCGCCGCGCTGGTTCCGCGTCTGCGGGCGGCGCTCGGCACGGACGACGATCGCGTGACCACCCCACGGCTGGACGCCGACCTGGACATCGCCCTCGCCCTGTGGAGGCTGACCGGCGATCACGGGGAAGCGCTGCCGGTGATCGCCGCCGTCCTGGAGGCGACGGACACCGAGTGGATGCGCTGGACAGCCGTGAACGCCGCCCGCGCCGCCGCCCGGCTCGGCCCGGCCGCCGTGGCGCTCCGTCCGGCCCTGGAACGCGGACTGGCCGACCCCGAACGCGCTCCCGCGATGGCCCTGGCGCTGCTCGCCACCGGAGCCGTCACTCAGCACCGCGCGCGTCTCGCGGACACGCTCCTGCGCTGCGCCGAACGCAACGCGGACCCGATGGGAGCCCTGGAAGCGCTCGCGGCGCTCGGCCCCGAATCACTGACCGAGCCCGAACTGCACCGCCTGACCAGCCTGGCGGAACGGGACCAGCGAATATGGAGCACGGGCCTGGAATCGGATGTCGTCTCCTCGGACGCGCGCTTCCAGGAGACGGCCCGCGCGCTTCTGCGCACGGCCACCGCCTCCCGGCGCACCGACGCCCCGGCCACCGACTGACCGTATTCGGGCCTGTCCTAGGGCGGGCCCGCCGATGACCCGGGCGTCGGTTCCGGGCCGGCCGACCGCAGAGCCCCCCGGACCCTCGGGCGGCCGGCCCTGGCTCACTCCCCGGGCCGCCAGTCGGGGCGGCGACCGCTCAGGCCGATCACCCGGTCCAGCAGCGGGGCGTCCTCGGGGACTTCGACCGGCGGCCCGAACACGCTGTCCGGAGCCGGGCCCGAGTCGCCGGAACCTCCCGAGTCGCCGGACCCGGCCGCCGGGGGTGGGGTCAGCACCGCGAACGACGCCCGGAGCGACGCCTCGGCGGGGGCGTACGGCTGACCCGTGCTCCGCGCCAGGTCCCAGCCGTGGATCTGTACTTCATTGAGAGCCACCAGCCCGGCCACCGCGCCCGGCAGATCGACACCGCCGACCCGGGTACCGCCCTCCCAGGCGGCGGGCGAACGCCAGGACTCGGCCAGTTCGTCCAGTTGCCGGGGCAGCACCTCACGCCAGTCCTCCGGCAGCACGGGAAGGGCCGCGTCCGGCGGAGTGTTCGTCGTCGGCCCGGACTTCTTCGCCGCGGCGTCACGGAACGCCACCGTCAGCCCGACGAGATGCGCCAGCACCTCCCGTACCGCGTACTCGGGACAGGGCGTCGGGCCGGCGAGCTGATCATCCTTGATACCGCCCAGCAATCGCGCCACCTCGCCGCACGCGGGGCCCAGGTCGAAGGCTTCCATCTCTGTCTCTGTGTCCATATGACGTAGACCGGCCCCGCCACCGAAACTCATCGCTCCGGAACATCTCGGCCGGCCCCGCTGTTACCACCCGCGTCCCGGGCGAGAGACAACCTGTCTCGCAGGATGGTCAATCATGGCTGGAAATAACCCTATGTATGTACGATCCAGTCGTTCCAGACCCCACAGCGATGCCGCGCGGGATCGAACCATTCCCTCAGACCGGAGCGAGTCCCGCATGTCCGTGCATACCCGTTCTACCGAGCCGACCGCGGCTGCCGCGCAAGAGGCCGAGGCGGCGCTGGACGCCTGGCACGCCGCGCGGCAGGCCGCCGTGACCGGCCCCGTCGGCAACTTGGCGCTGATAGAGACCCGGTGGCTGGACCCCGGGGTGGACGCCGCCGAGGAGCGGGCCAGGACCGCGGTCCCGGACGGTGTGACCCTCACCACCGTGCGGCGCACCAACCTCCATACCGGCGAGCCGGAAGAGGCGCTGCGCTTCTGGGACGCGAACGCTCCGGCCATCCGGCATTTCTCGCATATCGCCGCATATCCGTTCCATCCGGACTGGGTGGTCGAGGCCACCTTCACCCCGGTATCCACCGACCGCCGGGTGCCGTTCGAGCACATTCGCGACAGCGGAGGCAGCCGCGAACTGGTTGTCCCCGGTGATATTCACGTCACACTGGACGGTGTGGACTACACGCTGTCGGCCTTCGACGACGACGGAACGCTTCTCCTGGTCTTCGGTGACCCGACCAACGGCGGCGACACCTACGGCGCCGGCCGTTTCCTGTTCGTCCCGCGCGAGGCCGACAGCGAAACGGTCGTGCTGGACTTCAACCGCGCTTTCGTGCCGCCGTGCGGATTCTCCGCTCAGTACAACTGTCCACTGCCGCCGCGGCAGAACCGGCTGCACCTGCCCGTCGAGGCGGGCGAGAAGCTTCCGGTCTTCCGCGACGGCTACACGGTCAACTGAGCACACCCAAGGCACCACAGCCGGATCCCACCACCCCTCCCAGGGGCCCCGTCCGGCAGTCGATCAGGAGTAGAAGTGATGAGAAAGTCCGTACCGCTGCTCGGCGGCACCCTGGCGGTCACCCTGTCCCTCGCCCTCACCGCCTGCGGCGCCGGGGCCGACAAGACGAGCGATTCGCCCTCGGGCTCGTACGACAAGAACGCGACCGTCGGGATCGGCTCGCTCTACGAACCGCAGAATCTGGACAACACCGGAGGCGGCGGCCAGGGCGTGACCGAGGCGCTCAACGGCAATGTCTACGAGGGGCTGTTCAAGCTCACCGACAGCGGCAAGGCCGAGAAGCAGCTCGCCAAGGACTACACCGTCAGCCCGGACGGCCTCACGTACACCTTCACCCTGCGCGACGGCGTGAAGTTCCACTCGGGCAAGGCGCTCACCTCCGCCGATGTGAAGTACAGCATCGAGAAGGTCCGCGCCGAGAACTCCCAGTCGGCGCGCAAGAGCAGCTTCGACATGGTCAAGTCGATCACCACCCCGGACCCGGCCACCGTCAAGGTGACCCTGTCGTCCAAGTCGATCTCGTTCGTCTACAACCTCAGCTATGTGTGGGTGGTCAACTCCGAGGCCAAGGACCTCAAGACGTCGGAGGACGGCACCGGCCCCTACACACTGGACAAGTGGACCAGGGGCTCGGCGCTCAGCCTGGCGCGCTTCCCGGGGTACTGGGGTACGGCCGCGACCAACGCCAAGGTCGTCTTCCACTACTACAAGGACGCGACCGCCCTCAACAACGCGCTGCTCACCAACGCCGTGGACGTCGTGACCAGCGAGCAGAGCCCGGACGCCCTCGACCAGTTCAAGAACAACCCGAACTACAAGGTCAACGACGGGAACTCGACCACCAAGCTGCTGCTGGCCTTCAACGACCGGGTCAAGCCGTTTGACAACGTCAAGGTGCGCAAGGCCGTCAGCTCCGCGATCGACAACAAGAAGCTGCTCCAGTCGGTCTGGGGCGACCACGGCACGCTGATCGGCTCGATGGTCCCGCCCACCGACCCCTGGTACGAGGACCTCACCAAGGTCAATCCGTACGACGTGACGCTCGCCAAGAAGCAGCTCGCCGAGGCCGGCTACCCCAAGGGCTTCAGCTTCACGCTCGACACCCCCAACTACGACCCGCACCCGACGGCCGCCACCTTCATCAAGTCGGAGCTGGGCAAGGTCGGTATCAAGGTCGACATCAACGTCATCACGCCGGACGAGTGGTACACCAAGGTCTACAAGAACCACGACTTCAGCGCGACGCTCCAGGAGCATGTCAACGACCGCGACATCGTCTGGTACGGCGACCCGGACTTCTACTGGGGCTATGACAACAAGCAGGTCACCGAGTGGGTGAAGCAGGCCGAGCAGTCGGACACCACCGACCAGCAGACGGCCCTGCTGAAGAAGGTCAACCGGCAGATCGCCGAGGACGCGGCGAGCGACTGGCTCTACCTCTACCCGCAGATCGTGGTGGCCAACACCAAGCTGTCGGGCTACCCGCTCAACGGTCTCAACTCGCAGTTCCACGCCTACGGCATCAAGAAGAGCTGACGCTTCCGCCCGAGCCGAAGCTCCACCCGAGCCGAAGCTCCGCCCCCGCCGTGCGGGCCCGGCCGCCTCACCGCCGGGCCCGCACGGCGGAATCCCCGCTTCCGTCGATCGGTCCCCTGCCTGATGATCTCCTACCTGCTGCGACGGCTGGCCTTCCTGGCCGGCTCGCTGTTCCTGGCCAGCGTGGTGCTCTTCCTGCTGCTGCGGCTGCTCCCCGGCGACCCGGCGAACTCCCTGCTCTCGGTCGGCGCGAGCCCGAAGCAGATCGCCGCCGCCCGCCACGAAATCGGCTCGGACCGCCCCGTACCGGAACAGTTCGTCCACTGGCTCCACCAGCTGGCCACCTTCGACCTGGGGAACTCCTTCGTCAGCACGCTCCCGGTCGGCCCGGAGATCACCTCCCGGCTCGATGTCACCGTCCCGCTGACGCTGCTCTCCTTCCTGCTGGCCGTGGTGATCGCCGTCCCCGTCGGCTTCATCGCGGCCCACCGGTCGGCCACCTGGTACGGGACGCTGATCAGCGGGATCTCCCAACTGGGCATCGCCGTACCGGTCTTCTGGATCGGGATGATCCTCATCACCGTCTTCGCGCTGCGCCTCGGGGTGCTGCCCGCCGGCGGCTTTCCGCAGGACGGCTGGGCGCGGCCGGGGGAGGCGCTCACCTCGCTGGCCCTGCCGGTGATCACCGTCGCGCTGGTGATGTCGGCCTCGCTCATCCGGTACGTACGGTCCGCCGCGCTGGATGTCCTCGGCAGCGACTATCTCCGTACCGCCAGGGCCCTGGGCTCCTCGTTCAACCGCGCGATGTGGCGGCACGGCATGCGTAACGGCGCCGTGCCCGTCGTCTCCGTCCTCGGGATCGAACTGGCCACCACCCTGCTCGGCGCGGTCGTCGTCGAGACGGTGTTCGCGCTGCCCGGCCTGGGCAGCCTGCTCGCCCAGGCCGTCGCCCAGCACGACTACCCCACGGTCCAGGGGGTCCTCTTCGTGAGCACCTTCGCGGTGCTGGTCATCGGGTTCCTCAGCGACCTCGCGCAGCGGCTGATCGATCCCCGGCTGCGCGGCCGGCTGTCAGGAGGCACACGATGAGCGAACGGACCGACCTGAACCCGGGCCCGGGTGAGGCCGCCGCGGCCATGGAGCCCGCCCCTGTCGTGGACAGCGCGAAGGAGGCCCCGGCCACCCGCACCCGCCGCTCCCCGGCCCTGGTGACCGGCTGCGTGCTGCTCGGACTGATCGTCGCCACCGCGCTGGTCTCGCTGTTCTGGGTCCCGTACGCCCCCGAGGACACCACGGGCGGCCGGCTCACGGCGCCCGGACTGCCGCATCTGCTCGGCACCGACAAGCTCGGCCGCGACCTGCTGACCCAGCTGATGACCGGCGCGCGGATCGCGCTGGAGGCCGGCCTCGGCGCGATCGCGATCGGGGCGGTGCTCGGTATCTGCTTCGGTCTCGCCGCGGGCTTCGCCACCCGATGGCTCGACGACACCCTCTCCACCCTGCTGGACGTCCTGATCGCCTTCCCCACCCTCCTGCTGGCGATGCTGATGGTGGCGGCCCGCTCCGCCTCGCTCAGCTCCGCGATCCTCGCCATCGGGCTCGCGATGACGGCCGTGGTGGCCCGGCTGACCCGGATCCTGGTCAAACGGGTGCTGGCGCAGGACTACATCACGGCGGCACGCACCTCGGGCACCTCCTGGCCCCGTGTCATCACCGGCCATGTGCTGCCCAACATCTGGCCCACCCTGGTGGTGAACCTCGCCCAGCAGTTCGGCCTCGCCGTGATGGCCGAAGCGAGCCTGTCGTTCCTCGGGCTCGGCGCCCCGCCGCCCAACGCGTCCTGGGGACGGATGCTCCAGGAGGCACAGGCGACCGTCTTCACCGCCCCCACCGGCGTCATCGCCCCCGGCGTACTGCTGGTCATGCTGGTCGTGGGCGTCAATCTGATCGCCGACGGACTGCGCGACACCCTCGACCCCACCCGGCGGAGGACCCGATGAACGCGCGCGATCCGCGGGCGCTCGACGTCAACGGACTGACGATCCGCACCGACCAGGGCCGGACCCTGGTCTCCGACCTGTCGTTCTCGATCAACGCGGGATCCCGGCTCGGGCTGGTCGGCGAGTCAGGCTCCGGCAAGTCCCTCACCGCGCTCGCCGTGCTGGGCCTGCTGCCCCCAGGGATGAACGCCTCGGGCAGCATCGTCCTGAGGGAGGCCCCGGACGCACCGGGCACCGAAGTCATCGGCGCGACCGAGCAGCGGCTGACCGGTCTGCGCGGCCGGGCCGCCACCGTCGTCTTCCAGGAACCCCTCACCGCGCTCGACCCGCTGATGCGGATCGGCGGCCAGCTCGCCGAACCACTGCGCCGGTGGCGCGGGCTGCGCGGACCGGCGCTGCGCCGCGCGGTGGCGGAAGCCCTCGAACAGGTACGCCTGCCGGACCCCGACCGGATCACCCGCGCCTATCCGCACGAGATCTCCGGCGGACAGCGCCAGCGGGTCGCGCTCGCCATGGCGCTGGCCTGTGACCCGGCCCTGCTGATCGCGGACGAGCCCACCACCGCCCTCGACGTCACCGTCCAGTCGGAGGTGCTCGCGCTGCTGGACGGGCTGGTCGCCCAGCGGGGCATGGCGCTGCTGTTCGTCAGCCACGACCTGGCGGTGGTCTCGTCCGTGACCGATCACGTCCTGGTGCTCAAGGACGGGGCGGCCGTCGAGTCCGGCAGCGTGGACGACATCGTGCGACGCCCCCAACACCCGTACACCCGGGACCTGGTGGACAGCGCCCGGCACCTCGAAAGCGCACTGGAACGGATCGTCCGATGACCACTCCGATCCCGGCCACCCCGGCCCCGGGCCCGCGGGCCGCCGACTCCGCGATCCTGGCGGCGCGGGACGCGGGGTTCGCCTACCGGGGCGCGCCCCCGGTCCTGCACGGCGTCTCCCTCGACATCACGGCGGGCCGCAGCCTCGGGCTGGTCGGCGAGTCCGGGGCCGGCAAGACCACGGTGCTGCGGCTGCTGCTCGGCCTCACCCGCCCCACGAGCGGGCGGATCCTGTTCGACGGGGACGAGCTCAGGCTCCGCGACCGCGAACAGATGCGCCGCTTCCGGCGGGGCGTGCAGAGCGTGTTCCAGGATCCGTACTCCTCGCTCGACCCCCGGCAGCGGGTCAGCGGCATCGTCGCGGAGCCGCTGCGCTCGCTCGGTCTGAGCCGGCCGGTGGCCCGGGGGGAAGAGGATCCGCGGGTCGCCGCCGCGCTGGAGGCCGTCGGCCTTCCCGCCGACGCCGCGCGCCGCTATCCGCACGAGTTCTCCGGCGGTCAGCGCCAGCGCATCGCCATCGCGAGAGCCACGGTGTGCGAGCCCCGGGTGCTGCTCGCCGACGAACCGGTCAGCGCACTCGATGTCACCACGCGCGTCAGGATCGTCGATCTGCTCATCGAGCTGAAGGAGACACGGGGGCTGACCATCGCGATGGTCTCGCACGATCTGTCGGTGGTGGCGGCGCTGTGTGAGCGGACGGCGGTGCTGGAACACGGACGGGTCGTGGAGCAGGGCGACACCGCGTCGGTCCTGGGCTCGCCCTCGCACCCCTACTCGCGCCGCCTGATCGCGAGCGTACCGAGGCTCCCGTCGCCCAAGTCCCCCTGAGACCACGGCCGGAAGGGCGGAAACCCCCGCCGCCGGGGACGCGGAAGCCCCCGGCGCCGTGCGGGGCACCGGGGGCGGGTTCGTACGCGGGGAGGCGTCAGCCGCGCAGCTGCTCGTACGCCGGGAGCGTGAGGAAGTCCGCGTAGTCGTCGTCCAGCGCGACCGTCAGCAGCAGATCGTGGGCCTGCTGCCAGCGGCCGGCGGTGAAGGCCTCCTCGCCGATCTCGGGGCGGATCGCCGCGAGTTCATCGGCGGCGAGGCCGCGGGCCAGTTCCGGGGTGGCGCGTACGGTGCGGCCGTCGTGCTCGAACTCGACGCCCGCGTTGATCCACTGCCAGATCTGCGAACGTGAGATCTCGGCGGTCGCCGCGTCCTCCATCAGATTGAAGATCGCGACCGCGCCCATGCCCCGCAGCCAGGCCTCGATATAGCGGATGCCGACCTGGACGGCGTTGCGCAGGCCCTCGTACGTGGGCCGCGCGTCGAGCGAGTCGATGGCAATCAGATCGCCTGCGGCGACGGAGACGTCCTCGCGCAGCCGGTCCTTCTGGTTCGGGCGGTCGCCGAGGACCGCGTCGAAGGAGGCCATCGCGATCGGGACCAGGTCGGGGTGGGCGACCCAGGAGCCGTCGAAACCGTCGTGCGCCTCGCGGTCCTTGTCGGCCTTGACCTTCTCGAAGGCGACCTTGTTGACCTCGGCGTCGTGCCGGGACGGGATGAAGGCCGCCATGCCGCCGATCGCGTGCGCGCCGCGCTTGTGGCAGGTGCGGACGAGCAGTTCGGTGTACGCGCGCATGAACGGGGCCGTCATCGTGACCGCGTTGCGGTCCGGCAGGACGAACTTGGCGCCGCCGTCACGGAAGTTCTTGACGATCGAGAACAGATAGTCCCAGCGGCCCGCGTTCAGCCCGGAGGCGTGGTCGCGCAGCTCGTAGAGGATCTCCTCCATCTCGTACGCGGCGGTGATCGTCTCGATCAGCACGGTCGCGCGGACGGTCCCCTGCGGAATGCCCACATAGTCCTGGGCGAAGACGAAGACATCGTTCCAGAGGCGGGCCTCCAGATGCGATTCCGTCTTCGGGAGATAGAAGTACGGGCCCTTGCCCAGCTCGATCAGGCGCTTGGCGTTGTGGAAGAAGTACAGCCCGAAGTCGACCAGTGCGCCCGGCACCTGCTCGCCGTTCAACTGGAGGTGACGCTCCGCCAGATGCCAGCCGCGCGGGCGCATCACGACGGTCGCGAGCTCATCGGCGTCCTTGAGGGCGTACGACTTGCCGGAGCGCGGGTCGGTGAAGTCGATACGGCGCTGGTACGCGTCGCTCAGACTGAGCTGACCGAGGATCACGTTCTCCCAGGTGGGGGCGGAGGCGTCCTCGAAGTCGGCGAGCCAGATCCGCGCACCGGAGTTGAGCGCGTTGATGGTCATCTTCCGGTCGGTCGGACCGGTGATCTCCACCCTGCGGTCGTCCAGCGCGGCCGGCGACGGCGCGACCCGCCAGCTGTCGTCCTCGCGGATCGCCGCGGTCTCCGGGAGGAAGTCCAGGCTGGAGGTACGGGCGATCTCGGCGCGGCGTTCGGCGCGGCGGGCGAGCAGTTCGTCACGGCGCGGGGTGAACCGCCGGTGCAGCTCCGCCACGAAGGTGAGGGCCGCTTCGGTGAGCACCTCGTCCTGCCGGGGCAGCGGTTCGGCGTCGACGACGGCCAGCGGGGAGGGCGCTGGTGCGGACATGAGCTGTCACTCCTTCACGGGCGGTGCCCGGGACCGCCGGCCGGCCCGGGACGGCACGGAGTGCCGTGGCACGAGGTACGGTCGCGGGCGCCGTTCGGGGGGTCGGGCGCTTCTGACCTGTGGATAGTAGTTTCCTCATGGTGGAAGTTCAATGGTTTGTTGATATCGAGATTCTCCGGGTCGACAGACCGCGGCGCCGAGTGCCACCCTCCTCACTCAAGGTGCGACAGATCTTCCTCCGTATCGATGTCGTACGCCCGCGCGACATCCCCGCACTCCACCCGCTCGATCTCGCTCTCATGCGCCCGCAGATACGCGCGCGCCCCGCGATCGCCCTCCGCGTCCGCCGCGATCTCCGCCCATCGGCGGGCGCCGAACAGCACGGGGTGGCCGCGCTTCCCGTCGTACGAGGCCGCCACGAGCGAATCCGGCGTGCGGTACGCGCCCACCACCCGGGCCACCGCCGCCGCGCCGATCCCCGGCTGGTCCACCAGCAGCACCACCACGGCTTCCGCGGCCGTCCCCACCAGCGAGGCGAGCCCCGCGCGCAGCGAGGACCCCATCCCCTCGGCCCACCGCGGATTGTCGACCAGTACACAGCCCGGCAGTTCGGCCCGGCTCCGCACCTCCCGGGCCGCCGCCCCCAGCACCACATGCACCGGCCCGCAGCCCCCCTCGCGCAGCGCCCGCGCGCCATGCTCGACCAGTGGCCGACCCCGATGCGTCAGCAACGCCTTGGGCCGCCCCCCGAGCCTGCGTCCGCCCCCGGCGGCGAGCAGCAGCCCGGCGATCACGGGAGGGGGCGGGTTCATGTCGTTCGATGTGCCTGGCATGGGTACTGCGTACCTCATTCCGTCCTACTTCGGTCCGTGGAGTGGCGCGTACCGCGCGTAATGGCGTTAACTTGCCCGCGAACCTTGGCGCTTGACCACCGTCCGAGGAGTCGGCCTTTTGGCATATACCGGTACAGGGACGTGCCCGGCACAACGGTGTGTGCGGGCGAGGGGCAGGGGGAGAGCTTTGTTGCGGAGCGTGGGGCAGACGCCGGTGGCAGAGAAGGGCGAGGACCCGAGGGTCGCGGAGCTGCGTGCCGCGGTGTCCCGGCTCAGACGTGAACTGGCCGCGTATCACGCCGAGTTCAGGGACCGCGCGATCGCCGAGGACGAGCTGGCCGCCCTTGCCGCGATGGTGGCGAGCGGCGCCCCCGAGGCGTCCCGGATGCGCCGTTCGCTGCTGCTGATCGTGGGCTCGATCGGTTCGGTCAGCGCGCTGGGGCAGGCGCTGATGGGGGTACGGGCCGCGGTCGACCTCTTCGGGGACGCGCCCCGCAGGCCCTGACGGGTCCCACCCGGCGCGCCAGGGCGTGTTTCGGAAGTCCCGCCTGCCTGGCGGCGTCTGGCACGCACGCTCGCGGCGTTGTCGGATCACCCCAGTACGTCCAGTACTGGGGAGACCCTCCGCCTTGCGATCGCACGCACCGCAGCGACATCCTGCCGCTGCCGCGGCGGGCGCCAGGCCCGCCCTACGGGCGGACGGCGCTCCTTCCGAAACACGCCCTAGGCGTGGGCCTGCGCCTGTGCCGTGTTCGCCAGCGCCTCGGAGAGATCCCGTGCGACCTCCTGGAGCACCGGCACGATCCGTTCGGTGGCCTCCTCCGTCACCCGGCCCGCCGGACCCGAGATCGAAATGGCCGCCGCCGTGGGGGAGTTGGGGACCGGAACCGCCAGGCAGCGGACGCCGATCTCCTGCTCGTTGTCGTCGACCGCGTACCCGGCCCGGCGCACCAGCTCCAGGGCGTCCAGGAAGCCGTCGGGTGTCGTGATCGTCTTCTCGGTGGCGGCCGGCATCCCCGTACGGGAGAGCAGGGCGCGGACCTCCTCCGGCGAGGTGTGCGCGAGCAGCGCCTTGCCCACGCCCGTGGAGTGCGGCAGCACCCGCCGGCCCACCTCGGTGAACATCCGCATCGAGTGCTTCGAGGGGACCTGCGCGACATACACGATCTCGTCGCCGTCGAGCAGTGCCATGTTCGCCGTCTCGCCGGTCTCCTCGACCAGCCGCGCCAGATAGGGCCTCGCCCACGTACCGAGCAGCCGGGACGCCGACTCGCCGAGCCGGATCAGCCGGGGGCCGAGCGCGTACCGGCGATTGGCCTGCTGGCGCACATAGCCGCAGGCCACCAACGTGCGCATCAGTCGGTGGATGGTCGGCAGCGGCAGCCCGCTGCTCGCCGACAGCTCGCTGAGCCCGACCTCGCCACCCGCGTCCGCCATTCGTTCGAGCAGATCGAAGGCGCGCTCAAGGGACTGGACGCCACCGCTGGCGGGGGCGGATTTGGTGGCGTCGGTGGTGCTGGCGCTGGACGACGGCACGTCAACGGTCCTTTCGGGGCGGGCGGGGCAGGCAAGCAGCCTACCGGGCCGTGTGACCGGGTACCTGATCAATGGCGGAGCGTATCTGCCGGTCAGGACGGTTCCGCCCGGTGCCCGCGGTCAATTGTGTGCGATTCATCCATTCTATCTGGCGAAATCAAGGTTTCACTCTGTGGAAACAATCGAGCCCGGTCCGGTCTTGACTGGCCAGGATCCGGAGTGAAGACTCCTTCAACAGTTCGTTGAATCTCGCTCAGTGAGGGGCACCGGTGTCCGATGTGAGCCTGGTACTGCGCTCGACGCGCGTCATCACCCCGGAGGGGACGCGGGCGGCCTCGATCGCCGTCGCCGGCGGAAGGATCGCGGCCGTCCTGCCGTACGACGCGCAGGTGCCGCCCGGCGCCCGGCTGGAGGACGTCGGGGACGATGCCGTACTCCCCGGCCTCGTCGACACCCACGTCCATGTGAACGACCCGGGACGCACCGAGTGGGAAGGCTTCTGGACCGCCACCCGCGCGGCGGCGGCCGGCGGGATCACCACACTCCTCGACATGCCGCTGAACTCCCTGCCGCCCACCACCACGGCCGCCCATCTGCGCACCAAGCGCGAGGTGGCCCGGCCGAAGGCCCATATCGACGTCGGCTTCTGGGGCGGCGCCGTCCCGGACAACGTCCAGGATCTGCGCCCGCTGCACGACGCCGGGGTCTTCGGGTTCAAGAGCTTCCTGTCGCCCTCCGGAGTCGACGAATTCCCCGAGCTGGACCAGGAACAGCTCGGCCGCTCGCTCGCCGAGATCGCCGGCTTCGGCGGACTCCTGATCGTGCACGCCGAGGACCCGCACGAACTGGCCGCCGCGCCCCAGCGAAGCGGCCCCGCCTACGCCGACTTCCTGGCGTCCCGGCCGCGCGGCGCCGAGAACGCGGCGATCACGAGCCTGATCGCCCAGGCCCGGCGGCTCGACGCCCGTGTCCACGTACTGCATCTGTCCTCGTCCGACGCGCTGCCCCTGATCGCCGAGGCCAAGCGGGACGGCGTACGGATCACCGTCGAGTCATGTCCGCACTTCCTCACCCTCACCGCCGAGGAAGTCCCGGACGGGGCGACGGAGTTCAAGTGCTGCCCGCCGATCCGCGAGGCCGCGAACCAGGACGCGCTCTGGCAGGGCCTCATCGACGGCACCATCGACTGCGTCGTCTCCGACCACTCGCCCTGCACCACCGATCTCAAGACGCCCGACTTCGCGTCCGCCTGGGGCGGTATCTCCTCCCTCCAGCTGGGCCTGCCCGCGATCTGGACCGAGGCCCGCCGCCGCGGCCGGCCGCTGGAGGACGTCGTCCGCTGGATGTCGACGGCCCCCGCCGCGCTCGCCGGACTGACCCGCAAGGGCGCCATCGAGGCGGGCCGCGACGCCGACTTCGCGGTCCTCGCGCCCGACGAGACCTTCACCGTCGACCCGGCCCGGCTCCACCACCGCAATCAGGTCACGGCGTACGCGGGCAGGACGCTGTACGGCGTGGTCAGATCGACCTGGCTGCGCGGCACCCGGATCATCCACGACGGCGCGCTCACGGAGCCCACCGGCCGACTGCTCGAAAGGACCAACTGACCGTGCCCGAAGCCCTGTTCACCGGTGACGCCCGCCCGTACCCCGGCGGCGACCCGTACGCCGACTACCGCACCACCGACTTCCCCTTCGCCCACCTCCCCGATCTCGCCGACCGCCGCCTCGGGGCCGGGGTCATCGCCGCCAACGACGAGTTCTTCGCCGAACGCGAGAACCTGCTGAAGCCGGGAGCGGCGGAGTTCGACCCGGAGCGCTTCGGCCACAAGGGCAAGATCATGGACGGCTGGGAGACCCGCCGCCGCCGCGGCACCGGCGCCGACCGGCCGCACCCCACCGACGAGGACCACGACTGGGCGCTGGTCAGGCTCGGCGCGCCGGGGGTGATCCGGGGCATCGTCGTCGACACCGCCCACTTCCGCGGCAACTACCCCCAGGCGGTCTCGGTGGAGGCCACCGCGCTGCCCGGCTCCCCGTCGCCGGAGGAACTGCTCGGCGACGACGTGAAGTGGACGGTCCTGGTGCCCCGTACGGCCATCGGCGGCCACGCCGCGAATGGCTTCGCGGTCGACGTGGAACAGCGCTTCACCCATCTGCGGGTGAACCAGCATCCCGACGGCGGGATCGCCCGACTCCGTGTATACGGCGAGGTCGCGCCCGACCCGGCGTGGCTCGGTGCCCTCGGTACGTTCGACCTCGTCGCGCTGGAGAACGGCGGCCGGGTGGAGGACGCCTCCGACCGCTTCTACTCGCCCGCCACGAACACCATCCAGCCGGGCCGCTCCCACAAGATGGACGACGGCTGGGAGACCCGGCGCCGCCGGGACAAGGGGAACGACTGGATCCACTACCGGCTGGTGGAGCAGGCCGAGATCCGCGCGGTCGAGATCGACACGGCGTATCTGAAGGGCAACGCGGCGGGGTGGGCGGCGTTGTCGGTACGGGACGGGGGGACGGGGGAGTGGACGGAGATCCTGCCCCGGACGAGGCTGCAGCCGGATACGAACCACCGGTTTGTGCTGGGGGCGGTGGTGGTGGCGAGGGAGGTCCGGATGGACATTTTCCCGGACGGCGGGGTGTCGCGGCTGCGGGTGTTCGGGGGGTTGACGGGGGAGGGGGCGGCGGGGTTGTCGGCGCGGCATCGGGAGCGGAACGGGTAGTTGCGGGGTGTCCGGACTGCTTTCCTCACCGCGCTTCGCGCGAGCTGCGACGCTTTACGTCCGGACACGCACCTCCTCCGACCCCGAGGGCCGCTTGTGCGGGCGGTGAAGGGGGGCGCGCAGGGGTCGTGTCCGGGACACTAAAGCGTGATTTGTGGCGCGTGACCGCCCGAACCCATCGTCAGGGCCGCTGCGCGCCGTAAATCATGCCGTCCCGGGCGCGAGCCCCGGAGCGCCACCCGGCAACAACCCGCACCCGACCACCGGCCTTGGCCGAAACGCACCCTGGACAACGGCCCCCGCCGGAGGCGCACCGCACCCGACCACCGGCCCTGGCCGAAACGCACCCTGGACAACGGACCTGGCCGGAGGCGCACCGCACCCGACCGCCGGCCCTGGCCGAAACGCACCCTGGACAACGGCCCCCGCCGGGAAACGCACGCCCACAACCATCGTCGGCTTCCGCGTGACTTTGGTAGCCGACGCCCTCGCCGACGCCCTCGGCCCCGCCCCGCCTGCGTAAATTGGCTCATATGACACGCACGGACTACCCCTGGCTGCTCCCCTCGGAGATGATCGACCCGCGAGGCCCCGAGCTGCCCGGCGACCGCGGCAGGGCCCGGCCGCGGCGGACCGTGCGGGACTGGATCATCGATACGCTGATGTTTCTGCTCGCCGCCGCGATCGGGCTGATCGCCCTGGAGGCCAGCGAGAAGGCCGGCAACTCGGAGAACATCGTCCTCGTCGACATGATCGTCGGCGTGCTGGCCTGCTGCGCGCTGTGGACGCGGCGGCGCTGGCCCGTGGGGCTCGCGCTCGTGCTCGGTGTGGTCAGCGCGGTGGCGCCGGCTTCCGGCGGGGCCGCGGTCGTGGCGCTCTTCTGCGTGGCCGTGCACCGGCCGTTCCGGGTCGTCGCGGCCGTCGGCGGGCTGTCCCTCGTGGCCGGGTGCCTGCAGACCGTGATCCGGCCGGATCCGAGCACGTCCCTGACGGCCGGGCTCATCGCGACCGTCGTGCTGATCCTGATGGTCACCGGCTGGGGCATGCTCGTACGGGCCCGGCGCCAGCTGGTCGTCGCGCTGCGCGAGCGGGCGACACGGGCGGAGACCGAGGCCGAGCTGCGGGCCGAGCAGGCGCAGCGGCTGGCGCGCGAGGCCATCGCGCGGGAGATGCACGACGTGCTCGCGCACCGGCTGACGCTGCTCAGCGTCCACGCGGGCGCGCTGGAGTTCCGGCCGGACGCGCCGGCGCCCGAGGTCGCCAGGGCCGCCGGGGTGATCCGGGACAGCGCGCACGAGGCGCTCCAGGATCTGCGCATGATCATCGGGGTGCTGCGGGCGCCCGGTGACGAGGGCGACCGGCCGCAGCCCACGCTGGTCACCCTGGACGCGCTGGTCGCCGAGTCACGGGAGGCCGGGATGAAGGTGACCCTGGACAGCCGGATCGACGACCCGGCGGCGGTGCCGGCCGCCACGGGCCGTACGGCCTACCGCATCGCCCAGGAGGGCCTGACCAACGCCCGTAAGCACGCGCCGGGCACCGAGGCCACCGTCGAGGTGAGCGGGGGGCCGGGGGACGGGCTCACCGTACAAGTGCGCAACGCCGCGCCACCGGGCGAGGTCCCGAGGGTGCCGGGTTCCGGCCAGGGGCTGATCGGGCTGACCGAGCGCGCGCTGCTGGCCGGCGGCCGGTTCGAGCACGGAGCCACCGGCGACGGCGGATTCGCCGTCCGGGCTTGGCTACCGTGGGCCGCATGAGTATCCGGTTGATCATCGTCGACGACGACCCCCTTGTCCGCGCGGGACTGACCTTCATGCTCGGCGGCGCCGACGACATCGAGATCGTGGGGGAGGCCGCCGACGGCGCCGAGGTCCCGGCGTTGATCGAGCGGACCGCGCCGGATGTGGTGCTGATGGACATCCGGATGCCCAGGGTGGACGGTCTGACGGCCACGGAGACGCTGCGCCGCCGCCAGGACGCCCCGGAGGTGCTCGTTCTGACCACCTTCCACGCGGACGAACAGGTGCTGCGGGCGATGCGCGCCGGAGCGGCCGGATTCGTGCTCAAGGACACGCCGCCCGCCGAGATCGTCACCGCCGTACGGTGCGTGGCGGCCGGGGATCCGGTGCTCTCACCGGCCGTTACCCGCCAGTTGATGACGCATGTGGCGGGGGCGAACACCGGAGCCCGGAGGGACACCGCGGCGAACCGGCTCGACTCCCTCGCCGAACGCGAGCGGGAGGTCGCGCTCGCCGTCGGCCGCGGCCAGTCCAACGCCGAGATCGCCGCCGGGCTCTATATGAGCATCCCCACCGTCAAGGCCCATGTCTCCCGCATCCTGGCCAAACTCGGCCTCAACAACCGTGTCCAGATCGCCTTGTTGGTGCATGACGCCGATCCGGCCATGGGGGAGGACGGTGCCCGCGGCGGCGACGTACGCTGATCCGATGGCGGCTATCGAACTGGCAGATTACGGACCGGACTTCAACGTCGATCCCTATCCGTACTACGAGAAGATGCGCGAGAGCGGCCCCGTCCACGAGATCCGGACCCCGGACGGCAACCGCTTCTGGCTGGTCGTCGGCTACGAGGAGGGGCGCCTCGCCCTCGCCGATCCGCGGCTGTCGAAGTCGCTCGACACCATGGGCTACGAGTCGGCCGACGAGGCGATCATGGGCCCGCACGTACTGACCCTCGACCCGCCGGACCACACCCGGCTGCGGAAGCTGGTCGCCCCCGAATTCACCCCGCGCCGGGTGGAGAAGCTGCGCCCGCGCGTCCAGCAGATCACCGATGACCTGCTGGACGCCATGATCCCGGCCGGGCAGGGCGATCTGGTCGACGCGTTCGCCTTCCCGCTGCCCATCACCGTCATCTCCGAACTGCTCGGTGTGCCGCACGCGGACCGTGACACCTTCAGGGCCTGGACGAACGAGATCGTCGCGCCCACCACGCCCACCGGCGCGCGGGACAAGACCATCGAACTCTGCGCGTATCTCGACGCGCTCATCGAGGACAAGCGCGCCTCGGCGCCCCGCGACGATCTGCTCTCCACCCTGCTGCGCACGCGTGCGGAGGACGGCGACCGGCTGTCCGCGGCCGAACTGCGCGCCTGGGCCTACGTGCTGCTGATCGCCGGTCATGAGACGACCGTCAATCTGATCGCCAACGCGGTGCGTACGCTGCTCGGCAACCCCGGTCAACTGGCCGCTCTGCAGGCCGACTTCGGGCTGCTCGACGGTGCGATCGAGGAGACGCTGCGGTTCGAGGGGCCGGTGGAGACCAGCACCGTACGGTTCACCAGCGAGCCGGTCAGCTATGGCGACACGGTCATACCCGCCCGCGAGACGGTTCTGGTCTCGCTGGCCTCCGCGGACCGCGACCCGGTCCGCTTCCCCGATCCGGACTCCTTCGACATCCGCCGGTCCGCCACGGCCGGGCGCGGCTCCGGTCATCTCGCCTTCGGCCATGGCATCCACTTCTGCCTGGGCGCGCCGCTCGCCCGGCTGGAGGGCAGGGTCGCCATCCGTACGCTGCTGGAGCGCTGCCCGGACCTGGCATTCGACCCGGCGGCGGGCCCGTACGAGTGGCTGCCCGGACTGCTGATCCGCGGGGTGCGCGGGCTGCCGGTGCGCTGGTAGGCCGCTCCGGGCTCCCCGCTCAGCCCTCCTGGGCGGGGATCTCCGACAGCTCCACCGGGCGTCGCTCGCGCCGGGACAGCTCGCACGCCTCCGCGATCCGCAGCGCGTGCAGCGCCTCCCGGCCGTCGCACGGATTCTCCCGCTCACCGGAGACGACCTGGAGGAAGGCGTTCAGCTCGGCCTCGTACGCCGGGGCGAACCGCTCCAGGAAGCCCGGCCACGGGTTGTCGCAGGGCGGCGGGCCCTTCGGTTCGGTCGAGGTGATCGGCGTACGGTCGTCCAGTCCGACCGCGAACTGGTCCAGCTCGCCCGCCAGTTCCATCCGTACGTCATAGCCCGCGCCGTTGCAGCGGGTGGCCGTGGCGGTCGCGAGCGTCCCGTCGTCCAGGGTGAGGACCGCGGCGGCGGTGTCCACGTCGCCCGCCTCGCGGAACATCGCTGGCCCCGCGTCCGAGCCCGTCGCGTACACCTCCACCACCTCGCGTCCGGTCACCCAGCGCATGATGTCGAAGTCATGCACCAGACAGTCGCGGTACAGGCCGCCGGAGAGCGGCAGATACGCGGCGGGCGGCGGCGCCGGGTCGGAGGTGACCGCCCGTACGGTGTGCAGCCGGCCGAGCCGGCCCGACCGTACGAGCTCGCGCGCCGCGCCGTACCCCGCGTCGAAGCGGCGCATGAAGCCCAGCTGGAGCACCGTGCCGGCCGACTCCACCTCGCGCAGCGCGCCCAGCGTTCCCGGCAGGTCCAGGGCGATCGGCTTCTCGCAGAAGGCGGGGAGCCCGGCGCGGGCGGCGCGGCTGAGGAGATCGGCGTGGGAGGAGGTGGCCGAGGCGATCACCACGGCGTCCACGCCCCAGGAGAAGATCTCGTCGACGGAGGGGGCCGCGGTCGATCCCGTACGGTCGGCGACCTGCGCCGCGCGGGCCGCGTCGGTGTCGGCGACCACCAGCGAGCCGACCTCGCGATGGCGGCTGAGCACGTCCGCGTGAAAGGTGCCGATACGGCCGGTACCGATAAGTCCGATGCGCATGGCCCCAAGGTGGCCGGGGGCCGCGCACCATGTCAAGTGTTTGTCCTGACAATCGAACGTATCGACTTCCCGTCAACATGGCGTGCGGTTACGCTCGCTCCGTGCCCCATCAGCCGAGATCAGCCCAACCCGGACAGGAGACGCCAGGCCCGGAGACGGATCACGCCACGCCGCTCCAGCTCAGCGTCGACCGCACCAGTCCTGTCCCGCTCTACTTCCAGCTCGCGCAGCAGCTGGAGGCGGCCATCGAGCGGGGCAGGCTGGCGCCGGGCAGCCTGCTCGGCAATGAGATCGAGCTGGCGGGCCGGCTCGGGCTGTCCCGGCCCACCGTCCGGCAGGCCATCCAGTCCCTGGTCGACAAGGGGCTGCTGGTACGCCGCCGGGGCGTCGGTACCCAGGTCGTACACAGCCAGGTCAAGCGCCCGCTGGAGCTGAGCAGCCTCTACGACGATCTGGAGGCGGCCGGCCAGCGCCCCGCCACCCGCGTACTGCGCAACACCGTCCAGCCGGCCACGGCCGAGGTCGCCGCCGCGCTCGGGGTGCCGGAGGGCGCGGAGGTGCGGCTCATCGAACGGCTGCGGTACGCGCACGACGAACCGATGGCGTATCTGCGCAACCATCTGCCGATCGGGCTGTTCGACTGCGACACCGCGCGTCTGGAGACGACCGGTCTCTACCGGATGATGCGCTCCGCCGGGATCACCCTGCACAGCGCCCGGCAGACGGTCGGGGCGCGGGCCGCCACCGCCGAGGAGGCCGAGCGGCTCACCGAGCCCTCCGGGGCCCCGCTGCTCACGATGGAGCGGACCACCTTCGACGACACCGGACGGGCCGTGGAGTTCGGCTCGCACATCTACCGCGCCTCGCGGTACTCCTTCGAATTCCAGCTCCTCGTCCGCCCGTAACGGCCGGGTCGCTTCCGTCCCTTCGTAAGAATGTACGGACAAAGTATTGACGCGTCCGTGCGGGCCCGGCTAGAACTCCCCCAGCCGCAACGGGGCGGCCGGGAGAGAAGGCGGATCCATGGCGCGAACCCCTCGCAGGACGCGAACGACCGGAAACGGAGGGCGGGAAGCGGGCCCGCCTCGCCCAGGAGCCCACCCGCCCCGGTACCCGCTGACCGGCCGCCGGGCGGGCATGACCGATACTTGGGCGGCGCCGGGACCGAACGGGACCCGGCCGCACCGAGGAGTACGGCAAGAAGGGCGCGGCGTCGTGGCAAGGGTTCGGACAGGGGTACGTGCGTCGAGCGCCGTGCTGGCGGCGGTACTCGCGGCCTCGGTTCTCGCGGGATGCAGCAGCACCGGCGGCAAGCGCGCGGAGGAGCGGGCCCAGCAGGCGGCCGCCCAGGGGCGGGCCGCGGTGGACACCCCCGAGTGGACCGTGGCCATGGTCACCCACTCGGGCAGCGGCGACACCTTCTGGGACATCGTCCAGAGCGGCGCCAAGCAGGCGGCCGTCAAGGACAACATCAAATTCCTCTACGCCAACAGCGACGAGGGCCAGCAGCAGGCCCAGCTCGTGCAGTCCTACATCGACAAGAAGGTCGACGGACTGATCGTCACGCTCGCCAAGCCCGACGCGATGAAGGCCGTCGTGGAGAAGGCGGTCAAGGCCGGAATACCGGTGATCACCGTCAACTCCGGCGCCGCGGAGTCCGCGTCCTTCGGCGCGCTCAGCCATATCGGCCAGGACGAGACCATCGCGGGCGAGGCCGTCGGCGACGAACTGGACAAGCGCGGCAAGAAGAAGGCCCTCTGCGTCATCCACGAGCAGGGCAACGTCGGCCATGAACAGCGCTGCGCCGGAGCGAAGAAGACCTTCGACGGACAGCTCCAGAACCTCTATGTCGACGGTACGAACATGCCCGACGTCCAGGCGTCCATCGAGGCCAAGCTCCAGACCGACAAGAGCATCGACGCCGTCGTCACCCTCGGCGCCCCCTTCGCGGACGCCGCCGTCAAGGCCAAGCAGTCCGCGGGCAGCGAGGCCGAGATCGACACCTTCGACCTCAACGCCAAGGTCGCCTCCTCGCTCACCTCCGGCGCGCTCGGCTTCGCCGTCGACCAGCAGCCCTACCTCCAGGGGTACGAGGCCGTGGACCTGCTCTGGCTCTACCGCTACAACGCCGATGTCCTCGGCGGCGGACGCCCCGTCCTGACCGGTCCGCAGATCATCACGGAGAAGGACGCCGGCGCGCTCGCCGCGTACACGAAGCGGGGCACCCGATGACCGCGACCGCCCCGCCGGTCAAGGACCGCCCCGGCCGGCCCGCGGGCGGCGACGAGCGGCTGCTGCACGACTCCCCGCTGCGCAAGCTGCTCGGCCGGCCCGAGCTGGGCTCGGTCGTCGGCGCGCTCGCCGTCTTCCTCTTCTTCGCGTTCGTGGCGGACTCGTTCCTGCAACTGTCCAGCTTCGGCACCGTCCTGTACGCGGCCTCCACGATCGGGATCATGGCCGTTCCGGTGGCGCTGCTGATGATCGGCGGCGAGTTCGACCTCTCCGCCGGTGTGATGGTGACCAGCTCCGCGCTGGTCTCCTCGATGTTCAGCTTCCAGATGACCGCCAACGTCTGGGTCGGCGTCCTGGTGTCGCTGCTGGTCACGCTGGCCTTCGGGGTCTTCAACGGCGTGATGCTGACCCGTACGAAACTGCCGAGCTTCATCATCACGCTGGGCACGTTCCTGATGCTCACCGGCCTCAACCTCGGTCTGACGAAGCTGATCAGCGACACGGTCTCGACCAAGAGCATCGGCGACATGGAGGGCTTCCCGTCCGCCAGGAAGCTCTTCGCCTCCCAGCTCACCGTCGGCGGCGTCGAGCTGAAGGTCACCATCCTGTGGTGGGCCGGGCTGGTCGCGGTCGCCACCTGGATCCTGCTGCGTACCCGCTTCGGCAACTGGATCTTCGCGGTGGGCGGCAACGTCGACGCCGCCCGCGCGGTCGGTGTCCCGGTCCTGAAGACGAAGATCGCGCTGTACATGGGTGTGGCCTTCTGCGCCTGGATCGCGGGCCAGCATCTGCTGTTCTCGTTCGATGTCGTCCAGTCCGGCGAGGGCGTCGGCAACGAGCTGATCTACATCATCGCGGCCGTCATCGGCGGCTGTCTGATCACCGGCGGCTACGGCTCCGCGATCGGCTCCGCGGTCGGCGCGTTCATCTTCGGTATGACCAGCAAGGGCATCGTCTACGCGGAGTGGAACCCGGACTGGTTCAAGTTCTTCCTCGGAGCGATGCTCCTTCTGGCCACCCTGCTCAACGCGTGGGTGCGCAAGCGTGCGGAGGCGACACGATGACGGGCGACACGACGGCGGGCGGCGCGACGGTGGGCGGCGCGAGCGGAGCGCTGGTCGAACTCGACAACGTCAGTAAGTACTACGGCAATATCCGCGCCCTGGAAGGCGTCTCGCTGGAGGTCCACGCGGGCGGGATCAGCTGTGTGCTGGGCGACAACGGCGCGGGCAAGTCCACCCTGATCAAGATCATCGCCGGGCTGCACAGGCATGACGCGGGCGACTTCCTGATCGAGGGCGAGAAGACCACCCTCGCCTCCCCGCGCGAGGCCCTGGACCGCGGGATCGCCACGGTCTACCAGGACCTCGCCGTCGTCCCGCTGATGCCGGTCTGGCGGAACTTCTTCCTCGGCTCCGAGCCGAGGAAGGGCAGTGGCCCCTTCAAACGGCTCGATGTCGCCCTGATGCGCGAGACGACCCGCGCCGAGCTGCTGCGGATGGGCATCGATCTGCGCGACGTCGACCAGCCGATCGGCACGCTGTCCGGCGGTGAGCGCCAGTGTGTGGCCATCGCCCGCGCCGTCTACTTCGGCGCGAAGGTCCTCGTCCTGGACGAGCCGACCGCGGCGCTCGGGGTGAAGCAGTCCGGGGTGGTGCTCAAGTACGTGGCCGCCGCACGTGACGCGGGACTCGGAGTGGTACTCATCACCCACAACCCGCACCACGCGTATCTGGTCGGTGACCGTTTCGTCCTGCTCAAGCGGGGCGTCATGTCGGGCAGCCATACCAAGGACTCGATCACTCTGGATGAGCTGACGCGGCAGATGGCGGGCGGTTCCGAGCTGGAGGAGCTGAGCCATGAACTGGAGCGGGCCCCCGTGCCCAGCCATCTCGGCGGCCACCCCGGTGGCGGCCCGGCCGGCACGAACTGACCCCCGGCGCGGCCGTCTCCGTACGGCCGCCGCCGGGCCGCACCGCGAACCCACCCGCCCCGGATGGCACAATCTGGCACGGCGGACACCGTCCGCCGCCGCCGCCCGTCCGGGCCCGGCGGCCCCCGACCCCGCAGGGACGACACGACTCGTGCGCGTACGCAGCCGCCCACTCACCCGGCACGGCGAGCCGGAGTCGCTCGCGCCGACGGACGAGACCAGGCCGGGCCGATGAGCACCTACCGCGACTTCGCACACCGCGGCACCGCCCGCGCCACCGTCCTGCGGACCGTCGGCACCCGCGAGCGCCGCTCCCTCCTCACCGCGCCCCGCGTCCCGACCGTCGGCATCGACATCGGCGGTACGAAGGTGATGGCCGGCGTGGTCGATCCGGACGGCAACATCCTGGAGAAGCTCAGGACCGAGACGCCGGACAAGTCCAAGAGCCCCCGGGTCGTCGAGGACACCATCGTCGAGCTGGTCCTCGATCTCTCCGACCGCCACGATGTGCACGCCGTCGGCATCGGCGCGGCCGGCTGGGTCGACGCCGACCGCTCCAGGGTGCTGTTCGCGCCGCATCTCGCCTGGCGCGACGAACCTCTCAGGGACGCGATCTCCTCCCGGCTCGCCGTGCCGGTGATGGTCGACAACGACGCCAACGCGGCGGCTTGGGCGGAGTGGCGCTTCGGCGCCGGACGCGGCGAGGACCATCTCGTCATGATCACGCTCGGCACCGGTATCGGCGGGGCCATCCTGGAGGACGGCCGGGTCAAGCGCGGCAAGTTCGGTGTCGCCGGCGAGTTCGGCCATATGCAGGTCGTGCCCGGCGGCCACCGCTGCCCGTGCGGCAACCGCGGCTGCTGGGAGCAGTACAGCTCCGGCAACGCCCTGGTACGGGAGGCCAGGGAGCTGGCCGCCGCCGACTCCCCGGTCGCGTACAACATCATCGACCGCGTCAAGGGCAACGTCCACGACATCACGGGACCGCTGATCACCGAACTCGCCCGCGAGGGCGACGCCATGTGTATCGAGCTGTTCCAGGACATCGGCCAGTGGCTCGGTGTCGGCATCGCCAATCTCGCCGCCGCGCTCGACCCGTCCTGCTTCGTCATCGGCGGCGGGGTCAGCGCCGCCGACGATCTGCTGATCGGCCCGGCCCGCGACGCCTTCCGCCGCCATCTCACCGGCCGCGGCTACCGCCCCGAGGCACGGATCGCCAAGGCGCAGCTCGGCCCCGAGGCCGGCATGGTCGGCGCCGCCGATCTCGCCCGGCTGGTGGCCCGGCGGTTCCGCCGCGCCAACCGCCGCAGGGTGGAGCGCCATGAGCGGTACGAGAGATACGCCCAGGCCATCCGCACCGCCCGCCCGACGCAGGAACCCCGTACGACCCAGGAACCCCGTACGACCCAGGAACCGCCCTCATGACCGTGGAGCTCCCTGTGCCGGTGCGCGACGAGGGCGGCAAGCCGCCCGAGGACCGCAGGCACCGCAACCGCCGCCGCTGGCTGACGGCCGTCGTCATCGTGCTGCTCATCGGTATCCCGGCGGGCTATCTGGTGATCTCGGCCGGCCAGAGCCGCGACAGCGGCCGCAACAAGGAGGCCGAGTCCGCGGCCACCGGTCTCCAGCCGCTGCGCCCCTCCAAGATGAAGCGCCGCATCTTCGAGGTGCCGATACCGCTGGGCGCCACCGGGGTGCGCTACTTCGAGACGAGCAACTGGAAGACCAGCCGGCTGTACGTCCAGTTCGATGTCACCTCGGGACGGCTCGACACCTTCCTGACCGAGATGGGTACCAGCCGCTCCGCGCTCAAGGACGACGCCATCACGATCACGCCGCGCGACCGCCGTACCGTCGGCTGGAACTTCGACATCCCCGGCCACGACTGGGCGGGCACCAGCCACCACCAGAAGGGCCCGCGGCCCAGCCAGGACGTGGTGGTGGACCTGACAGAACCCGGCTTCCCCCGGGTGTACGTCGTCTCCACCACGACCCCGTGACGAGTGACTGATACATCGAAGGCCGCTGGCGGACGGACCCGGAACCGGGGTGGAGCACACGGGCCGAGGGGGATGACCACTGGTTCGTTTTCCACACCGTAACGCCCCGCCGCACCGGCACGGGCGTGTCAGGTGCGGCCGGAGCCTTGGTAGAGGTCCAGCTCACCGTCCAATCTCACCCTCCGTCGGTGAGCGGGCCAGGAATCACGGCGGGCGACGTCTGAGTGCCGGCACCGTCCCGGACGACGTTCGAATTCCGTTACAACTGGTGATTCAGATATCTCTGGTGATGCGGTCCGTCCCCCTTCCGGGTGTTACCCGTCCGGTTTCGCGGCCCGGGAATCCCGGCGGGCGGATGATTCCCGCGGGTCGCCAACTGCGGCCCCGAGGAAGGATGGTGGGCACGCCGATGAGTACGGATCGTCGAACGGTTCTGGGCGCGGCCTTGGCCGCGCCCTTGCTGGCGCAGTTCACGGGGGCGGCGTCCGCCGCCGCGGACGAGAAGTGGGGCACGATTTCTGAAGGGTGGGTCGAGGTCCGGTGGACCGAGCAGGTCCAGGCGGAGCTGGACCGGCTGGGAGTGGTGGTCGAGGCCGTGGCACCGGCCGAGCTGGTCAAGGACTCCAGCGGTTCGGCGATGCGGTTCCCCGTACGGTCGGGTAAGGGTGATCCCTCGCTGAAGAGCCTGCCGAAGGCCGAGGGGGACGGTGTCCTCGACGGCGGGATCGCGGTGCGCACGCCGACTGGAAACGCCCGGGTCGTCAACCTGCGGGGCGTCCTGAGGGACGGGCTGGCGTCGGGGAAGTGCGAGGTCAACGGCGTCGAAGTCGGGCACCGCTCGGTGTTCCGGTGTGCTGTGTCCGAGGGGCTGCTGACCACCGGTGATGTGCCAGTGGGCCAGCCGCTGAAGGTCCGGATCAACAAGGTGCCGCTGCACCCCACCGCCGAGGCGCTGGAGGTGTTCACCGCCACCTTCGGCGCGCCCGCGTTCACCGCGGACACGGTGCTGGCGCACGTGACCGCGGAGGGCGTGTACACCCCGCCGAAGCAGTAACCCCGGGGGCCGGCTCCGGCTCAGGGAGCCGGGGCCGGCTCCACCGGTCGGGCAGGACGGGGAAGGGTGCCCCCGAAGCGGCGCTCGCGGTCGGCATACGTGGCGAGGGCCTCCCGTAGCTGTGCCAGGCCGAAGTCGGGCCAGGGCGTCGGGTCGAAGATCAGCTCGGCGTAGGCGAGGTGCCAGGGCAGGAAGTTGCTGATGCGCTGCTCGCCGGAGGTGCGGATCAGCAGATCGATGTCGGGCAGGCCGGGCACGTACATGTTCCGGGCCAGGTCGGCGGGGCCGATGTCCTCGGGCCGGATCGTCCCCGCGACCGCTTCGGCGGCCAGCGCGCGGGCGGCGTCGGTGAGTTCGTCCCGCCCGCCGTAGTCGACGCACAGGGTCAGCGACAGCACATCGTTGTTCGACGTCAGGCTCTCCACCAGCGTCAGGACGGAGGCGAGTGACGGATCGATACGGTCACGCCGTCCGCACCAGCGCACCCGCACGCCCAGTTCGTGCAGCCACTCGGTGCCCCGGACGATCCCGTCGGCCATGGTGTCGAACAGAGCGGTCAGTTCCTCCTGGGAACGGTCCCAGTTCTCGGTGGAGAACGCGTAGATGCTCAGGTGCCGTACCCCGAGCCGCAGGGCGGCGTTGACCAGGCGCATCGCGGCCTGCGCGCCCGCCTGATGGCCCCGCGAGACCGGCAGGGTCCGCTGAGTGGCCCACCGCCGGTTGCCGTCCATGATCACCCCGACATGGCCCGGCACCACACCCACCACCGGCCATGCCGGGCGGCGCCGCGCCGCACCGGTCGACGTCAGTGGTTCCATGCCGTCCACGAAGACCCGGGACTTCCGGAGCGTGACCTCGTCGAACTGCATCCACGCGCCCAGAAGCACCGTATGCAGGAACGGCTGGTACTCGGGACTCACCATCCCGCCCAGCGGCATCGCCTGCTCCAACAGGTCGCGCCAACGCCCGAGTTGGATGTCCACCAGCTCATCCAGTACCTCACGCCGTTCACCGCGCCGGAGGTCGCCGGTCTCCAGCCCCAGCTGCCGCAGGTCGGCGCGCGGCAGATAGCACCGGCCGGCCGCCAGGTCGACCGGCAGGTCCTCGAAGGTGTCCACCAGCTGGCACACCTCGCCCAGCACCGAGGCCAGCGCCAACGCCTGCGGCCCTCTCACCTCCAGCAGCGACATCCACATCTCGTTGGTCGTCCCCGAGATTCCCCGCAGATAGCGCCGCTGCTCCGCGAACGTCTCGAAGACGGGAGGGGAGACGCAGTCGGCCCGCATGGTGTCGAGGAACTCCTCGACCAGCGCGTGGTCGATCTCCCACCGCCGCACCGTGTCCACGAACGCCCGCCGCAGCGGATGCTCGCTGCGCCCGGTGCGCAGCTCCTCCAAAGTCTCGGAACGCCACCGGGCGAACCGTTCCTCGCGGAGCTGCCGCGTTCCTCCCTCATCGGCGATGCGGTCGCTGTACACCGTGAAGCTGTTCACGGCCAGGACGTGGGGACGGATCGCGGCGGGCAGCACCTCGGTCGCCTTCCACATCGGCGTCAGGAACTGCCTGATCTCAGCCGCGCACACCTCGTAAGACGCGCGCAGTTCGGGCGAATCGATGAACGACGCCTCGCTCCCCGACATTCCGTACCTCCCCCTCGATCGCGCTGCCGGTATCAGGCGGCGGCGCCTCCTCACCGGCCCATGGCCGGGGTCTCCACCGTCACTAACGACCCGTCGGCCGCCCGGTGCCGGTCCGGACGCGGTGGGGCCGCTGGTCCGCTTGGTCCGCTGGTCCGCTTGTACGATGCCCGCGCGGGTTTGTTCGGCGGCGGACGCATGAGAGGCGAGTGTCCCGACCCTCTCCCGAAAGAAAATGTGGGATATGGGAGCGTGAGCGGGTGAGTGAGACGATGACTAAGACCCTGCAGTACCGCATGGACGGGCCGGAAGACGCACCCATCCTGATCCTGGGCCCCTCCCTCGGCACCACCTGGCACATGTGGGACCGCCAGGTGCCCGAGCTGGCCCGCCAGTGGCGGGTGCTCCGCTTCGATCTGCCCGGCCACGGCGGCGCACCCGCGCACCCCGCGACCAGCGTCCCCGAACTGGCGGAACGGCTGCTGGCCACGCTCGACGGGATCGGGGTGCAGCGGTTCGGGTATGTGGGCTGCTCCATCGCCGGTGCCATCGGCGCCGAGCTGGCGCTGCGCCGCCCCGACCGGATCGCCTCGCTCGCGCTGGTGGCCGCCTCGCCCCGGTTCGGCACGGCCGACGAGTTCCGGCAGCGCGGGGTGATCGTCCGTGCCAACGGGCTGGATCCGATGGCCCGCAGCGCGCCCGAGCGATGGTTCACCCCGGGCTTCGCCGCCGCCCAGCCGGCCATCGTCGAGTGGGCCGTGCAGATGGTCCGTACGACCGACCCCGGCTGCTACATCGCCTCCTGCGAGGCGCTGGCCGCCTTCGACATCCGGGCGGAGCTGGGCCGTATCGCCGTTCCGACCCTGGTGCTGGTCGGCGCCGAGGACCATGTCACGGGGCCCGCCGAGGCGCGCACGCTGGTCGCGGGGATACGGGACGCCCGGCTCGCGCTGGTGCCCGGAGCCTCCCATCTGGCGCCGGTCGAGCAGCCCGCCGCCGTCACGGATCTGCTCGTCCACCACTTCTCCACCGCCTGGTACAACCCGTCCGACACCTCCACCGGCCTCACCGTGCTGCCCGACCGGGGCCCCGCGCCCTCGCTCTCGGCGACGATCGGCCCGGTCGCGGAGATCGCCCCCGCCGAGCAGCCCGAGGCCGTGACGACCGGGCGGCCCGATCCGTACGAGGCGGGCATGCGGGTGCGCAGACAGGTCCTGGGCGACGCCCATGTGGACCGCGCCATGGCCGCCGCCGACGACTTCACCGGCGACTTTCAGGAGCTGATCACCCGCTACGCCTGGGGCGAGGTATGGACCAGGGAGGGCCTGGACCGCCGCACCCGCAGCGCCGTGACGCTGACCGCGCTGGTCGCGGGCGGCCATCTGGAGGAGCTGGCCTTCCATACGAGGGCCGCGCTGCGCAATGGCCTCACGCCCGCCGAGATCAAGGAAGTGCTGATCCAGACGGCCGTCTACTGCGGAGTCCCGGCCGCGAACACGGCGTTCCGGGTGGCGCGGACCGTGATCCAGGAGGAGACCACGCCCGAGGCGTAGCAGGATGGCAGTACGCACACGCGTACCCGGCACCGACAGCGGCGAAGGCGGTCAGCGGTGAAGCTCACCAAGAAGTCACACTCGTGTGTCCGGCTGGAGAAGGACGGCCGTACGCTCGTCATCGACCCCGGCGGTTTCACGGAGGACGACGCCACGGACGGCGCGGACGCCCTCCTCGTCACCCACGAGCACCCCGACCACTTCAACGAGGCGCATCTGCGGGCCGGTCTTGAGGCCAACCCGGCGGCTGAGCTGTGGACGCTGCGCAGCGTCGCCGAGCGGATGTCCGCCGCCTTCCCCGGCCGTGTCCACACGGTCGGCCACGGCGACACGTTCTCCGCCGCCGGTTTCGACATCCGGGTCCACGGCGAGCTGCACGCGGTGATCCACCCGGACATCCCGCGGATCACCAACGTCGGCTATCTCGTGGACGGCTCGGTCTTCCACCCCGGCGACGCGCTGACCGTCCCCGACCAGCCGGTCGAGACGCTGCTGCTGCCCGTACAGGCGCCCTGGAGCAAGATCTCCGAGGTGATCGAGTACGTACGCGAGGTCAAGCCGCGGCGCTCCTTCGACATCCACGACGCGCTGCTCACCGAGCTGGCCCGGCCCCTCTACGACGCCCAGATCGGGGGCCTGGGCGGCGCGGAACACGGCAGGCTCGCCCCGGGCCGCTCCGTCGAGCTGTGACTGGCCGAACTGTGACTGTCAGACCCCGCCGATAGGCTGTCCCGCATGCGCATCGCCACCTGGAACGTCAATTCGATCACCGCCCGGCTGCCCCGGCTGCTGGCCTGGCTGGAGAGCTCCGGCACGGACGTGCTGTGCGTCCAGGAGACCAAGTGCACGGAGGAGCAGTTCCCCGCCGAACAGCTCCGCGAGCTGGGCTACGAGTCGGCGGTCAACGCCACCGGACGGTGGAACGGGGTGGCGCTGATCTCCCGGGCCGGCCTGACGGACATCGTCAGGGGGCTTCCCGAAGGACCGGAGTACGAGGGCGTGACGGAGCCGCGCGCGATCGCCGCGACGTGCGGCCCGGTCCGGCTCTGGTCGGTCTATGTGCCCAATGGCCGCGAGGTCGGCCATGATCACTACGCGTACAAGCTGCGCTGGCTGGAGGCGCTGCGCAAGGCGGTGGCCGACGACGCGGCGGGCGCGCGGCCGTTCGCGGTCCTCGGTGACTTCAACGTGGCCCCGACCGACGAGGACGTATGGGACCTGTCCCGCTTCGAGGGGGCCACGCATGTCACCCCCGCCGAGCGCGCGGCGCTCGCCGCGCTGCGTGAGGAGGGGCTCGCCGATGTGATGCCCCGCCCGCTCAAGTACGACCGGCCGTACACCTACTGGGACTACCGGGAGCTGGGCTTCCCGAAGAACAAGGGCATGCGGATCGACCTGGTCTACGGCAACGCGGCGTTCGAGGGCGCGGTCAAGGACAGCTATGTCGACCGCGAGGAGCGCAAGGGCAAGGGCGCGTCCGACCACGCCCCTGTGGTGGTGGACCTCGACGTCTGAGGACGGCCTCCGGCCGTTGCGCGCGCCCTATGGTGCCCCGGCAGGGGGAATGGCAGGGTGAGTGGTATGAACATCCCTTTCTTGGACAACTGGCGCAAGCGGCACGGCGGCGAGGACGCGGCCTCGCTCGCCTCCGTCGTCGACGGCGACCTGGAGGGCGTGGCCGAGTTGCTCTCCGAGTGCGAGCTGCTGCGGGTCCGGGCAGGGCAGAACGGTCTTGAACTGGACGACTCCCCGGCGTCGTTGGAGGCCCTCGACCAGCTGCCGCCGCGCTGGCGCGACGACCCCGAGGAGCTGCCCTGGCTGGGCAACGACGCGGGGCTGTATCTGGGCACGGTGATCGTCCGTACGGTGCCCGGCGCGGTCTGGCACATCTGGCCCGGCGGGCACCCCGTGGTGCGCCTCGTCTCCGGGCGCGAGATCCAGGTCGTCGAGTCCGGTCTCGACTGGGCGGCGACCGGAGCGCCCGAGCTGTCCCAGGTGTACGCGGAGGCCGCCGAGGCCTGACCCCGGCCTCCTTTGCAGTAAATACGGCTTATGCCCCACATGTGCGTGTCGAGCGTGAAGTCCCTTGTCCGGCTGGATAGTTTGCGCTGACTTCGACACAGCCGGGAGTGGGTGGGGCAGCGTATGGCCGTCGATTCATTGATCGAACTGCGGGGCGTCAACAAGTACTACGGGCCGTTGCATGTCCTCCAGAACATCGATCTGACGGTCGCCCGCGGGGAAGTGGTCGTGGTCATCGGCCCTTCCGGCTCCGGGAAGTCCACGCTCTGCCGGGCCATGAACCGGCTGGAGACGATCGAGTCGGGCCTGATCACCATCGAGGGAACACCCCTGCCGGCCGAGGGCCGCGGACTCGCGCGGCTCCGTGCCGAAGTGGGCATGGTCTTCCAGTCGTTCAACCTCTTCGCGCACCGGACCGTGCTGGACAATGTCTCGCTCGCGCAGATCAAGGTCCGCAAGCGCAAGAAGGAGGACGCCGACCGGCGTTCCCGGGAACTGCTCGACCGCGTGGGACTTCTCTCGCAGGCCGACAAGCTGCCCGCGCAGCTCTCCGGCGGCCAGCAGCAGCGCGTCGCCATCGCCCGCGCGCTCGCCATGGACCCCAAGGCCCTCCTTTTCGACGAACCCACCTCGGCGCTCGACCCGGAGATGATCAACGAGGTGCTCGAAGTCATGCGGCAGCTGGCCCGCGAGGGCATGACGATGGTCGTCGTCACCCATGAGATGGGTTTCGCCCGCTCCGCCGCCAACCGCGTGGTCTTCATGTCCGACGGCCGCATCGTCGAGGACCGCACTCCGGAGGACTTCTTCACCGCGCCGGAGAGCGACCGGGCGAAGGACTTCCTCTCCAAGATCCTCAAGCACTGAGGGGTGCGGTCCATGAACTCCGGTCGCGCACCGCGTACGAGGAGAACCCTTACGGCGCTCCTGCCCCTCCTGCTCGCCCTGCTGGCGCCGCTCGCCGCCGGCTGCGGAAAGCCGGGCAGCCCGCCCGTGAAGGGCCCGCGGGCCGACGCGCTGCCCCACTACCGGGTGGACACGGCCTTCCGGCTGCCCGGCTCACCGACCTGGACCATGGCGAAGCGGCGCGGGTATCTGATCGTCGGCGCCAAGGAGGACCAGCCGTACATGGGGGAGAAGGACCCGGCCACCGGCGTCTACTCCGGCTTCGACATCGAGATCGCCAAGATGATGTCGGCGTCCCTGGGCTTCGATCCGAAGACCATCCGCTTCCGTACGATCGCCTCCGCGAACCGGGAAACCGCCCTGCAGAACGGGCAGATCGACTACTACGTCGGCACGTACACCATCAACGAGAACCGCAAGAAGCTCGTCGGATTCGCCGGCCCCTACTACATGGCCGGCCAGTCGCTGCTGGTGCGGACCGACGAGCACAACATCCACGGGCCGCAGGACCTCAACGGCAAACGCGTCTGCTCGGCCTCCGGCTCCACGCCGTACCAGCGGATCCAGCGGGACTACCCGCACGTCCAACTCGTCGGCTACGACACGTACTCCGTCTGTGTGGACAATCTGCTCACCTTCCAGGTCGACGCCGTCACCACCGACGACACGATCCTCCAGGGCTACGCCGCCAAGGTGCCCGGCGAACTCAAGGTGGTCGGCAAACCCTTCTCCAAGGAGCCCTACGGCATCGGCGTACCGCGGAGCGACAACGCGCTGCGTCTCGCGCTCGACGACGCACTCGCGGTCAACGAGAAGAACGGCAACTGGCAGAAGGCCTACAACGCGACCCTCGGCCTCTCCGGGCGCCGGGCCACCCCGCCCCCGCCGATCGACCGCTACCCGGCGAGCTGAGGCAGGAGCCATGGACGTACTGACCAACAACCTCTCCCTCTACGGCAAGGGCTTCCTCGGCACGGTCGAGCTGACGGTCTACGCCTCACTGCTCGCGCTGGCCCTCGGGTTCGTGATGGCCTCGTTCCGGGTCGCGCCGGTCCGCGCGCTGCGGGCGCTGGGCACCGTATGGGTGACCGTCCTGCGCAACACCCCGCTGACGCTGCTGTTCTTCGCGGTCGTCCTCGGACTGCCGCGCTTCGGTCTGGTCCTCCCCTTCCAGCTCTTCGCGATCCTCGCGCTCGGCTGCTACACCTCCGCGTTCATCTGTGAGGTGCTGCGCTCCGGCATCAACACCGTGCCCAAGGGGCAGGGGGAGGCGGCCCGCAGCCTCGGGATGACCTTCGGGCAGACCCTGGGCGGTGTCGTCCTGCCGCAGGCGTTCCGTTCCGTCATCCCGCCCATCGGCTCCACCCTGATCGCCCTCGCCAAGAACTCGGCGATCGCGGGGGCGTTCAGCGTCACCGAGCTGCTCGGCACGTACAAGAGCCTGAGCGAGATGGGCTACAGCATCATCTGGACCTTCGTCTGGATCGCGGTCGGCTATCTGATCATCACCCTGTCCATCAGTGCGCTGTTCCACTTCATGGAGAAGCGCTGGGGAGTCGCCCGATGACCTCGACGGCCTCGAAAGCGCCGAAGCCTCCGCGGACCACGAAGGCGTCCCGGAGCGACTCGACGGCGCTGTACGACTTCCCGGGGCCCCGGACGGAGCGGCGGCACCGCTGGTACGGCGTGCTGGCGACGGCCGCGGTCGCCGCGCTGTTCGGGTGGCTGCTCTATCTCCTCTTCGCCACCGACCAGTTCACCGCGACCAAGTGGACCCCCTTCGAGTACCAGGGCATCCAGGATCTGCTGCTGCGCGGCCTCGGCAACACCCTCAAGGCCTTCGCGTACGCCGCGGTGTTCTCGCTCGCCCTCGGCGCGGTCCTCGCCTGCGGCCGGCTCTCCGAGCACCCGCCGCTGCGCTGGCTGGCCACCGCGCTGGTCGAGTTCTTCCGCGCCATGCCCGTACTGGTGATGATCTTCTTCATCTTCGTGGCGCTGAAGGTGCACGCGCTGCCCGCGCTGGTGGCGGGACTGACGCTCTACAACGGCTCCGTGCTCGCCGAGGTGTTCCGTACCGGAGTCAACTCGGTGGAGCGCGGTCAGCGGGAGGCGGCGTACGCGCTCGGCATGCGCAAGACGCAGGTCATGACGTACGTGCTGGTGCCGCAGGCGGTCCGCGCCATGCTGCCCACGATCATCAGTCAGCTGGTGGTCGCTCTCAAGGACACATCACTCGGCTATCTGATCACCTATGAGGAGTTCCTCCATGCCGGAAAGCTCATCGCCTCGAATCTCGACTACGATTTGCCGTTCATCCCTGTGGTGATGGTGATCTCACCGATCTACATCGGGATGTGCATGCTGCTCTCCTGGTTCGCCCACTGGCTGGCCGGGCGGCAGCGGCGCAACCCGAGAACAGAGGCCGTGGGCATCGCCCCGGCTTCCCCAGGGACGCTGCTGCCGGGCGGGCAGTAGCTCAGGGGCAGTGGCCCGTCCGGCGGCAGCCGGAGATCACTTCTCGTACGGATCTCGTACGGACGGGAAGAAGGTCAGCTGTACGCCGGTCGGGTTGTGCTCCACCGGGAGCGCGCCCGGCGGGCGGGCCACTTGGGATGTTTCGTCGTTCGGGGCGGTCCCTCACGCGGCGGCCGGGACGGGCTCGTGGGCCGCCCGGGTCACATCCGCGACCAGCTCCACCACATCGGGGCCGTAGGCCAGCGAGTTGACCACCTTCAGCAGCAGACAGAACGAGTTGCCGCCGTGCTTGCGCGCCAGCTTCTCGTGGTGGCGGTACAGATAGCGCGTGGCCGCCTGGTTGGTGATGGCCCGCTGGCCGCAGAAGAGGAAGACCGGCCGTGCCCCCTCCCCGACGGTGAGCCGCGCCAGCAGGACGTACTCGGTGACGCCCCCCTCCGCGCGATAGCGCTCGGAGCCGATCTGGAACGAGCCCCGGTCCGGCCCGGATTCGGTACTTGTGTCGACTTTCACGCCGGGCAGCAGCGAGGTGAGGTGCGCGGCCATCCGGCGATTCGAGTACGGGCCGCCGAGGCAGAACTCCGTACGCTCCCCGAACCCCTGGCGCGCGGTGTCGTGCTGGACGATCTCGGCGTGCGCGCCGCAGTCCTTGATCAGCGCGGCCAGCTCCAGCAGGGCGGAGACGTCGTAGCGGTGGACCGCTCCGTCGCTGCCCGCCTCACGATTGACGACCAGCAGACATTCGGAGTTTCCCGGCAGACCGAAGAACGCCTGCTTGCGGCGGAGCCTGCGGCGCCAGAGATAGGTACGGGCGAGCCAGCCCAGGGAAGCGCTGATCCCGGCGGCGACCACGCCGAGCACGATGTTGCGTATGTCGTCACTCATGGGCGCGCATCGTAGCGGGACGAGGCGAACAGAGTTCGAGACGGTCCTGACGGAGCGGGGGCGCCGGCGCTACGCTGCGCGAACAGTTCTCGACTGGAGGTACGGATGCGTCGCTCCGCTGCGCGGAATGTGTCGTTGGCGGCCGTTGCCGCGGCCCTGCTCTCGGTGGGCGCGTGCGCGCCCGCCTCGGTCTCCGAGGCGGGCACCCCAGCACCTCCGCGGGCCAAGACTCCGGTGGCGACCGGGTACGGGGGAGCGGTCGCGAGCGTCGACGCCGATGCCTCGGCCGCCGGTATCGAGGTGCTCAGGAACGGCGGCAACGCCGTGGACGCGGCCGTGGCCACGGCCGCCGCGCTCGGTGTCACCGAGCCGTACTCCGCCGGTATCGGCGGTGGCGGCTACTTCGTCTACTACGACGCCAAGTCCCGTACGGTGCACACCATCGACGGCCGCGAGACCGCGCCGAAGTCGGCGGACAGCTCGCTCTTCCTGGAGAACGGCAAGCCGCTCCCGTTCGCGGACGCCGTGACCAGCGGGCTGAGCGTCGGTACGCCGGGGACCGCCGCCACCTGGAACACCGCGCTCGACGCCTGGGGCAGCCGCTCGCTCCCCCAACTGCTCAAGCCCGCCGAACGGTTGGCGAAGGACGGCTTCGTCGTCGACGACACCTTCCGCGCGCAGACCCAGTCGAACCAGGCGCGGTTCGCGGACTTCCCGGACAGCGCCCGGCTCTTCCTGCCCGGGGGACAGCTCCCGGTCGTCGGCTCGACCTTCAAGAACCCCGATCTGGCCCGTACGTACAAGGAGTTGGGGCGCACCGACACCCGTTCGCTGTACGAGGGCGAGCTGGCCCGGGACATCGTCCGTACCGTACGCAAGCCTCCCGTGGCCCCGGACTCCGGCCGCAACGCGCGCCCCGGCGATCTGACCGAGCGCGATCTCTCCGGCTACCGCACGAAGAAGCAGGCGCCGACCAAGGTCTCGTACCGGGGACTCGACGTGTACGGCATGGCGCCGTCGTCCTCGGGCGGTACGAGCGTCGGCGAGGCGCTCAACATCCTTGAGCGCACGGACCTTTCGAAGGCGACCCAGGCGCAGTATCTGCACCGGTTCATCGAGGCGAGCCGGATCGCCTTCGCGGACCGGGGCCGCTGGGTCGGTGACCCGGCCTTCGAGAACGTACCGACCACGGGGCTGCTGTCGCAGCGCTTCGCGGACGCGCGCGGCTGCCTGATCAAGGACGACGCGGTCCTCAAGAGCCCGCTGGCGCCCGGCGATCCGAGCGATCCCACGCCGTGCGCGCCCGGCGGGACGGCGGCGCCGACCACCTTCGAGGGCGAGAACACCACGCATCTCACGGCGGCCGACAAGTGGGGCAATGTCGTCGCCTACACGCTGACCATCGAGTCGACGGGCGGCAGCGCGATCACCGTGCCCGGACGGGGTTTCCTGCTCAACAACGAGCTGACGGACTTCTCCTTCGCCCCGGCCAACCCGGCCGTCCACGACCCGAACCTGCCGGGCCCCGGCAAGCGCCCGCGCTCGTCCATCTCCCCGACGATCGTGCTGGACTCCCACGACCGGCCGGTCCTCGCGGTCGGCTCACCGGGCGGCGCGACCATCATCACCACCGTGCTCCAGACGCTGACCGGCCGGCTGGACCGCGGTCTGCCGCTCGTCGACGCGATCGCGGCACCCCGGGCCAGCCAGCGCAACGGCGCGACCACGGAGCTGGAGCCGGGCCTCTGGAACAGCCCCGTGCGCCAGCAACTGGAGGTGCTGGGGCATGTGTTCAGCCAGAACCCGGAGATCGGCGCGGCGACGGGCGTGCAGCGGCTGCCTGACGGCCGCTGGCTGGCCGCGGCCGAGAAGGTCCGCAGGGGCGGCGGCTCGGCGATGGTGGTCCGCCCGGACGGCAAGTAGCGGGTCGTACGGAACGACTTCTGACACCCGGGTCCCGTCCCGCCGGCCTTTCCGGCCGGGCCGGGACCCGGGGCCGTTTCGCGCCCTTGTTGACAAGGGGGGGCGGAACCTCGATGGAGCGGTGATCAGGTCGTCTTCTTCGGCGATACCGGATCTCTGCTCAACCGGGCGCTTCAGTGAGAGTCGATCGAGGGAGCCGATTATGAGTAGTGCGTACACCATGCCCACGTCGCCCGAGACACTGGAGTTCCTGGACTCCATCGCGGACGACATGGTCTCGGAGTTCGGGGTGTCGCGCGCGGAGGCCGTCGCGCGCATCAATGAGCAGTGGCACGGACAGGACTTGTCGGACGAGGACAGCCTCATCCTCCATGAGGAGGAAAGTTACTGGGCTTTCGTCATCTACTACGGGGGGAATGTGCCGGACTGGAGCCCGGGGGCGGATCGCACCGCGTGGGTTCCCAAGTCCCCGCCGGCCGCCGATTCGGGTTTCTGGACCGTACCGGCCTGATACGGACCGCTTCTGCGCCCCCCTTCGAGGGCGTGGGCGCCCATCGCCTCGATCAGACGCCGGAACGTCAGCGGGTGACCATCAGCGATCACCGGCTGTTCCAGATCGTCAGCCACGCGTGTGACCGGGAACCCCTCACCTGCCGGCCAGCGCGACCGGCACCCGGACCTCACCCCGGGCCGAGTCCGGATACTCCGTCGACCGGGCGATCCGAACCCGCCGTGAGTCCCTTTCCCACATGCCCCCCGCGCCCGTCCACTCAGAGCGCCGTCAGGATCCGCGGGCCCTCGTCGGTGATCGCGACGGTGTGTTCCGCGTGGGAGGCGCGGCTGGAGTCCAGGGTGCGGATCGTCCAGCCGTCGTGGGCCGTGAAGTGCTGGTCGGTGCCGCTTCCGATCAGCATCGGCTCGATCGCCAGCACCATGCCGTGCCGCAGCGGCATCCCGCGTCCCGGGCGCCCCTCGTTGGGCACGCCCGGGTCCTCGTGCATCGTGCGGCCCACTCCGTGGCCGCCGAAGCCGTCGGGGATGCCGTAGCCCGCCCCGCGGCAGACGCGGCCGATCGCATGGGCGATGTCACCGATGCGATTGCCGACGACGGCCGCCGCGATACCGGCCTCCAGCGCCTCGTTGGCCGTGTCGATCAGCCGTACGTCGTCCGGGCGTGCGCGGCCGACCGTGAAACTGATCGCCGCGTCGCCGACCCATCCGTCGAGCGCCGCACCGCAGTCGATGCTGACGAGATCGCCGTCGTGCAGCCGGTAGCCGTCGGGGACGCCGTGCACGATCGCGTCGTTGACGGAGGTGCAGATGACGGCGGGGAAGGGCGTGGGCGCCCAGTCGGGGTGATAGTCGAGGAAGGGCGAACCGGCCCCCGCCTCGCGCAGGACGGCGCGTGCGGTCTCGTCGAGGGCGCGCAGCGTGCTGCCCACGGCCGCCGCTTCCCGTACCGCTGTCAGGGCCTGGGCGACGACCCGGCCCGCGGCGCGCATGGCGTCCAGGGACGCATCGGTTTTGATCTCCACCATTCCAATAACTATACCGGTCGCGAGCGATCCCGGGCACCCTTGTGCGGCGGTATTAGAATGACGGGATGGTACGTAGTCCCCTCACTCCCCAAGAGCGCGAGCGCGGCGAGCGGCTCGGCCGGCTGCTCCGTGAGGCGCGTGGTGCGCGCAGCATGGTGGAGGTCGCCGCGGTCGCCGGACTCTCCGCCGAGACCTTGCGCAAGATCGAGACCGGCCGGGCGCCGACGCCGGCCTTCTTCACCGTGGCGGCGCTGGCCGGGGCGCTGGGGCTGTCGATGGACGAGATCGCGGCTCGTTGCGTGCTGGTGCCGGTCTGAGTCCCGTGTGCGGTCGCGGGTGAGCCGGGGCTGTCGGGGGCGGCTGGGACCGCGTAGTCTCCCGCCCGTGACCACCCTCGACGAACTCGGCCGTAGCCGCTATGTCAGCCTCACCACCTATCGCAAGGACGGTACGGCGGTCGCCACCCCCGTCTGGCACGCGGTGGCGGACGGCGAACTGCTCATCTGGACCAGGTCCGACGCCTGGAAGGTCAAGCGGATCCGCAACAACAGCCGGGTCGTGGTGACGGCGTGCGACGTGCGCGGGCGGATCGCGCAGGGCGCGCCGACTGCCGAGGGTACGGCGCGGCTGCTTGAGGAGCCGACGGCGCTGGAGCGCATCCGTAAGCTGCTGGCCCGCAAGTACAGCTGGCAGTTCTGGCTGGTCGACTGGCCGGCCAGGGCCGTGCGGCGCGGTAAGCGTCCGCACACCGGGATCGCCATCACCCTCTGACTCCATGGTCCGGTAGGACACCGAACCGTGCCGGAAAACTGTCCGTAGCGGCCCTGTAACACGACTGAGGTCGAATGCCAGCGGACCGGAGGGCTCCCTTCGGTGGAGCGCGGCGGGGCAGGAACGGGGCCGGCGATGGCGGTACGTCAACTTCCAGCGGAGATCGGGGCGTTCGCGCGGTATTTAAGGGACTTGACGTCTCTCCTCGATCCGGAAGGCGGCTGGTACGGAGTCTTCCGCCACCGTGACCCCGATGGTCTGCGCGCCTGCTTCGACGGCACAGAGGTGCCGCCCTGGGACGTGGTGGAATCGCTGCTCCAGGACTTCGCCGCCGGACGTGACGACCGGGTGGTGGCGGCCGAGACCGAGCGGGCCGGTCAGCTCTACACGGCGTCCGCCGCCGCGCACGACCGGCTCCCCGGCGGTTCGGAGGCGCTGTCCGACCGGCTGCGGCTGATGGTGCGCGAGCAGGCGCACGCGGCGGGCCGGGCCGAGGAGTTGGTCCGGCTGCTCAGTACCACCCCGGAGCGCTCGCCCCGGGCCGAACAGCTCGCCCACGATCTCGCCTGGGTACGCGACGACCACGCCCGCGCCTCCGCGCGCTGCGCCGAACTCCGTTCCCGGCTGGCGTCGTTGGCGCCCCCGGCCCGCACCGCCAGGCCCGCGCGCCCACCGGCCCCGGAAGGCTGGTTCCGCGCGGAGGAGCACTCGGTCTTCGACCGGCCGGGCCCGGAGGAGCCGTCCGGAGCGGCGCCCCGCGGGATGTCCGGTGAGGTGTCTGACGAACTATCTGACGCTGCATCAACTAGTCACCGGGAAACGGTGTTTACGCACCCGACGGACCGGGGCCGCGCCGACCCGGCCCCGGAGCCCGAGGAGAAGAAGAAGCGGGCGCCCGCGCCCCGGCGCAAGCCCCGTGGCGCCCGCTTCGCCGGGCTGGAGGTCGATGACCTCGACGAGGCCGCGCCCGCGCCCGCACTCCCTGTACCGCCGCCGTCCGCCCCCGCCTCCCCGCGCGGCGCCCGCTTCGGCGGCGCACCCGCCGCGCCTGTCGAGCCGGCCGCGCCCCGGCACTCCGCCGAAGATCTGCGGGCCGCCGCCGAGATGGTCGCCACGCTGATCCGGCTGCGCGCCGACGGCCGGACCGGCGAGGCGCATGTCGTGCTCTGCGAAGCCGCCGGCCGGCCCCCCGAACAGTTCCCGCTGCTCGCCGCCGAACTGCACCGCGCCGGACTCGGCGCCGACTGGGCCGAGCTGTTGTGGGAAGCGGCCTTCCTGCCGCCCGCGCGGCTCGCCGCCGCCGCCGGGGCACTCGCCGCGGCGGGCCGGGACGGTGACTGCGGGCAGCTGCTGCGCCAGGGCGTCTCCCGTCCCGCCGAGGAGATCAGCGACGCCGTACTCGCGCTCGGCGAGGCGGGCCGCGCGCACGAGGCGCGGGCGCTGCTCAGCGCCTTCGTCCAGGCCCGTACGCCCGAGGACGCGGTGCTCATCGCCGCGCCCGATCCGCGCCGGCTGGTCCCGCAGCTGATCGACGCCGCCCGCGCGGTCTCGGTGGCCCGTGAGCGCGATCTCGTACACGCCCTGCGGGTCGCGGGGATCGTCAGCACCTGACCGGCCCAGGACTTGAGCGGGACCGGCCCCGGACGTGATGCGGGACCGGCCCCGGACTTGAGCGGGACCGGCCTCGGACGTGATGCGGGACCGGCCCCGGACTTGATCGGTTTGATGCATCTTGCCCAATGTCGACCGCTCGGGTGTGAAACTTGATCGACTCTGCGGGTTAACGGCGATGGTCTTGCCCCAGTGTGAGACGGGGCTTACGTTCTCCTCCTACGCATCGAATCTACGTGCGTAGAGCTCATCGACGCACCCGCCGAAGGAGCAGCTCGTGGCCAGAGTCGTACGCGCCGCACTCGTCCAGGCGACCTGGACGGGCGACACCGAATCCATGATCGTCAAGCATGAGGAGCACGCCCGCGAGGCGGCCCTGCAGGGCGCGCAGGTCATCGGGTTCCAGGAAGTCTTCAACGCGCCCTATTTCTGCCAGGTGCAGGAGCCTGAGCACTACCGGTGGGCCGAGCCCGTCCCCGACGGCCCGACCGTCACCAGGATGCGGGAGCTCGCCCGCGAGACCGGCATGGTGATCGTCGTCCCGGTCTTCGAAGTCGAGCAGTCGGGGTTCTACTACAACACCGCGGCGGTCATCGACGCCGACGGCTCGTACCTCGGCAAGTACCGCAAGCACCACATCCCGCAGGTCAAGGGGTTCTGGGAGAAGTACTACTTCAAGCCCGGCAACGCCGGCTGGCCCGTCTTCGACACGGCGGTCGGCAAGGTCGGTGTCTATATCTGCTACGACCGCCACTTCCCGGAGGGCTGGCGCCAGCTCGGGCTGAACGGCGCGCAGCTGGTCTACAACCCCTCCGCCACCTCCCGCGGCCTCTCCAGCTACCTCTGGCAGCTGGAGCAGCCGGCCGCCGCCGTCGCCAACGAGTACTTCGTCGCCGCGATCAACCGCGTCGGACAGGAGGAGTACGGCGACAACGACTTCTACGGGACGAGCTACTTCGTCGACCCGCGTGGTCAGTTCGTCGGTGAGACCGCCAGCGACAAGGCGGAGGAACTGGTCGTACGGGACCTGGACTTCGGGCTGATCGACGAGGTGCGGCAGCAGTGGGCGTTCTACCGGGACCGCCGCCCCGACGCGTACGAGGGACTGGTGCAGCCGTGACGCGACCGCTCGCGAACGATCTGTACGGCCGCCACCGCGCCGTACTCCCCGACTGGCTCGCGCTCTACTACGACGAGCCCATCGAGATCACCCATGGCGAGGGCCGCCATGTCTGGGACGCGGCGGGCAACCGCTATCTCGACTTCTTCGGCGGCATCCTCACCACCATGACCGCCCACGCGCTCCCCGAGGTCACCAAGGCGGTGAGCGAGCAGGCCGGGCGGATCATCCACTCCTCGACGCTCTATCTCAACCGTCCGATGGTCGAACTCGCCGAACGGATCGCCGCCCTGTCCGGCATCCCGGACGCCCGGGTCTTCTTCACCACCTCGGGCACCGAGGCCAATGACACCGCGCTGATGCTGGCGACCGCGTACCGCGGGTCGAACCAGATCCTGGCGATGCGCAACAGCTACCACGGCCGGTCCTTCTCCACCGTCTCCATCACCGGCAACCGCGGCTGGTCGCCCACCGGCCTCTCGCCGCTCCAGACGCTGTACGTGCACGGTGGCGTCCGCAACCGGGGCCCGTACGCCGGGCTCACCGACGAGCGGTTCATCGAGGCGTGTGTCGCCGATCTGGAGGATCTGCTCGGCCACACCCGCACGCCCGCCGCGCTGATCGCCGAACCGGTGCAGGGCGTCGGCGGGTTCACCGCCCCGCCGGACGGGCTGTACGCCGCGTTCCGGGAAGTCCTCGACCGGCACGGCATCCTGTGGATCAGCGATGAGGTGCAGACCGGCTGGGGCCGTACCGGCGAGCACTTCTGGGGCTGGCAGGCACACGGCGAGAACGGTCCGCCGGACATCCTCACCTTCGCCAAGGGCATCGGCAACGGCATGTCCATCGGCGGTGTCGTCGCCCGCGCCGACATCATGAACTGCCTGGACGCCAACTCGATTTCGACCTTCGGCGGCAGCCCCGTCACCATGGCGGCCGGTCTCGCCAATCTCTCGTATCTCCTGGAGCACGACCTCCAGGGCAACGCCCGCCGCGTCGGCGGACTGCTCATCGAGCGGCTGCGGGCCATCGGCGCAGGGGTCGACTCCGTACGCGAGGTACGCGGACGCGGACTGATGATCGGCATCGAGCTGATCAAGCCGAGCACCGGCCAGGCGGCCCCCGGGACGGCGTCGGCCGTGCTCGAAGCGGCCCGCGAGGGCGGGTTGCTGATCGGCAAGGGCGGTGGCCACAACACCAGCGTGCTGCGGATCGCCCCGCCGCTCTCGCTGACCGTCGCCGAGGCCGAAGAGGGCGCCGCGATTCTCGAACAGGCCCTGCGCGGGGCGTAGTCGGGCCCCTCGGGACCCGTTCCGTCCGCCTCCGAGGACCGGACCTCGGGCCTTCCCGGACCGCAGCAAGCCGACCGTACGAAAGGGAGCGCCACCAGCATGAGCAGTACCCGCACCCTGATCCGCGGCGGACTCGTCATCACCGCCGCCGACGAGATCCACGCCGATGTCCTGATCGAGGAAGGCCGGATCGTCGCCCTCGCCGCGCACGGGTCCGACGTGGCCGAGGGCTGGACCGCCGGCCGGACGATCGACGCCACCGGCAAGTACGTCATCCCGGGCGGGGTCGACGCCCATACGCACATGGAGATGCCGTTCGGCGGCACGTTCGCCGCCGACACCTTCGAGACCGGTACCCGCGCGGCGGCCTGGGGCGGCACCACCACCATCGTGGACTTCGCCATCCAGTCCCCGGGACAGGCGCTGCGCACCGGACTCGACGCCTGGTACGCCAAGGCCGACGGCAACTGCGCCATCGACTACGCGTTCCACATGATCATGGCCGACGTCAACGAGAGCTCCTTGAAGGAGATGGATCTCCTCGTGCAGGAGGGCGTCACGTCCTTCAAGCTCTTCATGGCCTACCCCGGGGTCTTCTACAGCGACGACGGCCAGATCCTGCGGGCCATGCAGCGCGCCGCGCACAACGGCGGGCTGATCATGATGCACGCCGAGAACGGCATCGCGATCGATGTCCTCGTCGAACAGGCCCTGGCCGCCGGGCACACCGACCCGCGCTACCACGGCGAGGTACGGAAGGTGCTGCTGGAGGCCGAGGCCACGCACCGGGCGATCCAGCTCGCGCGGGTCGCCGAGGCGCCGCTGTACGTGGTGCACGTCTCGGCCGAGGAGGCCGTCGCCGAGCTCGCCGCCGCCCGTGACAAGGGGCTGCCCGTTTTCGGCGAGACCTGTCCGCAGTATCTCTTCCTCTCCACCGACAATCTCGCCGAGCCGGACTTCGAGGGCTCCAAGTACGTCTGCTCCACGCCGTTGCGGCCCAAGGAGCACCAGGATGCCCTCTGGCGCGGACTGCGCACCAACGATCTCCAGGTGGTCTCCACCGACCACTGCCCGTTCTGCTTCGCGGGCCAGAAGGAGATGGGCCGCGGCGACTTCTCGAAGATCCCCAACGGGCTGCCGGGGGTGGAGAACCGGATGGATCTGCTCCATCAGGCCGTCGTCGAGGGGAAGTTGACCCGCCGCCGCTGGATCGAGATCGCCTGCGCCTCCCCGGCCAGGATGTTCGGCCTCTATCCGCGCAAGGGGACCATCGCGCCGGGCGCAGATGCCGATGTCGTCATCTACGACCCGCACACCGAGCAGACCGTCTCCGCCGAGACCCATCACATGGACGTGGACTACTCCGCGTACGAGGGCAAGCGGATCACCGGACAGGTGGAGACCGTCCTCTCACGCGGTGAACTCGTCATCGACAAGCGGCAGTTCACCGGACGGGCGGGACACGGGCAGTACACCCCCCGCTCCCTCTGCCAGTACCTCACCTGAGACCTAGGAGTGACCAGGCCATGGACTTCGGACTCGTCCTCCAGACCGACCCGCCCGCGTCGGCGGTCGTCGGCCTCATGCGGCGCGCGGAACGCAACGGCTTCACGTACGGCTGGACCTTCGACTCGGCCGTGCTCTGGCAGGAGCCCTTCGTCATCTACAGCCGCATCCTGGAGCACACCACCACACTGACCGTCGGCCCGATGGTGACCAACCCGGGCACCAGGACCTGGGAGGTGACCGCCTCCACGTTCGCCACGCTCAACGAGATGTACGGCAACCGCACCGTGTGCGGCATCGGACGCGGCGACTCCGCGATGCGGGTCGTGGGCCGTAAACCCAACACACTGGCCCGGCTGGGCGAGGCCATCGAGGTCATCCGCGATCTGGGGGAGGGGCGCGAGGCCGTGGTCGACGGCCGGCCGCTGCGGCTGCCCTGGGTACGCGACGGGAAGCTGCCCGTGTGGATGGCGGCGTACGGTCCCAAGGCGCTGGCCATGGCGGGGGAGAAGGCCGACGGCTTCATCCTCCAGCTCGCCGACCCGTTCCTCACCGAGTGGATGGTCAAGGCGGTCCGTACGGCCGCGTCCGACGCCGGACGCGACCCGGACTCCGTCACCATCTGCGTCGCCGCGCCCGCCTATGTCAGCGACGACATCGCGCACGCGCGGGAGCAGTGCCGGTGGTTCGGCGGGATGGTCGGCAATCATGTGGCCGATCTGGTGACCCGGTACGGAGAACACTCCGGGCTCGTACCGGACGCGCTGACCGACTACATCAAGCGGCGTGAGGGGTACGACTACAGCCACCACGGCCGGGCCGGGAACCCGTCCACGGACTTCGTGCCCGACGAGATCGTGGACCGGTTCTGTCTGCTGGGGCCGGCCGAGGCGCATATCGAGAAGCTGAGGGCGCTGCGCGACCTGGGCGTCGACCAGTTCGCCGTCTACAACATGCATGACGCGAAGGAAGCGACGATCGACGCGTACGGCGCCGAGATCATCCCCGCGCTCCAGGACTGACCCGCACGACCGCGCTCTCCCGTCCCACCACCGCCCGCACGGCCTCGTTCGACGTCCCCGACACCCGCTCTCGAACGAAGGGTCCCACCGTCATGACCGCGACCGTACCGCCCGCGTCCCCCGACCCCGGAGAACCGATAGCCGCCGCGCGGACCGACCCCCAGGGCCGCGTCGAGCTCCCGCCCGGCGTGGTCCCCGACGACAGCCGCTTCGCCAACGCGGATCTGCTGCCCGTACCGGTGGCCCGCCGCCGGTGGACGACATACAACTTCGCCGCCCTGTGGGTCGGGATGGCGCACAACATCCCGTCCTGGCTGCTCGCCTCCGGGCTGGTCACCCTCGGCATGGACTGGAAGCAGGCGGTCTTCACGATCGCGCTGGCCAATCTGATCGTGCTGTTCCCGATGCTGCTGACCGGGCACGCGGGGCCGAAGTACGGCATCCCCTTCCCGGTGCTCGCCCGCGCCTCGTTCGGGCTGCGCGGCGCGAATCTGCCCGCGCTGATCAGGGCGGCGGTCGCCTGCGCGTGGTTCGGGATCCAGACCTGGATCGGCGGCCAGGGCATCTTCGTCCTGCTCGGCAAGATCTTCGGCGGCTGGGCGGACGCGTCGAGGATCGGCGGCCAGCCGTGGACCCTCTGGCTCTGCTTCGTCCTCTTCTGGGCGCTCGAACTCGCCATCATCTACCGGGGGATGGACACCCTGCGGCGCTTCGAGAACTGGGCGGCGCCGTTCGTGATCGTCGGCGCGCTGGTCCTGCTGGTCTGGATCACCGTCAAGGCGGGCGGCCTTGGACCGCTGCTCGACCAGCCGTCCGAGCTGGGCTGGGGCGCGGAATTCTGGCCGGTCTTCTTCCCGTCCCTGATGGGGATGATCGCCTTCTGGTCCACGCTGTCCCTGAACATCCCGGACTTCACCCGCTTCGGCGCGGGCCAACGCGCCCAGATCTGGGGCCAGTCGCTCGGTCTGCCCACGACCATGACCCTCTTCGCGCTGCTCTCGGTCTTCGTCACCTCGGGCTCACAGGCGGTGTACGGGGCGGCCGTCTGGGACCCGGTCGAACTGGCCGCGAAGACCGACAACGTCTTCGGCCTGCTCTTCGCGCTGGTGACCGTACTGATCGCGACGATCTCCGTGAACATCGCCGCCAATGTCGTCTCGCCCGCCTACGACCTCGCCAATCTCGCGCCCAAGCTCATCAACTTCCGTACGGGCGCGCTGATCACGGGTGTGGTCGGCGTCGTCATCATGCCGTGGAAGCTCACCGCCACCCCCGAGCTGTACATCTTCACCTGGCTCGGACTGGTGGGCGGCCTGCTCGGTACGGTCGCGGGCATCCTGATCGCGGACTACTGGATCGTCCGCCGCACCGTCCTCGACCTGGCCGACCTGTACCGCCCCGGCGGCCGCTACTGGTACCGCAACGGCTGGAACCCACGGGCGGTCCTCGCCTTCGCCGTCGGCGGCGTACTGGCGGTGGGCGGCTCCCACTCGGCCCCGGGCAAGGGCCCGTTCCCCGAGGACGGGTTGATCCCCTTCCTGAAGCCGCTCGCGGACTACGGGTGGGCGGTGGGTCTGGCGGCGTCGCTGGTGCTGTATGTCGCGCTGACACGGCCACGCCCGGCTGGGCGGGCGGAACTTTGAGGGCGGGCTAGCCGGGTTTGACGCCGGCGAGCTGTACGAGGAGAACGACCAGCCTGTAGGCCTCGGCGAAGTCGGCGGCGGTGAAGCTGATCGTTCGTGCGCCCTCGGCACGTGAGACACCCGGCACGAGTGTCGCCAGATCGACCATGTACGGGCCGCTCAGGTCGACTTCGACATCGAGCGGCCCGGCAAGGGTCAGCGGCGGAACCAGTGCCCGCCGCGTCATGGCCTCGGCGGCCGCCCGGCGCAGGCGATCCCGGGCTTCCTCGGGGTGCAGAGCGACGGCGGCAGCCTGACCGAGGGCTTGTTTGACCGCGACGGTGCCGGCCGAGGGGACCAGATCGAGCAGTTCGGCGCAGGCGGCGGCGTCGCCACTGAGCAGGACGACCGGCACGCCCAGATGCCCGGCCATGGCCGCGTTAAGACCGATCTCGCCCAGGGAGCGCCCGGCCACACGCACATCGAGGATGCTGTCGCTCATGGTGTGCGCGAGCACGGCGGGTCCGGCACCGGCGCGGGCGTGGTAGCCGATGAACAGAGCGGCGTCGGTGTGTTCGTCGAGCCCGCCGAGCATGCCCAGCGGGCGCGGCTTGCCACGTACCAGGTGCGCCCGTCGGTCGAGCTCCTCCGGCAGCAGGTTGCGGTAGGTCCCGTGTGAGTCGGCGACCAGAACCTCCGCGGTGGGTTCGGCCTCCAGGACGCCGGCGATCACGGCGTTCGCCTCGGCCGTCATCAACGCCCGGCCATGCTCGTAGTCGTAGCGATCCGGATTCGTCTCGACGGGATGCACGATCCCCGAGATGCCTTCCATGTCAACAGAGATCAGTACCTTCATGACCGAGGGAGTTTACGCGCCCCCGATCCGCGGGCGGCGCCCCCTACGGGACGCGGGCCGTCCACTCCGGGGTGGAGAACTTCGTCGTGGCCAACTCCCTGGCCCGGGCCATCTCCTCGTCGGTGACCTTGCCCGTGGTCAGTCCGTACCGGTCCCGGAAGGAGTCGATCATTCGCTCGATGACGGTCTCGCGCGGCAGTCCGGTCTGGCGGCGCAGTGGATCGACGCGCTTCTTCGCGCTTCGGGTGCCCTTGTCGGAGAGCTTCTCGCGGCCGATGCGGAGCACGTCCAGCATCTTGTCGGCGTCGATGTCGTACGCCATGGTCACGTGGTGCAGCACGGCGCCCGTACCGCTCACGATCCGCTTCTGGGCCGCGCCCGCGATCTTGCCGGCGTCGGTGGCGATGTCGTTGAGGGGCTGGTACCAGGCGGTGATGCCCATGTCGCCGAGCGCGCCGAGCACCCAGTCGTCCAGATAGGCGTAACTGTCGGCGAAGGTGAGGCCCTTGACGAGGGAGTCGGGCACGGAGAGGGAGTACGTGATGGTGTTGCCCGGCTCGATGAACATCGCGCCACCGCCGGAGATCCGGCGGACCACCGTGATGCCATGACGTTCCGCGCCCTCGGGGTCCACCTCGTTGCGCAGTGACTGGAAGCTGCCGATCACCACGGCGGGCGCCGCCCACTCCCAGACCCGCAGGGTGGGCGGGCGCAGTCCGGCGGCGACCTCGGTAGTAATCACCTCGTCGAGCGCCATATGGAGGGCGGGGGACTCCGGAGTGGAGTGGATCAGCTGCCAGTCGTAGTCCGTCCAGTCGGTGGCGTGCGCCAGCGCGCGGCGTACGGCGATGGCGACGCCCTCGGCGCTGAGCCCGTACATCACGGTGCCGGGCGGCAGCGCCGCCTCGATACGGGCGCTGAGACCGGCGGCGTCGGTGTCGGCGGGGGCGCCCTCCAGCGCGTGGTCGATCGACTCGATCGCGTCGTCGGGCTCCAGGAAGAAGTCCCCGGCGACCCGGACATGGCGCAGCAGCCCGTCCTCCGTGTCGAGATCGACCACGACGAGCTTGCCGCCGGGGACCTTGTACTCACCGTGCACTACCTTGCCTCCCGCTCCTGTGCCGGATGACCGACGCCCCGGCTTCGCATACGGAGAACGCCGGCGTCGAAGCGGTTCATTCCGCGCGGTCGGCCATCCCTCCGCTCCGGGCAGCGCCGGGGCACCACTCCGGGCTCCGCCGGCGCCCCGACCGCGAGTGCGCAGGTGGTGCCGGGCCGGCTGCCCTCCGCGTCGTACAGCCCCTCCGGAACGGACGACGCGGCCTCGGCCTGCCCGACGCCTACCTCAGGCGGCCCGGGCCCCGACCCGAACCGCACCCCGGCACGGAGCGGCGCGACCGGGTGCTCGGTGAGCTGTTCCTGGCCGCCGCCCGGCGTGCGGCCGGCCCTGGCCGGATCCCCGAAGTGCAGCTGGACGACGAGGCGTTGAGCGCGCTCGTCCCCGAGGAGCCACGCACCCTCCCCGCTTCTCTGGAGCTCGGCGCCGAACTGTTCGCGCCGAGTCGGCAGGGCCTGTACGACGGGGACTTCCGGCTGGTCCTGGGCGCGAACCCGGGTTCGCCGCTGGCCGGCGCCACCTTCAGCCGCTTCGCGCCCGTCCTGGGGGAGGACGCAGCCCGGGTACGGGCCTTGATCCGGCGCAGCCACGAGAGCACGTCCGAGAGTGAGCGCGCCGCCTGTGTGGCCTACCGGCCGCGGGTGATGCGCTCCGCCAATGTGGCCACCGTCCCGCAGTGGCTGCCGCACCGCATTCCGCTGGGGGTCGGCCCCGCCGCGACGGACGGGACCGAGGACCTGAACCTCGCGGACCTGGCGGTCCGAGCCGACCTCGACGGCCTCCGTCTCGTCGACCTCGGCACCGGCCGGCGGGTCCGCCCGGTGTCGTACTCGATGCTCAACCCGAGCAGCGGCCATCTTCCGCACACCGCACGCTTCCTGTTGGAGCTCGGCCAGGAGGGCCTGCACTGGTGCGTCCCGTGGAACTGGGGCGCCTGGTCAGCGGCCCCCGCGCAGCCCCGGGTCACCCTCGGCCGGACCGTGCTCGCCCCCGCGCGCTGGCTGCCCGACCGGGGACTGCGGGACGCCGCCGAGGCCGCCGGCCGGCCCTGGCACGGTGAGGTGGCGAGCTGGCGGCAGCGCTGGGACGTCCCCCGGCACATCCATCTGACCCGTGCCGACAACCACATCGCCGTCGACCTCGACGATCCGCTCCATCTCCTTGTGTTCCAGGAGGAGTTGAAGCGTGTTAAGGGCCTGTCGGTCGTGGAGCGGTTCGACGGGGCGCGGCACGGAGGCCGGCTCGCGGGTCCCGACGGAGCGCACGCCGCCGAACTCGTCATACCGCTGCTCGCCCGCCCGGCGCGGAAAGCCCCCGCGCCGGCCCCGCTGTCGCCCGCGGAGGTCACCCCCGCCCGTCGCGGCGCCTACGCGCATGTGCCGGGCGGCGAGTGGCTGTACGCCAAGCTCTACGTTCCCGAGCCCTTCCAGGCGCGGGTGCTCACGCGCCATCTGCGTCACCTCACCGATCCCGCGGTCCTGGCGGCGGCCGGTGCCGACACCTGGTTCGTCCAGCGCTACGCCGACCCCGAGGCCCATCTGCGGCTGCGGATCCACGGCAAACCCGCCCAGCTCTGGCCGGTCCTGCTGCCCGCGCTCCGCCTGTGGGCCGAGGGGCTGCGGGACGCGGGACTCGCCGACCGTCTCGTCCTGGACACCTACGACCCCGAGATCGAGCGCTACGGCGGCAGCTCCGTCCAGGCCCACGCGGAACGCGTCTTCGACACCGACAGCGCGGTCGTCATCCGTCAGCTGGGCCTGCCGACGGATGACCTGGCCGACGTTCCCGGCCGTACCGCGCTCGCCGCGCTCGGCACCCTTGCCATCCTGACCCGTCTGTGCGCCGAGGACGAGGCGCTGGGCCTGCTGGGGAATGGCGAGCGGAGGATGCCTCCGTATAGTTCTTCGGGAGGGCTCGAATTCGCGTTCCCGGGCTTTTGGGACGAGTTTCTCCGGTTGCCCGTTCCACGCCCCGGCTCGGGCAGACGCGCACCTCGCCAAGCACCCCGACCGCATGCCGTACCGACGGAGACACTGATATGAGCGAATCGCGGCGAATACCGCTATCCGCGCTCGACACCGCCCCGGTGTTCGAAGGGTCCACTCCTACGCAGGCCCTGCGCGGCTCCCTCGCCCTCGCCCCGGAGGTGAAGCGTCTGGGCTATACGCGGTATTGGTTCGCCGAGCATCACAACACGCCCAGCCTGGCCACCTCCTCGCCGGCCGTTCTCATTGGCCGGGTCGCGAGCCTGACCAGCACCCTGCGCGTCGGCTCGGGCGGCGTCATGCTGCCCAATCACCCCCCGCTGGTGGTGGCCGAGCAGTTCGGCACCCTGGAGGCCATGTACCCGGGGCGGATCGACCTGGGCATCGGGCGGGCGCCGGGTACCGACCCGGTCACCGCCAGGGCGCTGCGCAGGGACGCGGCCTTCGACTTTCCCCAGCAGATAGCCGAACTGGTCGAGTACTTCACCTCCTCCGGCCCTGGCCGTCCCGCCTCCGGCATCGCGGCCATCCCCGCCCATGAGAATCAGCCGCCCATCTGGATGCTCGGCTCCAGCCCCAACAGTGCGCGATTCGCGGGGGTGTTGGGGCTGCCGTTCGCCTTCGCCTTCCACTTCAGCCCGCATGCGGCCGAGGCCGCGCTCGCCGCCTACCGCGACGCCTTCCGTCCCTCGGCGCATGTCGACCGTCCGCACGCGATCCTCGCCGGATTCGGGATCGTGGCGGAGAGCGACGACGAGGCCGAGTGGCCGGCCGGGCCGGTGAAGCTGTTCACGGCGCGTGGCCGGCAGAACCCCCACGGGCTCTTCCCGCGACCGGAGGAGGCGGCAGCGTACACCTACTCCAGCGGAGAGAGCGCGCTCATCCGGGAGTTGTTCGGCCCGCAGCTGATCGGCTCCCCGGAGACCGTGCGCAAGCAGACCGTCGAACTGCTGGCCCGCACCGGGGCCGACGAGTTGATGATCGCGACCTCGGTGCACGACCACACCGCACGGGTCCGCTCCTACCAACTGCTCGCCGAGGCGCTGGCCCCGGAGGGCATCGGTGCCGGCCCGCGGACCGGCATCGAGGCGCAGATCGGCCGGACAGGGCCTAGGACGTTGGCGAACAGGCCGTAGGCCGTCCCCGGTACGCAGAGCCCCTGCCCGTCTCCCCCCCCGTCGGGCAGGGGCCCTGTGCTGTCCGGAGCGTCCGGGCCCTTGGGCGCTCAGTGTGTGCGCAGCCCCTCCATGGTCAAGGTGAGCAGCCGTGCGGCCAGCGGCCCGCTCTCGGACCTGGATGTGGTGGTCTCCTCCGCCGCCCAGGCCACGGAGTTGGCCAGCGTGTAGAGGTCGGCCGCCGTGACGTCCGGCCGGATCTGTCCCGCCTGCTGTGCCCGGTGGAGGAGTTCGGCTCCCGCGGTGAGCACCGCGCCGCAGGACGGGGACAGCGGCGAGTCCGCGTCACGTACACCGAGGAGCAGCGCGGCCGCCAGTCCCCGGTACCTCGTCGCGTGCAGCGCCACCGACCGGAGCCAGCCCAGCAGCGCGTCGGCGGGAGCGGGGTTGTCCAGCAGCAGGACCGCCTCGCTGTGCAGCGCTTCGAGGCGGTCGTGCAGGACGGCCTGGAGCAGCGCCTGCCGGGTGGGGAAGTGGCGGTAGAGGGTGCCGATACCGACACCGGCCCGGCGCGCGATCTCTTCCAGCGGGGCATCGGTGCCGTATTCGGCGAAGGCGTCCCTGGCGGTGGTCAGCAGTCGTTCGCCGTTTCGGCGGGCGTCGGCCCGCTGGGGGCGGGACGGGGTGTCCGGTGCGGGGGAAGGGGTCATCGGAACTCTCCTGAGCCGGTTGCGAATCGGAGGCTGCCTCCGTATGCTACCTAACCGGAGGGTCCCTCAGATTATTGCGCAGCGTCCAGTCCCTCCGCCCGCATCGCGCTCCACAGGTTCCGCCCTGCGGCGCAGCGCCGCCGCGCTGCCGATGACGTCAGTGCCGGGCACGCCCCCCCGCGCCGCACTTCCCGCTTCTCCGTTACGTGTCGTTCGTTGGAGGTAAATCGATGTCGACCACCCCGACATCCAAGGTGTCACCGGCCGCCGGTGGCTCACCCGATGTCAAGCAGCGCACCGGCCTTGTGCTCGCCGTCATCGTCATCTCGCAGCTGATGATCATCCTCGACACCACCGTGGTGACCATCGCCCTGCCCGACATCCAGGAGAGCCTGGACCTCTCCGCCACCAGCGGCTCCTGGCTGATCAACGCCTACACCCTCGCCTTCGGCGGACTCCTGCTCCTCGGCGGCCGGGCCGGCGACATCCTGGGCAGAAGGCAGGTCTTCATCGCGGGCATCGCCATCTTCACCGCCGCCTCACTGCTCGGCGGCTTCGCCCAGAACGCGGGCTGGCTGCTGGCCTGCCGCGCACTGCAGGGCCTCGGCTCCGCCCTGGCCTCGCCCACCGCGCTCGCGCTGATCGCCACCAACTTCGAGGAGGGCGCCCCGCGCAACCGTGCCTTCGGCCTCTACGCCGCGGTCTCCGGCGCCGGCACGGCCATCGGCCTGATCCTGGGCGGTCTGCTCACCGAACTCGTGTCCTGGCGCTGGGTGCTGTTCATCAACGTCCCCATCGGTGTGCTGGTGCTGCTCGGCGCCCTGTCCATCCGCAACTCCGAGCGCATCGCCGGCCGCTTCGACCTCAGTGGAGCGTTCGCCTCGACCGCGGGTGTCACCGGCCTGGTCTACGGGTTCATCCGCATCTCCGAGGAGGGCTGGAGCGACGGAGTGGCCCTCGGCGCCATCGCGCTGGGTGTGGTGCTCCTGGCGGTCTTCGTCGCCATCGAGCGGAAGGCCCGTCAGCCGATCACGCCACTGCGGCTGTTCGCCAACCGCAATCGTGCCAGCTCGTACCTGATCATGCTGCTGCTGGTGGCCAGCATGCTCGGCATGTGGTTCTTCCTGACCCAGTTCCTCCAGGAGGTCCTCGGCTTCAGCCCGATCAAGGCCGGCATCGCCTTCCTCCCGCTGACCGTCGCGATCCTGGGCTTCACCCAGGCCTCCACCAAGCTGATCGCCCGCTACACCCCCAAGGCGCTGATCGCCACCGGCGCCGCCATCATGCTCGTCGGCATGACCTGGTTCACCCAGATCTCCGCCGACAGCAGCTACCTCTCCGGCGTACTCGGCCCGATGCTGCTGCTCGGCGTCGGACTCGGCCTGCTCTTCGTCCCCGCGACCGCCACGGCCATGTCCGCCGTCGCCCCCGAGGACAACGGCGCGGCCTCCGGCCTGGTCAACGTCATGCAGCAGATCGGCGGTTCGCTGGGTCTGGCGATCCTCGTCACCGTCTTCGGCACCGCCACCCGCAACTCCGCCGAGCACGTCCCGGCGGGCTCCACCGCGGAGGAGGCGAAGAAGTTCGTGCTCTCCGACGCGATCTCCACGGCCTTCACCGCCGGCGTCATCTTCAGCGCCGCCGTGCTCCTCGTGGCCCTGCTCGCCATCAGCACCAAGAAGCAGCAGGCCGCTCCCGACGAGGTGGCCGGCGCCGCCGCCTGATCCACCCGCGACCCCCGTGCGCAAGCCCGGCTTTGGCGTGAGCGAAGGCCGGGCTCAGCCCGCCCCTCCACTGTGGTGCCGACAGCAGATCGGCAGCGGCAGGGAGGGGCGGAGCAGCATGTCTGTGCAGCAATCCACCGAGCGGGACGGCGAGAGGCCGGCCGGACCCGCCCCTGGCAGCCGGCTGCCCTCCCTGACCGGACTGCGCTTCGTCGCCGCTGCTCTGGTCTTCCTCCACCACGCCATTTACACCAATGTCTTCGCCGACCCCGACGTGGTGCGCGTATTCCACGATCTGTTCATCAACACCGGACAGATGGGCGTGGCCTTCTTCTTCGTCCTCAGCGGATTCGTGCTGACCATCGCCGCGCGGCCGGGCGACACCACCCGCCGCTTCCTGCGCCGCCGACTGGTAAAGATCTACCCCAACCACGTCGTCACGTTCCTGCTCGCCGCCGTCCTCATCATCCCGGCGCTGCACTGGACCGAAGTGGTTCCCAATCTGCTGCTCGTGCAGACCTGGTGGCCGCGGTACGAGAACCTCTTCAGCGGCAACCCGCTCAGCTGGTCTCTCCCGTGCGAGGTCTTCTTCTACCTCGCCTTCCCGCTGCTGCTGCGCGGAATCCGGCGGATCCGCCCCGAACGGCTGTGGTGGTGGGCCATCGGCACCATGACCGCCGTCGTCGCCGTCACCCTGACACGCTGTTCGGTGTGGAGTGGGTGCCGGTGGTGCCTGGCGGCGGAGACGGGGCCGAGTCGAGTTCCGCACATGTCGTCGTCGCCACGCCCGGCCCCGTCGCGGACGAGGACGCGGTGGCCGCAGCCCATCAGGCAGCGCGGCACGCGCTGGAACTCGTACAGCGGTGGCTCGGCACGGAGCCGGCGCCCGCCGAGCGGCTGCTTCTCGTAACACGCGGTGCGATGGCCGTGCGACCGGACGACGGGGTGGCCGACCTGGCCGGTGCAACGGTCTGGGGCCTGCTGCGCAGCACGCAGTCCGAACACCCTGGGCGGTTCATCCTGCTGGACATTGAGCAAACCGGTGAGACCGGTCAGGCCGATCGTGTCGGCGGCATCAGCCACATCAGCGACGTCGGCCACGTCGTTCAGGAAGTCGGCCCGGCGCGGGAAGAGGCTGAGTCGCAAGGCGCCGTGACCGCCGAGGTGATTCAAGCGGTTCTCGCCACCGGGGAGCCTCAACTTGCCCTCCGGGACGGTGCGTTGCTGAGCCCTCGTCTCGTACGGGCCACGGAGGAGGCGCCCGCGGCCACCCCGCGGCTGGACCCTGATGCCACGGTCCTCGTCACCGGCGGTACGGGTGCGCTGGGCAGGCAGGTGGCCCGGCATCTCGTCACCGAGCACGGGGTACGTCATCTGCTGCTCACCAGCCGCCGGGGTCTCGACGCCTCCGGCGCCGGTGCCTTCCGCGACGAACTGGTCGCGTTGGGGGCGGCGGTGACCGTGGCCACCTGCGATGCGGCCGACAGGGAAGCCCTGGCGGAGGTGCTGGCCGGAGTCCCGGACGAGCATCCGCTCGGTGCTGTGATCCACGTCGCGGGTGTGACGGACGACGGTGTGGTGGAGTCGCTGACCCCGGACCGGTTGGCCACCGTGCTGCGGCCGAAGGTCGACGCGGCCTGGAATCTCCATCTGGCCACGCGGGAGCACGAGTTGGCGGCCTTTGTCCTCTACTCGTCCTACGCCGCGACCATCGGTAACGCCGGACAGGCCAATTACTCGGCCGGCAACGCGTACCTGGACGCGCTCGCCGCCCACCGTCGGGCCCAGGGACTCAGCGCCGTCTCGCTGGCCTGGGGCCTGTGGGCCGATGAGGCGGAGCGGCCGGCCGGGACGGAGCCGGAGGCGGTCAGCGGCGTCACCGCGACCCTCGGCGCCGCGGACCGGGCCCGGCTCGTACGCAGCGGCATCGGGGCGCTTTCGCCCGCCGAGGGCCTGGAGCTCTTCGACACCGCGCTCGCCTCGGACCGGCCGTTGCTGGTGCCCGTACGGCTCGATCCGGCCGCGCTGCGGGCACGGGCGGAGGCGGGTGAACTCCACCATCTGTACAGGTCGTTGGTGAAGCAACCGCTGAGGCGAGCGGCCGTGCGTGCCGAGGTCGACGGGGCCGAGGCGCTGCGCAAGAAGCTCGCCGCCGTCGGAGAGGAACCGGAGCGCACCCGGCTCCTGCTGGAACTCGTGCGGGCCGAAGCCGCCGCCATCCTGGGCCACTCCTCGCCGAACGCGGTGGAGTCCGGCCGCGGGCTGCTCGACATGGGCTTCGACTCGCTGACCGCGGTCGAACTCCGCAACCGGCTGGGGGCGGCCACCGGACTCCGGCTGCCCACGACCTTGGTCTTCGACCACCCGACCCCGTCGGCGATCGCCGAACTGCTCCGCTCGGAGTTGCCCGGTGCCGGCGGAGCGCCATCGCGCGGATCCGGTGACCTCTCCGCGCTCGACACCCTGGAGGCAGAGATTTCGGCGATCTCGGCGGACGAAGCGCTGCGGACCCACCTCCGGCTCCGGCTGGAGGCCGCGCTGGAGAGAGTGATCGGACTGGAGAGCGAGGGAGGACATGGCGAGGAGAAGGATCTGACGGGGCGGCTGGACGGCGCGACGGACGATGAGATCTTCGACTTCATCGACAGCGAGCTGGGCTGAGCCGACGGCACCGTTCCGTCCCTCACGCGTCGGGGGCCCGAGTCGGCCGTTCGGCCGTGAGGGACCGGAGGAAGCCGTCGACCATGGACGTCTGTACGGCCGGGGGGAACCGTTCGGGGTCGAAGAGGGCCTGGACGACGAGGCCGTGCGCGAACGCGACGACGGTGGCGGCGAGTTGGTCCGTATCCGCGCGGTCCGTATCCGCGCTCCCGGGCAGTTCACCCAGGCGGCGGGCGGCCTCCAGGTGCGGGCGGATCGCGGAGCGCATGCGGGCGTAGCGGTCGGCCTGGTCCGCGCCCAGGTCCCCGTCGGCGAGCGCGAGGTCCCAGGAGCTGACCCAGACACGGTTGCGGGCGGTGTCGTCGGGGGCCAGCGGGAGGATGTCCAGCAGCGTCGCCCGCAGGGCCGCCAGGCCCTCGGCGGGGCGGTCGCGCCGGGGACGGTCCGCGGTGCGCTTCTCCAGGACGTCCAGGGCGTGGACGACCAGCGCGTGCTTGGTCGGGAAGTAGTGCATGAGCATCCCGGTCGAGACGCCCATCGTGGCGGCGACGGCGCGCAGCGTCAGTCCGCCGAACCCCTTGTCGGCGAGTGTCCGCCACACCGCCTCCGATACGTCCTCGCGGCGGGCGTCACGGTCTCCTCGTGCTGGCGGCATGCCTGCTACCTTACATACCGAACGCTCGTTACGTACCTCTCGTATCTGAGTACGCACCTATTTGTCCACGTCGGAAAGAGATCACCGTGTTCGCGCTCGCCCTGGGTGACGACGCCCAGCTCCGCCCCCTCGAACCCTGGCAGGCCCCGGAGTTCCTCGCCCATATCGACCGCGCCAGACCCACCGTGGACCCGTGGATACCCTGGGCGACGCTCAGCACCGACCTGGCCTCGGCCACGGCCGTCCTCCAGCGCTACGCCGACAACCAGGCCAAGGACACGGCGCGGATCTATGGCATCTGGCTCGACGGCACACTCGTCGGCGGCGTCATGTTCACCACGTTCGACGCCGCCTCCGGCGTGTGCGAGATCGGCTGCTGGCTGGAGGCCGCCGCCGAGGGGCGCGGCCTGGTCACCAAGGCATCGCGCGTATGCGTCGACTGGGCGTTTCAGGAGCGCGGGATGAGCCGCGTCGAATGGTGGGCGGCGGCGGGCAACACCCGCAGCGTCGCGACCGCGCGCCGGCTCGGGATGACCCGCGACGGTGTGCTGCGGCAGCGCTATCCGTACCGCGGTGTCCGGCACGACAAGGAGATCTGGTCGGTCCTCGCGGACGAGTGGCCCGCGTCCGCGGACCGGCCGTGAGCGAGCCCGCCGCGGGTCAGTCGAGCGGGCTCGGCCACTCGTTGGCGGGCAGCAACTCCCGGAGCCCCGCGGAGACATGACGGCCGAGGACCACCTCGGTGTCGAGATTCGCCGGATCGATCTGGCGGATGAACTCCCGGCAGCGTCCGCACGGCGGCAGCACGTGCAGGGCCCCCTCCTCGTTGCGCCAGACGGCCACGATCTTGACGATCCGGTACTCCCGGGCCGTGACCATGGCGCCGATGGCCGCGTGCTCCGCGCAGAACCCCGTGCCCGAGCCGGTGTCGATACACACGCCCGAGTAAAGGTTGCCCGCGTCGGTGACCAGCGTGGACGCCACATCACCGAAGAGCCGGTTACCGACCGTGTGCGGGTGCAGTACGGTCTGGGCGGCCTCGATGAGTTCATCGTTGGATGATGTGATCACACGGCAGAAGCTATCGGCCCGCCCGCGCTCCCGGCCACCGAATTGCCGCGCGGCCGGGGCAGTCGGACCGCCCGCCGGTCGATGCGCCGCTGGGAGACCGGGCGAACGACGGGTCGGCGTCAACCGCCAGGTGACGCGGCAATGTTCACGACTCGACCGACCCTCCAGTACACCTCCGGCATGGAGGCCCCGAGACCGGACCGGGGTGACCCGCCCCATCGCGTCGCGTCCGGTCGATAGCCTGTTTCCCGATCAGGTCAACCAGAGCAGGGCCGGAACTTCCGGACTCGGAACGGACAGACTCTCCCGGAGTGGATCCGGAGTGCTGGCGGGGCCGGCTGACGCGCGCGAACACCGAGGTGAGACATGCGGTTTACCACCCGACCGACCCTCCAGGGCACCTTCGGCATGGTCTCCTCCACCCACTGGCTCGCCTCGCAGTCCGCGATGGCCGTTCTGGAGGACGGTGGCAACGCCTACGACGCCGCCGTCGCCGCCGGCTTCGTGCTGCATGTCGTCGAACCCCATCTCAACGGGCCCGCCGGTGAGGTGCCGATCATCCTCGCGCCCGCCGGCGGTGAGGTACGGGTCCTCTGCGGCCAGGGACCCGCGCCCGCGGGTGCGACCATCGGCCACTATTGTTCGCTCGGCCTCGAACTCGTCCCCGGCACCGGGCCGTTGGCCGCCGCCGTGCCGGGTGCCTTCGACGCCTGGATGGTGCTGCTGCGTGACCACGGCACCAAGTCCCTTTCGCGGGTGCTGCGTTATGCCATCGGTTACGCGGAGGACGGCCACGCCCCCGTCGAACGGGTCGGCGAGACCGTCGAGACCGTCCGTGAACTCTTCGAGGCGGAGTGGACCTCGTCCGCCGATGTCTACCTCCCCGGCGGCAAGGCACCCGCGCCCGGTGAGCTGTTCCGCAACCCCGCGCTCGCCGCGACCTGGCGCCGGCTGATCGCGGAGGCCGAGGAGGCCGGCGGTGCGGACCGGGTGGCTCAGATCGAGGCCGCCAGAGAGGTCTGGCGTACGGGGTTCATCGCCGAGGCACTGGTGGCGCACTCCGCCCGTCCCACCATGGACACCAGCGGCGCCCGCCACACCGGCACCCTCACCGCCGCCGATCTGGCGGGCTGGTCCGCGACGTACGAGGCGCCCGTCACCTACGACTGGAACGGCTGGACCCTGTGCAAGGCGGGCGGCTGGAGCCAGGGCCCCGCCCTCCTCCAGCAGCTCGCCCTGCTGCCCTCCCGCGCGGCCGAACTGCCCCGGTACGGCTCGGCGGAGTATGTCCATCTCCTCATCGAGGGCTGCAAGCTCTCCATGGCGGACCGGGAGGCCTGGTACGGCGACGCCGAGCCCGAGGGCACCCCGCTCGCCGCGCTGCTGTCGGAGCCGTACAACACCGCGCGCCGCGCCCTCATCGGTGAGCGCGCCTCGTACGAGCTGCGCCCCGGCAGCCCCGGGGGACGCGCACCCGCGCTCAGCGGCCATGCCACCGCCGTCGCCGCGGGCGAGCCCGGCTTCGACCCGCTCGGGATCCCCGGCGCGGGGGAACCGACCGTGGCCAGGGACGGCGCCACCCGGGGTGACACCTGCCACCTCGACATCGTCGACCGCTGGGGCAATATGATCGCCGCCACCCCCAGCGGCGGCTGGCTCCAGTCCAACCCTGTCGTGCCCGAGCTGGGCTTCCCGCTCGGTACCCGGCTCCAGATGGCCTGGCTGGACCCCGGTCTGCCGAACTCCCTGACGCCGGGCCGCAGGCCCCGTACCACCCTCACCCCGTCCCTCGCGCTGCGCGACGGCGTACCGGTGCTGGCCTTCGGCACACCGGGCGGCGACCAGCAGGACCAGTGGCAGCTGCACTTCTTCCTGGCACTCGCCCTGCGCCCGCCCGTACGCGGCGGACTCGATCTCCAGGGCGCCATCGACGCGCCCAACTGGCACAACGACAGCTTCCCCGGCTCCTTCTACCCGCGTGGCATGCGCCCCGGCAGCGTGACCGTGGAGTCCCGGATGGACCCGGAGGTCATCGGGGAACTGCGCCGCCGGGGCCACGAGGTGACCGTCGGCGATGCCTGGTCGGAGGGGCGGCTCTGCGCGGTCGCCAGGGACCCGGAGACCGGCATCCTCTCGGCCGCGGCCAACCCCCGTGGCATGCAGGGGTACGCCGTGGGCCGCTGAGCGTCGCCCCTACGACGCTACGACCGTCGCGACTGTCGCCCCCATGACCGTCGCCCCCCCCGATGACCGTCGTCGTCCCTCGGCCGTCCGCCGTCCCGTCATATGACCTGGCAGGCGGCCGCTCCCCCGGGCGTGGTTGGCTGGGGGCATGATCGATGACTCTGTGTACGGAACGGTTCCCCTCCCGGGGGCGGCCCGCGGACCCCGCGTGTCCGCCGTCGAGGAGGCGCTGCGCGCAGCCGCCGCCGCGGAGATCATGCCGCGCTTCCGGCAGCTCGCCGCGCACGAGATCGTCGAGAAGCACGGCCCGCACGATCTGGTGACGGTCGCGGACCGGGGCGCGGAGGAGCATCTCACCGCCTCCCTCACCGCGTTGCTCCCGGGCTCTGTCGTGGTCGGTGAGGAGGCGGTGCACGCGGACCCGTCGGTGTACGACGCGCTGCGCGGTGACGCGCCCGTGTGGATCGTCGACCCGGTCGACGGCACCCGCCCGTTCGTCCGCGGCGAGCGGGGCTTCTGCACGCTCGTCGCCCTCGCGCAGGGCGGCGACGTGCTGGCGTCCTGGACGTACGCGGCGGCGCTGGACAAGATGGCGATCGCCGTACGCGGCCGGGGCGCCACCCTCGACGGCGTCCCCCTGCACTCCGGAGCGCCCGCGCCCGGCGCGGTGCTCCATGTCGCGATGTCCCACCCCGACTACACCACGGACGAACAGAAGCACGCCCTCCTGGGGCTGCGCACCGAGGGCATCGAGGCCCGCCCGTGCGGCTCGGCGGGACTCGAATACCTGGGCGTGGCGCGGGGCGCGCTCGACGCGGTGGCCTTCAACTGGGAGCTGGCCTGGGACCACGCGGCGGGCCTCCTGCTGGTCGAGGAGGCGGGCGGCGCGCAGATGACGCTCACGGGCGAGCGGTTCCGTATCACCGGCGACAACGCGCTGCCCTTCACGGCGGCCAGGGACACGGCGACGGCCCAGCGGGTACGCGAGAAGCTGCTCGCCGGAGGCTGACCACGCGGCGGGCACGAGTACCGGTACCAGTGCGGGGTGCGGGTAACGCGGTGCGGATAACGGGGTACGGGTACGCCGTTACGCTCGTACGCCGTCGCACCCGTACGCCGTCACGCTCGTACGCCGTCGCACCCGTACGCCGTCAGGCGCCGCCGTCCAGCACCGCGCGTACGTCCCGCACCAGCGCGCCCGCCGCCTCCACCGCCGCGGCGTCCAGCCCCTGGAGCGCCGCCGCGACCCGGTGCGCGAAGTCCGGCGGGGTGTGCGGCAGCGCGGCGGCCGTCGCGAGCGCGCCCTTCTCGTTGAGGCACCAGACCCGGTGGTGGGCGAGGAGGGCCTGTACGAGGATCCCGAAGGCCCGGGACAGACAGAGCGACACATACAGCACGTCGCCCGTGGGCCCGCTTTCGCCCCCGGTCCCAGGCCCGCCCCCGGTCCCAGGCCCGCCCCCGGTCCCAGGCCCGCCCCCGTTCCCAGCCCCGCCACCGCTGCCGGCCCCGCCACCGCTGCCGGCCCCGTTTCCGGCCGGGCCCGCCGCCTTGCGGGCCGCCGCCACCGAGAAGTCCGCCTCCCAGACCGCCTCGGCGAGCGCGGTCCGCAGCGGCTCCGGATAGCTGCGCGCCGCCGCCCGGAGCGCCGTCAACTCGCCGTCCGTATCCGCCAGTACGCGGCAGAGCGCGACCTCCCCGGCGTACGCGGGCGACCAGAAGCCGAGCGGATGGCCCGGCTGCGTGCCGATCTCGAACCGGCCCTGCTCGCACTCCGCCCAGACCCGTTCCACCCGGTCCAGATCCCGCAGGATCCAGTCCACCGCGACCCCGTCGACGGAGAGCCAGGCGCCACCGTTCACCCACGGACCCCAGCCGCCGGGGCCCGCGACCTCCACCGGGGAGCCGGTCACCTCGGCGGCCAGCGCGGCGAGCGCGGCGACGTCCGGCTCGCCGCGGTAGTAGACGCCCAGGTCCCAGTCGGAGTCCGCGCGGTGTGTGCCCCGGGCGCGGCTGCCGCCGAGGGCCACGGCGCGTACGCCGCGTACGGACATCAGGCGGAGGGCCATAGCTTCGATCGTCGCGTTCATCGTCGCGGACAGTACCGGGGTTCGGGCTGTCAGTGCCCGGGAATATCCTGGGGCTCCTTGCCATCGGCTGACAAAGGAGTCCGAAGGTGACCTCGATGCTCGATGCCGTCGTCGTGGGGGCGGGACCCAATGGGCTGACCGCCGCGGTCGAGCTGGCCAGGCGTGGATTCTCCGTGGCCGTGTTCGAGGCAAAGGACACGGTCGGGGGCGGTGCCAGGACGGAAGAGCTGACGCTCCCCGGATTCCGCCACGACCCCTGTTCCGCCGTCCATCCGCTGGGGGCGGGATCGCCCGTCTTCAAGACGATGCCGCTCGCCCGGTACGGCCTCGACTGGCTCCATCCCGAGCTGCCGATGGCGCATCCCTTCGACGACGGGACGGCGGCCGTGCTGTCCCGCTCCGTCGCCGAGACGGCCGCGTCGTTCGGGCCGCGCGACGCGGGTGCGTACCGCCGGCTCGTCGCCCCGTTCCTCGGCAAATGGGACAGCCTCGCCCAGGACTTCATGTCCCTGCCGCTGACCGCGCTGCCGCGCGACCCCGTCACCCTGGCGCGGTTCGGTCTCACCGGACTGCCGCCCTCCACGTGGCTGACCCGCCGGTTCCACGACGAGAAGGCGAAGGGCCTGTTCGCCGGACTCGTCGCCCATGTCATCGCCCCGCTGAACGGGTTCGCGACCGGCGCCGTCGGTCTGGTCTTCGCGCTCGCCGCGCACGCGGGCGGCTGGCCGATGCCGCGCGGCGGCTCCCAGTCGATCGCGGACGCGCTCACGGCGTTCCTCCGTGACCTGGGAGGTACGGTCCACACCGGATACGAGGTCAAGCGGCTGGACGATCTGCCGCCGGCCCGCGCGTATGTCTTCGACACCTCACCCACCGCGCTGGCCAGGATCGCCGGCCTCGGCAGGGCGTACGACGGCTACCGGTACGGGGCGAGTGCCTTCAAGATCGACTACGCGCTGGACGGCCCCGTGCCCTGGACGGCCGAGGAGCCCAGACGGGCCGGTACGGTCCAGCTCGGACCCACCAGCGGGGAGATCGGCACCGCGCTGCGCCAGGCCGCGGGCGGACAGGCGCCGTCGACACCGTTCCTGATCACCGCGCAGCCCAGCCTCGTCGACCCGTCCCGCGCGCCCGAGGGCAAGCATGTCTTCTGGGCGTACGGCCATGTCCCGAACGGCTGGCGGGGCGACCTCACGGACGCGGTCGAACGGCAGATGGAACGCTTCGCGCCCGGCTTCCGCGACCGCGTCCTGGCCCGCGCCACCGCGGGCCCGCCCGAGCTGGCCGCCCGTAACGTCAACTACGTGGGCGGGGACATCGCGTGCGGGGCCGCCTCCGGGCTCCAGCTGCTGCTGCGCCCGAAGATCTCCCTCTTCCCGTACGCCACCCCGCATCCCGCGGTCTTCCTCTGCTCCTCCGCGACCCCGCCGGGGCCCGGGGTGCACGGGATGTCCGGGCACAACGCGGCGAAGGCGGTGTGGCGAAAGCTGCGTGCCGTCCGATGAGCCGATGAGGAGGCCACGCCCATGACGAACCTGACTCTCGTCCTCGGAGACCTCACCGACCAGCACGCCGACGCGCTGGTCAACGCCGCGAACTCCTGGCTGCTGGGCGGCGGCGGTGTCGACGGCGCGATCCATGCCCGCGCCGGGCGGGCCCTCACGGAGGCGTGCCGTGAGCTGCGCGAATCCCAGTACGGCCGCGGGCTGGCCACCGGACAGTCCGTCGCCACCACCGCGGGCCGCCTCCAGGCCCTCTGGGTGATCCACACCGTAGGACCGCGCTGGGACAGATACGACGACCGGTCGAGCCTGCTCGCCTCCTGCTACCGCACCTCACTGGAGGTAGCGGCCGAGCTGGGGGCGCGCACGGTCGCGCTGCCCGCGATCTCCACCGGCACCCACCGGTGGCCGCTGGACGACGGCGCCCGGATCGCCGTGCGCACGGTCAGAGAGACGCTCGCCTCCTGGGCGGAGTCGCAGACGGGGGAGCGACGGGGGCCGGAGACGGGACCATCGAGGAGGTACGGTTCGTGCTCTTCAACCAGCGGACGTACACGGCGTTCGAGACGGCGATGGCGGCCCTGGACGGGTGAGCAGTGCGAAGGCTGATGTCGGATTCCTGCCAGCCGGGAGCCCCCGCGTCACGGATGCTGGAGCCATGTACACCGATACCGAGCGCTGTGTGCGGGCCGTCAGGTCCAAGGACGCGCGGTTCGACGGCTGGTTCTTCACCGCGGTCCTGACCACGCGGATCTACTGCCGGCCCAGCTGCCCCGTCGTGCCGCCCAAGGCCGAGAACATGACCTTCTACCCCAGCGCCGCCGCCTGCCAGCAGGCCGGGTTCCGCGCCTGCAAGCGGTGCCGGCCCGACACCAGCCCCGGTTCCCCGGAGTGGAACGCCCGCGCCGACACCGTCGCCCGCGCCGTACGGCTCATCCAGGACGGCGTCGTCGACCGCGAGGGCGTCCCCGGCCTCGCCGGCCGGCTCGGCTACTCGGCGCGCCAGATCGAGCGCCAGCTCCTCGCCGAACTGGGCGCGGGACCGCTCGCCCTGGCCCGCGCCCAGCGCGCGCAGACAGCCCGGCTGCTGATCGAGACGACGGGCCTCCCCATGGCGGACGTCGCCTTCGCGGCCGGCTTCTCCTCGATCCGGGCCTTCAACGACACCGTCCGCGAGGTCTTCGCGCTGTCACCGAGCGAACTTCGCGCACGCGGCGCACGCGGTACGGGCGGCGCACGCGGTACGAGCGGCGCACGCGGTACGGGCGGCGCACGCGGTACGGGCGGTACGCGCGGCACGAGCGGTGCGGATCGGGCCGGTACGAGCGGTACGGAGCCGACGACCACGCCCGGGGTGATCTCGCTGCGGCTGCCGTTCCGGGCGCCCCTCAACCCGGACAACCTCTTCGGACATCTCGCCGCGACCGCGGTGCCGGGCGTCGAGGAGTGGCGGGACGGCGCGTACCGCCGCACGCTCTCCCTGCCGTACGGACACGGCATCGTCGCCCTCACCCCGCGCCCCGACCACATCGCGTGCCGGCTCTCGCTCACCGATCCGCGCGATCTCACGCTCGCCATCAGCAGCTGCCGCCGGATGCTCGACCTGGACGCCGACCCGGTGGCCGTGGACGAACAGCTGCGCGCCGACCCGCAGTTGACCCCGCTGGTCGACAAGGCGCCGGGGCGACGCGTGCCCCGTACCGTGGACGCCACCGAGTTCGCCGTGCGCGCCGTGCTCGGCCAGCAGGTCTCCACCGCCGCGGCCCGCACCCACGCGGCCCGGCTGGTCACGGCGCACGGCGTGCCGGTCGACGACCCCGAGGGCGGGCTCACCCATCTCTTTCCGTCCCCGGAGGCACTGGCCGCGCTCGATCCCGAGGCGCTGGCCCTGCCGCGCAGCAGACGTACCACCCTCACCACGCTGGTCGCGGCCCTCGCCGACGGCTCGCTCCGGCTCGGCCCCGACAGCGACTGGGACCGGGCGCGGGAACAGCTCATCGCCCTGCCCGGGTTCGGGCCGTGGACGGTCGAGGTGATCGCCATGCGCGCGCTCGGCGACCCCGACGCGTTCCTGCCGACGGATCTCGGTATGCGCCGGGCCGCGGCGGGCCTCGGCCTGCCGTCCACCCCCGCCGCGCTCACCGCACGCGCCGCCGCTTGGCGGCCCTGGCGGGCGTATGCCGTGCAGTATCTGTGGGCCACCGAGGACCATGCCATCAACCATCTCCCCGCGTAAGGAAGTTCGCCATGACAGCAGAACATGGGCGGCACATCGTCCACACCGTGATCGACAGCCCCTACGGACCGCTGACCCTGGTCGCCACGGACGGCACGCTGAGCGGCCTCTACATGGTCGGGCAGCGGCATCGCCCGCCGGAGGAGAGTTTCGGGGAGCCTGACCCGAGACCCTTCCCCGAGGTGGTGCGCCAGCTCGGCGCGTACTTCGCCGGTGAGCTGACCGAGTTCGATCTGCCCCTGCGGCTGAACGGCACCCCGTTCCAGCGCGAGGTCTGGGGCCGGCTCCAGCGGATCCCGTACGGCGAGACGCGTTCGTACGGCGAACTGGCCGAGTTGCTCGGCAAGCCCGGCGCCTCGCGCGCGGTGGGGCTGGCCAACGGAAAGAACCCGGTCGGCATCATCGTGCCCTGCCACCGGGTGATCGGCTCGACCGGCGGCCTCACCGGCTACGGCGGCGGGCTCGACCGCAAGCAGCGCCTGCTGGTCTTCGAAGGCGCGGCGGCCGAGGCCCCGGCCACCGCCACGCTCTTCTGAACGCGTGCCCCCCGGTTGAGCGCCCCCGGCCGCCCCTGCCGGTCAACCGGGGTGGAACCTCTTGAGCAGCGCGGGCAGCGCCGTACCGATCGGCTCCCGGACGATCTCGTCGGCGCGGTCGTCGTACGGCGTCGGCTCGGCGTTGACCACGATCAGCCGGGCCCCATGGTCGGCGGCGATCCCCGCGAGCGAGGCGGCCGGCTGCACCCGAAGGGTCGTACCGACCGCGAGGAACACCTCGCACGCCTTGGCGATCGCCATCGACTGCGCCAGTACCTCGGGGTCGAGCCGCTCGCCGAACATCACCGTCGCCGACTTGAGGACCCCGCCGCACTCCGGACAGGGCGGGTCCGCCTCGCCCGCCGCCACCCGCGCGAGTGCCTCCTCCATCGACGAGCGCGCATGGCACGCCGTACATGTCACCGACCGTGCCGTGCCATGGAGTTCGAGCACCTTACGGGCGGGGAGCCCGGCCAGCTGATGCAGCCCGTCCACATTCTGGGTGATCACCCGGACCGCCGTCCCCGCCCGCGCCAGCTCGGCCACCGCCCGGTGAGCGGCATTGGGCTCGGCGCGCAGCGTGGGGCTCTCGCTCCGCATCCGCCAGGAGCGGCGGCGGATCTCCGGGTCCGTCATATACGCGTCGTACGTGACGAGCTTCTCGGCGCCGGGATCGCGCCGCCACAGACCGTTGGGCCCCCGGTAGTCGGGGATGCCGGAGTCCGTGGAGATCCCGGCGCCGCTGAGGATCGCGACGAGAGTCATGCCGCGAGGGTACGCAGCGACGCCGGGGGCGGCGAACGGATTACCCCATGGGGCGGGGCCGCCTCGCGGGCCGCTACGGTACGGGCTTCACCGGCGGCACCGGCGTCACGGGCGCGAAGGGGTTCGGGGTCAGGCCCGTCCAGCGGTGCAGGACCGCGCGGCCGGTCTGCCGAGTGACGCCGTCGACCTGGACCGTGCCGGCCTCGGCGACGTAGTGGCGCCCGCCGCCCAGCGAGATCAGCCCGTACTGTCCGGCCGACTCCCAGCCGTACACCCCGGACGCCGGGTCATGCAGCCCGCGCGGCACGAGCGACAGCAACTGCCCCTGTTCGGACGGCTGCTGGCCCGGGACGGCGCCCCGTACGGGCCGCTTCGAGCCGTCGAGGACGAAGAGCGAGTAGTTCGGGAAGCCCGGCTTGGTGCCCTTGTACACGGCCATCAGCCAATTGCCGCTCTCCGCGTCGAACTCCAGGTTCTGCACGCCGTACGTGGTGTTCCCGGTGTACGCGAAGTACTTGCCGTCGGGGGAGGACGGGCCGCTCGTGTGCGGCGCGTCCTCCGTCAGCGGGCGCTCGTACCGCTTCCACTGCCGGACGTCGTACTGGAGCAGGACCTGATTGTCGTTGTCCTGGCGGCCGGTGTGGGCGTAGACGCCGTACGCGACGGTCAGCTTCGTACCGCCCTCGCGGTCGAAGGAGGGCCCGAACGCGACGCCGTCGATGCCGCTGCATCCGTACCGGTGGTCGGGGGTCTTGGCGGTGTCGCCGTCGAAGACGCCGTCGCCGTTCATGTCGGCGGTGTAGTCCTTCACGACCTCCTGGAGATGGACGGTGGTGACCACGCCGGTGGACGCGGCGTCCATGTTCATCCGGGTGATGCGGTCCCCGTCGAAGACCGCGATGTAGAACGCCTTCGCGGCCTTGTACTCCAGCGAGCCGTAGACCCGTCCGTCCTCCTCGTTGAAGTCCAGGTCACCGAGGTGGCCCGTGAATCCGGTGACGGAGCCGAGGGGCTTGCCGGCCAGATCCGTCTTCACCAGGAGGTTGGTGAAGGAGAAGTACATACGGCCCTTGCGGCGGTCGATGGCCATGCCCTGGAGATGGCCGGACTGCCACGTACCGCCGTCGATACGGGCGGGCAGCGCGGCGGGACGGCTGGGCAGGGTGGCGGGGCGGGCGGGCGGCGCGGCCTCGGAGGAGGTCAGGGCCTGCGCCGCGCCGGCGCCGGCGACGACGGCCGACACGACGACCACGGACATGAACAGGGCCGCGAACCGGCCGCGTGGGTGCCTTCGCATGATGCCTCCGAGTCCTGGGATTCCAGGATGATGCCGGGCGGCCGTGCACGGAGGACCAACGCGGAATGAATGTGGGGTGCCGACCCTGACGAACCGTCAACCACCCACCCGGCGCCGGGTGTCAGGCGGCGCGCAGTGCGATGGCCTCACCCAGTGCGGACTGTTCGGGGGCGGGCAGCCGCTTCTCGGCGTGGAGCATCCGCAGGGCGGTGGTGAGGCGTTCCTCGCCCTCGGGCGCGCCGAGGCTGCCCATATAGGCGAGGCTGCCCGTATAGGCGAGGCTGCCCGTATAGGCGGGGAGGAGCAGGCTCAGCGCTTCGAGATCGGCACGCGCGCACAGCCGCTTCAGCAGGACACGGACCGGATCGTCCGGCGCGGGCGCGTCGTCGGTGGCCCGCAGCCCCCTGGCGACGCAGAGCCGGACCCACTCCCGGTACGGGCCGGGCGGTACGGCGTCGAGATGCCCGGCCGCCGAGCGGAAGTGCGCGCGGGCCGGTCCCCGCCGGCCGAGGGCGAGTTGGGCCCGGCCCATGGTGCCGTGGAGGGAGGCGTAGAAGCCGCGGACGCGGTCGTCGCCGACCCGGTCGGCGCGGGTCAGGCACTCCTGGTTCCAGCGCAGGGTCTCCTCCGGGGTCGGCTGATGGCGGGCGAGACAGTGCGTGGCGACGCACGCCTCGTAGTCGTCCCCGGCCGCTTCCCAGGCCCGGAGGAACAGCTCGCGCGCGTCGGCCTCCCGCCCCTCGGTCTCGGCCTTCATGCCCTCCGCGCAGAGCTGGACGACGGGGTTCTCGGGGTCCATGTCCACTCCCTCTTTTCGGTCAGACGGCAGCGCGGTCGAGGCTGACGGGCATCACCAGCGTGGTGAAACTGCCCTGGTCCGCGGAGCGCACCACCACCGGCTCGCTGACGGTGGCGATCTCCAGCAGGACGTCAGGGCCCACGCTCGCCTCCAGGGCAGGGGCCAGCACGGCGGGGTCGAAGCCGATACGCGGGGGCTGTTCGCCGGGGCAGACGGCCGGCAGAGCCGTGGCCCGGGAGTGGTCGGGCAGGGAGACGGTCACCTCGTCCTCGCCGAGCCGCAGCACGACCGCCGGTGTTTCCCCGCAGCCGTTGACGGCGTCGAGCAGGGCCGACCGGTTCACGATCAGCCGGTGCCGAGCCGGTGTGAGGGCCGACAGCATCTCCCGGTACGCGGGGAACTCGGCGGTCGAGACGGGGAGTTCACGGGACGCGGCGCCCGCCGTCTCGTGGAGCGTGGCCCCGTCCGGGCCCGCCTCGATCGTCACGGCGGCGCACCGCGCGGCCCACGCCCCGGTCCCGGGCAGCGAGTTGGCCGCGAGCAGCAGCCGGCGGGCGGGCCCCTCCACCGCCGCCACCGGCCTCAGGACCCGCATCGACAGCCGGTAGCGGTCGGTGGCCACCAGCCGGACCTCGCCGTCGTCGATCTCGACGAGGACGCAGCCGAGTTCCGGGTGTTCCGGGTCGTGTCCGACGGCCGGCACGACCTGGCGGAACGCGCTCGCCAGCTCCACGCCCCCGAGATGTACGAGCGTGACGGCCTCGGTCTCAGCCCCGGCTCCGGACCCGGCTCCGGCCCTGGAATCCGTACGCGTCCCGTCGCCTTCGCCGGAGAGGGACCGCAGCACCGCCTCGATCGTGGCGTCGGCCGTCCGCGTCCGGTCCCGTACGGTGTTCCGGTGCCGCTCCAGCACGGCACGGGCCTCGTCCTCGTCGCCGTCGAGCACGACGGTGACCTCGGCCAGCGGCAGCCCCGCCGCCCGCAGGCTCCGCAGCAGCCGGGCCCGGATGTCCTGGTCGGGGCGGTAGAAGCGGTAGCCCGTCGTCGCATCGACCCGGGCGGGCCGCAGCACACCGCAGTCGTCGTAGAAACGCAGTGCGCTCGGCGCGAGGCCGACGCGCCGGGCGAAGGCGCTGATGCCGAGGAGGTGCGCGGTGCTGTTGGTGGTGAGGTCCATGCCGGTGATTGTCGACGTTCAGCCAACCTGAAGGTCAACTCGCCGCCGGAACCCCCACCGAGGCGGTCTCACGCCCGGACAGGACCTGGACGAGTAAGTCCGAAGTCCCGTCTGCCCGGGGGCGTCTGGCGACGCTGCTTCGGACCTAGCCGGCGCTGTGCCCGTTCTCCAGCTCCACCGCGCCCGCGCCGGAGTCCAGTACGTCGAGCGCGGCCAGTACCCGCAGTCCGAGCGAGCCCGGCAGAAACGCCGGGACCTCGGCGCGGTCCAGCAGCCGCCACGACAGCAGCTCCTCCTCCTGGAGCCGGATCGCCGCCAGCCGCTCGTCGTCCAGCACCCCGCCGTCGTACAGATACGCGGCGATCGGCGGCCGGGCCTGCCCCTGCACCCAGTCGATCGCCAGCAGCCGCCCCGGCTCGATGTCGAGGCCGATCTCCTCCAGGGTCTCCCGCCGGGCGCCCTGGCGAGGGGTCTCGCCGTCGTCGGACTCGATGGTCCCGCCGGGCAGCGCCCAGCCGTCCCGGTAGTTGGGCTCGACGATCAGCACGCGCCCCGCGCCGTCCCTGAACAGCACGGCGGCCCCGGCGAGGACGCGGGGGAGACCCGCGATGTACGTGGCGTAGTCGGTATCGGTACCGGTATCCGTATCAGCGTGTGTTTTCACACGGGAAAGCCTAGGGCCTGTCTTCCGGCGGGGCCGAACATCGCACGCGGGCCCCATAGCCGCACAAGGGTGGCCTATGGGCACGGAGCCGCCGTCCGGATAGGGTCGGGGGCGGCGCGACTGCCTGTTCGAAGAGCAAAGGGATTCATGGTGACGGACGGAGCAGTAACGAAGGCCGCACGCGTGCTCATCGCGGCGGACAAGTTCAAGGGTTCGCTCACGGCCGTGCAGGTCGCGGAGCGGGTGACGGCCGGGCTGCGTCAGATCGTCCCCGACGTGGCGGTGGAGACCCTGCCCGTAGCGGACGGCGGCGACGGTACGGTCGCGGCGGCCGTGGCGGCCGGTTTTGAACGACGTGAGGTACGGGTCACCGGTCCGCTCGGCGATGAGCTGACGGCGGCCTACGCGCTGCGTGACGGTACGGCCGTCGTCGAGATGGCGGAGGCATCGGGCCTCCAGTGTCTGCCCGACGGAGTCTTCGCGCCGCTGACGGCGACCACCTACGGCTCCGGCGAGCTGCTGCGCGCCGCGCTGGACGCGGGCGCGCGCAGCATCGTCTTCGGGGTCGGCGGCAGCGCCACGACCGACGGCGGCGCCGGGATGCTCGCGGCGCTCGGCGCCCGTTTCCTGGACGCGGCGGGGCAGCCGGTCGGACCGGGCGGCGGCGGGCTGCGCGAGCTCGCCACCGCCGACCTCTCCGGTCTGGACGAACGGCTCGCCCGGACGGAGATCGTTCTCGCCAGCGATGTCGACAATCCACTGACCGGCCCCAAGGGCGCCCCCGCCGTCTACGGGCCGCAGAAGGGCGCGAGCCCCGAGGACGTCGCCACCCTCGACGCGGCCCTCGCCCACTACGCCACGGTCCTGGAGGCGGCCATCGGCTCCCGCGCCGCCGCTCTCGCGCTCTCGCCCGGCGCGGGCGCGGCCGGCGGTATCGGCTACGGCGCGCTGGTCGGCCTCGGCGCGGGCTTCCGGCCCGGGATCGAGGTCATGCTCGACGTGCTGGGCTTCGCCGACGCCCTGTCCCGGGCGACCCTCGTCATCACGGGCGAAGGCTCCCTGGACGAGCAGACCTTGCACGGCAAGGCCCCCGTGGGCGTCGCGGCGGCGGCCCGCGCACGGCGCATCGAGGTCATCGCGGTCTGCGGCCGACTGGCCCTCCCGCCCGAGGCCCTGGGCAGGGCGGGCATCCGCCGCGCCTACGCTCTCAGCCGGCTGGAACCGGACCCGGCCGTGTCCATGGCCCAGGCGGGCCCGCTGCTGGAACGCCTGGCGACGGAGATCGCACGGGACTTCCTCCTCTGAGCCCAGCCGCTCCGAGCTCAGCCGGACACCGCCTAAAGTCGGGGCGTGCGAATACGGGAGGCACGCCCCGACGAGGCGCCGGCGCTGAGCGCGCTGGTGCTGCGCTCGAAGGCCCACTGGGGTTACGACGAAGCGTTCCTGGCCGCCTGCCGTGACGAACTGACCATCTCCGCACATGAGGTGACGGCCCGTCGGCTCGCGGTCGCCGAGGACGAGACATCCGGGGAGGCCCTGGGCGTCGCCTCGCTGGAGGGCCGGGCCCCGGACGGCACGCTCGGCCTGCTCTTCGTCGAACCCCGCGTGATCGGCCTGGGCATCGGCCGCGCCCTGTACGCCCATGTCCTGGACCGGGCACGCGAGTTGGGCTTCGAGCGGCTGACCATCGATTCCGACCCGCACGCGGTGGACTTCTACCGGACGCTCGGCGCGCGACCCGTCCCCGGCGGGGGCGCGCTGCCCCGGCTCCTGGTGGAACCGCCGCCACGCAGGGCCTGGGTACGGGCCTGGACGCGCGGCCTGCGCACCGTACAGCTCGGCAATGTCGGGGAGTTCCAGACGCAGTTCGGTGAACTGACCCCGCTCGCGCGCCGGGCGAGCGGACACTACTCCTGCCTGGCCGCACTCGGCAGCCCGCACCCGGCCGCGGTCGTACTGCCGGTGACCGTGCCCCCGGGCTGGGTTGAGCTGCTGTGCCGTCAACTGGCCTGGGAATCGGTGGAGGTGTACGACGGCCTCGGCGCCCACCACAACGACGAGGCCCCTCCCCCCGGGCTCGCCGCCGCGATCCTCGCCCGCCCCGCCCTCACCCGCCGACTGCGCGGGCTCCAGCTGCCGTTCGTACCGTGGGGTCACACGGGACCGTCCGGTGAACTGTCCGGGGAGCCCCTCCCGCCCGGGGCGCTGCGGTACGAGTCCAAGAGCGCGGCCAACAGCCTCTTCCGGCGGCTCGCCCCCGCGCATCCCGCCATCACCGTGCCCGTTCAGCGGACGGTGGCCAACCGCCGCGAGGCGGCCCGGCTGCTCCTCGCGCTGGTCCGCTCCGGCGCGGGCGGTGTCGTCAAGACCGAGCACGGCGTGGGGGGTTCGGGCACCCATGTGGTCAGATCCGTACGCGGTCTGCTGCCGGTGCTGCGCGCGCTGCCCCGGGGCCCGCTTCTCGTGGAGGATTACCTCACGGACGTGGCGGACGGCTCCGCGCCGGGCCAGGGCGACAGCCCGCCCGACCTGCCGCCCGACGTCCCCCGCGACCTCACCTACGACGGCCTCGTGGACCCGGCCGGCACGGTGCACGACGTCGGCGCCGCGCGGATGGACGTCGCGGATACGGCGTACCGGGGAGCGACCGTCGGTCCCGGCGCGGTCCCGGACCGGGCCGCCTCGATCGCCCTGCGGTTCGGGCACGCGGTCGGCCTCGAACTGGCCGCGAGCGGCTACCGCGGTTGGTACGACGTCGATTTCGTGACCGCCACGGCCGGCCGGCTCGCGCCGACGGAGATCAATCTGCGGCTGACAGGACCGTCCGTCGCGTTCATGGTGAAGGCCCGTCTCGACGAGACCAGGGGCGGCGATCATCTCGTACGTTCCCTGGATCACATCCCGCTCGGCGCCCGGCTTCCGGATGCCCAACTCATCGCGTGGCTCAAGGAACTGACGACCCGTTGTGCGGGGATCGGGGCGGTGCTCGTGCCCTCGATCCCCACGGCCGCCTTCGACCCCGCCCCGTTTCTGGGCGTCCTGCTCGCCGCCCGCGCGCCGGACTGTCTCGACGCGGCCGAGGCGCTGGTCCGCGGCGCGGCCCAGGACCTCGGCCGAATCTTCGCCCAAGCCGGCGGGATCTTCGCCCAAGCCGGCGGGATCTCCGCCCAAGCCGCCCCGGCCAGCAGCCCCGCCGCCCCTACCGGTCCCGCTGTCCGACAGCGGGCAGCGACACCACCCAGATCACCACGATCAGCGCCGCGATCATCAAGGGCACATTGAAGGAGTAGACGAGAGCCGCCTGCCGTGGCCAGTCGGTCTTGGCGGCCAGCCGGTAGAGGTTGTCCTGCGGCCACCAGGCGACCAGCAGATAGACGATCGCCAGATGGGCCGCGGCGGTCAGCCCCCGCGATTCGCTCCGCCGCAGCATCACCCCCCGGCCCACCGCCAGGAACCCCATACCGACGGCGAACGCGCACCACTCGGCCAGATACAGCAGTGCGAACAGTACGTTCCACGGCCCCGGCACCCCGGTCAGATCCGTGGAGCCGGGAAAGATCACGTTGGTGAGCACAAGAGCCAGGAAGCCGGAGCAGACCCCGACCGCGGCGGCGATAGCGCCCTCGGTCGCGTCGTCGCTCGCCCCGCTCTTGCCGCTCGCCCGCACGGCCCCAGGGACCGGTGGCAGCGGCAGCTCCCCCCGGTCCACCTTCCCGGCCGCGTTCACCGGCAGCTTTCTGAGGCGCACCACCGCCTCGGGGACGTCCCCCGCCGGGACCAGGCCGGTGAGCCTGGCACGCAGGGAGGCGGCCTCCGGCGCGGCGCCGAACGGAGCCCCGGCGCCCGGCACCACGAACGCGATCAGACGACCGCCCCTACGGCCCCGGTCCCCGGTGATGACCACGTCCTGGATATGCGGGTGACCGGCCAGCGCCGACTCCACCCGGTAGGTGTCGACCGTCCTGCCGTCGATCTTGACCCGGTCGGCCGCCCTGCCGCGGAACTCTATGGGCCCCTCGCCCTGCCGCCGTCCCACGTCACCGGTGGGGACCGCGTCGCCGCCCTCCGGCGGGGTGAGCCAGATCCGGCCCTTCCGCAGCGCCGCCGCGCACCCCGGGAACGGCAGCCCCAGATACGCGGCCCGCTCCGGGTTCGCCACGGGACCGGGCAGCTGCTCGGGCTCGAACCAGGTACCGCACCCGGCGACCTCCGCCGTCCCGTACACACTCAGCACCCGTGCCCCGGTGGCCGGCAGCAGCCCCTGGAGCCGCAATTGCTCATCGAGGCGCAGCGGTGCGCCGCCCACCGCGAGCAGCCGCAGGGACGGCAGCTCCTCCTCCGTCAGCCGGGCGGCGGTCGCCGGGCTCATTTCGGCGACCGTGATCTGCTCCGCCGTGATCCGCTCGGAGGTGATCGGCCGTTCGGAGAGCACCAGCGTCGCGCCCGAGCACAGGGCGCGTATCCAGCCGCCGGTGAATTCGGTGGTCGCGGGCGGCGCGGTCACCAGCAGCCGGTCCTCCGGCGACAGCCCGTAGACCTCGGACCAGGCGGCGTACGCGGCGAGCAGCCGGTCGTGCCCGGTGGAGACGGCCGTGCGGCTGCCCGTCGTCCCCGCCGTGAACAGCACGGCGGCCGGTCCGTCCGGGGGAGAGCCGGCCGCGTCCCGGGGGGCGGGTCCCGCGTGGGCGATAGCCGTCGCGTCGGTGTCCAGACAGATGGCCGTCCGGCCGCGTCCGTCGTCGATCCGCGGCAGCAGCGATTCGTTCGTGATGACGGCCTTGGCCCGCGCGAGCCCGAGTAACCCGTGCAGCTCCTGGGCCGGAGTCCCCGGGTCCAGGACGGCGTACGCGTGGCCCGCCTTCAGTACGGCGAGGATCGACACCAGCACCTCGGCCGGGTGCCGCGTACAGATGGCGACCGTGGATCCGGAATCCGGCAGTCCGGTGTTCGTGGCGAGATACGCGGCCAGTCGTCCGGCGTCGGCGTCCAGCCGTTCGTAGCCGATCCGGTCGCTGTCGGTGATGACGGCGATACGGTCGGGTGTCTGTCGTGCCCGTTCTTCGAAGAGCTGATGTATCGATCCCCCGGTCATGGCGGTCGATCCTTCCAGAGGGACAGGGCTCGCGGAAGGGGGAGGCCGCCGGAAAGGGAGCGCACGGGAAGGGAAGAGCGCACGGGAAAGGGCCCGGGCGCGCGTACGCACCCGGGCCCTTCACGATCATTCGCCGTACGGCGACAGTCCCGCCTACGGCAGCTGCGCCGCCCGTGCCTCGCGGCGGTTGCCGCGGAACGTGTTCACGCGCCGGGCCGTGGCGAAGAGCGGGATCACCGCTCCCGTCACCACCTGGAGCGCACAGCCGGTCTGGAGCAGCAGCTGACCACCCGGCGCGTCGAACGCCCAGGCCGCCAGCAGCCCCATCGCGGCCACGATCCAGCTGAGCATCGCCACCGCGAGAATGCCCCGCGGCTTGGGGTACTCGACCCGGCTCACCATCAGCCAGGCCACTCCGATGATCGCGAGCAGCGTCGGTACGAAGGGAAGCTCCAGCAGCACGATCGAGATGACCGTCAGGGCGCCGAAGGGACTCGGCATCCCCTGGAACATGCCGTCCTTCATCGTCACGCAGGAGAATCTCGCCAGTCGCAGCACGACGGCCAGCAGCACCACGACCGCCGCCAGCGCGGAGACCCGTTGATGCGCGTCGTCCGCGACCATCCCGTACACCAGTACGAAATACGCCGGGGCGAGGCCGAAGCTGATCAGGTCGGAGAGGTTGTCCAGCTCCGCGCCCATCGGCGAGCTGCGCAGCTTGCGCGCCACGAGCCCGTCGAAGAGGTCGAAGATCGCCGCCGCCAGCATCAGGATCACGGCCGTCGCGGCGGAGTGCCGCGCCATGCCGCTTTCGTCGCTGCCCGTGAGATGCGGGATGAGGATGCCGGTGGTGGTGAAGTAGACGGCCATGAAGCCGCAGGTGGCGTTACCGAGCGTGAGGGTGTCCGCTATCGACAGCCGCAGTGACAGCGGCATGTCTTCCGCGTCGTCCTCCTCCTCGGCCTCGGCCTCCGCCGCCCAGCCGGCTTGCGTATCGGGATCAATCACGGTCAATTCGAGTCACCCCTGCGGTCGTGGTCTGACCGACCTCGACAGCGACATCGACACCTTCCGGAAGGTAGATGTCGACACGCGAGCCGAACCGGATCAGGCCGATGCGCTCGCCCTGTTCCACCTTGGTCCCCTGGGGCAGATACGGGACGATGCGCCGGGCTACCGCGCCGGCGATCTGCACCATCTCGATGTCGCCCAGTTCGGTGTCGAAGTGCCAGACAACGCGCTCGTTGTTCTCGCTCTCCTTGTTGAACGCCGGAACGAATCCGCCGGGGATGTGCTCAACGGATGTCACGGTTCCCGCGAGGGGTGCGCGGTTGACATGGACGTTCAGCGGGCTCATGAAGATGGCGACCCGGGTGCGCCCGTCCTTCCACGGCATGATGCTCTGCACCACACCGTCGGCCGGGGAGATGACCCGGCCCTGAGTGATCTCGCGCTCGGGGTCGCGGAAGAACCACAGCATGCCCGCCGCGAGCGCGGTGGCGGGCACAGCGAGGACCGCTGCGCGCTTCGAGTGACGTGCGCGGACAAGACCGATCGCGGCGGTGGCGACGGTGGGCAGGAGCCACGGCGATGCTCCGCGCGCGAGGCGGACACGGCCGCGTGGTGCAGAGGTTTGGCTGTGGGGCATGGATGACCTTCGTAGCGGATGATGCCGCGCTGGCAACGGGGGGACGGCGGCGGCTTTCCAGCGATGGTACTGGTTTCGAGCCGCAACTGAGCAAGCCAGGACCCGAGTCGAGCGGCTTGAAGCCAGCACCAGAGGGCGACAGGGTGTGATCTTCTTCGCCATTAAACCCGAACAAAAGTGACAATTAACCCTGGAATCGGTACTCCTCCAGCAGTCGGCGGCCGATGATCATTTTCTGGATCTCGGCGGTACCTTCGCCGATCAGCAGCATCGGGGCCTCGCGGTAGAGGCGCTCGATCTCGTACTCCTTGGAGAAGCCGTAACCGCCGTGGATACGGAAGGCGTCCTCGACGACTTCCTTGCAGTACTCGGAGGCGAGGTACTTCGCCATCCCTGCCTCCAGGTCGTTTCGTTCCCCGGAGTCCTTTTTGCGTGCCGCGTTGACCATCATGGCATGGGCGGCCTCGACTTTCGTGGCCATCTCCGCCAGCTTGAACTGGATCGCCTGGTGCTGCGCGATGGGCTTGCCGAAAGTGTGACGCTGCTGGGCATACGAGACTCCGAGCTCGAAGGCGCGCTGTGCGACCCCGCAACCACGCGCCGCGACATTCACCCGGCCGACCTCGACGCCGTCCATCATTTGGTAAAACCCTCGGCCGGTGGCCCCGCCGAGCACCCGATTGGCCGGAATGCGCAGTCCGTCCATGATCAGCTCGGTGGTGTCGACCCCCTTGTAGCCCATCTTGTCGATCTTCCCCGGGATGGTCAGACCGGGCCGCACCTCGCCGAAGCCGGGCTCCTTCTCGACCAGGAACGTGGTCATCGACTTGTGCGGGGCCGTGCCCTCCGGGTGCCCCTCGTCGCTGCGGCACAGCACGGCGACGAGATGGGATGTGCCGCCATTGGTCAGCCACATCTTCTGGCCGTTCAGTACATACGAGTCACCGTCCCTGATCCCCTTGGACGTGATCGCCGCGACGTCCGAGCCGAGACCCGGCTCCGACATCGAGAACGCGCCACGCACCTCGCCGGCCGCCATCCGTGGCAGGAAGGTTGCCCGCTGCTCCTCGGTGCCGTGCTGCTTGAGCATGTACGCCACGATGAAGTGGGTGTTGATGATGCCGGAGACGGACATCCAGCCCCGGGCGATCTCCTCCACGCAGAGCGCGTAGGTGAGCAGGGACTCGCCCAGGCCGCCGTACTCCTCGGGGATCATCAGCCCGAACAGGCCGAGCTCCTTGAGCCCCTCGACGATCCGGTCCGGGTACTCGTCGCGGTGCTCCAGCTCGGTGGCGACCGGGATGATCTCCTTGTCGACAAAATCCCTTACGGTCGCCAGGATCTCCCGCTGGATGTCGGTCAGCCCGGCTGTCTGGGCGAGTCGGCTCATATCTCTGTCACTTCTCCCGCAGCTCGGGGCGGCCGGGCTGCTCGCCGCCGCGTTCCTTGATGTACGCCTCGGTCGGGACCATCACCTTGCGTCTGAACACGCAGACCAGCGTCCCGTCCTGCTTGTAGCCCCTGGTCTCCACGTACACGATTCCGCGGTCGCTCTTCGAACGCGACGGTGTCTTGTCCAGTACGACCGTCTCGCCGTAGAGCGTGTCCCCGTGGAAGGTCGGCGCGACGTGCTTGAGCGACTCCACCTCCAGATTGGCGATGGCCTTCCCGGAGACATCCGGCACCGACATGCCCAGCAGCAGCGAGTAGATGTAGTTGCCCACGACGACGTTCTTCCCGAAGTCCGTCGTCTTCTCGGCGTAGTTGCTGTCCAGGTGCAGTGGATGGTGGTTCATGGTGAGCAGACAGAACAGATGGTCGTCGTACTCCGTGACCGTCTTGCCCGGCCAGTGCTTGTAGACCGCGCCGACCTCGAACTCCTCGTAGGTGCGTCCGAACCGCATCGTCACGCCTCCGGGGCTTCGAACGAGGTGGTACGCCGCATCCCCGCGGCCCGGCCCTTGCCCGAGATGACCAGCGCCATCTTGCGGCTCGCCTCGTCGATCATCTCGTCGCCGAGCATCGCGGAGCCCTTCTTGCCGCCCGCCTCCGACGTGTAGTACTCGTACGCGTCCAGGATCAGCTCGGCGTGGTCGTAGTCCTCCTGGGAGGGCGAGAAGATCTCGTTCGACGCCTCGATCTGGCCCGGGTGCAGCACCCACTTGCCGTCGTAGCCCAGCGCCGCCGCCCGGCGTGCCACCTCGCGATAGCCGTCCACATCGCGGATCTGGAGGTAGGGGCCGTCGATCGCCTGGAGATCATGGGTACGGGCCGCCATCAGAATGCGCATCAGAATGTAGTGATAGGCGTCCGCGCCATAGCCGGGCGGCTGCTGGCCGACGACGAGGGACTTCATATTGATGGACGCCATGAAGTCGGCGGGGCCGAAGACGATCGTCTCCAGACGCGGCGAGGCGGCGGCGATCTCGTCGACGTTCACCAGGCCCTTGGCGTTCTCGATCTGCGCCTCGATCCCGATCCTGCCGACCTCGAAGCCCATCGTCTTCTCGATCTGGGTGAGCAGCAGATCGAGGGCGATGATCTGCTGGGCGTCCTGGACCTTCGGCAGCATGACGCAGTCGAGATTGTGTCCCGCGCCCTCCACCACCGTGATCACATCGCGGTAGGTCCAGTGCGTCGTCCAGTCGTTGACCCGTACGACCCGGATCTTGCCCGTCCAGTCGCCCTTGTTGAGCGCGTCGACGATCGTGTGCCGGGCGCCCTCCTTGGCGAGCGGCGCGCAGGCGTCCTCCAGATCCAGGAACACCTGGTCGGCCGGCAGTCCCTGGGCCTTCTCCAGGAAGCGCGGGTTCGACCCCGGTACGGCGAGACACGAGCGGCGCGGCCGCAGCCGGTTCGCGGCGGTTCCGGGCGTCTCGGTGGCGTCGGTGGTTGCAGGCGCGGTCATGCGGGGACCTCCCATGGGTCGAGCTTGTTCGCTGTGCGGATCTCGTCGACGATACGGCCGATGATCTCCGTGATCCCGAAGTCCTTCGGGGTGAAGACGGCGGCCACTCCGGCCGCCCGCAGCTCCTCGGCGTCGGCGTTCGGGATGATCCCGCCGACGATCACCGGGATGTCGCCCGCGCCCGCCTCGCGCAGCCGCCCGAGAACCTCGGGCACCAGCGCGGCGTGCGAGCCCGACAGGATCGACAGGCCCACGCAGTGCACGTCCTCGGCGAGCGCGGCACTCACGATCTGTTCGGGCGTGAGCCTGATGCCCTGATAGACCACCTCGAATCCGGCGTCGCGGGCGCGGACCGCGATCTGCTCGGCGCCGTTGGAGTGCCCGTCCAGACCGGGCTTGCCGATCAGCAGCCGCAGCCGCCCGGTGCCGCCCGGGGCGCCGGCGGCCGAGGTCAGCTCCCCGGCGGTACGAGCCACCTTCTCGCGTACGGCCGCGAGCGCGCTGCCCGTCTCCGCGGATACCGCGACCGGGGCGCCGCTGACGCCCGTAGGCGCGCGGAACTCGCCGAAGACATCCCGCAGCGCCCAGGACCACTCGCCGGTCGTCACCCCGGCCCGCGCGCACTCCAGGGTGGCGGTCATCAGATTGCCGGTGCCCGCGGCGGCCTTCTTCAGGGCGGTCAGCGCGTCGGTGGCCCGGGCCTCCTCGCGGTTGACCCGCCAGCTCTGGAGAGCCGCCACCACCCCGGCCTCGTTTGCCGGATCGACCGTCATGATCGCGGTGTCGAGATCGGCGGTGAGCGGGCTGGGCTCGGTGGACTCGTAGCAGTTGACGCCGACGATCTTCTCCTCGCCCGACTCGATCCGCGCCCGCCGCTCGGCGTGCGAGGCGACGAGCCGCGACTTGAGATAGCCGGACTCGACGGCGGTCATCACCCCGCCCATCTCCTCGATCCGGTCGATCTCGGCGAAGGACTCGGTGACCAGGTCCGCCACCTTGGCCTCGATGACATGCGAGCCCTCGAAGATGTCCGCGTACTCCAGCAGATCGCTCTCGTGCGCCAGCACCTGCTGGATACGGAGCGACCACTGCTGGTCCCAGGGGCGGGGCAGCCCCAGCGCCTCGTTCCAGGCGGGCAGCTGTACGGCGCGGGCGCGGGCGTCCTTGGAGAGCGTCACGGCGAGCATTTCGAGGACGATCCGCTGGACGTTGTTCTCCGGCTGCGCCTCGGTCAGCCCCAGGGAGTTGACCTGGACGCCATAGCGGAAGCGGCGCTGCCTGGCGTCCTCGATGCCGTACCGCTCCCGGGTGATCCGGTCCCAGATGCGGGAGAAGGCCCGCATCTTGCACATCTCCTCGATGAACCGGACCCCCGCGTTGACGAAGAACGAGATCCGGCCGACCACCTCCCCCCTGCGCTCCTCGGGGACCTGCCCGGACGCGAACACCGCGTCCAGTACGGCGATCGCGGTGGACATCGCGTACGCGATCTCCTGGACCGGGGTGGCCCCCGCCTCCTGGAGGTGGTAGCTGCAGATGTTGATCGGATTCCACTTGGGGATGTGGTTCACCGTGTACGTGATCATGTCCGTGGTCAGCCGCAGACTCGGCGCCGGCGGGAAGACATGCGTCCCGCGCGAGAGGTACTCCTTGACGATGTCGTTCTGGGTCGTCCCCTGGAGCCGGCTGATGTCCGCGCCCTGCTCCTCCGCGACCACCTGATAGAGCGCCAGCAGCCACATGGCGGTGGCGTTGATGGTCATCGAGGTGTTCGTACGCTCCAGCGGGATGTCCTGGAACAGCCGGCGCATGTCGCCGAGGTGCGAGACCGGGACCCCGACGCGGCCGACCTCGCCGCGGGCGAGGATGTGGTCGGGGTCGTAGCCCGTCTGCGTCGGGAGATCGAACGCGACGGACAGGCCCGTCTGCCCCTTGGCGAGATTGCGCCGGTACAGCTCGTTGGACGCCTCGGCGGTCGAGTGACCGGCGTACGTCCGCATGAGCCAGGGCCGGTCCTTCTGACGATCAGGCATGTAGGGAACCCTCAGCTGTCGCGAGTGTGGGGGGCGGTCCGCTCCGCCGAAGCGTCGCGGAACAGATCGATGGCGTCGAGATGGCGTGCGCGCAGCTCCTTGTCGCGCACCCCGAGGCCCTCGCGCGGCGCCAGCGCCAGCACGCCGACCTTGCCCTGGTGGCGGTTGCTGTGCACGTCGTGGGCGGCCTGGCCGGTGTCCTCCAGCGCGTACACCTTCGACAGGGTGGGATGGATCTTCCCCTTGGCGACCAGCCGGTTGGCCTCCCACGCCTCGCGGTAGTTGGCGAAGTGCGAGCCGACGATCCGCTTCAGTGACATCCACAGATAGCGGTTGTCGTACTCATGGGTGTAGCCGGAGGTGGAGGCGCAGGTCACGACCGTGCCGCCCTTGCGGGTCACATACACGCTCGCGCCGAAGGTCTCGCGCCCCGGGTGTTCGAAGACGATGTCGACGTCCTCGCCGCCGGTCAGCTCGCGGATGTGCTTGCCGAAGCGTTTCCACTCGCGCGGATCCTGGTGGTGCTCGTCCTTCCAGAACCGGTAGTCCTCGGCGCTGCGGTCGATGATCGCCTCGGCGCCCATCCGCCGGCACAGCTCCGCCTTGCGGTCGCTGGAGACGACACAGACCGGGTTCGCGCCGCCGGCCAGCGCGAACTGCGTGGCGTACGAGCCCAGTCCGCCGCTCGCGCCCCAGATCAGCACATTGTCGCCCTGCTTCATCCCGGCGCCGTTGCGGGACACCAGCTGGCGGTACGCGGTGGAGTTGACCAGCCCGGGGGCCGCGGCCTCCTCCCAGCTGAGGTGCCGGGCCTTGGGCATCAGCTGATTGGACTTCACCAGCGCCAGCTCCGCCAGACCGCCGAAGTTGGTCTCGAAGCCCCAGATCCGCTGTTCGGGGTCGAGCATCGTGTCGTTGTGGCCGTCGGACGATTCCAGTTCGACGGAGAGGCAGTGCGCGACGACCTCGTCACCCGGGTGCCAGGCGTTGACACCGGGCCCGGTGCGCAGCACGACGCCGGACAGGTCCGAGCCGATGATGTGGTACGGCAGATCGTGCCGCCTGGCGAGTTCGCTGAGCTTGCCGTACCGCTCCAGGAAGCCGAAGGTCGGCAGCGGCTCGAAGATCGAGGTCCACACGGAGTTGTAATTCACCGAGCTGGCCATGACGGCCACCAGGGCCTCTCCGGGGCCCAGTTCGGGCACCGGCACCTCATCGAGATGGAGCGACTTGCGGGGGTCCTTCTCCCGGGTGGGGAGGTCGGCGAACATCTCCGTCTCGTCCTTGTGCACGGTCACCGCGCGGTACGAGCCGGGCAGCGGCAGTGCGGCGAAGTCGGCGGACGTCGTGTCCGGCGACAGGATCGCGTCCAGGATTTCCTTCACGGTGTTGCCTCCGGCGAAGCTGAGGGTGCGAGATGCAAGGGGGCTGCTTGCTGGTGCGGTGGAGGTGTGCCGTCGGTTCGGCGGGTGCGGGTGCTGATCGAGCGGTGCTCGGTGCTGATCGGCGGCGCCGGGTGGGCGCGGAGGTGCCTGTGACGCAGGCGTCCTGGCGCACAAGCGAGATGGCTTGCGGGAACAGCCGGACAACTTCACGGTATGGCACCCCATGACAGCTGACAAGGCACTGGGTGCCAACAATTTCTCTCGTTTGTCACCCGCGGGGCACGCATGAGCAATGTTTACCGCTCAATCGGCCACACATATCACCGTACGAGATCAAGCGAGCGCATGGCGTAGGCGGGGGCGGAATGCGAAAGCGCACCGGACCGCGCGGGTCCGATGCGCCGGGCGCGCTACCGGGGGGCGCTCACGCGTCCCTGAGCGCCTGCCTGATGGTGCGCATGACCTCGTCCAGCGGAGCGTCCGTGTGCGCCACCGCCACGAGCACGTCGCCGGTGGTACGCGCCGTGGCCGCCACATGCTCCGGCTTGCCGCCGATGGTCCGGCCCGCGCCGATGCCCGTACCGAACGTGTCGCGCACGATCGAGAAGGCATGGTCGAGCTGCGCCTCGACATCGCCCCGGCCGCCGGCCCGCAGCCAGCGGCGCAGCACATGGTTGTGTGCGGTGACGACCGCGGAGGCGGCCACCTCGGCCAGCAGCGGGTCGTCATTGCCGTCGGTGTGGTCGCGCTCGTCGAAGTGGCCCAGCAGATAGCGGGTGAACAGCCGCTCGTAGCGGGCCACCGAGGCGATCTCGCGCTCCCGGAGCGTCGGGACCTCGCGGGTCAGCCGGTAGCGCTCCACGGAGACCGCGGGGGAGGCCGCGTACATCCGCATGACCTCCTTGATGCCCCGGCAGACCGTGTCGAGCGGGTGCTCATGGGCGGGGGCGGCGTTGAGGACCGCCTCCGCCCGTACGAGTGTGTCGTCGTGGTCGGGGAAGATCGCCTCTTCCTTGGAGCGGAAGTGCCGGAAGAAGGTACGGCGGGCCACCCCCGCCGCCGCGGCGATCTCGTCGACGGTCGTCGCCTCGTACCCCTTGGTCGCGAACAGTTCCATGGCCGCGGCCGCCAGCTCGCGGCGCATCTTGAGCCGCTGGGCGGCGGCGCGGGTACCGGCGGCACTCTCCGGAACGTCGGTCCTGGAGTTCGTACGGGAGGACTTGGCGGGCTGGGACATGAGGTGAACGTACTGCATCGGCGCAGGAGAGCGCGCCTGCGGGGGCGGCCCGCCCCCGGAGTCAGCGCCGGGCATATTCGCGGAAGCCGCGGCCCGTCTTGCGGCCGAGGCAGCCCGCGGCCACCAGATGTTCGAGCAGCGGCGCCGGGGCCAGGCCCGGGTCCCGGAACGCGCGGTGCAGGACCCGCTCGATGGCCAGCGACACATCGAGGCCGACCACATCGAGGAGCTCGAAGGGCCCCATCGGATAGCCGCCGCCCAGCCGCATCGCGGCGTCGATGTCGTCCAGCGTCGCGTAGTGCTGCTCGACCATCTTGATCGCGTTGTTCAGATACGGGAAGAGCAGCGCGTTGACGATGAAACCGGCGCGGTCGCCGCAGTTCACCGGGTGCTTGCGGACGGCCGTGGACACGGCGTGGACGGTGGCCACCGCCTCGTCGGAGGTGAGGACCGTACGGACCACCTCGACCAGCTTCATCGCCGGGGCCGGGTTGAAGAAGTGCATCCCGACGACGTCCCGCGGACGCGAGGTCGCGCGGGCGCAGGCGATCACCGGGAGGGACGAGGTCGTGGTGGCCAGCACCGCGCCCGGCCGGCAGACCTTGTCGAGCGTGGCGAACAGCCGCTGCTTGACCTCCAGATCCTCCGCCACCGCCTCGACGGCGAGGTCCACCTCGGACAGCGCGTCGAGCGAACCGGCCGGGGTGATCCGCGCCAGCGTCTCGGCACGCGCCTCGGCTGTCATCCGCCCCTTGTCGACCGACCGGGCCAGCGACTTGGCGATACGGGAGACGGCGCCCGCGGCCTTCTCCGGGGTACGGGCGGCGAGTACGACGTCGTATCCCGCCTTGGCGAAGACCTCCGCGATACCGCTCGCCATCGTGCCGGAGCCCGCCACCCCCACCGCGTGGACGGGCCGCCCGGCGCCGCCCTCCGGGCCGGCCGCCGGGGTGAGCGCGTCCGGCACGACCGTGCCGCTGCCGGGCGCCTCGTATGTATAGAAACCGCGCCCGGACTTACGGCCGGTCAGTCCGGCGTCGCTGAGCTGGCCGAGGACCGGCGCGGGGGCGTGCAGCCGGTCGTGCGACGCCGCGTACATCGCCTCCAGCACGGTACGGGCGGTGTCGACCCCGATCAGATCGAGCAGGGCGAGCGGCCCCATCGGCAGCCCGCAGCCCAGCCGCATCGCGGCGTCGATGTCCTCGCGGGAGGCGTACTTCGCCTCGAACATCGCGGCGGCCTGGTTGAGATAGCCGAAGAGCAGCCCGTCCGCCACGAAACCCGGCCGGTCGCCCACCGCGACCGGCTCCTTGCCCAGCTCCCGGGCGAGCGCCGTGACGGCCGCGACCGCCTGCGGCGAGGTGAGGACCGACGAGACCACCTCGACCAGCTTCATCGCCGGCGCGGGGTTGAAGAAGTGCAGGCCGAGCACGCGCTCGGGGTGCGCGGAGTCGGCGGCCAGCCGGGTCACCGACAGCGCGTTGGTGCCGGTCGCCAGGATCGTGGTGGGGCTGACGATCGTGTCCAGCGCGCGGAAGACCCGCTGCTTCGTCTCGTACGACTCCGGCACGACCTCGATCACCAGCTCGGCGTCGGCGGCGGCGCGCAGATCGGAGAACGTACGGAACCGCGCGAGCGCGGTCCGCCGCTCCTCCTCGCTGATCCGGCCCCGCTCCACGGCCCGCGCGGTGGACGCGTCGAGCGCCCCGGCGGCGCGGACCGCGGCGGCGTCGCTGATGTCGATACCGATGACCTCGTGGCCGGCCCGGGTGAGGATCTCGGCGATACCGGTGCCCATCGTGCCGAGGCCGACGACGGCGATGGTGGAGAGAGGGATGTCCATCACGGGACTCCAGGGGATGAGAGTGACGACTGAGGGCGCGCGGCGAGCGCCGGGCGCGCGAAGGCGTGCGGTCACGGTGGTGGGGCGGTGGTGTGGCGGCGGACTCTGTTCCGGAGCCGCGCCGTACATCGCCGTTGAAGGCCGTACAGGCTGTACATCGCCGTACAGGCTGTACGTGGCCGTGCTGAACCGACAGCACTCACGACGGCTGCGTCACCAGGCCGTCGAAAGCCGCGGAGGTTATCCGCTCATCTGAGGCTAACCGACGGGTAACGAGCGCGCCATAGCTGGGTCGCTGTGCGCTGTGTCACGGGCGGCCGGAATTGCTCGTTCAGGCGTGAAGTGGCCGGTGGGGCGGGCCACTTGGTGCCGACAGCGCCACGCCGGGTCGATACGCTGGACGGATGGACGAGGACTTCCGCTCGCTCGCGGACCGGGTGCGGGACGAGTCCCGGGGCTCCGACGCCTGTGAGCGGCTGATCGCCACCGAGGATCCCGAGGCTCTGGCCGGTGTCCTCGTCGCGCCCGAACAGCCCCTGTGGGCACGGGAGATCGCGGCGTTCCGGCTCGGCTGCGCGGGGGACAGGCGGGCCTTCGAGACGCTGGTGCTGCTGCTCAACCACCGGGATCCGGAGCGCTGTGTCTCCGCCTCGTACGCGCTGGCACGCCTCGGCGACCCGCGCACCCCCAGAGCCGCCGCCGCGCTCGCCACCAACGGGCTGCGCACGGCCTACGCGCTCCATCCCGTACGGCTGCTCACGGAACTGCGCGCGCCCGAGTCCGTACCGGCGCTGATCAGCACGCTGGAACGGCTGCTGGCGCCGGACGAACCGTACTGGCGGGTGGCGCTCGCCTGCGTCGAGGGGCTGGGCCGGCTCGGCGACGACCGGGCGCGCCCCGCCCTGGAAGCCGCCCGCTGTCACCCGAGGCTGGGCGCCGCCGCGACCGAGGCGCTCAGCCGTCTCGCGTAGCGCACTTCCGGTACGGAGACCCCGCCCACCTCGAACGCCTCGGCGGCCCCGTCCGGCGCGAAGCCCGCCTTCGCGTAGAAGCGCCGGGCGCGCTCGTTCCCCGCGAGGACCCAGAGCCGCATGTCCTGGTACCCCGCCCCGGCCGCGCGGGCGGTCAGCTCGTCCAGCAGCGCCCGGCCGGTCCCGGTGGAGAGCCGCTCCGGCAGCACGTAGAGCGCGTACAGCTCGGCGGAGCCGGCAGCCGCGTCCGCGTCGCGGCCCGGTCCGTAACAGCCCCATCCGGCCCGCGAGTGCGGGCTGGGGGGCGATACGTTCCGGCTGCTGTCTTTCCGGTGGCGAGTGAGCCAAAGGGCGCGCCGCTGTCGAAAGGGAGGCTGTGCTCGATATGCGGCTCCGCCGCGCGGGCGGAGGTTCCCGAGGTACGAGGGAATCGAGCACGGTCGACCGTCGACAGTGGCATAAAGCGCCCGGAGGCGAACCGAGCCCTCAAAAAAGGGGACTGATCGCGAACGCCTCTATCTCCACCAGCAGTTCGGGCCGGAACAGCGCGGCCACCTGGACCGCCGAACTCGCCGGCGGACGCGCCGTGTCGATCACCGCGTCGCGCGCCTCCCGTATCGCCGGGAGATGGGCGACATCGGTGACGAAGTACGTCAGCTTGACCACATCGTCGAACGAGGCGCCGGCCGCGGCGAGGCAGCGGCGCAGATTCTCGAAGACCTGGCGCGCCTGGGCGGCCGGATCGCCTTCGCCCACGATCGCGCCCGCCTCGTCGAACGCGCACTGGCCGGAGACCGCGACGAACCGGCCGGTGCCCCAGACGACATGGCTGTAGCCGTTGCCCGGGGCGATACCGGCGGGGGAGCGCAGATGGGTGAGTTCCGTCATGGGTGCCATCCTCGCCGACGCCACTGACAACGGACCGCGAGGGTGCCGTGACCGGCGGCGTTACAGCAGCGTGAGCTGGGTGGCGCCCGGCCCCGGGTCCGCCGCCACCGGGCGGACCGGCAGGCCCGGGAGGTCCGGATTCCGTGGCACGGTGATCCGCCGGGCCTCGCCCCGGCTCACGGGGCCGATGCCGAACTCGTCGGCCAGTTCATGCACCTGCCGCGTGATCCGGCGCTGGTACCACTTGGGGGCGTACGCCCCCTCCGCGTACAACCGCTCGTACCGCGCCACCAGATGGGGATGGTGCTTCGTGAGCCAGGCCATGAACCACTCGCGCGCGCCCGGCCGCAGATGCAGGACGAGCGGGGTCACGGAGGTGGCGCCGGCCGCGGCGATCGCGCGTACTGTCGCCCGCAGCTGGTCGGGGCCGTCGCCCAGGAAGGGGATCACGGGCGCCATCAGCACCCCGCAGCCGATGCCGTTGTCGCTCATCGCCCGTACGACGTCGAGGCGGCGCTCGGGCGAGGGCGTGCCCGGTTCGACCGTGCGCCACAGCTCCTGGTCGACAAAGCCGACGGAGACCGAGACGCCCACCTCCGTGACGGCCGCGGCCTCCCGCAGCAGTTCCAGATCGCGCAGGATCAGCGTGCCCTTGGTGAGGATGGAGAACGGGTTCGCGTGGTCGCGCAGGGCCGTGATGATGCCCGGCATCAGCCGGTAGCGCCCCTCCGCCCGCTGGTAGCAGTCGACATTCGTACCCATCGCGATATGGGCCCCCTGCCACTGGCGGGAGCCCAGCTGGCGGCGTACCAGCTCCGGCGCGTTGATTTTGACCACGATCTGGGAGTCGAAGCCGAGCCCCGTGTCGAGATCCAGATAGCTGTGGGTCTTGCGGGCGAAGCAGTAGACGCAGGCGTGTGTGCAGCCCCGGTACGGGTTCACCGTCCATTCGAACGGCATACGGGACGCGCCCGGCACCCGGTTCACGATCGAACGGGCCCGGATCTCATGGAAGGTGATGCCGCGGAATTCGGGCGTGTCGAAGGTACGGGTGGTCACGGTGTCCGTGCCGAAGAGCGCGATGTCCCCGGTCGGCCCGGTCTGCCCGGTCGTCGAGGCGTTCTCGACCAGATTGTCCCAGCGCATGGGTGCCTCCTCGGTAGCACTGACCACAGAATAGAACACATGTTCCCTTGATCGCCGCAACCAGGATTTGGGCGGGCGTACCGGAGGGTGGTTGGCTGGCCGCACCCCACCGGAAAACGAGTGCTGGAGGAAGAGAAATGGCGCAGGTCGAGGCCACGACGGAGCGAATCATCGCGGCGGACCCGGAGACGGTGTTCGATGCTCTGGCCGACTACGAGAACACCCGCGCGAAGCTTCTGCCCGGACACTTCAGTGAGTACGAGGTGCGGGAGGGCGGCGACGGCGAGGGCACCCTGGTCCACTGGAGGCTCCAGGCCACCAGCAAGCGCGTCCGTGACTGTCTGCTGGAGGTGACCGAGCCCAGCGACGGCCGGCTCGTGGAGAAGGACCGCAACTCCTCCATGGTCACGACCTGGACCGTCACCCCGGCCGGTGAGGGCAGCTCGAAGGCCGTCGTCACCACCGTCTGGGACGGCGCGGGCGGCATCGGCGGCTTCTTCGAGCGGACCTTCGCCCCCAAGGGCCTGGGCCGTATCTACGACGAGGTGCTCGCGCGGCTCGCCAAGGAGACCGAGAAGGGCGCCGCTGCCTGACACCTGTCAGGTCGGACAGAAACCGACCGAGTCCCCCTGCCTTCCGGCAGGTTGAGACCACCTCCCGGCAGATAGTTGCCGGGGTCACCGTTTCGAGTGGTTTTCCCCGCGGCGCCGTAGCGTGCCCCCGCACAACGCGTCGCGGGAAAGCCCCTGATGAGCGCCTCGGTGTCGGCTCCACCGGTCAACCCGCCCCCGTCACAACCCCGTTCAGGGGAGAGCGGCCCGCTTGCTCCCGCTTGGCGCGCGATGCGAACAATGGCGCCGCGCAGGTGTGACGAGGGGAGCAGTACGTGGGCGGGACCACTCTGGTGAAGGGCGTCGGGAACGGTACCGGAAACGGCGCCGGCGGCGTCGGGAACGATGCCGACGAGGCCGCACAGGCCGCGTCACTGCCCGCACCCGCCGCGGCGGACCCTCCGCCGCCCCCGTCCGCCGGCGGCGCGGCCTCCGCCGAGGCCCTCAGCCCCCGCCGGGTGCGGCTGGTCTTCGTCGGGCTGATGCTCGCCCTGCTGCTGGCCGCGCTGGAACAGATGATCGTGGCCACCGCGCTGCCGAAGATCGTCGGTGAACTCCAGGGCCTGGACCGGATGTCCTGGGCGATCACCGCGTATCTGCTCACCGCCACGGTCGGACTGCCGATCTACGGCAAGCTCGGCGACCTCTTCGGCCGCAAGGGCGTCTTCCAGTTCGCCATCGTCGTCTTCGTCATCGGCTCCGCGCTGGCCGGCTGGTCGCGCACCATGGACGAACTCATCGCCTTCCGCGCCGTCCAGGGCATCGGCGCGGGCGGGCTGATGATCGGCGTCCAGGCGATCATCGCGGATATCGTGCCGCCCCGGGAGCGCGGGCGCTTCATGGGGCTGATCGGCGCGGCCTTCGGCCTCGCGTCCGTGGCCGGCCCGCTGCTCGGCGGATTCTTCACCGACCATGTCTCCTGGCGCTGGTGCTTCTACATCAACGTGCCCTTCGGTCTGGTCACGCTCGCCGTCGTCACCGTCGTCCTCAAGCTCCCCAAGCCGACCGCCCGCGCCCGCCTCGACGTCCTGGGCGCGCTGTTGCTCGCCGCCTCGTCCACCTGTCTGGTGCTGCTGACCAGTTGGGGCGGTACGGAGTACGCCTGGGGCTCACGCGTCATCCTCGGACTGACCGCGGGCGCCGCCGGAACGGCTCTGCTCTTCCTGGTCGTTGAGCACTTCGCCGCCGAACCGATCATCCCGCTGCGGCTGTTCCGCGACTCCGTCTTCAACATCACCAGCCTCGTCGGGGCGGTGGTCGGTGTGGCGCTGTTCGGCGCCGCCAGCTATCTGCCCACCTATCTCCAGATGGTCGACGGGGCCAGCGCCACCGAGTCCGGTCTGCTGATGCTGCCCATGATGGGCGGTGTCGTCGTCGCCTCCGTCGTCTCCGGCCAGCTCATCAGCCGTACCGGCCGCTACAAGATCTATCCGGTGCTCGGCGGGGCGCTCTCGGTGGCCGGGATGTGGCTGCTGTCCCGGCTGGACACCGGCACGTCCCAGCTGGAGTGCGGCATCGCGCAGGCGACTCTCGGCCTCGGGATGGGGCTGGTGATGCCCGTACTGATCCTCGCCGTGCAGAACTCCGTAGGGCCCGCCGATCTCGGCACCGCCACCAGCGCCAACAACTACTTCCGGCAGATCGGCGGCAGTGTGGGCGCCGCCATCTTCGGCACGCTCTTCGCCAACCGGCTCGCCGACGCCCTCGCCGACCGGGTCCCCGCGGGTACCGGCCTCCCCGACGTCGAGTCCATCACCCCGCAGGCGGTCCACGCGCTGCCGCCCGCGCTGCGCGACGGCTATATCCAGGCGTACGCGGACGCCATGCCGCGGATCTTCCTCTATCTCGTGCCGGTGCTCGTCCTCGGCCTGTTGATCGCCTTCTTCCTCAAGGAGAAACCGCTGGTGTCCCAGAACGTCTCGGCCGCCGAGTCCGGCACCGTCCCCGCCGCGCGCAGCGCCTCCGCCCCCGGCATCCCCGCCGCGCCGGCCCCGGCCCCGTACATCTCCGGCGTCGCCGTCTGCGGCACCGTGCAGCACTACGACGGCTCGACCGTGCCGCGCGCCGCCCTCACCCTCATCGACGTCCATGGCAAGCAGATCGGACGCGGCGCGAGCGGCGAGGACGGACGGTACGCGCTGAGCGTGCCGGGCTCCGGTTCGTATGTGATGATCGCGGCGGCCGGCGGGCATCAGCCCCAGGCCGTCACGGTCACCGTCGGCGAACGCCCCGTCGAACTGGACGTGGTCCTCGGCGGCGCCGGGCGGCTCGCCGGGGCTGTGCTCACCGCGGACGGCACGCCCGTACGGGACGCCGCCGTGACCCTCACGGATGTACGGGGCGAGGTGGTGGCGAGCACCCGCAGCGGGCGCGAGGGCGCGTATGTGATCTCGGAGCTGGTGGCGGGCGAGTACACGCTGGCAGCGAGCGCCCCCGCCTTCCGGCCCGCCGCGCTGCCGGTCAGTGTGCAGGCCTCCCGGGAGACCCGGCAGGACATCGAACTGGCCGGCGGGGCGGTACTGCGCGGCACCGTACGCGCCGGGGGCGGCCGCCCCGTCGAGGACGCGCGGGTCACCCTGCTCGACGCGGCGGGCAATGTGGTGGACACCCTCACCACCAACGCCGACGGCACTTTCCGGTTCGTGGATCTCTCGTCGGGCGAGTACACCGTGATCGCCGCGGGCTATCCGCCGGTGGCCACGGTGCTCCAGGTGGCGGGCGGTGGACGCACCGAACGCGATCTCCAACTCGGCCATGAAGACTGACTGAATTTCAGTCAACAGGGGGTTGTGCGCGGGCGCACTACTGATTAGTTCATTGCCCGGCGCATCCCCCTCGCAGGGCCGTACCGTGGAGGGCGGAGCCGCGGATCCTGGCGGCAGGGAAGGAGCCTCCCACCCATGGACAGTGGTGTTCCGCCGGGACCGTCGCGGCAGCGCCTCGCCGCGGCCGGCCGGATTCCGCTCGCCGTGGTCGTCGTCGACGGAGACGGTCTGGTCTCGCACTGGTCGACCGGCGCACGGAGACTTTTCGGCCATTCGAAGGACGAGGCGGTCGGTCAGCCGGCCACCGATTTGATGCCGGTCGCCGGTGCCCTCGCCGCGGAGGAACGCGGCGTGGCGCACGGCACGTACGACACCGGGGACGGGGGCGGACCGGAGCTGCACGGCCGCGGCTCCTACGCGACCGCGGGACGCGCGGCGCTCTCCGAGCGGGGCCGCGACCGGCTCGACGTGGTGTGGTGGGCGTATCCGCTGATCGGTCCGGGACCGGGGCGTCATCTCGTACTCGCCGCGGACGCGGCCCAGTTCAAGGGGGACGACGCGGACGGCAGGGCCGACACCCGGCGGATCTCCCCGGCCTTCGCCCTGCACACCGAGTTCCCGGACGCCGAGGTGCTGGCCCGGCGGCTGCCGGACATCCTGCCGAACATGGGCCCGGCCGAATCCAGTCGCATCGTCGCGCAGGTCCTCGAACTCGGCTATCCGGTCCTGGAGTTCAGCCATCACGACCGGGTGCCGGTCACCCCGGACTGGGGTGTGCCGAGGCGGCCCGCGGGCCGCGGCGGTCTGACGGATCCGGTGGACGAGGACGGGAATCCCCGGCGGCGGGCGGCGCCCCGTCCCGAACTGGACCTCGAATACGCGGCGGTGCGCGAGCGGCTGGAGTTCCTGAACGAGGTCAGCGGCCGGATCGGCTCGTCCCTCGATCTGGCCCGTACCATCCGCGAGGTCACCAGCGCGGCCGTGCCCCGCTTCACGGACTTCGCGGGTACGCATCTGCGCGCCGCCGTACTCGCCGGTGAGGGGTTCCCGGACGGACCGCCCGATGTGACCACTGTCTGGCACCGGGTCTGGGTCGAGCACAACGACGAACCGGGCCGCTGGGACGACACCGTGCCCGTCGGCGAGGCCATCGCCTTCCCCGAACACACCCCGTTCTTCCAGTGCATGGTCACCGGCGAGCCGGTGCTCATCCCGCGGCTCAGCGAGGAGGCCGGCGACCGTATCTCCGCCGAGTTCGAGAAGCGCGATCTGCGCCCCCTCATCAACCACCGGTCGATGCTGCTCGTCCCGCTGAAGGCGCGTGATGTGGTGCTCGGCTTCATGGTGCTGATGCGGCGGCCCGACCGGCAGCCGTTCGACGACATGGACCGTACGACCGGCGCGGAACTCGCCGCCCGCGCCGGGCTCGTACTCGACAACGCCCGGATGTACACGTACCAGGAGAATGTCGCCGAGACCCTCCAGGACAGCATGCTGCCGCAGGTCCCGCCGCACATGGCGGGGTGTGACATCGCCACCCGCTATCTGCCGGGCGCCCGGCTCGGCCGGATCGGCGGCGACTGGTTCGACGCCGTCAAACTGCCCGGTTCGCGCACCGCGCTGGTCGTCGGCGATGTGATGGGCCACGGGCTCAACTCGGCAGCGATGATGGGCCAGTTGCGCACCGCCGTACAGACCATGGCGACCATGGAGATGCCGCCTGCCCAACTGCTCCGCAATCTTGACGACTTGGCGCAGCGGCTCGGCGAACTGTATCTGGCGACCTGCCTGTACGCGGTGTACGACCCGATCAGGTCCGAGCTCCAGATCGCCAACGCCGGGCATATCCCGCCCGTGCTCGTCCACGCGGAGGACGGCAGGGCCGAGGTGCTCGATCTGCCGACCGGCGCCCCCATAGGGGTGGGCGGAGTCGCCTTCGAGACCGCGACCGTGAAGGTGGGGCCCGGCGACCGGCTGGTGCTCTGCACCGACGGTCTGGTCGAGGTGCGCGGGGCGGACATCGGGGACGGTCTGGCCGCGCTCTGCGCCTCGGCCGCGCACCCCGCCGCGTCGATGGACCACGCCTGCGACACCATCATCCGCGCGCTCAACACCCGTGAGGGGCGCAAGGACGATGTGGCGCTCCTGATGGCCCGGCTGAACGGCATCCCGGACAGGGACGTCGCGGAGTTCCACCTCGCGCTCGACCCGCGCGAGGTGGCCAGGGCCAGACGGCTGGTGCGCGGGCAGCTGCTCGACTGGGAGCTGCCGGCCGCGGTGGAGACGGCCCAGCTGATGGTCAGCGAACTGGTCACCAACGCCGTGAAGCACGCGCGGTCCCGGCGGGTCGGGCTGCGGCTGGTACGTACGGACGCGCTGCTGTGCGAGGTCATCGACGACGAACCGGCCCCCGCCGCCCTGCTGAACGCGGGCCGGGACGACGAGTTCGGGCGCGGACTGCGCGTGGTGAGCACCCTGGCGCGGGAGTGGGGCAGCAGCAGTTCGGCGGGCGGCAAGACGGTCTGGTTCGAACAGGCTCTGGCGCGAAAGGTACGGACGCGGTCGAACGGAAGCTGACAGAAGCATCCGCCCTCTTGTCCGCCGACCTGCGCGGACGGTAGTCCGGTCTTCCAGCGCTCGCCTTCGGCGGGCCGGAACAGGGGAGGCCGTATATGGACGTTTCGCAGCGTTACCGCGAGGCATGGGAAGGATTCTGGGCGGAGACCTCCGACACGCCCGGCGAGGCGATCTGGGACTCGGACCCGTCGCTCACCTCCGTACCGGACAGCGAACTGCTGCTGCCGTACGCCGACGCCACCCTGCCCGTGGTCGACCTCGGCTGTGGCAACGGCACCCAGACCCGCTATCTGGCCACCCGCTTCGCCCGGGCGATCGGGGTGGACCTCTCGCACGCGGCGATAGCGCACGCGCGGCGCGCCGACACCGGGAGGGCCGTGGAGTTCGAGCAGCTCAATCTGGTGGACCATGACGCGGTGCGCGCGCTCCGGGAGCGTACGGGCGACACCAACGTCTATATGCGCGCGGTCATCCACCAGAGCGAGCCCCAGGACCGGCCGGCCGTGGCGGGCGCGGTCGCGGAGCTGCTCGGGGAGCGCGGCCGGGCGTTCGTCGCCGAGCTGACCCCCGCCTCCAAGACGGTGCTACGGCAGGCGGCGGCGGGGCCGGACGGCCCGCCCGCGAAGCTGCGGCGGGTCTTCGACCACGGGCTCAGGCCGGCCGGCGCCGGGGACAAGGAGGTGCCCGAACTGCTGCGCGCGGCGGGGCTGCGGATCCTTGCGGACGGGGACACCGCGCTGGTCCAGACGGAACGGCTGCCGGACGGCACCCGTATCGATCTGCCGGCCCGGTGGTACATCCTCGCCCGCGACTGAACAGCAAGGCCCGAGCCGCCCCGGAAATGAGTTGCCGTCCGGGGCGGCTTCTGCTGTACTCCCCGCGACAGCCGATTGATCAAGGAGAAGATTATGCGCCGAGCGTCTATGCCCATCCAGAAGGTCACCACCGCCTATCTAGAGGACATGACGCTCCATGAGTACGTTGAACCTGGGAATTCTGGCGCATGTCGACGCCGGTAAGACAAGTCTGACCGAGCGGCTGCTCTTCACCGCCGGTGTCATCGACGAGATCGGAAGCGTCGATGACGGCAGCACCCAGACGGATTCCCTGACGCTGGAACGCCAGCGTGGCATCACCATCAAATCCGCGGTCGTCTCTTTCGTCGTCGGCGACACCACGGTCAATCTGATCGATACCCCCGGCCACCCGGATTTCATCGCCGAAGTGGAACGGGTCCTCGGCGTGCTCGACGGCGCCGTGCTGGTCATCTCCGCCGTCGAAGGAGTTCAGGCGCAGACCCGGGTGCTCATGCGCACGCTGCGGCGGCTGCGCATTCCCACCCTGATCTTCGTCAATAAGATCGACCGCACCGGCGCGCACGACGAACGCGTACTGCGTGGCATCTCCGAGAAGCTCTCCCCGTCGGTGATCGCGATGGGGGCGGCCACCGGCCTGGGCACGCGTGACGCCCTGCCCGTGCCGTACGGCGCCGGCGACGCCGCGTTCACCTCGGCACTCGCCGAGTTGCTCGCCGACCACGATGACGCCCTGCTGGCCGCGTACGTGGACGACGCGACGGCGCTCCCGTACCACCGGCTCCGCGAAGAGCTGGCCACCCAGACCGGACGGGCGCTCGTCCACCCGGTCTACCTCGGCTCGGCGATCACCGGCGCGGGCGTGGACGCGCTCATCGACGGGATCAGCGAGCTGCTGCCCAGGGCCGGGGGCGATCCCGAAGGGCCCGTCTCCGGCACCGTCTTCAAGATGGAGCGGGGACCCGCGGGCGAGAAGATCGCATACGTACGGATGTTCTCGGGCACGGTAAGAACGCGCGATCTGCTGCGATTCCACCGGACTACGGAGAACGACACGGCGGGCAATGCGGCGGGCGATACGGCGAACGAGGTACGGGAAGAGGAGGACAAGGTCACCGCGATCAGTGTGTTCGACCGCGGATCCGCCGTCCGGCGCGCGTCGGTCCCCGCCGGGCGCATCGGAAAGCTCTGGGGTCTGAGCGATATCCGGATCGGCGACGGGATCGGAATTCCGCGCACCACTCCCGCGGAGCGCCGGTTCTTCTCCCCGCCGACGCTGGAGACAGTCGTCGTTCCCCGCCGCGCCGCCGACAAGGGGACGCTGCATGCCGCGCTCACCCAACTCGCCGAACAGGACCCGCTGATCAATCTGCGGCAGGACCGGATTCGACGGGAAATCTCCGTCTCGCTCTACGGCGAGGTACAGAAAGAGGTCATCCAGGCGACGCTGCTGGATGAATTCGGGGTCGATGTCACCTTCCGCGAGACCACGACGATCTGTGTGGAGCGGCCCGCCGGCAGCGGAGCGGCCGTCGAGATCATGGGAAAGGAACCCAATCCCTTTCTCGCGACCGTCGGGCTGCGCGTCGATCCCGCCCCCGTCGGCGCGGGCGTGGAATTCCGGCTGGAGGTCGAGCTGGGGTCGATGCCGTACGCGTTCATGAAGGCCGTGGAGGACACCGTGAAGGAGTCGCTGCGGCAGGGGATCCACGGCTGGCAGGTCATCGACTGCGTCGTGACCATGACGCACTCCGGCTACGCGCCCCGGCAGAGCCACTCCCACGGCGTCTTCGACAAGAGCATGTCGAGCACGGGCAGCGACTTCCGCCATCTCACCCCGCTGGTGCTGATGAGCGCGCTGGAGCGGGCGGGCACCACGGTGTACGAGCCGATGCACCGCTTCCGGCTCGACCTTCCGGCGGACGCGCTCGGCGCCGTACTGCCCGTCCTGGGGCGGCTGCGCGCGGTCCCGCGCACCTCGGCGGCGAACGGCTCCTCGTATCTGCTGGAAGGGGAGATTCCGGCGGCGCGGGTACATGAGCTGGAACAGCGGCTGCCCACGCTGACCAGTGGTGAAGGTGTGCTCGAAGCATCCTTCGACCACTATGAAGCGGTGCGCGACACCATCCCGGCCCGGCCCAGAACGGACCACAATCCGCTCAACCGCAAGGAGTATCTGCTGCATGTCGTACGACGGGTGTAACGTCCCGCCGACGACCGCCCCTCCCCACGGAGAACGGAGTACCTGTGAAGATCCTCATCAGCGCCGACATGGAGGGCGCCACGGGGGTGACCTGGCCGGCCGATGTCCTGCCCGGCACGCCGCAGTGGGAACGCTGCCGCGCCCTGTTCACCTCCGATGTCAACGCCGCCGTGCTCGGCTTCCTCGACGGCGGGGCCGATGAGGTGCTGATCAACGAGGCGCACTGGTCCATGCGCAATCTGCTGCTGGAACGGCTGGACGAGCGCGCCGAGATGCTGACCGGCCGTCATAAGTCGCTGTCCATGGTCGAGGGCGTTCAGCACGGGGACGTCGACGGCATCGCCTTCGTCGGCTACCACACCGGCGCCGGTACGGAAGGCGTGCTCGCGCACACCTATCTCGCCAACTCCCTGACCGGCGTGTGGCTGAACGGCACCCGGGCCAGCGAGGGGCTGCTGAACGCGCGTGTGGCCGCGGAGTACGGGGTGCCCGTGGTGCTGGTCACCGGCGACGATCTGACCTGCGTGGACGCGGAGGGCTACGCGCCGGACGCCCGCAAGGTCGCCGTCAAGGACCATGTCTCGCGGTACGCGGCCGTCTGCCGGACCCCGGCCCGTACCGCCACCGACATCCACGCCGCCGCCAAGGAGGCCACCGCCCTCGCCGGACGGTACGAACCGGTCGCGGGCGGCCCGTTCACCGTGGAGATGGAGTTCGACGCCACGCATCTCTCCGATGTCGCCACGGTCGTACCGGGCGTGGCCCCCAGCGGGGAGCGCCGGGCCGCGTACACCAGCGGGACGATGTATGAGGCCATTCGTACCTTCAAAGCGGTCACGACGATCGTTTCGGCCGCCGTGGAGGAGCAGTATGGCTGACATGACACCCATCGACACCAGTGGTGCCCCCGATACGGCCGCGCTCGACGAGGTGGTCGCGTTCACCTCGGACCTCATCCGTATCGACACCACCAACCGGGGGAGCGGGGACTGCCGCGAGCGGCCGGCGGCCGAATACGTGGCGGAGCGGCTCGCGGACGCGGGGATCGAACCCACGCTGCTGGAGCGGACCCCCGGGCGCACCAATGTGGTGGCCAGGATCGAGGGCACCGACCCCTCGGCCGACGCGCTGCTCGTCCACGGCCATCTGGACGTGGTGCCCGCCGAGCCCGCCGACTGGACCGTGCACCCCTTCTCCGGCGAGGTCAGCGACGGGGTGGTGTGGGGGCGCGGCGCGGTCGACATGAAGAACATGGACGCGATGGTGCTGTCGGTCGTCCGCGCCTGGGCCAGGGACGGTATCCGGCCGCGCCGGGACATCGTGCTCGCCTACACCGCCGACGAGGAGGCCAGCGCCGAGGACGGCTCCGGATTCCTCGCCGACCGGCACCCGGAGCTGTTCGAGGGGTGTACGGAGGGCATCAGCGAATCCGGGGCCTTCACCTTCCACGCCGGGCACGGTATGGCGCTCTACCCGATCGCCGCCGGAGAGCGCGGCACGGGCTGGCTGAAGCTCACCGCCCACGGCAGGGCCGGGCACGGCTCCAAGGTGAACCACGCCAACGCGGTCAGCAGGCTCGCCGCCGCCGTCGCCAGGATCGGCAGCCACCCCTGGCCGGTCAGGCTCACCCCGACCGTACGGGCCGCCCTCGCCGAACTCGCCGCGCTCCACGGCATCGACACCGATGCCTATGCGGAGGACTTCGACACGGAGGGACTGCTCGGCAAGCTCGGCCCGGCCGCCGCACTGGTCGAGCCGACCATAAGGAACAGCGCCAACCCGACCGTCCTGGAAGCCGGTTACAAGGTCAATGTGATCCCGGGCCAGGCCACCGCCTATGTCGACGGGCGCATGGTGCCCGGCGGCGAGGAGGAGTTCCGTACCACCCTGGACCAGCTCACCGGACCGGATGTGGAATGGGAGTTCCACCACCGGGAGGTGGCCCTCCAGGCGCCGGTCGACTCGCCGACGTTCGCCAAACTGCGCGCCGCCGTCGAGCGCTTCGACCCGGCCGGCCATGTGGTGCCGTACTGCATGTCGGGCGGGACGGACGCCAAGCAGTTCTCCCGGCTCGGCATCACCGGCTACGGCTTCTCGCCGCTCAAGCTGCCTCCCGGCTTCGACTACCAGGCGCTCTTCCACGGCGTGGACGAGCGGGTGCCCGTCTCGGCGCTGCACTTCGGCGTCCGTGTCCTCGACCACTATCTGAAGTCCGCTTAGGAGCGTGGCTCATGCTGTCCATGGGGGCCTACGGAACGTGGCCGTCACCGATCGACGCGGCGCTGGCCGCCTCGCACGACGGGCGCCCCGAGTATGTGGGGGTCGTCGGCGACGAGGTGTGGTGGACGGAGCCGCGCCCCGCCGAGGCCGGCCGGCGCGCGCTCGTACGGCGACGGGCCGACGGCCACGAGGAGTCGCCGCTGCCGGCCCCGTGGAACGTCCGCAGCCGGGTCATCGAGTACGGCGGGGTGCCCTGGGCCGGCGCCGCCCGCCCCGACGGCGGCCCGCTCGTCGTCTTCGTCCACTTCCCCGACCAGCGGCTGTACGCGTACGAGCCGGACGGCGGCGGTGAACCCCGGCCGCTCACCCCGGTGTCAGCGACCGGCGGCGGACTGCGCTGGGCCGATCCGCGGCTCCTCCTCGACCGCGGTGAAGTCTGGTGCGTGCTGGAGGAGTTCACCGGCGAGGCGCCCACCGACGTACGGCGGGTGATCGCGGCCGTGCCGCTCGACGGCTCGGCCGCCGAGGACCGTACGGCCGTACGGGAGCTCTCCGACGACCGGCACCGCTTCGTCACCGGTCCCCGGCTCTCGCCCGACGGGCGCCGGGCCGCCTGGATCGCCTGGGACCACCCGCGGATGCCCTGGGACGGCACGGAGGTGATACTCGGCGAGGTGCCGGAGAGCGGCCCCTTCACCGGCGTCAGGGCCGTTGCCGGAGGCACCGACGAATCGGTCGCGCAGGTCGACTGGGCGCCGGACGGCTCGCTGCTCCTCGTCTCCGACGCCGGCGGCTGGTGGGAGATCCAGCGCGTCCGCCCCGAGGCCCTGGGCCGGAAGGGAGCCGCCGGTGTCATCCCGAGCACCAGCCTCTGCCCCGGTCGCGGGGAGGAGTTCGGCGGACCGCTCTGGAAGATCGGCCTCCAGTGGTTCCACCCCATGGAGAACGGGCTGATCGCCGTCATCCACGGCAAGGGCTCCACCGCGCTCGGCGTGCTCGACCCCGTGACCGGCGAAGTGGTGGACGCCGCCGGACCCTGGACCGAGTGGGCCGCCACCCTCGCCGTCCAGGGCGACCGCGTGATCGGCGTCGCGGCCAGTCCGCGCAGCGCGTACGAGATCGTGGAGCTGGACACCGGCACGGGACACGCCCGGGTGATCGGCGCGGCGCACCAGGACCCGGTGGACCCCGCCTACTACCCGGAGCCCCGGATCCGTACCTTCACCGGGCCCGACAACCGCGAGATCCACGCCCATATCTATCCGCCGCACAGCCCCGACCACAGCGCGCCCCACGAAGAACTACCGCCCTATGTGGTGTGGGCCCATGGCGGACCCACCGGCCATGCCCCGCTCGTCCTCGATCTGGAGATCGCCTACTTCACCTCGCGCGGCATCGGCGTCGCCGAGGTCAACTACGGCGGCTCCACCGGCTACGGCCGGGCCTACCGCGACCGGCTGCGCGAGCAGTGGGGCGTGGTCGATGTGGAGGACTGCGCGGCCGTCGCCTCCGCGCTCGCCGCCGAGGGCACCGCCGACCCGGCCAGACTCGCCGTACGCGGCGGCAGCGCGGGCGGCTGGACCACCGCCGTCTCGCTCACCTCCACCGATGTCTACGCCTGCGGCACCATCAGCTATCCGATCCTCGATCTGCTGGGCTGGGCCACCGACGAGACCCATGACTTCGAGTCCCAGTACCTCGAATCGCTGGTCGGCCCGCTCGCCGAGGTCCCCGGCCGCTACCGGGACCGCTCGCCGGTGCACCACGCGGACCGCGTCAGCGCGCCGTTCCTGCTGTTGCAGGGGCTCGACGATGTGATCTGTCCGCCCGCGCAGTGCGAACGGTTCCTGGAGCGGATGGCCGGCCGCGGCGTACCGCACGCGTATCTCGCCTTCGAGGGCGAGGGCCACGGCTTCCGAAGGGCCGACACGATGGTGAGCGCGCTGGAGGCCGAACTGTCCCTGTACGCACAGACCTTCGGCATTGACCGTACCGACATCGCCCGGCTGGAGTTCCGCAGATGACGCTCACTCCACTGACCCGGCCCGCGCGACTGCGGCCCGGGGCCCGGGTCGCCGTCGTGGCGCCCAGCGGCCCCGTGCCCGCCGAACGGCTCGAAGCCGGGCTGGACATCCTGCGCGGCTGGGACCTCGATCCCGTCGTCGCGCCGCATGTGCTGGACGTCCATCCCCGGCTCGACTATCTCGCCGGGACGGACAAGGACCGCGCCCGCGACCTCCAGGAGGCCTGGTGCGACCCGGCCGTCTCCGCCGTGCTCTGCGCCCGGGGCGGCTACGGAGTCCAGCGCATGGCCGGTCTGCTCGACTGGACCGCGATGCGGGCCGCGGGCCCCAAGGTCTTCGTCGGCTACAGCGACATCACCGCGCTGCACGAGGCGTTCGCCCAGAGGCTCGGCCTGGTCACCCTGCACGGTCCGATGACCGCCGCGATGACCTTCCTCAAGGACTCCGGGACGCAGGAGTCGCTGCGCGCCACGCTCTTCGAGCCCGAGTCGGTGCGCACCCTCGGCCAGGACACCGCCCGGGGGCTGGTCCCCGGCCGCGCCTCGGGCGTCACCCTCGGCGGCTGCGTCAGCCTGCTCGCCGCCGAACTCGGCACCCCGTACGCGCGCCCCTCGGCGGCGGGCGGGCTGCTGCTGATCGAGGACGTCGGCGAGGAGCCGTACCGTCTCGACCGTATCCTCACCCAACTGCTGCGCTCCGGCCGGCTGGACGGCGTCGCGGGGATCGGCCTCGGCTCCTGGGCGGAGTGCGGACCGTACGAGGACGTCAGGACCCTGCTCCTCGACCGGCTCGGCGGGCTGGGCGTACCGGTCGTGGAGGAACTGGGCTTCGGGCACGGCGAGTCGAACCTGACCGTACCGCTGGGCGTGCCCGCCGTACTGGACGCGGAGAGCGCCACCCTCACCCTGGATGTGCCCGCCCTCGTCTGAACGGGAGGGCCGGTCCGGGGTGAGGGTGGGGCGCCACTCAGCCCCTGTGGCCTTCCGGAACGCGGCCCATGGCCTCCGGATGGCTGATCGGGTGGTCGAGCAGGACCTCCTCGGCGATGGCGAAGCCGCGGGTGAGCGCCGGGGCGTGGGGAGCCAGCTCGACGACGGCGTCCTCCGCCAGGTCGGGGAGCTGCCTCACCTGGCCGGCGGTCAGCCGCCCTTCGGCCAGCAGATCCCCGCTGTGGGCGGCGATACGGCGCAGCGCGAAGAGCCGGTGCAGCGTGTGCAGGAGATGCCGCGCCCCCGGCCCGTCGGCCTCCTCGGCGGCGGTCAGCAGCGCCTCGGCGGCCCGGCGGTGGGCGTGCGCGTCGACCAGTTCGAGGGCGGGTGTGACCGTCGCGTTCCACCGGTTGAGCGGATTGCCGGCCTTGCCGCCGCGCAGCCGCGTGCGGGCCCGCTGGTGCCAGACGCTCTCGATGTCCGTCAGGAGGTCCTGGAGGAAGGCAGGATCGGTGAGAGCCCGGTCCCCGGGCGCGAGGGCGCTCGGCTCCTTCGGGGTGAAGTGTCCGAGAAGCATCTCCCCGGCCGCCTTGACCCAGATGACAAGGTTGTCACCTTCCGCGGTGATGGTGCCCTCATTGGCCGTCAGCTGGCCGGCGATGCCGTTGGCGAGGAACAGCCCCTGGGCGCCGCACCGTTCGCGGCACTCCGTCATGACGGCGCGGGCCCGCCAGGTGATCCAGCCCTTGGCGACGGCCGCCAGACGCTCGCCGTCCTCGCGCTCCGCCTCCGTCGACTCGGTCCACTGCCGCACGGCCGTCCGGTGCAGCAGCGTCGCGGCGTAGGTGGTGGCCAGGGCGTCGAGCAGCGGGGTGTGATGGCTGCGATGGGCGAACAGCGGCACGCTCCCCCCGGCGGTGACACCGGAGGTGTGCCGGGTGTGGGCATGGCGTACGGCGACGGCCAGCGCGTGGCGGGTGACCCCGAGGCTGTAGGCGCTCATGCACAGCTTGCCGGCGGTGACCCGGCCTATGGATTGCAGGAAACGCTTGCGGGGGCTGCCGATCGCGCTGGTGAAGACGCCGTCCCGGGTGAGCCGTCCATGACCGGACTGGAGGAGCGCCTCATGGGGCAGCCGGACGTTCTCGAAGGAGGTGACGCAGTGGTCCACCGGGCTGGTGGCCGTCTGCGGCAGTCTGCGTATCTCCACTCCCGGCAGCGGGCCTCCGGTGTCGTCGCTGAGCGGGGTGAGGAAGAGGAAGACGCCCCGGTCCTTGCCGTCCGTGATCAGCCGGGCCGCCACGACACCGGTCTTGGGGCCGCCGGTGGAGCTGGTGTTCGGCATGAACTTGCCCGCGGTCGGCGACGGCGTGTGGAGGACGAAGCCGCCGGTCGCCGGGTCGAAGGTGGCTATGGTCTCCAACTGGGAGGCGCTGTTGCCGTGTCCGGCCTCGGTGCACAGGAACGTACCGGTACGCCGCAATTCGGTGAAGGCGCGCAGATCACGCTCTCCGTCGGCTCTGTGGTCGAGAAGACTGCCGAGGAAGAGGTTGTAGTGAATGCTCGCGACTGTCGCTAATCCCGCGTCCACCGGGCCCGCCCACTCGTGGAGCGCGCTGAGCCGTTCCACGTCGACGACGAGTTCCTCGGGGCTGTCGATCGCGTCATTGACGAGCCGCAGCCGCTCGTAGGACAGCGCGGCACGCTCCTGCGGTGTCAGCCCCTCGCGATAGCGGAACGGCCCGGTACTGAAAAGTTTGCGCCAGGGCTGGTGGATCTCTTCGAACCGTTCGCCGAAGAGGGCCCGGGTCAGCGCCGGGGCTGCCGGGGAGTCCTGGACAGGAGGAAGCGGAGAAGGGGAAGTCACCATAGTCACAGGGCGGAACGCTAACCCAGCTATCAGTCACGCCCGGTGTGATGATCAACACGCATGACGGGTGATCCGGAAACGTTTGGCGGACCGGCTTCCGAGCCACCATGATCGGCCGTACGAAGATCACGTAGGCTGACGCGATGCCCGACCTTCCCGAGCGGCGAGGACCCGTACTCGCCGAAGGCTCCCGCACGTTCGTACGCGGCTACCGCCCCGAGGACGCCGACGAGTTCACGTCGCGTGTCCGCGAGAGCCGGCGGCTGCACAGACCCTGGCTGTTCCCGCCCGCCGACGCGGAGGCGTACGCCGGCCATGCGGGCCGGTTCATCGAGGATCCCAGCAGGGAGGGCTATCTCGTCTGTGCCCGCGAGGACGGCGGGATCGCGGGCTTCGTCCATATCAACAACATCGTCCACGGCGCCTTCCGGTGCGGCGCGCTCGGTTACGGCGCCTTCGCGCACGCCGCGGGCCGGGGCCTGATGACGGAAGGGCTCGGGCTGGTCGTACGGCACGCGTTCGGCCCGCTGGGGCTGCACCGGCTGGAGGCCAATGTGCAGCCCACGAACATCGCGTCCCTCGCCCTCGTCCGGCGCGTGGGCTTCCGGCTGGAGGGCTACTCGCCGGACTTCCTCCATATCGACGGCGCGTGGCGCGACCACGAACGCTGGGCGATCACCGCGGAGATGGTGGACCGGGACGGCTGAACGCCCGTGGACCTCCGCGACGGCGCGCCGCTCAGCGGCCTTTGCGGTTGATCTTCATGGTGTCCATGTCGGTCACCGTGGACCGCAGTTCGCCATGGCCGCAGCCCAGGGCCTTCAGCGCCGTCTCCGCGCGGTCCTCGGCGAGCGCGCCCGCCATCTCCTCGCCGTCCGCCGCGTCGGAGACCACCACGTAGCGGTAGCTGAAGTGCTTCAGCGTCGTGTCGTACGTGAGCGAGCCCTCCGGGGTGAACCGCATCTGCGTCAGACCGTGCTGGTCGGCCTCCGCGAGCAGCCGGGCGCGGTCGTCGTCCGTCAGCCCGTCCCATGTGCCGCGCACGATCACCCGGTAGGTGTGCTGAGTGGTCATCCCGCTGCCCGCCCTCTTCCGTTCCCGCTGGTCCGCGAAGTCATGTGGTCCGCGAAGTCATATGAGGATGCAGCCTACGGCGATGAGGATGGTTCGCATGCGGAATATCGTGGTGATCGACGCGCCCTCCAACCTGGGGCTCCGGCCCCCCGCCCCCGGCGTGGCCCTGATGCCGGACGAACTCGCCGTACTGCCGCGGGCGTTGGTGCGCTCCGAGCGGTGCGTCGGTCTCAACGTGACCCTCTACGACCCAGACCTCGACCCGGACGGGACGGCGGGGGCGCTGCTCGCCGATCTGGTGGTGGGGGCCTTCATGGACGAAGGCCCCCCGGCCGCCGGCTGACCGGCCCGGGTGATCAGCCCGGTGTCGGGACGGCTTTGCGGTCGACGTACTCGAAGACCGAACCGTCGGGGTGCAGGGCGATCACATTGCGCCCCGCCGGCGTCGGCACCGGGCCCGCGACGATACGCGCCCCTACGCCGGTGAGGACGGTGATCGCCTCGTCGACGTCCTTGACGGCGATCGTGGCCGTGACCTTGCGCAGGACATCGATTTCCGACGCGGGGCCGCTCATGAGGAGGAAGCAGCCGACGGCGGCGACGGAGACCCCACCGCGCTCGAAGCGGAGCGCGGGGCTACCGGTGAGGCGTTCGTAGAACACCACCGAGGTCTCCAGGTCGTCGACGCAGATGCGCAACGTGGTTCCCAGGATTTCCATGCGCACCAGGGTAGTTGGCCGCGCCGGGACACGTGATCGATTCGGGCGGCCGGGAGCGCGCCCGTGCGCGGCGGGCTCGTACGTACCGTGCTCGTACGTACCGGGCTCGTACGTGCCGGCCTCGTACGTACCGTGCTCGTACGCACCGGGTTCAGACCTGGCAGAGGATTTCCCCGTGCGGGACCATGAACCAGCCGTCCTCGGCGGCGCCCCACTCCCGCCACGCCTCGGCGATCTCGTCCAGCCCCTCCGGTGTCGTATGGCCGCCGCCGACCGCCAGACCGGCGTAGCCCGAGGCGGTCGTGCGGTCCGCCCACAGACCGCTCCACCAGGCGCGCTCGTCGGGGGTGGCGAAGCACCAGGTGGTGGCGGTCGAGGTGATGCCGGTGAAGCCGGCCTGCCGCGCCCAGGACAGCAGCCGTCGCCCGGCGTCCGGCTCCCCGCCGTTGGCGCGCGCCACCCGGCGGTACAGCTCCTGCCAGCCGTCCAGCGCCGGTACGCCGGGGAACCAGGTGAAGGCGCCGTAGTCCGCGTCGCGCGCCGCGACGACCCCGCCGGGCCGGCACACCCGGCGCAGCTCGCGCAGGGCCTGTACGGGATCGCCCACATGCTGGAGGACCTGATGGGCGTGGACGATGTCGAAGGAGTCGTCGGGGAAGTCCAGTGCGTGGACATCGGCGACCGTGAAGCGGACGTTGTCCGCACCGGCGGAGGCCACCGCCTCCCGCGCCCTGTCGAGGACGCCCTCGGCGGCGTCGACGGCCGTGACCGTGCCCGGGGCGACGAGCGCGGCCAGGTCGGCGGTGATGGTCCCGGGGCCGCAGCCGACATCCAGCAGGTCCTGGCCGGGACGCAGTTCGGCGAGGAGGTACGCCGCGGAGTTGGCGGCGGTGCGCCAGCGGTGCGAGCGCAGCACCGACTCGTGGTGCCCGTGGGTGTAGACCGCGGTCTCCTTCGGCATGGCGGAACTCCCTCTCGTGTCGTGGTCCGGCCACGGTACGCCGCTATGTCGCATGATGAGACCAGCGTCTTGCTATATGGACGCGGCGCTCAGGTCCGCGCCGGTCCGGTGACCGACGACTTCACCGGCCGTACCGCGAGTCCGTCGATCACCGTCGTCGGCGGGCTGCCCCCGGAGAGCAGCAGGGCGGTGATCGCGTCGGCGGGGCCCTCGGTGAAGTGCACCTGGCCGAGCGGCAGCGGCACCACCGTGGGCGATGCCCCGGGCGGGATGCCGAGCAGCTCGCCCAGCCAGTCCGCCGAGGCGCGCGGATCGGGGGTCTCGATCAGGATCCCGGCGAGGTCGTGCGGCCCCCGGTTGACCCGGCCCGCGCTGTACTTGGCCAGAATCGTCTGCCGGTCGGGCTCGTAGGTCACGAAGAACGGCGCCCAGGGCGGGCCGTCCGTCAGGAGCGCCTCGCGGAACGAGACGGGGGAGCCCTCGCGGGCGAAGGTCAGCAGCTCCACCCCGTGCCCTCGCGCGCGCAGCCGCTCCGCCGTGGTGCCCGCATCGGTGACATGGACGCAGAAGGCGAGCGCGCCGCCGCCGCGCGCGACGAGCGCGTCGGCCCGGGGCTGCCGGCCCCTCATGGCCCTGCCGTAGGGCGAGTCGAGGAAGACCAGGCGGTTGACGATGCTCGACAGCTCGATATAGCGGGTGTCCAGCCGCCAGGCGCCGTTGCGGTACCCGAGATACTCCGGGTTGGCGTGGGCGTGCAGTCCGGCTTCGGTGTAGCCGCGGACGGTGGACTCGACGTCCGGTACGCAGTGCACCAGATGGTCGAACTCCGCTTGCTCGGACTCCGGTCGGCCGAAGCCCGGTCGCGCGAAACCTGAGTGCTCGAACTCCGGTGATTCCGTGGCGGGTTGTACGCTCAAGATACCTCCCAGGTCGGTTAGGCGAGCCTAACCTTTCCATGCCTCCCGGGTGAGCTCATAGGCCACATCGCCCTGTTCCGATCCCTCGATCGTCTCGGGCCACTCCTCGAAGAACGTACGGACGTAGGTCAGCCCCGCCTTCTCCAGCACGCGCCGCGAGGCCGTGTTGACCGTCATGGTCTGCGCGGTCACCCGCTCCGTGCCGAGGTCGGTGAACGCCGCGCGGACCAAGGCGCGGGCCCCCTCGGTGGCGTACCCGTGCCCCCATGCCGCCCGGCGCAGCCGGTACCCCAACTCGACGACCCGCCAGCCCTGTTCGCTCTCCGGCTCCAGACAGAACCACCCCAGCCACGCGCCCGTGGATCTCTCCTCGGCGGCCCAGAAGCCGCGCCCGAGCAGGCGGCGGAGCGTCTCGGTCCGTACCGTCTCACGCGTAACCGGCCGGCCGCCGTCGATGAACCGCCGTACGCCGGGGTCATTGTCGAGGGTGACCACCCGGTCGAGGTCGTCCTCGGTCAGTGAACGCAGCCGCAGCCGCGGGGTCTCCAGGAAGTAGCGCGTGTCCATGGCATGATCCTCGGCCGCGCCGTTCGCGCCTGTCCACCGGGATTCCGGGACACCGCCGGGCAGACGGGACTCCCGCGACTCGCTCTACAGCAGCGCCTTCGGCCGGTAGACCGTCAGCGCCTCCTCCGCCTTGTCCAGTATCAATTCCCTGGGGGCCTCGGCCACTTCACCGTCGAACGCGAGTGGCGTACCCGGCGCGATCCGGGCGATCCGTACCCTGCGCATTCGCTCCGCCGCGTGCACCGGCGAACGGCTCAGCGGCCCGGCGAGCGCGGCGGCGAGCAGCCGCGGCCCCGGGGCCCGGCCGCCGTGCACGATCCGTACGTCCAGCAGACCGTCGGCCAGATCGAGCCGGTGGCCCGGGGTCGGCCCCATCGGCTGGTAGATGCCGTTCCCCGCGAACAGCAGCCACAGCGCCCGGTGCCGGCCCTCGAACTCGGCCTCCAGCTGGTGTTCGCCGCGCAGCACCTTCAGCGCGGCCAGGATTCCGGCGGGCCAGCCGCCGATGCGCGGCGCCCAGTGCTCCCGCACCCGTACCAGCTCCGGATAGACGCCCAGGCTGAAGGTGTTGAGGAAGTGCCCTGTCGCCGCCCCGCCGGGCCCGGGGGTGAAGCGTCCCAGGTCGACCCGTACGGCGTCACCCGCCGTCAGCGCCCGGCAGGTGTCCTGGACGGTCTCGATGCCCAGGTCGTACGCGAAGTGGTTGAGCGTGCCACCGGGGAAGACGGCCAGCGGCCGACCGTGCCGTACGGCCGTCGACGCCGCCCGGTTGACCGTTCCGTCGCCGCCGAGGACACCGAGGGCCACGCAGCGGCCGACCGCCTTCGCCAGCTCGGTCTCCACCTCCTCGGGCGGGCACTCCACGACCTCCGCGGCCGGCAGCGCGTCCCGTACCAGCACGGCGGCGTCCGACGATCCGGAGGCCTGGTTGACCACGACCACCAGCCCGTGGCCGCCGGGCAGCGCGGGGGCCTCGGCGTACGGACGTCCCGGTGAGGGCAGTTGGGAACGGGTCGGTACGATGCCGCGCACCGCGAAGGCCGCCCCCACCCCGAGCGCGGCGCCCGCCAGCACATCGCTCGGATAGTGCACGCCCGTATAGACCCGGGAGAGGGCCACGGCGGCGGCCACCGGCGCCACGACGGCGCCCCACCCCTTCGACTCCAGCGCGACCCCGGTCGCGAAGGCGGCGGCCGAGGCCGCGTGCCCGGACGGGAAGGAGGTGGTGAACGGCTGGCGCTTCAGCCGCCGTATCGCCGGTACGGCGTCGAGCAGGGGCCGCTGCCGGCGGACCGCCCGCTTGCCCACGGTGTTGATGGCGGCCGAGGCGAGCCCCAGCGACACGGCGCCCCGCAGGGCGGCCCGGCGCGAGCGCGCCCCGCGTCCCAGCACGGCGATGCCCGCGGCGGCGCCGAACCAGAGCAGTCCGTGGTTGGCGGACCGGCTCAGCCGGGGCAGTACGGGCCCCGCGCCGGGCCAGTGCCGGCCGGCGACGGAGCGGAAGGCCCGTTCGTCCCAGCCGTCGAGCAGTGCCGCGATCCGGGCGCGGGTGCCCGGGGCCGCCTGGCCGTAGGTCCCAGTGGTCTCTGACATGGAACGCGGGTACCCCGCGAGCGGCCGGCCCAAGCGGACCGTACGGGGGAGCGGGCCGAGCGGAGCCGGGGGAGCGGCCGGGCGGCGCCCGGGGAGCAGGGTGCGTCAAACATCCGTATAACTCCATATAAAGGGTCAAAACGAGAGGTCGTAATGGACGGCGACTGCGGGAGGTGGCGGCATGCGGCGAACGGCTCCCGAGGGCCGGGGCCCCGTTCGGTTCGGCCCGGCCGCCCCCGACGCCGGGCTGCCCGCGCTGCCCGAGCTGGTCGGCGAGTGCGCGGGGGCGGCCGGGCACACCTCGCCGCAGCCGCCCGGCGGTGACGCGGTCCTGCGGGAGGCGGCTTCCGGCTACTGGTCGCGGCGCGGTCTGCGCACCGGCCCCGACGACGTGGCCGCCGCGCCCGGCGCGCAGCCGCTGCTGTTCGCGCTGCTCGCCGCGTACGACGGGGATGTCCTGATGCCCCGGCCGTGCCCCGCCTCCTGGACCCCGCAGGCCCGGCTGCTCGGCCGGCCCGCCTACCATGTGCCGGCCCCGGCGGACGCGGGCGGCGTGCCCGATCCGTTCGCCCTGCTGGAGACGGTGCGGCGGGTACGTGCCGAGGGCGGCCGGCCACGGGTGCTGCTGCTCTCCGTCGCCGACGACCCGACCGCCGCGGTCGCCCCGCCGGAACTGGTCCGCGAGGCCTGTGAGGCCGCCGTCGGCGAAGGGCTGCACATCGTCAGCGACGAGACCTGGCGCGACACCCTGCACCGGCCGCACGAGACGGTGCTGCTCAGCCCGGCCGAGATGTGGCCCGACGAGGTCGTCGTCCTCTCCGACCTGGCGGGCGGGCTGCTCCCGGCCGCCTGGCCGATGGCCGTCGCCCGCTACCCGGCCACCGACGCCGGAACCGCGCTGCGGGCCAGGACGCTCGACATCCTCACCGCGCTCGGGGCGATGGTCGCGGGCCCCGTCGCCGCTGCCGCCGCCCACGCGCTCGACGAGCCGGACGCTGTCATGGCCAGGACGCGGGCCACCGCCGCACTGCACGGGCAACTGGCCGCCGCCGCACACCAGCTGGTGCTCGCCTCCGGCGCCCTCGCCGGGGTGCCGCAGGCCGGCCGCCATGTCTACGCCGACCTCGGGCCGCTGCGCGGACAGCTGGCCCGGCTGGGCGTCACCGACTCCATGGAGCTGGAGAACCATTTGAGCCGGCGCCTGGAGGTGCCCGTACCGGGCGGCCACCGGTTCGGGGACGCGCTGGGCGCGCTGCGCGTACGGCTGTCGACGGGACCGCTGCTCGGGGCGACCCCGGAACAGCGGCTGAAGTCCCTCACCGCGACAGCGCCGCTGGACCTGCCGCATGTCGCGCGGGCGCTCGGCCACTTCGGAGCGGTCTTCGACGAACTGCGCTGAAGGGACTCCGGACAGAGCGGACTCCGGGACAGAGCGGACCCGGGGACAGAGCGGACCCGGGGACAGAGCGGACCCCGGCCGGATCGGGAACTACGTCGGCCGGCCCGCCGAGCCCGGACTCTCGTCCCCGCCCGGCCGCCGCAGCCTGCGCCAGAGCGCCGGGGCGCCGCTCAGCACGAGCGTGAGCACCACCGCGGCGAGCACCCCCTCCCAGGCCTCGTCGAAGAGCGAGCCGCCGAGCACCCCGATCAGCTGGTACGTCGCCGCCCAGGCCAGACAGGCCGGCACATCGCCCCGGGCGAACCGGCGCAGCGGCCAGTCCCCGAGCAGACAGGCCAGCATCACCGGAATCCGCCCGGCGGGCACCAGCCGGGAGAGCACCAGCACCGTCACCCCGTGCTCGCGCAGCTTCGTCTGCGCCTGCTCAAGCCGGTCGGGCGGGGCGTGCCGGCGTATCGCCGCCAGCCAGCGCGACCCGTTCTTGGAGCCGACCCCGCGCCGCCCCAGCCAGTAGAGGGATATGTCACCGAGGAAGGCCGCGAACGACGCCACCAGGAAGACATAGAGCATGGAGAGCGGCGCGGTCTGATGGAAGGCCACCACCGCCGCCGAACTCACCACCGCCCCCGTCGGCACCACCGGCACCAGCGCGCCCAGCGTCACCAGCAGAAAGACGGAGGGGTAGCCGACGGCCTGCTGCGTCGACTCGGGTGGCAGCTCCGAGAGTTGCGTCATGAGCCGGTCGATCACAGGCCGGCCTCCGGCCGGGCGCTCTCGCCGTGCCGCAACAGATGGACGGTGACCTTCGGCGCGAGCCGCGCCGCGTGCCGTACGAACTCGTCGCCCGGCGCGTAGAACTCATGGGGGCGGACTCCGTCCAGACCGATGGGCCAGTACGTACCGAAATGCACCGGTACCGCCGCGCTCGGTGCCAGATCGGCCAGCGCCCGCGCCGCCCGCCCGGCGTCCAGATGCCCGGGCCCCAGATGCGGCCCCCAGCCGCCCACCGGCAGCAGTGCCACATCCACCGGGCCCACGGCGTCCGCCATTCCGTCGAAGAGTCCGGTGTCCCCGGCGAAGTACGTCCGGGACGCGCCGCTGATCACAAAGCCCAGGGCGGGGGAGCGGTGCGGTCCGACCGGCAGCCGCCGTCCGTCGTGGCGCGCGGGCACGGCCCGTACCCGCAGCGCCCCGATCTCCACCTCGTCGCCCGCCTCGACCTCGGTGATCCGCAGCCCCGAGGGGTTTCTGCGGGCGTCCAGCCTGCGCAGCCCCGGCACCGACCGCTCGGCGCCGCGCGGCACGATCAGCCGGGTGCCGGGCGCGAGCCTGGTCAGAGACCGCAGATGGAGATGGTCGGAGTGCAGATGCGAGACGAGCACGGCATCGGCGACGTACGCCTCGGGCGGCGGCACCTGACCGCGCCGTCGGCGCAGATGGGCAAGTCGGCGGACGAAGACCGGGTCGGTCAGCACCCGTACCCCGGAGTCCTCGACCGTGCAGGTGGCATGGCCCCACCATGTGATGACAGTTCCCAACGCGACCTCAGCTCCGTCCGCCCGTGGACCGCGCTCCCGCCCCGGGCCCCTCTCCGCACTCAGCGTACGGCGGATGCCCGCACGGGCGGAGCCGGATGCGCTGGTCGCGCGCCGTTGACCGCCGGGTACGCGCCTGCCTCGCGGGGGCGTGCGCCCAGTAGGGTCGGCGGACGGAGGCGAGTGCCGGGGAGCGGGGGCAGGCATGCGTGAGGTACGAGTGGCCGTGATCGCCAGCCTGACGCCGCTGGAGGAGCTGGACAGCGACCCCTTCCTCGTGGACACCCGGGGCCAGCACACGATGTGCGCGCGCTGGGCCGAGGACAAGGGCTATCTCGTCACCCGGCAGCTGCTCCTCTACGGGCTGCGCCCCGACCACTGCGGACTGTGGGCCGACGTCGAAGCGGGGCTGGTGGATCTCTTCGTCGCGGCGAACGAGCGCGTTCTCGAACGGGCGTTCAGTTCGGCGTCCGTCTTCGCCGAGGAATGCGTGCGCAGAGGCGTACCGCTGGAGACCGTCGGACTGGACGAACCACTGTACGACGCCGCCATGAAGGCCGACGTCCACCGCAGGCTCTCGATGCCGACCGCGGGGTACGACGGCTGCTGACCGCTGGATACGACCGCTGCTGACCCGTCGTGACCCCCGGTACCCCGGGGGAGCCCGCGGCGCTCTGTGCGAGGCTGGGCCGAGCCCGTGAGTGCGTACGGGCCCGGACGTGAGGTGACGGAGCGACGTGTTCAAGGGGCGGTGGCGAACGACGGGCGGGGCCCTGCTGCGGGTGATCATCGTATGGGCGGTTTCCACGCTGACGATGCTGGCGCTGGCCGGGATCCTGCCGGACTTCAAGCTTCAGTCGGACAACCAGGACAGCATCACCAGGACCGCGATCACCGCGGCCTGGGGCGCGGGTGCGTTCGGTCTGCTCAGCGCGCTGGTCTGGCCCCTGCTCGTACGCGCGCTGCTGCTCGTCCCCGCGCTGGTCCTCGGTCTGCTGGTGTTCTTCCTGAACGGCTCGCTGCTGCTGATCGCGCTCCGGCTCATCCCCAACGGGCGCGGGGCGGCCAATCCGGAGACCGCCGTGGTGGTCGCGGCCGTGATGTCCGCCGTCGCCTCCGCGACCTCCACGGCGCTCGCGGTCGGTGACGACGACGCCTACCGTCGGCGGCTCTCCCGTCTCGCGGACCGGCGGCGGCGCAGGAGCGGCGAGGACGGCGGGCGCGGCGGACCGCCCGGCACGGTCTTCCTGCAACTCGACGGGGTCGGGCACCAGGTGCTGCTGGAAGCGGTCGCGGCCGGGGTGATGCCGCATGTCGCCGGCTGGCTCGGCGTGCGTCCACCGGACCCGGACGGCGGGCGCGGTACGGCGGACGACGCGGCACGTGTCTCTCCGGGGGACCCGGCGGACAGCGCGCCCGGCGGACAGCGGCCGACCCACCGGCTCACGCCCTGGCGCACCGACTGGTCCAGCCAGACGGGCGCGAGCCAGCTCGGCATCCTGCACGGCTCCAACCACGACGTCCCCGCCTTCCGCTGGTACGAGAAGGACACCGGCCGGATCATGGTCAGCAACCGGCCCGCCAGCGCCGCCGAACTCCAGCGCCGCGCCATCGCCCGCACCAACGACGGGGGCCTGCTCACCCTCGACGGCGCCAGCCGCGGCAATCTCTTCAGCGGCGGCGCCGACCAGCTCGCGCTGGTGCTGTCGATCGCCGCCCGGCGCGGCAGGGCCAACCGCTCCCGGGCCGGCTACTTCGCCTACTTCTCCGACCCCGCCAACGCCGTCCGTACGGTGGTCTCGTTCGTCGCCGACGTCGGCCGCGAGATCGGTGAATCGACCCGGGCGCGGATACGCGGCGACCGGCCGCGGGTCGGCCGGGGCGGGCTCTATCCGTTCATCCGGGCCTTCGCGACCGTCGTCGAACGCGACGTGGTGGTCACGGCCGTGATCGGCGACATGCTGGCCGGACGCACCGCCGTCTACGCGGACCTCGTCGCGTACGACGAGGTGGCCCACCACTCGGGACCGCACAGCCGGGACGCCGAGCGGGTCCTCGCCCGGCTCGACCGCTCGGTCGGACTGATCGCCAGGGCCGCCGAGCACGCCCCCCGTACGTACCGGATCGTGCTGCTCTCCGACCACGGGCAGAGCCCCGGCGAGACCTTCGAGGGCGCGTACGGACTCACCCTCAAGGATCTGGTCAGGGCCGGCTGCGGGCTGCCCGTGTCGCGCCGGGCCGAGCGTACGAAGAGCGGCGCGGAAGCGCGCGAGGCGGCCCGGCACGCGGTCCGCGGCGCGCTGCACCGCCCGGAGCCCGAGGGCGCCGACGAGAAGCCCGCGCACGGTTCGGACCCGGTCGTGCTCGCTTCCGGGAATCTCGCCCTGATCTCCTTCCCCGACGTACCGGAGCGGATGAGCCGCGAGCAGATAGACCGGCGCCATCCCGCGCTGCTGCGGACCCTCGCCAGCCATCCGGGGATCGGCTTCCTGCTGGTACGGAGCGAGGAACACGGCTCGGTGGTGCTCGGCCCCGGCGGGACGGAGGTGCCGGTCGACGCGCTCGACGACAGCGGTCCGCTCGCCGGTATGGGCCCCGGCGCGGCCGACGCCGTACGGCGCACGGACTCCTTCCCGCATGTCGCGGACATCATGGTCAACTCGATGTACGACCCGGCGACCGGCCGCGTGCACGCCTTCGAGGAACAGATCGGCTCGCACGGCGGGCTCGGCGGCGAGCAGTCGCGGGCCTTCCTGCTGTCACCGCTGGTGCTCTCCGCGCCGGTCCCCGACAGCGGCGAACTCGTGGGCGCCGAGCGGGTGCACGCGGTGCTCAGACGGTGGCTGAGGGAGGGCAGCGGACCGCAGGTGCCGCTGGGAACGGTGTCCGTTCCCGTGGCGAATACGCGCTCCGACGAGGCACGAACCGCCGAGGAGGAGAGGGACTCGGCGTAGGTCGCGTACCCCGTGTGAGCGGTTTCCGCCGGTAGCAGGACGGCGCGGGTGTGTTTCTGGGCAGAGGTGCGTTGTCCAGGAGGTCGTGCCCATGAAGCGTGCCACGTCCGTTCCCACCCGCGCCGCGGTTGCCCGCGCCGCCGCCGCGCACCGGGCCGCCCTGGTGGCGCTGCTGGTGCTGATCGCCTTCCTGGGCATGTCGATCGCGCCGTCCTCGGCGGCGATGCGGGACCCCGAGTCCCTGCCGCCCGCGTCCGGTTCCCGTGACCCGGCGGGCGAGGGACACCAGGACACCGCCGAGACCGAGCAGTCCGCCCCGGCCAGGACCGAGCGGACGGGCAGGGAGCCCCAACAGCCCCTGACCCAGACCGGACTGTTCGGCGAGCGGGCACGGGTTCCGTACGTCGGACGGTGCGTGCCGACGTGGCCGCCGCGCGCGCCGGTCACGCCGCGCTGTGTGGTGCTGCGCTGCTGACAGGTCCCGCCCTTCAGTGCCTCGTGGGGCTCTGAAGTGCCTTTCGGACCACAGCAGTCGCGTTTCTTCAGCACCTTCTCACTGTGAGGACACAGCCATGCCCATTGACCCCTTCGCCGCGCTCAACGCCATGATCCGCGCCGAGGCCGCACGCTCCGACGCCTCGAACCTCCGTCGCCGGGCCCCGAGTCCGGGCGGTGGGTCGGACGATTCCGGGTGGGACTCCGAACCCATCGCCGCCGCCGACCGGCGTCTCGCCGAGCGGGGTTCCCTCGACCGGCGCTCCGTCGACCGACGGGCCAAGGACGAGGGACGGGGTGAGCGCGGTACCGTCCAGTAACATCTCCCGCGCCCTCGTGCGCTGTTGAAGACGGCCGGCCGTGTCCGCACGGCCGGCCGTCCGGCGCTCCCGGTCAGACGACTGTCACCCGGTGGCGTACCACGGCGTCGAACAGATAGCCCTGCGTGTTGTGGACGGCCACCTCGGGCTGGACGCGGCCCGAGCCGTCCGTCGCGCGCGCCAGCAGTACGGCGGGGCCCGGACCGCCCGGTGTCCAGTCGGCGGACCAGCGGACCCAACCGCCGCGCCGGGGCGCGTCATGCAGCCGCGCGCGCCGCCAGCGCGTCCCGCCGTCGGTACTGATCTCCACCGACCGTACCGGCGCCCCGCCCGACCAGGAGCGCCCGGTCAGCACCCGCGGCCGACGGGCGGCGACGGTGGCGCCGTCCGCCAGCTCGAAGGCGCTCTTGAGGGTCTGCCGGGTCAGCGGCGCACTGCCCTCGGGCGGATACCCGGCGCCGAACAGCCGGTAGAGCGTGGTGTTCCAGGGGCTGTACAGCGGCTCGGCGCTCACCTCGATGTCACCGAGCCACTTGATGTTCGCGATGCCCACCCAGGACGGGACGATCAGCCGGACCGGATAGCCGTGGTCGGGCGGCAGCGGCTCGCCGTTCAGCTCGTACGCGAGCAGCACGTCGTCCAGCGCCTTGGCCACCGGCAGCGGCCGGCGCACCCGGCCCAGATTCGTTCCCTCGCTGATGACCTCGTCGTCCAGGCCGCGCGGCAGGACGTCGACGGCGTCGGGGCTCAGGCCCGCGCGGCGCAGCACCTCGGCGAGCCGCACCCCGCGCCACCGTCCGACCCCGATGGCGCCCAGCGTCCAGGCCGTACCGGACACCTGCTGGTTCTGCTGGGTGGTGTAGTAACTGCGGCCGTTCCCGGCGCACTCGATGAACGCGGTACGGGTCACGGACGGGAGCGCGCGCAGCTCGTCGTAGCCGAAGTCCACGGAGCCGCCGCGCAGTCCGCTGCCCCAGATCGTCAATGTCCAGGCGGCGGCGTCGATCCGGGGCGTGACGGTGTGGTTGCGGACGAAGAAGTGGCTGGCGGGTGTGTGCGGGCCGGTGGTGCGCAGCGCCGCGAAGTTGGTCTCGGCGTTGGTGCCCCGGATGGTGAACACCTCGGACGGCAGCGGTTTCACGATGCCGGGGGCCGCGGCGGGGGCCGCGGCGGGGGCCGCGACGGGCGCAGCCGGTGAGGCGGCCCGCGCGATGCCTGGCGCCGCCGCGGCGAGCGGTCCGGCGGCGGCGGCCGTCGCGAACAGCCGCAGCAGATCACGGCGTTCGACCTCGGCGGAGCGGGCCCGGCCGCGCCGCCACTGGCGCAGCCGGATCCGGTCGTACGCGGATTCGGCGGATTCGCCGGACTCAGCGGATTCGGTCGGAGGAGGGGATGCCAGGGACATGCCGGGAGAGTCGCAGCGGCCCGATCGCCCCGTCAACCGCCGGCCGGGGTATTTCATACCGTCGAAATAACCCTGCGGCACGGCCGCATGGACGGCCGCATGGACAGAGGGGAGGGCCGCAGGAGCCCTCCCCTCGTCCCCGGCGCCGGCTCAGCGCACCGGAGCCCCCGGGCCGAGCGGAATACCCACCGCCCACCAGACGAGGAACAGCGCGGTCCACGCGACCGTCATCGCCAGGGCCAGCGGCAGGGTGTACGAGGCCAGCGTGCCGATCCCCGCGCTCTTGCGGTAGCGCTGGAGGAAGCCCAGCGCCATCACGAAGTACGGACTCATCGGCGTGATCGCGGTCGACCCCGAGTCGGCGATCCGGAACAGCGCCTGGGTCGTCTCGGCGGGCACGCTCACCAGCATCAGCATCGGCACCAGAACGGGCGCGCACATCGCCCACATCGCCGACCCGCTGGTGACCATGACATTGACCAGCGTCAGCAGGACGAGGATCAGCAGGAACACCAGGACGATCGGCATCCCGCTCTGCTCCAGCGCCTCCGCCGCCCTGACCGCGAGCACATCACCGATATGGGTCCAGTCGAAGTACGCCAGGAACTGGGCGATCGCGAAGAACAGCACCAGCACCGGCGCCATCTGCATGATGCCCCGGCCCATCAGCTTCGGTATGTCACCGGCCGAGGTGACGGAGCCCGAGCGGTAGCCGTACACGATGCCCACCAGCCCGAAGACCAGCGCGACGACCGCCGCGATGCCGTCCAGGAACGGCGACTCCACGATGCTGCCGCCCTCACCGCGCAGCGGTGACGACTGGGGCACCATGACCGCGACGAGCACCACGAGCGCCGCCAGCAGGGCGAGTACGGCCGCGCGCAGCGCCGAGCGTTCCCGCGCGCTGAGGGTGAGCGCCCCGAGGTCCTCCAGATCGGCGTCGGGATCCGCGTCGAGATCCGGCCGCTTGCTCAGGACGAACTTCGTCACCAGCGTGATGACGAGGGCCAGCAGCAGCGACGAGGCGATATTGAAGAACCAGTTGCTCAGCGGCGACACATACGCGTCGTCGCCGCCCACGATCCGCGCCGCGGCGGTGGTGATCCCGGCGAAGATGGCGTCGTTGGGCGTGGGGACCGGGCTCGCGTCGTACCCCGAGGCGATGGAGGTGTACGCGACCACGACGCCGAGGATCGGGGAGCGCCCCACGGCCCGGAACGCCAGCCCGCCCAGCGGTACGAGGATGATGTAGGCGGCGGCCGAGGCGACATGGGAGACGGTGCCGGCGAAGGCGACGGCGAACACCACCCACGAGGCCGGTACCCGCGAGACACCGACCCGCATCAGCGCCGCGAGGAAGCCGGTGCGTTCGGCCACGGCGACACCCATGATCACCACGACGATGGTGGCCATCGGCGGGAAGGTGGCGAAGTTCTCGATCATCGTCGAGACGGCCATGGCGAGCCCGTCACCGCTGAGCAGATTCTGCACGGTGACGGTCTTGTGGTCGCTGGGGGAGACGACGGAGACATCGGCGGCGGCCAGTATCGCGCTGATGACCGCGAGCAGGGCGGAGAGGATCCAGAACAGCCAGAACGGGTGCGGCAGCGCGTTGCCCGCCCGCTCGATGACGGCCATCGCGCGGACGATGCGCGGGAGCCGGGTCCCGTCGTCGGTCGCGGCCGGGGCGGCGGACCCGGTTCCGTCTGTTCCGTCGGGGGGTCCGTCGGGTGGTGGGGAGGGTCTGCCGGGTGGTGCGGGTGGCGGCGTGGTCATGGGAGCGGGCTCCTTGCTCGGTTCCTGCGGGCGGCGGGGCGCGGGGGGCGGGTCTCAGTGACGGGGGGACGCGGGGGACGCGGGGGTACGGAACGGGCGCAGGAACTGCCACATGACCTCGTGCGCCTCGATGGTCTGCGTGGTGTATCCGCCGCCGCTGTAGCTGTCGGCGCCGGGCCAGGTGTGTCCGCCGTCGGTGACCGCGACATGCCGTACCTCGGCCCCTCGGTCGCAGCCGCGCCAGCGGGCGACGGTGATGTCGGGCTCGGTCACCCGGTCGCGGGCGCGGGAGGCGCAGCCGTTCCGCTCGGCCCACTCCGCCAACCAGTCCTGGATGGCGGGCAGTCCGCGGTCGGCGTCCCCGGCGTACGGGATGGTGGCATCGCCGGTGCCGTGGAACTCGATGACGGGCACCGGACGGGACGGCTCGCACGGCTCACCGGTGGGATAGAGGGCGGCGGCCACGGGCGCGATGGCGGCGATCCGGTCCGCCATGCGGCAGGCGAGCAGGGTGGAGACGAACCCCGCCCCGTTGGACTTCCCGGTGGCGTACACCCGCCGCTCGTCCACGCAGAGGGTGGACTCCAGCCGGTCCAGGAGGTCTTCGGTGAACCGGACGTCGTCCACTCCGGCCGCCGCGTACGGAGCGCCCTGCCACGCCTGGCGGTCCCCGTCACCGGTGCCGATGACCCCGTCGGGGTAGACCACGACCGCCGGCAGGGTGGAGAGCTTGGAGAACTCCTCCGTACCGGCACCGGTGTTGCCCCGGCCGTGGAAGGCGAGGATCACCGGCCAGTCGCGCTTCTCGGCGTAGCCGGCCGGGAGATGGAGCTGATACGTACGGTCCCGGCCGCCGCTGCTGATCGTGTGCGACGCGCTGGTGCCGGGCGCATGCGGGGCGGGCAGCCGGCAGGCGGCCTTCGATGTGCCGTGCGGTACGGGGGCGGCGGTCGCGGTCCCGGTCAACGCTCCGGTAGTCGCTCCGGTCGTCGCGAGGCACAGGACGAGGCCCACGGCGGCGGTCGCCATCCGTTGGAGGGAGTTCATGGCAGGCTCCTTCTGCCGGACGCCTGGGGCGGACGGCTCACTGGATTTCGGCAGGGGTGCCCCATGAGGCGGGGCGGGGATCGCGGCGCGGAGGCGCGATGCGGGCGGCGTGAGGGCTGACACGGAGCGCTCACGCGCGCGGAGGTGGTGCGCGAGGGGTGTTGTCGTACGGACCCGGCGATGCGGGCGGGTGCTGCCTACGGCACCACGCGCGCCCTTACAGCGGCGCGGGCGGCGCGGTGCCGGCTGCGGGGAAGTGGCGGGCGCGGGCGCCCGGTTCAGGCGTCCAGCCACTCCTTGACGAAGGCGACCACACGGACCACAACGGCGTCGACGACCGCCTGTCCGTCCTCGGCGGTCGCCCGGCGCGGGTCACCGAGGATTCCATTGGGGCTGAGCCGGTCGTAGCGCACGACGAGCGCGGGGTGGGCGCCATGGCGCGAGAGCCGGGAGAGCGGGTCGAGTTGGGCGGTGGAGGTCGTACCGGCGGTGAGCCGGTCGGTGTGGACCAGTCCGGGCGCGAGATGGAGCATCTGCGCGGTCTCGGCCTCGCCGCTGTGACCGTGCACCTCGCTGACCCCCATCCCGGACACGACATCGGCCGCGAGCGGGGTGACGGGGGTCCAGGCGAACTGGAGACCGGGGTGGGTGGTGAGCAGATCCTGCGCCACCGTGGACAGCGTGGCGTTGTTGCCGCCGTGGCCGGTGATGACGAGCACCTTCCGCCAGCCGTGCCGGTACAGGCTCTCCACGTACTCACGGACCACCGCGGCCAGGGTCGTGGTGGTGAGCGTGACCGTGCCGGCGAAGGCGAGATGGTGCGGGGAGACCCCGACCGGCAGCGGGGGGCCGATCACCGCGCGGCCGGCCAGCGCGGCGGCCACGCGTTCGGCCACGCCCTCGGCCCGGATCGTGTCCGTGGCCAGGGGCATCGCGGGACCGTGCTGTTCGAACGCGCCGGCCGGGATGATCACCACGGGGCTGGCCGTGACGGCGGTGGCCGCCTCTTCGGTGGTCATCTCGGCGAGTCGCAGGGGCGGCGCGGCGTTCATCGGGGGATCTCCAGATCTGTTCCGGCGCTGTCTTCCGTTGTCGCCGTCGCCGTGTCGGTGTCCGGGAAGTCGGCGGCGAGGACCGCCTCGCGGATGAAGCCCAGATGTTCCCGGGTCAGCCGCTCGGCCGCCTCCGCGTCCCCGTCCCGTACCGCCTCGAAGATCTCCACATGCTCCGCGTGGTCCCGTGCGCGGTCGTTGTAGCGGTGCCGGATCTCGACCTGCTCCCGCGCTCTGACCTGGAGCAGCGCCTCGACGGTCTCGCGCAGCAGCGCGTTGCCGCTCGCGGCCGCCAGCACCACATGGAAATGCACCGAGGCCCGCAGCGACTCGCGCGGCGGATGCAGCGCGTTGGCCGCCGCGGTCCGCAACCGCTCCACTGCTTCCGGTACGCGGGTACGCGCCGCGGCGGCGGCCACGGCGGGTTCCAGCACCAGCCGCGCCTCGACGAGTTCGAGCACCGACTCGCGACTGCCGCGCGGAAGATGCGGATTGGCGAGCAGCCGTCGCTCACTGCCCGGCCCGACATACGTTCCCGAGCCGTGCCGGAACTCCACCACACCGGTGGCCTCAAGCCTGCGCAGGGCCTCGCGGACCGTGGGCGTGGTGACGTCGAACCGGCGGGCGAGGTCACGCGAGGACGCCAAGGCGTCCCCGGGGACCAGCTGTTCGGTACGGATGATCTCGACGATGCTGTCCGCCAGATGCTCGGACAGTGACAGTTCACTGCGACTCATGAAGTGAATAGATCACTTGATCTCTTCGGGTGTCAATGGTCGTGCGGCGATGTATTTCCGACGCGTTACGGCCGCGCGGGAGCCAGGCTCTCCCGCTCGATCAGCCGGGGCAGCGGCACTTGTACGGTGCGGGCCCCGCCGCCGTCGAGCAGCGCCGCCAGCTCCGTCGCGGCGATCCGGCCGAAGGCGACCGAGTCGCGGGAGAGCGCGGTGAGCCACGGGCGCACCAGCCGGCAGAGGGCCGAGTCCTCCCAGGAGATGACCGAGACATCGCCGGGCACGGAGAGACCGAGCCCCGTCGTCACCGCCGCCCCGGCCGCGGCCATCACATCGTTGTCGTAGATCAGGGCGGTCGGCGGGCGGTCCTCCTCCAGCACCCGGCGGGTCACCGCCGCGCCCTCGGTGTCGGAGTAGTCGGTGGTCAGCGAGCGGGCCTCGGGCAGCCCGCGCCGGTCGGCCTCGATCCGCAGCGAGCGGATACGGCGCTCCGTATGGGCGAGCGTGGGCAGCCCCGCGATATGGACGATGCGCCGGTGCCCCAGCTCATACAGCCGGCCCACGATCGCGGCCATCGCGCCCGCGTCGTCGGCCCGTACCTGCGACAGGCCGGGGTGGCGGCCCGTATCGCCGGCGGGCAGCGCGCCGATGACGACACCGGGAAGTCCCAGCTCGTCCAGGAGATCGGGGCGGGGGTCGTCGGTCCTGGGGTCCACGACCAGCACGCCGTCGACGCGGTGCTCCGCCCACCAGCGCCGGTAGACCGCGCACTCGGCGTGCACATCCTCCACCACCTGGAAAAGCAGGCCGAGTTGACGTTCTGACAGGATCTCCTGGATGCCGGAGATCAGCTGGAGAAAGAACGAGTCGACACCGAGGGTCGCCGCCGGACGGGCCAGCACCAGGCCGACGGTCGCCGAGCCCTCGCCCGACAGCGCGCGGGCGGCGGTACTGGGCCGCCAGCCCAGTTGCTCGGCGACCCGGCGTACCCGGTCGCGGGTCACCTCGGAGACCCCGGGGCGGTCATTGAGCGCGAAGGAGACCGCGCTCTCCGAGACCCCGGCGCGCTGGGCGATGTCCTTCATGGTCGGACGGCGCGGGGGAGTACGTCTGGCCTTGGGCGTGCCCCTGTCCGACGGCGGGTTCGCTGCCACCCGTGTGCCTCTTTTCTCGCGTTCCCCGGTGCGTTCTCCGCAACGGGGGCATCGCAGGGCCTTCCGGCCGTACCGGACGAGCCATGTGGACCCCGTACTAATGCGCTTGAGTCAGAGCATCCTAAAGCGCATTAGTGTCATACCGCAAGGAAAGCAAAAGAACCGCTCTGACCTGCTGTGATACCAGAACGATGGGCTTTTGTCGCACGAATGTGTTGACTTTCACCCGAACGCATTGCAAGGTCTGCTGGACATATGCAGCCGTGGCTCGCAGCTCCGGCTGGCCGTACGCACGCCTGGTCCGAGCAAAGGAGCCGTTCTCCGTGCGCATCTCCCGAAGAGCAGTCGCTGTCGCCGCTGTTCTCGCCACCGTTCTGCCACTCAGCGCCTGCAGTGGAGGTTCCGGCGACGATTCCTCCGACGCCTCGGGCCCGGTCAAGGGCAAGATCACCTTCCAGACCTGGAACCTCCAGGCCAACTTCAAGGACTACTTCAACGGAGTCATCAAGGACTTCGAGAAGAAGTACCCCGACACCGAGGTGAAGTGGGTCGACCGGCCGGCCGAGGGCTACGCCGACAAGCTGAGCGCCGACGCCGCCGGCGGCACGCTGCCGGACGTCGTCAATGTCTCGCCCGACCTGGTGGCCCCGCTGGCGAAGGCCGGGCTCGCGCTCGACCTCGACAAGGACGAGACGGCGGCCTCGTTCCGCGACGAGTATCTGCCGGGCGCGTGGCAGAGCCACCAGATCCCGGGCATGGACGGCACGTACGGCTTCCCCTGGTACCTCAACACCGGCCCGATGTTCTACAACAAGCGGCTCTTCGAGGAGGCCGGACTCGACCCCGAGAAGCCGCCGACGACCTATGACGAGGTCTTCGACCAGGGGCTGAAGCTGGCCAAGCAGAGCGACGGCGAGATCGCCACGCTCGCGCAGGTGCCCACCATCGAGGACTTCGGCCGCTACGGCGTCCAGCTGATGAACAAGGAAGGCACCGGCTTCGCCTTCAACGACGCCAAGGGGGTGGAAATGCTCACCCGCTACAAGGAGTTGTTCGACAAGAAGGCGCTCGACCCGCAGGCGCTCACCGCCACGCCCGAGTCCTCCGGGACCAAGTTCCTCACCGAGTCCGTGGCCATGAACCCGGGCAGCGCGCTGGACCTGGAGAACTTCAAGACCAAGGCCCCGACGCTCTACAAGAACATCGGGATCACCGACCAGGTCACCAGCACCGGCAAGGTCAACATGTACGTCATGGGCGTCATGGTGAACGAGAAGACCAAGCAGAAGCCCGCCGCCGTGGCGTTCGCCCACTTCGTGACCGACGCGACCCGCCAGATGTCGTTCGCCAAGCAGGTCGCCATCTTCCCGAGCACCAAGGGCTCCCTGGACGACCCGTACTTCACCAAGGAGGACGGCACCGACGAGACGCGCGTACGCGTCGCCGCCGCCAAGTCCCTGAAGACGGCCGTCAATTACACGCCCGTCCTGTTCAGCGAGCAGATGAAGACCGAGCTGCGCAACCAGGTCGCCAAGGCGCTCCAGGGCAAGCAGAGCCCCCAGGAGGCGCTCGACCGCGCGGTCGAGGCCTGCGACACCCTGCTCAAGCAGAGCTGAGAGCCGAGCCCCGCACCATGAAAAGCACCACCGCTCCCAGGGCGCTCTCCTCGGACGCCGCCGCGGCGGGGCCCACGCACCGGAGCTCCGGCTCCGGCCGTGGGCCCCGCCGCGGCCCCGCGACCGGCATCAGACGCCAACTTTCCTTCAGCCCCTGGCTGTTCGCCGCGCCGGGACTGCTGATCGTCGGTGCCTTCAGCCTCTATCCGTTCCTCAGCACGCTGGTCAACTCCTTCACCGACCGGCGGACCCTGGTCCCCGGCGAGTTCGTGGGGCTGGCCAACTTCCGGGAACTGATCCATGACGAGATGTTCTGGATCGGCCTGCGGAACAGCGCGCTGTATGTCGTCGGGGTCGTCCCGGCGCTGATCATCCTGCCCCTGCTGCTCGCCCTCCTCGTCCAGCGCAACATCCCCGGCATCACGTTCTTCCGCTCCGCCTTCTACACCCCCGTGGTCGCCTCGATCGTGGTGGTCGGGCTGATCTGGGTGTGGATGCTGGACGACCGGGGACTGATCAACGCGGTGCTGGAGGCGGTGGGGGCCGGCAGGATCGGCTTCCTCAGCGACCAGTGGCTGCTGCTGTTCAGCGCGATGGCCGTCACGGTCTGGAAGGGCCTCGGCTACTACATGATCATTTACCTGGCCGCGCTGGCCAACGTGCCGCGCGAGTTGCACGAGGCCGCCGCCGTGGACGGGGCGGGCGCCATCCGTCGCTTCGTCACCGTCACCGTACCGGCGGTCCGTTCCACCATGGTCCTCGTCGGGGCGCTGTCGTCGGTCGCCGCCTTCAAGGTGTTCTCCGAGGTCTATCTGATGGCCGGGCCCAGCGGCGGCCCCGCCGGGGAGGACACCACGCTGGTGATGCTCGTCCAGCGGGTCGGAACCGGGCTGAGCGGCCGGGTCGGCTACGCCTCCGCCATCTCCGTGGTGGTCTTCGTCGTCACGGTCGCCCTGATGCTGCTGGTGCTCCGCGCCGACCGCAAGGAGGACGCGTGAGCTTCCCGAAGACCATCGACGCCGACGGCCGGCGCATCGCACCCTGGCAGCTCGCGCTGCGGTACGTCCTGCTGCTCGTGATGCTGCTCGTGATGATCGGACCGTTCGTGTGGCAGTTGTCCACCTCGCTCAAGGGCATGCACGAGGACATCTACAGCTCCCCGCCGAAGTTCCTCCCGAGCGAGCCGACGCTGGACAACTTCGGCCGGGTCGCCGAGATCATCCCCGTCTGGGACTACGCGTTCAACTCCCTCAAGGTCGCCTCCGCCAATGTGATCACCAACTGCGCCGGCGCCGCGCTGGCCGGTTACGCGCTGGCCCGGATGCGCTACCGAGGCCGCCGCGCCGCGACCCTCGCGTTCATCCTCGCCATGCTCGTGCCCGTCGAGGGCATCATCATCGCCCAGTTCACCACCATGCGTGATCTCGGTCTGAACAACACCCTGCTCGGGGTGCTGCTGCCGGGATCCATCGGCGCGATGAACGTCCTGCTGATGCGCAACGCCTTCCTCAACCTTCCGCAGGAGGTGGAGGAAGCGGCCTTCGTCGACGGGGCCAACACCTGGCAGCGGTTCCTGCGGATCGCGCTGCCATCGGTCAAGGGCACCCTCGCGGTGGTGGCGATCTTCGCCTTCATGGGCGCCTGGGACGACTTCCTCTGGCCGCTGATCGTCCTCAGCGACCCGGAGAACTTCACCCTGACCATCGGACTGAACTATCTGCACGGCACCTTCGCCCAGGACCCACGGCTGGTCGCGGCGGGTACGGTCATCGCTGTCGTGCCGCTCATCGTGCTCTTCGCCTGTCTCCAGCGTTACTTCTTCCGGGGCGTCGGCGAAGGCGCCGTAAAGGGCTGACAACAGGCCCGCGCCCCGCCGCAGATCCCGTACCCCCGCCCGCTGTCCAACGCGCCACAGAACCAGGACAACGTTGCCAGTATGAGCACTCCCGCGCCGCGCTTCGGCGCCAACTACACGCCCAGCCAGGGCTGGTTCCACCACTGGCTGGACTTCGATCTCGACGAGGTACGCGCCGACCTGGACTCGATCGCGGGACTCGGCCTGGACCACATCCGGGTCTTCCCGCTCTGGCCGCTCTTCCAGCCCAACCGCACACTCATCAGGCCCCGCGCCGTCGAACAGCTCGTCCAGCTCGCCGACGCCGCCGCCGAACGCGGTCTGGACGTCAATGTCGACGGACTCCAGGGCCACTTGTCGAGCTTCGACTTCCTGCCCGCCTGGACCCAGACCTGGCACCGGCGGAACATCTTCACTGACAACGATGTCGTCGCGGGGCAGGCGGAGTATCTCCGTACGCTCGCCGCCGCCCTCGCCGACCGGCCGAACTTCATCGGTATGACCATCGGCAACGAGATCAACCAGTTCTCCGGGCCGCCGCACCCCGATCCCGACCCCATCACCCCCGCGCAGGCCGCCGACTGGCTCCGGCGGCTGCTGGCCGCGTGCGAGGAGGGGGCGCCCGGCAAGCTCCATCTGCACGCCGAGTACGACGCCGCCTGGTACCAGGACGAGCACGCCTTCACCCCCGCGCACGCGGCCAGGATCGGCGCCGTCACGGCCGTACACTCCTGGGTCTTCAACGGCACCGCGCAGCGGCACGGCCGCACCGGCACCGCCACCGAGCACCACGCCGCCTATCTGATCGAGCTGTCCAAGGCGTGGGCGCTGGATCCGCACCGGCCGGTCTGGCTCCAGGAGGTCGGCGCCCCGGCGCCGCTGATCGCGGCCGAGCACGCCGCCGCGTTCACCGAAGCGACCGTGGCCAACGCGCTGGACTGCCCCGATGTCTGGGGCGTCACCTGGTGGTGCTCGCACGATGTGTCGCGCTCGCTCGCCGACTTCCCCGAACTGGAATACAGCCTCGGCCTGCTGACGAACGACCGGCAGGTCAAACCGGCCGGGAAGTCCATCGCCCGGATCGTCGAGGAGTGGCGCGGCAGAACGTACCGCCCGGCGCCCCGCACCACCGCGCTCGTGGTCGACATCGGTGACGACGAGACCGCGGACTACCCGGTGGGGGACGGTGAGCGGGCGCCCGCCCGGAGCACCTGCCGTCCCGGCGGGGCGTTCTTCGAGGCCTTCGCGCGGCTCACCGAGGCGGGCGCCCGCCCCACCGCCGTCCTCGCGAGCCGCGCCGAGGACAGGGAGCATCTGGCGGCCCGCCACATCACCGAGGTCGTCCACCCGGATCAGGTCCGGTGAGTCCGGTGACCGGGGAAACGGGTAGTACCTGCCCCATGACCCGTATCGCGCCGGCCCGTATCCCTCCGGCCCGTATCGCGCCGACCCGTATCCCGTGTACGTGTAGTCCCTGACCCTTCCCGGTAACCCGCACCCACACGCACCTCAGGAGCACCCCCTCATGCACGACGACCGCAGCCTGGTGGAGGCCCGCCTCAAGCGCGTCCTCGACGAGCGCATCCGGCCCGCCGTATACCCCGAATCGATACCGCTGGACGTCGCTGTCTGGAACGCGCCGGGCGAACCCGTACCCGTCGAAGAGGGCCTGGCGGGCCCGGCCGAGCCGGTCAAGGCCGGCGACCGGTGGGGCGCGCCCTGGGGCACCAGCTGGTTCCGGGTCTCCGGGACCGTCCCCGAGAACTGGGCGGGCCGTACGGTCGAGGCGATCCTCGACCTCGGCTTCGACGAGAACATGCCCGGCTTCCAGTGCGAGGGCCTGGTCTACCGGCCCGACGGCACCCCGGTGAAGGGCCTCAACCCGCGCAACCAGTGGGTACGGATCGGAGCGCCCGTCGCGGGCGGTGAAGAAGTGCTCCTCCATGTCGAGGCCGCCTCCAACCCGGTGATCCTCGACTACCACCCCTTCCTGCCGACCAGGCTCGGTGACAAGGAGACCGCGGGCAGCGAGCCGCAGTACACCCTGGCCCGGATGGATCTCGCGGTCTTCGACGAGACCGTCTGGCAGCTGATCCAGGACCTGGAGGTGCTGGGGGAGCTGATGGCCGAGCTGCCCGTCGACGGCGCCCGCCGCTGGGAGATCCTGCGCGCGATCAGCCGCGCGCTCGACGCGGTCGACCTCCAGGACGTGAACGGCACCGCGGCGGCGGCCAGGGAACGGCTCGCCGAGGTCCTGGCGACCCCCGCGCCGCCGACAGCGCACCGCCTCAGCGCGGTCGGCCATGCCCATATCGACTCCGCCTGGCTGTGGCCGCTGCGCGAGACGGTACGCAAGGTCGCCCGTACGACCGCCAATATGACTGCGCTGCTGGAGGACGAGCCCGAGTTCGTCTTCGCGATGTCGCAGGCGCAGCAGTTCGCCTGGATCAAGGAGCACCGGCCCGAGGTCTACGCCAAGGTCAAGCGGGCCGTGGCCGACGGCCGGTTCGTACCGGCCGGCGGTATGTGGGTGGAGTCCGACACCAATATGCCCGGCTCCGAGGCGATGGCCCGGCAGTTCGTGCACGGCAAGCGCTTCTTCCTCGACGAGTTCGGTATCGAGAACGACGAGGCGTGGCTGCCCGACACCTTCGGTTTCGCGGCGGGGCTGCCGCAGATCATCAAGGCCGCCGGGTCCAAGTGGCTGCTGACCCAGAAGATCAGCTGGTCCACGATCAATAAATTCCCGCACCACACCTTCCGCTGGGAGGGCATCGACGGCACGCGCATCTTCACCCACTTCCCGCCCGTCGACACATACAACTGCTCGATGACGGGCGAGCAGATCGCCCACGCCGCCAAGAACTTCAAGGAGAAGGGCGTCGCCAGGCACTCCCTCGCGCCGACCGGCTGGGGCGACGGAGGCGGCGGCACGACCCGCGAGATGATCGCCAAGGCGGCCCGGCTGCGCAGTCTCGAAGGCTCCGCGACGGTCGAGTGGGAGACGCCCGGTGAGTTCTTCGCCAAGGCCGAGGCGGAGTACCCCAATCCGCCCGTCTGGGTGGGCGAGCTGTATCTGGAGCTGCACCGCGCCACCCTCACCAGCCAGGCCAAGACCAAGCAGGGCAACCGGCGGAGCGAGCATCTGCTGCGGGAGGCCGAGCTGTGGGCCGCGACCGCCGCCGTACGCACCGGCGCGCCGTACCCGTACGAGCAGCTGGACCGGATCTGGAAGACCGTGCTGCTGCACCAGTTCCATGACATCCTGCCCGGCTCGTCGATCGCCTGGGTGCACCGCGAGGCGGAGAAGACCTACGCGGCCGTCGCGGCCGAGCTGAACGCGATCGTGGACACGGCGCAGCGCGCTCTCGCCGGGGACGTGTCCGGCGGGACGACCCTGCTCTTCAACTCCGCGCCGCACGCGCGCGGCGGTGTCCCGGCGGGCGCGGCGGGACCGGTCGGCGGGAGCGGCAGCGCGCAGCTGTCGCCGCGCGAGGGTGGCGGATATGTCCTCAGCAACGGGCTGCTCGAAGTGGAGGTCGACAGCCGCGGCCTGGTCGTCTCCGTCTACGACATCAGCGCGGAGCGCGAGACCGTCGCCCCCGGCGAGGCGGCCAACCTCCTCCAGATCCACCCCGACTTCCCGAACCAGTGGGACGCGTGGGACGTGGACGAGTTCTACCGGAACACCGTCACCGATCTGACGGACCTCGACGTACTCACCCCGGTCGGGGAGAGCGACGCCCAGGCTGAGGCGCTGTCGGCCGGCGCGGTCGGAGTCCGGGTCGTACGCGGCTTCGGCTCCTCGAAGGTCACCCAGCTGCTGACGCTCGCCCCCGGGGTCAAGCGGCTCGACATCGACACCGAGGTCGACTGGCACGAGACGGAGAAGTTCCTCAAGGCGGCGTTCCCGCTGGACGTCCACGCCGAGCGGTACGCGTCGGAGACCCAGTTCGGCCATGTGTACCGGGCCACCCACACCAACACCAGCTGGGAGGCGGCCAAGTTCGAGGCGTGCAACCACCGCTTCGTGCATCTGGAGGAGCCGGGGTGGGGTGTCGCGCTGGTCAACGACTCGACGTACGGACATGACGTGACCCGTACGGTCCGCGCCTCGGACGCCGGTACGACCACGACCGTCCGGGTCTCGCTGCTGCGCGCCCCGCGCTTCCCCGACCCCGAGACGGACCAGGGCGTCCACCGCTTCCGGCACGCCCTGGCGCCCGGTGCGTCGATCGGTGACGCGGTCCGCGAGGGCTACCGCGTGAACCTGCCGGAGCGCCGGATCCCGGGCGACGCCGAGGTGGCCCCGCTGGTGAGCGTCGACAACGACGCCGTCGTCGTCAGCGCCGTCAAGCTGGCCGACGACGAGAGCGGCGATCTGGTCGTACGGCTCTACGAGTCGACCGGCGGACGGGCGAAGGTACGGGTCGACGTCGGCTTCGAGACGACCGGACTGGCCGTGACCGATCTGCTGGAGCGTCCGCTGGCGGATGTGGAGCTGCCAGAGTTGGCAGACGGGTCCGTCCAGCTGGCACTGCGTCCGTTCGAACTGGTCACGCTGCGGCTGACGCGCGGCTGACCTCCGGCCGGCACACGCGGCGGGCGCCCTCATCAGACAGGGCGTCCGCCGTCGTGCCGTCATGTGTGAGGCCGCTGAGCCAGTGCCTGCGCGGCCACCAGATGGAGGAACTCCCGCTCGTTGCCCGCCAGACCCGCCGCGCGGAGCGCTTCGTCCGCCTCGGCGATCGGGGCGGCGAGCAGCGGCGCCGCCAGGGACGCCTGCAGCGGGTCGTCCAGTACGGCGCGCACGGCCGCCAGGAGGCGAAGATAGGCCCGCGCCGCGGTGCACTCACCCGACGTGCTCGATGTAAGGGACGTGGTGGTGGTCATCCCGGCTTCCTCTCAATGGATCTGTCGGACCCTCAAGTCTGGGTCATGGGTCTGACAACCGGCCCGAGGAGCGGCCGGGCCACAGCCGCCGCCAGGGCGCTCTCGGGCGGCGGGACCACAGATTTGGCCAGCTCCGCACCAGCAGCCAGCACGCGGAGAGCGCGAACAGCGCGGCGGTGATCAGCAGCCAACGACCCAGGAAGACATCGATATCGAGCCGGGTGGCCGGCTCGTACGGCTCCGGGGTCCGCAGCACCAGCGGCCAGTACACCAGCAGCAACAGCGACGACAGAAAGGCCGGAACGCGTACGTAGTTGACGCCCGCGCGCGGCACCGGCCGCCGACGCCGTGCCAGGGCGGCCCCGACGGCCCGGTCGCCGAGCGTGTACAGCGGCACCAGCACGAGATCGTGCAGCACCGCCGCACCCACGAACCAGAGCAGGATCAGCGGCCAGTCGCCCGCCAGCAGCCGGATCCCGGCGTATCCGCAGAGCGCGAACGAGGCCAGCAGAATGAGGAGTTGGCCCGGCGACTCCCCGTACAGCCGGCGGAAGCGCCGACGTACGTCCAGATGACGGCGCAGCTCCCGCCAGTTCGGCCGCGGCCTTCTCATACGGGCCATGACGACTCCCCGAAGCTCAGCCGCCGGACCCACTTGGTGTTCATCACACCCGGCGCGCCCGGCACGATGATCCGCGCCGGATAGCCGTGATCCGCCGACAGCTCGGCGCCGTTGACCCGGAGGGCCAGCAGCGAGCGCGGATCGCGTACCTGATTGTCCCGCAGCGCCACCGAGCGGAAGGAGCCGTGCGACTGCACCGACTCCACGAACACGCTCGGCGGCGCGTCCCCCATCCCCACCAGGGCGCCGAGATCGGTCAGCCGGACCCCCTCCCAGTGCTGGTCGGAGGTGGACCAGCCCTCCACACAGGCGATCGGCAGCGCGGAGACGTGCCGGGGCAGCCGTTCCAGCTCGGCCCGGGTCAGTACGGTCTCCCTGCCACCGCCCCGTACCGTCAGCCGCCAGCCGGGACCGATGTCCCGCGCCCGGATCCCCACCGCCGTCACCCCCTTGTTGATCTGGAAGCCGTTCGGACCAGAACCGGGTTCGCGGCCGTGCGGGGCGAGCAGCGCCGTACCGCGCAGCGAGCCACCGATGCTCTGACCGGCCGTCACCACGAGCAGCGCCAGCGAGCCCAGCCCCACCATCCCGAGCGCGCCGCGCCGCGAGAGGGTGGGCGGCGCCGGATCGCGGGAGACCAGACCGGTCTCGTCCAGCGGCTCGGGTACGGTCCGCGCCACCGGAGTCCGCAGCTCGGCGCGGAGGTCCCGGCCGCGCAGCGCCCGCACCGTACGCGGCAGCCGCAGGGCGGCATGGGCGACGAACGCCCCGATGAACACCCACGCCCCGTAGAAGTGCAGTGGATAGAACGAGCCCGGGAAGATGTACTCCAACTGGACGTTGAGCACGCCGGTCGCGAACTCGAACAGCCCGCCCCCGACGAGGAACAGCAGCGACAGCCGGTCCAGCGCGTGGCCGGGCGAGCGCACCGGCGGCATCACGAACAGCTTCGGCGCGACCGACCACAGCTTCGCGAGCAGCACCGGTACGAGCACGATCCCGAGCGTCACATGCACGCCCTGCGTGACGCGGTAGAGCCAGTAGGGGTCGGTCGGCCAGGCGAAGAGATAGAAGCCGAGCAGTCCCTTTTCCGGAGTCTTGTCATTGACCGGGGACAGATCGGGGTTGTACGCGAGATAGGACACCAGCCCCGTCAGAAAGAGGATGGGAATGCCGATCAGCAGCACCACGGCGAAGACGGAGGTCAGCCAGGGCCCACGCAGCGGGCTGCGCCACGGCGGGGTGAGGCGGGTGGGGACTTTCATACCGGCGACCGTAGGGCGCGGAAGGCGCCGGACGCGGTTTCGACTCATGACCAAACCCTGACGTCGGTCATCGCCCCCCGGACGGCGGGAGATCTGACGGTTCGGTGACGCGGCCTGTCGCTCGCCCCGGTACGGGGGACCGCGCGCCTAACGTGACGGGCGTGACCCTGCTACCCCGCCCCGGCGCGGGCTCCGAACTCGCGGAAACGTCGGCCACGGAAGCCACGGAAGCCACGGCCACCCCGGCCGCGCCCGCGGGGCGCTCCGGCCGTCGCCTCGACCTGATGGCGGCGGGCGCGGGCGCGCTGCTCTTCGCCGTCGCCGCCGTGGCCGGCACCCTGATCGAGCACTACGACGGGACCCTCCACGTCAACTGGCCGCCCCTGCTGGCCCAGTGGATGCCGCACGTCGGCCCCGGCACGCTCCCGGCGCTGCTGACCGCCGTCGCGGTGATCGCGTACGGCCCGCCCCTCGCCGCCCGGCTGTCCTGGCGCCGGCTGACCTGGGTGAGCTGGGCCGCCGCGCTGGCCTGGACCTGGTCGCTGGCGCTGGTGGACGGCTGGCAGCGCGGGGTGGCCGGCCGGCTGACCACCCGGCACGAGTATCTGAGCGGAGTCGACCGGTTCGACGACATCCCCGCCACCCTGCGCGGCTTCACCCGGCACATCCTGATCGGCCCGCCGGACAACTGGCCGACCCATATCGCGGGCCATCCGCCGGGCGCCGTCCTGACCTTCGTCGGACTCGACCGGATCGGGCTCGGCGGCGGCGCGTGGGCCGGCGCGTTCTGTGTGATCACCGGCGCCTCGACGGCCGCCGCCGTCCTCGTCACACTGCGCGCGCTGGGCGCCGGGAGCACGGCACGCGCGGCGGCCCCCTTCCTCGTCCTCGCCCCGGGCGCCGTATGGGTCGGCGCCTCCGCCGACGGCTACTTCGCGGCCGTCGCCGCCTGGGCGCTCGCCCTGCTGGCGCTCGCGGCCACCCGTACCGTCCGCGCGCCCTGGGCGGCGGCGCTCGGCTCCGGATTGCTGTTCGGGGTGACGATCCATCTGTCGTACGGGCTGACGCTGATGGTCGTCCCGGCCGTGGCGGTGCTCGTCCTCGCCCGTACGGCACGGCCGCTGCCGGTGGTGGGGCCGGCCGTCGTGGGGTTCGCGGTGGTGGCGGTGGCCTTCCTGCTGGCCGGGTTCCGGTGGTGGGAGGCGTACGGACTGCTGGTGGAGCGCTACTACCAGGGCGTGGCCAGGGAGCGCCCGTACGGCTACTGGCTATGGGCCAATGGAGCCGGCGCGGTGATCGCGGCGGGACTCGCGGCCGTCGCCGGGATCCGGCGCCTGCCGGCCGCCGTCCGCGGTGCCCGGGGCGCCGACCGAGGCGTCAGGAGCCCCGACCGGACCGTCGCCCTGCTGGTGGCCGCAGGGCTCCTGGCACTGCTGGTCGCGGATCTGTCGGGGATGAGCAAGGCCGAGACGGAGCGCATCTGGCTGCCGTTCACGCTCTGGCTGCCGGCCGCCGCCGCGCTGCTCCCCGCCCGTGACCACCGAGGCTGGCTCGCGGCACAGGCCGGCCTGGCTCTCCTCGTCAACCATCTGCTGCTGACGGTCTGGTGACCGCCGAGCAGGCCCCGTCCAGGGTGGCGGCGCGGGCTCAGACGCCGGCCGCGTACCGCCAGAAGTCCCGCATCAGCGGCGGCGGGGTCGGACCGGTCATCGCCAGCTGGCTGAGCAGGATCGAGACCGCTCCGGTGGACGGGACGAGATACGCCGCCGTGCCCGTACCGCCGACCCAGCCGTACCGTCCCAGCACATTCCAGGGATTGATCTCCGCGACATCGACCGAGCCGCCGAAACCCCACCCCTGGCCTTCCAGGAACAGCGGACTCGCCTCGCGCTGGGACGGGGTCAGCTGGTCGGTGGTCATCCGCCGGACCGACGCGGGCGACAGCAGCCGGTGGCCGCCGGCCGTCCCTTCGGCGAGCAGCATCCGGGCGAAGGCGTACCAGTCGTCGACGGTCGAGACCAGCCCACCGGCGCCGGACGGGAACGCCGGCGGGCTGCTCCACTGGCCGTCGGGGGCGTCGATCAGCTCGGGGCCGCCCGTCGGACCGGTCCCGTAGTAGCTGGTGAACCGGTCGAGCTTGCCGGCCGGTACCTCGAATCCGGTGTCGGCCATGGAGAGCGGTTCGAACAGCCGCTCCGCCAGGAACTCGGGCAGCGGACGGCCCGCGACCCGGGCGATCAGCACGCCCAGGATGTCGGAGCAGGTGTTGTACAGCCAGGCGTCGCCCGGCTGGTGCAGCATCGGAATACGGGACAGCGCCGCCATCCACGCGTCGGGCGCCGCCACCCCCTGCGGCTGTGGCGCGCCCTGGCCCAACTCGCTGAACAGCAGCCCGACCGCGGGCAGCGAGAAGTCGGACGGGAACCCGTACCCGGCGCGGAACGTGAGCAGATCGGCCACGGTGATCGCCCGGGCCGCCGGGACCACGTCATCGACCGGACCGGCCGGCGTACGGACGACCGTCGGTGACCCCAGCTCCGGGAGCCAGGGCCCCACCGGGTCGTCCAGCGCGATCAGACCGTCATCCACCAGCATCATGACCGCCGCGGCCGTCACGGGCTTGGTGATCGAGGCGATGCGGAAGATCGAGTCCCTGGCCATCGGGGACGTGCCCTCGACATCGGTGAAGCCGACGGCCGCCACCTCGACCCGGTCGTCGCCGTGGGCCACCAGGCCCACGGCTCCCGGCATCGAGCCGTTGCCGACGTACGTCTCCAGCGTGTTGCGCAGCGTGGTCATCGGTCCACCTTCCCGAGTGTGCGGTCAGAGGGAAGACTCCCGCCGCCGCGCGAACTCATCGGACAGGGCCCCTCCGACGCGGTGCGTTACGCGGCGCGTGAGGTCAGATAGGCGACCGTCGCCGGATCCGCCGGGAGGAACGTCTCGATCGCCAGTTCGGCGACGGTCACGTCCATCGGGGTGTTGAAGGTGGAGATGGAGGAGAGAAAGGAGAGCACCCGACCGTCGTGCTCGATGATCATCGGCAGCGCGAAGCTCGGCCCCGCGACGGAACGGAGCGCACCTGTCCCGCCACCCGCCCTCTCCTCCTCCGCCCCGGACTCCGGCAGCGGATACGCCGCGACCTCCTCGTACACCGCGCGCAGCGTAGGGGAGCGGTCCAGCGCGAGCTGGCGCTCCATCTGGTCGAGCAGATGCCCGCGCCACTCCCGCAGATTGCGGATGCGTGGAGCGAGTCCCTCCGGATGGAGGGTGAGCCGCATCGCGTTGAGCGGCGGCGCGAGCAGCTTCGCGGGCAGCCCCTCCATCAGCATGGCGATGCCCCGATTGGCGGCCACCACGGTGTACGTCCCGTCCACGACGACCGCCGGATACGGCTCGTACCCCCGGAGCAGCTGTTCCAGGCCCTCGCGTACGGCGTCCATGGCCGGGTCGTCCAGCGCCGTCTCGGTGAACCGGGGCGCGTAACCCGCCGCCAGCAGCAGGGTGTTGCGCTCCCGTACCGGCACATCGAGCCGCTCGGCGAGCCGCAGCACCATCTCCTCGCTGGGGCGGGCCCGGCCCGTCTCGATGAAGCTGATGTGCCGGGCGGACGAGTCCGCCCGGATCGCCAGCTCCAGCTGGCTGACCCGGCGCCGCTTGCGCCAGTCGCGCAGCAGGGGACCGACGGCCGGCTCGGCGGCACGAGCCGCCGTGAATCCGGCCGACGCGACCTGAGCCGTCATACCGCGAGCTGCCATACGAGGACCGTAATGCACCGGTCCGGGAAGGGGCGTACGGGGTGCGCGCGGCACGGCGGCCCCGGCGGCGCGGAGAGACGACGTATCGTCGGCCGCGTCGCTGCCCGTTCCCGTAAGGAGCCCCGGCCATGGCCACCGAGCCGCTGTCGCAGAACGAGATCGAGGACCGGCTGCGGGAGCTTCCCGGCTGGTCCGTGGAGAACGGCCTGCTGACCCGTACCTACCGGCTGGGCACGCACTTCGCCGCGACCGCGATGGTCGTGCATGTCGCCCGGACCCAGGAGGAGTTGAACCACCACTCCGCGCTGACCCTGGGCTACAACACCGTCTCCCTCGCGGTGAGTACCCATGACGCGGGCGGCGCCCTCACCGTCCGGGACTTCGAACTGGCGCGGCGCGTCGAGGCGTTCGCCCCCGTGCACGGCGCCGCCTGAGAGTGTCATCGCGGGTCCATTTACGCTGGTGACCATGGACGTACTGGCGGGACTCCTCGACGGACCGCGGGCGCGCGGGGCCTTTCTGCTGCGCATGGTGATGGAGCCGCCGTGGTCCGTCAGGATCGAGGACCGGGCCCCGCTCTGTCTGATGTGCGTCACCCGCGGTGAAGCATGGATCGTCCCCGACGGCGGCGGTGATCCGGTGCTGCTGCGCCCCGGGGATGTCGCGATCGCCCGCGGTCCGGAGCCGTACCTCACCGCCGACAGCCCCGGCACCGCGCCGCGCGCGCTGATCGGCCCCGGCGGCGTCTGCCGCACCCTGGAGGGCGAGCCGCTCGCCCAGTCCATGCACCTGGGCGTACGGACCTGGGGCAACGCCCCGGACGGCGGGACGACCGTCCTCATCGGTACGTACCAGATGGACGGCGAGGTCAGCAGACGGCTGCTGGACGCGCTGCCGCCGCTCCTGCATCTGCCGGCCGATGCCTGGAACTGCCCGCTGATGCCCGTGCTCGACGACGAGATCTCCCGGGACGAGCCGGGCCAGAGCGTGGTGCTCGACCGGGTGCTGGATCTGATGCTGATCGCCGTGCTCAGGACGTGGTTCGCCCGGCCCGGCGCGGCGGCCCCCGGGTGGTACCGCGCCATGGCCGATCCGGCGGTCGGCAACGCCCTGCGGCTCCTTCAGAACGAGCCGGCCCGGCCCTGGACGGTCGCCTCGCTCGCCATCGCGTGCGGTGTCTCGCGGGCCGGGCTCGCCCGCCGCTTCACCGAGCTGGTCGGGGAGCCCCCGATGGCGTATCTCACCGGCTGGCGGCTCGCGCTCGCCGGGGATCTGCTGCGCGGTACGGACGCGACGGTCGAGTCGGTGGCCAGGAAGGTCGGCTACAGCGGTTCGTTCGCGCTGAGCGCGGCCTTCAAGCGGGTACGCGGCGTCAGCCCGCAGGAGTACCGGTCGGGCGCGCTGCCGGTCGGCTCGTAGCGCGGCCCGGCCGACAGCGCCGTCGGCCGTAACGGGCCGACGGCGCCGCGGTGTTCGGGGTCAGCCGTTGAGCTCCGCCGGGTCGGGACCGAGGCGCCTGCCCTCGTCCAGCGCGGCGAACGCCGCCAGATCGTCGGCGTCCAGCTCGAAGCCGAAGACGTCGATGTTCTCCTGGATCCGGGACGGCGTCACGGACTTGGGAATCACCACGTTGCCCAGCTGGAGATGCCAGCGGAGCACCACCTGCGCCGGGGTCCTGTCGTGCTTGCGCGCGATGGCGACCACCGTCGGGACCTCCAGCAGCCCCTTGCCCTGACCGAGCGGCGACCATGCCTCGGTGGCGATGGAGTGCTCCGCGTGGAACGCCCGGGACGCGGACTGCTGGAGCTGCGGGTGCAGCTCGATCTGGTTGACGGCGGGGACCACGGAGGTCTCGCCGAGCAGCCGCTCCAGGTGCTCGGGAAGGAAGTTCGAGACGCCGATGGCCTTGGCGCGGCCCTCGCCCAGGATCCTCTCGAACGCCTTGTAGCTGTCGACATAGGTGTCGCGGGCCGGCATCGGCCAGTGGATCAGATAGAGGTCGACATACTCCAGACCGAGCTTCCCCAGCGAGGTGTCGAAGGCACGCAGTGTCGTGTCGTAGCCCTGCTCGCCGTTCAACAGCTTGGTGGTGACGAACAGTTCCTCACGGGCGATCCCGGAGGCCGCGATGGCCCTGCCCGTGCCCTCTTCGTTGCGGTAGAGGGCGGCGGTGTCGATGCTGCGGTAGCCGGCCTCCAGGGCGGTGCCGACGGCCCGCGTCGCCTCGTCGTCCGGGACCTGCCAGACGCCGAAGCCGAGCTGGGGCATCTCGATGCCGTTGTGGAGAGTGAGGGTGGGGACCTTGCTCACGAGCGGTCGATCCTAACGTCGTCGGTTGCTTCTCCGGATGAACAACGATCACGGCGGCGGGCGGATTCCCGCGGGCGTGGACGTCAGTGCGCACCTCAACGGTAGAGCGCGTCCACCTCGATCGCGTAGGCGGCCTCGATCGCCTTGCGCTTGAGCTTCAACGACGGTGTCAGCAGGCCCAGTTCCTCGCTGAACGGATGGGCGAGGATCCGGAACGTACGGATCGACTCGGCCTGGGACACCGCCGTGTTCGCGGCCACCACCGCGCGCCGGACCTCCATCTCCAGATCCTTGTCCCGCACCAGATCGGTGGGTTTGAGCGGTGGCCGCCCCTGGAGGGACAGCCAGTGGTCGACGGCCTCCCGGTCCACGGTCACCAGCGCCGCGATATACGGCCGGTCATTGCCGACCACGATGCACTGCGACACCAGCGGATGCGCCCGTACCCGGTCCTCCAGGGCGCCGGGCGAGACGCTCTTGCCGCCGGAGGTGACCAGTATTTCCTTCTTGCGTCCGGTGATGGTCAGATAGCCGTCCTCGTCGAGCGCCCCGAGATCGCCGGTGGCCAGCCAGCCGTCGTGCAGTACGGCGTCGGTGGCCTTGGGGTCGTTGAGATAGCCGGAGAAGATCTGGCCGCCGCTCAGCCACACCTCGCCGTCCGCCGCGATATGCACCGAGGTGCCGGGGATCGGCTGGCCGACCGTGCCGTAGCGGGTGCGCTCCGGCGGGTTGGCGGTGGCCGCCGCGCAGGACTCGGTGAGACCGTACCCCTCGTAGACGGTGACGCCCGCGCCCGCGAAGAACAGCCCGAGCCGCCGGTCCATCGCCGAACCGCCCGACATGGCGTGCCGTACCCGGCCGCCCATCGCGTCACGGACCTTGCTGTAGACGGCCTTCTCGAAGAACTGGTGCTGCACCCGCAGCGTCGCGGAGGGGCCGGGGCCGAGGCCGAAGGCGCGGTGTTCCAGCGCCTCCGCGTACCGCACCGCCACCTCCACGGCCTTGTCGAAGGGCCCGGCCTTGCCGTCCCTCTCCGCCTTGCGGCGTGCCGCCTGGTAGACCTTCTCGAAGATGTACGGCACGGCCAGGATGAAGGACGGCCGGAACGCCACGAGATCGGGCAGCAGCGCGCTCGCCTGGAGGACGGGCTGATGTCCCAGCTTCACCCGGCCGCGGATCGCCGCGATCTCGATCATCCGCCCGAAGACATGCGCGAGCGGCAGGAAGAGCAGGGTCGACGTCTCCTCACCGGCCTTGGAGCGGAAGACCGGCTCCCAGCGGTTGAGGACCGTGTCCGCCTCGAACATGAAGCAGGCGTGGGTGATCACACACCCCTTGGGGCGGCCCGTGGTGCCCGAGGTGTAGATCACCGTGGCCACGGAGTCCGGTGTCACCGCCCTGCGGTGCCGGTGCACCACCTCGTCGTCGATGCCGGCGCCCGCGGCGAACAACTCGTCCACCGCGTCGGCGTCCAGCTGCCAGAGCCGTTTGAGCCTGGGCAGCCGGTCGATGACCGAACCGATGGTCATGGCGTGGTCCTCGTGCTCGACCATGCAGGCCGAGACCTCGGCGTCGTACAGCATCCAGTAGACCTGTTCGGCCGAGGAGGTGGGATAGACCGGTACGGACTGCGCGCCGACGGCCCAGAGCGCGAAGTCGAAGAGCGTCCACTCGTAGCGGGTACGGGACATGATCGCGACCCGGTCGCCGAACCGTACGCCGTGCGCGAGCAGCCCTTTGGCCAGCGCCAGTACCTCGTCACGGAACGCGGCCGAGGTCATGTCCCACCACTGGCCCCGCTCGTCCTTGCGGCCGAGCGCGACCCGTCGCGGATCGTCGACGGCATGATCGAACACGGCGTCCGCGAGCCCACCCACGTGGGGGGCGGCCGGCAGAGGGGGGACGGTGAACTCGCGCAATGACTTGCTCCTTGTGGCGCTCCGCACAGCGCGGGTGACGGTACCCCAACGGACGCTCCGGGGGGAGAGCGTCCACGGAACCGGCACGAAGCCGTATCACCACAGGTCAGCGCCCGATTCGAGCCCGCTTTCTGGGGCTCGCGAGGCACATCTGACCGCCGGGTAAGTGACGGGCGGGGGAATCTCCACCGAATCCGTACGCCGCTGTCACGCGCGCTCTACCGAGCCGGGGTTTCTGGTCTGTACCTGCGCCCCATCAGTTGTCCGCCCTGAGCTGCCCGCTCTCAGTTGTCCGCCGCCGGACGGTGCAGCCGGTCGCCGCCCGCCAGGATCGCCGCCGCCAGCGCGTCCGCCGCGTCCTGGGCCTCCGGGCGGCCCCGGCGCCGGCCGTGCAGCAGGACGAAGTCCACCCCGCCCAGCTCGGGCAGCCCCGCCTTCGCCGGGACCGGCACCAGACCCGGCGGTATCAGCCCCCGGGTGTGCGCCATGACGCCGAGTCCCGCGCGGGCCGCCGCGATCAGTCCGCTCAGGCTGGCGCTCGTACACGCGATACGCCAGCGCCGGTCGTGCGCCTCCAGCACCTCCAGCGCGCGGGCGCGGGTGAGCGCGGGCGGCGGAAAGGCGATCAGCGGGACGGGACGCTCCGGGTCGAGGCGCAGCTGCGGCGCCCCGATCCAGGCCAGGGTGGACTGCCAGACCAGCTCGCCATGACGGTCGCCCGTGCGGCGTTTGGCCAGCACCAGATCGAGCCCGCCGTCCGCCAGCTGTTCGTGCAGGATGCCGGAGAGCTCCACGGTCAGCTCCAGGTCGACCTCGGGATGGTCGAGCCGGAAGGTCTCCAGGATCTCCGGGAGCCGGGTGAGGACGAAGTCCTCCGAGGCGCCGAATCTGAGCCGGCCGCGCAGCCGCGTGCCGGTGAAGTAGGCCGCCGCCCGGTCATGGGCCGCCAGGATCGTCCGGGCGAAGCCGAGCATGGCCTCGCCGTCCTCGGTCAGCTCCACGCTGTGGGTGTCCCGGGTGAACAGGAGCCGCCCCGTCGCCTCCTCAAGACGGCGGATGTGCTGGCTCACCGTGGACTGGCGCAGCCCGAGCCGGTGCGCGGCCTGGGTGAAGCTCAGGGTCTGGGCCACGGCCAGGAAGGTGCGCAGCTGTCGTGGGTCGTACATACCGCCAGGTTAGAGCGTTATCACGGACCGCGATGACAGTCAGAGTGATATGCGGGATTCCCGATCATGGAGAACAGGGGGAGCATGGGGAGGCACGCACTGTACCGACAGCCAGTAGTGGAGCACATGAACCGCCGTCTTTCCCCGCGCATCCGGATCCCGTCCTGGCTGCCTGTCGACCCCTACATCCTCGCGCTCATCGGAACCGTCGTCCTCGCCGCGCTCCTGCCGGTCTCCGGCACGGCCGCCGATGTCGCGGGCGGGGCCTCGACAGGAGCGGTGGCGCTGCTGTTCTTCCTCTACGGAGCACGGCTCTCCACCCGCGAGATGGTCGACGGGCTGAAGCACTGGCGCCTCCATCTGACCGTCCTCGCCTGTACGTTCCTGCTCTTCCCGCTGCTGGGACTGGCCGCGCGGGGGCTCGTACCGTTCGCCCTGACACCCCAGCTCTACAGCGGACTGCTCTTCCTCTGCCTGGTGCCCTCCACGGTCCAGTCGTCCATCGCCTTCACCTCCATCGCCCGCGGCAATGTGGCCGCCGCGATCTGCGCGGGATCGTTCTCCAGCCTCGTCGGCATCGTGCTCACACCGCTGCTCGCGGCGCTGCTGATCGGCGGCGGGACGGCCGGCTTCTCCGCCGACTCGCTGTTCAAGATCGTCGCGCAACTGCTGCTGCCCTTCCTGGCGGGCCAGTTGCTGCGCCGCTGGATCGTCGGCTTCCTCACCCGCCACCGCGAACTGCTCGGCCTGGTCGACCGCGGCTCGGTCCTGCTGGTCGTCTACACCGCGTTCAGCCAGGGCATGGCCGCGGGCATCTGGCACCAGGTGACCCCCGCCAGGCTGGCGGTACTGCTGGGCGTCGAGGCGGTGCTGCTCGCCGCGATGCTCTCGCTGAGCTGGTACGGCGGCAAGCGCCTGGGCTTCGGCCGTGCGGACCGGATCGCGATCCAGTTCGCCGGTTCGAAGAAGAGCCTGGCGGCCGGACTGCCGATGGCGAGCGTGCTGTTCGGCGCGCAGGCGAGCCTGGCCGTACTGCCTCTGATGCTGTTCCACCAGATGCAGTTGATGGTGTGCGCGGTCATAGCGAAGCGCCGCGCGGCGGACCCCCAGCCTCCGGGTATCCCGGGTCCTTTGAAGCGGCCCGCCTCGATCCGTACGCCCGTCTCCGCGCCCGCCGGCGAGTGAGCCGAAGGGGCGCGTCGGCGTCGAAAGGGAGGCTGTGCTGGATATGCGGCTCCGCCGCGCGGGCGGAGGTTCGTGAGGTACGAGCGAATCGAGCACGGTCGACCGTCGACGCAGACATAAAGCGCCCCGGAGGCGAACCGAGCCCTCAAGAAAGAAAGAGCCCGGCCGACGCAGGGGGCGCTCCCCGCCGGCCGGGCCCTGTTCCGTGCAGCGGGGGTGGTCAGACCCCGGTATGCAGGGCGATCCTCTCGTCCCCCGCGTACACGTTCATGGAGGTGCCGCGGAGGAAGCCGACCAGCGTCAGCCCGGTCTCCGCGGCGAGATCGACGGCGAGCGACGAAGGCGCCGACACCGCCGCCAGCACAGGAATGCCCGCCATCACGGCTTTCTGCGCGAGTTCGAAGGACGCGCGGCCGGAGACGAGCAGGATCGCCCGGGAGAGGGGCAGCAGATCCTGCCGCAGTGCGCGGCCGACGAGCTTGTCGACCGCGTTGTGCCGGCCGACGTCCTCCCGGATGTCGAGCATCTCGCCGTCCTCGGAGAACAGCGCGGCCGCGTGGAGGCCCCCGGTCCGGTCGAAGACCTGCTGTGCCGCCCGCAGCCGGTCGGGGAGGCCGGAGAGCAGCGCGGGCTCGATATGGACCGGGGGAGTGTCATTGATCGGGAACCGGGCCGTGGTCCGTACGGCGTCCAGGCTGGCCTTGCCGCACAGTCCGCACGACGAGGTCGTGTAGACGTTGCGCTCCAGCGTGATGTCCGGCACGGGCACCCCCGGCGCCAGCCGTACATCGACGACGTTGTACGTGTTCGAGCCGTCGTCCTTCGCTCCGGCGCAGTACACGATGGACTGGACGTCGGACCCCGCCGCCAGCACCCCTTCGCTGACGAGGAAGCCCGCCGCGAGCGCGAAGTCGTCGCCCGGCGTGCGCATGGTGATGGCGAGCGGCTTGCCGTTCAGCCGGATTTCCAGTGGCTCTTCCGCCACCAGGGTGTCGGGACGGGTCGAGATGGCTCCGTCCCGGATACGGATGGTGCGGCGGCGCTCGGTGACCCGTCCCATGTGATCCAGTCCTACTCGTCGGTGCTGCCGGCAGTGCCGCTGCCGGTGCCGTTGTCAGTGCTGTTGTACGTGCTGGTAGCCGAACCGTCCCTTGATGCAGAGATTTCCGTGTGTCACCGGGTTGTCGTGCGGCGAGGTCACCTTCACGATCTCATTGTCCTGCACGTGCAGTGTCAGATTGCAGCCAACGCCGCAGTAGGCGCAGATCGTGGTGGTCTCCGTCTGGGCCGGCTCGTTCCACGTACCGGCCTCCCGCATGTCGAACTCCGACTTGAAGCTGAGTGCTCCGGTCGGGCAGACCTCGATGCAGTTGCCGCAGTAGACACAGGCCGAATCGGTCAGCGGTGTGTCGTGCTCGGTGGAGATACGGGCGTCGAAACCGCGGCCCGCGACAGAGATCGCGAAGGAATTCTGCCACTGCTCACCGCACGCGTCGACACACTTGTAGCACTGGATGCACTTGTCATAGTCGCGGACGTACAGATCGTTGTCGATCTTCGGCTCTTCGTTCAGCCGGGCCGCGTCGGGACCGAAGCGCGCGGGCTTGGCGTCGTACTCCTTGAGCCATTCGGCGGCCCTCGGGGTGGTCGAGAGATCGGTCGACGAGGCGAGGAGTTCGAGGACGATCTTCCGGCTGTGCCGGGCGCGCTCGGTGTCCGTACGGACGTCCATGCCCGCCTCCGCGCGGCGCGAGCAGGCGGGCGCCAGCGTACGGGCGCCCTCGACCTCGACGACACACACCCGGCACGCGTTCTTCGGGGTGAGTGTGTCGCCCTCGCAGAGCGTCGGGATGTCCTTGCCGGCCGCACGGCAGGCGTCCAGGAGTGTGGACCCCTCCGGTACCCGCGTCTCCTGGCCGTCCAGTGTGAACTCGATCAGCCGGCGCGGTGGTTGAAGCGGTATCGCGGTCACTTGGCACCCCTTGACTCGAAGACGTCCAGACGGTCGATGGCGGACTCGACGGCGCTCCACGCGGTCTGTCCCAGACCGCAGATCGAGGCGTCCTTCATGGCCCGGCCGACCTCGCGCAGCAGTGCGATGTCCCCGGCGGCCTCGGCGCCCGTACGGTCCTGGATCCGGTGCAGGGCCTCCTCCTGCCGTACCGTCCCGACCCGGCAGGGCACACACTGCCCGCAGGACTCGTCGCGGAAGAACTCGGCGATACGGAGCAGCATCCGCGGCAGTTGTACGGTGTCGTCCATCACCAGCACCACCCCGGATCCGAGTGTGGTGCCGGCCGCTCTGGTCCCCTCGAAGGTCAGCGGTATGTCCCGCTCGTCGGGCCGTACGAATCCGCCCGCGGCGCCGCCGAGCAGGATCGCCCGCACCTCGCCCGGTGTGCCGGCCAGATCGAGCAGCTCGCCCAGCGTGGCGCCGAAGGGCAGTTCGTAGATGCCGGGGCGCGACACATTGCCGGAGACACAGAACAGCTTGGGCCCGGTGGACTGCGCCGTGCCGATCGCCGCGTACGCCTGGGCGCCGCCGGTCAGGATGGGCAGCACATTGATGAGCGTCTCGACGTTGTTCTCGGCGGTCGGCTTGCCGAACAGGCCCTGTTCCACCGGGAACGGCGGCTTGGAGCGCGGCTCGCCCCGGTAGCCCTCGATCGAGTTGAACAGCGCGGTCTCCTCGCCGCAGATGTACGCGCCCGCACCGCGCCGGATCTCGATGTCGAAGGCGTACCCCTGGCCGAGGATGTCGTCCCCGAGCAGTCCGCGGGCGCGCGCCCGGTCGATCGCGTTCTGGAGGAGGCGCAGGGCGCGCGGATACTCGCCGCGCAGATAGAGATAGCCGTGGTGCGCGCCGACCGCGTATCCGGCGATGGTCATCGACTCGATCAGGGAGTACGGATCGCCTTCCATGACCACCCGGTCCTTGAAGGTGCCGGGCTCCGACTCGTCGGCGTTGCAGACCAGATAGTGCGGGTGGGCCGGCTGCGAGGCGGTGGCCTGCCACTTGCGGCCGGTGGGGAAGGCCGCGCCGCCGCGGCCGACCAGACCGGCGTCGGTCACCTCCCTGATGACACCGGCGGCCCCGATGTCGAAGGCCCGGCGCAGCGCCGCGTAGCCGCCGTGCGCCCGGTAGTCGTCGAGGCTGTACGGGTCGACGACGCCGACGCGGCCGAGCAGTGTCAGCCCCGGCTGCCCGGCCTGCGGTACGGCCATCGCCGCGCCGGGCTCGGCGGGCGCCTCCTCGGGCGCGGCCGTGGCCAGGACGAGCGCCTCGGCGGTGGCGGGGGCGATGACGGCCGTGGCGTACGGCCGGGACGGCGGCTCCGTCGCCTCGGCGCCCTCCGCCGCGCCCGCCTGGACGAGCAGCGCCGCCGGGGCCCGTTCGCAGAGACCGAGACAGGGGCTCGGCTGCCAGACGGCGCCGGCCACGGGCGCGCCCGCGGCCCCCAGCCGCTCTTCCAGGCTCGCGCAGAGCGCCTGGGAGCCATGGGCGGCGCAGGCCAGGTCGGTACAGACGTGCAGCACCTTCGCGGGGCGGGGTTTGACCGCGAACATCGCGTAGAACGTGGCGACGCCGTACGCCTCCGCCGGCGGCACCGTGAGCCGTCGGCAGAGGTAGTCCAGCGCGCCTTCGCTGATCCAGCCGACGCGGTCGTTGACCGCGTGCAGCCCCGGCAACAGCAGGTCTCGTCGCGCCCGTGCCTCGCGACCGCCCCGTGCCCAGCGCAGATCCGTGTCCGTACGGTCGTCCGCGCCTTCCCAGGCCGAGGCCGGCGGGCCGAGCAGTGCGTCGACCGCCGCCCGCTCCTCGCCGGTCGGCTTGCTGTCACCGAAGTGCAGATCCACTGGGTCTCAGCTCCTTGACGCCGCTGCGGGCAGCTTCTCGATCCGGATCGCCGACGCCTTGAACTCGGCGGTGCCCGCGATCGGGCAATTGGCCTCGATGGTCAGCTGGTTGGTGTCCACCTCGTCGGGGAAGTGCATGGTCATGAAGGCCAGACCGGGACGGAGCCCCGGGTCGACCCAGACCGGCGCCTGCACCGTGCCGCGCCGCGACGAGATACGGACCTCCTCGCCCACCGACACCCCGTACCGCTCGGCGTCCTCCGGGCACAGCTCGACATACTCGCCGCGCCGCAGCGGAGAGGCGAAACTCCCGCTCTGCACCCCGGTGTTGTACGAGTCGAGCCGGCGGCCCGTGGTGAGCCTGATCGGGTACTGATCATCCGTCAGATCGACCGGGGGGTCGTGCTTGACGATGCCGAAGGGCGCGAGCCGGCCGCGCTTGGCCGGGTCGGCCTCCCACAACCTGCCGTGCAGATAGGTCGGTTCGAGCTTCTCCGTGTCCGGGCAGGGCCACTGGATGCCCTGATGCTCCGCCAGCCGCTCATACGTCATGCCGTAGTGGTCGGGGGAGACCGAACGCAGCTCGTTCCACACCGACTCCGCGTCCGCGTACTTCCAGGCGTGCCCGAGCCGGCCGGCCAACTCGCAGATGATGTCGATGTCCTCGCGCGCCTCGCCCGGCGGCTCCACGGCCTTGCGCACCCGCTGCACCCGGCGCTCGCTGTTGGTGGTGGTGCCGTCCGTCTCCGCCCAGGCGGCGGTGGCGGGCAGTACCACATCGGCGAGTTCGGCGGTCTTGGTGAGGAAGATGTCCTGCACCACAAGACAGTCGAGCCGCTTCATGCGCTCCACGGCCTGCTCGCTGTCGGCCTCGGACTGGGCGGGGTTCTCGCCGATGCAGTAGACGGCCTTGAGCCCGCCGGTCTCCATCGCCTCGAACATGTCCGTCAGGTTCAGCCCGTAGTGCGGCTGGATGACGGTGTCCCACGCGGTCTCGAACTTCCGCCGGACATCGGGCTCCAGGATGTCCTGGAAGCCGGGCAGCCGGTTGGGGATGGCGCCCATGTCGCCGCCGCCCTGCACGTTGTTCTGGCCGCGCAGCGGCTGCACGCCCGAGCCGTACCGGCCGACATGCCCGGTGAGCAGGGAGAGATTGATCAGCGCCCGTACGTTGTCGGTGCCGTTGTGGTGCTCGGTGATGCCCAGCGTCCAGCACAGCTGGGCCCGTTCGGCGCGGGCGTAGGCGTGCGCGAGCTCGCGGATCGCCTCGGCCGGTACGCCGGTCACCTGCTCGGCCACCGTGAGCGTCCATGGCTCGACCTCGGCGGCGTACTCGTCGAACCCGGTGGTGGCGCGCTCGATGAACGAGCGGTTGTGCAGGCCCGCGTGGATGATCTCGCGGCCGACCGCGTGGGCCAGCGGGATGTCCGTACCGACGTTCAGTCCGAGCCAGCTCTCGGCCCATTCGGCGGTGGAGGTACGGCGGGGGTCGACGGCGTACATCCGCGCGCCGTTCCTGATACCCCGCAGCACATGCTGGAAGAAGATCGGGTGGGCGAAGCGGGCGTTGGAGCCCCACATCACGATCAGATCCGTGTGGTCCACCTCCCCGTACGAGGAGGTGCCGCCGCCGGATCCGAAGACGGCGGAGAGCCCGGCCACACTCGGCGCGTGACAGGTCCTGTTGCAGGAGTCCACGTTGTTGGTGCCCATCACCACACGGGCGAACTTCTGGGCCACATAGTTCATTTCATTGGTGGCGCGGGCGCAGGAGAACATCCCGAACGCGCCGCGTGCGGCGCGCAGGCCCTCCGCCGCGCGGTCCAGCGCCTCGTCCCAGGTCGCCCTGCGGAACGGGCCGCCCTTCTCGTCCCGCACCAGGGGGTGGGTGATGCGGGCGTACGTTTTCGGCGTGCGGTCTCGGTTCTTCACGCTGCGCTCTCCTTTGGGAGTGATGGCCGCGCCCATTGCATACAGTATCCCGGTGACGGGTACGCGTGGGAACCCCGGTGCGGGGATTTGACGCGTACCCGCCTCTCCAGGTGTCGGTGACGGGTGGTCAGGCGGCCGCGGTCACCCCGCGGGCCAGCAGATCCGAGATCGCGTCCACCGTGCGGAGCGTCGGCACCGGAACATCACTGATCGCGGCGAGTTCCACGACCGCGGCGAGCAGGACATCGAGCTCCAGGGGCTTGCCCTTCTCCAGGTCCTGGAGAGTGGAGGTCCGGTGGTCACCGACCCGTTCCGCCCCCGCCAGCCGCCGTTCGACGGATATGTCGGGACGGCAGCCCAGCGCCTCGGCGACCCGCAGGGCCTCCGACATCATCAGTTCGATGACCTCGCGGGTGGAGCGGTGCAGGCACATCTCCCGCATGGTGGCGCGGGTGAGGGCGCTGATCGGGTTGAACGAGATATTGCCGAGGAGCTTGATCCAGATGTCCTCGCGCAACTCGGCCTCGACGGGGCATTTGAGACCTCCGGTCCGCATGGCATCGCTGAATTCCAGACACCGCGGGGAGATGGAGCGGTCGGGTTCGCCGATCGAGAACCGGGTGCCTTCGAGATGCCGGACGACGCCCGGCCCCTCCAGCTCCGTCGCCGCGTACACCACACACCCGATCGCACGTTCGGGTGGGAGTACGGCGCTGACCGAGCCGCCCGGGTCGACACTCTCGACCCGCCGGCCGTCGTACGGACCGCCGTGGCCGTGGAAGTACCACCAGGGAATGCCGTTCTGGGCGGCGATGACCGCCGTGCTGTCCTTGAGCAGAGGCGTCACCAGCGGCCCGCACGCCGCGTAGGAGTTGGCCTTCAGCCCGAGGAACACATAGTCGACCGGACCGATGTCCTCCGGCCGGTCGGTGGCGTGCACCCGCGCGGTGAAATCACCACGAGGACTGAGCACCCGCACTCCGTGCTCCCGCATGGCCGCCAAATGCGGTCCGCGGGCGATGAGATGGACGTCGGCGCCCGCTCGGTCGAGAGCGGCTCCGACATAGGCGCCGATCGCTCCGGCGCCGACAACTGCGACTTTCACGTGGGGCTCTCCGTTCGGTTTGAGGGAGACCGAGGGAAGGGTCACACTCCGTATTCCGGTTTCTGTGCTGTTGATCACATTCCGTGTTGACGATATATTGTCTACAGTATGGAGTTCTGGTCTACAAGGCTCCGGAAAGGTATGCAGTCGGCAAACTTGGCTGTGGATCTTCCCAACCGGGTGGTCGGCTTCCTAGAGTTCGCGACCATGACGCCCCCACTCGCGCCCGCCGGCTGGAGCCGCTGGCTGGTACCCCCCGCCGCGCTGTCGGTGCATCTTTCGATCGGCCAGGCCTATGCCTGGAGCGTGTTCAAACCGCCGCTCGAATCGGCACTCGGTCTCTCCGGCACCGCCAGCGCCCTCCCCTTCCAGCTGGGCATCGTCATGCTCGGCCTGTCCGCGGCCTTCGGCGGCACCCTCGTCGAACGCAAGGGGCCGCGCTGGGCGATGACGGTCGCTCTCTGCTGCTTCTCCTCGGGCTTTCTGATCGCCGCGCTCGGCGCCTTCACCGAGCAGTACTGGCTGATCGTCTTCGGCTACGGCTTCGTCGGCGGTATCGGCCTCGGCATCGGCTATATCTCGCCCGTCTCCACCCTGATCAAGTGGTTCCCCGACCGGCCGGGCATGGCCACCGGTATCGCCATCATGGGCTTCGGCGGCGGCGCGCTCATCGCCTCGCCATGGTCCGCGCAGATGCTCGACTCGTTCGGCGCGGGGAGCGAGGGGATCGCGCTCGCCTTCCTGGTGCACGGGCTGGTGTACGCGGTGTTCATGGCCCTCGGCGTCCTGCTCGTCCGCGTACCCCCGCCCGGCTACCGGCAGGGCGGGGACGACGGGCCGCGGCCGGCCCCCGGCGCCGCGAAGCCCGTGGCGGGCGCGCTGATCTCCACCGCGCAGGTGTCCGCCAAGTCCGCTGTGCGCACCCCGCAGTTCTGGTGTCTGTGGGTGGTCCTGTGCATGAATGTCACCGCGGGGATCGGGATCCTGGAGAAGGCCGCCCCGATGATCACCGACTTCTTCGCGGAGACCGACGCGCCCGTCAGCGTCTCGGCCGCGGCCGGCTTCGTGGCGCTGCTCTCCGCCGCCAACATGGCGGGCCGGATCGGCTGGTCCTCCACCTCGGACCTGATCGGCCGCAAGAACATGTACCGCGTCTATCTCGGTGTCGGCGCGCTGATGTATCTGCTGATCTCGCGGTTCGGCGACTCCTCCAAGCCGCTGTTCGTCCTCTGCGCGCTGGTGATCCTGTCCTTCTACGGAGGCGGTTTCGCCACGGTCCCCGCCTATCTCAAGGATCTCTTCGGCACCTACCAGGTGGGCGCCATCCACGGCCGGCTGCTCACCGCCTGGTCCACCGCCGGTGTGCTCGGCCCGCTGATCGTCAACCGGGTCGCGGACAGCCAGGAAGAGGCGGGCCGGAGCGGATCGGGGCTGTACGGTCTCTCGTTCACCATCATGATCGGGCTGCTGGTCATCGGCTTCGTCGCCAATGAACTGGTCAGGCCCGTCCACCCGCGCCACCACGTCCCCGCCCCCAGGGAGGCCGCCGATGACCACGTCACCAGCGAACAGCACCGCACCGGCTGAGTCCCGGCGTACCGGTCTGATCGTCTTCGCCTGGCTTTGGGTAGGGATCCCCCTCGCGTACGGTGTGTACGAGCTGGTACTGAAGGCGGCCCAGCTTTTCACCGGATGATATGGAGTCTCCAAGCGGCGCGGCTGAATCCTGTTGGTTCACCTGCACCCTTACCGGTGAGTCGCTGACGAGACTGGAGCACTCCTGACGTCGAACCAGAGGGGGTCCCGGGCATGACCGGCACTCGTATCGCCGCGCTCGGGCACTACCAGCCCGCCAAGGTGCTCACCAATCACGACCTGGCGGCCCTGGTCGACACCAGTGACGCGTGGATCAGCAGCCGGGTGGGGATCAAAACCCGTCATATGGCGGGGCCCGATGAGCCGGTGGACGAGCTGGCCGCGCACGCGGGCGCCAAGGCCCTGGCGTCCGCCGGGCTCACCCCGGCGGACATCGATCTGGTGCTGGTCGCCACCTCCACCGCCATCGACCGCTCCCCGAACACCGCGGCCCGGGTCGCCGCCCGGCTCTCCATGGGCTCGCCCGCCGTCATGGACCTCAATGTCGTCTGCGCGGGCTTCACCCACGCCCTCGCCACCGCCGACCACGCCGTACGGGCGGGCTCCGCGTCCCGCGTCCTGGTGATCGGGGCGGACAAGATGACCGCGATCACCGACTGGACCGATCGCTCGACCTGCGTATTGGTCGGCGACGGCGCGGGCGCGGCGGTCGTCGTGGCGGACGGCGCCGACGAGGAGCCGGGGATCGGTCCGGTGCTCTGGGGCTCGGTGCCGGAGATGGGCCACGCGGTACGGATCGAGGGCAGCCCGCCGGTCTTCGCCCAGGAGGGGCAGTCCGTCTACCGCTGGGCGACCACCCAGCTGCCGCCGATCGCCCGCAAGGTCTGCGAACGGGCGGGTGTCACCCCCGAGGAACTGGCCGCGGTCGTGCTGCATCAGGCCAATCTGCGGATCATCGAGCCCGTCGCCCAGAAGATCGGTGCCGTCAACGCGGTCATCGCCCGTGATGTGGTGGATTCCGGCAATACGTCCGCGGCGTCCATCCCGATGGCGCTGTCCAAACTCGTGGACCGCGGAGAGATTCCGTCGGGGGCGCCGGTGCTGCTCTTCGGCTTCGGGGGGAACCTCTCCTACGCGGGTCAGGTCATCCGTTGCCCATGAACCCCGCTGTTCTCGGTAGACTGTAGACGATAGCCAATGTCTTGATGCTCATCACCCCTGGTGACATCGGTCCATCGCTACAGTCAATGACACTGCCGGCCAGGAGGGGGACACGATGTTGTCCGCGAAGTTGGCGCAAGGTGCCGTGCCTAAACTCGAACGACCGGGACCACTGCGTGAACGTGTGTACGAGGCCCTGCTCGAACTGATCACGACCCGGGCGCTCCAGCCCGGCCAGCACCTCGTCGAGAGCGAACTCGCGCGTCATCTGGGGGTGTCCCGGCAGCCGGTGCGTGAGGCCCTTCAGCGCCTCAACACCGAGGGCTGGGTGGATCTGCGCCCGGCGCAGGGCGCCTTCGTCCATGAGCCGACCGAGGACGAGGCGGACCAACTGCTGTCGGTCCGTACGCTCCTTGAGGCGGAGGCCGCCCGGCTGGCCGCGGCCAACTCCGGCGCGGCGGGGATCGCCGAGCTGGAGGCGCTGTGCGCCAAGGGCGAGCAGTCCGTGGCCGACGACGACAGGGATCTGACGGTCGCCACCAACGCCGCCTTCCACGCCAAGGTCATGGAGCTGGCGGGCAATGTCGTACTGGCCGAGCTGGCCGCGCAGGTGGACCGCCGGGTGCGCTGGTACTACACGCCGGTCGCCCGGCAGCGCGGCAAGCAGTCCTGGATCGAGCACCGTGAGCTCATCGCCGCGATTTCTACGCGCGACGAGCGGCGCGCGACGGAAGTCATGAAGGCGCACACGGAGCACACGCGCAACACGTACCACCATCGCCAGGAGTCCTGAACCTCCCGCGTCCGGGCATTCCCGGCCTCCCCGAAAAGCAGGTGCGAAAGGCCGCAAAAGCGACGCCTCGAATCGGCTTTGTCCTCGGTGTGGAGAAAGTTGGGACTGATTCCCGCTCAACTTCTTCCCCCTGCGGGCAAGCGCTGCTACGTTCCCTCGAAAGCCCGACGCATAGGCCGAGAAGGCGGGGAGGGGCGCGTGAGACGTATGACCGCACGACCCGCGAACGCGCATCAGGCGCGACTGCTCAGGCTGTTGCGCGACGGTGGCCCCAACTCCCGTGCGCAACTGGGTGACCAGGTCGATCTCTCGCGCTCCAAGCTCGCCGTCGAGGTGGACCGGCTGCTGGAGACCGGCCTGGTGGTCGCCGACGGACTCGCCGCCTCGCGCGGCGGCCGGCGCTCCCACAACATCCGGCTGGCGCCCGCCCTGCGCTTCCTCGGTGTCGACATCGGCGCCACCTCCATCGATGTCGCCGTGACCAACGCGGAGCTGGAGGTGCTGGGACATCTCAACCACCCCATGGATGTCCGCGAGGGGCCCGTCGCCGTCTTCGAGCAGGTGCTCGTCATGGCGGCCAAGCTCAAGGTCTCCGGGCTCGCCGACGAGTTCGACGGCGCCGGGATCGGCGTACCGGGACCCGTCCGCTTCCCCGAGGGTGTCCCGGTCGCGCCGCCGATCATGCCGGGCTGGGACGGCTTCCCCGTACGGGAGGCGCTGAGCCAGGAGCTCGGCTGCCCGGTCATGGTCGACAACGATGTGAACCTGATGGCGATGGGGGAGCAGCACGCGGGCGTCGCACGCTCGGTCGGTGACTTCCTCTGCGTCAAGATCGGTACCGGTATCGGCTGCGGGATCGTCGTCGGCGGCGAGGTCTACCGCGGTACGACCGGCAGCGCCGGCGACATCGGCCATATCCAGGTCGAGTCCGACGGCCGCGCCTGCGCCTGTGGCAACAAGGGCTGTCTGGAGGCCTACTTCAGCGGCGCCGCCCTCGCCCGGGACGCCGAGGACGCCGCGCGCTCCGGCCGCTCGCCCGAGCTGGCCGCCCGGCTGGAGGCCGCGGACCGGCTCTCCGCCGTGGATGTCGCCGCCGCCGCTGCCGCGGGTGACCCCGCCGCACTCGATCTCATCCGGGCCGGCGGCAACCGCGTCGGCCAGGTCATCGCCGGGCTCGTGAGCTTCTTCAACCCGGGCCTCGTGGTGATCGGCGGCGGCGTGACCGGTCTCGGTCACACGCTGCTGGCCAGCGTACGTACCCAGGTCTACCGGCAGTCCCTGCCGCTGGCCACCGGCAATCTCCCCATAGTCCTGGGGGAGTTGGGCCCGACCGCCGGAGTCACCGGCGCGGCCCGGCTCATCAGCGACCACCTGTTCTCGCCGGCCTGACGCCCGTCCGGGCCGGCAGCGCACCACCGGACACCAACGCGACACCACCGCTCCATCCGCGACAACAGCACACCGTCACACCGCATATCGCACGAGCCGCACCACCCTTCACCACCGCAGTAGGTACGAGCCGCACCACCCGTCACCACAGCAGTACGCACGAGCCGCGTCAGCCGCACGAGCCGTATCCGTACCACGTACCAGCGCCGCTCCGCCGCACCTGGTTCCGCCCTGCCCGCTCTACGGCCGCATCCGCCGAGGGGATACGCCATGGCACCCACACCCGCACCACCGGAAAAACTACTGCTCACCATGTCCGGCATCACCAAGCTGTTCCCCGGTGTCCGCGCCCTCGACGGTGTGGACCTGGAGGTCGAGGCAGGCGAGGTCCACTGCCTGCTCGGCCAGAACGGCGCCGGCAAGTCCACCCTCATCAAGGTGCTCGCCGGGGCACACCAGCCCGATGGCGGTGTGATCACCTGGCGCGGCGAGGCCGTCACACTGAAATCGCCCATCGCCGCCATGCGGCTCGGCATCGCGACCATCTACCAGGAACTCGACCTGGTCGAGGGGCTGACGGTCGCCGAGAACATCTTCCTCGGGCACGAGCCCACCACCGCCGGCTTCGTGGTCAGGGGCCGCGAGGCGAGGACCCGCGCGACCGCGCTGCTGAAGCGGCTCGGCCACCCCGAGATCCAGGCGCACCGGCCCGTCGGCTCGCTCTCCGCCGCCCAGCAGCAGATCGTGTCGATGGCCCGCGCCCTCTCGCACGACGTACGGCTCATCGTGATGGACGAGCCGTCCGCGGCCCTCGACCCCGACGAGGTCGACAACCTCTTCCGAATCGTCTCCACCCTCACCGCCGACGGCGTGGCCGTCATCTATATCTCCCACCGGCTGGAGGAGATCCGGCGCATCGGCGACCGGGTCACCGTCATCAAGGACGGCCGGACCGTGGCCGTCGCCCTGCCCGCGAAGGAGACGCCGACCCGCGAGGTCGTCGCGCTGATGACCGGCCGGAACGTCGAGTACGTCTTCCCCGAGCGCCCCGCGCCCGTCACGGCGGGCGCGGGGCGCCCCGAGCCCGTACTGAAGGTCGAAGGGCTGGCCAGGGAAGGGGAGTTCGCCCCCGTCGACCTCGAACTGCGGCCCGGCGAGATCGTCGGACTCGCGGGGCTCGTCGGCTCGGGCCGCTCCGAGATCCTGGAGACGATCTACGGGGCGCGCAAGGCCACCGCGGGCCGGGTGCTCGTCGACGGCACCCCGCTGCGGCCCGGCAGCGTACGCGCCGCCGTCCGCGCGGGGCTCGGCCTCGCCCCCGAGGAGCGCAAGGCCCAGGGCCTGCTGATGCTCGAATCCGTCACGCGCAATGTGTCGGTGTCATCGCTGTCCCGCTTCTCCCGGGGCGGCTGGCTCGACCACGGGGCGGAGCGGACCGCGGCCAGGGAGGCCACCAGGGAACTCTCCCTGCGCCCCGACAACCCGGACGCCCGTATTCGTACCCTCTCCGGCGGCAACCAGCAGAAGGCGGTCCTCGCCCGCTGGCTGCTGCGCGGCTGCCGGGTGCTGCTGCTCGACGAGCCGACGCGCGGAGTCGACGTCGGTGCTCGCGCCGAGCTGTACGCCGTGATCCGCCGGCTGGCCGACGAAGGCCTCGCCGTTCTGCTCGTCTCCAGCGAGGTCCCTGAAGTCCTGGGCCTCGCCGACCGGGTGCTGGTGCTCCGCGAGGGCCAGGTCGTCCACCGGGCGCCCGCCCAGGAGCTCGACGAGCACCGTGTACTCGACCTTGTGATGGAAGGGAGCCCGACGTCATGAAACAGCCTGCCTCCGAGGCGCAGCAGGGCGGGCCCGACGCGGCGGCCACGCCCGAGCCGCCCACGCCGCCCGCCACGACCCACGCGTCCGCCAAGTCCACGGAGGAGAAGGGCGGTTGGCGCGCCCTCGGGCTGCGTCTCGATGTCCGTAACCTCTCCCTGCTCGGGGTGCTCGCCGCACTGATCATCGTCGGCGGTATCACCAAGCCCGATCAGTTCCTGGACACCAACAACCTCCAACTGGTGCTCACCCAGGCGTCCGTCATCGGTGTCGTCACCGTCGGTATGACGTTCGTGATCACCAGCGGCGGGATCGATCTGTCGGTCGGCGCGATCGTGGCGCTGGCGTCGGTCTGGGCGACCACACTGGCCACCCAGGAATACGGGTTCGCCGGCATCCTCTTCACCGCGGTGATCGTGGGTCTGGCCTGCGGACTGGTCAACGGACTGCTGATCGCCTACGGGGGGATGGTGCCGTTCATCGCCACCCTCGCGATGCTCGCCTCCGCCCGTGGTCTGGCCCTCCAGATCACCGACGGCAAGACCCAGATCGTCACCGTCAACTCGGTGCTCGACCTCGGGGTCCGTGACTCGTACATCCTGGGCATCCCGCCGCTCGTGCTGGTCTTCGCGGCCGTCACGGTCATCGGCTGGCTGATCCTCAACCGTACGACCTTCGGCCGGCGCACCGTCGCCGTCGGCGGCAACGCGGAAGCCGCGCGGCTCGCCGGTATCGACGTACGCAGGCAGCGGCTCTACCTGTATCTGCTCTCCGGACTCTGCTGCGGTATCGCGGCGTTCCTGCTGATCATCCTGGCCGGCTCGGGACAGAACACCAACGGGAATCTGTACGAGCTGGACGCCATCGCCGCGGCGATCATCGGCGGCACCCTCCTCAGCGGTGGCCGCGGCACGATCGTCGGCTCCGTACTCGGTGTTCTGGTCTTCACCACGATCACCAACATCTTCGCCCTCAACAACCTGCAGAGCGACGTCCAGCAGATCGCCAAGGGCGCGATCATCGTCGCCGCCGTACTGGTCCAGCGCCGCACCGTGCGCAACGGCGAGTCCTGACTTCCGGTCTCGCACCCGCTTCCTGTCGTACCGCCCTACCTGAAGGGTTGAACCGTCATGCCAGAAACCAGCCGCAGAGGAATGCTCTTCGGCACCGCCGCCATCGGCGCGGGTGCTTTCCTCACCGCCTGCACCAGCAACGAGCCGGCGAAGAAGGAGCCCGCGGCCAACGAACAGCCCGCCTCCGCCGACAAGCCGGGCAAGCCCGTCACCATCGGCTTCGCCGGCCCCCAGGCCGACCACGGCTGGCTCAACGCCATCAACGAGAACGCCAAGTCGCGGGCGGAGACCTACTCCGATGTGACGCTGGACATCACCGAGGGCTCCAACGACACCGCTGCCCAGATCGGCCAGGTCGAGACCCTCATCAACAAGAAGGTCGACGTCCTGGTGATCCTGCCGGCCGACGGCAAGGCGCTCACCCAGGTCGGGCTGAAGGCCATGCGCGCCGGGATCCCGGTCATCAACCTGGACCGGATCTTCGCCTCCCCGCAGGCGTACCGCTGCTGGATCGGCGGCGACAACTACGGCATGGGCCTCAACGCCGGCAACTACATCGGCGAGAAGCTCAAGGACAAGCCCGACGCGAAGGTCATCGAGCTGTCCGGGCCCGACAGCCTGGAGCTGACCCAGCAGCGCACCAAGGGCTTCGACGACGCCCTCAAGAACTACCCGAACATCAAGAAGGTCGCGCGCCAGGCCGCCGACTTCACCGTCGAGTCCGGCCAGGCCAAGATGGCCCAGCTGCTCCAGGCGCAGTCCAGCTTCGACGCCCTCTGGAACCACGACGACGACCAGGGCGTGGGCGCCCTGCGCGCCATCGACCAGGCGGGCCGGGACGGCTTCCTGATGGTCGGCGGGGCCGGTGCCAAGGCCGCGATGGACGCGATCAAGGCGGACAACGGGGTGCTCAAGGCCACCGTTCTCTACCCGCCGATCATGGCCGCGTCCGCCATCGACCTGGCCCGAGCACTCGGACAGAGCAAGGGCGTCAGCGGTCTGTCCGGGCTGGAGATCCCGGCGCAGGTCACGCTCTTCTCGGCGGTGGTCGACAAGACGAACATCGACGACTACCTGCCTCAGGGCTTCAGCTGACCGGTCCTGCCACGGCCGCCCCCACCAGCGAGAGACGAGGAGTACTCCGTATGACCCCCAGGGAAGCGTCGGAGAAAGAAGCCGGTGCACCACCGACACTCGGCATCGGCATGGTCGGATACGCGTTCATGGGCGCCGCGCACTCACAGGGGTGGCGCACGGCGGGGCACGTGTTCGATCTGCCGATGCGCCCCGTGCTCGCCGCGATCTGCGGCCGTGACGCGGACGCGGTCCGCGCGGCGGCGGACAGACACGGCTGGGCCGCGGCGGAGACCGACTGGCGGCGGCTCATCGCGCGCGACGACGTGCAGGTGGTGGATATCTGCACCCCCGGGGACAGCCACGCGGAGATCGCCATCGCCGCGCTGGAGGCGGGCAAACACGTCCTGTGCGAGAAGCCACTCGCCAACTCGGTGGCCGAGGCCGAGGCCATGGTCAGGGCCGCGGCCGACGCCAGGTCACGCGGTCAGCTGGCCATGGTCGGCTTCAACTACCGCAGGGTGCCCGCCATCTCGTACGCGAGGAAGCTGATCGCGGAGGGCAGGCTCGGCACCCTGCGGCACGTCCGGGTCACCTATCTCCAGGACTGGCTGGCCGATCCGGCGGCCCCGCTCACCTGGCGGCTCAAGCGCGAGCACGCGGGGTCCGGGGCGCTCGGCGACCTGGGAGCGCACATCGTCGACCTGGCGCAGTTCCTGACGGGGGAGCGGCTGGTCGGCGTCTCGGCGCTCGCGGAGACCTTCGTCAAGGAACGGCCCGTACTGAGCGGGGCGAGCGCCGGCCTTTCGGGGACGGCGGGCACCGAGACGGGCCCGGTGACCGTGGACGACGCGGCGCTGTTCACCGGACGGCTCGCCTCGGGCGCGCTGGCCTCCTTCGAGGCCACCCGGATGGCCTCGGGGCGCAAGAACGCGCTCCATCTGGAGATCAACGGCGAGCGCGGCTCGCTCGCCTTCGATCTGGAGCGCCTCAACGAGCTGTCGTTCCACGACCACACCGAGCCCGCACCCTCCTCCGGCTTCCGCCGGATCCTGGTCACGGAGCCGGAGCATCCCTATCTGGAGGCGTGGTGGCCGCCCGGCCACGCGCTCGGCTACGAGCACACCTTCGTCCACCAGGCCCGCGATCTGGTCGAGGCGGTCGCCGCCGGGACCGATCCGGTGCCGTCCTTCGCGGACGGGCTCCAGGTGCAGCGGGTGCTCGCCGCGGTGGAGGACAGCGCGGCGAAGAACGCCGTGTACACGCCCGTGCCGCAGCCTTAGGTCATCACATCGAGGAGGAGGTCCGAATGCCACGTCCGTTCACGCTGTTCACCGGCCAGTGGGCCGATCTGCCCCTGGAGGAGGTGTGCCGGCTCGCCCGTGACTTCGGTTACGACGGGCTGGAACTCGCCTGCTGGGGAGATCACTTCGAAGTCGACAAAGCACTCGCGGATCCGGGTTATCTGGACGGCCGCCACCAGCTGCTCGACAAGTACGGTCTCAAGTGCTGGGCCATCTCCAACCACTTGGTGAGCCAGGCCGTCTGCGACAGCATCATCGACGAACGCCACCAGGGCATCCTGCCGTCCCGGATCTTCGGCGACGGCGATCCCGAGGGCGTCAGGCAGCGCGCCGCCGCCGAGATCAAGGACACCGCGCGGGCCGCGGCGGCCTTCGGGGTCAATACGGTCATCGGCTTCACCGGCTCGTCCATCTGGCATCTGCTGGCGATGTTCCCGCCGGTGCCGCCCGGCATGATCGAGCGGGGGTACGAGGACTTCGCGGAGCGCTGGAACCCGATCCTCGACGTCTTCGACGCCGAGGGCGTGCGCTACGCCCACGAGGTGCACCCCGGCGAGATCGCGTACGACTACTGGACCACGCACCAGGCGCTGGAGGCGGTCGGCCACCGGGCCGCGTTCGGGCTGAACTTCGACCCGAGCCACTTCGTCTGGCAGGACCTGGACCCGGTCAACTTCCTCTATGACTTCCGGGACCGGATCTACCACGTGGACTGCAAGGAGGCCCGTAAGCGCCTCGACGGCCGCAACGGCCGGCTCGGCTCGCATCTGCCCTGGGGCGACCCGCGGCGCGGCTGGGACTTCGTCTCGGCGGGCCACGGCGATGTCCCGTGGGAGGACGTCTTCCGGATGCTGCGGTCGATCCAGTACGAGGGCCCCATCTCGGTCGAGTGGGAGGACGCGGGCATGGACCGGCTGGCCGGCGCCCCCGAGGCCCTCGCGGACCTGAAGCGCTTCGACTTCGACCCGCCGACCGCGTCCTTCGACGCGGCTTTCGGGGGCGGCGAGTAGCAGCCTCTTCCCGGATCGGGCTCCGGGGAGAAGGCGGACAGCCCGGTGGCGGAAAGCGCCGCCGGGCGGTCCGGCCTGCCCGGAAAGGGCTTTGTCCTGAGGGAGGAAAAAGGCAACTTCTCCTCTGCGCAAGGTCTTTCGGTCCCGGACGAACACAGCTACGGTCCACTGAGATGTACAGGACATAGGTACACGGCATAAGTACAGGACACAGGTGGTCTCCGGTGTGACGGCGCACGTCGGGGACAGAGCCACCTCCCCCCGGGGATCCGGTGCAGGACGAGCACCGCCCCCGGGAGGCGAGAGCGCTCCTCCGCGCTCCCTTGGCAACCCGCACGTACGAACAGCCCATTGTGGAGGACTTTCGTGCACAGAAAACGCCCCAGAGCCAGAACCTTCCTCGCACTCCTGACGGGCGCTCTGCTCGCAGGGTCGAGCCTCAGCGCCGTACCCGCCGCCGCGCACCCGGACGAGCCGGCCGCGGAGGAGAGCTTCCAGCAGGTGACCCTCGCGAAGGGCGCCGACGCGGTCGGCGAGCCCATGTCGCTCGCCGTGCTGCCCGACCGGCGGGTGCTGCACACCTCGCGTGACGGCACGCTGCGCATCACCGACGCCGGCGGCGACACCATGGTCTCCGGCACGCTGGATGTCTACAGCCATGACGAGGAGGGTCTCCAGGGCGTCGGGGTCGACCCCGACTTCGCCGAGAACCGGGCCATCTACCTCTTCTACGCGCCCAAGCTGGACACCCCGGCGGGCGACGCCCCGGAGAACGGCACGGCGGCCGACTTCGCCCCGTTCGACGGATACAACCGCCTCTCCCGGTTCACCCTGAACGAGGACGGCACGCTCGACAAGGCGAGCGAGAAGAAGGTCCTCGACGTCACCACCTCCCGCGGCACCTGCTGCCATGTGGGCGGCGACATCGCCTTCGACGCGGACGGCAACCTGTATCTGTCGACCGGCGACGACACCAACCCGTTCTCCTCCGACGGCTACACGCCGATCGACGAGCGGCCCGACCGCAACCCGGCGTTCGACGCCCAGCGTTCCTCCGGCAACACCAATGACCTGCGCGGCAAGGTGCTGCGTATCAAGGTCGCCGAGGACGGCTCTTACACCATCCCCGAGGGCAACCTCTTCGCCCCGGGAACCGAGAAGACCCGGCCCGAGATCTACGCCATGGGGTTCCGCAACCCCTTCCGTATCTCCGTCGACAAGAAGACGGGCATCGTCTACGTCGGTGACTACGGCCCCGACGCCGGCGCCGCGTCCCCGACCCGCGGTCCGGCCGGCCAGGTGGAGTTCGCCCGGGTCACCGAGGCGGGCAACTTCGGATGGCCGTACTGCACGGGTGACAACGACCCGTTCATCGACTACGACTTCGCCACCAAGGCGTCCGGCGCGGCCTTCGACTGCGACGCGCCCAAGAACACCTCGCCGCACAACACGGGTCTGACGGACCTGCCGCCGGCCCAGCCGGCCTGGATCCCGTACGACGGCGGCAGCCTGCCCGAGTTCGGCAGCGGCTCCGAGTCCCCGATGGCGGGACCGGTCTACCGCTACGACGCCGCGCTCGACTCCCCGGTCAAGTTCCCCGAGGCGTACGACGGGGACTTCTTCGCCGGTGAGTTCGGCCGCAAGTGGATCAAGCGGATCGAGCAGGGCGAGGACGGCACCGTCAGCAAGATCAACCCGTTCCCGTGGACCGGTACCCAGCCCATGGACATGGAGTTCGGCCCCGACGGCGCGCTCTATGTGCTCGACTACGGTCTGTCCTGGTTCGGCGGTGACGAGCACTCCGCGCTCTACCGGATCGAGAACTCCACCGGCGGCAAGTCACCGATCGCCGAGGCCGCCGCGACCAAGACGTCCGGCAAGTCCCCGCTGAAGGTCACCTTCTCCTCCGCGGGCACCCAGGACCCCGACGGCGACGCCCTCACCTACGCGTGGGACTTCGGCGACGGCGGCACCTCGACCGAGGCCAACCCCTCGTACACGTACAAGAAGAACGGCACCTACACCGCGCGGCTCACCGTCACCGACCCGACCGAGCGCACCGCGACCGCGTCCGTACGGATCGTCGTCGGCAACACCGCGCCCAAGGTGACGCTCGAACTCCCCAACGACGGGCACCTCTTCAACTTCGGGGACACCATCCCCTTCAAGGTGAAGGTCACCGACCCGGAGGACGGGACGATCGACTGCTCCAAGGTCGTCGTCCGCTACATCCTCGGCCACGACAGCCACGGCCACCCAATCACCTCGGCCAACGGCTGTGAGGGCACCATCACCGCGCCCGCCGACACCGAGCACGACCCCAACGCCAATATCTTCGGTGTGATCGACGCCGAGTACACCGACGGCGGAGGCGGCGGCCAGGCGGCGCTCACCACGCACGACCAGGCGCAGCTCCAGCCGCGCCACCGGCAGGCCGAGCACTTCAACAACTCCTCCGGCATCAAGATCTACGACAAGGCGCCCGCCAACGGCGGCAAGACCGTCGGCGACATCGACAACGGCGACTGGATCTCCTTCAAGCCCTACAACCTGACCGGATCCAAGACGCTCACCGCCCGGATCTCCTCCGGGGGCGCCGGCGGATTCCTTGAGGTACGGACCGGCTCGGCCAACGGCAACCTGCTCGGCTCCGCGCCGATCCCGGTCACCGGCGGCTGGGAGACCTTCCAGGACATCGACGTACCGCTGCGTTCCGTACCGAAGCAGACCACCGAACTGTTCCTGGTCTTCAAGGGCGGCGCCGGCGCGCTGTTCGACCTGGACGACTTCCAGCTCTCCACGGCCGTGCCCGGCAAGACCGAGAAGCGGGTGCTGGTCTTCTCCAAGACCGGCGGCTTCCGCCACGACTCGATCCCCGCGGGCATCGCCGCGCTCAAGGAGCTCGGCAAGACCACCGGGATCACCGTCGACGCCACCGAGACGGCCGGCCAGTTCACCACCAACAACCTGGCCCGGTACGACGCGGTGGTCTTCCTCTCCACCACCGGTGACGTCCTCAACGCCGACCAGCAGAAGGCGTTCGAGAACTATGTCGCCACCGGCGGCGGCTACATGGGCGTGCACGCCGCGGCCGACACCGAGTACGACTGGGCCTTCTACGGCGGTCTGGTGGGGGCCTACTTCGACTCCCACCCGCAGATCCAGCCGGCCACCGTACGCGTCGAGGACCACGACCACCCGTCGACCGCCCACCTGGACGACGAGTGGCAGCGCACCGACGAGTGGTACAACTACCGCACCAACCCCCGGGATCAGGCCCGCGTCCTCGCCACCCTGGACGAGACCACCTACCAGGGCGGCAACATGAAGGGCGACCACCCGATCGCCTGGTGCCAGACGTACGAGGGCGGCCGCTCCTTCTACACCGGCGGCGGCCACACCAAGGAGTCGTACGCGGACGACGCCTTCCGGCAGCACCTGCTCGGCGGACTGCGGTACGCGGCCGGCCAGGTGAAGGCGGACTGCAAGCCGAAGACCGGCTACCGGGATCTCTTCAACGGCAAGACGCTGGAGGGCTGGAAGCAGGCCGGACCGGGCAAGTTCAACGTCGTGGACGGAGAACTGCGCACCGAGGGCGGCATGGGTCTGCTGTGGTACCAGGCCAAGGAGCTGAAGTCCTACTCCCTGAAGCTGGACTGGAAGATGGACGGGGACGACAACTCCGGTGTCTTCGTGGGCTTCCCGGCCTCCGACGACCCGTGGTCCGCGGTCAACAAGGGGTACGAGATACAGATCGACGCCACCGACTCGGCCGACCGCACCACCGGCGCCGTCTACGGCTTCAAGTCGGCCGACATCAAGGCCAGGGACCAGGTTCTGCGGCCCCCGGGCCAGTGGAACAACTACGAGATCAAGGTCCAGGGTGAGCGTCTGCAGATCTTCCTCAACGGCGTGAAGATCAACGACTTCACCAACACCGACCCGGAGCGCAGTCTCAAGAACGGCTACATCGGCCTCCAGAACCACGGGGCCGACGACCAGGTGTCCTTCCGGGACATCCAGCTCAAGGAGCTGCCCGCCGCCTAGAGACCTCTCGTAGCCAGAGGCCTCTGGGACGGGGCGGCCCGTCAGCCGGCGGCGGGCGGGGAGGCGCCGTACCCCCCGCCCGCCGTCCACCAACCACCACACCACCGGCAGGGAGGCAGCCCCGTGACGACGACCAGTCCCGCGACGACGACCCGTACGGAATCGACTGCAGTACGCACCGGAGTCTGGTTCGTCGGAGCGCGCGGCTCCGTCGCCACGACGGCCGTCGCTGGATGCGCGGCGGTCACCGCCGGGCTCCATCCCGCGACGGGCATGGTCACCGAGACCCCGCCCTTCGCGGACACGGGCCTCCCCGCACTCTCCACGCTCGTCTTCGGCGGACACGACACGGCGAGCTGCCCGCTGCCCAAACGCGCCGAGGCGCTGACCGCGGCGGGCGTGCTGCCGCACGGACTGCCCACCGCGATCCACGCCGAACTGGCCGCCGCCGACCAGGAGATACGGGCCGGCGGCCCCCAGCCGGGCGACACCAGGAGCGACGAGGAACTCATCGACTCCTTCGCCGACGACCTCAGGGACTTCGCGCGCCGCACCGGCGTCGCCCGCACCGTCGTCGTCAATCTCTCCTCCACCGAACCCCAGCCCGCACCGGACGACCCACGGCTCCCCGCCAGCTCGCTCTACGCGGCGGCCGCGATCCGGGCCGGCTGCTCGTACGTCAACTTCACGCCCTCCACCGGGCTGCGCACCGAAGCCCTCACGGCGGCCGCCGAGGCCGGCGGACTTCCCCACGCCGGCCGCGACGGCAAGACAGGCCAGACGCTGCTCCGTTCCGTGCTCGCCCCCATGTTCGTCCAGCGCGCCCTGACCGTACGGGCCTGGTCGGGCACGAACCTGCTGGGCGGCGGGGACGGAGCGGCGCTGGCCGACCCGGCCGCCGCGGCGGCCAAGAACGCGGGCAAGGAACGCGTACTGGCCGACACGCTCGGCACGGCCCCCGAGGGCGAGGTCCATATCGACGACGTCCCGGCGCTCGGCGACTGGAAGACCGCCTGGGACCACATCGCCTTCGACGGCTTCCTCGGCTCGCGGATGATCCTCCAGACCATCTGGCAGGGGTGCGACTCGGCGCTCGCCGCGCCGCTCGTCCTCGACCTCGTCCGGCTGGTGGCCCGTGCGCACGAGGCCGGGCTGAGCGGGCCCCTGCCCGGACTCGGCTTCTACTTCAAGGATCCGGACGGCGGCCCCGCCGCGCTCGCCGAACAGTTCGAAGCGCTGCTCGCCTTCGCCGAGCGGCTGAAGGAGACCAGGTGAGCCTGCGCGGACGGATGCGGGCCTGGGCCGAACTGCTCCGCGTCTCGGCCCTGTTCACGGTCCCCGGCGACGCGCTGGCCGGGGCCGCGGCCCTCGGCGTACGTCCCAACCGCTCCACCGCGCTCGCCGTGGGCGCCTCGCTCTGCCTGTACGAGGCGGGCATGGCGCTCAACGACTGGGCGGACCGCGAGGAGGACGCGATCGACCGCCCGCACCGCCCCATCCCGTCGGGCCGCGTCTCCCCACCGGCTGCCCTCGCGGCGGCGGGCGTCCTGACGGCCGCGGGCCTCGCCCTCGCGGCCCGCGCGGGCCGTCCGGCCCTGGCGGTGGGCACGGCCCTGGCGGCCACCGTCTGGTCGTACGACCTGCACCTGAAGCACACGGCGGCGGGCCCGGCGGCGATGGGCGCGGCCAGGGCGCTGGACCTGCTGCTGGGCGCGACGGCGACTGCGGGCGGGGGCGGCGGTGCCGCCGGGCCCAAGCCGGCCGGCACGGGCGTCCGTTCACTGACCGCGGGCGCGGGTGATCGCGCCTCGTCGGCGCCGGACGCGCCGAGCCGTGCGGCCCGGGGGCTTGGCGGCGGTGTCGCCGCGTCCGGGACGTCGCGTACCGCCGGGCGGCCGAAGCCCCATGCCGGCGGTGTCACGGGGCGCACGTCTCCCGGTACGGGCGGTCGTGCGGTGGTGCCGGGCCGGGGGCCCGCGTACACCCCGTCGTCGGTGGCACCTCGTGGTACCGCCGGGCGTAGCGCGCCCAAGTCGCCACGTACAGGCGGCCGTTCGCTGACCGGCGGCGCGGGCCCCGGAGCCATGCGCGCCACCGGCCCCTGGGACAGCCTCCGTACCGCGCTGCCCTCGGCCACACTCCTCGGCGCGCATACCGTCGCCGTCACCACCGTCTCGCGCCGCGAGGCGCAGGGCGGTTCGACGGCCGCGCCGCTCGCCGCGCTCGTTGCCACCGGCGTGCTGGGCGCCGCGGCCGGGGGCGTGTCGCGCGGCGGTTGGGGCGACGCCCCGCGTCGTGCCACCGACGCGGGCCGGCGGACAGACCCCGCCTCCGCCGGCCTCGCCGGGGCGCTCGCCCTCGTCTACGCCGGGACCGCAGGGCGGCCCCTGCTGCACGCCGCCCTCAATCCGTCGCCGCCGCTCACCCAGCGCGCCGTCGGCGGCGGCATCCGGGCGATGATCCCGCTCCAGGCCGCGCTGGCCGCGCGCGGCGGGGCCGCCGGGGTCGCGCTCGGTGTCATGGGGCTCGTACCGCTGGCCCGCACGTTCGCACGGAAAGTGAGCCCCACATGAGTCTGCGTTTCGGTTACGGCACCAACGGGCTCACCGATCTGCGCCTCGACGACGCTCTCGGGCTGCTCGCCGATCTCGGCTACGACGGCGTCGGGCTGACCCTCGACCATATGCATCTCGACCCCATGGCCGCCGATCTCACCGCCCGTACCCAGCGGGTCGCCCGGCGGCTGGCGGAGCTGGGCCTCGGGGTCACCGTCGAGACCGGCGCACGTTACGTACTCGACCCGCGCCGCAAGCACGGCCCCACGCTGCTCGACCCGGACCCCGAGGACCGGGCAGCCCGAACTCGCCTGCTGGTCAAGGCCGTTCAGGTCGCCGCCGACCTCGGCGCGCACGCCGTCCACTGCTTCAGCGGCATCGTCCCGGGACCCACGGACACCGACACCGCGTGGAAGCGGCTCGAAGAGGCGATGGGCCCGGTCCTCGACGCGGCGGAGGCCGCCGACATCCCCCTCGCCGTCGAGCCCGAACCCGGCCATCTCGTCTCCGACATCGCCGGATTCCACCGGCTCAGACATCTGCTCGGCGACCCGGATCAGCTCGGGCTCACCCTCGACATCGGCCACTGCCAGTGCCTGGAACCCGCGTCGCCCGCCGACTGCGTCCGGGACGCCGCGCCCTGGCTGCGGCATGTGCAGATCGAGGACATGCGGCGCGGTGTTCATGAGCATCTCCCGTTCGGGGAGGGCGAGATCGACTTCCCGCCCGTGCTCGCCGCGCTGGCCGCGACCGGGTACGAGGGCCTGACCGTCGTGGAGTTGCCCCGCCACTCCCACGCCGGGCCCGAACTGGCCCGTACCTCCCTCGGCTTCCTCCGCGCCCAGGGGGTGTCCTGATGACCCCGACCCGCGAGGAACTGCTCCTCAGGCTCGACGCGCCCGCCCGATCCTGGCTCGGCGACGCCCTCGCCGAAGCCACCGCCGCCCATGACGACGACAACGTTGCCGCTTCCCCCTGGGAGTTGCGCTTCGCCGCCGCCGGCCGGCACTGCGGCCAGGAGCACGCCGACGCCGTACGTACCCTCCTGCTCCAGGAAGCCGGGGCCGGACTCGCCACCCTGACCCGGCTCTACCAGCGGGGCAGCGCCGCCGAGCGGCGCGCCGTCCTGCTCGCCCTGCCCCACCGCGTCACGGGACCCGGCGCGCTGCCGCTGGTCGAGGACGCCCTGCGGACCAATGACACCCGGCTGGTCGCCGCCGCCGTCGGTCCGTACGCCGCCGCCCATCTCGACCCCCACGCCTGGCGGCATGCCGTCCTCAAGTGCCTCTTCACCGGGGTGCCGGTCGACGCCGTCGACGGCCTGGAGAGGCGTGCCCACGGAGACACCGAACTGGCCAGGATGCTCGCCGACTTCGCGGCAGAGCGCACCGCCGCCGGCCGTCCCGTACCCGCCGACCTGCACCGTGCGTTGACCTTGACCGGCGAGGAGTCCTGATGCGCATCTTCGACCCCCACATCCATATGACCTCCCGCACCACGGACGACTACCGGGCGATGTACGACTCCGGCGTCCGCGCCCTGGTCGAGCCGTCCTTCTGGCTCGGCCAGCCCCGCACCTCACCCGAGAGCTTCTTCGACTACTTCGACGCGCTCCTCGGCTGGGAGCCCTTCCGCGCCGCCCAGTACGGCATCGCCCACCACTGCACACTCGCCCTCAACCCCAAGGAGGCGAACGACCCGCGCTGCACCCCCGTCCTGGACGAACTGCCGCGCTATCTGGTCAAGGACGGTGTCGTCGCCGTCGGCGAGATCGGTTACGACTCGATGACCCCGGCCGAGGACACCGCCCTGGCCGCGCAGCTGCAACTCGCCGCCGACCACGGGCTGCCCGCACTCGTCCACACGCCGCACCGCGACAAGCTGTCGGGGCTGCGCCGCACCATCGACGTCGTACGGGAGTCCGCGCTCGCCCCCGACCGGGTGCTGCTCGACCATCTCAACGAGACGACCGTCAAGGACGCGGCAGAGAGCGGCAGTTGGCTCGGCTTCTCGATCTATCCGGACACCAAGATGGACGAGGACCGGATGGTCGCCGTCCTCAAGGAGCACGGCACGGAGAAGGTGCTCGTCAACTCGGCGGCGGACTGGGGCAACAGCGACCCGCTCAAGACCCGCAAGGTCGGCGACGCGATGCTCGCCGCCGGGTTCGGCGCGGACGACGTCGATCAGGTCCTGTGGCGCAACCCCGTCGCCTTCTACGGGCTCAGCGGCCGGCTCCAGCTGGACGTCCCCGAGCCCGAGGCACTGCACGAGGGCAACTCCATTCTGCGCGGAGGGGAGTGAGTCCATGCGCTTCCGCCACCCCGACGGCTCCACCGTCCACCTCTCGTACTGCACCAACGTCCACCCCGCCGAGAACCTCGAAGGCGTACTGGCCCAACTGCGCGACCACTCCGAGCCGGTACGCAAACGCCTCGGCCGGGACCGGCTCGGCATCGGCCTCTGGCTCGCCAAGGACGCCGCCCAGGCGCTGATCAACGACCCGGCGGTGCTGCGCGGGCTCCGCGCCGAACTGGACCGGCGCGGCCTGGAGGTCGTCACGCTCAACGGCTTCCCGTACGAGGGCTTCGGCGCCGAAGAGGTCAAGTACCGTGTGTACAAGCCGGACTGGACCGACCCGGAGCGGCTCGCCCACACCAGCGACCTCGCCCGGCTGCTGGCCGCGCTGCTGCCTGACGATGTCACCGAGGGCTCCGTCTCCACGCTCCCGCTCGCCTGGCGCACCCCCTGGGACGCCGCCGCGGCCCGTACCGCGCACCAGGCGCTGTCCGCGCTCGCGGAGCGGCTGGACGCGCTGGAGGAGCTGACCGGCAAGTCCATCAGGATCGCGCTGGAACCGGAGCCCGGCTGCACCGTCGAGACCACCGCCGACGCGATCGGCCCGCTCACCGACATCGCCAGTGACCGGATCGGCATCTGTATCGACACCTGCCATCTCGCCACCTCCTTCGAGGACCCGGCCGGCGCGCTCGGCGCGCTGGAGGCGGCGCACATCGCCATCCCCAAGGCCCAGCTCTCCGCCGCCCTGCATGCCGAGCACCCGCATCTGCCGGAGGTACGGGACGCGCTCGCCTCCTTCGCCGAGCCCCGCTTCCTGCACCAGACCCGTACCCGCACGGCCGCCGGGCTGCGGGGCACGGACGATCTGGACGAGGCGCTGGCCGGCGATGTGCTGCCCGACGGAGCCCCCTGGCGCGCACACTTCCATGTCCCCCTGCACGCGCCGCCCGCCCCGCCGCTCACCTCCACCCTCCCGGTGCTCCGGGACACCCTGGCCCGGCTCGTCGGCGGACCGCACCCGCGCACCCGCCATCTGGAGGTCGAGACCTACACCTGGCAGGCGCTCCCGCCGGAGCTGCGTCCCCGTTCGCGCGGACAGCTCGCCGACGGGATCGCCGCCGAACTCACCCTGGCCCGCGACCTGTTGACCGACCTCGGCCTGAAGGAGCTGCCATGACCGAGACCCCGGCCGGGACCCCGGCGCCGACCCCGCTGCTGGTTCTCGATGTCGTCGGGCTCACGCCCCAGCTGCTGGCCCATATGCCGAACCTGCGCAAGCTGGCGGCGTCGGGCTCGCAGGCCCCGCTCTCCACGGTGCTGCCCGCCGTCACCTGCAGCGCGCAGTCCACCTTCCTCACCGGTACGCTCCCCGCCGAGCACGGCATCGTCGGCAACGGCTGGTACTTCCGGGAGCTCGGGGATGTGCTGCTCTGGCGCCAGCACAACGGCCTCGTCTCCGGCGACAAGCTCTGGGACGCCGCCCGCCGCGTGCACCCCGGCTATACGGTCGCCAACATCTGCTGGTGGTACGCGATGGGCGCGGACACCGACTACACGGTCACCCCGCGCCCCGTCTACTACGCGGACGGCCGCAAGGAACCCGACTGTTACACCCGTCCGCCCGCGCTGCACGACGAACTCACCGAGAAACTCGGCACGTTCCCCCTGTTCCACTTCTGGGGCCCCGGCGCCGACCTCGTCTCGTCGCAGTGGATCGTGGACGCCACCCGCCATATCGTCCGTACCCGGCGGCCCGATCTGGCGCTCTGCTATCTGCCGCATCTCGACTACGACCTCCAGCGCTACGGCCCCGACGACCCGCGCTCGCACCGGGCGGCGACCGAGCTCGACGCCGCCATGGCCCCGCTGCTGGACGACGCCAGGGCGGAGGGCCGTACGGTCGTCGCGCTCTCCGAGTACGGCATCACCCGCGTCTCGCGGCCCGTCGACATCAACCGGGCGCTGCGCAGGGCCGGGCTCCTGGAGGTGCACACCCAGGACGGCATGGAGTATCTCGACCCGATGGCCTCCCGCGCCTTCGCCGTCTCGGACCATCAGCTCGCCCATGTCTACGTACGCCGCCCCGAGGACCTTGACGCCACGCGCGAGGCCCTGAAAGATCTCCCCGGGATCGACGAACTCCTGGACGACGAGGGCAAGAAGGCGCACGGCCTGGACCATCCCCGCTCGGGTGAGCTGGTGGCCATCGCCGAGCCCGACGCGTGGTTCACGTACTACTACTGGCTCGACGACGACCGGGCTCCCGACTTCGCCCAGCTGGTCGAGATCCACCGCAAGCCGGGCTATGACCCCGTCGAACTGTTCATGGACCCCCTCGATCCGTACGTACGCCTCAAGGCGGCCAAGGCGATCGCCCGCAAGAAGCTCGGCATGCGCTACCGCCTCGCGGTCGTCCCGCTGGACGCCTCGCCCATCCGCGGCAGCCACGGCCGGCTGCCGCGGAGCGACGAGGAAGGTCCGCTCATCCTGTGCTCCACCCCCCGCGCTGTCGGTGACCGGGTCGCGGCCACCGACGTCAAATCCCTGCTCCTCCAGCTTGCCGGACTGCACTGAAAGAAGGAGTTCCGCAATGAGCCGCAAGAAGTCAGCCGACCCAGAGCTCGCCCAGAAGCTGAGCAGACGCAATATGCTCGGCGTCGCCGCGGGCGCGACCGCCGCCGCCGTCCTCGGCGCCTCGGCGACCCCCGCCGCCGCCCAGGGCACGGGAACCGGGAACGGCCACGGCCATGGACACGGCCAGCCCGTCCTGCCCCCCGGCCGGCTCGGCATCCAGCTCTACTCACTGCGTGACAAGGTCTCCACGATCGGCTTCGCCAAGGTCTTCGAGGAGCTTGAGCGCTTCGGCTACGACGAGGTCGAGTTCGCCGGATACACCCAGGGGTCCGCGGGCCCGATCACGCTGCCCCAGCTCAAGCGGCTGGCCAAGGACCACGGTCTCAAGGGCATCGGCAGCCATGTCAACTACTACGACAACAACAACCCCAACGCCTACAGCTTCGCCCAGAACCTCACCAAGGTCCTGGACGACGCCCAGGAACTGGGCCTGGACCACATCGGAACCGCCTCGGGCCCGTTCCGTTACGGATCGACCGTGGACGCCTGGAAGCGGGCCGCCGCGGACTTCAACGCCTATGGCGCCGCGGCCAAGCGGCGCGGCATGAAGTTCTACCAGCACAACCACGCGGAGGAGTTCTCCTTCGCCACCGACCAGCCGAACGTCCGGCTCTACGATGTCCTGCTGGCCGAGACCGATCCCAGCCTGGTCTATCTGGAGATGGACATCTACTGGGCGTTCGCGGGGCAGTTCCGCTTCAGCAAGACCCCCGAGGGCAAGCCCGCGCCCTTCGACCCGCTGCGCTATGTGCTCAAGCAGCCCCACCGTTACCCGCTCTTCCATGTGAAGGACGGCGTCGAGGACATCGCCGCCCGCGACGGCTACCGCATGGTGGACGTCGGTGACGGTGACATCGACTACAAGCACTTCATATCGGCGGTGAACAAGACCCGCGGCGGTCGCCGTGACCACCACTGGCAGGTGGAGCACGACCAGCCGGTGGACTCCATCCTCTTCGCCGAGAAGTCGTCCGCGCATCTGCACTCGCTGCGCGAACGCCGGTAGTTCACAGGAACGCATGTCGATGTGACCACACGACGAAGGCCCTCCCCACGGCTCGGTATGAGCCGCGGGGAGGGCCTTCCGTCTGTGACCGGTCACCCGCCGGCCGGCTGTGGAACGGGGGGAGCGCTCTTGTCCCGCGACTCTCCGGGATTGCGCAACAGCATGGCCATGGCCGCGGCTACGAGGGAGAGTCCACCGGCGAGGATGTACGCCCCGTCGTATCCCCAGGAGTTGACCGCCATCGCCCCGAGCCCGCCGCCGAACAGCCCGCTGATCAGCTTGCCGCTGTAGGCGAGACCGTAGTTGGTGGCGTTGTAGTTCTCCCCGAAGTAGTCCGGCGTGAGCGCCGCGAACAACGGGAAGAACGCGCCGCCGCCGAAACCGGAGATGAAGGCGAACACCAGGAACAGGATCTCGTTCTTCGTGTTGCCCGCCCACAGGACGCCGAACTGTGCCAGTCCCAGCACCGTGATCACGAAGATCAGTGTGATCTTGCGGCCCCACAGGTCCGACAGCCAGCCGACGACTCCCCGGCCGACGCCGTTGACGACGGACAGCACACCGGCCGAAGAGGCGGCGACGAGTGGTCCGAACCCGACGTCCTTGGCGAACGGCACCTGGAAGGAGATACCGAAGATGGACACACCGGCGGTGATCACCAGCAGTACCCAGATCAGCGGGAGCATGCCCGTCCTGATGGCCTCCATGGGCCGGTACTGCTTGGATGCCGGAGGGTTCTTGGCCAGGGCCGTCGCGCTCTTGCCGCTCGCCGCGATCTTCAGCGGGTCGACATCCGCCGGCCACCAGTTCTTCGGGGGATCCCTGAAGAACAGGGCGCAGACGGCGACGATGGCCAGGACATAGACGCCGATCAGGTCCAGCACCGTCTGGTAGTTACCGATGTTGAACGCGTAGTTGAAGATGAAGATGAACGGCACCGCGCCATAGGCGAATCCGCCGTTGACGAATCCCGTCTTTCCACCACGGCGTTCCGGGAACCACTTGCCCACCATATTGATACAGGTGGCGTAGATGAGACCGGCGCCGACACCTCCGAGCAGACCGAATCCGAGGACCGCGGCCGACACGTTGTTGAAGTGCGAGATGGAGAGGAACCCCACGAAGGAGAGAGCGGCGCCGATCAGCGTGGCGGCGCGAGCCGTCAGAATCCCCTTCTCCCGCAGCCAGCCTGCCGGGAAGGCCACACCCGCCTGGAAGAACACCCAGATACTGAGGATCCAGAAGGTGTTGCTCTGGGACCAGCCATGCGCGGCCGAGAGGACGCTTTCGGCTGATCCGAAGGCGTACTCGAAGACGCTGATGGCCATCATGGCCGCCCATGGCAGATACACCATGAACTTTCGGGAGTGACCCAGTATCTGTCGGTCGGTCTCGCCGATGCGGTAGATACGGCCACGTTCGTCTGTGATTTCGCGGTAGCCCGCGTCGGCCGTAGCCGACGCGGACCTACCGGAAAGAGGTTCTGCTGACATTAAGCGATTTCACGGCCAATCGGGTTGGGGTTTGGTTCGATTTTCTTCCCGTCCGGCCTTCCCGGCGCCTTGAGGAACAGCGCCAGCACGGCCGAGGCGATTCCGATGCTTCCGGCGATGATGAACGCGCCCTCGTAATCCCAGGCGGCCACCACGACGGCTCCCATACCGGAGCCGACCAGGCCGGATATGAGCTTGGAGCTGTAGACCATTCCGTAGTTGGAAGCGTTGTTGTTCTCCCCGAAGTAGTCCGCCGTCATCGCCGCGAACAGCGGGAAGATCGCGCCGCCGCCGAAGCCGGAGACCATCGAGCAGAAGAGGAAGAACGGCATGCTGCCCATGGATCCGGAGACGAGCACACCGAACTGCGCGCTGCCCAGGACCAGACAGACGAAGATCAGGGTGTTACGGCGTCCGTACCGGTCGGAGATCCAGCCGATGACACCGCGTCCCGTACCGTTCACGATCGCCTTGAGCGACATCGCGGTGGCCACGATCCCGCCCGCGAACCCCATGTCCTTGCCGAAGGGCACCTGGAACGCGATTCCGAAGATATTGATGCCGGCCGTGCAGAGCAGGCAGAACCACATCATCCACAGCACGGGTGTGCGCGCCGCTTCCTTCGGTGTGTACTGCTTCACCGCCGGCGGGTTCTTCGCCAGAGCGCGTCGGATCCTCGGGTCCTCCGACGTCTTCAGCGGGTCGGCGCCGGTGGGCCACCAGTACTTCGGCGGGTCCTTGAAGAACCAGCCGGCGACCGCGACCACGGCACAGCAGATGACACCGACGATCACCAGCACCGTCTGGTAGTTGCTCAGGTCCATGTACGAGGTGAAGAGGAAGACGAAGGGCACCGAGCCGTAGGCGAAACCGCCGTTGACGAGGCCGGTCTTGCCGCCCTTGCGCTCCGGATACCACTTGCCGACCATGTTCACACAGGTGGCATAGACCAGACCCGCGCCGATGCCGCTGAACATACCGAAGCCGATGTACGCCACGATCACATGTGGCGCGTAGGCCAGTGAGAGATAGCCGAGGAGCGTACCCAGCGCGCCGAGCATCATGGCGTACCGGGCGGGCAGCTTGCCGCTCTCACGGAGCTGCCCCGCGGGGAAGGCCACGGCCGCCTGGAAGAATATCCAGACGCCCATCAGCCAGAATATGTGCCCGCTGTTCCATAGATGGGCCTCGTGCAGAGTGTCCTCCGCCGAGGTGAACGCGTACTCCGACGAACTGATGCCCATCATCCCGATCCACGGGAAGAGCACCATCGTCCATCGTGGACGGCCCATGATGTCCCGGTCGGTCTCGCCGATCCGGTACACACGGCCGTTACCATCCGTCACCTCCTTGAAGGGGACGGTGCTGGAGAGCTGAGTGGTAGTCATGCGGTGTAGACACCCCTTGCATCGAAAGAACTGGCCAGCGCCCCCTGTCCGAACTTTCGTGCCACCCGACTTGGTCAGGTCATCGACTTCCTCCCAACGGGGTTAACGCCGCCTTGTTCTGACGGTGCGTCATGAATGTCCTCCGAGCGGCGGCCGGGAACCCCGCGGCTCGTGTCCACACGGCCATGCCGCTTCCGGGGTGCAGCCCCCGGACCGGCCGGTGGAAGTCTGGTGAGTGGGTCACAGCAGCCCCGCCGCCCGTGCCCACGCGTACTTCGCGCCGAGCGCCGCGACCGGCTTCTCGGTGGTGTACGGATAGGCCACCACTCCGCGCTCGAAGAGGTACCGACACGCCTCCTCGACCTCGATGTCGCCCGCGAGGGACGCCACCACCGGCTTCTGGACGCCCTTGGCCCGGAACTCCGCGACGACCCGGGCCGTCAGTTCCGCGAAGGCCATCGGCGGGGTGACGATCGTGTGCCAGTAGCCCAGCACCAGCGCGTGAATCCGCGGGTCCTCAAGGCCGAGCCTGATCGTCGCCTCGTACGTGGCCGGCGGCTCGCCCCCGGTGATGTCCACCGGATTGCCCGCCGCGCCGAAGGGCGGGATGAACGCGCGGAACGCCCTGTCCAGGTCCGGCGGGATCTCCATCAGCGACATGCCGTTGTCGACGACGGCGTCGGAGAGCAGTACGCCCGAGCCGCCCGCGCCCGTGATGATGACGACGTTGTCGCCCCGCGGAGTGGGGAGCACGGGCAGCGCCCGCGCGTACTCCAGCATCTCGTTCAGGCCCGGCGCCCGGATGACGCCCGCCTGCCGCAGCACATCGTCGTATACGGCGTCGTCACCGGCGAGCGCGCCGGTGTGCGAGCCCGCCGCCCTGGCGCCGGCCGCCGTACGCCCGGCCTTGAGGACCACGACCGGCTTCTTCGGTACGGTCGCGCGCGCCGCCGCCACGAAGGCCCGGCCGTCCTTGAGGTCCTCCAGATGCATGGCGACGCACTCGGTGTTGGGGTCCTCGCCGAACCAGGTCAGCAGATCGTCCTCGTCGAGGTCCGACTTGTTGCCGAGGCCGACGATCGCCGAGACACCCGTCCCGGTACTTCTGGCGAAGCCGAGGATCGCCATCCCGATGCCGCCGGACTGCGAGGTCAGCGCCACGCCGCCGCGGACGTCGTACGGGGTGCAGAAGGTGGCGCAGAGGTCCTGCCAGGTGGAGTAGTAGCCGTAGATGTTCGGCCCCAGCAGCCGTACGCCGTACTCCTCGCCGATCGCCACGATCCGCGCCTGGAGCGCGTGTTCGCCCGTCTCGGCGAAGCCGGAGGGGATCAGGACGGCGTTCGGGATGCCCCGGCGGCCGACTTCTTCGAGGGCCGCGGGGACGGAGGCCGCGGGAATCGCGAAGACCGCCACATCGGGCTGGCCCGGAACGTCCATCACGCTCTTGTACGCCTTGCGGCCGAGTATGTCATCGGCCTTGGGGTTCACCGGATGGATCTCTCCCGGAAACCCCCCGTCGATCAGGTTCCGCATGACCGAGTTGCCGATCTTTCCCGGCTCGCCGGAGGCCCCGATCACCGCGACCGAGGCCGGCTTCATCAGCCGCCGCATCGAGACGAGGATCTCCTCGCGGGTGTACGTACGACGCCTGGCCGGCGCCTCCGTGGCGAGCAGGATCCGCACGTCCGCGGCCATCACCCCGCTCGCCGAGGCGAACACCGGATTGAGGTCGACCTCGGCGATCTCCGGGAAGTCGGCCGCGAGCCGCGACACCTTGACCACCAGATCGGCGAGCGCGTCCCGGTCGACGGCCGCGCCGCCGCGCACCCCGCGCAGGATCTCCGCCGCGCGGATCCCGTCGAGCATCGACAGCGCGTCGTCCCTGGACGCCGGCGCGAGCCGGAACGTGACGTCCTTGAGGACCTCCACCAGGATGCCGCCGAGACCGAACGCCACGATCGGGCCGAAGGTGGGGTCGGTGACCGTACCGACGAGCACTTCGGTGCCGGACGGAACCATCTGCTGCACCTGCACACCGAGGATCCGCGCTTGCGGGTCGTACGCCCGCGCGTTGGTGACGATCCCGGTGAACGCCCCGCGCACCTCCGCGGTCGAGCGCAGACCGGTCCGTACGCCGCCCGCCTCCGTCTTGTGCGTGATCTGCGGCGAGACGATCTTCAACGCGACCGGGAAACCGATCCGGTCGGCGAGGGCCACCGCCTCGTCGGCGCACTCGGCGAGACCCTCCGCCGGGGTGGGGATGGCGTACGCGTCGGTGATGGTCTTGCCCTCGGGCGCGGTCAGGGCCGTACGTCCCTCGGCCAGCGCGGCGTCCAGGACGGCGCGTACGGCTTTCTGATGCTCCTCAGTGGTGTCCACCGCTAGATGACTCCGTTCGTTTTGAGCAGTCGCAGTTCCTCGTCGCCGAGCCCGAGTTCGCCGGCGTACACCTCCTCGTTGTGCTCACCGAGCAGAGGTGAGGTGACCACGTCAACGGGAGAGTCGGAGAGCTTCAGCGGGTTGCCGACCGTGGTGAACGAGCCGCGCTGGGGGTGCGGGACCTCGACGACCATCTCGTTGGCCGCCAGGGAGGCGTCCTCGATGATCTCCTTGGTGGAGAGGATCGGGCCGCACGGGATGTTGCGGGCGTTGAGCTTCTCCAGCACCTCCCACTTGGGCAGTGTGCTCGTCCACTCCTCGATGAGCTGGAACATCTTGCCGAGCTTGGGCAGCCGGGCCTCCGGGGTCGACCACTCGGGGTCGTCCGCCAGCTCGGGCCGGCCCATCAGCTCGGTGACGGGCCGCCAGCCGACCGGCTGGACGATCACATACACATAGTCGTTGGGGCCGCCCGGCGCGCATCTGACGGCCCAGCCGGGCTGTCCGCCGCCGCTCGCGTTGCCGCTGCGCGGCACGTCGTCGCCGAAGTCCTCGTTGGGGTACTCGGCGAGCGGCCCGTACGCCAGCCGCTGCTGATCGCGGAGCTTGACCCGGCAGAGGTTGAGCACGGCGTGCTGCATCGCGACATTGACACGCTGGCCGCGTCCGGTGTGTTCACGCTGGAAGAGTGCGGCGAGTATGCCGGCGACGGCGTGGATGCCGGTGCCGGAGTCGCCTATCTGCGCGCCGGTGGCGAGCGGGGGCCCGTCCTCGAAGCCGGTCGTGGACATCGAGCCGCCCATGGCCTGCGCGACGACCTCGTACGCCTTGAAGTTGGTGTACGGGCCCTCGCCGAAGCCCTTGATGGAGGCGTAGACGATCCGCGGGTTGATCTCCCGGATGCGTTCCCAGGTGAACCCCATCCGGTCCACGGCGCCGGGGCCGAAGTTCTCGACCATGACATCGGAGCGGCGGATCAGCTCGGTGAGGATCTCCTTGCCGCGCTCGGTCTTGGTGTTGAGGGTGATGGACCGCTTGTTGCAGTTGAGCATCGTGAAGTACAGCGAGTCGACATCGGGGATGTCGCGCAGCTGCTTACGGGTGATGTCGCCGGTCGGAGCCTCCAGCTTCAGCACGTCCGCGCCGAGCCAGCCGAGCAACTGGGTCGCGGAGGGGCCGGACTGAACATGCGTCATGTCCAGTACCCGCACGCCGGACAGCGCCTTGGCGGACGCGGTTGTCTGGGGGGTCTCAAGAGCCTGGGGCATGGAGGGGCTCCTCTACTTGTACCTGGTCTGGTCCATGGGTACGGGGGCGTGCGCTTCGGTCCGGCATGAGGAGGCCCCTGTCCCTTCGCATAGGGGAGGGCTGTCGCCCTCGCGGTACATTGCATACAGTCGACGAATACTGTATGAAGCTTGTTATCCCGCATCCAGCGGATGGTGTCCAGGGGGCGTGCGGCACTTTCGTCAAAAAGGGAGCCGGCATGGATCTGTACGAGCACCAAGCAAGGGAACTGTTCGCGGACCATGGCATCGCGGTGCCGGAGGCCGAGGTGGTGGAGCTGGCGCGGGAGGCCCGGTTCGCCGCCGACCGGCTCGGTGGCCGGGTGGTCGTCAAGGCGCAGGTGAAGACCGGAGGTCGGGGCAAAGCGGGCGGAGTGAAGCTCGCGATCGACCCGGCCGCAGCCGAACTGACAGCCCGTCAGATCCTCGGCATGGATATCAAGGGCCACACCGTCAGGAAGGTGATGCTCGCTCAACCAGTGGAAATCGAAGCGGAGTTCTACGTCTCCTACGTCCTCGACCGGGCCGCGGGAACCTTCCTCGCGATCGCCTCCGCCGAGGGCGGCATGGAGATCGAGGAGATCGCGGCGAGCCGCCCGGAGGCGGTGGCGCGGGTCGCCGTCGACCCCGCGGAAGGGGTCACGGAAGCAAAGGCGGCGGAGATCGCGAAAGCCGCCCAGCTGCCGCCCGAGACCGTCCCCGTACTCCAGGCGCTCTGGCAGGTGGTGGTCCGGGAGGATGCCCTTCTGGTCGAAGTCAACCCATTGGTCCGTACCGAAGAAGGGCTGATTCTCGCCCTCGACGGCAAAATTACTCTTGACGACAACGCACGCTTCCGGCAAGCGCGTTGGGGCGACCGTGTGAGCGAGGAGCACGGCGACCCGCTGGAAGCGGCCGCGGCGGCCAAGGGGCTCAACTACGTGAAGCTCGACGGCGAGGTCGGCATCATCGGCAACGGCGCGGGCCTCGTCATGTCCACCCTCGACGTGGTCGCCGGCTGCGGCGCCCGCCCCGCCAACTTCCTCGACATCGGGGGAGGGGCGTCCGCCCAGGTGATGGCGGACGGGCTCGCCGTCATCCTCTCCGACCCGGCGGTCAAGTCCGTCTTCGTGAACGTCTTCGGCGGCATCACGGCGTGCGACGCCGTCGCCGAGGGCATCGTCCAGGCCCTGGAGTCGGTGCGGCTGACCAAGCCGCTCGTGGTGCGCCTCGACGGCAACAACGCGGCACGTGGCCGCGCGATCCTCGCGGACCGCGCGCATCCACTCGTGGAACAGGCCACCACCATGGACGGCGCGGCCAGGCAGGCCGCCGTACTCGCGAACGTCGGATAGACGTCGGACAAGAGGAGCGACAGACCATGGCGATCTTCCTCACCAAGGAGAGCAAGGTCCTCGTCCAGGGCATGACCGGCGCCGAGGGCATGAAACACACCCGGCGGATGCTCGCCGCCGGGACCGGCATCGTCGGCGGTGTCAACCCGCGCAAGGCGGGCCGCACCGTCGACTTCGACGTCCCCCACGGCCCTGAGGGCCGGGGAGGTGCCCCCGGAGCCGTGCGCGTCTTCGGCTCGGTGAGCGAGGGCATGGCGGCGACGGGCGCGGACGTCACCGTCGTCTTCGTACCGCCGCCGTTCGCCAAGGCCGCGGTCATCGAGGCCGCGGACGCGGGGATCGGGCTCGCGGTCGTGATCACCGAGGGCATCCCCGTCCATGACGCCGTCGCCTTCCAGGCGTACGCCAGAGAGCGGGGCACGCGAATCGTCGGCCCCAACTGTCCCGGACTGATCAGCCCCGGGCAGTCCAACGCCGGCATCATCCCGGCGGACATCGCCGCCAAGCCCGGCCGGATCGGACTCGTCTCCAAGTCCGGCACCCTGACCTACCAGCTCATGTACGAGCTGCGGGAGACCGGCTTCTCCTCGGCCGTCGGCATCGGCGGCGATCCCGTCGTGGGCACCACCCATATCGACTGCCTCGCCGCCTTCGAGAACGACCCCGAAACAGAACTGATCGTTCTCATCGGGGAGATCGGCGGCGACGCGGAGGAACGCGCGGCGGCCTACATAGCGGAGCGCGTCACCAAGCCGGTCATCGGCTACATCGCCGGATTCACCGCGCCTGAAGGCAAGACGATGGGGCACGCCGGCGCGATCGTCTCCGGTTCCTCCGGCACCGCGGAGGCCAAGAAGAAAGCCCTGGAGGCGGTCGGCGTGCGGGTCGGCTCAACCCCCTCGGAGACCGCGCGGCTGGTACTCGACCGTCTCGCGGCGTCACGTGACGTCACTCATAATTAAGGGAGTGTGTGCCTCCCCCCATCCGGTTCACGATTCACTACGGACGAGAGCCGAGCCATGCAACTCCCGCCCCTCTAGAGCGGAGACCCTCAATGGCACCCACCCTCACAACGACCCAACTGATACTCAAGCCGGGCACAGCCTGGTCGGACGCCTGGGACCGCTGCCTCGCCGTGGCACCCGAGGCGTTCCAGGACGACCGTGTGCGTAACCTCTGGGCCGCGTCCTGGAAGTCCGACGGCCGCGCGGTGCCCGCCACCAGCCCGGTCGACGGGGGCCCCATCGCCGGCCCGCCCCGGCTGGACGCCGAAACCGCCCAGCAGGCGGTGCGCGCCTCCCTGGACGCACACCGCGTCTGGCGCGATGTCCCGCTGTCCGAACGCAAGGCCCGCGTCGCGGCCACGCTCGACGCGCTCACCGAACACCGCGAACTGCTCGCCCTCCTCCTCGTCTGGGAGATCGGCAAGCCGTGGCGGCTCGCCCAGGCCGACGTCGACCGTGCGATCGACGGCGTGCGCTGGTACGTGGACGGTGTCGAACCGATGCTGGCGGACCGGACCCCGCTGGCGGGCCCCGTCTCCAACATCGCCAGCTGGAACTATCCGATGTCCGTCCTGATCCACGCGATGCTGGTGCAGGCCCTGGCCGGCAACGCGGTGATCGCCAAGGCGCCGACCGACGGGGGAGTGGCATGTCTGACCCTGGCCTGCGCGCTCGCCGTCCGTGAGGGCATCCCCCTCACCCTGGTCAGCGGCAGCGGCGGCGAACTCTCCGAGGCGCTCGTGCGCGCGCCCGAGATCGGCTGTGTCTCCTTCGTCGGAGGCCGCGACACCGGCGCCAGAATCGCCACGGCAGTCGCTGACCTGGGCAAACGGCATATCCTCGAACAGGAGGGCCTGAACACCTGGGGCATCTGGAACTTCAGCGACTGGTCCTCACTGACCGCGGTCATCCCCAAACTCTTCGACTACGGCAAGCAGCGCTGCACGGCGTACCCACGCTTCGTGGTCCAGCGCTCGCTCTTCGCGGACTTCCTGGCCGCCTATCTCCCCGCCGTACGCTCCATCCGCCTGGGCCACCCCCTCGCGGTCGAGCACCCCGGCGACCCGCTGCCGGAACTGGACTTCGGGCCGCTCATCAACGCGGCCAAGGCCAAGGAACTGAACGACCAGGTGTCCGAGGCGATCAGCCGCGGCGCCGTCCCGCTGCACCAGGGAGCACTGGACGAGGGACTGTTCCTGCCCGGCCAGGACACCAGCGCCTACCTCCCGCCCGTCACCCTGCTCAACCCGCCCCCGTCCTCCCCGCTGCACCACGCGGAACCCTTCGGCCCGGTCGACACGATCGTCCTGGTCGATACGGAGGCGGAACTGCTGGCCGCGATGAACGCCTCGAACGGCGCCCTCGTCGCGACCCTCTCCACCGACGACCCGGCCACCTACGCCCGGCTCTCCCCCCAGATCCGCGCCTTCAAGACCGGCCACGGCAAACCCCGCTCCCGCGGGGACCGCGACGAGCTCTTCGGCGGCTTCGGCCACTCCTGGCGCGGCGCTTTCGTCGGCGGCGAACTCCTCGTACGAGCCGTGACGGACGGCCCCCCGGGAGAGCGCCCGCCGGGCAACTTCCCGGACTACCACCTGATGCCATAACCCCTCCACCGCCGAGCGCTCCCCGCCACCCGTACGGGGAGCGCTCGGCACGGTCTGTGCCGGGGCGGCGACGTTCCGTACCAGGCGCCTTGCGCGAGGGCTCCGGGACCTCGAAGCCGGCCGGCCACGGACCCCTGACCACCGGATATACGGGTGAGAGCCACCTCGTTCCCCTGGTATCGTTGTCCCTGTCGCCGCGGGGACACACCGCGGTTCGACCACTCGTCCGGGTGGCGGAATGGCAGACGCGCTAGCTTGAGGTGCTAGTGCCCTTTATCGGGCGTGGGGGTTCAAGTCCCCCCTCGGACACGTTGGGTAGTTCACGTAGTTACCCTGTTTGGCTTCACAGAACTCCCAGCACGGATTCGTCCGGGCTGGGAGTTCTTCGTTGTGCTCGGGATCTTGTTGTTGGAGATGATCGGCCGCACCCCTGGGGGGGGGCGGTCACACGACCCACCGGTCAAACCCTAGGTCGTGCGTGGTCAGCTCTGACCGCCCTGACCGGCGCTACCGATCGGACCGACCTTCACCGGGGAGCCCGACCCGTCCGAGGCGGGCAGCGTCGGGGAGCCCGGCCACTCAAGCGAGAACGACTTCGTCTGGGCCGCCGCCGCGCGGGCGCGGCGGTCGAACTCTGCCCCCAGGTCCTGGGTATCGGCTGGGTTCTTCACATCGCACCAGGACCGCCGTCGAGGAAGGCCGGGAGTTCGACCAGACGCGTGGCCACCTCACCGGTGAGCCTCCGCGCGATCGGCCAACAGGACGCTGATCGAGTGCGACGTCGCCGTATTCCGGCAGCCCGCGGTGACGGCGCGGGAACTCGCGGGCTCCCGCGCCGTCAAGGGTCACCTCCAGTCCACCGGTTGCCCGGCCCGCTCATCGCTTTGCGGCAGGCGGCTCAGAGCAAGCCCCAGAAGCATCACCGCGTACGCACACAGCACAGCGATCCCGGCCCACCACGGAAGTGGGAAGTATCCGGCGGAGGGTGCGTAGTGGGCGACGACCTGTGGGTATTCGATGAGGGTCTGCTGGGCGGCGAAACCGGCGGCCGGAGTGACCCGCAGCAGCCACTGCGACAGGCCGTCAGCCAGCAGTGGGAAGGAGGTCACCACGTACGGGACCGCGATCGTCAGGACGGCGACGAGGGTCGCGAGCCAGGCGCGCCGAAGCAGGGCGCCGAGCGCGAGCGCGAGCACGGCGGCGAGGGCGAGCACGGCGGCCGTACCGACGACGACCCGCACTCCGGTGAGCGCGGACACCCCGATGACGGGGATCCCGTTGCCCTTCAGGATCGCCACGCTGACCGGGATCACGATGCCCACGGCGAGGAGGCCGGTCACGAACGTGACGGCTCCGACGACGACCGACTTCGCCGCGAGCACCCGGCGGGTGACCGGCGCGCCGCGTGCGGGCTCGCGGCCGTACTCGGAGGTGACGAACCGCACGGCGACCACAAGCACGATGAGCAGCCCGACGGTCAGGCCGCCGAGGGTACGTTCCAGTGAGCGGCCGCCGCCCTCGGTACCTCCCGGCCCGATGTCGCCGGTGCCGGTGACGGTGATCGTGCCGCTCTCCTCCACCGCCCCGGATGCCTTGTGGTACTTCTCCCAATCAGTCCGGTTCATCTCGCCGACGGCGTCTCCGCTCCAGCCCTCCGCGGAGGGCGCGCCCTTGAGAACGACGTTGTCGAAGGCACCACTGGCCTGCGTGAAGCGCACCTGTTCCGTGGCGCCGCCGAGGCCGACGGGCCGCAGCGTCAGGTCGCCGGGAGATGTGGCGAACAGGCCGACCTGCACCGTCCTGGGCAGCCCGGACAACCGCGCCGTGCTGACCTTCGCCCACCGCTCGCCGTCGGCGGACTCGTAGCCGGTGATGGTGTCGCCCGACCGCGTCAGCCGCAGCCAGCGCGGCGACTTGGCCGAGACCCCACCGTCGCTGCCTGCGGTGTCATGGCGGTAGTCGTGCTGCATCCGCACGCCGTGGCTGCCGGTGAGCATCAGCGCCGCGTAGGAGGATCCCTGGCGGATACCGTCCTTGATGATGATCCCGGCCTTCGCCCACGGCGCCAGGCCTGGGACGATCTGGTCATGGTCCGGCGGCGGGTAGGTGATCGTGCCCGTCATGGACGTCATCCGGACCGTGATGCTGCCGTTCTCACCCAGATCGCGATGCAGGAAGTAGAACTGGTCGTTGACGAGGGAGCCGTCCGGTCCGGTTGGTTCGGCCGGGCACGGGCCGTCGCAGGACGATTGGTTGCCGAACGCGTAGAGCAGGCCGAAGGTGACGACGGCCAGAGCCGCCGCCGCCATGGCGATCAGCCGTCCCGGACGTCGGAATCTGGTCCACTCCCGCCGGAGTGGTTCATTGGTTGTGAGCATGGATCCGGTTCTACGGATGGGGCCATAACGCGGTCCGAACCGACCCTGTCATGTCGCTGTTAGGTGCGGCGGTCCATCCTGGGTCCGGCCGGACCTGAGCGGGAAGAAGGAACATGGGCAAACTGCGGAGCGGGACCATCGGACGACGATTCACGATCTTGTACGCTGCGGGGTTCCTCGGGTCCGGAGTGCTGTTGCTCGCCCTGACCTACCTGATGTCCGGTACGCGGGTGACCAGCATCGCTCCTGAACAGCCCCGGCCCGGCCAGTCGGGTCTCGCCGCCGCCGAGCAGCAGATCCGGGATCTGGAGAGGCAACTCTCGGACGTGCATGGGCAGCAGGACCACCAGCTGCTGGTCGGCTCGCTGATCGCGCTGGTGGTGATGGTGGGCGTCTCACTCCTGCTCGGCCGGGTCCTCGCCGGCCGAGTCCTGCGCCCGCTGCGGCTGATCACCGCGGCGACACGGCGGATCTCCGCGGAGAACCTGCACCAGCGGCTCGCCGTGGCCGGACCCGTCGACGAGGTCAAGGAACTCGCCGACACGGTCGACGGTCTTCTGGAACGCCTCGAAGCCTCGTTCGCCGCGCAGCGCCGGTTTGTCGGCAACGCTTCGCACGAACTGCGTACGCCGCTGGCGACGATGCGGGCGTCGCTGGACGTTGCCGTCGCCAAACCGGAGCCCGCGGCGCAGACCGTCGCGCTCGCCGGCCGGTTGCGGACCGAACTCGACCGGGTGGATCACCTGCTGGACGGTTTCCTCGTCCTCGCACGGGCGCAGTACGGCACCCTCGCAGACCGCACCCCCGTGTCGCTCGGCGAGCTGGCGCGGCAGGCGCTGACCGCCCGGGCCGCCGACATCGCCGCGAAGACGCTGACCGTCGACGACGAAGTGCGGCCGAACGCCTGGACGCGGGGTAGTCCGGCGCTGCTGTCCCGGATGGTGGAGAACATGGTCGACAACGCGATCGTGCACAACCAGGAGAGCGGCTGGATCCGGATCTCCACCGAACACGACCACACCGAGGCACGCCTCGTCGTCGAGACCGGCGGGCGCGTCCTCGACCAGGGCCAGGTAGACCGGCTGACGCAGCCGTTCGAGCGGCTCGGCGCCGACCGGACGGGGTCGGAGGGGAGTTCCGGCCTGGGGCTGTCGATCGTCGCGGCGATCGTCGCGGCGCACGGCGGCCGCCTCGCCCTCCTGGCCCGGCCGGAGGGCGGCCTGTGCGTTGCGGCGGCGCTGCCGTCGGCGGCCGGTTCGGAAGGGGTGACACGGTGAGGGTTCTGGTCGTGGAGGACGCGCGGTCGCTCGCCGAGGTCGTCGCCGAGGGACTACGGGATCAGGGGATGGCCGTCGACGTCGCGCACGACGGTCTGGCCGCCGCCGCCAAGCTCGACCTGAACACGTACGACGTGGTGGTCCTCGACCGCGACCTGCCCGGCATCCACGGCGACACGCTCTGCCAGATGATCACCGAGCGGGACGATCGCGCGATGGTGCTGATGCTGACCGCGGCCGGGGCACCCGGCGACCGGGTCAGCGGTCTCACCCTCGGCGCCGACGACTACCTCGCCAAGCCCTTCCACTTCCCGGAGCTGATCCTGCGCATCCGGTCCCTGGCCCGCCGCAGGCCGGCCGCCCGGGCCCGCACGCTGCGCGCCGCCGGCCTGGAACTCGACCCGGTACGCCGGACCGCCCTCCGCGACGGCCGTCCGCTGGAGCTGTCCGTCAAGGAGTTCGCCGTCCTGGAGGCGCTGCTGCGCGCCGGCCCAGGCTTCCTGAGCGCCGAGGACCTCCTGGAACAAGTGTGGGACGAGAACGCCGACCCGTTCACCAACACCGTGACCGTCACCATCGGCCGGTTGCGCCGCAAGCTGGGCAGCCCGCCGGTCATCACGACGACGCCCGGGGTGGGCTACCGCATCGCCGACGCTCCGACCGTCTGACAGGGCGTGGGGCACCGCGCAAGGAGCGATGGACTTCGGGTGATCGTCGGCTTCCGGTTCAACTACGACCGCCCCGACGGTGAGTGTCACCGGGCCAACGGCGCGGGAGCGGCCGGCTGCTGCAACTACGACATGCGCGAGGACGGCAAGATCCAGTTCCGGGTGGTCACCCGGAACGGCGCGACCGGGCCGAAGGTGCACGAGAGCGGCTGGACTCCCTGGCTCGCGATCGGTTGACCGGACGCGCGTCCTCGGCGCGGATCGTCCTGCGACGGGGACGCGGTCCCGCACTGACCAGCGGTCGGCCAGGTCCGCCACGAGCGCCCGACACGCCTCGGCGAAGGTCACGCCCTGTTCCACCTCCGGCTGTGTCAGGCCGATCTCGATGATCTCGCTCACCGAACCGGGCGGCGGCTCCCCCCCCAGCAGGTGGCTTCCGACCGGCTCAGGTGCAATCGGTCGCCGCTCCCTGGCGACGATCGAACCGGGGCGGGTGATGAGCTGAACCGCTGGGGTCCGGCCCTGGGTGACCTGCGACTTGCTGAGGGCGCAGGCTACTTCGATGTACCGCTGGTGCCACTCAGTCATGCTCGCGCGACTCCGACAACGCGGCGAGGTCCCCCTCGGCCCTGGGGGCCGGGGAGGTACCCCGGGTGCGGGCGTCGCGGGCCCGCGAAGATCGGCCGGACAGGGCCTAGCAGTTGCCGTTCGACACCTGCAGCCCCTTGCCGGCGCCTGCCGTCCGGCTCACGATGTCGGGCACGCAGCCGGCCCCGTCGAGGCTGTAGGAGTAAGGAATACTGACAGTGGTGTTGGACTGCGGGTCGGGCCCGGCGGGGTTGTTCTCGCCACTGGGGCTGGACCAGGTCACGTTGTCGAACGTGTTGCCGCTGACCTGCCAGTACCCGGCCGCGTCGGTGTAGAAGGTGCCCAGGACGTCCTTGGAGTCCTTGAAGTAGTTGTTGTCCACCTTGGCCCGGGCCCCGGCACGGGAGTTGATGCCGGACTCGTTGAGCTTCACGTAGTAGTTGTTGTAGATGTGGGCTATGCCACCACGCAGCAAGGGCGTGCGGGAGTCGATGTTCTCGTACAGGTTGTGGTGGTACGTGATGAAGCCGTTCGAGAGCTCGCTCTCACTGGACCCGACGAGACCCCCACGGCCGGAGTTGCGCAGGATGCTGTAGGAGAGGGTGACGTACTGGGTGTTGTCCTTCATGTCGAAGAGGCCGTCGAACCCTTCCGACTCCCCACCCGACGCCTCCAGGGTGGTGTGATCGACCCAGACGTTGCGGACGTTCCGCTCCATGCCGATGGCGTCACCCCCGTTCGACGTGGGCGAGCCGGACTTCTTGACGTTCCGAACAGTCACGTTCTGGATGATGATGTTGCTGGACTCGCGGATGTGGATGCCCAGTTGATCGAAGACGGCTCCGCTGCCGACGCCTAAGATCGTGACGTTGCTGATCTGCTTGAGCTCGATCACGCCGGCGGCGGTGTTGCAGCTGTCGCCCGACACCTTGGCGGTGTTGCCGTGGTTGATGGTCCCCTCGACCTCGATGGTGATCGGCGTGCTGCTACTGGCCCGGCCGCACAGGGCCTGATGGATCGCGGTCCCTGTAGTGGCCCGCACGGTCTGCCCGCCCGCCCCGCCGGTGGTCCCACCGTTCTGGGTCGCGTAGCCGGTGGCGCTACCGGATGCGGCCGATGCCGAGGGCATCGACACAACCGCACCGGTCGCGGCCGCGAGGGCCGCCGTGGCCAGCGCCGCATAGAGTCGCAGTGCGACTGGTTTCTTCATGTCCGTCTCTCCTTATTCGTCGTCGAGTACCGAGTTGCAGCATGGCGTGAACATGTCAGTTCTTCGGGGGAAGCCGTCGCCGTTGAAACAGTGCTCCATGGCGTGTCGGCGTCCTGGGTGCGGCCCCGCGTCGGATCGGTGGCAGCTCATATGTGAAGTCGCGGCAAATCGCCGTGACTTCACCTTCACCGGAACGAGGATCACAAAGAGGGAAAGCGCTTTCTGCTGGTGAGGATAGGGTGGCTTCTGCTGGCCTGGCAAGGTCTCGGAAAGAGAACAAGGTCGAGCTGTGCTTCACCCCGGCCAACGCCTCCTGGGCCAAACCGATCGAGGCCCACTTCGGACCGCTACGGCGGTCCGTTACGGCAGTTCACCCTGGCGCATTCGAACCACCGAAGCCACCCCGTACAGTCACCGCTGCCGCTCTGGCGCTGGTGTATCAAGCCCTTCAGCTTTGCGCTCTCTTGACTTGATGGACAGGTGCCAGGGGTGCCGTATCACACCGTGGAACGTCACTGCCTGGCACAACGCGGCCTGCCACGCGGCACGCGAAACCAGCAGGCTGAACGCAGGATGGAGACCATGACGGCAACCGATCGGTCACGCCCCCTTGTCGGCTGACGCTGCCCCGCGCTGATCGAGCCGATGGAAGGACGACGAGAGACATGGCAGCTCTGCGCAAGAAGATCGCGACGGCGACGATGGTGGGAATCTCCGTAACCATGTCCGCCGCCGCATGCTCGGCGACGGATCCGGAGGGGCAGGGGGCGGCGCCCGAACGGAGCGGTGGTGTCACCGACTCCAGATCGTCGTTGAGCGAAGGCCCAACGTACGAGAACGGTGACTACAGCGCGGCAGGGGAGTACGGGAGTGGTCCATCGAGTATCAGGGTGTCCTTGACTCTCGACGACGATGCGATCACTTCGGTCGAGGTGACCCCGCAGGCGACGGATCCGACGTCGCGTGACTTTCAGGAGCGTTTCGCCGATGCGGTCCCGCGTCTTGTCGTTGGCAAGGTCATCGATGAGGTGAGGCTGGACCACGTCGCGGGTTCGAGTCTTACGCCCGACGGGTTCAATGCCGCACTCCGGCGGATCGAGGCGGAGGCGGCCGGCTGACGCACTATCTCCGCCCATGAGTGGAACCCGTCTTTTGTCCCCGGACAGTGAGATCGAGAGAGTGGGCATGTCTACCGAACTTCCCGAGTCAACTGTTTCTCCCCCCACCAGGGCCCCGTTCACCACGTCCCGACGGACATTCATCGCGACGACCACCCTGGCCGGTGGTGCCGTGGTGGCCGGCGGCCTGTTCGTGGGACCGAACGCTCTCGGTGATGAGTCCGCTGCCGAACCACCCAGTGGCCGTGTGTCGTTGACGGTCAACGGTGTGCGGCACACCGTCATGGTCGACAACCGGACCTCGTTGCTGGATCTGCTGCGTGAGCACCTGGACCTTACGGGATCAAAGAAGGGCTGCAACGCCGGCGCGTGCGGCGCCTGTACGGTCCTGGTCGACGGGCAGCGGGTCAACTCCTGCCTCACGCTGGCAGTACGGCTGGACGGGGCCGAGGTCACCACGATCGAGGGGCTCGCCGACGGCGAGGACCTGCACGCGTTGCAGCAGGCCTTCATCGACCAGGACGCCTTCCAGTGTGGGTTCTGCACGTCAGGGCAGATCATGTCCGGCGTCGGTTGCATCAAGGAAGGCCACACCGGCTCCGCCGAGGAGATCCGGGAGTGGATGAGCGGCAACATCTGCCGCTGCGGCTGCTACACCAAGATCGTCCGCGCGGTCGACCACGCCGCACGCGGGAAATGAGGGCCCACCGTCATGCATCCCTTCTCCTACACCAAGGTCTCCACCACCCGCGAAGCCCTCAACGCGGGCCGCAGCGGAGGGCGTTACATCGCCGGCGGCACCACGCTCGTCGACCTGATGCGTGAGACCGTCGAACGTCCGGACACCCTCGTCGACATCAGCGGTCTGCCGCTGCGCGGGATCACGGTCACCGGGCGCGGCGGCCTGCGCATCGGTGCCCTGGTGCGGATGGCCGAGGCCGCCGCCGACTCCAAGGTGCGCACCACCTTCCCGGTGATCTCGCAGGCGCTGGAGCTGAGCGCCTCGGCGCAGCTGCGGAATATGGCGACCATCGGCGGCAACATCATGCAGCGCACTCGCTGCGCGTACTTCCGTGATGTGACGGCCGCCTGCAACAAGCGTGAGCCCGGCTCGGGGTGCGCCGCGCTGAAGGGCGTCAACCGTACCCACGCGATCCTCGGCACCTCCGGTGACTGTGTGGCCACGCATCCCTCCGATGCCGCGGTGGCCTTCGCGGCGCTGGAGGCGCGAGTCCATGTGCTGGGCTCGGACGGGCGGGAGCGGAGTATCGGCTTCGCGGACTTCCTGCTGCGACCCGGCAGCACCCCACACCGCGAACAGGCCATCCACAGAGGCGAGTTGATTACCGCGGTGGAGATTCCGGTCCACCCTCGCCCCCTCGTGTCCGGGTACCTGAAGGTGCGTGACCGGCAGTCGTACGAGTTCGCCCTCACCTCCGCCGCCGTAGCCCTGCATGTCCGCGGCGGCGTTATCCGCGAGGCGAGGGTCGCCGCCGGCGGTGTCGGTACCGTGCCGTGGAAGCTGTCCGCCGTCGAGCGCCACCTCATCGGTGAACGCCCCTCCGAGGCCCTGTGGACGGCGGCCGCCGCGCGGGCGGCTGACGGCGCCCGCCCGCTGGAACACAACCGGTTCAAGGTCGACCTGCTCAAACGTACCGTCGAGCGCCAGCTGCGCATCGTAGGAGGAAGCCGATGAGCCCCCAGCCGCAAGCCAGCGTTGGCGCCCCGCTGTCCCGCGTCGACGGACGCCTGAAAGTGACCGGCGGGGCCGACTACGCCGCCGACCACCACCCCGAGGGTGTGGTCCACGCCGTCATCGTCGACAGTGGCATCGGCCGCGGACGGATCTCCGGCATCGACACCGGCGCCGCCGAGGCGCAGCCCGGAGTCATCAGGGTCATCACCCACCGCAACGCCCCCACACTGCCGTACCGCGACAACGCGGGCTCGAACAACCCGGCGGGCGGGCGACGCCTGCGGGTCTTCCAGGACGACCAGATCCTCTTCCACGGACAGCCGGTCGCGGTCGCGGTCGCCACTACGCTGGAGGCCGCTCAGCACGCGGCGAGCCTGGTCAAGGTCGTCTATGACGCCCAGCCGCCGTCGACCGACCTGAGTGACCCTGACGTCCCGACGAACACCCCCACGACCTACGCGCGCGGCGACGCACAGGCGGCCCTGGACTCCGCGGCCGTACGCATGGAGATGACGTACCGGCTCGCCCGCAACCATCACAACCCGATGGAGCCGCACGCCACCGTCGCTCGCTGGGACGGCGACCGGCTCACAGTGTGGGACAAGACCCAGTGGGTGATCGGCGGCACCCAGACGGAACTCGCCGCCGTGTTCGGGATCCCGCTGGAGTCCGTACGGGTCATCTCGCCGTTCGTCGGCGGCGCCTTCGGCAGCGGTCTGCGGACCTGGCCGCACACCACGATCGCCGCCCTCGCCGCCCGCGAGACGCGGCGGCCGGTCAAACTCGTACTGAGCCGCAGGCAGCAGTACTTCGGGACGGGCTTCCGGCCCGCGTGCGAGTACCAGCTGAGCCTGGGCAGCGACCGCAGCGGGCGCGTGAGTGCCATGGTCCACGACATGCGGACCGAGACCTCGACGTACGAGCCGTTCGGCGAGCGCGGGATCCTGCCGCTGGGGCAGGTGCTCTACGACACACCCAACGTCAGCCAGACGTACCGGACGGCGCGGCTGGACGTGAACACCCCGGTTGCCATGCGCGGCCCCGGCTTCGCCACCGCCGCCTACGCCATCGAGTCGGCGATGGACGAACTCTCCTACGAACTCGGCATCGACCCCATCGAACTGCGCGTGCGCAATGAACCGGAGGCGGACCCGTCGAACGGCAACGCGTTCTCCACACGCAGGCTGCGTGAGTGCTACACCACCGGCGCCCGCGAGTTCGGCTGGGACCGGCGCGACCCGAAGCCCCGCGCCACCCGCGACGGCGACTGGCTGATCGGCACCGGCGTGGCCACCGGCGTCTACCACACCCTGCGAAATCCTGCCCAGGCCAGGGTCCGGCTCGACGCCGACGGCAGCGCGCTGGTCGAGTCCGCCACCAGCGACATGGGACCGGGCACCTACACCTCCATGACTCAGGTCGCCGCCGACGCCCTCGGCCTGCCCATGCGCAGGGTGACCTTCCGGCTCGGCGACTCCCTCATGCCCAACGCCCCCCTGCACGGTGGCTCCCTGACCATGGCCAGCGTCGGATCCGCCGTCCTGAACGGCGCCGACCAGCTACGACAACAGGCGATCCGACTCGCCGTCGAGGATGAACGATCGCCGCTGTACGGCGCCGACGCCGGCACCGTGGTCGTGCGGAACGGCCGGCTGCACGTGCCGGACAACCCGTCCCGCGGGGAGACCTATCAGCAGCTCCTGGCCCGCAACGACCGCGCCGGTCTGGAGGTTCTCGGCACCTACACCCCGGTGCAGAACCGGTTCACCATCGAGGCCTACGCCGCGGTGTTCGCCGAGGTCGCCGTCGACGCCCGGCTCGGTCTGGTCCGGGTACGGCGGATGCTCGGCGTCTACGACGCCGGCCGGATCATCAGCCCGAAGCTTGCCGAGAGCCAGGCCATCGGCGGCATGGTCGGCGGCATCGGACAGGCACTGCTGGAACACACCGTCACCGACCACCGCGACGGCCGCATCGTCAACGCCAACCTCGCCGACTACCTCGTCCCCGTCAACGCCGACATCATCGACCTCAAAGCGATCTACCTCCAGGGCGAGGACATGGACGCCGACCCGCTCGGCGTCAAGGGCCTGGGCGAAGTCGTCCTGGTCGGCGTGGCACCGGCCATCGCCAACGCCGTCTTCCACGCCACGGGGCACCGCGTACGCGAACTTCCCATCACCGCCGACGCCCTGCTCTGAGCAGCCGGGTAATCCCCTTGAACCGTCCGGCGGCCCGCGATGCCACCGCCCGACGCCTGCCTCCCCGTCCGACGGAGGTGATCGCATGATTCACACCGGCCGCGACGCAGACCCCGGCACGTTCAGGTGTGGCAGCCGCCCGGCGTTCACCTTCGACGCCATCGGAACGCGCTGGAGCATCGAGACGGACACCCCCCTCGACACCGATCTGTGCCGTCAGCTGCGCCGCCGCATCGACGACTTCGACGCTGTGTACTCCCGGTTCCGGCCCGACTCGCTCATCTCACGCATCGCCGCAGCCCCCGTTGGTGGCCGTTTCACCTTCCCGGAGGACAGTTGTCTCCTCTTCGAGCTCTACGACCGGCTCGCCGTCCTCACCGAAGGGGCCGTCGACCCACTCGTCGGCCGTGACCTCGAACTCCTCGGCTACGACAGGACCTACACCCTCACGCCGGCACCCGCTCCCGTCCGGGCACGGCACGCCCGCGTTCGGCCCTCATGGAGCACTGACGTCATCCGGGATGGTGCCCTGCTCACCACCCACCGACCTCTCGTGATCGACGTCGGTGCCGCGGGCAAGGGCCACTTGGTCGACCTCGTTGCCGCGCTGCTGCGCGATGCCGCCATCAGCCGGTTCGTCGTCGACGCCGGCGGCGACCTGCGCCATGACGGCGAGGAAACCCTGCGGGTCGGTCTGGAGCATCCGTTGGACCCCACCCGCGTGATCGGCATCGCGCATCTGCACCAGCAGGCTCTGTGCGCCTCCGCCACCAACAGGCGCGCATGGGGAACCGACCTGCATCACATCCTCGACGGCCGCACCGGCCTTCCGGCCGGCGAAACCCTCGCCACCTGGGTCATCGCCGACGACGCGGCCGTCGCCGACGCCCTGGCGACCGCCCTGTTCTTCACCGCACCCCACCAGCTCGCCACCGCGTATCACTTCACCTATGTCCGCGTCGGATCGGACGGCCGTGTCGACACGTCCCCGGACTTCGTCGGAGAGCTCTTCGGCTGACCGGCGGACCTTGCAGGTCAGCCGACGCAAGGGGCAGGGGCGAGTCAGTCGCAGCCGCCCTCACAGCAGTCCACCAGCCGAACGCCGCGGAGCGGTGTTACGTGGTGCGACAGAGCACTCCACGTGCCCCGGGGCCCGTTAGCCGAGGCCGTCGAGCCAGTTCACCACCTCCGCCTCGGCATCGTCCATGTCATCTCGCGATATCGTCAACGCATTACTTATCACCGTGGAGTCGGAAAGCGTGTCGGTGATGGTTTCAACGGTTCCCGACAGACGGTTTCCGCCATGGGTGCTGAACAGCATGATGTTCTTTCCGCTGAAGTCATGTTCCTCAAGGAACGTGTACATCGGCATCGGCAGGTCGTACCACCAGATCGGGTAGCCGATGAACACGGTGTCATATTCTTCAAGGTTCGGGATCAGAGCTTTGAGTTTCGGCCTTTCGTTTGCCTCCTGTTGTTCGAGTGCGAGATTTTCGAGCGTTTCGTGATCAAGGGGCAGCTCTTCTGCTGTCTCGATGCGGAACACCTCGGCGCCAGTGCGCTCTTCAATGATCTGTGCGACGTACTGAGTATTTCCGAGAACTTTTCCGTCAACTACGTGCGTGCTGTTCTCCTCGTCGTCGGACATGTTGTTCGGGTCATCGGTTTCTGGTACCGAAAAATAGGCGATCAAAATGCGTGAGTCGTCCAGTGGAGGGAGAAGTTTCGAAGGTGTCGAATTGCTGGAGGTGTTCCCTGCCCCTCCTGTCGAACAGCCCGCGACGGCTGCCCCCGCCAATGTGGCGGTGGCCAGTGCAAGAAATTTGCGGCGTTTTGTGGTTTCCATCTCGGTGAACTCCGTATGCTCGGGGTGTGGAAGGTCTCGTTTTTTCTGGGGCCACGTGGCTACATGGTGAGTCGTTCCTGATGTATTCGCCGTGCGGAGACTCCCATTCGTCGCAGCAGGCGCTGGTTGGCCAATACGGCGGGGTTCGGGCCCACGATGAAGAATGCGCCCTTCGCGATTTCCTCTGCGGACAGTGTGCTGGCAAGATCTTCGCGGCGGAACCGGCCAATACTGGTGGTGACCTGCAAACGGTCACCGGACGCCGCCTGGTACTCCAGGAGCGCGTCACGGTAATAGGCATCTTCTGGGCTACGCACGGCCCACAGCAGGTGAATCTTTCGCGTGGTGTGGTGGGCTGCTGTCAGGCTGAGCAGTGGCGCCACGCCCGCGCCCATCCCGAGGAGGACGAGCGGAGCTTCATGGTCTCGATCCTGGATGATCGATTCGAAGCGGCCGAATGGCCCCTCCAGGCGCACGCGGGTTCCCACCTCGACATTGCCGACGCGGCGAGTGAAGTCTCCGTGCTGACGAATCGTGAAGGTCAAGGTTTCCGGGTTTTCGTCGGTCACCGAGAAGGGATGCCATTCTCTGCTCACAGAAGGGGATCCCTCGAAACTGAGGAAGAAGAAGTCGCCCGGCTGCAAGGTTGCCGCTTTGCCATCGAGGTCCACCGACATCTTGCGCGTCGCCCCACCGAGCGCTTCATTGCTTATGACGGTACCCATCGGATAGGTGTCGGGCGCGATCCACTTCTTCCATGCGTAGATGCCCAATACCATGACTGTGTACAAATCAAAGAGAACCATGAACGCAAAGTGCTGGTTCACTCTCACGAGCAGGTGAACGTGCAGCCAGATCATCGCCACGATCACCAGATTGAGTCGATGAATCCACACGGAGAGCCGGCGACGGAAGACAACCTCCAGAAGTCGCTTGGCCGCCAGTAGCAGTCTCGATCTGTCGACCAACCACCCGCTCATGAAGAACACCGAGAAACACAGCACTGCGAGCGCCCCGTAGAACCCCCAATCCCCCAGGTCTCGCGCCAGACGGCTCGGCGAGTAGCCGTAATCACGGTGCACATAGGCCGCGACGATCGCCAGCACGCCGAGCATCCCATGCAGGCCATAAATGGACGGCAGCCCCACGAAACGGTCCAGCCAGGACGGTCTCACACTGAGCACGATGGACAGCAGCCACCATGTATAGGCAATCAGACCGAGGAAGATGTAGAACTTCAGGGGGCCAGGTTCAGTGGCCAGGAAGTCGTAGGTGAGCACCAACGGGAGCGGAAACACAACCGCGAGGCTCCAGAACAGCAGCTTACGTAGCATCGCTAGAACTCCACCCGGGCTATCCGGTTCAGTGCGCTCGACCGGTGCCCGTCCTCAGGCGTTCTGCCTTCGCTCGCCGAGGAAACTCCTCGCCGCCCCGTGTCCCGCACGTTCTGCAGGTTGACGTAGATGAGTGCCGCCATGGCCAACAAGGCACCAGAAATCAGGACGATCCCCTTGTATTTCGGCTTCACGCGCAAGCCCCTGTCAGTGAGGACTGGTCGCCTGCCCAGCCGGCGGGCATTTCGTCGCCGGCCGACTTCGAGGTCTTACTCATGGAGTGTTCTTCCTGTTGTGTCGCGTGTATTGCCTGGCTGTACGTCGGTTGTGAGGTCGATGACCGTCCTCAAGTCATGGCGTAGGCGAGGGACCTTCGTCCGGTGGTCCATGGCGCCGCTCGCAGAACCAGCCGTGCGGGGTCGGTCAGTTCGCGCTCAGACGCGCCTCGGCACTCGGGTACGCGCGCAGTCTCAGCCACTGCGCCGGACACTGTTCCGTACTCCTTCGGCGACGACCGGGTCGTCGACGTCCCCTTCGCAGCGCGAAGCAGCATGCGTGAGCCAGTCGCGCGCCGCGGGCACACAGTGAGGTCGTCATCGCGTACCAGCGCGCCGACGGCGCGGCAGAGCGAGTGCCGCACACCACGGGGAGGTATACGGGGGAGCATGTTGCCCGCGGTCCGCAGTTCGGAGAGTTCACGAGGACGGACGCCGGTCATCAGTGAGGGGACGACCGGGGGATCGGCGCGGGTGCTGAACAGATCAGCAGCGGAACACCTGAAGTGACGTGAGTGAGTGGGGAGCCGAGGATCTCGCCGCGAGGTGCGACACCGTGAGGCCGCCGGGGGGCAGCGCGGTGAACTCGTCTCCCCTGACACCGCCGGCGCAGGGCCTGGTGTCGGGCTCCGGGGCGGAGCGGTGGCGGTCACGGCCCCCCAGCCAGGAGGCTGGGTCCACGATCTGCTCGCCGTCGCCACAGGTGGCGAACTCGTCCCCGAGGTCGGCGGTGACCACGCTCGTGGACCACTCCATTGGTGCCGGGGCAGGGCTGTAGATGGCGTGCCCGGTCGCGCCGGGCACCATCACGCCGATGAACTGAAGGGCCACCAGGAGAGCGGCCAGAGCGAGCACGAATCGGGTTGTCTTGTCGCGCGGCATGAGCCTCCTTCCGGCCTTTCCCATTCAGTTCGACTTTCGTCCCGGGGGCGCGGAAAGAAGGCCCTCCACCTTTGCGGCGCCCTGGAAATCCCCGGTGGCCGAAGGCTGTACGCCCGTTGAGTGGCCGTATCGGCCTCGCTCGTTCCTCCTGCGACCGACGGCGGGCCTGCCACGAACAGCGCGCCAACCACGACCGCGCGGATCTTCCGCGTTCCCGACTCACCTTGCTGGAAGGACTCGCCATGTGGCAGGCCGTGTTGTGCCAGGGAGCGCTGATCGACGGAGTGACAGGGCCCCCAACATTTCGCCCGAGCTGATCACTTCTCTGCTATAGGCGGGACCATCTGTCGGAGGCTTGGCCCACGAGCCGTAGAGCACCGCGGGTGCGGGCGAGGCACGTTGGTGCCGGCCCCGGAAGCGAGTCGGCGGACGACCAGTTCGATCGGTATTCCACGTATGAGCATGAGATCACCCGCTGGGGATCAGGCTGGGGCTGTCATATGGAAGGCCGTGCTGTGCCAGGGACTGGTGTTCCGTGCTGTGGCAGGGCTCCCCACGCACCTGGATCTTCTCCTCCCAGGATGGAATTCTCCTCTCTGCGGGCCCGCGAGATGGTGGACCGGGCGGCAGGATCGATCGGAAGGGCGCGGTCAGCCGGCTGAGCACGCGTCATGAACCTGCCGGGAAGACGCTGTGCTCCTGGGGCATCCGCACCCTCGGGGGCTGTGTGCCGTAACGCCGAGCAGACCGAATTGTCGCGTCAAGACCGTTGCCGCGCCGAGCGCCGTCGACGTCACGAGCCTGTTGGGTGACCGCTGGGCGGCATGGAGGACCCGGGCCACCTTCCAGGACATGTTCGCAGCCAGGCAGGCCGGCAAGCCCGCGCACCCAAGACCGCGGTGCGCATCCGAAGGAGAAAGGACGACAGCCATGTCGGCACTGAGCAGCAACTGGGACCGCCGATCCGTACTACGTGCCTCCGCAGGCGTCTCCGTACCCGCGGCGCTGACCGGACTCACCTTCAGCGGCCACTCCGCCTACGCCGGCGAGGCCGGGTCCGGCGCGCGTCCCACAACGGAGAAGCTGCCGAAGCAGCCGTCTGCCAAGGGACCGGCCGAGCGGTTCACCGGTGACGTCTGGGTCGACAACATCACGGCTGGTGTGGAGCTCTCGCGGCTGCGCGCCAGCATGGTGCGTTTCTCGCCCTGTGCCCGCACCGCCTGGCACCGGCACGTCCTCGGGCAGACCCTGCACGTCACAGAGGGCATCGGGCTCGTCCGGGCACGCGGCGGCAAGTTGATCGTCATGCGCCCGGGCGACACCATCTATACGCCGCCCGGGGAGTGGCACTGGCATGGTGCCACCCGCGAGCACTTCATGATCCACCTTGCCATGGTGGACACCGATGGTGAGGGGGACGGCGCGACCGAATGGGGCGACCTCGTCACCGACGAAGAATACGACCGCAGGTAGTACACCCCCTTCGGTATCTGGCCCTGAGGTCTCGCGCCTCAGGGCTGCCGTGCTGCCATGGCGCGGGCACGGCGACACAGCAGCGGTAGAGAACGAGCGCGGCCTTCCAGTACTCGCCGCTGAAACCAGAACAACTGGGGCCACCGAGGCTCTCGGAGACGTGCGCAACGACGTCATCGAGCACCACGCGGTCCCCGGCTGCCTCGCCTGCCATACTGAACCGCATGGCACGCGAGCAGCGCAACGTCGGCGGCAGCGGGCTGGGGATCTTCCTGCGAACCCGCCGGGCCCAGGTGGCTCCCGAGGATGTCGGTCTTGTGCCGGGCGCCGGGCTGCGCCGAACTCCTGGGCTGCGCCGTGAGGAGCTGGCCACCCTGGCCGGTATCAGCATCGACTATTACGCGCGCCTGGAACGCGGCCAGGAGGCCAACCCCAGTCCATCCGTTGTCGACGCCCTCGCCCGGGCCCTCCGGCTGGACGCGCACGACCATGACCACCTGCGCGAACTTGCCGTGCGTGCCGGTAGGAGGGCGGAGCCCGAACCGTCGGCCTCGGCCGACCGGACGGTACGGCCCGACATCGAGCTGATGCTGGAGAGGCTGCGCCCCAACCCCGCATACGTGATAAGCCCCACGATGGACATTCTCGCCACCAACCCTGGCGGGCTCCGGCTGTTCGCGGGGATGGAGGAGCGCCCGCCCGAGGAACGCAATGCCTTGCGTTATCTCTTCCTCGACCCGCATGCGCCGAAGCTGTTCGCGGACTGGGACGAGCAGGTCCGCACCTGTGTCGGCCGTATGCGCGTACTGGCCGGTACCGAACCCGACACCGCCGGCCTTGCCGAGCTCATCGACGGACTCCTGCTCGAAAGCCCGGAGTTCGCACGTCGATGGAAGCACTACGACGTGCAGCCGCACCCCGGCGGTGACAAGTCCTTCCACCATCCGCAGGTCGGTGACCTCACCCTCGGGTACCAGTCCATGCAACTGGAAGGCACCCCCGGCCACCGCCTCGTTGTGTTCTACGCCGAACCCGGCACCCCCGAGCACGACAAGATCGTCCTCCTCGACGCAACGGTCACCGAGCCCGCTTCGAAAGCCACCGGGAAGAAGCGCAGCTGACGACGGACGACAGTCCCCTCCGAAGGCGGACGTGGGGATGCCGGCCGCCGCTGTTGGAGGTACGGGTGGGGTCAGGGCTCGATGAGGACCTTCAGCGCATCACGGTCGGCCATCGCGCGGTAGGCGTCCGGGGTGTCGTTCAGGTCGACGGTCCGGTCGAAGACCCGGCCGGGTTCGATCTTCCCCTCAAGGATGTCGGGCAGCAGTTCCTCCATGTAGGCGCGGGCCGGGGCCACACCGCCCGTGAGGGTGACGTTCTTCGCGAAGTCCGTGAAGCCGAAGGGGATCTCGCCGTACTGCGGCACGCCGACCCGGCTGATCGCACCGCCGGGGCGGACCACGCCCAAGCCCATCTCGAACGCCGACAGCGCGCCGACGCACTCCAGTACGGCATGGGTACCCAGGCCTCCGGTCAGCTCCCGCACGCGGGCGATGCCTTCCTCGCCGCGCTCGGGAACGATGTCGGTGGCGCCGAAGTCGCGGCCCAGGTCGGTACGGTCCTTGTGGCGTCCCATCAGGATGATCCGCTCGGCTCCGAGCCGCTTGGCAGCCAGTACCGCGGACAGTCCGACCGCGCCGTCACCGATCACCGTCACGGTCGTGCGCGGGCTGACCCCTGCCTTCACCGCGCTGTGGTGCCCGGTGCAGAGTACGTCGGAAAGGCTGAGCAGCGACGGCAGGAGTGCGGAGTCCTCGGCCACCGGTAGCTTGACCAGCGTGCCCTGGGCCTGCGGCACCCGTACGGCCTCGCCCTGACCGCCGTCCACCCCGTTCGGGCCCCACTGGCCGCCGTGCGGGCAGGCCGTATGCAGACCTTCCTCGCAGAAGACGCAGGTGTTGTCCGCCCAGAGGAAGGGGGCGACCACCAGGTCACCGGCCTTCACACCGGAAACTTCGGAGCCGGTTTCCTCGACGATGCCGAGGAACTCGTGCCCCATGCGCCTGCCCTGGTCCGAGGCCGGCATGGAGGCGTACGGCCACAGGTCGCTGCCGCAGACACAGGCGAGCACCACCCGGACGATCGCGTCGGTGGGGTTCTGGATCCGAGGGTCAGGGACGTTCTCCACGCGGACGTCACCGGCGCCGTACATCACTGTTGCTCGCATGAGACTCTTCCGATCTTCCTTGAAATGAAACGAGATTGATGGAGAGGCGGAGTCTTGGTCCGGGGGATCGGGATGACGTACTCACCCTGGGCCAGTTGATGTGCTTCACGGTGACCGCTCCTTCGTTTCTTCGGACGCTCGCCCACAGCCATCGGCGCTGCCCGCCCGCCCGTGCTCGCCCACTCGCAGGCTCCTGCGCCTTGCGATCGTCCGCGGCGCTTTACGGAGGTGAGCTCAGACTCCTCGCCCCTTGCGGATTCCTTGACGTGAGGACCATCCGCAACATGCCTTGAAGCCTCCCCGCTCCGTACGCCGCGTGGTAGGCCGCGTCGTACCGGGGAGCGGTGTTCCGTGCTGTGACAGGGCACCCCACGCACCTGCCTCGCAGGTCACATGCCCGGCATACTGGACAGTATGAGACGTGAGCAGCAGCCCGTCGGCGGCAGCACCGAGCTGGGGCGCTACCTGCGGGCCCGCCGGGCCCAGGTGACTCCCAAGGACGTCGGCCTTGCGGCGGGCGGCGGGCTGCGACGTACGCCCGGGCTGCGCCGTGAGGAACTGGCCACCCTGGCCGGTATCAGCATCGACTACTACGCACGCCTGGAACGCGGCAAAGAGACCAACCCCAGCCCGTCCGTCGTCGACGCCCTCGCCCGGGCCCTGCGGCTGGAGACCCACGAGCATGAGCACCTGCGCAGCCTCGCCGTCCACGCCGCCCGGACGGCGCCCGAACCGCCCATCGCGGCCGGCGGAACCTTGCGGCCCGGCGTCAGTCTGATACTGGACAGCCTGCGACCGGGCCCCGCCTACATAGCCAGCCGCACCAACGACCTGCTCGCCTGGAACCCCGCCGGGCTGCGACTGTTCACCGGCATCGAGGACTGGCCGGTAAAGCGGCGGAACATCGCGCGCTACGCCTTTCTCCACCCCGCCGCCCGCGAGCTCTTCGACGACTGGGAGCACACACTGCTCGGCTGCATCGCCCGACTGCGGGCCCTGGCCGGCACCGACCCTGACGCCCCCGACCTCACTCACCTCGTCGGCGAACTCCTCCTCAAGAGCCCGGACTTCGCGCGCCTCTGGGAGCGCTACGACGTCAAGGCGCACGCGTACGGTCGCAAGACCTACCATCACCCCGACGTCGGCACCTTCACCCTCAACTACCAGGGCATGCAACTGGAAGGCACCCCTGGTCACCGCCTGGTCAGCTATTACGCCGAGCCCGGTACCCCCTCCCATGACGCGCTCGTCCTCCTCGATATGACCACGTACGAGCCGTCCGAGGACGAAGCCGAGCCGCAGCGCGGACAGTCGACGCCCCCGCCGGACGAGGCTTCGTCGTCCACCTCCAGGCGCCGTACGCCGGGGCAAGAGCGGTGAGCGAACGACGGACGCCCGCGTGACACGCCGCCGTCGGAGCGTTTTGCAGATGCCGCGCTCGCGCTGCCCGGGGTCGACGGCGTGGTCGTCAACAGCGGCACCAACGTGCTCGAAGAGGACGCATCCATCACCCTGCCTCGGCCGGAAGCAGATCAGCTGAGCACGCGGCCGCGTAACAACCCGGGAAGTCGCCGGGCGGATCGATGAGCACAGCCAGACTGGTGATGCAGGCGAAGTAGGGAGAGGAGACGCTAGGTGCGAAATACGGCGACCCGGTTCGCGAGGCAGCCACTATCGAGTACGCGGTCGAGGTGCTCGGGGTCACGGACATCGTCGTCTGCGGCCACTCGCACCGCGGCGCCGTCGGCGCGCTGATGCGCGGCGAGGACCTGACCGTAGTCGGCGGCCCGGGCGGGTGGTGCCCCAGATGGTGCGACGGCGGGTCCAGGTCATGAGGTCCGGGCTCAGGGTTTAACCAGGCCCGTGCCCTAACAGTCAGTCAGGTCCACGATGAGATCGCAGTGGGGATCGTCCGGTGCGGGCTGGTGGCGCTCTGTTTCCTCGATGAGGGAAGGGAGCGAGGCGGTCAGCGCGGTGAGTGTGTCGGTGAGGTGGATGTCGACGCCGATGAGGCCGGAGCAGTCCGGATGCTGTACGTACAGGCGCATCAGGCTGTCGTCTTTCATCAGAAAGCCGATCAGGAAGGGGTTCTCGTCGTCGCCGGGGTCGGACAGAGCACGCAGGACGCTGAGGGCCTGGTCCTCCTCGGGCTCGGGGGCGGGGGTGATCTCCTCCGGGTGAAGGCGGATGAGAGTCATCCCGAGGACCTCGCTGATGTCGTCACTGCTGTAGAGCTGGGTCCCGGACAGTACGGTGCGCAGGATGCCGGGGATGTGGGCGGGGGCCACGGTGTCATGGGGGATCTCGTAGAGGAACGTCTCGCTGCTCTCGCCGTCCCCGGCGCGGATGGCGATCCGTACGGCGTCGGAGGCGGGCAGGACGCCACGCAGGCGGCAGCCTTCGGCAATGGGGGCGTTGAGGTAGTACAGCAGCAGGCGGCTGATGGCGGCCTGCTGCTGGCGGTCTTCGGGGTGTGTCACTTATTCATCCAAGCAGGGCACTTGTTGTGCGGCTGGTTGCGGCAGAACGCGTTGACTACGCCGATCTTCTGCCCTCTGCCGGCGTCATACTTCTTGTCCTTGGTGTAACGGGAGTACTGCACGATGACGACGAAGTGCACTGTCTGGGGCCTGTTGCCGGTCTTGACGGCGACGCCATCGTATTCCAGGCGCCCGTGATGGTCGTTGCGGTCGACCTTGCCCTTAACGGCGGCGTCAATGATTTTGCAGACACGGATGTTGTGCCGGTGAGTGAAATGGTTCCACCCGAGATGGGCGTTTCCAACCCTGGTGACGATGTGGCGTCCCTCGGGGTCGGTGGCCTTGCAGTGGGCGGTCTTGTTCCAGTCCGGCCCAGGTGCGGCCTGAGCGGTGTGAACGGACCCGGACAGCAGCGTCGCGGTGAATAGGCCGGTGGCGGCCAGCGCGGTGATCTTCTTCATGGGCTGAGGTTGGCATAGAGACGCTGGGGCGCCTAGGCCGGTTATTAGTTCGGGGTTTCGGTCGTTCGGGCACGGTCGCGCTCCCTTTCTGCCTCAAGCCGTCCCCGGAGGTGATCGCCGAGGTGACCAGCTTCCTCGCCGGCTACTGGATCCTGCGAGCACCGGAACCTGACGACCAGGAACCGGTCGAAGGGCAGGCCGAACTCGGCTATTGGCTTCTGCGGCGCTACTGGCGTCAAGGACTCGCGAGCGAGGGATCTCGTGAGCTGGTCCGGTACGGGTTCGAAGACCTCGGGCTGACCCGGATCTTCGCCATGACAGCGGCGGCCAACAACGCCTCCCGGGCGACGATGGCCGCCGGCCGGTTGCAGTGCGTCCGTACATTCCATGCGGACCCCGGTGACTGGCCTCCGGGCACCGATCTGCGCGCAGTCGAGTATGCGATCACCCGAGAGCAGTGGAATGCCCAGAACTCCAGCAGACCGTGAGGCCCCTGACCCCGGAGGGCACGCCCACCCGGGCGTCGTCGCGGTGGGCTCGGCCGTTCCCGCGTTCACCTCGTGCCTACGCACGACCTGGGACTTGTCCGGCCGATCGCTCGACGGTGCGAGCTCGCACGATGGTGGAGTTCACCGAGATGTCCCAGCCGATCTCACCCTGCGGCGTCAGCGGCGGTCCGGATCTGCTGCGGCGGCTTCGTCTGCCTGGTCTTGCGCCAGGACTCCAGCCGACCTGGACCGCCCGGACCGGCGCGGGCCCATACGAACTGAAGGACGTAGCCGGCGGTGTGCTCTTCGGCCTCCTGGACAGCGGAGTGCTCAACGCCCGGCGAGACCGCGGGGAACGGCGAAATCGGTGAGGGTCGCGGTGCCCGGCGCGAGTTCGGCCCATCTGCCCGGCAGTGCCAGGACCGCGATGGCGGAGGTCGGAAACTTCCCCCGCGCCTGTGCCATCGCCTCGTCGTCCCCGTGCCCGGCCAGCGACAGTACGGCGTCCTGCACTCCGGGCTGGTGGCCGATCAGCAGCACGGTCCGCTGCCCCTCGGGGACGTCATGCAGCACGCCGAGCAGCCCGGCCGCGCTCGCCTCGTACACACGCGGGTCGTAGAAGACCATTGGCCAGGCGTCGAGTTCCGGCGCGACCAGCGCCCATGTCTCCCGCGTACGGCGGGCGGTGGAGCAGATGACAAGGTCGGGCACGCACCCCGCCGCGCGCAGCCACCGGCCGGCCGCCGGGGCGTCCCGGCGGCCCCGGGCCGCGAGCGGCCGGTCATGATCGGGCACGTCCGGCCAGGCGGACTTGGCGTGACGCAGGACGATCAGCCGGGCATGAGCGGGATTCGGCATGGCGCTCATCCGCCTCGCGCGCCGCTCGGCACGTACGCACGGCCGATCCCGCGGATCAAGTCCAGGCCGAGGAGCCGGTCCAGGTGGGCGAAGGTCTCGAACTCCGCTCCGTCGGCCGGCTCTTCGGCCGTCTCGGCAGTGTCCCGCCCCGGCGCGGGGCCTTCCAGCATCCTGACCAAACCTCTGTTCCTCCTCTCACCGCCCACCGCACGGCTCATTCCAGACATCCGGTGAGCTGCAGATAGCTGTGTCGCGCCTGCTCAACCAGTTGGTCTGCCTCCGCGCGCTGCCCGTAACCGGTCACCCGAGGTGCCGAGCCGTGCGACAACCGGGCCAGCACCCCCGCCCAGGCGCTGGGGCCGGCGTGTCGGCGGCCGAGATCCGGGACGTCCACCAGGTCGGCGAAGGGCTCGGCTTCGGCTACACACACCAGTTCGTCACGGTCCCGATCCGCTTCGCTCAGATGGAGCAGGGCCACCGGCCGCGCCGCCACCTCATCCCCGGGCAGGGCCGGCTCCTGCATCAGGACCAGAGCCTCGACGGGCCGGCCGTCCACACCGAGCGTGTCCAGGACGTTCCCCTTGCCCACAGGCCAGCCACCGAGACGCCCGGGCGGCTCGGGCACACTGTGTACCGCACCCCGGCTTCCGATGGCGGACCCCGTGGTCGATTCAACTGTGACGCTGATACGAGGCATCGCTCTACCTCCCGTAGTGCCGGACGGCTACATCAGGTAGAGGCCATCAGCACCCGCTCGGTGCGGTTACGGCGAGCCCCATCGCCGGGCCCTTCCAGTGTCCCGCACCCCCATATGGACGACAACCGGCACCCCTCTGAGCTCGGCAGATGAGTGCCCCCGGCCCCCGGGGGCCTTGCGCGTGGCGGCAATCCCCGGATCCCGCGCGGCGGTGGCCTCGTCACACTCGGCGGCGGAACAGGGCGGCGGGGCCGATCAGGTTTCGCCCATTCCGAACCAGTCGTGGATGGGCCGCACCTCGACCGCTACGACATGGAAATCAACGACGCGTTCGGCGATCGCACGCGCCCGTTCCAGGCTTGTGCAGTCGATCACGAAGTAGGCCGTCAGCTGTTCCGTTGCCTCAGTGTGTTCCGTTGCTTCCGTGAGCGGCCCGTCCGTCGTCGTCGATCCTTCCCTGGACCACCGGATAGTCGTCGTGTCCTTCGGGTGGGCCAACCCGGCTCCGTTCAGCATCTCGCCGGTGCCCGCCACGTCTCGGTGGAGCGCTTCGTGTCTGCGGAACACCTCGGCGCGGTCTGCTTCGGACATCGCTACGGTCGCAGCGGGATCGGCGTGCATCAGCACCATGTACTTCATGCCACCACTCTGGCACCGAACCCGGTGAACCTATGTGAGAACCGGTCGATCGCGTTCGTCATCGTCCTGCTGGCGGCTCATCAGATTGTGTGAACTCATGGTTGGCTCTCGGGCGCGCCCGGATCGGAGAGCCCATACGCTCCATTGCGTCGCCCAACGCTCGCCGATCCGGAGGGGAACGAGCTTCGCGTCCTCGCAGCCCAGCGGCTCAAACCATCACCCCTCTGACAAGGCGCCGCCTCTCGCCGTATTCGGGCTCACCGCCGACATCAGGATGAGCGCGGCGGTCGCTGGAGTCCCTGAAGGAGCAGTTCGACCAATCGGCGGGGGTCATAGCGGGGGTCGCTGTCACGTCCGATGCAGAGGTTGCCGATGCCGCGCATCAGTTCGTAGGCGTGCGTACCGGGCCTGATTTCCCCGGTGTTGACCGCGGCGTCGAGCAATTGCGCGCAGACGGGCACCAGTCGGTCGAGGAAGTAGGTGTGCAGCGCGTCGAAGCCGCTGCTGTCCGATTGCATCGCGTTGGCGAGTCCGTGCTTCGTGACCAGGAAATCGACGAAGAGGTCGACCCACTGACGTAGAGCGGCGAGCGGGGAGTCGGCGCCGGCCAGCAGGATCGGGCCGGCCTCGGCGCATGCTTCGACCTGGTGGCGGTAGACGGCGACGACGAGATCCGCCCGAGTCGGGAAGTGGCGGTAGATCGTTCCCAGCCCGACGCCCGCTCTGGCCGCGATCTCACGGATCGGCGCATCGACGCCGGAGGTGACGAACACCGCGGCGGCGGCGTCGAGCAGCGTCTGCTGGTTGCGCAGCGCGTCGGCCCGTTTGCTCCGGGCCGGCACCTCCCCCGAGTGGCTTGCAGTGGGCACCGCGCTCTCCTTCCGGCGGCCGTTGACAAAGCGGAACACTGTTCCGTATGTTAATCGGAACAACGTTCCGCTTTTAGCTTAGCTGAAGCCGGACACTCCTGACCGCCTCGCCCCCCGCCGCCGACCGAATAAGACCGGCAGCAGAGGCCATCGAACGGACATACACGTCATGAGCGAATCGACCTACGCGGCCGACCCCTTCGGCTCGCCCACTCCCGTCCTCTCGGTCAGCCCGGTGGTGCTGTCAGCACCCGGCCGGGCCGTGGACCTGGAGATACGGGTCTCCGCGCCCGTGACCGGGAGCGAGCTGCCGGTCATCCTCCTCTCGCACGGCCAGGGCTACTCGAACCACCTCTCCTCACTCAACGGTTACGCCCCCCTCGCCAACTACTGGGCGGCGCACGGCTTCGTCGTGATCCAGCCCACCCATCTGAGTTCGAGGACGCTGAGCCTGGATCCCGATACCCCCGGGGCGCCTCTGTACTGGCGATCCCGGGCCGAGGACATGCGGCGCATCCTCGACCAGCTCGATGTGATCGAGGCCGCGGTCCCGCAGCTCCTCGGGCGCCTGGACCGAAGCAAGGTCGCCGTGGCCGGCCACTCGATGGGCGGTCACACCGCGAGCCTGCTGCTGGGCGCCCGGCTCACCGATCCGCACGACGGAACGGAAGTGAACCTGGCCGAGCCCCGGATCAAGGCGGGCGTACTGCTCGCCGCGCCCGGCAGAGGCGGCGATGCCCTCAGTGAGATCGCGGCCGAGAATTATTCCTTCCTCCTGACCACGGACTTCTCCGAGATGACGACGCCCACGCTCGTGGTCGCAGGCGACAAGGACGCCTCCGCCCACCTGACGGTTCGGGGCCCGGACTGGCACGCCGATCCGTACGTCCTCTCCCCGGGCCCCAAGTCCCTGCTCACCCTGTTCGACGCGGAGCACGGACTCGGCGGGGTCTCCGGATACGACGTCGCCGAGACCACGGACGAGAACCCCGAGCGGGTGTCCGCGGTCCAGCGGCTCACCTGGGCCTACCTCCGCACCGAGCTCTACCCCGGGGATCCCGCTTGGCAGGCGGCGTGTGACGCGCTGGCGGCCGGACCCGACCCGCTCGGGCGGGTCGAATCCAAGTAACGTTCACCGGCGGGAATCGCTGGGTCCGCGGTCGGGTGCCTTGATGACCATACGGGTCATGGTGGTGGCGCTGCCGAGATAGCGGGCGGGGTCGCAGAGCTGGCCGATGCGCTCGGCGCCGAGCCGGCTCACCAGGTCCGCGTGGTCGAGGAGTTGGGTTTCCAGGCTGGTGCCGGTCTCGATGGCGGTGCGGCAGGCTTCGTAGACGACGTCGTGGGCCCGCTGCCTGCCCAGAACGGGTGCGATGTCCATCATGACGGCTTCGGCGACGATGAGTCCGCCGGTGATGTGCGTGTTCTGACGCATCCTGTCCACGTTCACCTCCAGACCGGAGAGCATGAACTCCGCCTGGTGCAGCGAGCTGGACAGCAGCAGGAAGGCTTCGGGTACGGCGGCCCACTCCAAGTGCCAGGGGCCGGTGGCGCGTTCGAAGTCCTGCATCATCGCGTCCAGCAGGGACGAGGACTTGTCGCGCAGCAGCTTGGCGGCGGCGAACATCAGCTCACTGGAGATGGGATTGCGCTTCTGCGGCATGGTCGAGCTGGCGCCGCGTCCGGGGACGAAGGGTTCCGCGAGTTCGCCGAACTCGGAGGAGCACATCATCATCACGTCCCAGGCGATCTTGCCGAGCGAGCCGCCGATCGCGGCGAACAGTGAGACCAGTTCCACGAGGCCGTCGCGCGCGACATGCCAGGTGATCGCGGGGTCCCGCAAGCCCAGTTCGGCCGCGAGGGCCGCACGGGCCCGAAGGCCCTCGGGACCTTCGCCCAGGGAGGCGAGGGTTCCGGCGGCGCCGCCGAACTGGACCATCAGAGCGCGCTCGCGGGCCTGTTCCAGACGCTCGGCGTGCCGGTCCAGGGCGGAGAGCCAGACGGCGCAGCGGTAGCCGAAGGTCACGGGGAGGGCGTGCTGGAGGTGGGTGCGGCCGGCGGTGACGGTGTCGACGTGCTCCTCCGCGAGTCGCTGGAGGGCGCGGCGTACACGATCGAGCTGATCCCCCAGGAGGGCCACGCCCTGTTTGCACTGGAGCATCACGGCGGTGTCCATGATGTCCTGGGTGGTGGCGCCCCAGTGGAGGTAGCCACCGGCGTCGCCGCACTGGTCCGCGACCTGCTTGATGATGGGCAGGACCGGGTAGCCGACGATTTCCGTCTCGGCCCGCAGCCGGTCCAGGTCCAGGCCGTCGAAGTCGGCCCCTGAGGTGATCCGGTCCGCGGCCTCGGTGGGGATGATGCCGACCGAGGCCTGGGCGCGGGCGAGCGCGGTCTCGGTGTCGATGATGCGTCGGACGTACGCGGCGTCGCTGAAGATCTCGCGCATGGCAGGGGTGCCGAACATGTCGCGGAACAGGAAGGAGTCGAAGACGGTGCTGCTCATGCTCTGTCTCACTTCTCGGAGGGGGAGTGGGGCGCGGTCGCGACGGCGTCCGCGGGTACGGAGGTGTCCTCCGGCGCACCGCGACGCGGGGTGTGCTCCGACGCCGGCCGGTCGGCCGGTTCGTCGGTCTCGGGCCGGGCCAGGAACGCGTTGGGGTCGGCCAGGGCGCGGTTGACCTTGTCGACGTCCATTTCCTTGCACCACTTGGCCAGGACGAACGTGGCGACGACGTTGCCGAAGGTGTTGCAGAAGGCGGTGGCCATGGACATGAACCGGTAGACGCCGAAGAGGATGGCCACGCCCTCGACGGGCAGATAGCCGGTGGCCGCCACGGTGGAGGCGAAGACCACGAAGGTGCCGCCGGAGACGGTGGCCGCGCCCTTGGACGTGAGCAGCATGATCAGCAGAAGGCCGAGCTGCTCGGGGATGCCCATCGGGATGCCGTAGACGTTGGCCACGAACAGGGTGCAGATGGACATGTAGAGGGATGTGCCGTCGAGGTTGAAGGCATAGCCGGTGGGCACGACCAGGCCGACGGTCTGTTTCGAGCATCCGATACGGGTGAGCTTCTTCAGCAGCCCGGGGAGCGCCGCTTCGGAGGACGCGGTACCGAGGACGAGGGTCATCTCCACGCGGACGTACTGCAGGATGCGCAGGATGTTGAAGCCGGCCAGCATGCAGACCAGCCCCAGGACGCCGAAGACGAAGACGCCGATGACCAGCCAGTACTCCAGGACGAGTTCGGTCAGGGCGAAGAGCATGTCGCTGCCGTTGGTGCCGACCGAGTAGGCGACGGCGCCGAAGGTGCCGAGGGGCGCGAGCTTCATGACGACGTTGACGAAACCGAAGAACGCCTCGGAGACGACTTCCAGGCCGGAGTTGATCCTGTCCTGCATTTGCGGCTTGAGCGAGAGCAGGCCGACGCCGAACAGGACGGCCAGGACCACGACTTGGAGCAGTTGGCCGGAGGAGAAGGCCCCGGCGAAGTTGTCCGGGACGATGTCCTTGAGGAAGGCGGTGAACCCGTGTTCGCCCGCCTCGGCCTTCGGCGCCTGCGCCGAAGCGGCGCCCGCGTCGAGCTCGGCGCCCTTGCCCACGCCGAACAGGTTCGCGGCCACCAGGCCGAGGAGCAGCGCGACGGTGGAGACGACCTCGAAGTAGACCAGGGCCAGGAACCCGACGCGGCCTGCCTTCTTCAGATCGCCCGCGGAGGCGATGCCCATGACGATCGTGAAGAAGACCAGAGGGGCGACTCCGGCCTTGACCAGCGCCAGGAACAGATCTCCGACGATCTTCAGCTCGGCCGCGAAGCCGGGGAAGACCACGCCGGCGATGATCCCGAGCGCCATGGCCGCGACCACCTGCGCTCCGAGCCCCCGGTACCAGCGCTTGCGTGCCGCGGGCGGGGACGCGGCGTCCAGTAGCTGCTCCTGCGACCTCATGCGTAGCACATCCTTGTCTAGACATGGTTTGTGTCTAGACAAGGAGACGGCTGGGGATACACGCATGTCAAGAGGTGTGCACGCGGTAATCGCCGGAGACGGTCGAGTGGCGAGGCGTAACGGAGCGTAGCGACAGGGGGAGGGTCTACCTGCGGCTGAGAATCGTCTCGTGGACGAAGTGGTCACCCGCGTGTGTGCTGACGGCGACCTCGAAGAGGGTCCCCAGAGCGTCGTAGTACCGGCGGACGAACTCCAGCCCCGGGCTCCCCGGCTCCACCCCCAGGTGCGCCGCAGCCTCCGCCGGCATCCTCACGGCCCGCACCCGTTGGACGACGCGCTCCACGGCGCGGTCCGTACGGGCTTCGACCAGGTCCGAGATCAACCGCGTGTTCTCACCCAGATCCGAGGCGATGGCCTTGGCGTCCTCGGGCCGCAGATACACCTTCGCCCAGGAGACGGCTCCCTCCGGGCGCTCCGGGTCCCGTCGCAGCGAGGTCACGCACACCTGCTGGGAGCCTTCCGCCAGTCCGGTGACCGCGGACAGGGCGGCGTCCACCGTCACCGGCTCCACCGTCAGAACGTGCCGTACAGCGGCTTCGCCGTACTGGGTCAGCTCTTCGATGCTGCCCAGCTTCGTCGTGAACCGGGTGAAAGGCGTCGTACGCTCCACGCGCGTGCCGATGCCCTTGTGCCGCGAGATCAGTCCGCCCAGCTCCACCCGACGCAGCGCCCGCCGCAACGTTTCCCGCGAGACGCCGTACTCCACCGCCAACTCCGGCTCGGTGGGCAGCAGTTCGCCGACGGCCCACCGCCCGGCGGCGATTCTCCCCATGAGGTCGTCGGCGATCACCACGTACCGCGGCTCACCCACGGGGAACTCCTCGCCTGCTGAAGGACGCCAACAGTGAAATCCTAGATCAGTGCCGAACGAACCCGGCCGGACCCGGTCGGCACTCACGGCCGCTCGGCGGCCGCAGGGGCCCGCGGACTGTGCGTATCAGGAGGTGACGCGGGCGAGGAAGCCGCGGATGTAGCCGGTGATCTCCTCCAGATGGCTCTCCAGGGCGAAGTGCCCGGACTCCAGGAGGTGGATCTCCGCGTCCGGCAGGTCGCGCTGGAAGGCGTGGGCTCCGTCGGGGCCGAAGATCTCGTCGTTGGCCCCCCACACGGCCAGCAGCGGCACCTGGCTGTCGCGGAAATACTGCTGCAACTGGGGGTATTGAGCGACGTTGGCCGGATAGTCGCGGAACAGCGCGAGCTGGATGGCGTCGTTGCCCGCGCGGTCGAGGAGCGACTGGTCGATGGTCCAGGTGTCCGGGCTGACGAGGCTCGGATCCGCGACCCCGTTCAGGTACTGCCAGCGGGTCAGTTCGAGGGTCAGGGCTCCGCGGAGAGGGGCTTCGTTCTCGGGCGTCGGGTTCTCGGCGTAGGCGAACAGCCCGTCCCAGAATGCCTTGACGAACCCGTCGGTGTAGGCGTTGCCGTTCTGCGTGATGATCGCGGTGACGCTCTGCGGAGACCGCGTGGCGAGCCGCCAGGCGATGGGCGCTCCGTAGTCGTGCACGTACACCGCGAACCGGTTGACACCGAGCTGCTCCAGCAGACCCGCGGTCACGTCGGTGAGGGCGTCGAAGGTGTAGTCGAACTCGTCGACCGCGGGCATGGCCGACTGCCCGAATCCGATCATGTCGGGCGCGATGACGTGGTGGGTGCCGGCGAGAGCCGGAATCAGGTTCCGGAACATGTGCGAGCTCGTCGGGAAGCCGTGCAGCAGCACGAGCGCCGGTGCCTGCGGGTCTCCGGCCTCCCGGTAGAAGACATCCCTGCCGTTGACGGTGGCGGTGCGGTGATGCACAACGTTGCTCATGCCAGCCTCCAAGATCGCTTTGAACGGTGAGTCACAGTCCAGCACGGATCGACACACGACGAGCTCCGAAAGGTCGCAGGTCGCAGGTTGCAGGTCGCAGGTCACAGGTCGAGAAGAACGTCGGTGGTGGGGATGCTGCAGCACGGCAGCGCTTCACCCGAGGCGGGATCCTCCAGGGGCTGCGTTGTGTACTGGACCCGGCCCGCGAGGAGGGGTGTGGTGCAGGTGTGGCACACCCCGGTACGGCAGGACCAGCGGGTGGGGATGTCGCATGCCTCCGCCAGCTCCAGCAGTGTGGCGTACTGGTCCGACCAGCAAGTGGACAGTCCGCTGCGGGCGAAGGTGACGGAGGGCCCTGTGCCCTGGGGGCCGGGCGGCTGGTGGGGACGTCCGGTGCCTTGAGATGTGACACCGGGGTTGATGGCCGTCAGCGCCCCGAAGACTTCGGTGTGGATGTGCGAGCCGCTCAGCCCCGCCGGCTGGAGAGCGGATGTCACGTCCGACATGAAGCCCGTGGGGCCGCACAGGTAGGCGTGCGCGTCGGCGGGGATACCGAGCTTCCGGATGTCTTCGCTGGTCATGCGCCCGTGAGTGACGCACGGCTCCCCGGTGACCGCGAGATCCGGAGCGGTGTAGTCCGGGGCTGTGTAGTAGATGAAGGCGTGGGTGTGGGGCAGCCGCGCGAGCAGCTGCCGGGCTTCCTCCGCGAAGGCGTGCTGCCCGGGGTCGCGCGCGGTGTGCACCCACCACACGGCGCGCGAGCGGTGCTCGCGGGCCAGCTGGTGCAGCATCGCCAGAACGGGGGTGACACCGATGCCCGCCGAGAACAGCGCTACGGGCGTATGGCTATCGGCCAGCACGAACGCCCCGCGTGGGGCGGCCGCTTCGATGACGTCGCCTCGGTTCAGCTGAGTGTGGAGGTAGGTGCTGACCACGCCGCGGTCCTCGCGTTTGACACTGATCCGGTACTCGGTCGCACTGGGAGCCGAGGACAGTGAATACGAACGCACGAGACCGGGTTGTCCCTCTCCGGGGATCCGTACGCTCAGGTACTGGCCGGGCATGGCCGGGGGCAGCGGCTGGGAGTCCGCGGACCTCAGGTAGAACGACGAGACGACCGGGGTCTCGTGGACGATCTGGTTCACGCGCAGTTGCTTGAAGCCCCTCCACCCCGGCGCGGCGGGTGCGGGGCCGGGCGGCCGATCGAGCCGGCGGCTCATGTCCTGGAAGGACTGCTGCCATCCGGGGCTGAGTGCCTCGATGTTCAGGGCGGTACGCAGCTTGGCCGGATCGGCCCCCGGGAGATAGAGAAGAGCATCGGTATCGGCGACGGTGAGCGCCCCCTTGCCGGTGCGGGTCCGTGTGATCCGGTCTCCCGCCCTGACCCGGCCCTCGGTGATGACACGGAGGTAGAAGCCGGGGCGGTGGTGGGCGACCAGCAGGGAGGCCATGCGCGGTTCGTTCAGCCGCATGCCGACCCGGTAACAGGTGACACGCGGCTGGGTGACCTCGAATTCGGCCTCGCCGATCACATACCGGTCGCCGATGCACACCTCGTCGTCCGCCAGCCCGTCGACGGTGAAGTTCTCCCCGAACCGGCCGAAGTCGAGATCGTCACGCTCCAGAACCTCGCGCCAGTACGCGTACGACTGTGACTGGTAGACAAGGACGGCCCGCTGCTCCCCGCCGTGGCCCTGGAGGTCGCCCTGGCCGTCTCCGTCGATGTTGAGGCGGCGCACCATCCGAGGGCCGTCGACGGGATACTTCCACGCTCCCGTGTGTACCGTCCTGCCCTGCCAGGGCACGTCCTTCGGCAGTCCCACGTTGACTGACAGCAGGGTCGCCATCTCATCCTCCCGGTGCGGCGCCGCCGCACGGTGAAGCTGGTCTCCTGACGCGGCCCCGGAGCCGTCCCGGCCTCCGCGCCGGCCGCCTGACCGGGTCCGTACCCCGCCACGAGAGGCAAAGAAACCCGCCAAAAGGTACAAAGGTTATGTGAGCAAGAACTCTGAAATGCCTCGCAACGTGGACGAATGGGCCGACCGGATCCGGAAGGTCTCCTCGGCGGACGACCCCCAGGCCGCCCGCAAGCTGGCCGGCGACATCTACCGTGCCGCGCAGGAGGACCTCGACGCCCAGCGTGCCCGGGCCGAGCTCGAACGCGAGGAATAGCCTGCCCGGCCTGTCCGCCCTTGGCTGTGGCGAGGGCGCCGCGGCCCGGGGTGCGGGGTGCGTTCGGGCTGCGCACACCGCGTGGTCGCGGCTTCTCCTCCCGCGCGACATCCCGCGCGATCGGCTGCTGATCATGATGCGATGAGGAAATGAATGAATCGCTGGAAAGCCGATCAAATGGCGCGTATGACGTGGTCGTGCTGGGCGCGGGCCCGGTCGGACAGAACGTCGCCGACCACGCCCGTGCCGCCGGTCTCACCGTCGCCGTGGTGGAGCGTGAACTCGTCGGTGGTGAATGCTCCTACTGGGCCTGCGTCCCCAGTAAGGCGCTGCTGCGGCCGGTAGTCGCCGTCGCCGACGCTCAGCGAGTGGATGGCGCCCGGCAAGCGGTCACCGGCCGGCTCGATACCGCCCAGGTCTTCGCCCGCCGCGACCGCTACGTCACCGATTGGGACGACACCGGACAGGCCGAGTGGGTCAAGTCCATCGGCGCCGACCTCTTCCGCGGCCACGGCCGGATCGACGGCCCCCGCCGGGTCATCGTCACCCGGGACGACGGCGCGCGCCACACCCTCACGGCCCGGCACGCCGTGGCCATCGCCACCGGCAGCCGCCCGGTGCTGCCCGACATCCCGGGCATCAACGAAGCTCGCCCCTGGACGAACCGGCACGGCACCGACTCCAGCACCGTCCCCGCCCGGCTCGCCATTGTCGGCGGCGGCGGGGTCGGCGTCGAGATGGCCACCCTCTGGCAGGGCCTCGGCTCCCAGGTCACCCTGCTCGCCCGCCGCTCCCTGCTGCCCCGGATGGAACCCTTCGCGGGCGAGTTCATCGCACGCGGTCTGACCCAGGCAGGCGCGGATGTACGGATCGGAGTCCGGGTGACGGCCCTGCGCCGCCCCGACCCCGCCGGACCGGTCACCCTCACCCTCGATGACGGTGGCGAACTGGAGGCCGACGACGTCATGTTCGCCACCGGCCGCGCACCTCACACCGACGACCTCGGCCTGGACACGGTCGGCCTCACCCCTGGTTCCTGGCTGGACGTGGATACGACCTGTCTCGTCCGCGGAGTCGAAGGCGATTGGCTGTACGCCCTCGGCGATGTCAACCACCGCGCTCTCCTCACCCACCAAGGCAAGTACCAGGCCCGGACGGCGGGCGACGCGATCGGTGCCCGTGCCGCCGGCCTCCCGCTGGACGACGCCCCCTGGGGCGATCACGCCACGACCGCTGACCAGCACGCCGTGCCGCAGGTCTTCTTCACCGACCCCGAGGCGGGCGCGGTGGGCCTGTCCGCCGAGGAAGCGGCCCGGGCCGGTCGCCGCACCAAGGTCGTCGACCTTGACCTCAGCGCCGCCCAGGGCGCCAACCTCTACGCCGACGGCTACCAGGGCCACGCCCGGATGGTGGTCGACCTCGACCGGGAGATCCTGCTCGGGGTGACCTTCGTCGGCTACGGAATCAGCGAACTGCTGCACTCCGCGACGATCGCCGTCGCCGGCGAGGTCCCTCTCAAGCGGCTGCGGCACGCGGTCGCCTGCTTCCCGACCGTCAGCGAGATCTGGCTCTTCCTTCTTGCCGCCTACCACCGGAAGTGAGGGCTTTATTGAAAATGATTTCCATATCATCTAGCCTTGTCGTGGTCACGACGGATCTGACGAGGGGCGATGAGATCAATTACGCGGTCTTTGCGTGTGGTGGGGGTGCTGGCGCTGGCTGCGGCCGGGCTTGTGTCCGTGGGAGGGGTCGATAGCGGCGGAACGGCCGCCGGCGCCGTTTCGGTGGCGTACGGGGCGGATCCGGCAGTGGATCCCGCGCCGAACGACGTGGTCGACGAGCGCATCGTCATCGACAGCGGTCATGTCGACGCGATCGCGCCGCGGCTGGTGGAAGGGAAGTTCCGCACGCTGTTCAGGGACAGCAGAACGAGCAACGCCGTCTGGCATGAACCGACTTCGGTGATCATGCACCTCACATCCAAGAGCAAGGAGACGATCCCGGACCCGGCGGGCGGGCTGGCCTTCATCGGTAACCCGGGCGACGTCTACCACTCGATTCCACAGACGCAGAACCCTGAGGTGCTGTGGGCCGGCTGGAACACCGAGGCGTTCCAAGCGGCCGACATCCAGGGGGAGTTCGAACTCTCGCTGGACGAGGTGGAAGGGCCAGGGAGTCTGCTGGTCTTCGGCTGGTCGCCGTTCGGTGAGCCTCTGATGCGGTTCGACACCCGTGATGGCCTTCCTGACACCTATCACGTGCCGGCGCGCACCCATGAGCACGCTAACTGGGCCTTCACCGAGGAGGGCGTGTACCGGATGACGTTCACCTTCAAGGCCAGGCTGGCCTCGGGCGAGGACGTCTCCGACAGCCAGGTCTTCAGGCTCGACCGGTGGCGGCTCGACCAACGGCGGTGCGACCGACGGTGGTTCCGCGGACGGTGGGACGACGGACGGCGGTGCGACTGATGGCGGCGCGAGTGGTGGTGTGACTGGCGGCGGTACGGATGGTGGCTCGACCGGTGGCGGCTCGACCAACGGCGGTGCGACCGACGGTGGTTCCGCGGACGGTGGGACGACGGACGGCGGTGCGACTGATGGCGGCGCCAGCGGTGGTGCGACCGACGGCGGAACGGACGGTGGCGCGACCGATGGTGGTTCCACGGACGGTGGTTCCACCGGCGGCGCCACGACCCATGGCGGTACGGGCGGAGCCACCTCGCCCGGCGGCGGCCTGGCCGAAACCGGCGCGGGCGTAGCGATGCCGCTCGGTGTGGGAGGCGCGGTCCTCGTCGCCGCGGGCGCCGGTGCCGCCGTATACCTGCGTCGTCGCGTGCCGCGTACGCACACGCCGGCCACGCCGGCCGTCCAGGACCCCGCGGGCTCCTGACCCGCGCCCGGCGGTCTCGCCCGGCCGGTGAATCACAACGTATGCGACCTGCCCACGGCTGTCGCTGGAGAAGGAGTGGTCAAACCCATGGCATCACCCAGGAGTTCACGGTGGGCCGCAGCCGGAGCCATCGGTTCCGTGGCCCTCGCCGCGGGTCTCTCACCGGCTGCTTTCGCCGACACCGGCGACAACGGTGCGCAGGTGCCCCCGGCCCGGACGGCGAACGTCGTCCTGTCCCTGGAGAACGAGAAGCTGGCGCTGGATCTGGACCACGGGACGGGCGCCATCGACGCCTCGCAAGGCGTGCCCGCGGCGGATCTTGAGGTCGGCCCCGACACCAGGACCACTGTCCCCGCGGGGGACGACTACACGTTTCTCGGCAAGCCCGGCAGCCCCGTATGGGTCCTCGACGGTCGTACGTCCGGCACGCCGGCACCGCGGTGGGACACCACCGCCGTCCCCACCGAGCAGCTCGCGGAAAGCAACGTCGATTGGGCGCTCACGGGTATCGAAGGACCCGGTGACATAGCGGTGTTCGAACCGACGGAGGCAGCCACGCCGGGCGACGAGGCACCCGGCCCGGAGGTGTTGTTCGACAGCACCGATGGGCTCCCGGACGCTCACGCGCTGCCTGCCGCCGACAGCGGTGAGGTGGTGTGGGCGTTCACCGAGCCGGGGGAGTACCGCCTCACCTCGCGGGCGGCCGCGCGGCTCGTAACGGGCGAGGACGTGACCGCCACCACCGAGTGGACGGTGCGGGTCGCGGAGGATATCCAGCAGCCCCCCGCCCTCCCTGCCCTTCCCGTGCCCGCGTCGTCCCCGGCCGGTGACGACGGCCAGGGGACCGGCGACGGCGAGGCGAGCGCCCGTACCGGACCCGCCCGCGCTCCGGCCCCTGCCGTCAAGGCCGCCACCGACTCCGGTGTCCTCAGCCAGAAGGTGGTCATCGACGACGGACACGTGGACGCGATCGCCGGAAAGATGGTGGGAGGCAAACTGCGGACCCTTTTCAAGGACAGCCGCAACCCGGCCGACATCAGCTGGCGCGAGCCGTCCTCCGTCGTTCTGCATGTCAGACCGGCGGCGAAGGAGAAGGTGCCCGCCAACAGTGCCTACTCCTTCCTCGGCAAGGCCGGCAGCGACTTCTGGCTGATCCCGCAGGTGCAGAAGCAGGGCGTCGTCTGGGCCGGCTGGAACACCGAGTCCCTGGACGGCGGAGACCTCAAGAGCCCGCTGGACATGAAGCTCACCAAGGTCACCGGACCGGGCTCACTGGCCATCTGGGAGACCGCCGGCCTGGGCGGGGCGCAGGTCCTCTACAACAGCAGGGACGGTCTGCCCGACACCCAGGAGGTCAATCTGGGCGTGCACGCGCACGGCAACTGGGGCTTCAGCAAGCAGGGTACGTACAAGGTGACCTTCCAGCTCAGCGGCCGGCTTCCGTCCGGCAAGACCTCCAGCGACACACGGACGTACACCTTCGCGGTCGGTGACGTCGACCCGGACGCGGTCACCCCGGGAGGCGGCAGCGACGACGGCGGCTCGACCGGTGGCACAGGCACGACGGGCGGCGCGGGTTCGGCCGGCGACTCGACCAGTGGCTCGACCGGGGGACCGGGAACCACCGGCGGCACCGGCGGTGGTACAGCTTCCGGCGGATCCCCGACGACCGGCGGCGGCAATGCCGGAGGGAGCCTCGCGCACACGGGCGGCGGTGCGGCTGTGCCGCTCGCTCTGGGGGCGGGTGTTCTGGTCCTCGGCGGTACGGCGGCCGTTGTTGTCAGCCGTGCCAACCGGCGCCGCGCCGTGACCGCCACCGCGGGCGGCGAAGCCGTCCAGTCCTGAACGGATCCCTGCGGTCCGCCCGGAGCCGCGGGCCGCTCCTGCCCTCGGGCCGGCGACGGGAATCCCACCATTCCCTGCGCCGACCCCCTGCCTGTTGGGAGTTCTCTCACATGCGCGTGCCCAGACTCGTCCTGCGGACACTGGCCGCCACCGCCACCGCCGTCGTCGGGATCGCCGTGACCGGCTGTGAGGGCCATGCCCGCCCGCCCGCCGACGCCGAGAATCCGAACGCCGCGCTGCGCGTGGTGACCACCACGGAAATCCTCGCCGACCTGGTCCGCGAGGTCGGCGGCGACCGTGTCCAGGTCGACTCGATCGTGCCGCCCGGCGGCGACCCGCACTCCTACGAGCCCACCCCCGCCGACGCGAAGGCGGTCTCCAAGGCCGATGTCACCTTCACCAATCACCTGCTCCTCGAAGAGCACGCGCTGATCAAGACGGTCGACTCCAACGCCCGTGAGAACACCCCGAATGTCTCCCTCGCCGAGGCGTCGGAGACCTACGGTGCGCATGTGATCCCGTTGGTCGAGGACGTCGGCCTCGATGTGCTCTGGCTCGGACTGCGGGTACGCGGTGAGGGCGAAGCGCGCGGAGCGACCCGTTCCTCGGACGTCCTGCTGTCGGCCACCGAGGTGCGCGGTCCCGGTGAGCTGGTGGCCTATCTGACGGAGTCGCTGGGGCAGCCGAACGTCTACTTCAACTCGGCCGACGGCTTCTCGGCGAAGGACACCACCAGCCTGCCCCCGGCCGCGCACACCCATCTGAACTGGGCCTTCACCAAGCCCGGTGTGTACAGGCTGACCCTGGAGGCGAAGCTGAAGAACCCCGGCGGCGGCACACCGCAACCGGTCGGCAAGGGCACGTACACCTTCGCCGTCGGTGTCGACCCGCACACCGTGGCCGGCCCCGATGACACGATCCTGGGCGACGGACACACCGACCTGACGGTCAACCTCGACTCGGGGAAGATGTCCGCCTTCACCGACCTGCGCACCAAGGGCAAGAGGCAGGAGGAGATTCCCCCGGGCGACGTCGTCATCGACGTACCCAACCGGGCACTGGAGACGGTCCCCGGCGAAAAGCGGTTCTCCTTCCTCGGCACACCCGGTGCGAAGATCCACCAGCTGCCGCAGGCCGTGCTCGGCAGGCATGTGCACGGCGAGATCGACCCGCATCTGTGGCAGGACGTACGGAACGCCAAATCCTATGCGCAGTTGATCCGCGACACCCTCAAGAAGCGGGACCCCAAGGGCGCCCGGACCTACGACGACAACAGCCGTGCCTACGAACGGGAACTCGACGAGGCCGACACGTACGTACGGGACCGGATCGCCGGGATTCCTTCCGACAGGCGGCAGTTGATCACCACCCACGACGCGTTCGGGTACCTCGCCGACGCCTACGGCCTGACGGTCGCCGGCTTCGTCGTACCCAACCCCGCGCAGGAACCCAGCGCGGACGACGTGGAGAAGCTGTCGACGACCATCAGGAACCTCAAGGTCCCCGCCGTGTTCATGGAACCCAATCTGGTGCAGCGCGCGACCGTGCTCAACCAGGTCGCCGAGGACCAGCACGTCAAGGTCTGCATGCTCTACGGCGATGCCTTCGACCAGCACACCCGGCACTACACCGACATGATGCGGCACAACGCCGACGAACTCCGCTCCTGCCTCGGAGGCACGAAGAAGTGAAGACCAGACGGGCGCGCGCAAGCGCCGGGACCGCGTGCGGGGCCCTCCTGTTGGCGCTGACTCCGGCGCTGACCCCGACGCTGTCGGCGACGGCCGCGGAATCCCCGCCCCCGGGCGCCGAGTCCGACGCCGTGCCGGAGACCGGCACGGGCCGTACGGTCATCGGTGACGGCCACGTCGACATCGGCGCGCGCTTCGACCACGGCACCTGGACCGTGCAGATACGTGACGACACCACCAGGCCCGCGACCTGGCGCAACACCACGGACGTGGTCCTGCGGGTCGGCGACACCGCCAAGATCGACGTACCGGAGAGCAAGGAGTTCGGCTTCCTGGGCACCCCCGGGGACCCGGTGTGGCTGCTGCCGCAGGTACAGCAGGACGGTGTGTTGTGGCCGGGCTGGAACAGTCAGGAACCCGAGGTCGCCTCCACCGTCGACCGGGAGGTGAACTGGCAGCTCACCGGAGTCGAAGGACCCGGAGACTTCGTCCTGTTCCTCAACGGCAGCTTCGGCACACCGAAGATCCTCTTCGACGGGAGGAAGAAGCTGCCGCAGGAGACCGGGATCGAGGTGAACAGTCACGTCCACGGAAACTGGGCGTTCACCGAGCCCGGGACGTATCTCCTCGATGTACGGATGACGGCCAGGACCAAGGACGGCAAGAGCCACGACAGCACTCGCACGCTCCAGTTCTCCGTCGGCCCACAGGACCCGAGCCGGGCCTTCGCCGCGAAGCCCGCCGGCGAAGGCTCGCACGCGGCCTCGGACACACCGGGCAAGGGGAGGCCGGAGGAGAAGCCGGAGCCGCCGAAGTCCTCGGGCACGGATGAATCTTCCGCCCCCCTGTGGTGGGGCGTCGGAGCCGCCGTGGCCGCCGCCACGGTCGGCGCCGTCCTGGTGTGGCGCCGGGGCAGGTCCGGCCGGCGGCACACCGCCTCGTCCCCGGCCAACGACGCGCGCCCGGAGGGGGATCAGCGGTGACGGACCACAACACCATGACAGGGACCCCGGCACTGGACGTACGGTCCGTCACGGTGGAACTGGGCGGCCGGCTCGCTCTGGACAGTGTCGACCTCACCGTACGGACCGGCGAACTGGTCGGGCTGATCGGCCCGAACGGCGCCGGGAAGACCACACTGCTCCGCGCTGTCCTCGGCCTGCTCACCCCGCGTACCGGCACCATCCACCTCGACGGCGGACCCGCCGGGAAGGGCCGCGGCACCGTGGGCTATGTGCCCCAACGCCACGAGTTCGCCTGGGACTTCCCCCTGTCGGTGGAGCGGGCCGTCCTGACGGGACGTACGCACAGGATCGGCTGGCTGCGCCGGGCCGGCGCGGCGGATCGTGAAGCGGTCGGGGAGGCCCTGGACCGCGTCGCCATGACTGATCTGCGACACCGACCGATCGGTGAACTCTCCGGAGGCCAGCGCCAGCGCGTGCTGGTTGCCCGGGCACTCGCGCTGCGGCCGAAACTGCTGCTGCTCGACGAGCCGTTCACCGGTCTCGACGTGCCCACGCGGGAGCTTCTGACCGCCCTATTCCTGCAACTGCGCAAGGAGGACAAGGCGGTGTTGATGACCACGCACGATCTGCCCGCCGCAGCGGACACGGCCGGCCGGCTGTGTCTGATCAACAAGACCGTGATCGCCGACGGACCGCCCGAGACACTTCGGGACCCGGCCGTGTGGCTGCGCGCGTTCGGTGTGACCGGATCCGATCAGCTGCTGACCTCTCTGGGGGTGACCCGATGAGCGGGATCACACACTTCCTCACCGGCCCGTGGGAGCACCTGTTCATGCAGCGTGCCTTCGGGGTCGCGGTCATGTGCGGCATCGTCTCCGGCGTCGTCGGCGCCCATGTCGTGTTGCGGGGGATGGCCTTCATCGGCGACGCCGTCTCGCACTCCGTCTTCCCCGGCGTGGCGATCGCCTTCGTCTTCCAGTTCAACCTGGTGCTCGGCGGCGCCGTCGCCGGACTGCTCACCGCCCTCGCGGTCGCGGTGTTCTCGCAGAACCGGCGGCTGAAGGAGGACACCGTCATCGGTGTGTTCTTCGCCGCCGCGTTCGGTCTGGGCATCGTCATCCTCAGCACCGCCCCCGGCTACAGCGGGTCCCTCGAATCGTTCCTGTTCGGGCAGATCCTCGGCATCAGCGACGGTGATGTCCTCACGGTCGCCGTGATGGGGCTGATCCTGCTGCTCGTCGCCGCGGCGGTCCACAAGGAGCTGGTGACCGTCAGCCTCGACCGCGAGACGGCGAAGGCCGCCGGCCTGCCTGTGTTCGCCCTGGACATCGTGTTGTACGCGCTCGTCACCGTCACCGTGGTCATCTCTCTGCAGGCCGTCGGCAACATCCTCGTGCTCGCACTGCTGATCACCCCCGCGGCGTGCGCGCGGCTGCTGACCGACCGTATCGGCGTCATGATGACCCTCGCCCCCGCCATCGGCGCCGGGTCCGCGGTCATCGGTCTCTATCTCTCCTACGCGTACAACCTGGCGGCCGGCGGTCTCATCGTGCTCGTCGTCACGGGTGTGTTCATCCTGTGCTGGCTCCTCGCACCCCGCCACGGCCTCCTCACGGCCGGACGCCACCGCCGGAAGCCGGGCCGGGAGCGCGGACAGGCGACGGCCGGACCTGGGCGGTCCGCGCAGACGGAAGAAGCGGCGCTGGTCGAGCGGACCCCGACGAGGTGAGTGTGGTGCACCGGTTCGTCCGTGGGTTGAGTGATGCCGCGTTGACACTGGGCACGGTGATGGTGCTGTTCGCCGTCCACCTGCTGTGGTGGACCAACCACGCCGCCCGGGCGCAGGCACAGGACGAGGTTCAGCGCCTCGAACAGCAGTGGTCCCACCCCGAGCCCGCGGCCCCCGGCCCCGCCGGGGAACCGTACGAAGCCGGCCCCGGCGGCGAAGGACAGCCGCGCCGGGCGGGCGACCGGGCGGGCGACGTGCCCTCGCCCGGCGTGCCCGCCGATGTCGCCGGACAGCGTGCGCCGGCCCGGTCACGGTCGTTCGCGATCCTGCGCATCCCCCGGTTGAACCTCACCGTGCCCGTCGCGGAAGGCGTGGACAAACACCGGGTTCTCGACCGGGGGTTCGTCGGCCACTATCCCGGCGCGGCGCTGCCCGGCCAGATCGGCAACGTCGCGCTGGCCGCACACCGCAACACCCACGGCGAGCCGTTCCGGCATCTCGACCGGGTACGCCCCGGAGACACCGTGACCCTCACGACCGCCGACGGCGACTTCCGGTACCGCGTCGACTCCGTACTGCCGCGCACATCACCCGACGACAGCGACACGATCCAGCCCGTCCCCACCACCGCGTACGGCGCCGGGAGGACGAAGGCCGGCGGGACGAAGAAGGCCGGCTACGACAGGCCGGGCCGGTACATCACGCTGACCACGTGCACCCCGGAATACACCTCCCGATACCGGCTGGTCGTCTGGGGCCGTCTCCTGGAGAGCTGACACGCACGGACACCCCCTGCGGCGAGGTCATGCGCACGGCGGGTCAGAGGCCCGGTCCGCGGCTGGATCGTCCTCGGGACTCATCACTCTTCCTTGGAGAGGTGTTGGTCCCGGCCTGCCTGGTACACACGGCCGTGATCGGAGACGACCGCGGTCATGGTGATCGACGGCTCGCGCCGTCCGGTCTCGGCCAACGCCGGCTCCAGCACCGTGGCGAGCAGGCGCCTGAGGTCAGCGGTCGCCTCCGCGTCCGCGTCGACCAGGCGACGCAGCCTGTTCCGCCACTCGGCGACCATGTCCTCCGAGATGGTGGTGTCGCCCGTACGTTCGGCGTCCAACAGCGCCGTCCGGGCTTCCAGCAGCTCGCCCTCGATCACCTCGGGGCGATCCGGATGGACGCGACGCCACAGCGACGCCAGCCCGGTTGTCACCTTCTCCCACCCGTCGGTGACCAACAGTGTTACCGCGGTCGAGGCCGCAGTGGACGCCAACGCCACTAACTCCGCATCCACCCGGAACCCCCTCCGTCCGAACTGTGTCGCGGCAACGCTAGACCATGAGCTGTGCCGCTGGGGGTAGTTCGTCCGGAGGGGGCCGTTCTGATGTGATATGGGCTCAGGCTCAGCCGACGGTGAAGTGGTACGCCACCGGTGCCGAGTTCAGGGTCGTGCCGTTCGTGAGCTTGCCGGTGGCCTGGAAGGTGAGGGTGTAGTCGCCCTTTGCCTCGAACGCCCAGTTGGTGTGGTGATGAGCGCCCGCCGAGACGTTCACGGAGTCGGGCAGGCCGTCACCGCTGTCGAACCGCTTGGTCGGGGTGCCCTGGCTCACGTCGTACAGGCTCACGTCGGCGGGGCCGCTCACCGCGGTCAGCTTCAGATGTACGGAGTCGCCCTGAAACGCGCCGGCCGGCAGCTCGTGCGCGGCCCAACCGGCGTGCAGCAGAGCGGGGTTGCTGGTCTGGGGCAGGATCCAGACAGGCGCGCCGGGGGAGCCGAGGAATGAGAACGCGGGGTTGCTGGGCACCGTGGCCCCGGCTTCGGGCTTGACGCGCAGGGTCACCTCGGCCGGGTCGCGCTCGACGCCGGTTCCCGTGGTCTCGTCGTGCAGGCCGAGTCTGAGGACGCCGCCTTCGTAGGCGATGTCGACGACATCGACGTGCCCCTGGGACAGGGTGATCAGGGCGGCCTGTGCGGGAGCGGCGGCCAGTCCGAGGGCTGCTATGACGGCCCCGGAGTAGAGAGCGGCGCGGGTCAGAGTGGCGGACATCGAACCTCCAGTTGGAAGAAGTGGTCGTGTACACGCTATATGAAGTGAAAATCATATTCAATAACGTGTGTTGGGCTCAGCGGTCGCCGGTGAAGAATCCCAGGTACGCCTCGGCCGTCTCGCGCGGTGTCTCCTGGGCGGGGTGATGGCCCGAGTCGAGCAGAACCTCGCGCACGTCGGTGGCGACCTCGCGCATCTGCCGCGCCGGGTCGCCGCCCATGGCGTACCTTCCGCCGACCGCGAGGACAGGCATCGGCAGCGGGGTGCGGGCGGCGGCGCGGTTGAGTTCGGCGTCCTCAAGGCTGGCGCGGTAGATGGACAGCATCGCCCGCAGGCGGCCGGGCATCGTGTAGCACCGGACGTACTCGTCGAGGAAGTCGGAGGAGAGCGCGTCGACGTGGTGGGCCTCCTGGGACATCCAGTGGTCGATGAACGGCCGCTCGCGCCCCGTGATGAGCATCTCGGGGATGTCCGGCTTGAAGAAGAAGCCGATGTGGTAGATCCACGCCCCGGCGGCCACGCGCTCCGCGTCGAGGTGGGTCATCTCCTCCCAGCCGAAGCCCGCCAGGAATGCCTCCTGGTAGACCAACTGCCGCACCTGATCAGGGTGGCGGGCCGCGAGCTGATAGGCGACCGCGGCGCCCCAGTCCTCGCCGACGACACGGTACGAGTCGAAGCCGAGCCCGCTCATCAGCTCGGCGATGTCTTCCGCGAGCGTCACCGTGTCGAAGCCCGCGGCGGCCGGCTCGGAATCGCCGAGCCCACGCAGGTCGGGCGTGATCACCGTGTGATGGGGCGTCAGACACGGAACGACGTCCCGCCAGTGGTAGCTGGTCTTCGGCGCGCCGTGGAGCAGCACCACGGGGTCTCCCTGGCCCCCCACGCGGTAGTGGAGCCGGGTGCCGTTCACGGACATACGGGCCGAGGTCAGCGGGCGGCCGAGGTGGTCGTGCACGTGCATGTGTGTCGTCCTTGCTCTGCTCGAAGCGGTCACTTCCCGTTACTCGCTCACCGTAGGGAAGTGTGCTCTGTACAGGAAGAACGCACTCTTTGGTGAGAGGGGAACCTCGTGGTGACCGCGCAGATCAGGCGTCATCCGGGCGACGCGGATGTGACGACGCGGATGTGACGCTCCGACCGGTCGCCACGCTCTCAGGCCGCCGCGCCCTCAAGCCTCCGCGCCCTCCGGAGCGAGGTCGGTGGTCGACCGGATGTCCTCGGGGCTCAGTTCGAGGTCCTGCGCGTCGACGTTCTCCCGCAGGTGGGCGATGCCGGTGGTGCCGGGAATGGGCATGACCGCGGGCGAGCGGGCGAGCGGCCAGGCGAGCGCGACCTGAGAGTAATGAGCTGGGCGACTTCCTGCGCTCGCGCCGCGCCGCCCTCGACCCGCGCCGCCCTCGACCCGCGCCGGGCGGGCCTGCCGGACGACGGGCGCCTGCGCCGGGTACCGGGGCTGCGCCGGGAGGGGCCGGCCCAGCTCGCGCATGTGAGCACCGACTATGTCGTACGGCTGGAGCAGGGCCGGACCCGCCGGGTGTCGCGCCCGGTCCTCGACGCGCTCGCGGACGCACTGGAACTCGCCCCGGACGAGCGCGCGTACCTCTTCGCCGTGGCCGAGGTCGCCCAGCCCGCCCCCGCGCGGCAGCCGGCCGGGCAGCAGGTCGACCAGCAGCTACGGCAACTGCTCGACGGCATGCACGACATCCCGGCGATGGTCCTGAACCGCCGCCAGGACGTGCTGGCCTGGAACCCGGCGGTGGCCGCCCTGCTGACCGACTTCGGAGGCGGGCCGCCACCCCGACGACCAGGTCCTGGCCGCGCTGGTGGGCGAACTGAGCGTACGGGACCCGGACTTCAGGACCAGGTGGGGGAGTCATCTGGTGCGTGGGCCCCGACAGCTCACCAAGACGTACCACCATCCGGTGGTGGGCCCCGTCACGGTGGACGTCCAGCAGTTGTCCGTCGCGACTCAGCCTGAACAGCTCCTCGTGGCGTACACGGCGCCGCCCGACTCCCCGTCCCGGGAAGCGCTGCGCTTCCTGCTTCAGTGGTCCGCCCGTACCGCGGACGCGCCTTAGGGGCACGGGTGAGGTTCCGCGAGCGACTGGACGCTTCATCGCCGTAAGTCATCGTGGTGCTACGCTCCGCGTCTTCATATAGGACTTACGCATAAGGCGTGGTCGAGGGGGTAACGATCTTGCGGGGCACATTGGGGTTACGGTGGCGTGAAGACTGGCCGCTCCAAGGCGAGGCGCCCGACCTGGCCGTGCACGACCTGCCGCATGCCGCCAGCGGTACGGAGTGGTGGTGGTTCCATGCCCAACTGCACGATGGACAGCGGGAGTTCGGGCTCTCCTTCCAGTTCATGCGCCATCAGGCGCCGAACGTGGACGGGGGCGTGCTGAGGTCTCATTCGCTCTACTGGTTTCGCAGTGACGCGACGACGCGAACCCGCGGCGGCGAGACCTGGCTGGACGACACATCGAGGGAACTGAGCCGGCTGCTCACTCTTTCGGATGATTTCATGGACCCGCGGATACGCGAGGCGTGGAGCGAAGCGCTGGCACGTCAACTACCCGGCCCCGACCGGCTGTTGCCCCGTCCCGTGCGCGTCGGCGAGCACGGGCTCGACCTGGATTTCGGCGGCGTCGGCACGTTGCGCAAGGACGCGGACGGCACCTATGTCGTCGAGGCCGACGGTGAACACAGCGGATTCTCCCTGCGGATGTCGGCACTGAAGCCCGCCGCACAACAGTCCGCCGGCGGTGCGAAGCTCGGAGGGCTGTACTCCTTCATCGTCCCGCGGCTGGAGGTGGAGGGGACATACCGCCAAGGCGAACTCACCACCACGGTCAGTGGGGAGGGCTGGTACGAGCACGCCCTCGGTGACGCGTGGTACCGCCCCACGGAAGCCCAGGACGCCACCGATCTCGGCTGGACCTATTGCGGGCTCCGGCTCGACAACGGGTGGGACATCGCCGCCATTTCCATGACGCGGACCGACATCACCACCGGGCACGCCACCGCGGCCGGAGACGGCGCGGTGCTGTGCCCGCCGAAGGGCGGACGCGTCGAGGCCGCGTTCGAGCTGCGCGGCGGGCGGCCCTGGACGTCGCTCGCCACCTTGAACACGTACAACACCGAGTACGACCTGTTGATCCCCGAGCACGACGCGTGCCTGCGTGTGCGGGCGTGGTTCCCCGAGCAGGAGATCCGATCGCTGATCTTCACCACGGGGATCCTGGAGGCCCATGTGAGCGTCGAGGGCACCATGGGCGGGCGTCCGGTGAACGGCCACGGGATCGTCGAGGTGTTCACGTCCAACCGGATCGGCGACTTCGAGCGGTACATCACCCGTACCCGCGACATCACCCGTCAGGAACTCGACCGCCTCTACCCCGGCGAGCCCCGGCGCGCCGAACTGCTCGGGGTGGCAGGGTCCGAGGACTGCCCCGAGCGGCTGGACGAACTGGTGGCCGCCGATCTGCACTCCTCGCTGGTACGCCCACTGCGCCATGCCGCGGCGGGCCTGGGGAAGAGCTGGCGTGCCTACGTCGCGGCCGCGGCCATCGAGCTGTTCGGGGTCAGCAGCGAGCCCTACCGGCCACTGCTGGGTGCCACGGAAATCCTCCACACCGGAAACCTGATCATCGACGATGTGGAGGACAGGTCCCCGGTGCGGCGGGGCCGGCCCGCCGTCCACACGGTGTTCGGCGACGCGGTGGCCATCAACGCCGGGACCGCCGCCTACTTCGTCTTCGACCGGGTCCTGCGGGACATCCTGCCCGACGACGACCGGCTCCGACTGCGCGTCTACCAGGTCTACTTGCAGGTCCTGCGGGCCGGCCACGCGGGCCAGGGCATCGACATCGCCAGCCACCGCGCCGCCATGGACACCGCCGTGGCCACGGGGGATCCCGCGCCGGTACTGCGCCGCGTCCGCACGGCGCACCGGCTCAAGACAGGGGTACCTGTACGCGGCCTGGGACAGATGGGCGCGGTGATCGCACGAGCCACCGAGGAACAGATCAGCGCTCTGGGCGACTACTGCGAGGCGATCGGCCTGGCGTACCAGATCAGCGACGATGTGATGGACCTGCGAGGCGTCACCGCCCCCACCGGTTCCGGCGAGCGCGTGATGACCAAGCACACCGCCGAGGATCTGCGCGCCGGCAAGGTCACCATGCCGCTGGCCCACGCCGTGGGACTGCTGCCCGGGTCACGCATGCGTGAGGTGTGGCACGCCGTGCGCGACGGTGCGGCCGACCACGCGACAGCGGTCGAGATCGCACTGATGCTGGAGGAACACGGTGCGGTCCAGGCGTGCATGGACGAGGCGCGTCAGGTGGTCGACCGGGCGTGGAAGCCGCTCCAGGAGGTGGCGCCCTGCACCTACCACTCCATCATGTTCGGCGCTCTGGGCGCTTACGCGGCCCGCCGCGAGCGCGAATGATCCCCGCGCGCATCGCCACGCATCCGATCCCCCGCCAAGCATCCGATACCTCCACGCATCCGATACCCCACGTATCCGATCCCCCCACGCTCAGGAACCGTGACCGAATGCCTCCTTCCGCCCCCACGCTCCACGTCGGCGACCTGCACAAATCCTATGGCGACCACCACGTCCTGCGCGGAGTCGAACTCGAAGTCCCGCCGGGCCGTTTGGTCGGCGTCGTGGGCGAGAACGGCTCCGGCAAGAGCACGCTGCTGCGGATCCTCGCCGGCCGGCTCACCCCCGATCGCGGGACCGTCAGCTTTCCCGGCAGCCTGGGCTACTGTCCTCAACACACCGTGCTCAACCCCGCTTTCACCGTCGACCAGCATCTCCGGTTCTTCCAGGTCGCGTACGGTCTGCCGGACCTGGAACGAGCGCACGAGTTGCTGGACATCCTGAACTTCGCCGCGTACCGCCGCCATCGCGTCGCCACCCTCAGCGGTGGCACCCGGCAGAAACTCAATCTCACCCTCGCCCTCATGCACGACCCGCCACTGCTTCTGCTGGACGAGCCCTATCAAGGCTTCGACTGGGACACCTACGAACGCTTCTGGGACCTCGCCGCCACTCTGCGCGACCAGGGGCGCTCCGTCCTTGTCATCTCCCACATCGCCTTCGACACCGCCCGCTTCGACCAACTGTGGCGGCTGGACGGCGGGCTCCTGGCCACCGGTGCCAACACCGCCGGTGCCGACATCACCGGCGTGCGGACGGCGGACTGATATGCGACTCGCCTGGACCCGCTACTCGACCGCCACCGGCTACGCGCTCCTCGAACATCTGCGCAACCGACTGGCGTTGGTGCTCGTCGTGTTCTTCGTCCCCATCTGGATCACCCTGGTCTACCTGGTGATCAACGACGCCGAAGTGACGTTCTTCCTGCGCGCCTCCGGCCGGAACATCACCGTGGACGGAAACGATGTCACCAAGATCTCCGGTGCCATTAACGCCGTCACACTGATCGTCGGTTTCATGATGTTCATCGTCACCTACCGCTCCGCCGAGTTCGACGAGCGACTGGCCATGGCCGGCTACCCCCGCGGCCATCTCCTCGCGGCGAAACTCACCTCACTGATCACCGCGGCCGCGCTCATCTGCGCCTACGCCACCGCCATCATCTGCTGCTACTGGGTGCCCGCCCGGCCCGCGCTGCTGTGGCTGGCCCTCTTCGGCGCGGCACTGGCCTTCGGCGGCATCGGCGTGATGCTCGGCGCACTGCTGCGCGGCGAGCTGGAAGGCATGTTCCTGATCATCATGCTCAGCATCATCGACATGGGACTGCAAAACCCCGTGGCCAACCCCGCCTCCGACAACGGCATCGTCCGCTTTCTGCCCTCGTACGGCACGATGCAGTCCGGCGTCACCGCCGGCTTCCTCCACACCACCCCCGCCCTCCACCTGCTCCTGGGCCCGCTCTGGTTCCTCGCGACCGTCACCATCGCGGGCATCACCTTCCGGCTGCGCACCCGCGACCGCAGACGCCACATACCGTTCCTGGGCGCCCTGTAGAACGGACAGGTTGCTCCGTCTGCTGCGCGGCATCCCCCTTTCTCCGCATGGGGATGTGCCCCCTCGCACGGTCACACTCGGGCTGTCAGATCCCGAAGGGCGCCGCGTAGCGGACGGTTCCGCTCGGCAGCGGGTGGGTCTTGTCCAGGGTCATGGCCATCATGGCCTCGTCCGGGACATCGATGGTCAGGCCGATGTGGTGCGTGGAGGCGCGGGTGAAGCCGAACCGCGGGTAGTACGTGGGGTGTCCGAGGACGGTGACGTAGTACTCGTCCATGTCCTTGGCCGCCTTGAGGGCGGCGCGGATGGCAGCCGAGCCGGCGCCGGTCCTCTGGTGACCGGGCCGTACGGCGACGGGGCCCAGGCACAGGGCCGGGGTTTCGTCGATGTGGCAGCGGGTCAGCAGCGCGTGGCCGATGACCTCGCCGTCCTCGTCGGCGCTGACGATGGACAGGCCGTCGATCCAGGAGGAGTCGGCGCGCAGGGCGTCGATGAGGTCGGCCTCCAACGGCGTCTCGAACGCTTCGAGGCTGATGTCACGGATGGTGGGGATGTCCGCGCTGGTCTCGGCGCGAGTGATCCAGTGATGGCGTGCAGGCATGACGGGATGAAGTTCCGTTCCATGGTGGGTTCGTGAAGGGATCGCCGGATCAACACGAACAGACGGAACGTACCACGCTGCCCGAAACACCGACAGTTACTGACTGTGGGTACGGAACCACTCGGCGGCCCGTTCCAGGCCCTCGCGCAGCGGGACCGGTTCGATCTCGGGGAAGAGCGGGCGCGACCGGGTGTTCTCCGCGTGGGAGCGCCGGACGTGTGTCCGTCCTCGACGAACTGGTCTCCTTCTGCCGGGTGTTGCTCGCCGGGGGCTACGGCACCACGGCCGACCGGCTCGCCGGCATGGTCCATCTCCTGCTGGACGAACCCGGGCGGTACGAGCGGCTGCGAGACAAGCCGGACACGATCCCCAGGGCCGTCGAGGAGCTGCTGCGCTACGCCCGGACCAATGTCCGGGCGAGCCTGCGCGTCGCCGGCATTTCGAATCGGCCGCGGACGGACCCGCTCACGCGCACGCGCCCGCTCCGACGCACCGGCCGCGGACGGACCCGCGATGGACGTGGTGGCCGTGTGCCCGGTGGAGGCGATCGGGTTCGTACGAACCCGGCCGGCCACACCGCATCCGGCACCACCTCCCGACTCCTGAGCGGTGCCGGGGCGCGGGCCCGTTGTGCGTGTCGGCGACTGGACGGGGGACGGTCCAGTGAGGACAGTCGGCTGCCTCATTGGACCGTCGTCTCCCGCGCCGTCAGTCTGACCGCTATAACGTGCTGTCGCATCCCGGGACACAGCGTGGTGTCCTTCCGTCCGGTCAGTAACGGCTACGCGAATGAGGGCGAATGAGGTGTGTGATGAGTCGAGCTGTCCGGCCCCGGACACGGGGGTGGCTGTTGGATGTACGCGGCCGGACAGCACCTCCAGCGAAACCCGAACCAGCCCGATACGCATGTCGGGTCAGCACGTCGCAGTCCAGTGTCAGCGGGCCCGCGCGCGGGGATCGACGGTCTTGCGCGCGGCCTCGTGGTGGCCGACGGCGCCGGACTCCCAAGGGCGCACTCCGGCCGCGTGCCGGTGTCCGCCGGCGGGCAGCCCGTGCGCACCGCGGGCCGTGGACCAGCCTGGTACTGGTAGTCCCAGGAAAACAGGACCACTGGCCGACCACACCGTCCGGCCGGAACCTGGAGGCATGACAACAACACTGATCACCGGAGCGAACAAGGGCCTCGGTTTCGAGACCGCCCGCCGGCTCATCGCCGCGGGCCACACCGTCTACGTGGGCAGCCGGGACCCGGAGCGCGGGCGCCGCGCCGCCGAGCAGCTGGGCGCGCGGATGGTCGTCATCGATGTCACCGACGACGCGTCCGTCGCCGCCGCGGCGCGCACCATCGAGGCCGACGGCGGACTGGACGTGCTGGTCAACAACGCCGGCATCGAAGGGAACGCGGTCGGCGCCGTGGAAGTGACCGCCGATATGCTGCGGCCGCTGTTCGACACGAACGTCTTCGGCGTGGTGCGTGTCACCCACGCGTTCCTGCCGCTTCTACGGCGGTCGGCCGCGCCGGTCGTGGTCAACGTCAGCAGCGGCCTGGCCTCGAAGACCCTGGTCTCGGCGGTGGGCACGCCGACGTACGCGTACCCGGGGGTCGCCTACCCGGCGTCGAAGGCCGCGCTCAACATGGTCACCGTGCAGTACGCGAAGGCGCTCCCGGACATGCGGATCAACGCGGTGGAGCCCGGTTACACCGCGACGGACCTGAACGCGCACAGTGGCACGCAGACCGTCGAGGAGGGCGCCGAGATCATCGTCCGTATGGCGCAGGTGGGCCCCGACGGTCCTACCGGGGGCTACTTCGACGTCAAGGGCTCCCTGCCCTGGTAGTCGCTGCCCCGGCCGCCCTGGCCTGATCCCACCGCGTCCGCACGAGCGAGCCGGCCGACGGCGCGCGATTTGGGATGCTGGAGGCATGTCCACCCTTCCGCTCGTGACCTTCGGTCACAGCACGGCGGACCACCTGGAGCTGACCGCCCTGCTGCGGGCCGCGCACATCGCCTCCGTGGTCGACATCCGTACCGCCCCGGGCAGCCGCCACAACCCCGATGCCGGCCGCGAACGCCTCCAGCGGTGGCTGCCCGCCGCCGGAATCGCCTACCGCTGGGAGCGCCGGCTCGGCGGCTTCCGACCCGTACGGTCCGACTCGCCCGACACCATCTGGCGCAACGCCTCGTTCCGCGGTTACGCCGGCTACACCCGCGATCCGGCCTTCCTGGCGGCGGTCGACCAGCTGCTCCAGGACGCCCGGACGACGGCGACCGCGATCATGTGCGGCGAAGCGCTGTGGTGGCGCTGCCATCGCCGGATCATCGCCGACTTCGCTGTTCTCGCCCGCCACTACCCGGTGCTCCATCTGATGCACGACGGCCGGATGGTCCGGCACACCGCCACCCCGGGCGTCCGGCTGCGCGAGGACGGACTGCTGGTCTACGACGACACCGCGGCGGCCGGGAGGCGCCCGTAAGCCGTACGCCGGGCGAGGCATCAGCCGTACGCCGGGCCGGAAGCCGGCCGTACGTCGGGCCGTACGTCGGAGTTGCGCCGATCGGGTGGCTTCCGGCCGCGCGTCTGCGCCGGCCGGCCGATGCGGCGTGATGATCGCTGACGGTCGGGCTCGTCGCGTCCCCGTGCGCCGGGCGGCCGGGAGGCAACCGTGCGGATCCTGCTTGTCTCAAGCGCGTTCAACAGTCTGACCCAGCGGGTCTTCGTCGAACTGCGCGACCGCGGCCACCTGGTCGGGGTCCAACTGGCCCTGAATGACGACGCGTTACGGGAGGCCGTGCGACGGCACGCGCCCGAACTGATCCTGGCTCCCATGCTGACGAGCGCGATCCCCGCCGACGTGTGGTCCGCGCATACCTGTCTCATCGTCCACCCGGGGCCGGTCGGCGACCGCGGGCCCTCCTCGCTGGACTGGGCCCTCCACGAAGGCGCGCGCCAGTGGGGTGTGACCGTCCTGCAGGCTGACGCGGTGATGGACGGCGGTGATGTCTGGGCCACCGTGTCCTGCGCGGTGCCCGCGGGCGTCACCAAGAGCGGCCTCTACCGGGGCGAGGTCTCCGACGCCGCGCTGGAGGCCGTGCTGCTCGCCGTCGACCGGGTCGCTTCCGGCGATTACGTACCGCGGCGACAGGCGGATCTGCCGGCCGCCGGGCGCACCCGGCCGTACTTCGAGCAGGGCCTGCGGCGTATCGACTGGCAACGGGACGGTACGGCAGCGGTGCTACGGGCGTTGCGCGCCGCCGACTCGCAGCCCGGGGTCGCCGGCGAACTCCGCGGCGCCGAGTGGTTCCTGCATGGTGGCAGCCCCGAGTACCGGCTGCGCGGACGCCCCGGCGATCTGCTCGCCACCCGCGCCGGCGCCGTCTGCCGGGCGACCGCCGACGGCGCGGTGTGGATTCCCGAACTGCGCGCCCGCAAGCGCCCCGGCGGGCAGACCGGCATCAAGCTCCCCGCCGTACTCGCCCTCGGCGCGCTGCTGCCGAAACTGCCGGAACTGCCGGAGCCGCCGACGCGGTCGGGGGGTGACACAGAGGTGGACGGTGACTCCTGGACGGACATCCGCTACCGGGAGGACGAGTCGGTCGGCGTGCTGGACTTCGCCTTTCCCGGCGGCGCGATGAGCACCGACCACTGCCGGCGCCTGCTCGCCGCCTATCGCGCCGCCTGTGCGCGCCCCACCTCGGTGCTGGTGCTCGGCGGCGGCCGGGACTTCTTCTCGAACGGCATCCACCTCCATGTGATCGAGGCCGCCGCCGACCCGGCCGAGGAATCCTGGGCCAATATCCAGGCGATGGACGACCTGGTCGCGGCGGTCCTGACGACGACGGACCGGATCACCGTCGCGGCGCTCGGCGGCAACGCGGCGGCCGGGGGTGTGATGCTGGCGCTCGCCGCCGACCAGGTGTGGTGCCGCTCGGGCGTGGTGCTCAACCCGCACTACCGGCTGATGGGCCTGTACGGCTCGGAGTACTGGACGTACACCCTGCCGCGCCGGGTGGGGACGGACGCCGCCCGGCGGCTGACCCAGGAGGCGCTGCCGGTGAGCGCGACGGCCGCGCGGAGACTGGGGCTGGTCGACCGGATCGTCCACTGCGGGCCCGAGGACTTCGGCGGACAGGTGCGGATGCTGGCGGCGCGGGTGGCGGAGTCGCCCGTCGCCCAGCGGCGGACCCGGCCGGAGAACGACCGGTACCGGTCCGTCACACCGCTCTCCGCCTACCGCGAGGCGGAACTCGCCCGGATGCGTGACATCTTCTTCGACCCGCAGGCGCCGTACCACGCGCTGCGCCGGGCGTTCGTACGCAAGTCACGGCCGACCGCCAACCCCGAGCAGTTCAGCGCCCTGCCCGGAGCGCCGACGCCGCGTTCATAAGCGCCGGTTATCGAGCGATAGAGACAAAGGGACTGGTGAAGATTGTATACAGCATCCAGAGTGGAGGGATGGATCCGGTTCGCAGCCGACATCGGCGGCAACGACAACTCGTCTTCGCCGGAGCGATCCTCGCCTGTGGCGCGGCCGGTGTGCGGGCGCCCGCCAGGACGGAGCCGGCGAGTGCCGGCCGTCACGCGTCAGGCGCCCTGCCGACCATCCGGAAGAACCGGCGTACGTCGTCGACCAGCAGGTCCGGCTGTTCCATGGCCGGGAAGTGCCCGCCCCGGTCGTACTCCGTCCACTGCACGATGGTGTTCGTCCGGCCCGCGATATGCCGCAGCGGGATGAAGTTGTCCCGCGGGAAGTCGGCCAGCGCGGTCGGCGCCGTTGACGGTTCGGGCCGGGTGCCCCAGTAGTCGGAGTGTGCCCGCTCGTAGTAGATACGGGCCGACGAGCCGGCCGTGCCGGTCAGCCAGTACAGCATCACGTTCGTGAGCATCTGGTCGCGGTCGACGGCATCCTCCGGGCGGTCCCGGGAGTCGGTCCACTCCTTGAACTTCTCCGCGATCCAGGCCAGTTGGCCCACCGGCGAGTCGGTCAGACCGTACGCCAGCGTCTGCGGCCGGGTGGACTGGATGTCGGCGTATCCCTGGCGGTCCCGAGTCCACTCCTGGACACGTGCCCAGGAGGCCAGCGTGCGCTCGCGCTCATCCGGGGGCAGCGCGTCCAGTTCGTCCGCGCCGGGTTCCCGCGTAGGCGCCGCGTTCGGCAGCAGGTTCAGATGGACGCCGATGACCCGGTCGGGCCGGGTCCGGCCGATCTCCCGGGAAATGGCCGCTCCCCAGTCACCGCCCTGCACTCCGTACCGTTCGTAGCCGAGGCGCCGCATCAGCTCGGCGAACGCGGCTGCCACCCGCCGGAACTCCCAGCCCGTTTCCCTCGTCGGGCCGGACAGCCCGAACCCGGGGATGCTCGGCAGCACCAGGTGGAACGCATCGGAAGGGTCGCCGCCGTACGCGCGCGGGTCGGTGAGCGGGCCGACGACCTGGGCGAACTCGACGATCGAGCCCGGCCAGCCGTGCGTCATCATCAGCGGGGTCGCGTCCGGTTCCGGTGACAGGACATGGGCGAAGTGGATGTTCGCACCGTCGATGGTGGTGGTGAACTGCGGCCATGCGTTCAGTTCGGCTTCGGCGGCCCGCCAGTCGTACTCGTGCCGCCAGTACTGTGCGAGTTCCTTGAGGTAGTCGAGTGGGATGCCGTAGGCCCACCCCACCCCTGGCAGTTCGTCCGGCCAGCGGGTGCGATCGAGGCGCTCGCGCAGATCGTCCAGATCGCTCTGGGGGATGTCGAGGTGGAAGGGGCGGATGTTCTCATGTGCCAACGTCGTCATGGACGCGAATGGTATGTCCGGCTGCCCACGGCCATGTCGACGGCGCTCCGTCGGCACCCCGGCCGACTCCTCAGGCGAACCGCGCGAGCGGCGCCTCACGCTGGAAGAACGTCTTGGCGCGGAGCGCCGCCCGCTCGTCGGCGGCTGAGGGCCGCGAGCCGCTCGCCGACCGGGGGAAGGGGAATCGGTGAGTTCCTCGCTGCCAACTCCCTTGCCCCGGAGGATATTCCGACGGGTGATCGACCCGATACTTCCTGGTGGACGGCGGGTCGCTTCCGTACTATGACCGGGGTGTCCGACGATGTGCGAGGGGGAGCGTTGTGGATGCTCTGGCCGTGGCCACCGAGGTAACGCCGTACATCACGGCGGCGGTTACCGCCTACGGTACGGCCGTGCTGACCAGGACCACCGACACGGCCGCTGATGCGACGGTGTCGCTGGGACGCCGGATCGTGCAGCGTCTGTGGCATCGTGAGGAGAGCCGCGAGGCCATCGAGGGCGCGGTCTCCAATCTGGCCGAGGTGCCGGACGACGAGGACTTCCAGGCTCTGCTGCGCGCGCACATCAAGCGGGCTCTGCTCGACGACCCCGCCCTTGCCACGGAGATCGCCCGCCTTCTTCCCGCTGCCGGTGTGTCCTTCACCGCCTCCGGTGCGGGGGCCGTGGCGGTGCGGAACAACTCCGGGATCATCAGCACGGGCAGCGGGGCTGACATCCAGCGATGACCGAGACGCCCGGTGTCGCGGCCTCCGGGGCCCGCGCGGCAGCGGCGGCCACCAACTACGGCATCATCAGCACCGGCGACGGCGCCACGATCGACAGTCGTACGGTGCATCTGCCCGCGGAGGCGTTCACGGCGCCGGCCGAGGTGGTGGCGGCCGGGGGACTGACCAACCTCCCCGCGCCCCACAGCCCTGTCTTCGTCGGTCGCCGGGCGGACATGGCCGAACTCTCCGCGGCGATGAGCGACGGACCCCCGACGACGCCGGCCGTCGTGCACGGCCTGGGCGGCATGGGCAAGAGCACGCTCGCCCTCCACTTCGCCCATCACCACCGTTCCCGCTACAACCCCATCTGGTGGATCCCGGCGGAGACACCCAGCAGCATCACCCACGCACTCGCCGATCTCGCCGCGCGGCTCAACCCCTACGCGCACCTCACCACCGGCAACAGCGCCGAGGGCGCGGCCTGGGCGCTCAACTGGCTCCAGACACACGAGGGCTGGCTGCTGGTCTTCGACAACGCCGAGTCACCCGGCGACCTGGAATCCGTCATCGGCCCGCTCACCACCGGGCGGCATCTGATCACCAGCCGCCGTTCGACCGGCTGGCACCGGCTCGCGAAGCCACTGGCTCTGCGTACGCTGCCCTCCGAGGCAGCGGTGGACATGCTCACACGCATTATCGAGGCGGACGACATCGAGGAATCAGACGCATCCTCCGCAGCCGTACTGGAGCGGATCGCCGCCGAACTGGGCCATCTGCCACTGGCCATGGAGCAGGCCGCCGCCTACATGCAGTACACCGCCCTCACCCCGGAGGCGTATCTCGAACGTCTACGCCGGTACCCCGCCCGGATGTTCGCCGCCTCGGCGCCCACCGGAGCGGTGGGAGAGAGCGACAACCACCGTACGATCGCCCGCATTTGGCAGCTCTCCCTACGGGCCATCACCGCGGAGGCACCCCTCGCGGGCGAGATCCTGCGTACCTTCGCCTGGTTCTCCTCCGAACCGGTTCCGCGGGATGTGGCCCACGCTCTGCACGCGGACCCCATCATGGTCGACGAAGCCCTCGCGCTGCTGCACACGTACAGCATGATCACGCTCACCCGGCGGACGTTCACCATTCACCGCCTGGTGCGGACCGTCACCCGCACCCCGGACCCGGCCGACCCCCACCGCGCGGCCGACGCGATCGTCCGCGCTCAACAGCAGGCCGAGCAGGTGCTGCGGCGCTCACTCCCCGACGACCCGCTTTCCAACGTGGCGGGCTGGGCCCGCTGGCGGAGCTTGCTGCCGCACATCCACGCGCTGACCGACCTGATCAGCCCCGAGCAGGACACCGAGGACACGGCCGCCATCTGCCTCCCGACCTCGGTCTTCCTCCAGCGCGAGGGCCACTTCGACCTGGCCGTCGGCTACGCCGAGCGGGCCGTGACCGCCTTCGGCGAGCTCCGGGGCCCCGACGATCCCATCACCTTCGCCGCCCGCAGCTTTCTCGCCAGCGCCCTCCGCGCCGCCGGCGACCTGGAGCGGGCCGTACCCCTGCATCTGCGCAACCTCGCCGACTGCGAGCGCGTCCTGGGCCCGGACCACCCGGACACCCTGGTGGCCCGTAGCAACCTCGCCTATCTGCACGCCCTGAAGGGCGACGTACGCGACGCCCTCGAACTGCACCGACGCAACCTCGCCGACTACGCACGCACGCTCGGCCCCGACCACCCGCACACCCTCAACGCGCGGGCCAATCTGGCGAGTTCATATCGGTCGGCCGGTGATCTGGCGCGGGCCGTCGAGCTGCACGATCAGTCATTGACAGATCACGAACGGGTCCTTGGCCCTACTCATCCCGAGACCCTCACTGCCCGCAGCAACCTCGCCTACGCCCTGCAACTGGCAGGTGAGTTCGACCGCGCCGGCGCACTCCACGAGCGCGTCCTCGCCGACCGAGAGCGTGTTTTCGGACCCAGCCATCCCCACACTGAACTCGCCCGCCGGCTGCTCACGGGAGCACAGGAGGCCCAGCAGGCACGTTCCGGTCCGGGGGCGGACTGACGGCCGTCCTCACAGAGCCCCCGACCGTTGGTACGTACGGCCTCCCCGGCGTGGCAGCGCGCCGGGGGAGTCGTCCGAGTCGGCAAGGGTCTCCAGCGCCAGACAGAGGTCGGCGCGGACGGTGGCGGACGACAGGTCCACGTCCAGCAGTCGGCCGATCTCCTCCAGCCACCGCCGGAGCGTCGTACGGTGCAGCCCGAGTTCCTCGGCGGCCGGGGCGACGCTGCCGAGATGGTTGAGCCAGACGCGCAGGGCGATCCGTTGTGGTGTGTCGAGCGGTTCGGTCAGCGCGGTGGCCCAGCGGCGCGCCTGCGCGGCATCAACGAGTTCGGTGGGGAGCACGGCGGCCGGGTCCGCGTCGGCGGACCCGGCGGACTCCACCGGCCCGGCGGCCGGGGCACGCAGTGCGAGGGAGAGCCGTGCCAGGGCGAGAGGTGTGTCCAGGCCTCCCAGCCGCTCGCCGGCCGTCCGCAGCCGTGAGCGCGCGGTGCCGCGGGAGATTCCCAGCATCTGGGCCGTGGCCCCGACCGATCCGGTGCGCAGCCATCCTTCCAGCGCCTGGCGCTGAGGCGGTGCGAGGGGGCCCAGCAGGGACGATGCCCATGTGGCGAGCCGGTCGGGCGGGATGATCCGCAGCAGCGCACGGTCGCCGAGCCCGGCCGCGGGGACCAGCCGGCGGCCCACCGCCGCCCCGGCGCGTGCCTGCCCGGCCTCGGTGAAGGCCGCGGCGAGCATGTCGAGCGGCGCGGGGTCCGCGACCCCGCCGAGCAGCCCGTGCCGCTCCGCCGAGCGGGCGATCAGCCGGAGGACTCGTCCGTCGTCCCGGGTGGCGTCATGGAGAGCCACGACGACGAGTTCACCGTCCAGGAGGGTGATGAGCGTAGGCGCGCCCTGCCGGGTACCGGTGGGCAGCAGCGCGCGCCACACCGCCTGGTACGCGGCCTGCGGATCCGCGCCGCCGGAGAGCCGGTAGACGGTGGCGTGCGAGGTCGGGCCGCCGATGACCTCTGCCGCGAGCCCGGTCTCCCCCCGCAGCAGCAGGCGCGTCACCACGGCGTGCAGCCGCATCTCCGCGCTCGTGAGCTCTTCGGCGCGGCGGGCACGTACTTCCAGCAGTCCCGCCGTGGTCCGGGTCACCAGCTCGACCCGGCGGGCGGAGACATCCGGGCCGGCGTGGACCACGAGCGCCGCTCCCACCACCTGCCGCACCGTCGTGTCGGAGCCGCCGTCGGAGTCCCCGGACCGCGCCGCCGCGCCGCCGGCTCCTGCCGCCGCGCTGGTACCCGCCGCGGCCGCGCGGTCGGGGGAGCTGTAGACGGCGCCCGTGGTCGGGTCCACCAGGACCGCCCATCCGGAGACCGCTGCGGCGGTCTCCGCGATCAGCGCGGCGCCCGAGCGCGCCGCCGCCTCGATCAGCCGGCGGGTCACCAGCCCGTCATGGTCCATCCGTAAAGCTTCGGCGAGACGCGGGCGGCGCGCATGCCGACGGGGGCCCCGGGCCGTGGTCAGCCGTGGTCAGGTGGTCAGGGGATACGGGCGACGCCTCCCCAGCCGCCCCGCTCCGCGACCGAGGTGGTGGTGGCGTCGGGGTGCCAGTGCGGCCAGGACACCACCCCCGGTTCGACCAGCTCCAGCCCGTCGAAGAACCTCGCGATCTGCTCGGACGTGCGGAGGATGTACGGGACGGCCCCGGACGCGTTGTACGTCTCCTGCGCCGCCGCGTGTCCCTCGTCCGCCGCCGCCGCGTGGCTCAGGGCCAGACAGCTGCCGGACGGCAGCCGGTCCACGAGCCGCTTCACCAGAGCGAGGGCCTCGTCGAAATCGACGATATGGCCGAGCACGTCCGAGATGACCAGCGCGACCGGCCGCGACATGTCGAGGGTCTCCGCCGCGCCGTCGAGCACCGCGTCCGTGTCGCGCATGTCCGCCTCGATATAGGCGGTGGCGCCCTCGGCGGTGGAGGTGAGCAGCGCGTGCACATGCAGCAGGACCAGCGGGTCGTGGTCCACGTAGACGACGCGCGCGCCGGGGGCGATGCGCTGAGCGACCTCGTGCGTGTTGTTCACGGTCGGCAGCCCGGCGCCGAGATCGAGGAACTGCGTCATCCCCGCCTCCGCCGCGAGATAGGTGACGGAGCGCCGCAGGAAGCCGCGCGACTCCCGCGCGAACGTCTCGATCAGGGGAAAGACCTCGCGGTAGGCGTCCCCGGCCTCCTGGTCGGCCGCGAAATGATCCTTGCCGCCCAGCCAGTAGTTCCAGATGCGCGCGGAGTGCGGAACGGAGGTGTCGATACGACGCGGAGTCTCATCCGGCACGGTAGATCCCTTCGGTCACTGGTCAGGTACGGGAGCGGTCAGGTACAGGGACGGTCGGGCGAGGCGTTCAGGTAAGGGGCACGGGGTACGGAAGCGGGGTCGACGGATGCGGAGCGGCGGCGCACGCCTGGTCGATGAGCGTCCGGTACGCCGTCACGGTCTCGGTGTCGCTCCAGACGTCGGCCGGTCCGACAGGGCTCTCCCGGACCACATGGTCCGGAATCTCGGGCACATCCACCCGGTACAGGGTCAGACCGGCCACGCCGGTCAGCGGATGCGGTGGATCGGTCAGCCGTGCGACCTGAAGGATGACGTCCGGGCGGGCGGCGTCCTCACGCAGCGCGGCGAGTTGCTCCTCCATGATGTTCCCGTCGCCCACGCGCGTACGCAGCGCCGCCTCCGTCATCAGCGACCAGATCCGCGTCCCCCGCTCCGTCAACCGGGCCCGGCGCTCGGTCAGCGACTCGACGCGTCTGGCGCGGTCGGCCGGTGAACGGCCCGTGCCGAGGGCGTCCTCCACCGCCAGGGCGTACGCGGGCGTACGCAGCAGCGGAGGCACCAGGGCCGGGTGCCAGACACGGACCATGCGGGCCGCGGATTCCACGTTCATCAGGTCGAGGGCCCAGGGGTCCATCACGTCACGCCACGGATGCCACCAGCCCGGCAGATTGGCGGTGGCCAGTTCGCTGAGGAACTGCCTGATCTCCTCCTGGCCGGCCCCGTAACGCTCCAGCAGCGTCCGGACCTGGCCCGCGTCGAGCGCCGTCTCGGCCCGTTCGATTCTCATGACCGTCGTACGGTGCGCGCCCAGCGCGGCCGCCGCCTGGGTCAGCGACAGACCGGCGCCCACGCGCAGCGCCAGGAGCCGGGCGGCCAGGACCGCGTGGTGCACCGTGGGGCCGGACCTCGGTCTCATGATCTGCCCCCTCTCCGGGGTGCTCCTGGACCCTGCGGGTGTGCGACACCGTGCGCACCTTGCTCACCGTGCACATTCCGCACGTTGCATATCGGGCACGGTGCTCCGACAGTGATGAGTATGTCCCCATCTGCCCCAGTCGCATCCTCTCCCCTCTCCCCCCTGCCCGTACCGCGGCCGGTCCTGGGCCACCCTCACCGCGGACGACCGCTGATCCCCCTCCCCTGAATCCCCGACAGGAGCCACCCGTGTCCGCTCTGTCTCGCTCTGTATCCGGTGCCGGTGCGAGTTTCCCCGGCCCCGCCCATGCCGTCGACCCCGCCCGCGCCACCTGCCGCCCCGCCCGTACCCCCGCTTCCGGCGCGGCCCGGCTGTCCATCACCGTCACCGAGACCCGCCGGCTCGTGATCGAGGACCCGGGACTGCTGATGCACCGCGCGTGGCAGATTGCCCGGAGCGATCCCGAGGCCGCGGCGGAACTGGGCTACGGAGAGCCGTACATCATGGACGAGAGGCAGGCGTTCACGCTGGTGCTCGCGGACTGCGGCGGCGCCGAACTGGGCGAGCGCGCCGAGCAGCTGGGCCTGCGCGTCGTATCCGCCGCCACGGTGGCGACCTGCACCGACTCGGGCAGCCTCGTCTACGAGGACGAGCAGATCTTCGAATAGAGCCGACCCGACGAGGGTGACGTCTGCGCTCCGACGGTGCGTGTCATGGCCGGAGCGGACGACGGGCATTGTCTGATGGCTGTTGTGGCGTGCAGCGAGAAGATCCGGGGTCTGTCCGTGGCTTTTCTCCGGATCCTCGGCGTCGCCGTCGCCTACTACGCGGGCGCGCGCATCGGCACGATGGAGGGCGTGGTGCGGGTCCAGGGCGCGGACGTCTCACCGCTCTGGCCGTCCACCGGCATCGCCGTGACCTGTCTGTTCCTGATGGGCGCCGGGATCTGGCCGGGGATCACGCTGGGCGCCCTCTTCCATCTCGTGACGCTCGATCCGTTGACTGCCGTCTCGCCCGGGGTCCTGGCGGGCTGCACCCTCGCACCGCTCTGCTCCTATCTGCTGCTGCGGCGGGTGGGCTTCCGTATCGAGCTGGACCGGCTGCGGGACGGGGTGGCGCTGGTGTTCCTGGGCGCCCTGGCCGGGATGCTGATCAGCGCGACGGTGGGTACGGGCATGCTGGTGATCAACGGCAAGCTCCCGGTGGGATTCTGGCCCACCTGGCTGGCGTGGTGGGCGGGCGACGCCATGGGGGTGCTGCTGGTCACGCCCTTCCTGCTGCTCGTCTGCCGTATCAGGCTTCCCCTGCGGACCGACCGCTGGGTGGAGGGGACGGCCGTGGTGGTGGCCGCCGTCGTCATCACCCCGCTGGCCATCCAGATGTCCCTCACCCTGATTTTCCTGTTCTTCCCGGTACTGATCTGGGCGGCGCTGCGCTTCCAGCTCGCCGGGAGCGCGCCGTACGCGCTGTTCGTCTCCGTCATGGCGATCCTGGAGGCGTCCAAGAGCGATGGCGCCTTCGCCCACCACAGCCTCACGGAGCGGCTGGTCAGCCTTCAGGTGCTCAACGGGTCCGTGGCACTGACCTCGTTGCTGGTGGCGGCGGTCGTCACCGAGCAGAAGAACATCCGGCTGAAGATCGAGCAGGCGTGCGATGCGCTGGCGGAGGTGGTGGAGCGGCTGGCGCCGGCGGAGATGGCGAGATTCAGGCCGCTGGAGGGAGCGGAGGGAGAGGAGGAGCGCGGATGACCGAATCGGCCCCCCGCGCGCCGGGCCGGAGTGTTTGACTCTTCCCATGCCCACGACTCTTGGTGTGTCCCGACCTGACCAGGCTGCCTACATGTTGCGAACCGCGGCCGACGGCGCGGGCCGTGCGTACAAGCGGGAGCTGATCGATCTGCTGGACGTACGACCGGGCCAGACCGCGCTGGACGTGGGATGCGGACCGGGCACCGATCTGCCGGCGCTGGCGGAGCGCGTCGGCCCGAGTGGGGCGGTGCTCGGCGTTGACCGTGACCCGGCGATGCTCGCCGAGGCCCGGCGGCGTACGGACGCCCTCCCCATGGTCGAGATCCGCGAGGGCGACGCCATCGCCCTCCCCGTCGAACCGGGCACAGTGGACCGGGCCAAGATCGACCGGGTCCTGATGCATGTCGCCGAGCCCGCCGAGGTCCTGGCCCAACTCCATCTGGTCACCCGGCCGGGCGCGCTGATCGGCCTGGTCGAACCCGACTGGGACACCCTGGTCGTCGACGCGGAGGATCTCGACACGAGCCGCGCCTTCACGCGCTACACCACCGCGCACGCGGTCCGGAACGCGACGATCGGCCGCAGCCTCGCCCGCCTCGCGGTACGGGCGGGTTTCACCGTGGAGACCGTGCTCGCCACGACCCCGGTCTTCCGTGACTTCCAGGACGCCGATCACACACTGGGGCTGGGCCGCAATACGCAGCGGGCGATCAAGGACGGCCACATCGACGCGACGCGCGGCCACCGCTGGTTCGCCGGCCTCTCCGAGGGACCGTTCTTCGCTTCCTTCACCCTGATCAGCGTGGTCTGCCGAAAGCCTGAGCGATGATCAGGCGGCGGGGACATGCGGTGAGCCGTTGTTGACGGTGCCGGTGGTCATGGTCCAGTTCCAGGACGGTCCGGAGGGCGGCGCCAGGTCGGATCGAACGGGGTCCGGCGGAACCACCCAACGGCCCAGGACACACTGCTCGATGGCGGGGGAGTGGGCGGTCGGGTACGTTCGGCGCAGAGGGTGAACCGAAAACGGGGCATACCCGGCACTCGGTCATCGGTCATGGGTCATGGGTCATCGGCCATCGGTGTGCTGTGTGCGGTGTGCTGTCAGCGCGCGGTCAGTGTGCGCGGTCAGTGGTCACTGAAGGCGCCGGCGTCACGTTCCGACGCGGTTCCCACCTCGAAACCACCCACCGCGCACGGAGTTCGGACCTGTGCCGACGCCGTCGCACGGACACGGCAGGCGCCCCCACGCCGGCGGTCTCGTTCCAGGAGGGAAGCGCATGACCGACAACACACCGCCCGGCCCGGAAGGCGGGCCGTTCGGCGGGGAGTGTCCGGCGGGCCTCTTCGCGCGGCGCTCGTTCCTGCGGACCACCGTCGCGGCCGGCCTCGCCGGAACGGCGAGCGTCAGCCTGCTGGACGGTGCCACGGCTCCGGCCCATGGAGCCGGGCTCGACGCCGGGAAGGCGGCGGAGCGCGCCAAGCCGATTCCGTTCCACGGCGAGCACCAGGCCGGTATCGCCACCCTCCCGCAGCGGGACGCGACCTTCGTGTCGTTCGACGTGACCGCGTCCGGCCGTGAGGCGCTCACCGATCTCTTCCGTACGCTCACCACGCGGGCCCGCTTCCTCACCCAGGGCGGCACACCGCCGAAGACATCGCCGGACGCACCGCCGTCCGACACCGGCATCCTGGGCCCCGAGGTCGTACCGGACGATCTCACCGTCACCCTGGCCCTCGGCGCGAGCTTCTTCGACGACCGCTTCGGACTGGCCGCGCGCAAGCCCGTACAACTCGTCACCATGACGCCCTTCGCCCACGACGACCTCGATCCCGCGCTCTCCCAGGGCGATCTGATGCTCCAGGTGTGCGCCACCAACCGCGACACCACGGTGTACGCGCTGCTCGACCTCCTCGCCCACACGAGCGGCGCGATGAAACCGCGCTGGCGCATCGACGGCACGCGCAATCCGCCGCGCCCCGTCGGCGTCCCGCGCGACTGGTTCGGCTTCAAGGACGGGATCTCCAACCCGGACGTCACCAACGCCACGCAGCTGAACCAGGAGGTCTGGGTACAGCCGCGCACCGACGAGCCGGCGTGGGCCGCGGGCGGCACCTATCAGGTGCTGCGCATCGTCCACTTCCGTATCGAGAAGTGGCAGCAGGTGCCCCTCGCCGAGCAGGAGCGGATCTTCGGCCGCCGCAAGGTCAGCGGCGCTCCCATGTACGCCCAGGACCCCAACGCCTCGGACCTGTTCGATCCCATCTACACCAACGATCCGCAGGGTCTGATCACCCCGCTGGACAGCCATGTCCGCCTGGCCAATCCCCAGACTCCGGAGACCGCGGCGACCAGCACCATTCTGCGGCGCAGCTACGACTACGACCGCAGCCCGGACGTGCGCGGCGGACTCGACCTGGGGCACGCGTTCTGCTGCTTCCAGCGCGAACTCAACACCTACATCGCCATGCAGACCCGTCTGGAGGGTGAGGCGCTGGTGCCCTACATCAGCCCACGAGGCGGGGGTTACTTCTTCGCCGTCCCCGGCGTGCGGGACGACAAGGACTACTACGCCCGTGAACTGCTCGCCTGACCCCCGACCTCTGAGCCCAGAAACCCTGGAGGCGCCATGCGTTCCGCCCGCCACACCCGAGCCCATCCCGTCGGCCGGACGTATATCGGCCGGCCGTACATGAGGGTGCTCCGGCCGGTCCTGGGCGCGGGCGCAGCGCTCCTGTTGATGTCCTGTTCCCCGGCCGGGACGGCGGCACACAGCCCGGCCGCGGCTGCCTCCGCCACCGGACAACCGGACGCCGGGCACCACGTGTACGTGACCAACCAACTCGACAACACCGTTTCCGTGATCGACGCCAGCACCCACAAGGTCGTGGCGACCGTGCCGGCCGGGACCGGACCCGAAGGCATCGCCGTCACCCCGGACGGCAGGCGCGCCTATGTCGCCGGCAGCGAATCGGCCAAGGTCTCGGCGCTCGACACCCGGACCAAGAAGATCGTCGCGACCGTCCCCGTCGGGAAGAAGCCCACCGGTGTCGCGCTGAGCCCGGACGGCTCCACCCTCTACGTCACCAACGGGGGCTCCAACAACGTCTCCGTACTGGACACCCGGACCAACCGCGTGACGGCGACCGTCCCGGTCGGAGTCTCCCCGGTGGCCGTGACCGTCAGCCACGACGGCGGGACGGCCTATGTCGCCAACTCCGGTTCGGCCAGCGTCTCCCGTATCGACACCCGTACCCACCGGGCCGTCGGGACCCTCCCGGCGGGCCGCTCACCCGTGGGTGTCGCCGTCACGCCGGACGGTCAGTTCGTCTATGTCGCCAATGAGACGACGGCCCGCGTCTCGGTCATCTCGACCCGCACCGGCAAGGTCACGGCCACCGTGCCGGTCGGCGAGGGAGTCTTCGGCGTGACCCTCGCACCGGACGGAAAGAAGGCGTACGTCGCTGTCCTCGGCCCGGGCAACGTCAAGGTCATCGACACCGGCAGCCACCGTGTCACGGGCACCGTCAATGTGGGCCCGCCAGGAACGGACCCGTTCAACATCGCGGTGACCTCGCACGCGGTCTATGTGACGGACCAGGGAGCGGGCACGCTCACGGTGATCGATCCCAAGACCCTCAAGGTCACGGCCACCCTGGCGCTCGGCAACAGTCCGTACGGCGTGGCGGTGGCCTCGTCCGGCTCCGCGACCGGCGCCGGGCCCGAGGCCGGCTCCGTCTCCCTGACCCGGACCGGCGGCCGGTAGCGGCAGCCGGGGCCGCATCGGCGAACGGCCCTGGCATAACCTCGATGTCGGTGAGAGGCATCGGCATCGGCATCCCTGACGCGCTGGCCGCGTCCGACAGCGAGCGGAGCGACGCGTCCGGCCGCGCCTGGATCGCCGCGCTGCCCGGACTGGTCGCGGACTCCCTGGACCGCTGGACGCTACGGCCCGACGGCCCCGCCGGACAGGGCATGGCCGGGCTCGTACTGCCGGTGACCCGTGCGGACGGCACGCCCGCCGCGCTGAAACTCCAGCCGGTCAGCGAGGACAACGCCCATGCGGCGACCGGCCTGCGCGTGTGGAACGGCGACGGCGTGGTCCGCCTGTTCGACCATGTCCCCGACACCGGCGCCATGCTGCTGGAACGGCTGGACGCGACCCGGCCGCTGTCGTCGATGGCCGATGACACCGCCGCCATGCGCGTGCTGGCCGATCTGCCGGCGCGGCTGGTCGCGGTCCCCGCCCTCCGGGCGGACGGCGCTGTGTGTCAGACAGGGCCTCGGCCGCGTACTGCAGAACGCGTTGGGGGACATCGAGGACGGCGAAACCGCGCTGGAACCGGCCCAGGTCGCCATCGCCACCACCCTGCTGCGCCACCGGGCGAACAGCCGGTGGCCCGTCCGACCCCGGGCCCTCCCCGGCGCCATCGGCCGCCCCAGTAGGCTCAGTCCATGCCAACCAACCACACATCCTGGGGTACACCTGTGCCTCTTCCCTCTCATACCGGCAGCCGGCGCATTCCCTGGGAGAGCCTGCCCCGACCGGTGAAGGCCGGGATCGAGAACGTACTCCAGGGCACGGTCACCGCGGCCACCAGCCAGCAGGGCGGATTCTCCGACGGCCTCGCGGTCCGGCTGGAACTGTCCGACGGCCGAAGGGCGTTCGCCAAGGCCGTCGATACGGTCGCCGCGACCGCCGTGGGCGCGTTCCACCGCAGGGAGGGCGCGGTGGCGGCCGCGCTGCCGCCCGGGGTGTCCGTGCCGCGGCTCCTGGGCACCTACGACGACGGCGAATGGGTGGCGCTCGTCTTCGAGGACATCGACGGAACGCTTCCCGCGCAGCCGTGGCGCGAGAGCGAACTGGAGCGGGTCCTCGACGCCCTCACCGGTCTGGCCGAACGGCTCACCCCGGCGCCCCGTCTGCCCGTGGTCCTCCCGGCGCCACGACTGGGCGGCTGGGAACGGCTGACGAACCATCCCCGCGCGCTGGCGAAACTGGCCGAGATCGCGCCCCGGGCCGCCCGCGAACTGGACATGCATCTGTCGCTGGAGGCGCGGCTCGGTGAGGCGACCGCGGGAGACACCCTCACACATGGCGACCTGTACCCGTTCAATGTCCTGCTCACCGACGACCGTGTCGTCGTCGTGGACTGGCCGCACGCCTGGATCGGGCCGGCACACGCCGACGTGGTGATGCTGCTCGGCAGCGTGGCGCTCTCCGGGATCAATCCGGAACCGTACGCGGCACGCCATCCGTTGCTGACCGGCGTCGACCCCGAGGCGGTGGACGTGCTCATCTCCGCGCAGGCGGGGTTTCTTCTCGCCGCGGCCTGTTCCATGGACTCCACGGGGGACCCGCGGCTGGAGGGCATGATGACCGGACTCGGACTGGCGTCCCTGCGCTGGCTGTCCGCCCGCGGAGAGAACCGGCGCGGAGAGAACCGGCGCGGATAGAACCGGCGCGACGGGGACAGCCGTCGGATAGTGGTTCAGTGCGACCAGTGGCCGAGCGCGACGTACGCGACGGTACGTACGGGTGCACGGACGTACGCGACGGCGGGAGGAATCGATGACGCCGCCTGCCGCATCGGAGCCGGGCACCCTCACCACGGCCGTACCGGCACGGCTCGACCGGCTGCCCTGGTCGCGCTGGCACTGGTTGATCGTCGTCGGTCTCGGCACGGTCTGGATTCTCGACGGCCTCGAAGTCACGATCGTCGGCAATATCGCCGGGCGTCTGTCCGAGCCGGGCAGCGGTCTGGCGATTACATCGGCGCAGGTCACGGGCGTATCCGCCGCTCTGTACGTGGCGGGCGCGTGCGCGGGCGCGCTGTTCTTCGGCCGGCTCACCGACCGCTACGGCCGCAAGAGGCTGTTCATGGTGACCCTCGCGGTCTACCTCGGCGCGACCGCGATGACCGCGCTGTCCTTCGACGTCTGGTGGTTCTTCGTCTTCCGCTTCCTCACCGGATTCGGTATCGGCGGCGAGTACGCGGCCATCAACTCGGCCATCGACGAGCTGATCCCGTCCGCGTACCGGGGACGTGTCGACCTGATCATCAACGGCAGCTACTGGCTGGGCGCCGTGGGCGGTTCACTGCTCTCCATTCTCATGCTGAACACCGAACTCTTCCCCGAGAACCTGGGGTGGCGCCTCGCCTTCGGGCTCGGCTTCGTCCTCGGCCTGGTCATCCTCCTCGTACGACGGCACGTACCGGAGAGCCCCCGCTGGCAGCTCATCCACGGGTACGGCGAGGAGGCGGAGAAGCTGGTCGATTCCGTCGAACGGAGCATCGAGGCGGAGAAACACGGGAAACTCCCGCCGCCCGCCGGTGAGATCACGATCCATGAGCGCAAGAGCATCGGCTTCGGCCTCATCGCCAGGACGGTCTTCCGCCGGTACCCCAAGCGGGCGGTGCTGAGCCTGTCGCTCTTCATCGGGCAGGCGTTCCTCTACAACGCGATCACCTTCGGGTTCGGCGCGATCCTGACGACGTTCTTCGGCGTCGGGACCGGACACACGGGCTACTACTTCGCGGTCATCGCCGCCGGCAACTTCGTCGGCCCGCTGCTGCTCGGCAGGCTCTTCGACACCGTCGGCCGCCGGATCATGATCTCCGGCACCTATCTGCTGTCGGGCGTTCTGCTCTTCGCCACCGCCTGGCTCTTCGACCGCGGCTCCCTGACGGCCACGACACTCACCGCGTGCTGGTGCGTGGTGCTCTTCTTCGCGTCGGCGGGCGCCAGCAGCGCGTATCTCACGGTCTCCGAGATCTTCCCGATGGAGACTCGCGCCATGGCGATCGCGTTCTTCTACGCGCTCGGGACGGCGGCGGGTGGCATCAGCGGCCCGCTGGTTTTCGCGGACCTCACGGCGTCCGGGGTGGTCGGGGACACGGCGCTCGCCTTCCGGATCGGCGCCGGACTCATGTGCGCGGCGGGACTGGTGGCGGCGTTCCTCGCGGTACGGGCCGAGGGCCGGTCGCTGGAGGACATCGCGACGCCCCTGTCGACGGTGAAGTGACCGGGGGCGTGAGGGGCGAGGCGGACAGGGCGCATGCGTGTCGTCACCGGTCAGGCGGCTCGTTCCCGTACCACCTCGGCCGGATCCTTGTCGTCGCGCACTCCGCGGAACCGGGGGTGGCGCAGCAGCCCGTCCCGCGTCCATTCCGTGAACTCGATCTCGGCGACGAGCCGGGGGCGCGCCCAGTGCGGGGCGCGTTCACGGACCGGGGTGGCGAACGGCGAGTGTTCCAGGGCCAGTTCATCGAGCCGGTGGCGCAGATCCCGCAGGGTTCGCTGGTCGTACCCCGTACCGGCCTTGCCCGCGTAGCGCAGCTGACCGCCCTCGTAGTACCCGAGGAGCAGCGCCCCGAAGCCGATACGCGAGCCGGACGGTTCCGTGAAGCCGCCGATGACGAACTCCTGCGCGCGCAGGCATTTGAGCTTCAGCCAGTCGGGGGACCGTCGGGGCTGGTAGCGGCCGGCGGCCCGTTTGGCGATCAGCCCCTCCCAGCCGCGAGCGCACGCCTCGTCCAGCAACTCCTGCCCGCCGTGGTTGCGGTGTGTGATGAACCGCAGCGGGGGCCGGTGGACCAGGGCTCTGCGGAGCAGGGATTTACGTGAGCGCAGGGGGAGCGCGGTCACATCGGTGCCGTCGAGCCGCAGGAGATCGAAGAGACAGTAGGTGACGGCGACGCCGGTGGCACGGGCCCGACGGGCGTCGGAGATCCCCAGCCGCCTCTGGAGCAGGGCGAAGTCGGTACGGCCGTCCGCGAAGGCGACGATCTCGCCGTCCACGGTGAAGTCGGCGCGATCCTGCGCGGCGAGGGCGTCCACGATCTCCGGGTAGGTGCTGTTCAGCCGTACGCCATTGCGCGACAGCAGGCGTACGCCGCGCGCGTCCCGCACCGCGAGTACCCGGACCCCGTCGAGCTTGCGCTCGAAGATCCACGCGTCGTCGAACTCCCGGCGGTCGCTCAGGGTGGCGAGCATCGGCCGGGACGCCAGCTCGACGCCCGGCCGCGCGTCGGTCAGCCGCCGGCGTTCCGCGGCCGGCAGCGTCTCCAGGAGGCCGGTCATCACCGCTCGCCTCCGGTCGGCTCCGACCACGATTTCAGTACGCCGTCCACTTCGAGCCGGAAGTCGAAGTGGGTGGTGCTCGCGTCATGGATCTGGACGACGAACGACGGCTCGTCCCCGGGGCGGTCGCCCTCACCGGAAGGTTCGTCCGTGCGGTCGAAGTGCCGCTTGTCGCGGTAGCGCGCCAACCGGTCCGCGTCATCCACGTCGTCCATGTCATCCATGGCGTCCTGCTTCCATGACGGCTTCGCTCCGGCAGGTCTCCAGGCCCTGCCCGCCGCGCGCGCCCCTGAGTCCGAGCATCGGGGAGCGGTTCCCCATCGGCAACCGCGCTCACGCCCCGGCGAGGCGCCCGTACCGGGGGATAGGGCCGGACGGCACCCGCATGGGTCTCTTGGCCCCTGTCGGGGTGGATGGTCCGCGTGGTGCGGTGGAAGCGGGCTTCGGGAGAGGAGGCGGGCATGCGTTTCGCCGACCGAACGACCGCCGGGATACAGCTCGCCGGGGAAGTGGCGCGGCTGCACCTCGACGACCCTGTGGTGCTGGGGCTGCCGCGTGGCGGGATCCCCGTGGCGTACCAGGTCGCGCGGGTGCTCGATGCGCCGCTCGACGTCATCGCCGTCCGCAAGCTCGGAGTGCCCTCCAGGCCCGAGCTCGGGTTCGGCGCCATCGGCGAGGGCGGGGTCCGCATCCTGAACGACGATGTGGTCCGGGCCGCCCGGCTCGGGCCGCGCGAGCGCGGCGCGGTGGAGCTGACCGAGCGGACCGCGCTGGACGGGCGCCTTCGTGCCTACCGCGCGGAGCGACCGCCCACCGCGCTCACCGGGCGCACGGTGGTGATCGTCGACGACGGCATCGCCACCGGATCCACCGCGTCCGCCGCCTGCGAGGTGGCGCGGGCACGCGGTGCGGCCCGGGTGGTGCTCGCCGTGCCCGTGGCTCCGCCCGGAGCGGTGGCGGAACTGAGCGGGGAGGCCGACGAGGTGGTGTGCCTGTACTCGCCGGACTACTTCGGTTCGGTCGGCCAGTGGTACACGGACTTCTCCCAGACCAGCGACGCCGAGGTGGTCGAGCTGCTCAATGACCGCCTGGCCCCTTCCGGGGGCGCCACGAGGAGCGCCATGGCGGGTACGGAGGCCGGAGGCGGCCGCACGGATGACGTTCAGCCCGTCGGAGCGACCGTCGAGCGGGAAGTCGAGATGACCATCGACGACCGCGGGCTGCCCGGAAATCTGACACTGCCGGACGGCGCGCCGGGCGTGGTGGTCTTCGCCCATGGCAGCGGCAGCAGCCGGCACAGCCCCCGTAACCGGTCCGTGGCCGAGCGGCTCAACCGGGCGGGCCTCGGCACCCTGCTGTTCGACCTGCTCACCCCCGAGGAGGAACGCGACAGGGCCAATGTCTTCGACATCCCGCTGCTGGCCCGGCGGCTCACCCTGGTCACCGCATGGCTGGGAGCCGAACACGCCCTGCCGGTCTGCTACTTCGGTGCCAGTACGGGCGCGGCGGCCGCGCTCCTGTCCGCCGCCGAGCCGCACGCGGACATCAAGGCCGTGGTCTGCCGCGGCGGCCGTCCCGACCTGGCCGGAGACGCGCTCGCCGACGTACGGGCACCCACCCTGCTCATCGTGGGCGGCGCCGATACGCAGGTGCTCGACCTGAACCGCCGGGCCGCCGAGCGTATGCACTGCGAGCACCGTCTCGACGTGGTGCCCGGGGCGACCCATCTCTTCGAGGAGCCGGGCGCTCTCGAAGCCGTGGCGGATCTGGCCCGTGCATGGCTCACGGAACATCTGTCCCCGAGTGCGCAGCGTGCGCGGCATTGAGGCCGGACCATGCGGACGCCGGATCCACGGAACCCCAGGAACCACCGGAAGCGCGGGCCGGGACACGCGCGAGCCGCCAGGAAGCACAATCCGCTGCGCCGGCCGGCCGACCGGCTGCGGGTTCTCGTCAACGTGCTCCTGATCGTCGTACTGATCATCGGCCTGCCGCTCGCGGGATGGGCGGCGGGCAGCTTCACCTATGACCATTACCAAGGGATCACACACTCCCAGAACGTGGGGAAGCACCAGGTCACGGCCCATCTGACCGCGAACGCGCGCCATGTCGTACCGGGCGCCGTCCCGGGAGGCGCGGTGGGCAGCGCGCCGGTCACCTGGACCGACGCGAGCGGGACACACACCGGCAGGACCGTCGTCGTCGAGGGCCAGAAGAAGGGGTCGTCCATCCGGATCTGGGTGGACCGGTCGGACCGGATCACCCTGCCCCCGGAGAACTCGTCCGTGGGCGTCATCACGGGAGTGACCGCCGGGATCGTGGCCGCGAGCACGGCGGCCGTACTCGTGAGCGGCGCGCGGGTGGGGTTCCACCGGTCGCTCGACCGCCGGCTCGACGCGCAGTGGGAGAAGGAATGGGCCCAGGTCGAGCCCAAGTGGTCGCACCGGAGCGAGCGTTGAGACGCCGGCGCGCAGAGCCCCCGGTGCCCACAGGCCGGGGCGTACGAGGAACACCACCGACCCGCGGGAGAGCCGCCATGACGGACAGGACCACCGGCAGGACGAGGGACACGACGCCGGACAGGGCACCGGACAACGGTTTCCGGCCCGGGAACCCGGCCCCGCACCGCGCGGACCTGGGCCGGCGGGTCTTGGCACGGCGGCAGGAACTGGGGCTGACGCGCGAGGACGTGGCCGTACGGGCGGGCTCGGCACCCGGCTACATCCAGTATCTGGAGGAGCACTCGGCGTCGCCGGGAATCGGTTTCCTGCTGCGCCTCGCCGACGCGCTGGAGACCACCGTCACGGAGCTGACCGGCGCCACGACGGATCTCCCGCCCGGAATCGGCGCGGCCGGATACCACCCCGAGCTGATCACGCTGAGCACCGAGGAGTCCCGGACGCTGCTGTCCACCCACGGGGTGGGGAGAGTAGCGGTGAAGCGGGACGGCGAGCCCGCGATCTTTCCGGTGAACTACACGGTCGACGGTGATCTGGTGGCGTACAGGACCGCTCCGGACGCCGGGCCGGCGGCGGCCGCAGGCCATGAGGTCGCCTTCGAGGCGGACCATATCGACGAGGCGTTCAGCCAGGGCTGGAGCGTTCTCGTCGTCGGCCCGGCACAGTCGGTCACCGACCCCGAGCGGGTGCGGCGGCTGGAGGAACTGGCGCACACCACCGCCTGGGCCGGCGGCGACCGCGGCCTGTGGATCGTCATCACCCCCACGCAGGTCACCGGGCGCCGGATCCAGGTGCGCCACGGCCACCGGCCTTCCGTCTGAGCCATCCTTCCCCGCAGCGCTTACGGTGGAAGTGCGGCTGGTCAGCGGTCCGAGCCCGGCCGCGACGGAGGGACCGTGGGCGACGACGGGAACAGATGGGGCGAGGGTGCCCCCAGACGGCTGGACGTCCTCCCGGAGGAGTTGCAGGCACAGCTCGACGCTGTCCGGCACGGGACGCCGCAATCGATGCAGAGCCTGCTCGAAGCCGTGCTCTCGGTCGGGCGTGAGCTGGATCTGTCACAGGTGCTGCGGCACATCGTGGAGGCCGCGGTGGTGCTCGTGGACGCGGAGTACGGCGCGCTCGGCGTCATCGGCGAGGGGATGACGCTCTCCCGCTTCCTGCCCGTCGGCCTCACACCGGACGAGATGGACGCCATCGGCCGGCTGCCCGAGGGCCATGGAATCCTCGGCGAGCTCATCCGTCACCCCGAGTCCCTGAGGCTCTCGGAGATCTCGGACCATCCCGAGTCGTACGGGTTTCCGGCCAGCCATCCGCCCATGCACTCGTTCCTCGGCGTGCCGATCAGAGTGCGGGACACCGTGTTCGGCAACCTCTATCTCACCGAGAAGAGGGGCGGCAAGGACTTCGACGACGAGGACGAGACCGTCCTGTCCACCCTCGCCATGGCCGCCGGGGTCGCCATCGAGAACGCGCGGCTGTACGAGAAGGCCCGGGACCGGCAGCGCTGGCTGGAGGCCAACGCGGAGATCGTCGCCAGTCTGCTGTCCGGGGCGGACGAGACACAGGTACTCCCGCTGATCGTCGGTCACGCGCGCCGTATCCTCTCCGTCGATCTGGGGGCGCTGGCGCTGCCCGACGAGGGCGGGGACGTCCTGCGGATCGCGTTCGCCACCGGAGTCGACGCCGACGCGCACAACGGACTGGTGCTGCCCCGGAAGGGCTCGTTCGTGGGAGCCGCTCTGCACGCCGGGAAGCCACTGATCAGCCTCGACGTCGAGACCGATCCGAGGATCACCGCGGGCCCCCCGCGGTGGGACGGTCTGGGGCCCGCCGTAGCGGTGCCGATGGTCGCCCGCGACGATGTGCGCGGCGTACTGCTGCTGGCCCGCCTCCGCGGGAAGGCCCCGTTCACCGAGGCCGAGACGGCACCGCTGCTGGCCTTCGCCGGACAGGCGGCGCTCGCCATGGAACTCGCCGGGCGACGGCGCTCCGCCGAACAGCTCACCCTGCTGGAGGATCGTGACCGGATCGCCCGTGATCTGCACGATCTGGCCATTCAGCGGCTCTTCGCCACCGGCATGACCCTGCAGAGCACCCTGCGGTTCGTGGACCATCCGGCGGCGCGCGAGCGGCTGCTGCGCGCCGTGGACGATCTCGACGAGACCATCAAGATCATCCGCTCGACGATCTTCGGTCTCCGCGCCCATGACACGGGACGTACCCGGCAGGGGCTGCGGGTCCGCGCCACCGTGGCGGTCGAACAGGCCGTACGCTCCCTCGGCTTCACGCCGTCGCTGCGCATGGAGGGGCTCATCGACACGGATGTGCCGTCGGCGGTCGCCGACCACGTCGTCGCCGTCCTGGGCGAGGCGCTGAGCAATGTCGCACGTCACGCGCGCGCCACGGGCGCGGAGGTGTCCCTCGTCGTCCGCGATCACCGGCTGACCCTGACCGTCTCGGACAACGGGGTCGGTATCGCGCCGGACAGTCCCCGGAGCGGCCTGGACAACCTCGCCGGGAGAGCGGAGACCCTGGGCGGCCGGATGACGGTCGAAGCCACTGGTCGTGGCACGGGTGGCCGTGGCGGTACGCGCCTCGTATGGACCGTGCCCGTCGACCCCTGCTGAGCGGGGCGGCTCAGTGGCTCATGCGGCCGTGGCCCGGACCGGCGGAGTGCGGGGCGGCCTGGGTGGCGAGGACGGCGGCCTGGATACGCCGTTCGACACCGAGCTTGGCCAGCAGCCGCGAGATATGGTTCTTGACCGTCTTCTCGGAGAGATAGAGCCGCTCGCCGATCTGCCGGTTGGTCAGCCCCTCGCCGATCAGCCCGAGGATCTCGCGCTCGCGAGGGGACAGCCCGGACAGCGCGTCGGGCTCCCGCCGCTCCTCCTCGGCGTCCTCACCGCGCAGACTGCTCATCAGCCGGGCCGTCGTGGCCGGGTCGAGCATGGACCGGCCCGAGGCGACCGTACGCACGGCGTCCACCAGATCCGACCCCTTGATCTCCTTCAGCACATAGCCCGCCGCCCCGGCCATGATCGCGTCGAGCAGCGCGTCGTCGTCATCGAACGACGTGAGCATCAGACAGGCCAGACCGGGCATCCGCGACCGCAGCTCCCGGCAGACCGTGATCCCGTCACCGTCCGGCAGCCGTACGTCGAGAACGGCGACGTCCGGCCGGAGCGCCGGGCCCCTGGCCAGGGCGTGATCGATCGAGCCCGCGTCGCCGACCACCTCGATATCCGGCTCCGCGTCGAGCAGATCCTGCACCCCGCGCCGGACGACCTCGTGATCGTCGAGCAGGAACACCCGGATCGGCTTGCCAGCCGAGAAGTCCCGTGCCTCGTCCATGCCCATCCTCCGCGCCGTCGTGGGGCCCGCGTCCCCTCCATCGTGGCGCCACTCCTCCATCGTGGCGCGGGCTCCGGTGGGCGTACCAGGGCCGAACGGGGCCCGCGCATGGGCCGTCCAGGTCCCTCGGGGCTCGCTCCCCGGCCCCGACCGGCCCCGGACGCGTGAGTCCGGGCATCGCGCCCGCCCGTCAGGCGCCGGCGTCACGGTCTTCCGGGTCGCGGTCTTCTTCGGGGAGCGACGCGGGGAGCGCCATGGTGAACACGGTGCGTCCGGGGGCGCTCTCCACGCCGACCGTGCCGCCGTGCGCGGAGACCACCGCGTACACGATGGCGAGCCCCAGCCCCGTGCTGCCCGCCGCCCGCGAGCGGCTGATGTCCGCGCGGACGAAACGGCCGAAGATCTCTTGCTGGAGCTCTTCGGGGATGCCGGGGCCGTCGTCCGCCACGCTCAGCCGGATGCCGTCCTCGTCGGCCGCCAGCCGTACGGTGACCCGCGTACCGGCCGGCGTGTGCGAGCGGGCGTTGGCGAGGAGGTTGCCGACGGCCTGGTGCAGACGGTGCTCGTCGCCCGTCATGGTCACGGCCTCCTCCGGCAGATCGAGCAGCCACCGGTGGCCGGGTCCCGCGGCCCGCGCGTCGTCCGTGGCATCGAGCACCAGCCGCGTGAGGTCCACGGGCCCGCGGTCCAGGGCCCGGCCGGCGTCGATACGGGCCAGCAGCAGCAGATCGTCCACCAGACGGCTCATACGCTCCGACTCGGACTGGATACGGTCCAGCGCCCGCCGGACCTCGCCCGGTACGGGGCCCGTGTGCCGGAGCGCGAGCTCCACGTGCCCCCGGATGTTGGCCACGGGCGTACGCAGTTCATGGCTGGCGTCCGCGGCGAAGTGGCGCAGACGTTCCTCACTGGCCTGCCGTCGCTCCAGGGCGTTGCCGACATGGCCGAGCATGCGGTTGAGCGCGGTTCCGACCTGGCCCACCTCCGTGCGCGGGTCCGTGACCGGCACCGGGTCCGGCATGGCGACCTCACCGCTGGCCAGGGGGCGCTCGGCCACGTTCGCCGCGGTGCTCGTCACCCGGCGCAGCGGGCGCAGCGACAGCCGTACCCACAGCGCCGCCAGGGTTCCGGTGACGATCAGGGCCGCGCCGAAGACCGCCGACTCCACCCACTCCAGCCGGTGCACGACCTCCTCGACGGGGCGCAGCGGCAGTCCGGTGATCAGCACATCGCCGTCGTCGCCCTTGACGGCGGCGAGCCGGTAGGCCCCCAGCGCGGACAGCCGGAGCGTATGACCCTCCCCGTCGACGGGGAGCGCGGCGAGCGCCCGCCGGTCGTCCGCGGTGAGCCGTACCTTCGAGTCGCCCTCGGCCCTGACGACGGCCGCCTGCGTGGTCGTACCCCGCAGCAGCCGGGCTCCGAATGTGCCCTTGGACTGGCCGCGGGTGTCGGGGCGGTTGTCGCCGTCCGGAGTGGCCTCGTGTTCCAGACTCGCCGCGAACTTCCCCTCGGAGGCGGAAAGCTGCTGGTCGATACGGCGGACGAGGAAGCCTTCGAGCGCGAAGGCCGTGGTGACTCCCACCATCAGGCAGGCGAGGGCGAGGAGCACGACGAGCCCGGCGGTCAGCTGGCCGCGCAGGGTGCGTGGCCACAGGGAGCGCGGCGAATGGCCACGCGGCGGAGCCGCCATCAGGACTCCGGCTTGAGTACGTAGCCCACGCCGCGCACGGTATGGATCATCCCGGGGCGCCCCGCGTCGATCTTCTTGCGCAGATAGCTGATGTACAGCTCGACGACATGCGCGCGGCCACCGAAGTCGTAGGACCAGACCCGGTCGAGGATCTGCGCCTTCGACAGCACCCTGCGGGGGTTGCGCATCAGGAACCTGAGCAGTTCGAACTCCGTACGGGACAGCTCGACGAGATCACCGCCACGCGTGACCTCCCTGGCCTCCTCGTCCATCACCAGATCTCCGACGACCAGCAGCCGGTCACCGTCCGTCTCGCGCGCCATGCCGGCCCGCCGCAGCAGCCCGCGCAGCCGGGCCAGCACCTCCTCCAGGCTGAAGGGCTTGGTCACGTAGTCGTCGCCGCCCGCGCTGATCCCGGCGATCCGGTCCTCGACGGAGTCGCGCGCGGTCAGGAACAGCACACACACGTGCTCCAGTTCCGCGCGCAGCCCGCGCAGCACCCCCAGACCGTCCGTGTCGGGCAGCATCCAATCCAGGATGACGGCGTGCGGACGGAACGCGCGGGCGGTGGCGACGGCCGACGCGCCGTCGGACGCGGTGCGCACCTCCCAGCCCTCGGCCGACAGCACGCCGGAGAGGACCTCGGTGAGATCCGGCTCGTCATCGACGACGAGGACCCGCACCGGGCCGCCGTCACTGCCGTACAGACGGGGCGGGGGGCTGTGATTGTCCATGGTCCGTACAGCATCCCCCGCGACCCGGGGCGTGTGGTTCAGGGCTCGCTCTGAGTTTCCTCTGAATACGCCCGGTGCGACGGCGCTCAGAAGATCCTCAGAGGTTGGGTTGCCAGGCTGGGCGGCCATGAGTTGCCAGGCCGGGCGGCCACCGCCGAACCGACGCCGGGCTCCACCGGCGGAAAGTAGGGCCCATGACCAGCGCGACCCACGCGCGCCGCACCACGGACCGCGCGCTGCTGCCGCGACGGCCGCGTTCGGCCGTCCCCGCGGTGACGCTGGGAGTGATCTGGGCCGGTGCCGCCGGTGTCCTCGTCCTGTGGTGGAGCGATACGGCGTCCGTCGTGGGCGCGGGCGAGTGGCTGACCGGCGCGGGCCGGATCACCGGACTCCTGGCGGGGTACGCCTGCGCCGTGCTGGTGGCCCTGATGGCGCGGATACCGCTCCTGGACCACAGCATCGGCTCCGACCGGCTCGCGCGCTGGCACGCCATGGGCGGCCGGTACACCCTCTCGCTGGTGCTCGCCCACACCCTGCTGATCATCTGGGGCTACTCCCTCACCGCGCACACCGGTGTGGTGGACCAGACGACCACACTCCTGCGCGCCTACCCGGACATGCTCAAGGCCACCGCCGCCTTCCTGCTGCTGGTGGGCACCGCGATCGTCTCGGCGCGGGCCGCGCGGCGCAGGATGCGCTACGAGACCTGGCACTACCTGCACTTCGCCACGTATCTGGCCGTCTTCCTGGCCTTCTTCCACCAGCTCAGCAACGGCGCCGACTTCGTCGCCGACCGGCCGGCCCAGGCGGCCTGGTACACGCTGTACCTCGGAGTCGCCGCGCTCATCGGCTGGTACCGCTTCCTTGTCCCGGTACGTCGGGCGCTGCGCCACCGGCTGCGCGTCGCCGACCTCCGGTACGAGGCGCCGGGCATCGTATCCGTCCATCTCACCGGCGAGCATCTGGACGAACTGGGCGCGCGGCCGGGGCAGTTCTTCCGCTGGCGCTTCCTGGCGCCGGGCCTGTGGTGGACCGCCAACCCGTACTCACTCTCCGCGCCACCGCTCGCCGGCCATCTGCGGATCACCGTGAAGGAGGCGGGCGGGCACAGCGCGGCGCTGGCGCGGCTGCGGCCGGGGACCCGGGTGTGGGCCGAGGGGCCGTACGGTTCCTTCACCGCGGCCCGGAGTACATCGTGGAAGGTGCTGTTGCTGGCGGGCGGTGTCGGGATCACACCGTTGAGAGCGCTGTTCGAGACGCTTCCCGGCGAGGTGACGCTGATCTACCGGGCCCGCCGCCCCGAGGACCTCGCCCTGCGCGCCGAACTCGACGCGATAGCGGCGGCCCGCGGCGCTGTCGTGCACTACGTCGTCGACGAACCGGCCGCGTACTCCTCGCCGCTGACGGCCCGCGCGCTGAGCCGGCTGGTGCCGGACCTCGCCGCGCACGAGGTGTTTCTCTGCGGCCCGCCCGGCATGACCGGGGCCGCCACCCGCGCGCTGCGGGGCGCCGGGGTGCCGCGCCGTCATATCCATCACGAGTCGTTCGAGTTCTGAGGAGACCCACCGTGCGACGAGCCGTCCTGACCGCCGCGTCGACCTGCTCCCTGGTCGTCCTGCTGCTCGCGCTCAAGCCGCACCACACCGCCGTGACCTCCGCGCTCGGGGGCGGTACGCCGCCGACCGGCACGGCCCCGTCGCCGACATGGTCCGCGCCCCCGGCGAGCGGCGGGCATCCGGTCGGCGGCACGTACACCGGTGACCCCGTCGACACCCGGTACGGGACGGTGCAGGTCGCCGCGACCGTCCAGGGCGGGAAGCTCACCGCGGTCAAGGTCCTCCAGGTACCGTCCGGATCCGGCCGCGACCAGCAGATCACCGCCTACGCGGTGCCACGACTGACGCAAGAGGCGCTCACCACCCACAGCGCGCACATCGACGCGGTCTCGGGCGCCAGTTACACCAGCCAGGGCTACATCCAGTCACTGCAGAGCGCACTCGACAAGGCCGGTGTCTGATGGTGTCCGATACAGGCTCGGGCAGGGGTACAGATCCGGGTACGGGTACGGGCAGACGGCCGGGTCATGGCGCCTGGCGCCATGTCGAGCACGCGATGGGCACCGTCTTCTCGTTCGACATACGCGACCCGCGCACACCCGCCATCGAGGCCGCGCTGCGCGAGGCGGTGCGCTGGCTGCACCACGTCGACGAGGTGTACTCCACGTACCGGCCCGAGAGCATCATCTGCCGTCTCTCGCGCGGCGAGATCGGACTCGACGAGTGCTCCCCGGAGGTACGCGAGGTCCTCAACCTCTGCAAGCGGGCCGTACGGCACACCGGCGGCTGGTTCAGCCATCTCGCGGGCGGCGTCCTCGACCCGTCCGGGCTGGTCAAGGGGTGGTCCGTCGAACGCGCCTCGCGGATCCTGCGCGAGGCGGGCGCGCACAACACCTGTGTCAACGGCGGCGGGGACCTGCAACTCGGGGGCGAGGCGGCGCCGGGCGCCCCGTGGCGCATCGGGATCGCGGACCCCCTGCACCCCGGCGAGTTCTCTACGGTCGTCACCGGCCGCGACCTGGCCATCGCCACCTCGGGTGAGACGGAACGCGGAGCCCATATCCTCAACCCCCACCACGGCACACCGGCGGACGGCCCGGCGTCCATCACGGTGGTCGGCGCCCGGCTCACCATGACCGACGCGTACGCGACCGCGGCCTTCGCCATGGGGGAGGCGGCGCGGGACTGGCTCGAATCCCTCGACGGCTACGAAGGATTCGCGGTGACACGGGACGGCGGGTCGTGGTGCACCAGCGGATTCCCGGGCGAAACGCCGCCGGGTACGCGCGCGGACGTATCCCGGCACTGAGGCCGCCGCCGGGCCGCTCGTCCGACGTCGTGCCGCCCGCCGCTCCGGTCCCTCTCCGTGTTCAGAGCCCGGCTCCCGCTTGAGGTGATGCCGACGCGGGGGCACCCGGCCCCACCAGAGCGCATTCGACGTCGACGACCCCCTCGACGGCCCGCACCATCCTGGCCGCCACCGGCACCAGAGCGGTGTCGCCCACGCGGCCCCTGAGCGTGACGACGCCGTCGGCCACGCTGACCCGCACGTCTTCGCCGGCCACCAGGAACAGGCGCTCGACCACCTCCGTACGTACCTCCTGAGCGAGATCCTCGTCCGACCGCAGGAACACCTTCAGCAGGTCGCACCGGCTGACGACCCCCCGGAGCATGCCCTCGCCGTCGACCACCGGCAGCCGCTTCAGCCTCCCCCGGGCCATGGTCCGCGCCGCCCGGGCCAGAGGGGCGTCCTCCCGGACCGTGACAACGGGGACACTCATCAAGTCCTCGGCGGTCAGCGCCCCGGCCTTCCGCAGATCATCGAGACGGCGCAGCTGCTCCAGGCGGCTCGGGTCCGCGTCCCGGAACTCCTCCTTGGGCAGCAGATCGGCTTCCGAGACCACCCCGACCACACGGCCGTCGCCCGCCAGCACGGGCACGGCGCTCACTTTCCACCGCGCCATGGTCGCGACGATCTCCTTGAACCCGGCTCGCGGGCTCACCGCGACGACGGGGCGCGTCATCACCTCGCTCACGGTGTGCGGCGTGTGGTGCATGGTCCCTCCGGTCCCTCCTGCGCTCAGGGCGCGTGGTGTCCTCCCATGTCAAGCGTGAGCCCGCCGGACGCGACGCCCCAGGGGCTGACCGGCCCTGCCTCCCGTCCGAGTGGCCCGAAGCCCGCAGTGGGACCCGGACTCTCCAGCGGGACCCGAGGCTTGCGGTCAGCGTCGGGTGGCCGCCTTGCGCAGGCCGTACGCGGCGGCGCCGAGCGCGAGCACCACCGCTCCCCACAGGACCGAGGCCGTCGGCAGGGCGAAGGCCAGGACCAGGCAGCCGGCCATGCCCACGACCGGCACGATCCTGGCGGGGCGGCCCTCGGCCGGGGTGAGCGTCCAGGCGGAGGCGTTGGCGATGGCGTAGTAGGCCAGCACGCCGAAGGACGAGAAACCGATCGCGCCGCGCAGATCGGCGGTGGCGGCCAGGACGGCGACGACCGCGCCGACCGCGAGTTCGGCGCGGTGCGGCACCTGGAAGCGCGGATGGACGGCGGCCAGGGCGTGTGGCAGATGCCGGTCTCGGGCCATGGCCAGCGTGGTACGGGAGACACCGAGGATCAGCGCGAGCAGCGAGCCGAGCGCCGCCACCGCGGCCCCGGTCCGCACCACCGGCACCAGCCCGGGGACCCCGGCGGCCCGGACCGCCTCGTCCAGCGGCGCGGTGGCCCCGGCCAGGCCGTCGGGCCCGAGCACCGAAAGGACCGCGAGGGCGACGCCCGCGTAGACGGCCAGCGTGATGCCCAGGGCGAGCGGGATCGCGCGGGGGATCGTCCGGGCCGGGTCGCGTACCTCCTCGCCGAGGGTGGCGATGCGCGCATAGCCCGCGAACGCGAAGAACAGCAGCCCCGCCGCCCGCAGCACCCCGCCGACGGTGGTGTCCGCCCCGATGTCCAGCCGCGCGGACTCGGCCGTGCCACCGGTCAGACAGGCCGTGACCACGGCGGCCAGGACCGCCAGGACGACCGCGACGATGCCCCGCGTCAGCCACGCGGACTTCCGTACGCCTGCGTAGTTCACCGCCGTCAGGGCCACCACGGCAGCCACCGCCACCGCGTGCGCCCGGCCGGGCCACACGTACGCGCCCACCGTCAGCGCCATCGCCGCGCAGGAGGCGGTCTTGCCGACCACGAAGCCCCAGCCGGCCAGATAGCCCCAGAAGTCACCGAGGCGCTCGCGGCCGTAGACGTACGTGCCGCCGGATTGCGGGTAGCGGGCGGCCAGCCGCGCGGAGGAGGTGGCATTGAAGTACGCGACCACCGCGGCCACCGCCAGGCTGAGCAGCAGCCCGGACCCGGCCGCCGCCGCGGCCGGTGCGAGCGCGGCGAAGATCCCCGCGCCGATCATCGCTCCGAGCCCGATCACCACGGCGTCGAACACGCCGAGATGCCGCTTCAGCTCGCCCGCTCCGGGGGACCCCGCCGACGTACCCATCGCTCGCTCCTTGACCCTGACCCTGACCCCGGCCGGACGACGGTTCCTCCACCGGTTGTTGGCCGCACGCACGATATCCGCACGGGTGTTCGCGATCGGGCCGTGGCGCGGCCGAGGTGGCTGGTAGACATGGACCATGACGTACCGCCCAGCGCGCTCAGCGCGAACAGCAGCGGGCGGGACTCCCCGGCCCGCTCCCGCTCCCCCGCGCGCTCGCCGTCCCGTTCCCCGTCGCGCTCCGCGACAGCCGTGGCGGCCAGGGCCTGTTCGCGCTCTCGACCGACGAAGTACGGCACCGGCGGGGGGATCTGATACGCGCGGTCGGAGTTCATCGACGCCGCGCGGGGGACGCTGAGCCTGCCGGGCGGACAGCTTCCGAGCGCCCGCACCGCCGCCCCGCCGTCCGGTGTCGTCTCGTAGGCCCGCCCCGCAGGCCCGGCGGCTCCGCGCCGGTCGTCGGCACCCCGTCGTCGGTAGAATGGCCCGCATGGGCCATGGGATAGAGAGCAGGAACGACGCCAGCACTCGCGAGCGCCTCGACGCCGCGGGCCCCGCCGACGTCGCCTCCACCCTCCAGGCGCTGGCGACCCCCTCGCGGCTGTATATCCTCGCCCGTCTCCAGGAGGGCCCCTGCGCGGTCGGTGAGCTGGCCGAAGCGGTCGGGATGGAGCAGTCAGCCTGCTCCCACCAGCTCCGCCTGCTGCGCAATCTCGGCCTGGTCACCGGCGAGCGCCGGGGGCGCTCCATCATCTACGCCCTGTACGACCACCACGTCGCCGAGCTTCTCGACCAGGCGCTGTTCCACGTCGAACACCTGCGCCTCGGACTGCGCGACCTCGCGCTCGCCGACGGCGTCCCACAGGAAGCGGAACGGGCGACCGCGGCGGCTCCGGCCCGGTCCGCCACCGCCGAACGCTGACGCCGACGGCGCCTCCGACGCGGAGAATGCCGTCCGTTCTCCGACTGGAGCGGGCTGAAGCCGCCGAGCGGGAAGAACGAGGCGAACGCGATGTTCTCGGCGGCGCACCGGTCGACGAGATCGTCGTCCTGCCCGGCGGCGAGGTCGTAGAGGTTCTGCACGGTGACGACGGGCGCGATGGTCTGCGCCTCGGTCTGGACGGGAAGACGGGCCGACAGCGGCGCCGTCTCGCCCTCAGGGGTGTGCCGGTCAGTCCGCCCGGCCGCGGTAGAGCGCGAACCGGTCCTGCCCGCAAAGGTGGCGAACATGTTCGTGGCGACCAAGTTCGCAATCCCCGGGTCGCGTCCGGGCTCGCGGTGACCGGACCGGGTGCGCGAGGGGGTGAGCAGGCCCTGCTGCTCGTCATGGCGCGGCGCGGCGCCCGTGGTGCGAGGCCCGGGCGGGTTACCGGCCCCCGGAGACTCTGAGCACCGTCCCCGTCGTGTACGAGGCGTCGTCCGACAGCAGCCAGGCGACCGCCGCGGCGATCTCGGTGGGCTCCCCGGGGCGGCCGAGCGGGATCCCGGCGGCGGCCCTCGCCGGACGGTCGGGATCCCCCATGGCGGCGTGCATCTCGGTGTTGATGATGCCGGGCGCGACCGCGTTGACCCTGATGCCGTCCGGGCCGAGCTCCTTGGACAGACCGACGGTCAGGGCGTCGGTGGCCGCCTTGGCCGCCGCGTAGTGGACATACTCGCCGGGGGCGCCGAGGGTGGCCGCCGTCGAGGAGATATTGACGATGGCGCCGGAGCCGCGCGCCGCCATGTCCCGGGCGGCGCGGCGGCAGCACAGCAGATAGCCCAGCAGGTTCACCTCGATCACCCGTCGCAGGTCGGCGGTCCTCGCATCGGCGAGTCTGCCGAGCGGGCCCGTCACACCGGCGTTGTTGACCAGCCCCGTCACCGGTCCGAGTTCGGCCGCGGCGGTGTCGAACAGCCGCTCCACGTCCGCCTCTTCGGCGGTGTCCACCCGTACGGTGACACAGCGCGCCCCCGCCGCGCGGACGGCCGCCGCCGTCTCCTCGGCCGCCGCGCCGTTGCTGACGTACCCAAGAGCCAGATCATGACCGTCGGCCGCCAGCCGGACGCACGTCGCGGCGCCGATACCCCGGCTGCCGCCTGTGACAATGGTGACCGGACGTGCCACGAGCTGCCTCCTGCTGAGTGAGGGAAGCGCCCGAAGCGCCCCCCGCGGGATTCACCGACCTGGCAGCAAGTCGTACCTCACCCTCGCCGTACGCACACATCCGGGGCGTTCCCCCGCGACCGGGGCTGAGGCGCCGGCGCCCTCACTCGGACGCCGGCGCCTCACTCACTCCGCCACCCGGAACGGAGTTCACTCACTCCGCGTTCTCACTCCGTTCCCGCCGGGCGCGGATCCGCTCCGCCGTCCAGGCCACGGTGAGCACCACGGACGAGCAGAAGAAAAGTCTCTGCCCGTCCTTCGCGCCATAGGCGATCGACGCGACGATGCCGAGGACGAACACCACGGCTCCCGCGCCGAACAGCGCCGTCGATTCCTTGCCTGCTCTGCTCACTGCCTTCTCCGGTGGTGTGAGGGGACTTCGGTGGCCGGGACTTCGGACGGTCGGGACCTCAAGGGCGGCACGCTCACCGTCTCCACCACCCCTTGCGGTGGTTCGGCGCGTACTTCCTGTGCCGCCCGCTGCCGGGACGGTGCCGCAGCAGCGCCCGGGAAGGCGTCCACCGGATTCCCGCTCCGGCTCTGACACCCCAGCCTACGGAGAAGCCGATCGCGCCGACCCCGGCCCCATAGATACCGGCTCTGCCGACCGAACCCCAGGACGCCCTGCGGTTTCCGGCCTTCTTCGCCGCCGCGCCCGCGAGACCGCCCGCGATGACGCCGCACGCCGCTGCCGCCGCGCCCGCCGTGAGCAGTCCACAGGCGAAGCCCGCGCTGAACGCCGCGATTCCGACGCGATGGCGCTTGACGAAGCGGCCCACCCGGCTCCGCTTGAACGACTTCCACTTCTTCTTGAACCAGCCCCACTTGCCGTCCAGATCGAAGCGGTTGAGCGGATCCGCGCTGACGTAGTCGTAGGCGTTGGAGTTTCCGCCGTGGACCGGGTCGACGCTGAGGAAGCGGCCGGTGAGCGGGTTGTAGAGCCGTACGCCCATGAGCGTCAGGCCCGTGAGGGTTTCGGCCGAACGCTGTTTGGCGCCCAGCCAGTTGTAGCGGGTGGCCGACTGGCCGGGGCGCGGGTTGCCGTACTCGTCGGCGTCCAGCGCCTCGGGCGCCTTGGCGGTGTCCAGAGGCAGACGCAGGGCCACATCTCCGTGGATGGAGCTGAGCTGGAGCACGGTGTCGCCGGTCCGGCTCGTCGTGGCGGCCAGATCGCCGCTCGCCGAGTCGACGTTACGGGTCAGCGTGCCGGCCGCCGTGTCCTCCACGATCCAGCGCGGGTTGTCGCCGTCGCCGTCGTAGTGGTTGAGCTTGGACCCGCTCTGCGTCCAGGTGCTCCCGCTGCCCGTCTCGGTCTTCCAGGACCGGAACCGCAGCGCGGCGTCCAGCTGCCAGGTCTGCCGCTTGCCGTCCGCCGTCTGCTGGTACGCGAGATCGTTGGCGTAGTAGCCGAGGGTCCCGTGCCCGGGCAGGGCGGTCGTACGGCCGAACGCGTCGTACGTGTACCCCGCGTCGACCAGCCGGTCCGCGCTGTCGTACGTATGGCTGGTGGCGGTGCCGCCGCCGGTCGGGCAGTCGGCGCCGGGGGCGCCGGTGGCGGTGGTCAGGGACTTGCGGTTGGTGCGCGCGTCGAAGGTGTACGCGCGGCGGGTGCAGACCGTGTCCGCCGTGTCCTCGACCGTCGTGAGCCGGCCGGTCGCGTCATAGCGGTAGGTCTGGTCGGACCAGCCGGAGTGCCGGGTGTTCTGGCCGTGCACGGATTCGGCCACGGTGTCCGAGTAGACGATCGTGCCGTCGCTGTCCCGGGTGTACGTACGGTCGACGGCGGACCCGGTGGTGTCCTCGGTCTGCGTGAGCGTGTAGCCGCCGGGCAGCTTCTCGGTGGCGACCGAGCCGTCCGCGTCATAGGTCGCGCGGAACGTGCCCGCCACCGAATCGGTGGTGGACGTGGCGAGACCGCGCGGCTCGGCCGTGTGGTCGTACGCGTACGTGACGGTGGACGGCGAGGTGTCGGTGACCTTCACCTGACGGCCGAGCAGATCGTACTCGGTGGTGGTCCTCCCGCCGTCGGCGTCGGTGTACGCGATCTGGCGGCCGAGCAGGTCGTACGCCTTGGTGACCGTCCCGCCGGTCGGGGAGACCGTCCTGACCGCCGTGCCGGTGGCCGGGTCGTACTCGGTGGTGGTCTCGGGCACCGCCTGGCCCACTCCTCCGGTGACCTTCACCGTGGTGGTGCGGCCCGCGTTGTCGTACGACGTGGTGGTCGTACGGGTCGAGCCGTTCGCGGTGTCGCTGACCTTGGCGGGGTTGGCCCACCAGTCGTACTCGGTGGTGGTCGTCGGCAGCTGGGCCGGATTGGTCCCGCCACCGGTGATCGCGCCACCGGCGGAGAGGGAGCACACCAGATCGGCCCACTCCGGCCGGCCCGCGCAGGCACCGGTGCCGTCGGCCGTCCAGTACGTGGTGACCCTGGTCGCGGCGTCCGTCCCCGTCGCCCCGGGCAGCAGCTCCTTGTGGATGCGGCCCTGCGCGTCGTACTCCGTGGTGGTGGTGAGGGCCAGGCCGCCCGGGTCCTTGATGGTCTTCGTGGGCAGGCCCTTGGCCCAGTCGTACACGGTCTGCGTCGTCCGTGACTCGCCCTGGACCGACGGGTGTTCGCGTACCTGCGCGCCGGTCGTGACCTTCGTGACCTGGTCCTTGACCTTGGCGGTGCCATCGGTCGGGCGGCCCGCGTCGTACTCGTTGACCGTCCAGGAACGGGCGGTCACGGACGTGCCCGCGGCCACCAGCACCGTGCTGCCGGACTTCAGATCGGCGGTCAGATCGACCCGGCGCAGCGGCCCGAACTCCTCCAGCTCGCGCGTCCCGTCCTCGTTGTGGACGGAGCGGGTCGCCAGCAGATCGGCGCGCTCGGCGCTGGTGAGCCGGTCGATCCCGAGACCGGCCTGGGTGGCCCGGTCGTCGGCGGTACGGCCGATCGCGACGGCACGGTTGGCCGCCGACAGTTCGCGGACGGTGTTGCCGAAGCGGTCGAACTCGGTGACGGAGAGATGCCCGCCGGGTGTGGCCGAGTTGACCTGCCGCCCGGAGACGCCCAGATAGTGCACCTCGGCCCGCTTGTAGTCCGCCGCGGTGAGCGCGTCCCCGGAGTGCGAGGACGGTACGGCGTCGGCGGGCAGGACCGCGGTCGCGTCGGTGGGCGCGTCCAGCTGGCCCCACGCCTTCACGTCGCCGGCGCCCATCGCGTACGGCGCCTTCGCGCCGCTCAGCGGCACGTCATAGACGACGCTGGTCGCGGCCTCGCCCTCGACCGTGTCGGCCGTACCCTGCTTCAGCCCGGGACGGGTCGCCTTGAGCAGCATGCCGTCACCGGCGGTCGCCGCGCTGCCCGCCCTGCCGTAGACGAACGTCCAGGGCAGTTCGCCGGGCGGCGTGAGCTGGGTGATCCGGCCCGCGCCGTCGTAGCGGTACTCCGTCTTCAGCGACGGGGTGATCTGCGGGTTCCACGTCTGGCGCAGCCGTCCGTCGCCGTCGTACAGATACATCTGCACGGCCTTGGACGTGGCCGAGGCCGCGCCGGGGACGGTGGACCACTGCCGGATCTCCTTCACCTGGCCGCCGATGTCACCGAACGCGGTGGCGGTGGCGGTGGTGGAGGTCGCGTAGACGAACTCCAGCGCGCGGCAGCCCTTGGTCGCCGGGTCCGCCGTGCAGGCGGCGGCGGTGGCGGCCGAGGTCGGCGCGATGATCCGCCGGGGGCGGGCCAGCTTCTTGCCGTCGACGGTGACGGTCTCGGAGACCACGGTGGTGGTCGAGTTGGCCAGCCCGTCCAGCAGGGTGCTGGAGACCTGCCAGGTGGTGGCCGACGCGTCCGGCTTGGTGAACGCGGTGACCGTGCCCTCGGTGTCGGACAGGGTGAACGAGCCGGTCATGGCGCCCTTGAGGGTCAGCTCCTCCGAGCCGGGCTCCGGGATCCAGCCGGTCTTCGCCGCGTTCGCCGTGAAGTGGATGGCGTCGCCCTCCGACAGCACCACATCGAGCGCGGTGTCGGAGACCCTGCGGATATGGCTGTAGTCGGAGTCCGTGGCCTCGGCGGCCGTGCCGGTCACCCACTCCTTGCCGAAGACCGGTGCCTGGCCCTCCTGCTTAGCGCCCTTGTCGGGGACGCGGGAGGACGCCGTACGGGACACCGACAGCTCGAAGGCGGAGGCGTCCGTGGCCGAGAGGGAGTAGTCGCCCGTCAGCAGATTCACCGAGCCGGGCCCGGCCTCGTCGGTGGCGGCGCCGTCGGCGTTGCGGTCCACGACGACGGTGAGCGGTTCGGTGCTGCCCGCGGCGGAGTTCGGCCCGGTGAAGTCGGCCTTGATCTGGACGGATCCGTCGGGATCGACCGTACCGGCCGCGTTCCACGCCAGCGCGGCGTTCCTGCCGTTGACGAGCGGGACCGGCCAGGCGGTCAGCGGCTGACCGCCGGAGGTGACATCGGCGACCGGGATCCGCTGCCACGGGTCGGCCTCGGAGCGGCGCCACGAGAACGACACGGCGCTGTACTTCGCGCCCTCGGCCTCCGCGGCCAGCGGCAGCCGGCGCGCGGTGCGCTCGCCCTCGGACGGCTGGACGAACCCGCCGGGGCCCGCGTGGAAGACGTACTCGATCGCCTCGGACTTGTTGTCCGCCTTGTCCACGGCCCGCACCTGAAGGGTGTGCGTGCCGTCCTTCGGCGGGGCGACGGAGAGGGCCTTGGCCCCCGACGCGCCACCGGTGGAGACCTTCGTCCAGGTCACCCCGTCGAGCGACCACTCCAGCCAGTTGTGGTCGGTGCCGGCCGGCGGCGTGACGCTGAAGGTGCCCGGCTGCCCCGCGCCCTTGACCCAGCTGTCCGACGGATAGTCGGTCGACGTGATCTTCGTGGGCGCCGAGGGGGCCTTCGTATCGATGGTGAACGTCTTCCAGGCCGACCAGCCCGTGTTGTAGTGCGTACCGTCGTACGGGCTGGTACGGAACTTGTAGGTCTTCCCGTCGCTCAGCACCCCCGCGGGCACGGTCACCGAAGCGGCCTGCCCGGACGGCACGTACTTCGACACCAGCACATTGCCGACCTGCGTGTCGGTGGCGCTGTCGAAGATCTGGAAGGTGCCGTTGACCTTGTCACCATTGGGGTCGACGAACGTGTCACGCAGCGTCGGTGTGACGGTGTTGACGAGATAGGCGCCCCCGTACGAGAAGTACGGCGGTCCCGCCTCCTGCTTGGTGCCGGTGCGCGGCCGGTAGTTGTACGTGACGACCAGTTTCGGCGGATTGGACGCGGCGTTGGCGGAGTTGACCCGCTTCCACTGTCCCGTCACCGTCTCGCTGGACGCGCGCAGCCCCAGGTGCGAGCGGGCCGCCTTGGCCGAGGCCCACTCCTGCGCGAGCGTGGTCACATCGGCGTTGATCCACCCGTCGGGCGCCGAGGTGCACGCCGGGTTGCCCCGGGTCTCGGTGGAGGTCGCCTTCTTCGCGGTCCACGCGGGCTGCGCGGTCCACCGTGACGCGGTCGAGGCCGCGCCGGTGGACCAGACCTCCCAGGGGTACGCCTTGCAGTCGGTGTTGCCCGAGTGGAAGTTCCACAGGCTCAGCTTCGCGTCCATGACCAGCGCGTCCTGGATGGGCGCGGTGTTCCAGGTGATGAAGGAGCGAGCCGTGCGCGGCGTGCCGTCGCCGTTCGTCGTGCCGGGGTTGCCGAGGTCCAGCTCGACATCGGTGGACCAGTCCTTGGTCTCCCCCTGCTGGACGTACGTGTCGAACACGTTGCTCAGCGACGAGGTCGACGGGTCGACCGTGACCGGATACCTCGTCTTCGGATCGGCCAGGAACTCCGCGTCCGGCGTCACCACCAGATCGAGCGACGAGCCCTTCCGTACGGCCTTCATCGCCACCGGCACCCGGCGGGTGTGCTCGCCGGAGACCGGATCGACGGTGGCGTCCCACATCACCGGCGCGGGCATCAGCGCCTGCTTCTTGTTCTTCCTGTCGGTGAACAGCACGCTTCCGTCGGCCTGCTGCTTGGCCGTCAGGCCTTTGGTGATCAGCGGCAGGGTGTACGTGTAACCGCCCGCCGCCGGGCGCCGTTTGATCTCGACGAACTGCTCGAAGCCGGTACGGGTCGCCTCGACCACCACGTCCGCGCCCGGCACGGCGTCGACGTACTCGGCGCGTGCGCCGTCCAGCCGGGGCGCGGGCAGCCCGCCCTTCCACTGGAGGGTGATCCGCTGGTCGCCCTCGCCGAGGGTCACCAGATCGGTGGCCCCGGCGGACTGCGCGGCCTGGAGGGACGCGGCGGGGGTACCGGTCTTCCCGGCCAGCCGCAGGCCGTTGGGGTGGGCCTTGGGCTCGACGCCACCGGAGCCGTCGTCCCGCAGCTCCACATCGACATCGGTCCAGGCGCCGCCGCGCTCGAACCGTACCGGACCCGCCGACAGCTCCGTGGTCAGGCTGCCGTCCTTGTTGGCCCAGGTCGTGGAGGTCTCCGAACGCTCGGAGAGCGCCTCGACCCGATGGCCGGCGAGCTTCGCCGCGACCCGGGCCGAGGGGATGTCGGCGGCTTCCCCGACCGATTCTGCGGCGGGCTTCGGGGCGGTCACCTGGCGGCCGGGGAAGGTGAGCGCCACGGCGTCACCTGTCGCGCCGACCACCAGGGCGGCCTCCGCGGCGAGCAGCATGGCGGTGCCGAGCGCGATACGCGGCAGGGCCCGTCTCCGGCGCCGCGCGGCTCTCGGGGCCGGGTCGGTCTCCTCCCGCAGAGGGGAGGGAACGGCATCAGGTCTCATCGAACGGTATCCCTTGTGAGGAAACAGGAAAGAGCGTTCGATCCGACCACTTCGGTGATCACGAAAAAAGTGAGATCTTCACGGGTTCGCGTACAACCCTCGGGGCGGGTCGGCTGTCAGGCTCATGGCGGAGAGCCCGCCCGGGGCCCTGAGACCGATCGATGACCCATCGCGGACCGATCCGGCGGGAGGGTCCCGCTGGCCGAAGGGAAGGTGGGGCCGGGTGCGGCTCCGGACATGGGTACCCCAGGGCTCCCGCGTGGCATTGATCTCGATGGTGCTGCTGGTGACGGGGTCCCTCGCGCTCCTCGCCGTCGATGTCCTCGCACAGCCCCTCAGCAGACGTTCCCTGATCACCGGTCTGATCCTGCTGATCCTGCTTCCCGCGGTCCTGCTCGGCCAGTACGCGCCGCCGCCCTACCGGCTTCCGTACCGCTGGCGCTGGGTGCTCCTCGGGCTCCAGACGCTCCTGACGTATCTGCCGGTCCTTCTCTTCGAATACAGCTGGCTCAGTCTTCTCGGCTTCCTGGCCGGCGCGGTGCTGCTGACCGTGCCGCGGCCCGCCTCGCTCGTCGTCGCGCTGGCGGTGGTGGCGAGCGGTCCGCTGCTGGTCCACAGCTCCCTGGTCAACACGACGCGCACCGGAACGAGCGTGCTCCTCTCCACCACGATCACGGGCAGCAGTGTGTACGCGGTGGTCCATCTCACCCTGCTCGCGGCCCGCCTCCAGGCGGCCCAGAAGCACACGGCCCGGCTGGCGGAACACCGCGAACGGGCCCGGATCACCCAGGACTTGCACGATCTGCTCGGATCCTCACTCGTCTCCATCGCCCTGCGCAGCGAGACCGCGCTGCGTGACACACCGGAGTCCACGGCGGCGCACCGCGCGCTGCGCGACATCGCGGCGCTGGCCCGCGGCGCGCACGACGAGGTACGGGCTGTGGCGCATGGCCATACGTCGGCCTCGCTGCAGACCGAACTCAGCCATGTGCAGCGGCTGCTGGCGGGCGCGGCCATCACCACCAGGACGACGCTGCCTCCGCAGCCGCGGCTGCCCGCCCCGGTCGGCAACTGCCTGAGCGCGCTGCTCAGGGAGGCCGTCGGGAACGTGCTCCAGCACAGCCGGGCGTCGCAGTGCGAGGTCGTGGTGGAGCAGGACTCCTCATGCGTGCGCCTGAGCGTCACCAACGACGGTGCCCCGGCGGCGACTTCGGACTCGGCGACTTCGGGCTCGGCGCAGCCCCGGGGGGGCACGGGCCTGGCCAGCCTGCGCTTCCGGGTGCTCGCCCTGGGCGGGGCGCTGGAGACGTCGCACACGGGCGAGCACTTCCGGCTCGTGGCCGAACTGCCGCTAGATCCAGCCGTGGCGCTCGGCGATGCGGATGGCGTCCACGAGGGTGCGCGCGCCTAGCTTTCCGGTGGTCGAGGCGAGCCGGTTGCGCACCGTGCCCACCCCGAGGAACAGTTCGGCCGCGATCGCCCGGCTGTCCGCCCCGTCGGCCGCCAGCCGCAGGGTCTCCGCCTCCCGAGCGGTCAACGGACTGACGGCCCCGGACGCGTCCGCGAGCGAACGCGGCTCGATCACCCGCCCGCCCACGGCGACCGTACGTACGGCCTCGGCCAGCCGCTGCGGCGTCACGGACTTCAGCAGATAGCCGGAAGCCCCGGCGTCCAGCGCCCGGCGCACATGCCCCGGCCGGTCCAGGGCCGTCAGCATGAGCATCCGGCAGCGCGGTGCGCGTACGGCCAACTCCCGGGCCAGGCCGAGTCCGTCCATCCCGGGGAGGTCGATGTCCAGGACGGCGACGTCGGGCGCGCACCGCTCCGCGACGGTCAGGGCCTCGGCCGCGTCCGCCGCCTGCCCGGCCACCTCGATGCCGAACTCGCCCGCTAGCAGGGCGACCAGACCGGCGCGGACGACATGCATGTCCTCGACCACAAGAATTTTGATCACACCAAGAATTATGTGCTCCACGCCGGGAGCATGAGCGTGATGAGCATTGGAGCAACAGTTGAACGGATCGTTTACAACGATCAGTTGACATCGACTTGTGTGTCGCTGATCCTGGTCGTATGTCCTCGACTTCCGGTCGGCCCGCCGACCCCTTCACGCCCCCGCACCCTGAGCAGGCGCGCGCGCACCGCGTCCACGCGTCCCTGTTCCGCATCGCCGAGCGGCACGCGGCCACCGACGAGCAGCGCCGCCGACAGGTCCATCCCTCCGTCATCGCGCCGCACGAGGCCATCAGGCTGGTGTCGTTCCTGCTCAGCGGTGCGGCGCAGCCCGACGACGGCGAGCCGGCGGTGGATCACGCCGACATCACCGCCGCACTGAGTCTCATCCCGCTGGCGCGCGGTGAAATGGACGAACTGGAGGCCGGGCTCCTCAAGATGGCCCGGGGCCGCGAGATGACATGGCAGGAGATCGCCTTCGGTCTCGGTCTCGGCACTCCGCAAGCGGCGAGGCAGCGGTACGAACGGCTGGCCGACCGCACCGCTGCCGACACGGACGGAGTGGGGGAGTCTTAGCCCCGCCTCAAGGGCTGAGGGCTACAGACCTCAGGGTGCGGCGAGTTGGGCCGCCCCGGCCGGTACGGGGACGGCGCCGAAGATCTCGTCCATCTGCCGCCGCAGTTCGCGGGCCCGCTCCGGGGAGGTGCCGGGCAGCCGCTGCTCCTCGTAGAGCCGATGGGTGGAGACGGCGGCGTCCCGGCTCTCCGGCGTGTGGAACTGGATCTCGAACCGGTGTTGGCTCGACGACTCGTCCCAGTTGGTGTTGATGCCCTTGTAGCCGGTCTTGCCGCCCCAGGTGTTCTTCCACCGCACCGCGGGACCCTGCCAGGCGGAGACGAACGTGGCGGCGAGGGTGACGCCGTCGGTGTACCGGTCCGTGGGCCACTGGAAGGTGTAGCGCAGGGAGTCACCGATACCGGCCAGGGCCTGGTCGATGTTCTGGCCGGGGTGGTCGACCAGACTGGTGGCCACCTTCCGCTTGAGGGAGTCGGGGGACTTCAGCCGCTGGTCGAAACCGGCCAGTTCGGCGTTGCTGAGCCGGGCGATGTTCCGCAGCCGGGGGCTGATGACCGCCTCGGTCCTGCGGGCCTTGCCCAGGAACTCCTCGACGGCGTTGTTCTCGGCCGGGCTCAGGCTCAGCCCGTCACCCCGCCAGCCCTCATCAAGCTCGGGTGCCGGAGCGGGGGCGGGTACGGGGGCGGCGAGCGGGGCGTTCTTGACCGCCGTACCGCCGGCTGTCGTGGTCACCGCGTGGGCGGCGGTGAGGTTCAGGGTGGCGGCGAGCGCCGTGCCGAGGGCCGCCGCGGCGGCCCTGCGCATCATGGTCATCGGGATGGATCCACCTGTTCGGTGCATGAGGGTGACCGGCGGTCACCGGGGCCCGGTTCAACCCCCGCGCGGGCGGACAGGTCACGGTCGCCCGCTCCGTCGGAGGCGTCCGGTTGTCGGCTGTTCCGGCGCCTCATACGCTCCACATGTCGATGACCGTCGGCCGCCGGCTCTCGGTCGCGGATAAGGAGCCACAGCCATGAGCGTCTGGATGATCACCGGTGCCTCGCGCGGATTCGGCGCGGAGATTGCCCGTACCGCCCTGGCCTCCGGGTACGACGTCGTGGCCACCGCCCGTGATCCGCGGACCGTGGAGTCCCGCTTCCCGGACGCGGGCGACGCCCTGCTCGCGCTTCCCCTGGACGTCACCGACGAGGACCAGGCCCATGCGGCGGTCGCCGCGGCGACGGAGCGGTTCGGCCGTATCGACGTGCTGGTCAACAACGCGGGCCGGGGACTGCTCGGCGCGGTCGAGGAGGTCTCGGACGCGGCGGCCAGGGCGGTGTACGAGACCAATGTGTTCGGCACGCTCAATGTGCTGCGCGCGGTACTGCCCGGGATGCGTGAGCGCCGGTCGGGACACATCGTCAACATGAGCTCGGTCGGCGGCTTCACCGCCTCGCCGGGCTGGGGCGTCTACGCCTCCACGAAGTTCGCCGTCGAGGGTCTGTCCGAGGCGCTGGCGGCCGAGGTCGCGCCGCTCGGCATCAAGGTGACCGTGGTCGAACCGGGCTTCTTCCGTACGGACTTCCTCGACGGCTCCAGCCTCCACACCGAGGCGAACGTGATCCATGACTACGCCGCCACCGCGGGCGGCACCCGGACCGGCGCGTTGGACCGCAACCACGCCCAGCCCGGCGACCCGGCCAAGGCGGCCCGCGTCATCGTCGACCTCGGCGGCAGCGAACGGGCCCCGCTGCGCATCCAGCTGGGAGCGGACAGTGTGGCCCGGGTGGAGGAGAAACTCCGCTTCGCGCACGACGAGTTGGAGACCTGGCGGAAGGTGGCCACGAGCACGGACCACGACGACGTCGCCACCGGCTGAGCCGCCCGCCACCTGCTGAGCCGCCCGCCATCGCGTCGGCCGGGCCCCCGGCCGCGCGTGGCGACCGGGAAGCGTGCTGTTCGTGCCGCTATGTTCCTCGCGGACCCCGCGCACGCACCCGCTCCGGCTACCACACCTTCCGTATCCCGGCCGCGCCCCAGGTACCGGGCGGAGCGCTGCTCGCGTTCGCCGAGGGGCGGCGCGATTCGGCCGCGGACGACGGCGACATCGATCTGGTGCTCCGGCGCTCGCTGGACGGAGGGTGCACCTGGCAACCGCTCCATGTCGTCGCCGACGCAGGCAGGGACACCGTCGGCAACCCCGCGCCGGTGATCGATCCGTCCAGCGGGGATGTGGTGCTCGTGACCTGCCGGACGATCGGTGGCGCGACCAAACGGCAGGTGGTGGCGGGCGCGGTCGCCGGATCCGTCCGCCGGGTGTACGTACAGCGCAGCACGGACGGCGGCCTGACCCTCTCCGTCCCGTTCCGGCCTCAGCCACTGATCGAGGGGCCCGTGGTGGAGGGCAGTGTGCTCCAGGTCCGTGGCCTGACGGGGTACGAACCGCTGCTGTACTCCGGTCCTTCGGACGCCATGGAGCGGCTCCGGATGCAGGTGCGGGCCAGCGGCGACGGCGGGCGGTCATGGCGACCGGTGTGGACGGTGTCGCCGGAGCGGGCCGGCTATTCGGACCTGGTGCAGACCGGCGCGGGGACGGTCGGCCTGCTGTACGAGACAGGACAGCGGACCTCTCACGACACCATCCGCTTCACCCGGCTCCCCCGGGTCTGGAGGCTCGTACCGTAGGACTCGGCCCTCACAGTGAGGCGAGCGGCTCGGCCTCGTAGGCCCGGCGCAGCAGCTCCACGAAGGACGGCGCCTCAACCATTCCGTACGGTGGGCCTGATCCGTACGGGAATCAGCGGGCCGGGGGAGAGACCAACGATTTCCGGGCCGCGCTCTTCGCCCGCCCCGCCGTGCCCGTGACCGTCAGCCGTGGTGCCATGGGTCCATGGGCCACCTCCTCGAACGGATCGGGCACGAACGGACCGGGCCATGACCGCCGCGCCGGTCCTGGCGCCGTGTCTGCGCTCCGTACGCGCCGTGGTCCTCGACACCGACGGGGTCATCACCGACTCCGCCGGAGTGCACGCCGCGGCCTGGAAGGGCGCGTTCGACGCGTGTCTGTCCGCCGCGGGCATTCGAGAGCCCTTCGACCCGGTGGACGACTACCGCCGCCATGTCGACGGCAAGTCCCGCGAGGACGGCGCGGTGGCGTTCCTGAAGGCGCGCGGACTCGACCTGCCGCTCGGCGATCCCGGCGACGGACCGGGAACGGCGACCGTCCGGGCCGTCGAGGCACGCAAGGAGCAGCTGTTCAACCGGCACCTGCGCGAGCACGGCGTCGACGTCTGGCCGGGGGCCGTACGTCTGCTCCACGCGCTGACCGCCGAGCACGTGCCGTGCGCCGCCGTCTCGGCGTCCCGGCACGCGACCGAACTGCTGACGGCGGCCGGAGTGCTCGGTCTGCTGCGGACCGTGGTGGACGGCAACGAGGCGCACCGGCTACGGCTGCCCGGCAAGCCCGACCCGGCGCTCTTCCTGGAGGCCGCACGCCGTCTCGGGTTCCCGCCCCGGGATACGGCCGTCGTGGAAGACGCGCTGCCCGGTGTCGAGGCCGGCCGGCGCGGCGGGTTCGGTCTGGTGATCGGCGTCGACCGGACGGCCGGCCCGACGAGCGCGGCCGAGCTGCGCGGGCACGGCGCCGATGTGGTGGTCGCCGACCCCGGGGAGCTGCTGATCGAGGAAGAACGCCGGGGCAGCGTGAACAGGAGAAGTGTGAACGGGAGAAGCGGGTGACCACACGCGCCTGGACCTGGACCTACGAGGGCTACGACCCCGGAGCTGAGCGGCTGCGCGAGGCGCTCTGCACGCTGGGCAACGGCTACTTCGGCACCCGCGGCGCCGCGTCGGAGACGTCCGAGGGACCGGCGCACTACCCCGGCACCTACGCGGCGGGCGTCTACAACCGACTGATCTCCACCGTGGCGGGCCGTCAGGTCGAGAACGAGGACATGGTCAATCTGCCCAACTGGCTTCCGCTGCGCTACCGCGTACGCCCCGAAGGAGCCGCACCGGGACCGTGGCTCTCCCCCGACGGCCCCCACCTCCTCACCCACCGGCAGAGCCTGGACCTGCGGCACGGCACCCTGACCCGCTGGTCGGTGTACGAGGACGACGCCGGGCGGCGGCTGCGCGTGGAGCAGTGCCGGCTGGTGCACATGGGCGAGCCGCATCTCGCGGCGCAGCGCACCTCGTTCACCGCCGAGGGCTGGGCCGGGACAGTGGAGGTGGAGTCGGGTCTCGACGGCGATGTGCGCAACGCGGGAGTGGAGCGGTACGGCGATCTCGCGAACCGGCATCTGACCCATCTGCGCACCGGCGCGGAGCGCGACGACACCGTGGTGTGGCTGCGGTGCCGCACCGTCAACTCCGACATCCGGATCGCGCTGGCCGCGCGTACCCGCGTCACCGACCGCCCTGCCCACCCGCCCCATGCCCGGCTCACCGTCGGACAGGCCGTCCAGACCCTCACGATCCCCGTCGGGCGCGACGAGACGGTGGCCGTCGACAAGACGGTCGCGCTGTACACCTCCCGTGACCCGGCGATCAGCGGCCCGCAGACCACCGCCGTCCAGGAGGTACGGCGGGCCGCCGACTTCCCCCGGCTGCTGGCCTCGCACCACCGCGCCTGGGAGCGCATCTGGCGGGAGGCGGCGCTGGACGTGCCCGGCGAGGCGGGCCGGATCCTCCGGCTGCACCTCTTCCATGTACTCCAGACGCTCTCCCCGCACACGGCCGGGCTGGACGTCGGCGTACCGGCCAGAGGGCTGCACGGCGAGGCGTACCGCGGGCATGTCTTCTGGGACGAGCTGTTCGTCCTGCCGTTCCTCAACCTGCACTTCCCGGAGGTCTCCCGCTCCCTGCTCGGCTACCGCCACCGGCGGCTGCCCGCGGCGATCCACGCGGCGCGGAGCGTGGGCCGGCGGGGCGCGATGTACCCCTGGCAGAGCGGCAGCGACGGGCGCGAGGAGACCCAGGAACTGCATCTCAACCCGCGCTCGGGCCGCTGGCTGCCCGACCACTCCCGGTTGCAGCACCATGTCGGCTCGGCGGTGGCGTACAACGTCTGGCAGTACTGCCAGGCCAGTGGCGACACGGAGTTCCTGCACACCGACGGCGCGGAGACGCTGCTCCAGATCGCGCGGTTCTGGGCGAGCAGCGCGGTCTGGGACCCGGCGCTGGAGCGATACCGCATCCGCGGTGTCGTCGGTCCCGACGAGTACCACGACGGCTACCCGGACGCCACGGTCCCGGGGCTGGACGACAACGCCTATACGAACGTCACCGCCGCGTGGGTACTGACCCGGGCCCTCGAACTCTGCCGGACCCTGCCCCTCTCGCACCGCCACCAGCTCTTCGACCGTATCCGGCTCGCGCCGTCGGAACAGGACGGCTGGGACGATATCGCCCACCGGCTCCATGTGCCGTACCACGCGGGGGTCATCAGCCAGTTCGCCGGATACGGGGACCTCGCCGAACTCGACTGGGAGGGGTACCGGAAGCGGTACGGCGACATCCGGCGGCTGGACCGGATCCTGGAGGCGGAGGGCGACACGGCCAACCGCTACCAGGCGTCCAAGCAGGCCGATGTGCTGATGCTCGGCTATCTCTTCTCGCCCCGGGAACTCGCCGGACTCTTCCGGCAGCTCGGTCACAGCCTTGACGACGACTCCTGGCGGGCCACCGTCGACTACTACCTCGCCCGCACCAGCCACGGGTCCACGCTCAGCTCCCTCGTCCACGCGTGGGTGCTGGCCCGGGTGCGCCGTGAGGACGCGTGGGCCTTCGCCGAGGAGGCGCTCGCCGGGGACGTGGCCGACGTTCAGGGCGGCACCACGGCGGAGGGCATCCATCTCGGCGCGATGGCGGGCACCCTGGACTTCGTACAGCGCGGGCTGACCGGTCTGGAGACGCGGGACAACGCGCTGTGGCTGGATCCGGCGCCGCTGCCCCAGCTGTCGAAGTTCGGGGTCGGCATCCGCTACCGCAGTCACTGGGACGTGGATCTGCGCATCCGCGCCCAGCGGGTACGGATCGCCGTACCGGACGGGACCGACGGTCCGGTACGTGTGGTGCTCGACGGGGTCGAATCCGTCATCGCCCCCGGCACCACGCGCCGGCTCGAACTGCCCGGTGTGTGAGTCGGCCGGATACCCGGGTCAGTCGGGTACGCGCGTCAGTGGGTACGCGCCTCAGTCGGGTACGAGCACCGCGGCGCCGTTCACCCGGTCGGCCGCGAGGTCGGCGAGCGCCCGGTCGGCCTGGCTCAGCGGATAGCGGCTGACGCTGACGCGGATGCCGATGCGGTCGGCCAGGGCGAGGAAGTCGTACCCGTCCTGGCGGGTGTTGGAGGTGACGCTGCGCAGATTCCGCTCCTGGAAGAGATGGCGCTCGTAGTTCAGCACGGGAATGTCGGAGAGATGGATTCCGGCGATCGAGAGCGTGCCCGACCGGTCCAGGGCCTCCAGCGCCACCGGCACCAGATCACCCACCGGCGCGAACAGGATCGCCGAGTCCAGCGGCTCCGGCGGCCGGTCCCGGTCGTCGCCCGCCGAGGAGGCGCCCAGCTCCATGGCGAGTTCACGTGCCCGCACCGACCGGGTCAGCACATGGACCGTGGCGCCCTCGGCCAGCGCCACCTGCGCGGCCAGATGGGCGGAGGCGCCGAAACCGTAGATCCCCAGACGCCCGCCGCGCGGCAGCGCGCTGCGGCGCAGCGAACGGTAGCCGATGATCCCGGCGCACAGGAGCGGCGCGAGCAGCGCGGCGTCCTGGTTCTCCGGCAGCGGGTAGGCGAACGCCTCGGGGACAATGGCCAGTTCGGCGAAGCCGCCGTCCGCGTCCCATCCCGTGTAGAGGGACCGGGGGCAGAGGTTCTCCTGTCCCGCCCGGCAGTAGCGGCAGGTCCCGCAGGTGCCGCGCAGCCACGCCCCGCCGGCCCGGTCGCCGGTACGGAACCGCGTCACGTCCTTGCCGACGGCGCTCACCCGGCCGACGATCTCATGGCCGGGGATGCTCGCCGGGCGGTGCGGGGTGAGATCGCCCTCGGTCAGATGCAGATCCGTACGGCAGACACCGCACGCCTCCACCCGCAGCAGCAGTTTGCCGGGGCCGGGGACGGGCACGCGGCGGCTGACCCGGACCAGCGGCCGTCCGGTGCTGATCGGTCCTGGGGTCTCGACGGCCCAGCCGCCGTAGGTCTCCGTGGCGGGCGCGGCGGACGCGGGAACAGCCATAACCCCAGCCTGCGTCGGGCGCCGACGCGCGGCAAGCGGGCACCGCCCCGACGTGCTCAGGAAGCGGTCGGAAAGTGGTCAGGAAGCGTTCAGGTACGGACTGCCAGCCTCCCGTGCATGACAACCAACAAGCACGCGGCGGGAGCGGCGCCGCGAAGCCGCGAGATGTGGAACAAAGTCCCCGAAGTCACCCTGTACTTCTGGGTCATCAAGATCCTCTGCACCACCGTGGGCGAGACCGCGGCCGACCTGCTCAACGCCAATCTGGGCCTGGGCCTGACCAACACCTCGTATGTGATGGGGGCGCTGCTGGCCGTCGCGCTCTTCTTCCAGTTCCGGGCGCGCGCCTATGTGCCGTCCCTGTACTGGCTGTCCGTCGTCCTGATCAGCGTCGTCGGGACGCTGGTCAGCGACAACCTCACCGACAACCTGGGCGTCCCGCTGGAGACGACCACCTGGATGTTCGCCCTGGCGCTGGCCGTGACGTTCGTCGCCTGGTACGCGAGCGAGCGGTCGCTGTCCATCCACACCATCCACACCCGGCGGAGGGAAGCCTTCTACTGGCTGGCGATCCTCTTCACCTTCGCGCTCGGCACCTCGGCGGGCGATCTCGCGGCCGAGCGCCTCGGCCTGGGCTACTGGGTGTCCGCCGTGCTGTTCGCGGTGCTGATCGCCGCGGTCGCCTTCGCCCGCTTCACACTCGACTTCCACGCCGTCTGGTCGTTCTGGATCGCGTACGTCCTCACCCGGCCGCTCGGTGCCTCGCTCGGCGACTATCTCTCCCAGGCGCGCGCGGACGGCGGGCTCGGCCTCGGGACGGTCGGTACGAGCCTGCTCTTCCTCGCCGTCATCCTCGGGCTGGTCGTCTATCTCACCCGCAGCAAGAGGGATGTGGCACCGCTCGGGAGTGACGGCGACAGCGGCGGAAGGAGCGGCTTCGGGGAGCACGCACGCGACCGGTTCAGCCTGCCGGAAGACGTACGGTAAACCGCGCTCCGGGGCCGGTTCCGGGCGTGGAGCCGGCCCCGGCCCCGGCGGTGTCCAGCGTGATGTCGCCGCCCGCGGCACGGGCCAGCCGGCGGGCGAGCGCCAGGCCCAGACCCGCGCCGTCGTGTCCGTCGCCGGGAGCGGCGCGGCGGCCCGGTTCGAAGAGCCAGGGCACGAACGACTCCGGCACCCCCGGTCCGTCGTCGACGACACTCACCTCGACCGCCCCCGGCACCGCCGCGCACTCGATCACGACGGAGCGCACGGCATAGCGCCGGGCGTTGTCCAGGAGCGGCATCAGGATGCGCTCGGCCACGGCCTCCGAGACACCGGCCGTCGCCGGGGCGCCACGGACCAGCACCGGCGGCGAGTCCGGATGATCCGTGGCCGTACGCTCCGCGAGCGCCCGCGCCAGATCGAGCGGCCGGCAGCGGCCCGGGACCTGCGAGCCCCGGGTGCGGGCCTCGGAGAGCAGGCTCTCGCAGATCTGCCGCATGGTGGCCGCGGCGCTCGCGATCGCCTCGTGCGAGACCCGCTGCTCCGCGGCGTCGCGCGGGCGCTTGACCAGCCACTCCGTCTCCGCCGTGATCCGCGCCAGCGGGGTGCGCAGCTCATGGGAGAGCTCGGCGCTCTGCTGCTGCTCATGGCGCAGGACCGCCGCGAGCCGGTCGAGCAGCTCATCGAGACTGGCCGCGAACGAGGCGAGTTCCGCCGGGCGGCCCTCGGTGCCGAAGCGCCGGGCGGTGCCCTCCTCGCTCCACAGGGCGGCCTGCGCGCTCATTTGACCCACGGGCCGCAGCGCCCGGCGTACGGCCAGCCGCGTCAGCAGATAGACCGTTCCCAGCAGCAGCACCGCGAGCACGACCGACGCCGTCAGGGCCGAGTCGGCCGTACTGCGGTACGGATCGAGGCCGACGGAGGTGACGACCGTACCCACCTGCTCGCGACCGTCGGCGTCCTTGACCGGCAGGGCGTACAGCCGGGTGTCGCTCGGGTCGCTGACCTCGGCGAACGTGTCGGCCTGCCCGGCCAGCCGGTCGGCGCGTTGTTGCAGGGCCGCCGGTACGCCGGGCGGCTTCTCGATCGCGTGCCGCCCCTGATAGATCCACACCCCGGCGTCGAGGGCCTGGTCCTCCGACGGCTCGTGGATCACGAAACGGCCGTCGGGCCGGGGCTCGATCGTGGCGGCGACCGCCTCGGCCCGGGTCCGCAGGACATCGTCCGCCTGCGCGTGCAGTCTGCCGTTCAGGGCCAGGTTGAACGCGGAGGTCAGGACGGCGACCCACAGCGCGCTGGTGATCAGGGCGACCAGGGCGAGCCGGCCCCGCAGGGTGCGGGGAGACAGGAATCCCCGCAGGAATGCGCGCAGGCGCCGCGCGGTGGTCCGTACGCTCATCCGCGTCCGCCGGGCCTTCTCATGCGGTGCTGTCCGTGTTCGCCGCGGTTCCCGTGCTTGCGGCGGTACCCGTGCTTGCCGCGCTTTCCGTGCTTTCCGAGGGCTCCGTGCTTTCCGCGAAGCGGTAGCCGATGCCCCGTACGGTGCTGATGCCGTGCGAGGCACCGGCCTCGCGCAGCTTGCGCCGCAGCCGGGTCAGATACTGGTCCAGGGTGTTCTCGCTGACCTGGGCGCCCTCCGGCCAGCCGGCCCGCAGCAGAGCCCGGCGGCGCACCGCCGTGCCGGGAGCGGCCATGAGACTGGCCAGCAGCCGGAACTCGGTCGGTGTCAGGGACACGGCGGCGTCGCCCGCGGTCAGCTCGTGCCGTACCGGATCCAGCCGCAGCCCGCCCGTGTCGATCGACGGGTCCCGCCCGGCCCGGCGCAGGGCGGCGCGGATACGCGCCGCCAGTTCGGCCAGGTGAAAGGGTTTGGCGAGATAGTCGTCCCCGCCGGAGGAGAACCCGGACAGCCGGTCGGTGAGCTGGTCGCGCGCGGTGAGGAACACCACAGGCGCGGTGACTCCGGCGGCGCGCATGGCCTGGCAGACATCGCGGCCGTCGGAGTCGGGCAGACCGATGTCCAGCACCACGGCGTCCACCCGGGCATCGACGCGGCGCAGCGCGCCGACGCCGTCGGCCGCGGTCACGACCTCGAAGTCCTCGTCGCGCAGACCTCGGGCGAGTACATCGCGCAGGCCGTGGTCGTCCTCGACGACCAGGACACGGTGGGTGGTCACCGGGCCAGTATTACCCGGACGCCACCGGGCGGGCGTATGCCTGCCCTGGGGCCGCCCCGGCGCGGACCACGCGTTCAGGTGGCGTTCAGGTTCGCGGGTCCACCATCGTCGCCGGGGCGCAGGGGCCCCGTAAGCGCGGCAAAGACTGGGCGGGGCTCGTCGGGCTCGGCGGGGCTCGTCGCTCCCTCCCCCGGACACGAGGCAGTGGGTGACATGGCGGCACGCATCGTGGTCGTCGAGGACGACCCGGCCATCGGAACCGGGCTGATCGGCACCCTCCGCGTACTGGGCCATGACACCCGGTGGTGCCCCGACGGCGGATCCGCGCTGGAGAGCGTCGCGCGACGGCCCGCCGAACTGCTCCTCATCGACCTCGGGCTGCCCGATATCGACGGGTTCGCACTCTGCCGTCAGCTGCGCGAGCGCGCGCCGGACGCGGTCCTCGTCGTGCTGACCGCCCGTACCGCCGAGATGGACGTCATCCAGGCCCTGGAGTGCGGCGCCGACGACTACCTCACCAAGCCGTTCCGGCTCGCCGAACTCCAGGCGCGCGTGTCGGCCCATCTGCGCCGCGCCGCGCCCGGCGGACACGAAGGGCCTGCGCGGATCAGGCTGGGGCCGCTGGTGATCGACAGATCGGCACGGCGCTGTACCACCGCCGCACGGGGCGAAGTGCCGCTCAGGCCCAGGGAGTTCGACCTGCTGGTACGCCTCGCGCTCGGCGCGGGGCAGGCGGTGAGCCGCGAGGAGCTGATGAGCGATGTATGGGACGAGAACTGGTTCGGCCCCACGAAGACCCTCGATGTGCATGTGGCCGCGCTGCGCCGGAAGCTGGGCGACCTCGTACGGATCACGACGCTGCGGCAGTTCGGCTACCGGCTCGAACCACCCGGTCCTCCGGTCGGTCCGTGATGCTCCCGGGCGGCACGCCGTAGCGGGAAGGAGCGGGCCGTGCGGCGTCGCATCCTGAGGGCGACCGTGGTGGCGGTGGTGTGCGCGGTGCTGCTGTTCGCCGTACCGCTGGGCATCGTGGTGCTACGGCTCTACCAGCAGGACGAGGTACGCGAGTTGCAGCAGCTCGGCGAACAGGTCGCGGTGAGCCTGCCCGCGCGGCCCGTACAGCCACCTGGTTCCGACCCGGTCGAGCTGCCCCGCGCCGAGCGCGGCACCCGTATCGCGGTCTACGACCCCGGGGCGCGGCGCGTCCTCGGCGACGGTCCCCGGGCGGGCGACGGGCCGGTGCGCGAGGCCGCACGGGGCCGGGCCTCCTCGCAGCGCCTGAACGACAGCCTGGTGGTGGCGGTCCCCGTCGGAGGCGCGGAGCGGGTACGGGCCATGGTCCGGGTCAGCGCCCCCGCCTCGCAGCCGCTCCGCAGGACCGCGCTGACCTGGAGCGGCATGCTGGCGCTCGCCGGGCTCGCGGTCGGTACGGGAGTGGTCCTCGCGCTCCGCTCCAGCAGACGCCTGGCGCGTCCGCTGGAGGCGCTGGCCGGTACGGCGCGCCGGATGGAGGGCGGAGACCTCGGGGCGCGGGCCGAGCCGTCCGGGATACCGGAGACCGACGCGGTCGCGAGCGCCCTGGCCCGCACGGCGGGACGGGTCGATCAGCTCCTCCAGCGCGAACGGTCCTTCAGCGCCGATGTGTCGCACCAGCTGCGCACCGCGCTGACGGGGGTACGTCTCGATCTTGAGACGTCGTTGGCAGCGGGCGACGGCGGCGACCCGCGCGAGGCGATGACCTCCGCGCTGGAGCGGCTCGGATCGATGGAGACGACCCTGGCCGATCTGCTCATCCTGGCGCGCGACGCCCCCGAGCGGGCCACGCTGGACCTCGCGCCGCTCCTCGACGATGTCGCGCGCCGCTGGCACGGCGAGCTGGCCGCCCAGGGCCGGCGGCTGCGGGTCCTGGCGGAGGACGACCTGCCCGAGGGCGCCGGGTCGGGCCGCGCGGCCCGGCAGATCCTGGATGTCCTGCTGGCCAACGCGTGCGGCCACGGCCGGGGGACCGTGACCGTACGCGTCCGGGACACAGGCGGTGTGCTCGCCCTCGATGTGGAGGACGAGGGGCCGGGGATCGCCGACGACCGGCCGCTCTTCGAGCGCCGCCCGGAGGACGCCACGGGCCATGGCATCGGCCTCGCGCTCGCCCGTTCGCTGGCCGAGGCGGAGGGCGGCCGACTCTTCGTCTCCCGTCCGCGCCCGCACCCCCGCTTCACCTGGCTGATCGCCGCGCCTCCGGCCGATGGCGCGTCTCCGGCCGACGGATAGGCGGCGTACACGGCGTACCGGTCAGCGGTCAGCCGTCGTCGCGGGCGCGCTCAGCTGCCAGACGCGCGCCGGGGGCACATTGCTCCGGACAGTGCGGCAGTCGACGGCATGCGCCCGCTGGAAGGAGTCGAGCACATGCACGACCCCGCTGTGCCGCGCCAGGCTCCGGGAGCTGCCGAACACCGCACGCAGCCGCGTGGTGCCGCGGTAGCCGAAGTACGTCAGACGGCCCCCGGGCCTGAGCGCGGTCAGATAGCGCGCGAGCAGGTCGGCCACGGCGCGGGGCCGCCCGGTACGGTCCGCCAGCGGCGCGGCGAGCGCCTGGGTGAGCGGGCGCCCGCTGGGCGTCACGGCGCCGGTCGTACGGAACGTCCGCAGTGTCTCGGCGAAGAACAGCCCCCCGGTCGGCGAGCCGCCGGGCCGGGGTACGCCGGACCCGCGCGCCGGCGGCCGGGGGTATGCCGGTGTGTGAGGTACCGGACGGTGAGCCGCCGGACCGTGAGGTGCGGACCAGCGGGGTACGGGGCGGTGGAAGAGCCATACGAGCGACGCCAGGGAGCGGCAGGCACCGGGGAATCGGCTGTTGTGCGACGGCGGTGTCCGACGAAAGTCGGGGGTCGCGATGTCCGTCCGGCGGGGGTACGCCGCGTACCCGCGTCTCTAGGATGACGGGGTGAAATCCGAGCCCGGACGCAGAATGCCGCTGTGGGTGGAGGCACCGTCGGCGGTGGCGCTCGCCCTGATGTCCGTACTGGAGGGCTACCGGTCGGCCGGTGACACGCTCGCGGATCCCGCGCCGTATGTGGCGGTGATCGCCTCGTTCGCGGCCCTCGGCCGCCACCGGTATCCCCGTGCGGCGGCGGGCGTGGCGCTCGCGTCGGCGGCCCTGGGCGCCCTGCTGCCGCTGCTGGTGACGCTGTACCACTTCTCCTCGCGCGGCAGGCTGCGCGAGGTGTGGGTGTTTCTGGGGATCGTCCTGACCGCCGGGCTGCCATGGCTCGCCGTCGCGCTGACCCGGGGGCAGCCGCTCTCCGGAGGGCGGCTGAGCAACTGGACCAACGCGAGCTTCGGCAATTCCGTGCTCATCGGTCTCGCGCTGGCGCTCGGCATGTGGCTGGGCAGCAGGCGCCGGTTGCTGGAGGCCCTGACGGACCAGGTGGAACAGCTGCGGGTGGAGCGCGAACTCCGCGCGGAACAGGCGAGACTGGCCGAACGGTCGCGCATCGCCCGCGAGATGCACGATGTCCTCGCCCACCGGCTGAGCCTGCTGATGCTGCACGCCGGGGTGCTCCAGCTGCGCGGGGAGGGGATGCCCCCGGCCACCGTGGAACGGATCGCCCTGCTGCGGAGCACGGCCGGGCAGGCGCTGGACGATCTGCGCGAGGTGCTCGGGGCGATGCGCTCCGAGGACCGGCCCGCCGGGACGGCCGGTGCTGCCGGAGCGCATGGGGCGGCCGTGGCGGCCCCGGCGCTCCAGGATCTGGCCGAACTGCTCGGCGAGGCACGCGCCGCCGGACAGCTGATCGAGTCGACGGTGTCCGGCGATGCGGGCAGCACCTCCACCTCCCACCGCCTGGCGGTGCACCGGCTCGTACGGGAAGCCCTGACCAACGCGCGCAAGCACGCGTACGCGGCGCCGGTCGCCGTGCGTGTGCATTACGGGCCGCCCGCCACGACGGTCGAGGTGGTCAACGGGCCCGCCGGGGAAGCCTTCCCCACGTCCGGAGGCCCTGAGGAACTGGGTGGCGCACGGACACCCGGTGGGTACGGTCTGATCGGTCTGGCGGAGCGCGTCGCGGCGCTGGGCGGTCATCTGCACGCGGGTGCCACCGGGGGCGGCTGGCGGCTCGCCGCCCGGCTGCCCGTGGCCTCCCTCGACCTTTCCACGGCGGCCGCGTCACGAGAGGCCGCATCGTGATCAACGTCCTGGTGGCGGACGACGACGCCCTGGTGCGGCTCGGTCTTGTCGATCTGCTGACCACCGACCCGGAACTGACCGTCGTCGGTGAGGCGGCGGACGGGCTGGCCGCCGTCGAGCAGGCGGGCCGGCACCGCGTCGACATCGCGCTGGTCGACATACGGATGCCGCGTATGGACGGTATCGCGGCGACCCGGCGGCTGCGCGCGCTCCCGGCCCCGCCGCGGGTGATCACCCTGACCACCTTCGACCTGGACGAGTACGTCTACGACGCGCTCGCCGCGGGCGCGGACGGCTTTCTGCTCAAGGACACCGATCCGCTGGAGATCATCCGCGCGGTCCATGTGGTCGCGGCCGGCCAGGGCATGCTGCACCCCGCCGCGGCCCGTCGGCTGATCGACCGTTACCACCACGCCGAACGGCCCGCGGCGCTGGCGGCGCGCGCCAAGCTCACCCGGCTGACACCGCGCGAGACGGACGTTCTGGCGCGGCTCGCGCTGGGCTGCTCCAACGCGGAGATCGCGACGGCGCTCGGGATGCGCGAGAGCACCGTCAAGGCGCACATCAGCCGGATCCTGACGGCACTCGACGCCGGAAACCGCGTCCAGGCAGCCCTGCTGGCCAGGGACGCCGGGCTCGGGACCCCCGGTTGACCCCCGGTTGAGCTCTGACGTGACGACATGACCGGGGGCCGCGGACGGCGCGTCGCCGCCCGCGGCCCCCGGGGTACTGGCCCCTCACAGCTCCCGTAGCTCGGTGAGCGGAGGGCGCCGCGCGTGACGTACGGCCGCCCAGGCCGCCGCCGCCAGCGCGGCCACCGTGACAGCGGCCGTCGCCAGCAGATACGCCCAGGGAACGGCGACCTGCGACGGCGGCGGATCGAAGACCCCGGAGAGCACCTTCACCAGCATCTGCGACAGCGACCACCCCAGGACCGCGCCGCAGGCGCCGCCCGCCACGGCGACCAGGGCCGCCTCGCTCCACACGAACCCCGACAGCTGACGGCCCCTGGCCCCCAGCACCGACGCCAGGGCCAGTGTGCGCCGCCGCTCGGCGAGCCCGAGCGCCAGGACCAGACCGCCCGCCGCCGCCGCGATCACCAGCGCGAAGCCCAGCTCGACCCGGGTCAGCCCGGCGAGATCGACGGCCGTCAGGCTGGAGCCGATGACCGTACGTGACGACGGCAGATCCGTGACATGCGCGTTCGGTCCGAGCAGGGTCCTGGCCCGCGCCGCGACGGACTGCTGGGCCGTGCCGCCCGTGTCGACCAGCAGGGTTCCGACGGCCGCGCTGCCCGTCGTACGGGCGATGTACGAGGAGTTGGCGACCAGGAAGCTGTCCTTTGGCGCGGTCGGGAACTCCTTGACGACACCGGCGAAATGGAACGGGATCGTCCGGGGCCCGCCCGTTCGCGCGTCCGTCAGCCGCAGCCGGACCTGATCCCCGGGACGGAGCTGGAAATCGTGCGCGGTCTCCGCGCTCACCAGCAGCGCGTCGGGCCGCCGCGCGAGCCGGTCCATCAAGCCGCTCGCGGTGCCGCCGGAGAAGTAGGCGTCCTGCAAACGCCCGGCCGACACGATGCTCTTCGGCTGGACCCCGTACAGGTCCTGGAGATCGGCGCCGACGTACGCGAACCGGTGCTGGACCGGTTCCACATGCTGTACGCCGGGCACCCCGGCCAGCTTCGCCGCGTCCGCGGTCCCGGTGGCGCCGTTCGTCGAGGTGGTGACCGTGACATCGGCGCCATTGGTCAACACCGCGTCCACCTCGGCCTGTTGACGGTAGGTGGAGTTGAACACGGCGGTCGACGCGGCGAACGCGCAGGCCAGGGCCAGCAGGACGACGGAGCGCAGCACGGCGCCGCGCTGCCGCGAGACACCGGCCGCGACCGTCCCCGCCAGCGCCCCCGCCGCGGGCCGGAACAGCCGCTGGAGCAGCGGCCTTCCGCGCCGCAGCAGCAGATCGGCCAGCAGCCAGGCCAGCACCGCGCCGCCCGCCCACAGCAGGGCCGGTCCCGCGAAGGCCCAGTAGTCCACGGAGAGGGACGCGGTGCCCTCGGGTGCGAGGACCAGGGCGTACGTGGTCGTACTGGTCGCGCGGAAGACCGCCAGCGAGCCGGCCAGGAGGACGGCGGCCATCGCCCACCACGCGGGGTGCGGCGCCGGGCGGCGCGCCACCGCCGTACGGCCGGACGCGACGGTCGCGCGGCGTGCGTCGTAGCGCGCGGGCAGCAGTACGGTCGCGCCCGCCACCCCGAACCCCACGGCCGACGCGGCGAGGGCCCAGGACAGGGGCACCCCGGCGGTGTGGAGCGCAACGCGGCCCACCAGCGCGGCCAGCGCCAGCCCGCCCGCCGTCCCCGCCACGGCGACGACGACGGCCTCCACCGCCGCGAGCCCGACGAGCTGCCGTACCGTCGCGCCCCTGGTCCGCAGCAGCGCCTGCTCCTTGCGCCGCCTGCCCGCGCCGGCCTGGGCGACCGCCCAGGTCAGGGCCGCCGCCAGTACGGAGCCGGGTACGCCGAGGAAGAGGAAGAGCAGCTGCGCGTACAGGGCGTCGGCGCGGGCGGCGTCCAGCACGGCGCCCAGATTGTCACCGACCAGCCCGGCCCCGGCGAGCCGTACCTCCGCGTTGTGCGCGCTGCCGGTGGCCGCGGTGTACGCGGCGGCCGGGTCGGGCGGCAGGCCGTGGCCGCGCAGGGTATGGATCTGCGTCCGTACCAGGTCGGGCCGCGGGACCGCGAGCGGATCGAAGACGGTGTGCCAGGTCCGCTGGGGGAGCAGCACGATGTTGTCCGGCGGGGCCGACGGCTGGGACTGCGGCGGAGCGCCGACCTTCTGGAACAGGGAGTCGGCGAGCGGGAGTTCCACGACACCGTCCACCCGCAGCCGTACGGCGGGCAGTCCGGCGCGCTTGACCGCGATGGTGTCGCCGGGAGCCGCGTGCAGGTTGGCGGCGGTCTGCTGGGCGAGCAGCACGCCTTGGCCGTGTCCCGCGAGGACGCGGATCTCGCCGGGGAAGGTGCGTGCGTAGTCGGCGGGCAGCCCGAGCACGGACCCGGGACCGGTGGTCTGGAGGGTGCCTCCCGTCCGCGCCTCCAGGCCGCTCGTGCCCGCGTAGCCGACCGGCAGCGCGGCCTTCGTACCGTCAAGTCCGCGCACGGTGGACAGCACCGCGTTCGGATCGGCGCCGTCGGCCACCTGCACCTGCCAGTCCACGGACACCGTCCGTACCGACTGGGAGGTCATGGTGGCGCGGGTCTGGGAGAGGAAGCCGCCGAGCAGGGACAGCAGCGCGACGGCCACCATGACGCCCGACGCGGTGGCGAGGAGCCGGCCGCCGCGTACCCGCAGCAGCCCGGAGAGCCACATTCCGATCATCGTGCCTCACGCTCCTGACGTTCCCCGGCCCGGCGTTTCCCGGCCAGGCGCTCTTCGGCCCGGTCTTCCTCGGCCCGGTCTTCCTCGGCCGTGCCGTCCGGGAGCACCAGGCGCCCGTCGGCCATGGACCAGCGGGTGGGCAGCGCGTCGGCCACCCGCATGTCGTGTGTGCTGACCAGCACGGCCGCGCCGAGCGTGGCGGCGGCCGCGAGCAGCACCCCCATCACCTGTCCGGCGCTCTCCCGGTCCAGCTGCCCGGTCGGCTCGTCCGCGAGGATCAGCCGCGGCCGGCGCGCCAGCACCCGGGCCACCGCGACCCGTTGGGCCTGGCCCGCCGACAGTTCGTCCGGCAGTTTCGACGCCAGCGCTTCGAGCCCCAGCTCCTCCAGCGCCGCGAAGGCGCGCGCGTCCGCCTCGGCCTGCGCCACACCGTCGATGCGCAGCGGCAGGGCGACGTTCTCCACCGCCGTGAGCGGCGGCAGCAGACTCGGACCCTGGAAGACGACACCGATATGCCGGGGGAGGGACCCCTCGGGCAGACCGGGATGCGCGACCCGGCCGGCCGTCGGCCGGTCCAGACCCGCCATCAGATGCAGCAGCGTCGACTTGCCCGAGCCGGAGGGCCCGACCACGGCGATCCCGGCGCCCGCGGTGACCGCGCAGCTCGCGCCGTGCACGGCGACCACCGCGCCGGGGCCCGTACCGTACGTACGCGCCGCGTCCGTGCAGACGACCAGCTGCTCTCCGCCGGGCGTTACCGTCTCTGTCCCGTTCGCCGTCATGCCACCCACCGTCCGTCCCGCAGCCGCAGCACCCGGTCGGCGACGGCGGCCACCTCCCGCGAGTGGGTGACGACCACCATGGACGTCCCCGTGGCGGCCCGTTCACGCAGCAGCGTGAGAATCCGCCGCTCGGTCTCCGCGTCGACCTCGCCGGTGGGCTCGTCCGCGAGGACGACGGCCGGATCGTTGGCCAGAGCCACGGCCAGACCGGCGCGCGCGGCCTCCCCGCCGGACAGCTGCCGGGGCAGCGCGCCCGCACGTCGGTCGATCCCCATCTGCCGCAGCAGGTCCTGTCCCCGGCCGCGGTCCGGTACGTGCGAGAGCCGCTGGACGAGCCGTACGTTGTCGGCGACGGTGAGGTGGTCCAGCAGATTGCCGGACTGGAACAGCACTCCGATGTGTTGTGCCCGGATGCGGCTGCGCAGATGTTCCCGCTGGTGGGACAGCGGCCGGCCGGCCACGCGCACCATGCCGCCGTCGGGTTCGTCCAGCCCGGCCAGACAGCTCAGCAGCGTCGTCTTGCCCGAGCCGGAAGGCCCGGTCACCGCGACGATCTCGCCCTTCGCCACCTCCAGCCCGACGCCCTGGAGCGCGAACGTCTCCTCCTCGCCCGCCCGGAAGAACCGGTACAGGGAGTCCGCGCTGAGCGAGGCGGTCATCGCGTCCACCGGAAGGAGTCCGTGACGGTACGCCAGGGGTCCACGTTGTCCGCTCCCACGGCGCCGGACAGGGTCAGGACGACCTGGGTGCCGTTCTTCCAGAAGACATACCGCTCCACGTCCTGCTGGACGCTCTTGCCGGTCACCCCGTCGGGGGCCGAGTCCGCGCGGTACGTGGCGAGTACGGCGTCGCCGCCCTGCCGCTTCACCGTGCTGACCTTGCCCACCTTCACGTTCTTCGCGGACCGTTCGACGGCGGGGAGGTCGACCGAGCGCACGGACTGAGCGGTCGGCGCCTGGGCGGCCGGCGACGGCTCGACGCGGACGCTGTTGAACTTGTCGCTGAAGACCGTGGCCCGCCCGGCGGCCTGGCGCGCCCAGCCCTCGGGCACCTTCACGGAGAACCCGCCGCCCGACGGTGACCAGGCCACGTACACCTGGTTGTCGGGGATGTCGCCCGCCGGATTCGACTCGGGCGCCGGGGCAGCCGCCGACGAGGAGGATGACGAACCGGAACCGGCTCCGGAGCCGGAGGAGGTGGAACACGCCACGGCTCCGGTCAGGACCATCAGACCGGTCAGCGCGGCGGACAAGGTACGACGCATGGTGACACCTCTGCGCAGGGATCGGAACGAGCCGGCCGGAATACCGCCTCTTCCCCGACGCTAGAAACGCCGTGCCCAGCGCCCGCCCCTCAGCCGGTTAGCGCGCGGTTAACGTCTGGGCCGTGTTCCCCGTACCGCACCGCCGGCGCGTGTCTTCGCTACGACAGCGCGTCGGCGACCACGGAGGCCGCTTCCGCGATCAGTTCGTCGTCGTGTTCGGCGTCCTTGTCGGGGCGGTTCGACATGATCGCCATGACGATGGGGGCGCTGTCGGGGGGCCACACCACGGCGATGTCGTTGCGGGCGCCGTGGTAGCTGCCGGTCCCGGTCTTGTCGCCGACCACCCAGCCCTTGGGCACTCCGGCCCTGATGAGCGCGTCCCCGGTGGTGTTGGTCCGCAGCCACTCGGTGAGCTGGGCGCGTTCGGCCTTGCCGAGGACGTCTCCGAGAACGAACGCGCGCAGATCCTCGACCAGCGCCCGCGGTGTGCTCGTGTCCCGCGTGTCGCCCGGGACCCATCGGCTGAGTTCGGGCTCGCGGCGTTCCATCAGGGTGACGTCGTCGCCGATCTCCCTGAGTACGGCTTCGAGCCCCTTGGGCCCGCCGAGTGCGTGGTCGAACAGCAGGTTCGCCGCGGTGTTGTCGCTGAAGCGGACGGTGGCGTCACACAGCTCCTTCAGGGTCATCCCGGTCTCGACGTGCTTCTCGGTCACGGGAGAGTTGGCGATCAGATCGTCCTTGGAGTACGTGATCACCCGGTCCATCCCGCTCAGTGAGTACTTCCGCAGCACGGCGCCGGCGGCCAGCGCCTTGAAGGTGGAGGCGTAGGGGAACCGCTCGCCGTCGTTGTACGCCACCTCGCGCCCGGTGCCGGTGTCGACGGCGTAGACGCCCAGCCGCGCGTCGAACTTGCGCTCAAGCTCATGCAACCCGCCGGCGAACGGCTTCGTCGCCGCGCTCGACTGTGTCGTCGTGGCGGACGCGGACGCTGGGGCGGACGGAGACGACGAGGCCGCGGACTCGCCTTGGCCGCAGGCCACGAGCGGGACAAGGGCGAGTGTGGCGAGCGCACCGAGAACGGCGCGCCGGGCACGGCTGTGCTGCATGGTCCAAACCTCCGGGGGCACCCCGCACGCGGGGCGCATGGGGGATGGGGTGACACGGCCCCATCCCGGTACGTGGTGGTGGTCATCAGTGCCGGGACCACCCTCACCTCCGGGTTGCCATGCGGTCCAATACGTTCATGCGCTGTTCCATGCCGATCTGGCATAGAGTGCGGGCTGTGGATCTGGTGGGAGCGTGTCGCGCGTTCGTCAGCGTCAGCGAGCACGGAAGTTTCACCGTCGGAGCGGCCGAGGCCCGGATGTCCCAGTCGGTGGCCAGCCGTCGCGTCGCCGCCCTGGAGGAACGCTTCGGTGAGCAGCTGTTCGAGCGCACATCGCGGCGGGCCGTCCTGACCCCCTTCGGCCGGGACATGCTCCCGGCGGCCAGACAGCTCGTACAGACCGCCGAGGTGCTGCTGAACGAGGCAGCGGCCGTCAAACGCAAACCCTGGCGGCTCGCGGTGCCCGGCATCTGCTCCACGGCCGGTCTCGCCCGTCTCGTCGCCGAGGCGCGGGGGCACGGTGTCACGCTCGATCTCCGCGTCGCGGCGCCGGCGGAGCGCAGGGAACTCATCCACGCCCAGCAGGTGCGTGCAGCCGTGCTCGCGGTGCCCGCGGACGAGGCGACGTGGTCCGTTCCGCTCGGGCTCGCCGGTGCCCAGGATCCCGGCATCAAGCGCGTGTACGTCGAGACGCTGCGGATGGGGCGGGCCTCGCCCCGCCCGGCCCGCCGTATCTGGATCCAGCCGGAGGACGATGTGCCGCACATCCGTGACCCGCTGACGCGTCTGCGCGACGCGGTGGGTCTGCGGCCCGCCCAGCTCGTCGCCGCGGCCGACCTGACGACCGCCGCGGCGGAAGTCCTCTGCACCCGCGACGTGTTGCTGTGTTCCCCCGCACAGGCCGGGGAACTCGCCCTGAACTGGCGGCCCATCGGGGAGATCACCCTCAGCCGGGGGTTCGCCCTCGCCGCCGCCGCGGACGGCAATCCACAGCACATCGAAGCGCGGCTGGGCGACGCCCTCGCCCGCCTCCTCGGCGCGGACACCCGGGCGGGCACCTCGGGAGGGGCGGCGGCATGAACACCGAGGCACTGCTCGGCGACATGCGCCGGCAGCTGCGCGAAGGCGGTCTGCACGGCTGCCTGCTCGTGCGGGATCTGCATACGGGAGAAGAGCTGGGGATCGACCCGGACACGCAACTGCCCGCCGCCTCCCTGGTCAAGGTCCCGCTCGCGCTGGCGACGGCGGAACGCATCCGACGGGGCGAGCTCGACGGGGCGACGATGCTCGACGTACAACCCGGGCGGATCACCACACCCGGCCCCACCGGGCTGAGCCGATTCCGCCACCCCACCCGGATCGCGATCGACGACCTGCTCTATCTGAGCACCTGCGTGAGTGACGGAACGGCCGCCGACGCGCTGTTCGACCTCACCCCGCCCGCCCAGGTCGCCGACATCCTCCACGAGCTCGGCCTCCGCGGCCTCACCGTCCGGCACGGCATGCTCGAACTGTCCGACACTCCCGCGGAACGCTTCGACGCCGCCGAGGCCCATCTCGCCCACGCCCTCGCCATCGACGCAGGCACCAGCGGCCGGGGACACCGGGTGCCGCAGCTCGACACCACCCGCGCGAACACCGGCAGCGCACGCGCCTATGTCGAACTGCTCCAGGCCCTGTGGACACCTTCGGCGATCCACCCCGAAGCGGCCGAGCGCGTGCGCGGTCTCATGACCCACAACGTGCTGCGGCACCGGCTCACCCCGGACTTCAGCTCCGACGCCACCACCTGGTCCTCCAAGACCGGCACCCTGCTCAATCTCCGCCATGAGATCGGTGTGGTCGAGCACTCCGACGGCCAGGCCTTCGCCATCGCCGTCCTCACCGAGTCACTCGTCCCGGCCAGTACCCAACCCGGCGCCGACGCCCTCATGGCGCACGTCGCCCGCGGCCTGCGCGATCACCTCAGGCAGCTCTAGGGTGTCCGGGCCGAGATCCGGCGGCGGGGGTCCTCACCTGCTCCTGGCGCTCATACCGTCCGTACGACCACGCCGGCCGCGGCCATCGCGCCGGTCTCCTCCTCCGGGGCCCCCTCGTCCGTCACGATGGCGTCGAGCGCGGAGACCGGCGCGACGAAGGCGAGCGCCGTACGGGAGAACTTGGCGGACTCCGCCACGGCGATCACCCGGCGGGCGGAGGCGATCGCGGCGCGCTTGACCGCGGCGTCGGCCAGGTCGTACGCGGTCAGACCGTCCCTGGAGTTGAGCCCGCAGCAGCCGAGGACGGCGGTGTCGAAGCGCAGCGCGGCGAGGGACGCCTCGGTGAGCGGGCCGGTCAACGCCAGCTCACCCGGGCGCGGTTCACCGCCGGGCAGCAGCAGTTTCAGCTGGGGGGCGCTGGTCAGCGCGTTCGCGGCGTGCAGCGAGAGCGGCATGACGGTCAGCCTGCGGTGCTCCAGGGCGCGTGCGACCTCCAGACAGGTCGTGCCGCTGTCGATGAGCACCGACTCCCCGTCGGCGATCAGTCCGGCGACGGCGGTGGCGATGCGCCGCTTCGTCTCCGTCTCCTCGCGCGCCCGGAGCGCGAAGGGCGGCTCCTCGCCCCGCAGCAGCAGGCTTCTGGCACCGCCGCGGTAGCGCTCCAGCACTCCCTGGGCGCCCAGGGCCTCCAGATCGCGGCGGATGGTCATCTCCGACGCTCCGGTGAGCTCCGCCAGTTCGGCCACGCTCAGCTGCCCGGCCTCACGCACGGCATCGGTGATCCGCCTCAGTCGCTCTGTGCTCGCCATAGCGCACATTGAACACGTTCGGCGATCGTTGGGCAATCTTTCGAACGCAATTTGTGTTTGCTATGTTCGCTCGCATGGAGAGATCACGCATGGAGAGATCACTGCGCGCCGCCCGGATCGCCACCTTCGGCTTCTTCACCCTCAATGGGTTCGTGATGGGCATGTGGGTCGTCCACATCCCGACGGTGGAGCACCGCGTGGGGATCAGCCATGCCGTGCTCGGCTGGCTTCTGCTGCTGCTCGGCGGTGGCGCGTTCGCGGGAATGCAGCTGGTCGGGCCGCTCACCGACCGCCTCGGCGCGCGCAAGGTGGTGCCCGCCAGCGCGGCGCTGTGCAGCGCCGCGCTGATCCTGCCCGGACTCGCCACCGAGGCATGGACGCTGGCCGTGGCCCTGCTGGTGTTCGGCTTCGGCAACGGCTGTCTGGACGTCAGCATGAACACCCATGCCGTCCAGGTCGAACGCGGTTACGAACGGCCCGTCATGTCCGCCTTCCACGCCTTCTTCTCGGTCGGCGGGGTGCTGGCCGCGCTGGTCGGTGCCCGGACGCTCAGCTGGAACTGGAGCGCGGCGCTGACCCTCACCTCGGTCAGTGTCTTCGGGCTGGCCGTCACCGTACTCTTCACCCCCGCCCTGCTGCGGCCCGAGCCCGCGGGCGCCCCGGAGGCCACGACCGACGAGGCCGGCGCCGGGCGGCAGCCGTCCCCGGCGGACCAGCCGGCCCCGCGCGGGAAGACGCCCTCGCGCATCTGGGCGCTGGCCGCCCTCGCCTTCATGCTGATGCTCTGTGAGGGCGTCGCCAACGACTGGAGCGTGCTCGGTCTGCGGGAAGTCCTCGGCGCGCCCGCCGCCACCGCCGCCCTCGCCTACGGCGCGTTCTCCACCGCCATGACGATCGGACGGCTGCTCACCGACCGGGTGGCCGCGCGCTTCGGCCCGGTCGCGATCGTCCGTTACGGCACATCCCTGGCGGCGCTCGGGCTGACGGCCGTCGCGCTCTCCCCCTGGATTCCCCTCGCCCTGGTCGGCTGGACGGTCTTCGGTATCGGGCTGTCCGGCTCCGTACCCCAGCTCTTCAGCGCCGCGGGCCACGCGGACCAGGGGAGCGCCGGAGCGAATGTCTCCCGCGTCGCCGGTCTCGGCTATCTGGGCATGCTCGCCGGGCCCGCGATCATCGGGCCCATGACCCACTTCCTCCCACTGAACCTCACCTTCTTCCTGCCCGTGGCCTTCTGCGTGATCGCGGCGTGCGCGGCCCGGATCCTGCGGACGGCATCCACGACGGCGGCGGTCGCTTCGGCCGGGCCCGTGCACGAGAGGGCGGACAACCAGCCGGCCTGACCGCGCTCGACGCCGGGCGGCATCACACGGCCGGGGACCGGTCCGAGGCAGGGGCGCGGCACAGCGCGAGAACGGCGATGTCGTCCTGCTGGTGCCCGGCGGAGAAGGCGCGGGAATCCGCGTGGAGGAAGCGCGCGAGCCGGGTCGGTGGCAGCCCCGCCTCCTCGGCGAGACGCTTCTCCAGCGGGAAGAACGTGCCGTCGGGGGCGCGCGTCTCGGTCAGACCGTCCGTGCAGAGCAGCAGCGTGGTACCGAAGGGGAAGTCGAACCGGCCCACGGTGCGGGGCGCGGGCGCCAGCGAGCCGAGGCCGAGCGGGAGATCGGCCTCATCGAGGAGTACGGAGACGGTCGCGCCGGGTCCGACGAGATACGGCCGGGGGTGTCCGCAACTGATGGCCCGCACCGTCGGGCTGTCGTCGATACAGAGGACCAGCGCGGTGACGAACCGTTCCGGCTCATCGGCCTCGGCGGCGATGGCGTTGTGCCGTACGACGGCCTCCTCCAGGGCGTCCACGAGCCCGGAGAGCGTCGGCTCGCGGTACGCCGCCTCGCGAAACGCGCCGATCACGGCGAAGGCCGTGCCTATGGCGGGCAGCCCCTTGCCCTGGACGTCACCGATCAGCACGCGGGTGCCATAGGGCGAGGCCGCCAGGTCGTAGATGTCGCCGCCGACGAGTTTGTCCTCCTGGAGCGGCTCGTACACACCGTCCATCAGTACCTGGTCGGTGAGCAGCGGAAGCGGCCGGAGGATGCTCCGCTGCATGGCCGTGGCGGTCGATCGCAGCCGCAGCATCTCGCTCTCGTGCCGGATCCGGTACCGGCAGCCCAGCACGCTCAGCACGCCGAAGACCACGGTGAGCGTGAGCGCCACGATGTCGTCGCTCCGGTTCGGCGCGGGACGGTAGACGAGGGACAGCGCCATGACGGCGGCGGACCAGCACGCGGTGAACACGGTCTGCCGGACGGTGGTGAAGGCGGCCGCGAACGCGGGGAGAAAGACGACCAGACCGATCAGGCGTACGCCGGTGCCGGTCAGCAGGCCGAGCACGAGGATCAGCGCGGTCAGCCCCACGACCCACAGGAGTACGGCGCCGGTCGACGGCCAGCGTGCCCGGGGGCGGTCCGGATCCGCAGGCTCGTCGGCCCTGGTGGCCACACCGCGCTCCCTTCACCGTCGGGCTCTCTTCCCACCTTCGGCCCGTGCCCCCGGGCGCGCGAGCGGCAAGGAGCACACGTGTGATCGCGGTGTGGTCACCTTCCCGGCCCGTGAGATGAACTCCCTGACGTGGCCATCCCAATGCCCGTTCGGATTGGGGCGGTTGGGACGGATGTATACGGTCACTTCACCCGTCCGGCCCACGCCCGGCACCCGAAGAGGTGGTTTGACGTTGCCGCCCCTCTTCCGCGGCGATGGCATCCGGCAGTCTCCTCCCGGGCCGGACAGTCCGGCCCGAATCGTGTCAGGAGAAGCAATGTCGGCATACAAGCTGAACTGGGCCGCCGCAGCAGCCGCCCTCGTGGGGACGATGCTTGTCGCGTCGATGACGCCCACCGCGTCGGCGCAGCCCGATACGGACAGAGCGGTCACCGTGAAGAAGCTCAGCCTGCGCCTGGCCTCCAACCCCAGCCAGGTCGCCAACGTCAAGGGCGGCGGCAGCGCGAACGGGACGCCGGTCATCCAGTGGCCCTGGTCCGGCACCCCGAACGAGCGCTGGGAGGCCACGGCCAAGGGCGGCGGCTACTACCAGTTCGCCTCGCTGGAAAGCGGAAAGTGCCTGAACGTCAAGGGCGGTGGGAACGCCAATGGCACCGAGGTCATCCAGTGGACCTGCGGCAACGACGCCAACGCGCTGTGGAAGTTCGTGCCGAAGGGCATCGGCTACGAGCTGGTCGTCAAGTCCAGCCAGAAGTGCCTGAACGTCAGGGGCGGAGTCGGCAAGGGGAACGCCCTGATCCAGTACACCTGTACCGGCGTCGCCAACGACATCTGGCTGCCCGTCTGGGAACACTGAGGGCCATCCCGCGCCGTACCGGCCCGGCACGCTGACGAGCAACGGGACGCTCGTCGCGGCTGACCCCGGGATCGGCCTCCAGGAGGGCCGCCGACACCGTCGGCGGCCCTCTCGCGCTACAAGAGAAGGGCAGCGAAAGCCTCAGCGCCGGGCCTGGACGAGCCCGTGCGTGCCGCTGGTACGCCACGGCTTTCCGCTCGCTTCCAGGCCATCCAGTACGTGGGCGTCGAGGCCGACGATCACATCGGACTTGAGGGTGCGCAGCGCGGCCACGGGTCCGGGGAAGTACGCGGTACGGCCGGCGAACGACGACGTCGGCGCCCAGTACCGATCACCCACGAGACGACGGTAGTTGAGGTCACCCTTCAGAATCGTCACGGTGGCTCCCGCGAGGTCCTGGCGCAGATCGTCGGGCATCGCGCTGTACGGCAGCGGCGCCCGGAAGAAGCCGTGCGCGCGCACCGCGAGCCGTCCGGCCGCCATGGCGGACCAGAGCCGCTTGCCGATCTCGGCCGCGTATCCGGATGCCGCCCCGAGCCGCCGCAGACTGTCGATGACGTCCGTCATCGTCGCGTCGGAGACGTAGTACGGATACGGCTTGACGTGCAGGACGGCGCGGGAGGCGCGCTCGGTGTGGAGCAGATGGTCGAGCAGTACGAGATCGGGGATGAGTTCCCGGCCGGCGTTGTCGGCGATCAGATGCACCGTACTGGCCGCGCCCACGGGCAGCAGCGACCACAGCAGAGGGCCGTCGTCCGCGACGAGACGCGGGTCCGTACCCCCGTCGGTGGGGGCGGCGCCCGAGGCGATCCGGAAGCTGAGGTCGGCGCGGTTGCCCCAGAGAGAGGCGTGCGCCAGCGCGAGCGCCTGCTCGTCGGCGGAGCGGCCGGCGAGCCCGTCGAGGGCGGCGAGTTCGTCGTCCACCGCCGTGCCGCGCAGCTCGGCGTCCTTGAAGGGGGCGAAGGGGTCGACGCCCCGCCAGGGGCCGTCCGTGAAGTGGCCCATGGCGTCGAGGAGTACGCGGTAGAAGTAGCTCTCGGACCACAGGAACGGTACGTCGAACCAGGACCGGCCGAACCAGGAACCCCCGGCGGAGTCACGTCCCCAGATCTCCCACTGGGCGCGGTCGTGCGCGTCCGGGGCGAGCGGCTCGATCACCCCGTCGGTGACCGAGCGCAGCAGGGCGTCGAGCGCCCGGTGCTGGACGGGGGTGCAGGGAAAGGCGTCGCGTACCTGCTGGATGAGCGCCGGATGGCGGTCGGTCAGCACTCCCCGGGCGAAAGAGCCGGGCTCATTGCCCAGGATCACGGGTGCGTCGTCTGCTGCGGGCATCGCTTTCACGTACTCCTCGCTCGGCCGTCCGGCGCGGTCCCGTCGAGCCGCTGCCGTCGTCGGCCGTCCCGGGGACCACCACCGCACCGTACCGGTGGCGGCTCATGCCCACAGCGCCCCCGCGAGGGCGACCCCGGCGAAGGCCGCGCCCAGCCCGGCCACCACGCTGCCGAGGACATTAGCGGCGGCGTACAGCTTCGCGCCGTCCTCGGCGAGCCGCAGCGTCTCGTAGCTGAAGGTCGAATACGTCGTCAGCGCGCCGCACAGGCCGGTGCCGAGGAACAGCTGCGTGCGCGAGGACGCGGCCCCGGCGGCGACCGCGCCGGTCAGCAGCCCGAGGACCAGACAGCCCACGATGTTGACGGCGAACGTCCCCCACGGGAAGACGGTGTCGTGTCTGCGCTGCACGCTCCGGTCCGTCAGGAAGCGCAGCGGGGCGCCGATGGCCGCCCCGGCCACGACCAGCAGCCAGTTCACCGCGCCTCCCGCCGGCCGGCATGGCGGACGACCTCGCAGCTCTCCAGCGTGACCAGCCCCTCGCGCACCAGCTCGTCCAGCCGCGGGAGGAAGTCCCGGATCTTCTCCTCGGTGTCCACGATCACGATCGCGACCGGCAGGTCCTCGCTCAGCGACAGCAGCCGCTGCGTATGGATCAGCGAGGACGCGCCGAACCCCTCGATCCCGCGGAACACGCTCGCGCCCGCCAGCCCCGCCTGGTGCGCACGGTGCACGATCTCCGTATAGAGGGGTCTGTGGTGCCACACATCGGATTCGCCGATGAGGACCGTCAGCCGCAGGGCGCTGCCCATCAGCCCGTTCATGTCTGCCTCCACAGCCCGTTCATGTATGCCTCCACGCGACTACGCGGCGCGTCACCCACACCGCACTCCACACCGAGGCGAGAGCCGCCACCAGCGTCAGTCCCAGATACGCCATGCCCGTAGCGGGCCGCCCGGAGCCCACCAGGAGCCGGATGTCCACCGCGTAGGTGGAGAAGGTGGTGAACCCGCCCAGCACGCCGGTCCCGAAGAACGGCCTCACCAGCCGGTGCGCGGCCCACACATCGCTGATCACCACCATGAAGACGCCGATCAGCGCGCACCCGACCACGTTCACGGTCAGCGTCGTCCATGGAAAGGAGCCGGAAGCGCTGGGCCACAGCAGGGACGCCCCGTAGCGGGCCGACGCACCGAGCGACCCGCCGAGCGATACGACGGCCACCACCGGCCAGAGCGCCCTCGCCCGCGCACGCCGCACACCGGCCGTGGACGGACGGGAATCGGGTTCGACGGGCTCGTTCACCACTCGGGGCCGCGGGCTTCCCATGGGCATACGTCTCCTACTCGCCGGGCGCCCGTACGCGGGCGCGCTCCTTCGCAAGTAGGGACCGTTGGCGGCATATGTCACCGCGGTTCGGGTACGGCGGGCCCCACCGCCGCGTGGTCGCCCGCCGGGGCCACCACTGACCCCAGGCTAGCGGCACGGCTCGGGCGGCGCCGACCCGGGCGCTGCGGAGGGTCCGGGCCGTGCGCGGGTCCGGTGGCGGCTCACAGCCCGGGACCGCCGTGGCGCATGTACTGGTCGATCAGTTTCGTACGCGCCACCTCAAGACGGCGGGCCAGGATCTCCGCGACGGAGCGGGTCAGCGCGTAGCCGAGCGCCGGATCGTCGTCGCACAGGGCCCGTACCGCGTGTCCGTCGAACTCCAGGGTGCGCACCGGACTGAACGCCTCCGCCCCGAAGTGCCAGCGGTGCGGGGGGAACAGCCAGGACCAGCCGAGGAGATCCCCGACACCGAGCGTCTCGACCATGATCCGCCGGCGGCCGGGTACGTACATGTCCAGGGATACGGCGCCCGAGCGGATCACCCAGAACCGGTCCGCCGGATCGCCCTCCTCGAAGATCCTGGTGTCCTGGGGGAAGGAGACATAGCGGGCCTGTCGCATCAGGAGCTCGCTGTGGCCGGTGGGAAGCACCGTCAACAAACGCGTCGCGGGAGCCATGGTGGGGTACCTCCTTGCCGAACCGCGTGACCGGGCCGGACGGGACATACGGCGCATACGGCCATATGTCAGATGGTATCCCCACTGTGTGACCTGCTCGGAAGCGCTGGTTCCGTCAGTTCCCGCTCCCGCGCGTCCGGGGCGCCGCGCGGCCGGACGCCAGCGCGCCGGCGCCGAGGACGGAGAGCAGCATCCAGCCGGCGGCGTAGAGGAACCCGGCGGTGGGGGAGACGGCGGTGTACAGGACGCCGACGACCACGGTGGCCACCACGTCCCCCACCGCCTGTACGGCGCCCAGCAGCCCGAATCCGCTGCCGCGCAGCCGGTCGGGCAGCAGCTGGGCGACGAGCGCCGACTCCGCGGTCTCCGCGCAGCCGATACCGGCCCCGGCGAGGCTGAAGAAGATCAGCAGCACCCACCAGGAGTGGAACCCCACAGCAAAACCGGCGTACGCCAGCACATAGAGGGCCGAGCCGGTGGCGAACACGACGCGCGGTCCCGCCCGGTCGATCCAGTGGCCGCCGGCGTACGCGACGGCCGCGCCGACGGCGTTGTGCGCCGCGTAGACCAGGATGGCCAGCGACGCCGCCTCGGTGGCGGAACGGCCGTCCGTGTGCAGCAGCTGGGTGGCCCGCAGGATCAGCAGGGTGACGGCGAGATTGCCGAACTCGAACAGCAGGACCGGCAGCAGGGGCCGGAGCAGCCCGGCACCCCGCAGCCCGGCGAAACGCAGCCTGATCGGCTCGCGGGAACCGTCGGCGTGACGGCGGCGGGCCTCGCGGGCGGCGATGGTGATGGTGACGGCGGCGAGGATGCCCGGAAGGAACGCGAACCAGATCGCGGGCCGGATGCCCAGCCAGGCCACCAGACCGGCGGCGGCCAGCGGGCCGGCCACCGCTCCCAGGTTGTCCCCGGCGCGTTCCAGACCGTACGCCCGGCCGAAGGCGCGCGGCGGCGCCAGGGACGCGAGCAGGGCGTCCTTCGACGGCGAACGCAGCCCCCGGGACGTCCAGGCGACGGCGCGCAGGACACCGACCTGCCACACCGCCGTGGCGAGGCCGATGGCCCCGGTCGCGACGGCCGTACCGAGATAGCCGCCGGTGGCCATCCGGCGGCGTCGGCGCGGGTCATTGGCCAGGGGGCCGCCGGCGAGCTTGCTGACGCCGGTGAGCGCGTCGCTGACGCCCTCGATCACCCCGAGCGAGGCGGCGGAGCCGTGCAGGACGCCGGTCACGAAGCTGGGGAGGACGGCGGTGGCGATCTCATGACCGGCGTCGGAGAGGAAGCTGGTCACTCCGACGCTGCCCACACCGGTGGTCAGCCACTTGTCGTCCGGTCCGGGTCCGACGGGCGCACCGGGCGCACCGGACTTGCCGGGGCCACCGGGGCCACCGGGGCCACCGGGGCCACCGGGGCCACCGGGGCCACCGGGGCCGCCAGGGTCACCGGGGCCACCGGGCGTTCCTGGAGGGGGCGGCGGGTGCGCGGGCGGTGGTTCGGGATCTTCGGGCACGCGTCCGTCCTCCTCCGTCGGCCCCGGCGCTCACCGATGATGCCACCGCTCGTGACGGATCCGGCACGGACAGCGCCGGGCCGCCCGGAATCCCGTACCCCGGCCGAGTCCGGCCCCTCCGGGCTGCGCGATCATACGGAGACGTCGTGACCTCGGCCACGCCGTGACCCCGATCTTCGCCGCGCACACGAAAGCAGGAGAGTTCGTTGAAGCAGCCTCCCTATCTCGCCGCCGCCGACCGCTACGACGGCATGCGCTTCACGCGCTGCGGTCACAGCGGGGTACGGCTGCCGCAGGTCTCCCTCGGCCTGTGGCACAACTTCGGCGGCACCGCGCCGCTGGAGAACCAGCGCGCCGTGCTGCGCCGCGCCTTCGACCGGGGCGTCACCCACTTCGACCTCGCCAACAACTACGGCCCGCCCTACGGCAGCGCGGAGGAGAACTTCGGCACGCTCTACGCGCAGGACTTCCGCCCCTACCGCGACGAGCTGTTCCTCTCCACCAAGGCGGGCTACGACATGTGGCCGGGGCCGTACGGCGAGTTCGGCTCGCGCAAGCATCTGCTGGCGAGCCTGGACCAGTCACTGACCCGGATGCGCGTCGACCACGTCGATCTCTTCTACTCCCACCGGTACGAACCCGACACTCCGCTGGAGGAGACGGTGGGCGCGCTGGACTCGGCCGTTCGGCAGGGCAAGGCGCTGTACGCCGGGCTGTCCAACTACCCGCCCGAGCAGATGGAGCAGGCCGCCGGGATACTCAAGGACCTCGGCACCCCGCTGCTGATCAACCAGCACCCGTACAACCTCCTGGACCGCGGCATCGAGCACAACGGCCTGATCGCCGCCTCCGCCGAAGTGGGCGCCGGAGTGATCGCCTTCTCGCCGCTGGCCCAGGGGCAGTTGACGGACCGTTACCTCAATGGGGTGCCCGCCGACTCGCGGATGGCCGTGGGCCACTTCCTCACGCGTGACGCGCTCAGCGAGCGGAAGCTGACCTTGCTGCACGCGCTCAACAAGCTCGCGGGCGAGCGCGGGCAGACCCTGGCGCAGCTGGCGCTCACCTGGGTCCTGCGCGACCCCCGCGTCACCTCCGTCCTCATCGGCGCCAGCAGCGTCGGGCAACTGGACCAGAACCTCGAAGTACTGAACGCGAACGCGCTCGAAGAACCGGAACTGGCCGCGATCGACGCCCTGTTGACAGACCTGTGACGGACCTGCTGCCGGGGCCCGCTGACAGACGGTGAGATATCCACCGGACACCTTCTTCCGGCACGTATCCGCATATCACATTCCACATCATCCCAGGTGTTGACGTGGTCCAATCCGTGACGGACCATCACATGAGGGTGCCCGACGGTGAGTTGGGCACCGTGGTGTCGAAGGAGCGGTCCATGGGGAAAATGGCCAAGAGCGACAGCGCATCACGTCCCAAGCCGACCACCATCACGATCCGACGTCTCGACCGGCGAGAGACCACGGGCGACAGCAACTCGACCGGTTCCTGAACGGGACGCCGTGCCGGCTCGCTATCTCACCGTCGACGAACTGACCTCTCGCGCCCGGGGCCTGGCCGCGGCGCACCCGGACCGCGCCGTCCTGCGGCGTATCGGTTACTCACGGGCCGGGGAGCCGATACGGCTGCTGTCCATAGGGCGGGGGAGCCGGCACGCACTGGTGGTCGCGGGGCCGCATGCCAATGAACCGGTCGGCGGCATGACGGCCCTGCGACTGGCCCGGTATCTCGCCCGGCCCGACCGGCCGGGCCGGGCCATGGACACGACCTGGCACTTCGTTCTCTGTCTCGACCCCGACGGAGCCCGCCGCAACGAGCGATGGCTCAAGGGGCCGATGACCTTCGCCCAGCACTACCGCCACTTCTTCCGCCCCGGCTTCGCGGAACAGCCCGAGTGGCTGCCCACGGAGCCCGGGGCGGAACCGATGCCCGAGACCCGGGCTCTCCTCGGCCTCCAGGACGAACTGCGGCCCTACCTCCAGTGCTCGTTGCACGGTGTGGACGTGGGCGGCAGCTTCGTCCAGCTGACCCGGCGGCTGCCCGGCCTGCCGGAACGGCTCGGCCGGTCCGCCGCCGATCTGCGGATACCGGTGGAGCTGGGACCGTACGACGCCTTCTTCTGGCCGAGCCCGGGGCCGGGCGTCTATGACATGCCTCGGCCCCAGGAGACGGATCAGTTCCACTCACTGCCGGCCGCCACCGCCACCTCCACCTGGTTCCATCCGCATGCGTACGGCACCGTCACCGCGGTCGTCGAGGCGCCGATGTGGGGGGTCGAGGAGGTCGGTGACACCTCGGCCCACCCCGACCCGCCCGGCGCTCTGGAGATCATCAGCAATTCGCTCCGGCAGGACGCGCTGTTCCTCGCCGGCCTGCTGGAGCGGGTACGGCCGGGCCTGCCCGCCACCGTGGGGCCGCTGCTCGCACCGGTCGACGAGTACCTCGCCATCTGCGGCGGGCTGGCGGACGAATGGGCTCCGGAAGCGGCCCTCCGCGAGACGGGCGGACTGCCGCCGCTGAACCGGGCGCGGATCATGGCGCTGCGGATCGCCGCCCGGCGGCTCATCGTCCGCACGGCGGGGCTGCTGCACCAGATGCTCGCCGCCGGTCACGACACCGATGGAGCGGAGGGCGCGGAAGTGACCGGCGTACGCGCCTCCCTGGACCTGTTCCTCACCCGGCGCTGTGACGCGTTCGAAGCGGACTGCCGTGCCCGCTGGATCCCGGTCCACGACCAGGTGGAGCATCAGTTCAGAATCGTGCTGGCCGCCTCCGAGCTGGCCGCCCGGTTCAGGGAGCCGAGGGCGGTACGGGCGTGACAGCGGACCGGTGCCCGCCGCCGGTGTCCGGCTTACGGCGCCCCCGCGTCAAGCCCGAACACCGGGCCTACCGCACCGTGGACGGGAACGTGCGGATCGGCAGCGTGGTGTACGGGATCGGGGCCGAGGTCGCCGACCCCGACGGCTGGATCTGGACGCTGACCGAGGCGCTCGACGGGACCCGCGGCCAGGCCGAGTCGGTCGACGCGGTCCTCGCCCGGCACCCGGGCGTCGAACCGGGCGCGGTCGTCCAGGCGATCACCGAGCTGTACGAGGCCGGGTTCCTGGAGGACGCCGAGGCGGAGCCGCCGGACACTCTCACCGACGAGGACCGCGTACGGTACAGCCGCGGGGTGACGCTGTTGCGGTGGATGGATCTGTCACCGCACGCGAGTGCCTGGGAGTTACAGGCCCGGCTGCGCTCGGCCCGTGTCCTGCTGCTCGGACTCGGCGGTACGGGCGGCTTCGCGGCCCAGGGGCTGGTCGCGTCGGGCGTCGGCCGGATGCACTGCGTGGACGGCGATGTCGTGGAGCTGTCCAATCTCAACCGGCAGCCCCTCTACCACGAGAGCGACATCGGCCGGTCCAAGGCCACCGCCGCCGACGCGGCCCTGCGGGCGGTCAACTCGCGGGTGGCACTGACCACGGAACACCGCGCGGTCCGCGGCCCCGACGACATCGCCGCGCTGCTCGCACCGGGCTACGATCTGCTGCTGCTCTGCGCCGACCGGCCGCCGGAAATCCGCCGCTGGACCAACCGCGTCTGTCTGGACGCCGGAATCCCCTGGCTCGACGCCGGCTACCGCGGACCGCTCGTCACCGTCGGGGTCCACGCGCCCGGCCGGGGGGCGTGCTGGGAGTGCCACCGCGCGGGCGAGGTCGACCGCCGCGATCTGCGGCTCGCCGCAGGACAGGACGAGGAGGCCGCCTCGCCCCGGATGGAGTGGAACCCCGTCAACGCCGTGACCGCGGGCCTCTCCGGCCATCTCCTCGTCCACGCGGCGATCGCGCTGCTCACGGGCGTACCGGAGATGGAACCGGGCTTCCGCTTCGGCCTCAATCTGATGGCGCTCTCCGAACCCGTGGAGGAACGGTACGAGCGCAGACCGGACTGCCCGGCCTGCGGTACGCCGGGCGGGGTACGACGCCCGGCCTGAAGCGCACATCCTCCGGCGGACACGTGTTCAGCGCCGTGCGACGCCCTGCCGCCGGTAGCCCGCCCACAGCCGCCCGCCCGCCGGCGCCAACGCCTCGTCCGCCAGCGCGGCCAGGGCGTCCGTATCCCCGTCGAGTGCCGAGCCCACCGCCGCGGCCAGCCGCTCCGGCAGCCCGGGCCGGACCTCGGCCAGCCGTCGCGACAGCCACTTCCCGCCGCCCAGCCATGCCCCCTCGGCGAGGAGAACGAACTCGGCGGTGCGGCGGGCCACTTCGGTGACGATGAAGAGCCGCTCGCCCGGATCGCCGCAGCCGGCGAGATCGTCCAGAAGATCCGTCAGGGGATAGCGCCGGTCGTCCAGTTCGGCCGCCGTCACCCTCGGCGGCCCCGCCGCCACCAGGCGCCGCGCGTACCCCTGGAGCCCGGCACCCGCGCCGTCGCGGTCCACCAGGAGCGTTCCCGCCGCGCACATGAAGAGCAGGGGCGAGCGCCGTTCAAGGATCTCGCGCTCCACAAAGCCTTCCCAGCTGTCCCGGGTGTGGACGAAGAGTTCGGCCGGCCACCCCGCGAACCGCAGGGACTCGCGGTACGGGTCGGCGCCGTCCGCGAGCAGGACGACCACGTCCAGGTCGGAGAAGGCCGTACGCCGCGCGGTGAGCACGCTGCCGCAGAGAAGGGCGGCGCGGGCCCGTGGGTGCCGCTCGGTCACCAATGCCCGTGCCGCCAGGACCGGATCCGTGATCTCCATGGCGCCACCCTCCCAGCCGGCCCGGACCTCACGCCGCCGAATTTCGTTACTCCTTGAACCGCTCTCGCGCAGTCGAACAGCCGAATTCGTGCTGATTCGGGTCCACTCGGGGCGCTCCGGGGCTACCCTCAACACTTGAACTGCGCACTGTTCGAGAAAGCGAGGGATGCCGGTGTACCGGCCGGATGACTCGGTCACCCTCCCGCTGCTGGAGCGTGAACCCGAACTCGCCGCGGCGGCCAACGCCGTGGACGCACTGTGCGGAAGCAAGCGTTCCGGCGGGCTGCTCGTCTACCGGGGCGCCGCCGGGCTCGGTAAGACGGCGTTGCTCTCCGAGGTGCGCCGACTCGCCACCGGGCGCTGTGCGGTGTGGTCCGCACGCGGCGGCGAGACCGTCACCTCCGTCCCCTTCCATGTCGTACGGCAACTGCTCCAGCCCGCGCTGACCGCCGCCGAACCGGCGTCCGAACCGGTCGACGGCCTCGCGGACGCGCGGGAACTGCTCGGTGACCGCTACGAGATCGTCGGCCCGGCCCTCGGCATAGCGCCACCGGGCGAACAGCACGCCGATCCGCAGGGCGTCAGGGACGGTCTGGACGCCCTGGTCGAGCGGCTCGCCGCGGTCCATGGGCCGCTCGTCCTTCTCGTGGACGACGGGCAGTGGGCCGACCTGGAGACCCTCGCCTGGCTCGCCTCCTTCGCCGAGCGCCCGGCCGGCGGGCCGCCCGTCCTCATCGTCGTCGCGTACCGCACCGAAGAGGCCATCGGCGAGACCGAATGGTTTCTTCAGAAGATCGGAGTGGCGGCGAAGCTGCTGGTCACGCTCAGCGAGCTGACCTCCGACGCCACGGCCGAGCTGGCCCGCGCCGCCCTCGGCGAGCACGCGGACGATCCGTTCTGCCGTGAGGTCTGGGCGGTGACCGGCGGCAACGCGTACGAGACCGTCGAACTGCTCGCCAAGGTGCGGGACAGCGGTCTCAACCCCGTCGAGGACTTCGCCGGCGAACTGCGCGCCCTGGGCGCTTCGGCACGCGGCACCGGCCTCATCGCCCGGCTGGAGGAACTGGGCACGGCCACCACCCGATTCGCCTGGGCCGCCGCCGTTCTGGGCACCGACATCTCACTCGATCTGGCGATCACACTGTCGGGTATGAGCCAGGAAGCGGCCGCCGAGTGCGCGGAACGGCTGCGGGCCGCGCGCATCCTCGTGGGCACGGACCCACTGGAGTTCGTCCACCCGCTGATCGCGGGCGCCGTCTACCGGGCGATCCCGCCGGGTGTGCGCACCGCGATGCACGGACTCGCCGCCTGGGCGGTCTCCCGCAGCGGCCGGGGATCGGCGGCAGCCGCCCCGCATCTCCTCGAAGTGCACCCGGACGGCGACCCCGAACTGGTCGAGCAGCTGCGCGAAGCCGCCGCCGAACATCTCGCGGTGGGAGCGCCGGACGCCGCCCGGCGCTGCCTCGAACGCGCCCTGACGGAACCGCCGTTGGAGTCCGTACGGCCACAGGTGCTGTACGAGCTGGGCTGCGCCACACTGCTCACCTCACCGGCCACCACCGTCGGACATCTGCGCGCCGCCCTCGACACCCCGCAGCTGGACGAAGGTCTGCGCGTGGATGTGGTGTTCCGGCTCGCCCAGGCGCTGACACACAACAACCAGACCGGTGACGCCGCGCATGTGGTGGCCACCGAGGTCGCGCGCACCGAAGAGGGACCCGACAGGATGCGGCTCCAGGGCGCCCACTTCCTGTGGGAAGGCGTCCAGGCCATCGAGGAGAACGGCCCCGAGCGCTCCCGTCGGCTCGCCCGGCTGGCGGACGGGCTCACCGGACGTGACAACACCGAACGCGTCCTGCTGATGCTGCGCGCGTTCGACGGTACGGCCCGGGGCGAGAGCGCCGAGGAGAACGTCCAGATCGGTGAACGCGCCCTGATCGACGGACGGTTGGCGCCCGGAGTCGGCTGGGCCGACACGGCGTGGGGCTTCGAACCACCGGCGCTGCTCGGTCTCTCGTACGCCTTCGCCGACCGGCTCGACCGCGCGGAGAGCCTTTTCCAGGAAGGGCTGCGGGCCTTCGAGATCTCCGGCTGGAGCGGTGGCCATCTGGCCTTCGCCCATGCCCTCGTCGGCTACGGACATCGCAGACGCGGCCGGCTCGTGGACGCCGAGGCGTATCTGCGCGAGAGCCTGCGGCTGGCCGACCGGGTCGGCAACGGTCTGCCGATGCACTGGGACGCGGCGTGCATGCTGATCGACACGCTGCTCGCACGCGGCCATGTCGACAAGGCGCTGGAGGCGGCCGAGCGCCATGCGTTCGCCCCGCCGTACTCCTCCTCGATCGTCATCCCCGACGCGCCGTGCGTCCGGGGCCGGCTGCTGCTCGCCCTCGGCCGTACGAAGGAAGCCGTCGCCGAACTGGAAGCGGCCGGGCAGGCGTTGACCGCCCGTGGCCGTCACAACATCGTCATGGCTCCCTGGGCGTTGGACCTCGCGCGTGCGGTCGCCGACGACGATCCGCGCCGTGCGGCCCATCTCGCCTCGTACGCCAGGGACCGGGCGGAACGCTTCGGCACGCACACCGCCATCGGGGTCGCGCTGTGCTGCGCCGCGTCCCTGAAGGAGGGCGCGGAGAAGGTCGAGCTGCTGGCGCAGGCCGTCGCTCATCTGGAGGCGTCGCCCTCCGCGTACGAACTGGCCGTCGCCCGGGTGGAGTACGGCATCGCCGCCGGGTTCCCGGCCGAGCTGGCCTGTGGGCTCGAACTGGCCGAGAGCTGTGGCGCGGACGGTCTGGCGGAACGGGCGCGCAGGGCGATGGAGGCCCGCCCGGCGCCCCGCTGACGGGCACCTCCGCCCGGCGCTCCAGGTCCCGCCGGGTGCGGGTGGTCAACTGGCGTGTGGCGGGCAGCAGATACAGCGGACCGTCCATGGGCAGACCGTCGGCCTCCCGCGCGAACGCGACCGGCAGATCCGCGCCGCGCGCCGCCACATACCCCTGATGCGGCGAGCTGAAGATGAGCGACCGGTCGGCGGGCCGGCTGTACGGGTAGCCGCGCTCCAGGAAGGCGGGCACCACAAGCGCCGTCGGCGCGTCCGTACACCGGCAGCGGGCGAAGTCGACCCGTCGCAACACCTCGGTGAAGGCGGCCAGTTCACGCAGTGGTTCCTTCGGGCGACCGGCGCTGTCCGTGATGCCGAAGTGCATCTCGAAGGGGTGGTGGTCGTACGGCGACCGGTCCCGGAGATGGTCGTAGCCACCGCTCCTCGGTGAGCTGCGCCGTATCCAGGTGGTGGCGGGTGTTCGCCAGCCGTTTACCGCCGCGTACGACCCGCACCCGCCCGGACCGCCAGTCCGACACCGCCCTGTCCCGGCGCGCCTCCAGCACCGTCAGGCGGCGGGACTTGGCGTGCCACTCCCGCCGGGAGCGGTACCCGCCCGGAGCCCGCTTCGTACCCTTCTCACCCACCGGCAGCGACAACCGATGCCGCACCACCGCGATCCCCGCCTCCAGGCTCCGGATGTGCGCAGCCAGACCCCGGCGGGCCAGCGCCCACTGATCATGCGTGGCCTTCGTGATCGCCCCCGCCCACCGCGACGACGACCGACCCGTCAACGCCCGCTTACGCACCGCCCACCGCGTCGGCGCCGGACGGTACGCTCCGTCGGGCGACCGTCGCCCAGCAGGTACAGGAGACCGGAACCCTTGTCAGAGCAGCCCGACCCCTCAGACTCCTCCCTCCGCCAGGGGGCTCACGGCCCCGGGCCTTCCGGCCTCGATCTGCGGGCCGACTGCGCGAACTGCTTCGGGCTCTGCTGCGTCGCGCTGACCTTCTCGGTCTCGGCGGACTTCCCGGTCGACAAGGACGCCGGAGAGCCCTGCCGCCACCTGCGGACCGACTTCCGCTGCGGTGTGCACAGCACCCTGAGGGAGCGGGGCTTCCAGGGGTGCACGGTCTACGACTGCTTCGGCGCGGGCCAGAAGGTCTCGCAGCTCACCTTCGGCGGACGGGACTGGCGGCAGGCCCCGGAGACCGCGGAGCGCATGTTCGCCGCGCTTCCCGTGATGCGGCAGCTCCAGGAACTGCTGTGGTATCTCGACGAGGCCCTGGCGCTTGAGCCCGCCCGTACGCTCCACGACGCGCTCCGCCGCGCCCTGGACGAGACCGAGCGCCTCACCCGGAGCGACCCCGAGACCCTGCTCGCACTGGACGTGGCGGCGCGCCGCGCGGCCGTCAACACCCTGCTGCTGCGCACGAGCGAGCTGGTGCGGGCCCAGGTCCGGGGCAAGCGGAAGAACCGCAGGGGCGCCGACCTCTTCGGCGCGAAGCTCAAGGGCGCTGACCTGCGCGGCGCCGATCTGCGCGGGGCGTATCTGATCGCCGCCGATCTGCGGGGGGCCGATCTGCGCCTGGCCGATCTGATCGGGGCCGACCTGAGGGACGCGGATCTGCGGGGCGCCGATCTGACCGGCAGCATCTTCCTCGTCCAGACCCAGGTCAACGCGGCGAAGGGGGACGCGGCGACCAGACTCCCGCCGTCACTCACGCGCCCCGCGCACTGGTAGGCGCCCCCCTCACAGGGCGGATGTCCAACTCCCCGCCGGGCACCGCGCTCAGTGGATGATCTCTTCCTCCTCCGGCCGCCGCCTGCCGGAGCGCCGTACGACGAAGAGTCCGACGGCCGCGAGACAGGCGGAGCTGACGAAGGCCGCGGGCACCAGATAGCCGGACCCGGAACCGCCGTCCGCCGCCCGCGTCACGCTCACCGACCGCGCCCCCGGCGCCGCCCCCGCCACCTTCGCCATGGGACTCGACCCCGGACCCGCCGGCGCCGGCGAGGTCGGGGGCATCGGCGGGACGGGCGGCGGAGGCGGCTTGAGCGTGCCCACCGGGACGACGCGCTTCCCGGCGGTGAAGCCCCAGTCCAGCAGCTCCCTGGCCTCCTCGTACACCGCGTGGACGCCGCCCCACTGCGGGTTCATCACGGTCGCCACCAGCGTGCGCCCGCCGCGCTTGGCCGCCGCGATCAGGGTGTAGCCGGCGTCGGAGGTGAAGCCGTTCTTGACACCGATCAGCCCCGGATAGGGCTCGACCCCGTCCTCGCCGCTCAGCAGCCGGTTGGTGTTGACGATGCCGCCTTCGCCGGGGAACTCGGCGTCGACGGTCGAGCTGTACCGTACGAACTCCGGTGACGCCAGGCCCGTACGGGCGAAGACCGACAGGTCGTACGCCGACGACACCTGACCGGGCGCGTCATAGCCGTCCGGGGACACGACGTGGGTGTCCAGCGCGCCCAGCTGCTTGGCCTTCTTCCGCATCTGAGCGACCGTCGAATCCCAGCCGCCGTTCATCGCGGAGAGCGCGCGCACCGCGTCATTGCCGGAGCTGAGGAACACGCCCCGCCACAGATCGGCCACTTCGTACGACTCGCCGCCGACGATTCCCACCGTGCTGCTGCCGGGGCCGATGTCGTCCAGCTCCTCCTCTTTGACGGTGTGCCGGGAGTGTTCGGCCAGACGCGGCAGCGCGGTGAGGGCGAAGAGCGTCTTCAGGGTGGAGGCCGGAGGCAGTTTGAGGTGCGCGTCGCGCGCGGCGAGGACCTCGCCCGTACCGGCGTCCGCGACCAGCCAGGACAGCGCCGACAGTTCAGGCGGCGCGGGCGCGCCGGGCTTGGGCCGCGCGTGCGTACCCGGCCGGTACAGCAGCGCGCGGTCGATATCGGCTTCCGGCGCGCTCGCGGGGCCATGAGCGCCGGCGGCCGGTCCGTGCGCGGCGGAGACGGATCGGGGGGAGCCATGAGGTCCGGGGGAGCCATGAGCGCGGGGCGAGGCAGAGGATCCATGAGCGCCGGGGGAGCCGGGAGATCCGGCTGAGCCATGGACGCCGGGGGAGCCGGCGACCGCGGGGGCGCGGGGCAGGCCCGGAGCCCGTACGGCCGGATCGCTGCGGGAGTCCGCGGCGGCCGGCGGGGACGGCGGCAGAAGGACCAGCAGGCCGGTGGCGGCGAGAGCCATCGTGCCGGAGAGCGCGGAGCGCGTCACGGATCTGTTGATCATTCCGCCACGGTAGGAACGGACCGCGTCCCGCGCCCCTCACGTGAGCCGACCGGATGTATCACTGTCCGGTCGCCCCTTTCAGGTTTCGGCCGGTGCGCGCCCGTCATGGATAGCGGACCCGATAGCGCAAATGGGTGACGTCGATGCCCTGGGCCATCGACAGCGGCCCCTCCAGCTCCACCGGGACGTTCTTCAGCTGGTCGAAGAACGGCGTCCCGGCACCGAGCAGCACCGGCACGAGATCGATCCACACCTCGTCGAGCAGCCGCGCGTCCAGGCACTGCCGTGCGATCGTGCCGCCGTTGACGGTGACCGTCCTGCCGGGCCCCGCGAGCTCCTTGGCCCGTTCCACGGCGCTCTCGATACCGTCCGTGACGAAGGTGAAGGGCGCGTCCTCGTACGGCCAGTCCTCCGGCACGCGGTGCGTGAGCACGACCACCGGGCACCCGATCGGGTGATTTCCCTCCCAGCCCGAGGTGAGATCGAAGAGCCGCCGGCCGACGACCAGCGCGCCGGTGCGCTCGACCGTGCCGCGCCAGGCCTCCACGCTCACCGGGGACATGGTGAAGGTGAGGTCGCCGCGGGTGGTCGGCACGCGCACCGTGCCGTTGCTGTACCACCTGAACAGCTTGTCGAAGCCCGTCTCCTCCGGGCCCGCGATATAGCCGTCCAGCGACATGCTGGCGCCGGTGCAGACCTTGTTCGTCCTCATCGGTCGGCGGGCTCCGGCGCGGCGGCGGCACTGGAATCAGGCCCGGGGACAGGACCGGGGCCGGGACCGGGACCGGGGTCGGAGCCGGGACCGGGACCGGGACCGGGGCCGGGGCCAGGGGCTTGGCCCGTCACCTCGGCCATCTCTGTCATCTCCGTGCCGATCACATCGAGCAGCCTGAGCTTGTCGGCGGCGTCCGTGCCCGGGGCGGCGGAGTACGCGGCGATACGGAGATCGCAGCCCGGCACGGTGAGGGTGTCGCAGTCCACGATCACCGGTCCGACATCCGGGTGATGAATGGTCCTGGTGCCGGTGTCGTGGGAGTCGGTGATACGGGAGTTCCACAGCACCGCGAACCGGCTGCTGACCCGCCGCAGCTCCCCGATGAGGAAGCGCAGCCGTACATCGGTGGGGTAGTGGACCGTCGCGGACCGGAGATCGGCGACGAGCGCCGCCTCGAACCGCGCCTCCTGCTCCACGGTCTGGCTGACCCTGCTGGGCCGGCCCGTGAAGTGCAGCCAGGCGGCGTTGCGGCCCCGCCCGGGGACCGCCGCAGGATCCCCGAGCAGCGCGGCCCAGAGCGGGTTCCAGGTGATCAGATTCCAGGCGGCGTCATGGACCCCCACCGGGGTCCCGGGGAGCCGTCCGAGCAGCCGCCGCACACTGGGCGGGACATGGTCCGAGACCCGTCCGAGGGCGGGCGGTGACTGCCCGGCGAGCAGGAAGAGATGTCTGCGCTCGTCGTCGGAGAGCCGCAGGGCACGGGCCAGCGAGGTGAGGACCTGGACCGAGGGAGAGGTCGCCCGCCCCTCTTCCAGCCGGACGAGATAGTCCACGGACAGACCGGTCAGCTGGGCCAGCTCCTCATGCCGCAGTCCGGCCGCCCGGCCGGGCTCGCCCGCGGGCAGCCCGGCCTCGGCCGGTGCGATCCGGTCACGCCAGCGGTGCAGGGCCGTGCCCAGCTCTCCGTGTCGGGTCATGGGGTCAGTATCAGCGCGTACGGCGGCAACCGCCTGATAACGCCCGGTACCTCCGCCGGGAGCGCCCCCGGCACCCCCTCCGGAACCGCTTTCCCGGAGGGCTTCCACCGCCCCTCCCCCGACATCCGGCCGACCGGTCACCCTTTCCCCGAACGTCCCCTTCGGCAACAGGGGTTGCGAGTAGTCGCCAACGCCACCCGTACCGCCGTGATCGCGATTACGGTTGATCCGGAACGTGGCGCGCGGCCTCCGCGGGGTGCGTCGCCAGGGACCGGGAGACCGGAGGACCGGGCCTGGGGGATCGGAGAACGGGGAATGGGGGAGCGGGCATGCTGGAGCCCATGTCACTGGCGGCGATCGCCGCGGTGCTGAGCGCCGTGGGCGCGGGAATGGCCAATGAGGCCGGGAAGTGGGCCTGGGAGTCGGCCGGTGGTCTGGTGCGCCGCATCGTCGGCCAGCAGGTGACGGCGCCCGCGGGCCCGGACGAGCTGGCGGCCGTGGCCGAGCGAATCCACGCGGCGGTACGGACCGATCCCGCGCTCGCCCGCGCCTGGGAGGCGTTCGCCCGTACCGCCCCCGGCCCGGGGAGGGCCGACGCCGTGCCGGCGCTGCCCGCCTCCATACGGTTCTTCACGGACCGTCAGGGACCGATGAAGCTTCTGGAGCGCGAGGCGTCGCGCACGGCGGACGGCCGGCCACGCGTCGCGCTGATCCACGGTCCCGAGGGCATCGGCACCAGCGCGCTCGCCATCCACTGGGGGTGCCGGGAAGCGGAGCGCCTTTTCCCGGGCGGACAGCTGTACGCGGATCTGCGCGGTGCCTCCGCGAGCACCGCGCTGGACGCGTCCACGGCGCTGCGGAGCCTGCTCGTCCAGCTGGGGATGGCGCGGGACGAGATTCCGCCGGCCGCGGCGGACCGGCGTGAGTGGTTCCGGCGCGCTGTCGCGACCCGGCGTCTGCTCGTCGTGCTGGACCACGCCCAGTCGGCGGCGCAGGTCAGGCCCCTGCTGACGGCCGCGCCTGAGGTGTTCACGGTCGTGGTCGCACCGAGGCCGCTGCCCGGTCTGGACGCGCTGCGGATCCCCGTCGGGCCGCTCACTGACAAGGACGCGCGTCGGCTGCTCACCGACCTCACGGACCGGGAGACGGTGGCGGCGGCCCGCGCCGTACTGCCGCGGGTGCTGGAGCGGTGCGGTGGTTCGCCGTACGCGCTGCGGGCGGCGGCGCCACAGCTGGCCGAGCCGAATGGGCCGTCCGGCACGGACCCCGGCCCGAACCGGCAGGAGGAGGAGCCCACCGTGTCCGACAGCGGTCCCGTCCGTACCGCCGTCGAGGGTTCGTACCGTGAGCTGGAGCCCGCCGCCGCCAAGGTCTACCGGCTGATGTCACTGCGCGAGTGGCCCGCGTTCGGCCCGGCCGCCGTCGCGGCCACCGTCTCCCTGCCGGAGGCCGAAGCCGCCCGTATCCTCGGCGAACTCGTCGACCGCGGGCTGCTGGAGTCCGTGGACACCGACCGCTACCGCTACCGCCCCGTGGTCCGCGGCCATGCCGAGGAGACCGCCGTCCGCGTGGACGGCATTCCGGGGTACTCCACGGCGGTCCAGCGAACGGTGGACTGGTATCTGCGCTTCGCCGTACGGGCCAGGCTCGCCGCCCTGCCGGGAGGCTGGGGCATCGGCCCGCTCTACGAGGAGCTGGCGGGCAGCCCCGGCCCGTACGTCAACGAGGGCGAGGCGCTTTCCGCGCTGGCGGCCGAGCTGGGCAATCTGGTCCAAGCGGTGTACGCGGCCGAGGAGTTCGGCCGGCCGGACGTGGTCTACCAGCTGTGCCAGGCCCTCTGGCCGCTCCAGCTGAAGGCGGGGTACCACGACGAACTGCTCCCCGCGCTGCGGGCGGGCGCGCGCGTCGCCGACGCCCATGATCCCGGCTCCCGGATGGCCGGGCGGACGCATCTGCTGCTGGCGCTGGATCTGATGGAGCTACGGCGCTACGAGGAGGCCGAGCCCGAACTGGCCGCCGCCGCACGGGCCGAGGAGCGGTCCGGGCATCTGCGCGGACACGCTTCCGCCGTGGAGTCGCTGGGGCTGCTGCGGCTCAGGCAGTGGCGCTTCCAGGAGGCGTACGACCGCTTCGACGAGGCGGGGGCGATCCTCGACGGCATCGGCGCGGGGGACGAGGGCGAGCGTGATCTGCCCCGCGCCCGTGCCCTGTTGGACCGGCATCGAGGCCGGGCCCTGCGCGGTCTCGGCCGCTACGCCGAGGCCCATGAGCGGCTGGATATCGCGCTGGTGTTCTTCCGTGACACCGCCCGGGAGGCGTACAACACGGCCAGGACGCTCACCGACCTCGCCGAGACCTATCTCGCCGAGGGGGACCCGCAGAGCGCGCTGCCGCTGATCGATGAGGCGGCAGCCGCGCTCGACGCGGAGAAGGCCGCCCACCATCTCGCGCATCTGCGGGCGCTGCGCGAGCGCTGCCTCAGCGCGGGGGAGTGAGAGGGGAGTCGGAGCCACCCGGACCACCCAGGTGGTCCGGTGTGACCGGTGTGACCGACACCTGGTGCGAGCCACCGCCGCCGGTGCGTACGGTCATCCCGCCCGCCGCCAGCTCCTCCCACGCCTTGCCCGCGGCCAGCCAGGCGTGCAGGGCGGAGACATACGCGGCGGGGTCGGCGGCGGCGGACGCGCCGGAGAGCCGCAGCAGTATGCCGGCCCGCGTACGGACCGTACAGCTGCCGCGATCGGTGACCAGCGCCGCCAGCGCACAGTAGGGATGGCGGGCCAGTACCTCCGCCGTCCACTCCTCCGGGGTGCCGTACCGGGGATCGTCCACCGTGCCGTACCGGAAGATCACATCGGCGAGCGCGCGTCTGTCCGGGTCCAGGGTGTCTTCGTGCACGGCCGTATGCGCGTCCCCGTCACCCGCCGGCTCCGACCGGGGATCCGCGTACCGGCTCACCTCGATCTCACCGGTCCCGAGCAGTCGGGTCACCACCCGCATCGGGGCTGTCCGCGTCACCCGCTCGTACGGAGGGAGCGGCAGCGGGTCCAGCAGGGCGGGCTCCTCGGGCTCAGGTATGCCGATGAGCCGGTAGAAGTGGCGGCGCAGCAGCGTCGCGGCCTGCCCGGGAGCCGAGGAGACCAGCTCGGCGGGGCCGGGGACTGTCTCCGGCTGCCGCCGTCCCGCTCCGTCGAGCAGTGCGTCCAGCTGGACCCGCAGCGGGGCGTACGGCGAGAGCCGGGGAGCCTGCCGTACGAACGCGGCCACCGGCGACCGCGCGTCGAGTCCGTCCGGCGAGGCCGCGCCCATCAGCACGGGGGTGCCGAGCGCCGCCGCGTAGTAGCTGACCGAGCCGGCGTCCCCGATGACCACATCGGCCGCGATGAGTGCCTGGCGCCATCCCTCCAGCGGATCCACCAGCGCCAGCCCGCCCCGCCGGGCCCGGTCCAGCCAGACGCGGATCTGGCCGGGCCCGTGACCGTGCCAGATATTGGGGTGGAGCACGGCCGCCGGCCGGTATTCGTCGGCGGGTAGTTCGGCGGTGAGCCGCGGCAGCAGCGACGGCAGTATGTCCTCGCCGCCGTCCCCGAAGAGAGAGTCGGGGTTCCAGGTCGAGTTCAGCAGGACGAGCCGCTGTCCCGGCCGTACGTCGAGGGCCCGGCGAAAGCGCTCGCGATAGGGGAGGGCCGCCAGTATCCGGTCGAAACACGGGTCGCCGGCGAGTACGGCGGTGGGCACCGCCTCGGGGCACGCGGCACGCAGCCGCTCCAGCTGTTCGGGGTGGGAGAGGACCAGCGCGTCGGCGACGGGGGAGCCATCGGCGAGAAGCCAGTCAGGGGAGAGCCCGAAGACGGGCGGCGGCCCGGCATCGGGCGTACGGCCCCGCGCTTCGGGCGAAGGGCATCCGGTGTCCGGTGTCCGGTGTCCGGTGTCCGGTGTTGCCAGCCTCTTATTGTAGCCAACGCCATGGGAGAGAACGGTCAACTTCCTTGAAAGTGCGTGAAGTTGACCGCCGAAGCTGGCCGAGATCGCCAGCTCCACCGGGAGTTCGAGCGCCTGCTCCCACGGCAGTACCGGTATGCCGGTCTCCGCCAGCAGTTCGGCCACCCCGGCCCGGAACGGCGACGAACCGGTCCAGGTGGCGAGCAGCTGTACCCGCAGATCGTCACGGAACAGCGGCAGGACATCCAGCAGTCGGGTCGCCGAGGTCACGTTGTGCACGACGAACAGGACGAGCTTGCACCGTCCCCGGGTCGTCCATCGCGCCGAGTCGGCCCCCACCGGCACCCGGACCCAGCCGGCCCGCCCCTCGCCCACCGCCCGTCCTCCCCTGTTCCGCTCTGCTGTCCGCAGCCGCCCATTCCGACCCGCCACGATAACCACCCGGCAGGCGCCCCTGAGTCACGGAAGGGCGCGCCGGCTCAACGAGCGTGCTGGCGGCCGCGATAGGTGGACCAGTCCTTGGGCGGATACGTGGCCTGCGGGGCGGCGAGACAGATGTCGATCTCCGTCGCGATGTCGCGCTCGAAGAACCCGCCGATGTCCCTGACGGTCTCCAGCGCCTGAACGGTGCGATCGCCCAGGGGGCGGGCCATACGGTCCGCTCCGCTCGGCATCCCGATCGGCCCCATGCGGGCCGACTTCACCGCGCGGCGGGCCACCCCGTCCATTCCCGCGGTGGCGTAACCGATCGCCGTGGCCAGATCCTCCACGGACTTCTTCATGGCGGAGTGCAGCTCGGCGATCCCCAGCAGCGTCTGCGCGGGACCCCCGGCCTCAAGCCCATGGGCGGACGGAGTCCCGTACAAGCCGCTCAGGTGCTCACTCTCCTCACCCAGCAACTTCGCGGCCCGGTCCAGCACCCGGATCACCGCCACCAGCTCACTGACATCCGCGGCCATCACACACCCCTCCCGGAGGAACTCGTCCGCCGACGATAGGCCCCTGACGCCGCTCCGGTCCGCCGTTCCCGCAACCAGTAACCCCAAAGACGGACACGCCGGTTCGCTCTCAGGGGCGGACCGCGCCGTGGCGCAGCCAGTCGAGCAGGTCGTCCGTCATGGGTTCGCTCAGGCCGCAGGTGTCGATGTCCCGCTCGCCCGCGCCGAGATCGAGCAGATGCACGGTAGCCCGGTCGTGTTCGCTGCCGCTGTCGTCGTCACGGTCATGTCCGTGCCGTCGCATGAAGAGGCCGCTTCCCCCGCTGTTGTCGCCGATCAGAATCCAGTCCGGGGCGTAATCGCCCACCTCGTAGGTCTCGTTGCGTTCGAGGATGTCCTGCGGTCCGTAGACCAGCACACCGTTTGGCAGCAGGACGCCCGGTGTCGACCGCCAGAGCCGGGCGACCGCCGGGGTCGGACCGGCGCCGAGGCCGAGGTGTCGCGCCGCGCGTACGGTCAGGAAGCCGGCGAACGAGTCCGCCACATACTCGGCGTCGGCGTCGGCGTCGTCGTCGGCGCCCCGCCTGGTCACCGCGTACTCCCCGTAAGCCTGCCGTCCGAGCGCGAATTGGTAGGTGTCCCCGGTCCCTGGCTCGGTGCAGAAGCGGAGAAGGTCACCGTCGAGGCGCCACGCGGTGGTGAGGTCGGTGGCCGCCGCCGGGGCGCCGGCAGGGCTGCCGCCGCCGTACTCGGCCAGCCACCATCGGTACGACGGCGGCAGCGGGCCCACGACGGACTCGGCCGCGAGGATCCTGGCCTCGGGAAGTCCTTCACCCCGGAGAGTGAAGATCGTTGGCGATTCCTCGATCAGCCCGCGGAGCTGTACCAGGTCCGGTCTCATACGGGCGAGCCTGTCATACGAGCGTCATCACCCGATGATCAGCCGATATCGGGCCTATTGTCACGCCCCGGTTCCGTTACTCTTCGTGCCTTCGTGGAAGCTCAGCGTGCAAACGCGCGAGTCTATGCCCAACGGCATTGCCCGCGCACGAGGTTGCGTGAATATGCCGATGCGCCGATTTCATCGGGCTAAGCTCTCGCGGAGCGCGCCGAGTTGATACGTAATCAGGCACTTGTTCCCCGTGTGCCTTGATCGTTCGAATTATCTGATCTGAATCGACCGCCAGAGGGCTTACATGGTTCGAGTTGAAGCACCCCCGAGTGATCAAGCATCCCCGTCCGTCCGCGCGCTCGTACTCCCCGCCGTCCTGATCGTGGCGGCCACGGCGGCCGCGGTGGCCCTTGTGCCCGACGCCGCCCGGATACCGCTCGTGGTATACGGCGCGATCGCGACGATCGTCGTGACCTGGTGCGCGGGCGAACTGTCCCGGCGGGCCAGGACCGTCAGTACGCTGCACGAGCACTACGCGTACCGCCTCGCGCAGTTGGAACGGCGTCTCGCCCAGCACGACGAGGAGACCGTACGGCTCGGCAAGGAACTGATGCCGGCCACCATCCACCGGCTGCGACAGGGCGAATCGCCCGACGAAGTCATCCGCGCCGTGGTGGACGGGGACGAGCGCTACCGCGAACTCCCCACCGTGCAGCGGTCCTTGCTCCGCTCCGTACTGCAGATCGTGGACGACGAGGAGGCCATGCGCGAGTCCGCGCAGCGTTCCTTCGTGAACATCGCCCGCCGTGTCCAGTCCATCGTGCACCAGCAGGCCAGCGAGCTGCGGGAGATGGAAGAGGCGCACGGCCGCAACCCCGAGGTCTTCGACGACCTGCTGCGCATCGACCACGGCACCGCGCTGATCGGCCGGCTCGCGGACAGTATCGCCGTGCTCGGCAAGGCCCGGCCCGGACGCCAATGGCCCAGGCCCGTACCGCTGTTCAGCGTGTTGCGCGGTGCGATGTCCCGGATCCTGGAGTACCAGCGCGTCGATCTGCACTCCATCGCCAAGGTCGCCATCATCGGCACGGCCGTGGAACCCCTCATCCACGCGTGCGCCGAACTCCTCGACAACGCCACCCGCTACTCGCCGCCGCAGACCCGCGTCCATGTCACCGCCGTCGAGGTGCAGACCGGGATCGCGATCGAGATCGAGGACGGCGGTGTCAGCCTCAGCGAGGAGGCACGGGCACGGGCCGAGACCATGCTCGCGCAGGCCCAGGCCGGTATCGACCTCAATGACCTCGGCGAGACGCCCCGGCTCGGGATGGCCGTGGTCGGCCGGCTCTGCCAGATGTACAACCTGCAGGTCTCGCTGCGGCAGTCGGCGTACGGCGGTGTCCGGGCCGTTCTCATCGTGCCGCGCGATGTCGTCACCACCGGACCCGCGCCCGGGATCGCCCATGGCATCGGCGCCTCGGCGCTGCCCCGCGGCAGCGGTGCCGGACTCCCCACGACGGACGTACTGCGGCCCGCAGACCGCGTGCCGCGGCCGGCCACCGGACCTCAGCCGTCGGCGCCGGTGGCGGGGCCCATGGAGGACGACATTCCCGTGGTGACGGAGTGGACCGAGAACGGGCTGCCGCAGCGGCGCAGCCGTGGCCGCGCCCCGCTCGGCTCCCACAACCTCGGCCTCCGGAACACCGGCCGCGCGCCGGCCGCAGCAGGAGGCGACGGCCGCGGTGACCGCCGGCCGCCTGCGAACGGCCTGGCCAACGGCCGGAGCAACGGGTACGGCGGCGGGTACGGCGGCAGCGGGTACAACGGCGGGCGCGGTGACGCCCCGGGCGGCGCGCCGGACGACGCACAGCGCGGCGATGGCGGTACGCCGGAGAAGAAACCCGGTCCCGGCATCTGGCTCGAAGCGTTCACCAAAGCGGTCAACGGCACTCCGCGCGAGCAGTCGACCGGGGCGGGGGAGGCGCCGGGCCACCCCGGTGACCAGGGCGAATCCGACGATGTGTGGGGCAAGGGAGATCTGAAGTGATCCAGCAGCGGGCGAACATGGACTGGATGCTCAAGGAACTGGCCGATGGAGTACCGCAGATCCAGCAGATCGTGGTGCTCTCCGCGGACGGACTCCGGATCGCCCGGCACGGCGGCGACCCGGATGTCGCCGACCGGCTGGCCGCCGCCTGCGCCGGACTGCAGAGTCTGGCCGCGGCCGTCGCCGCCGAAATCCCCTCCAGCGACGGCCGGATGCGGCTCGTCGTCATCGAGATCGGGGGCGGCTTCTTCTACCTGATGGAGGCCGGAGCGGGCGCGTATCTCGCCGTCCTCGCCGATGAGACGGTGGACGCGGGGCTGGTGGGGGCCCGGATGCGGGACATGGTGGTCCGTATCGGAGCGCATCTGACGAGTCCGCCGCGTCATGACGGGCAGGCCGGATGATCACGCCTCCCCGACGAGAACGCCGGCGCCCCGAGGCGGATGTGGGGGACCCGGAACGGCTGTACGTGATCACCGGCGGCCCCGACGGCGCCGAACGGGCGCCGCTCGATCTGGTCACCATGATCGTGGCCCGCGACGAACCCTCGCCGACGGTGCAGCCGGAACAGGCCGCCATTCTGCGGCTCTGCCGGGCACCGCTGTCCGTGGCCGAGATCTCCGCGTATCTCAGCCTCCCCTTCAGCGTGGTGACCGCGCTGCTGACCGAACTCCTCGCGACCGAGCTGGTCGAATCGCGCGCGCCCATAGTCCGCGCCGCACTCCCCGACCGGTCCCTTCTCGAAGCGGTGATGCATGGACTTCAGAAACTCTGACACGATCACGGGTCCCAGGAGCGAAGACGTCCTGCCCACCACGGCCACCTCCGCGGTGAAGGTCGTGATCGTGGGCGGATTCGGGGTCGGCAAGACGACGATGGTGGGCTCGGTCAGCGAGATCCGTCCGCTCACCACCGAAGAGACCATGACCCAGGCCGGGGTGGGGGTGGACGACAACTCCGGTGTGGAGACCAAGACCGCCACCACCGTCGCCATGGATTTCGGCCGGATCAGCATCACCGAACAGCTGGTGCTCTATCTCTTCGGGACGCCCGGCCAGGAGCGCTTCTGGTTCCTCTGGAACGGCCTCTTCGAGGGCGCCCTGGGAGCCGTGGTGCTCGTCGACACCCGCCGCCTCGAAGTCAGCTTCGATGTGATCGGACGCCTGGAGGAGCGCGGCGTACCGTTCGTCGTCGCCGTCAACACCTTCCCGGACGCGCCGCACCACCCCGTCGAGGCGCTGCGGACGGCCCTGGATCTGCCCGACGAGGTCCCGATGGTCGACTGCGACGCACGGCTGCGGGCGTCGAGCCGCGATGTGCTGCTGACGCTGATGCACTACCTGCACTCGCTGGCGCTGCCGACTGCCTGACCGGCCGCGATCGGCCGCGCCCGGCCGCCGGTTCGAGCCGACCCGACCCGGCTCCGTGACCGGCCGCGCCCGGTCTTCCGCGCACCGAGCGCCGCGTGCCATCCCCGTACACGCATCCCCGTACACGCCGTACACGTACACGTACACCTTCCGGCCTGATCCCTGGAGCGACCGTGACCACCCCTTATTCCCACCGGCCCGGGCCGGACGGCCCCATGGTGCCGCCCCCCGGCTGCCCGGCCCATGGCATGACCGCCGGCGAACTCAACTCCCATGGCCCGAGCGGCGGCCAGGACACCATAGGGCCCACACTGCACGGCCTCGCCGCCGGTGGGCTGCGGCGGCTGTACGGGCCCGAGGCCGAGAACGACCCCATGGGGCTGTACGAGAAGCTGCGCGCCGAACACGGTTCCGTCGCGCCCGTGCTGCTCCACGGCGACGTACCCGCCTGGCTCGTCCTCGGGCACAGCGACAATCTGCATATGACGCGCACGCCGTCGCAGTTCTCCCGGGACTCCCGGCGCTGGCGCGCGCTGCACGACGGCACCGCGCCCCCCGACCATCCCCTCGCGCCCATCTTCACCTGGCAGCCCATCTGTGTCTTCGCCGACGGCGCCGAGCATGAGCGGCTGCGCGGCGCGGTCACCGACTCGATCGCACGGATCGACCACCGCGGCGTCCGGCGCTATATCAACCGCTACAGCAACCGGCTGGTCAACGAGTTCTGCCGGGACGGCAGGGCGGATCTGGTCAGCAGGTTCGCCGAGCATCTGCCGATGATGGTGATGGCGCAGATCCTCGGGATGCCGGAGGAGTACAGCGAACGCCTCGTACAGGCCGCGCGCGACATGATCAAGGGCACCGCGACCGCCAACGAGAGCAACGCGTATGTGATGGCCACGCTGACCCGGCTGGTGAAGCGACGCCGTATCGCGCCCGAGGAGGACTTCGCGACCTGGCTCACCGAACACACGGCCGGACTCACCGACGACGAGGTCAGCCAGCATCTGCGGCTGGTGCTCATCGCGGCGTACGAGACCACCGCCAACCTCATCGCCAATGTGCTGCGCATGGTCCTCACCGATCCGCGCTTCCGCGCGCAGCTGAGCGGTGGCCATATGACCCTGCCGGAGGCGGTCGAGCAGACACTCTGGGACGAGCCGCCGTTCACCACGATCTTCGGCCGCTGGGCGGTCGGCGACACCGAACTCGGCGGGCAGCGCATCAAGGCGGGGGACGCGCTGGTGGTCGGGATCGCCGCGGCCAATGTGGACCCGGTGGTACGGCCCGATCTCAACGCCTCCATGCAGGGCAACCGGGCCCATCTCGCCTTCAGCGGCGGCCCGCACGAGTGCCCGGGGCAGGACATCGGGCGGGCGATCGCCGACACCGGGATCGACGCGCTGCTGCTGCGGCTGCCCGACATCCAGCTCGCCGTGGAGGAGCATGAGCTGCGGTACGAGGGCGCGCTGATGTCCCGTCAGCTGCTGGAGCTTCCGGTGAGCTTCGCACCGCGTCCGCCGCAGGATGTCACCGGGCCGCCGAGCGCGTCGGCCGCCGTACCGCGACCGCGGTGGCAGGTGGATTCGCCCCGCCCGGACGTGGTGCGGCCACCGGCTCAGGCCCCGGTCCCGTCGTCCGCGGAGGACGGGACCGGCGCGGCGGGGACCCCGGAGGCAACGGGGGTGATCCCGGAACAGCGCCCGGAACAACGCGTGGGCAGCGCCCCGCAGCGGGCCTGGCGGGCAGTGACGCGCTGGTGGCGCGGCCACTGACGGAGCACGGACGGAGGCGGCCGGCCGGCGCGTTCACCGCTCAGTGCGCCGGGTCCAACTGGTCCCACCACCAGGCGATCGTCGGGATCGGAAGCGGCTCCAGGCTGTCGTCGGCCGGCTGCTGCTTCCACCACCCGCCCGGGGTCGCCCGCGGACCCGACGGCACGGAGTAGCGGGGGCAGACCGACGCCCAGTCGAGATGCCCCCGGATGAACTGGCCGAGCCCCTCCACATAGCGGCGCAGACCGTCGTCCGCCTCCTTGAGTACCTGCTGGGCCAGCCGGTCGAACAGCACCATCACGCGGTCCCGCATCGCCACCACCCGTACGAGTGCGCGACGCGGGTCGCAGTGCTGCTCCTGGCAGAGGACGTCGATCAGATTCAGATTGTCGTCCGCCCGCAGCAGTTCCTTGTTGCGGGAGTAGAGGTCGTTGTCCCAGCTGACCAGCGTCCAGGTGATCTCCGTGAGCGCACGTACCCGCGAGTCCTGCATGTCCTCGTCCGCCACGGAGAAGCCGCCGACCACCTCGATCATCGCGGTGGAGGGCGCCATCCCGATGGCCCTCATCCACAGCGTGACGTAGTCGTCGAGCGAGGGCAGTCCCGGGTTACGGCGCCAGGACGCCTCCCACACCAGCCCCGAGGTGTAGACGCGCATGGCTTCCGTCAGACGGCGTACCTGACGCGGCGACGCGTATTGCTCCAGTTCCAGCCGCAGCCTGCGCAGCGCGGCGGTGTGCGGCGAGTCCCCGAGCGCCCGCGCGGTCGGCGCCTCCACGGCGCGCATCATGCGCGAGGTCTCCTGGGCCAGCAGATCGGCCGTGACCTCGGACTCGTCGCACACGCCGTCGTCGAGCGAGAAGAGCACGGCGTGGAATTTGGCCATCAGCGTGAGCGGTTCGAGCGCTCCGTACGGCATGGTGGAGGCGGTGAGGCCGCCGAAGTCGCAGACGGCCAGGCGTTTGAGTTGATGCTCGTCGCTGTCGAGGCGTTGTTGGAGCATCCATCGCACGGTCTGGTCGTTGAGAATCTCGACCGAGGGATGTCTCGCGGGCGGTACGGGGCAGTAGAACGGCACAGCCGGAAGCTGTTGGACCAAGCGCTGTTCCGAGACACAGGTCATGATCGGCCTCCTGTTGCGGCAAGGGCGGCAATACGGTGCGCGGATGAGGGACGATGCCGTTCGGGTGGAGCGTATCTGTCCATGTCGGATCGTCAACAACAGTCCAACTGGTGTGCCACTGGCCGAAATTGACTCGTTGTGAACTGACTTGATCAGTACCGGTCGAGAGCCGAAGCGACCGCGCACCACCTCCACAGAGCCCGCGCACCGCCCGCCCGCGCGCCGTGCACGGGCGGTTCACGCCACTCCGCCACCCCCCACCAGCCTCCCCCGAGCCGCCCGTCGCCCGCCGCCGGCCGATCGTTTTCGTCACGGCTCGTATACGGGTCCTCCTGGATGCCGTCGCCTTTCTGATCGTTATCGCTACGTCATTGACGGGTGACGCACGGAGACGAATGTACGAGACCGCTCTCCGCACGCAACCGCTCCGGTCGCCCCGGCATGCCTGTGGGCCCCCTCCGGAGAAGAGGCCCACAGGCATGGAGTGCGCCGCTCCCGTCCCCACGGTGCGGCGCCGGTGAGGTCGTCGTCATCCGCTCGGACGACGGCCCACCGGTCAAGGGTGCGAGGTGACTCGCGAGGTGGCCCGCAGGCCGAGTGCGGGGAAGACCGCGGCTTCCAGGAAGCGGTGGAGATACGCCTCGTCGGCCTGCCGGCCCTCCACCATCGGACGGGCGCGCATGACGCCCATCAGCTGGGCCGCCACGAACTCCGCCGCCGGGTTGTCGGCCGCGATCTCGCCGCGGGTCACGGCGCGTTCGACCATGGCGTTGATCGCCGCGACCTCCGGTTCGATGAGGTTCTCGCGCAGGGCGCGCAGCAGCTCCGGATTCTGGAAGGCCGCGTGGCTGAGCGCGTGCATCAGCGCGGTGTCGCGGCCCGCGCCCGCCACCGCCGCGCGGGCCGCCGCTCGCAGGTCCCCGACGAGGCTGCCCGTGTCGACATCCGCGAGCTTGACGCAGCGGGTGCCGCGGAGCGCCGCCGCGACCAGTTGCGGTTTCGTGCCCCACTGACGGTAGAGCGTGGACTTGCCGCAGCGGGAACGGGCGGCGACGCCCTCCATGGTCAGTGCCTCGTAGCCGCTCTCCCTGAGCAGGTCCAGGGCGGCTTCGTAGAGTTCCAGCTCCCGTTCCGGCGTGATCTTGGAGCGGCGCTGCGACGTCATCGTCTCTCCCCGTCTCCGCCGTCCGGGTCCGGTGCGGCTCCGGCGGCGATACGTCAGTGTACCGATACGCCAGTGTACCGATACGAATCCGTATCGGTACACTGGCGTATCGATAGGGCGTGGTCCAGACCGCGCCGCCGCACCGCCACGACGTTCATGCCGCGCCGTGTTGTCCAGGTAAGGGGGTCGGGTGATACACGCCCGCACCGGGCCCGCCGCACGGAAGCCGGAAACTTCCGCCCGACCGCCCCTCGTACGTGAGCTGTTGCTCGTCGCCGGACTCTTTCTCCTCTACAAACTCGGCAGGCAGGCCGCCACAGGCCGGACCGGCGAGGCCTTCCAGAACGCCGACCGGGTCCGGGACTGGGAGCGCGCCCTCCATCTGCCGGGCGAGGGCTCCGTACAGGGCGTACTGCTGGACAGCGGGACGCTGGTCCACCTGGCGAACACGTACTACGCGACGGTGCACTTCCCGGCGACGGTCCTCTTCCTCGGCTGGCTCTACTGGCGCCGCCCCGGCCACTACGTGTGGGCCAGGCGCGTCCTGTCCGTACTGACCGGGGCCGCGCTCGCACTGCATCTGCTGATGCCCCTCGCGCCGCCGCGGCTGCTCGCCGCCTCCGGGCTGGTGGACACCGGACAGGTGTACGGGCCGACGGTGTACGGCGAGAGCCCCGACACCGACGCGCTGGCGAACCAGTTCGCGGCGATGCCGTCGCTGCACGTCGGCTGGGCCCTGATGGTGGCCGTGGGGCTCATCGCCGCCACGCGGTCACGGTGGAGGTGGCTCTGGCTGCTCCATCCGCTCGTGACGCTGCTCGTGGTCATAGGCACCGCCAATCACTACTGGCTCGACGCCTTCGTGGCCGTCGCCCTGCTCACGGGTGCCCTGGCGGCTATCAGGGCGCCGCGTCCCGGGTCCCGGTCGCGCGGCTCCCTGGTCGCGCGCTCCGCTGTCGTACAGGTCCCGCCGATGTCCCCTGTCGCTCCCGTCACCTCGGGGGCCGGCCGATGAACGGCGCGACGGCCGTGGCCGTGGCGCTGTCGCTGGTCTCGGCCGTCGCGTACGCCTCCGCCGCCGTGGCGCAGGAGCGGCTCGCGGCCCGTACGGAACCGGGCGCCGGGCTGTTCACCCTGCTGACCCGCGGTGCCTGGTGGTGGGCGGTCGGGCTGAACGCGGCCGGTGCGCTGCTGCATGTCGTGGCGCTGACCTACGGACCGCTCACGGTCGTCCAGCCGCTGGGCGCGCTCACCCTCGTCGCGGCCGTACCGCTGGGTGCCCGGCGCGCCGGGCGGCAGGTCAGCCGGGGCGAGTGGCGCGGTACGGCCTTCACCCTGGTCGGCCTCGCGGCCATCCTGCTCACCGCGGCCGGCAGCTCCCCCGACGAGACGCTCAGCCTGCCGCAGGCGCTCGGCGTCGCGGGCGTGGCGCTGGCGCTGGTCGCGCTGCTGACCCGGCCGGGAGCCGGGTCCGGCCTCCGGCACGCGGCGGCCTCCGGCATCACCTCGGGCGTCGCCTCGGCCCTCACCCAGACAGTGACGGTCGCCGCCACCGCGCGCGACGCGGACGCTCTGCCGATGTGGCAGGTGGCGGCCGTGGCGCTGGTGGTCGCGACCTTCGCGTCGGGCGGTCTGCTGCTCTCCCAGCGTGCCTATCGCGGCGGACTCGGAGCCCCGCTCGCGGTCCTGACCCTGGCCAACCCGCTCGCGGCGGCGGTCATCGGTCTGACCCTGCTGGGGGAGCGCCTCCAGGGCGGCGTCCCGGGCGTGACGGCGGCGCTCCTCGGCGCGGTGCTCGCCGCGCGGGGCGTGGTGCTGCTGACCCGTACGGCGGTGACCGCGTCCGCGCTGTCGGCGGCGGTCACGGAGGTACCCACGGCGTGGGTGCCCGGGCAGCGGTCCGCCGTACCCACCGCCGTATCGCCGACGCGTCCCGACCTCGGTGGCCACGTCATGGAGCCGGCCGCCGCGGGGCCGGGCCTGGGCGTACCCGCGCAGGGTGCCGCGTCGCCCGGCCCGCTCACCGCGCGGCCGTCCTGGCGACCGCACCCCCTGAGGTCGGGGCGGGCGCTCCGGGAACGCCGGCGTGCGCGTCGTCGCGGGGACTGCACGTACCGATAGCGGACGCCTCCCGCCCGCCACCCGGTCGTCTTCCCGGCGCGCCGCGGCGCGTGAAGCTGCGCTGTTGGGCCGCTTAAGAAATCCTCGATGGACTGAACGGTCGCCGCTCGGCAGATTGGTGCCCGACCACCGAACAGTGATCACCGCTCAGCGCCATGCACCACGCACCACCACCCCCGGGAGAGCCGCGCCCATGAAGGCACTTGTCAAACAGAAGGCCGAGCCCGGGCTGTGGCTCATGGATGTGCCCGAGCCGGAGTACGGGGACGGTGACGTACTGATCAAGGTGCTCCGTACCGGCATCTGCGGTACCGACCTGCACATCCGGTCCTGGGACGGCTGGGCCCGGCAGGCCGTCACCACACCCCGCGTCCTCGGCCACGAGTTCGTCGGCGAGGTGGCCGCCGTCGGCGCCGCCGTACAGGACGTCGCCATCGGCGATCTGGTCAGCGGTGAGGGCCATCTCGTCTGCGGCAAGTGCCGCAACTGCCTCGCCGGCCGCAGGCATCTGTGCCGCAGCACCGTCGGGCTCGGCGTCGGCCGCGACGGAGCCTTCGCGCAGTACGTCTCCCTGCCCGCCGCGAACGTCTGGGTACACCGCGCGGAGGTGAATCTCGATGTCGCCGCGATCTTCGACCCGTTCGGCAACGCCGTGCACACCGCGCTCTCCTTCCCGCTCGTCGGCGAGGACGTGCTGATCACCGGCGCGGGCCCCATCGGCATCATGGCCGCGGCCGTCGCCCGGCACGCCGGTGCGCGCAATGTCGTGATCACCGACGTCAGCCCGCACCGCCTCGCACTCGCCCGCAAGGCCGGCGCCACCCTCGCCCTCGATGTCTCGTCCGCCGACATCGGCATCGCCGACGCACAGCGGCAGCTCGGCCTCAAGGAGGGCTTCGACGTCGGTCTGGAGATGTCGGGCCGCCCCGAGGCCATGCGCGACATGGTCGACAACATGACGCACGGCGGCCGGATCGCCATGCTCGGGCTGCCCGCCGAGGAGTTCGCCGTCGACTGGTCGAAGATCGTCACCTCGATGATCACGGTCAAGGGCATCTACGGACGCGAGATGTTCGAGACCTGGTACGCGATGACCGTCCTGCTCGAAGGCGGGCTCGACCTCACGCCCGTCATCACCGGCAGCTACGGATACGAGGACTTCGACGCGGCCTTCGACGAAGCGTCCTCCGCACGCAGCGGCAAGATCATTCTCGACTGGAGCGCCTGACCGCCCCACCGGCCCCCGCAGCGCACCGCGCCTCCCAGAAGGCAGCGCACCGAGCCCCAGAAGAAGGAGCCCTTCATGTACGCGTCCGTCCGGGACGACCTGTCCGCCACCCTCGACGAGATCCGCGACGCCGGTCTCTTCAAGCCCGAGCGCGTGATCTCGACCCCGCAGAGCGCCTCCGTCGCCGTCACCGCGGGCGGCGCCCCCGGTGAAGTCCTCAACTTCTGCGCCAACAACTACCTCGGACTCGCCGACCACCCCGAGGTCGTCGCCGCCGCCAAGGACGCGCTCGACCGCTGGGGCTACGGCATGGCGTCCGTACGCTTCATCTGCGGCACCCAGGAGATCCACAAGGAGCTGGAGCAGCGGCTGTCCGCGTTCCTCGGCCAGGAGGACACGATCCTCTACTCCTCCTGCTTCGACGCCAACGGCGGGGTCTTCGAGACGCTGCTCGGCCCGGAGGACGCCGTCATCTCGGACGCCCTCAACCACGCCAGCATCATCGACGGCATCCGGCTCTCCAAGGCCCGTCGCCTCCGGTACGCCAACCGCGATCTCACCGAGCTGGAGTCCAGGCTCAAGGAATCCCAGGACGCCCGTCGCCGGCTGATCGTCACGGACGGCGTGTTCTCGATGGACGGGTATGTCGCCCCGCTGGCCGAGATCTGTGATCTCGCCGACCGGTACGACGCGATGGTCATGGTCGACGACTCGCACGCCGTCGGCTTCGTGGGCCCCGGCGGCCGGGGGACCCCCGAGCTGCACGGCGTCATGGACCGGGTCGACATCATCACCGGCACGCTCGGCAAGGCGCTCGGCGGCGCCTCCGGCGGCTATGTCGCGGCCCGCGCCGAGATCGTCGCGCTGCTGCGCCAGCGCTCCCGTCCGTATCTCTTCTCCAACTCCCTCGCGCCGGTCATCGCCGCCGCGTCGATCAAGGTCCTCGATCTGCTGGAGAGCGCGGACGAACTGCGGGACCGGCTGAACGCCAACACCGCGCTCTTCCGTACGGAGATGACGGACGCGGGGTTCGAGATCCTGCCCGGCGACCATGCCATCGCTCCCGTCATGATCGGCGACGCCGCCGAGGCGGGCCGGATGGCGGAACTGCTCCTGGAGCGCGGGGTCTATGTGATCGGCTTCTCGTACCCCGTCGTCCCCATGGGCCGGGCGCGGATCAGGGTGCAGCTGTCCGCCGCGCACTCCACGGCCGATGTGGAGCGGGCGGTCGCGGCGTTCGTCGACGCGCGCGAGGCGATGAAGCGGGAGGGCTGAGCGCCGGTGCAGGTGGGGCGGCCGGTGCCGGTGGGGGTGGAGTTCCGGGCAGACCTGGCAAAATGGGCCGGGTGATCGACCCCCGGCGGCTGCGCGTCCTGCGGGCCGTGGCGGACCACCGTACGGTGACCGCCGCGGCCGCCGCGCTCTATCTCACGCCCTCGGCCGTCTCCCAGCAGCTCGCCGCGCTGGAGCACGAGACCGGGCACGCGCTGCTGACTCGCAGCGGCCGGGGCGTGCGGCTGACCGCCGCCGGGGAGATCCTGCTCACCCACGCGCACGCCGTCCTCGCCCAGCTGGAGCGCGCCGAGGCGGAGCTCGCGGCGTACGCGGGCGGGACGGCGGGCGAGGTCACGGTCGCCGCCTTCGCCACGGGCATCGCGGAAGTGCTGGCCCCGGCCGTCCAGCTGCTCGCCGGACCGCAGCCCGACATCCGGGTACGCGTAAGGGACGCCGAGGGCGACGAGAGCCTGCCGATGGTGCTCGACGGAGAGGCGGATCTCGCGGTCGCGGTCGAGTACCGGGGCGCCCCGCGCGAGGACGATCTGCGGCTGTGGCGGATGCCGCTGTACGCGGAGCCGTTCGACGCGGTCCTGCCCGCCGCCCATCCGCTCGGGCTCGGCGCCGAGGTCGTGCTCGCCGAGCTGGCCGACAGCGACTGGATCGGCCCGTACCCCGGCAACCCCTGCCATGACGTGATCCAGCTCGCCTGCGAACTGGCGGGCTTCCAGCCGCGGCTGGCGCACTCCTCCGACGACTTCCGCGCGGTCGTCGCCCTCGCGGGCGCGGGCGCGGGAGTGGCGCTGGTCCCGCGCTCCGCGCTGCGCGGCATGGAGCTGAAGGGTACGGTCGTATGCCCGGCGACGCCCGGCACGCACGCTCGCGGCGTTGTCGGGATCACCCCAGTACGTCCAGTACTGGGGCGACCCTCCGCCTTGCGATCGCACGCACCGCGGCGACTTCCTGCCGCTGCCGCGGCGGGCGCCGGGCCCGCCCTCCGGGCGGACGGCGCTCCTTTGAAGACAGGCCCTAGCTCAGCAGGCTCGGCGCCGCCCTGTCCAGTACCGATCCCACGCGCTCCCAGGTCTCCATGTCCCGCTCCACCGCAGGCAGTTCGGGCCCGTCGCCGGTCCGCCAGGAGGTCGCGATCGCCACCGGGTCCTCGCCCGTCGCCGCGCCCGCGGCCAGCGCGGCGGCGCCCAGCGCGACCAGTTCTCCGCTCGTCGGGACGATCACGCGGCGGCCGGAGAGCCGGCGGACCGTATCCACCCACATCCGGCCCTGCGCACCGCCGCCGACCAGACGCAGCGGACGGCCCGCCGCGTCCGGGGACGCGGGGTCGAGGCCACAGGCGCGCAGCACCTCGTCCAGCGCGCGCAGTACGGTGACGGCCGCGCCCTCGTAGGCGGCGCCCAGCAGCTGCTGCGGGCTGGTGTCATGGCGCAGCCCGGTCAACAGGCCCGAGGCGGCGGGGAGATCGGGGGTGCGCTCGCCGTCCAGGTAGGGGAGCAGTACGGCTTCGCCGCCCGGCACCGCGTCCTCGCGGTCGAGCCGGAGCAGCGAGGCGACCTTGTCGACGGCGAGCGTGCAGTTGAGCGTGCAGGCCAGCGGCAGATACGTACCGTCGGCCGCCGCGAACCCGGCGAGCGCGGGGGAGCCGGGGCGGGTGCGGGTGGCGGCGAAGACCGTACCCGACGTGCCGAGGCTCAGCACCGGATGGTCCAGCAGGCCGGCGCCGCCGAAGCCGAGACCGACGGCCGCGCTCATGTTGTCGCCGGTGCCGGCGGCGACGGCGATGCCCGCGGGCAGGCCCAGTTCCGCCGCGGAGCCCGCGGTGAGCGAGCCGACGCGCGCGGCGCCGGTCGTGGCGACGGCGGGCAGCAGATCGGCGTCGAGACCGAGGAGCGCGAGCAGTTCGGGGTCGTACTCGCCGGTGGCGGTGGAGTACCAGCAGGTGCCCGAGGCGTCACCCGCGTCGGTGGCCGCGGTGCCCGAGAGCCGCTCGGTGAGAAAGTCGTGGGGAAGCCTGATGGCCGCCGTGGCCTCCGCGATGGCGGGGTCGTTCTCCCGCAGCCACTGCCACTTGGAGGCCGTCATCGAGGCCACCGGTACGGAGCCCGTGCGCGCCGTCCAGGCGTCCGGGCCGCCCAGCGCGTCGGTGAGCGCGGCCGCCTGCGGGGCCGAGCGGGTGTCGTTCCAGAGCAGTGCGGGGCGCAGCGGCCGGCCGGTACGGTCGAGCACGACCAGACCGTGCTGCTGTCCGGCGACGGCGATGCCGGTCACGGCCGAGGCGTCCGTCCCGGATTCCTTCAGACCGGCGGCGACCGCCTCGCGCAGCGCGTTCCACCACACCTCCGGGTCCGTCTCCCGGGCGCCGCCCTCACCGGTCACCCGGTGCGGCGCGCGGCCCACGGCGAGCAGCCGGCCTGTGGTGGCGTCCGTGAAGGCCGCCTTCGTGGACTGGGTGGAGCTGTCCACGCCGATGACGACCGGGCTCCGCGACATGGGCGTACCTCCAGATTGAGCGTCGGGGAAACAAATTACGCGATGGCGTGGCACACGGGAACCGTGCCGACGATCATCATCCTGTGTCCATGGGCGTGCGGGGTCTTTTGCGCACCCGCATCCCCGTGCATTATTAGTCATGTCAGGAAACAAATAAGGTCGGCACGTGCCGGACCTGAGGTATCGAAGGCGGCCAGAGTCATGACGGAACGCTTCACACCCACCCCCGAGGACAAGTTCAGCTTCGGCCTCTGGACGGTGGGCTGGCAGGGCAAGGACCCGTTCGGCGACGCGACCCGCCCCGCGCTGGATCCCGTCGAATCGGTTCACCGACTCGCGGAGCTCGGCTCGTGGGGTGTGACCTTCCACGACGACGACCTCATTCCGTTCGGCTCGACGGAGGCGGAGCGCGAAGCGCACATCAAGCGGTTCAGGCAGGCGACCGAAGAGACCGGCATCACGGTCGAGATGGTCACCACCAACCTGTTCACCCACCCCGTCTTCAAGGAGGGCGGCTTCACCGCGAACGACCGCGACATCCGCCGCTACGCCCTGCGCAAGGTGCTGCGCAATGTCGACCTCGCGGCCGAACTGGGCGCCAGGACCTTCGTCGCCTGGGGCGGCCGAGAGGGCGCCGAGTCGGGCGGCGCCAAGGACGTACGGCTCGCCCTCGACCGGATGAAGGAGGCGTTCGACCTGCTCGGGGAGTATGTCGTCGAGCAGGGCTACGACCTCAGGTTCGCCGTCGAGCCCAAGCCCAACGAGCCGCGCGGTGACATCCTGCTGCCCACCGTCGGCCACGCCCTGGCGTTCATCGACCGGCTGGAGCGCCCCGAGCTGTTCGGCGTCAACCCCGAGGTCGGCCACGAGCAGATGGCCGGGCTCAACTTCCCGCACGCCATCGCCCAGGCCCTCTGGTCGGGCAAGCTCTTCCACATCGACCTCAACGGCCAGCACGGCACCCGCTACGACCAGGACCTGCGGTTCGGCGCCGGTGATCTGCGTGCCGCCTTCTGGCTGGTCGACCTGCTGGAGAACGCGGGCTGGGAGGGCGCGCGGCACTTCGACTTCAAGCCGCCGCGCACCGAGGACTTCGACGGGGTGTGGGCCTCCGCCGCCGGCTGCATGCGCAACTATCTGATCCTCAAGGAGCGGGCCGCCTCCTTCCGTGCCGACCCGCTCGTCCAGGAGGCGCTGCGCGCCTCCCGCGTGGACGAACTGGCGCAGCCCACCGCCCCCGAGGGCGTGGCCGCGCTGCTGGCCGACCGCAGTGCCTACGAGGAGTTCGACGTCGACGCCGCCGCCGCGCGCGGCATGGCGTTCGAGCACCTCGACCAGCTCGCCATGGACCACCTCCTCGGCGTCCGCTGACCGCGGGGCCCTGCCGCGGGCGCGCGGGACGGGCGTATGCCGGCCCGTTCCGCGTCGCTTGGGCCGTGTCGTACGTCAGCCCGTCCCGCGCGCCTCGCGCTGTACGTACGCCACCGGATCGGCCAGCACCGCCTGGACGACCAGGGCCGCCGCGCCGCGTGCCGCGTCGCCCGCCGAGGAGGACCCGCGCAGCCGCCCGCTGCCGCTCTCCCACAGCCCCGACACCACCCGGGCGGTCAGCTCGCGGTCAGCGGCCGGCGAGAGCCAGGGCATCAGTTCCCGGTAGATCCCGCCGAGGACGACCGCGTCCGGATCGAAGAGGTTCACCGCACCGGACAGCACCCGGCCCAGCGTCTGGCCGGCCCGTTCCACGGCGGCCACGGCCTCCGGGTCGCCCGCGTCCGCCCGCAGCCCCAGCTCGGCCACGCCCGGCACCCCGGCGTTCTCATCGATCCCCGCCGCCCGCAGCAGCGCGGACTGACCCGCGTACTGCTCCAGACACCCGCGCGAGCCACAACGGCACAGCGGCCCCGCCGGATCGACGACCACATGGCCGATCTCCCCGGCGAACCCATGGGCCCCGCGCAGCAGTTCACCGTTGAGCACCAGCGCGCCGCCGACGCCGATCTCGCCCGTCAGATAGAGGAAGGTACGCAGCGGGCCGAGTTCGCCGAACCACAGCTCCGCCAGCGCCGCGAGATTGGCCTCGTTCTCCGAACTCACCGGCAGCGGGGGCAGCTCGGGCCGCAGCTCGGCCAGCGCGGCGGCGAACATCTCGTCGGCGGGAACGAGGTTCCAGCCGAGGTTCGGGGCCTGCCGGACCGTACCGCCCGACACCAGCCCCGGCAGGGCGAGTTGGACCCCGACCGGCAGCAAGTCCTGTTCGGCGGCGGAGTCCAGGGTGCGGGCGGCGATCCTGGCGCAGCGGGCCAGCACATCGGCGGGCCGGGAGCCCCTGTTGTCGAGGTGTTCGGTCAGCCGGACGCGGTCGGTGCCGGACAGGTCGACCACACATACCGACACATAGTCGATATTGATCTCGACGCCGATCCCCGCGGGTCCCGTGCGCGTCACCTTCAGCACGGTGCCGGGCCGCCCGGCCTGGCCGCTGAACGTCTTGCCGGACTCGGAGAGGAACCCGCTGTCCAGCAGCTGTTCGACCAGTGACGACACGGCCGCCCGGGTCAGGCCCACCCGCGCCGCGACACCGGCCCTGGTCGCCTCGCCCTCGTCCCGTACCGCCCGCAGCACAAGGCTCAGATTGTGCCGGCGCACGGTCTCTTTGTCGGCCTTCGGGCCGAGGGAAGTGTGGTTGTTGTTCATCTCGCCGACGAGCCTATGTGATCGGCCCACGGTGGCGGGAGCGGAGCGCCAGCCCGACCGGCCGATCAGTCGGTTCCGGGCCGATCGGCCGGTCCCCGCTCAGGCCCTAGCTCCGCTGTGCCGGAACCGTCCCCGCCGTGCCGTCCGGCGCCCAGGACGGGGCCGTGCCGGTCAGCTGGCAGACCATGAGATAGAAGGGGATCGGCGGGGTGTACGGCGTGGGGTCCTCCGGCCAGTGGATCAGCCGGGGATGCGCCGCCGGCACGGTCGTCCCCGCGACATAGCGGGCCGGGGACGGCCAGGTCAGATCGAGGTCCGAGCCCGCCGGAACGATCCACCACCACCACTCGGCGTCGGCGAAGATACAGCCCTTCCTCGGCAGCCGCGCCATCAGCCGGAAGCCGTGCTGCGCCGGGATACCCACGGCGTCACACCCCAGCGAGGCGGGCAGGGTCGGCGGCAAGGGCAGCTGTACGTGCCCGGGAGATGACTCGTGGCGCAGGCCGCGCGAAAGGCGCTGCAGCGCGGTCTTCAGCATGACTGCTCCGCTCCGTGTGACAGTTCCGCCCAGACGACACGCCCGGGTCCGTATCCCGATGTGTCGTGGGCTCCCCAGCCGCTGCATATGGAATCGACGAGAAACAGTCCGCGGCCGCCCTCGCCCTCGGTCTCGCCCTCCGCGGTGCGGTGCAGCTGCGGCCCCGTCGGCCCGTACCCCTGGTCCTCCACGGCGATCCGCAGCTTTCCGTTGCTCTGCCGTATCTCGCAGATGACATGGTCGCCCGCGGCGTGCACCACCGCGTTGGTGACCAGCTCCGACACGACGAGCACCGCGGTCTCGCGGGTCTCCTCGTCCACATCCCAGGTGCCGAGGCGGTCACGGGTCAGCTGTCTCGCGCGGCAGACGGACTCCGCGTGAGCAGGCAATTGGAACCCGTAACGGCGGACAACGTTGCCAGGGCACAGGGCTATGAGCTGGGGGGTGAGCGCGTTACCAGGTGCCACGACCGATTCCTAACGGTGGGGGAGCGGTGTTCGCGCACAAGACCTCTCCCGTGGCAGAGCGCGACAACCGCGTGAACTGGTTCACCGAGCCACTCTCCACCCGCCGAGGACACTTGGCAAGTGGCACTCTGGATTTTTCAGAGTGCCGTATTCTTCGTGGTGGAGACATGGCAGACTGCTGTCAACCGTGCGTGGGGAGGACCCAAAAGTGAGCGAACCGCGGTCCGCCCCGACCGTGGGACAGGTCGTACTGGGCAGACGCTTGCAGGATCTGCGTGAGCGTGCCGGCCTGAAACGCGAGGAGGCCGCCAAGCTCCTCCGCGTGGCGCCGGCGACGATACGCCGGATGGAGACGGCCGAGGTCGCTCTCAAGATCCCCTATGTACAGGTGCTGCTCAGGGCCTATGGAATCCCCGAGGACGAGACCGACGCGTTCGTCGAACTCACCGAGGAAGCCAATAAGCCCGGCTGGTGGCAGCGGTTCCACGACATCCTGCCCGACTGGTTCAGCATGTACGTCAGCCTGGAGGGGTCCGCCGCGCTGCTCAGGGCGTACGAACCGCACTTCATCCCCGGGCTGCTCCAGACCGAGGGCTACGCGCGCGCCGTCATGAACGCCGGCGCCGTGGGACAGGCGCGGCCGGAGGACATCGAGCGCCATGTGGCGCTCCGGATGGAACGCCAGTCGCTGCTGACCCGAGCGGACGCGCCCAAATTCTGGGTGATCATGGATGAGACGGTGCTGCGCCGCCCGGTGGGCGACAGCCCGGAGATCATGCGGGAACAGATCGACCGGCTGCTCGAAGCCACCGACCTGTCCAATGTGACCCTGCAAGTCGCGGAGTTCGCGACCGGACACCACCCCGGTACCTACGGGCCGTTCGTGATCTTCCGTTTCGCCGTACCGGAGCTGCCGGACATGGTCTACAGCGAGTACCTGACCGGTGCTGTCTATCTCGATGCCCGTCCCGAAGTGGCCACCCACCTGGAGGTCATGGACCGGATGGCGGCCCAGGCCGCAACTGCACAACGCACGAAGGAGATCCTCAAGGATGTCCGCAAGGAGCTGTGAATGGATCCCATATACAACGGCATGCCCGCCGCCGACCTCGGCGCCGAAGGCTGGCACAAGCCGTGGAGTGGTGGCAACGGCGGCAACTGCATCGAGGCCATGAAGCTGGCCGACGGCAGAGTCGCTGTGCGCCAGTCCGCCGACCCTGACGGCCCCGCACTGATCTACACCACCAATGAGATCGCCGCCTTCATCCAGGGTGCCAAGTCGGGCCAGGCGGACTTCCTGCTCACCTGATCCCCTCAGCCGATCCGATCCCGCTCAACCCCTGCTTCTCCCCTTCTCTTTCTCCATCTCTCCACTCATCGACTCATTGACCTGAGACTCATGGAGCGCACATGACCGGGCATGACCCGATCGACACCACCAAGCCGCATCCGGCCCGGGTGTACGACTGGTTCCTCGGCGGCAAGGACAATTACCCGGTGGACGAGGAGATGGCGAAGCAGCTTCTCGCACTGGACGCCAGGGGGCCCGAAATGGCCCGGGTCAACCGGGCGTTCATGCACCGCGCCACCCGCTGGCTCGGCACCGAAGGCGGGGTGCGCCAGTTCCTCGACATCGGTACGGGCATCCCCACCGAGCCCAATCTCCACCAGATAGCCCAGGAAGTCGCACCCGACTCCCGGATCGTCTACACCGACAACGACCCGATCGTCCTCCGGCACGCCGAGGCGCTGCTGCGCAGCACCCCGGAGGGCGTCACCGAGTATGTCCAGGCCGATGTGCGCGAGCCGGAGAGCATCATCGAGGCCGCCGGCACGATCCTGGACCTCACCCGTCCGGTCGCGCTCTCGCTTGTCGCGCTGCTCCACTTCGTCTCGGACGAGGACGGCGCGTACGAGCTGGTGCGCCGGCTGCTCGATCCACTGCCGTCCGGCAGCTATCTCGTCATCTCCCATGCCACGGGCGATTTCGACCGGGAGAGCTCGGACCAGGCCCGTGCGCTGTACCGGCAGCGTGGTCTGACCCTGGCCCTCCGCTCGCGGGACGAGTTCGCCGCGTTCTTCACCGGGCTCGATCTGGTCGAGCCCGGGGTCTCGCTGGCCGCCGACTGGCGTCCAGAGCTGGGTGAGGTCGTGCCGGTCCCGGGCAACGAGCCGATCCCGGGGTACGCGGCGGTGGCACGCAAGTTGTAACCGGTAACGGGGGCGCGGCGTCGCAGCACAAATTCAGGTGCGCTGCGGCGCCGCGCGCAAGTCGGTACCTCCGTAAACCGGCGCCTCAGGCGCCCACTCGGCGCTTGTTCCAGACGTCGAAGCCGACCGCCGCCAGCAACACCAGCCCCTTGATGACCTGTTGATAGTCCGTGCCGATGCCCACGAGCGACATGCCGTTGTTGAGCACGCCGAGCACCAGCCCGCCGATGATCGCGCCGAAGACCGTGCCGACGCCGCCGCTCATCGACGCGCCGCCGATGAACGCGGCCGCGATGGCCTCCAGTTCGAAGTTGATCCCGGCCTGGGGCACACCCGCGTTGAGCCGGGCCGCGTAGACGATTCCGGCCAGCGCCGCCAGTACCCCCATATTGACGAAGACGAGGAACGTGACGCGCTTGTCCTTGACCCCGGACAGCTTCGCCGCGGCCTGATTGCCGCCGAGCGCGTACACATGACGCCCGACGACGGCGTTGCGCATCACATAGCCGAAGCCGATCAGCAGCGCCGCGAGCAGCAGCAGGACGACCGGCACACCGCGGTAGCTGGCCAGCGTCATCGTGAAGGCGAGTACGGCGGCGGCGAGCGCCACGCACTTGACGAGGAAGAGGTTACGGGGGAGCACCTCCAGGTCGTACGCCTGCTGCCGGCGCCGGTCCCTGAACTCCTGGAACAGCGCGAACGCCAGCAGCGCCAGCCCCAACAGCAGCGTCAGATTGTGGTAGTTGGTGGCCGGGCCGATCTCGGGGAGATAGCCGGTCGAGATCTTCTGGAAGCCCTCGGGGAACGGGCCGAGCGAACGCGACCCCAGGAAGATCTGCGTACCGCCGCGGAACAGCAGCATCCCGGCGAGCGTGACGATGAACGACGGAATACCGACATACGCGATCCAGAACCCCTGCCAGGCCCCGGCGACCGCCCCGATGAGCAGCCCGAGGACCAGCGCGAGCACCCACGGGATGTCGTGCTCGACCATCATCACCGCGCAGGCGGCGGAGACGAACGCGGCCAGCGAGCCGACCGAGAGATCGATATGGCCCGCGATGATGACGATCATCATGCCGATGGCGAGGACCAGGATGTAGCTGTTCTGGAGCACCAGATTGGTGACGTTGTTCGGCTTGAGGAGGACGCCGTCGGTCCAGATCTCGAACAGGACGACGATCAGGCCGAGCGCGACCAGCATGCCGTACTGCCGCATATTGCGGCGCGCGGCCTCCAGCAGGAGCGCCCCCGTACCGGTCCGCCCGGACGGGGGCGACGGTGGGGATTCCTTCGGTGTGTCGCCCTTCGGCGTATCGGTGGTGACCGGACCCATGTCGACTACCTCGTGTTCTTGGTCATGTGACGCATCAGGACTTCCTGGGTCGCTTCCGCCCGCGGGATCTCACCGGTGAGCCGGCCGGCCGCCATCGTGTAGACGCGGTCGCACATACCGAGCAGCTCGGGGAGTTCGGAGGAGATGAAGATGACGGCCTTTCCCTCGGCGGCGAGCCGGTCGATGACGGTGTAGATCTCGTACTTCGCGCCGACATCGATACCGCGCGTGGGCTCGTCGAGGATCAGCACATCGGGACCCGCGAAGATCCATTTGCTGAGGACGACCTTCTGCTGATTGCCGCCCGACAGCCGGCCGACCTGTTCGAAGACCGTGGGCGCCTTGATGTTCATGCTCCCGCGGTACGACTCGGCGACCCGTGTCTCCTCGTGCTCGTCGACCACCCCGCGCCTGGCGACCTTCGACAGGGCGCTCAGGGTGATGTTCCGGCCGATGGTGTCGATGAGATTGAGCCCGTACTGCTTGCGGTCCTCGGTGACATACGCGATGCCGTGCGCGACGGCCTCCGGCACCGTCCGCGTACCGATCTCCCGGCCGTCCTTGAGTACGGTCCCGCTGATGTTCCGGCCGTACGAGCGGCCGAAGACGCTCATCGCCAGTTCGGTGCGGCCCGCGCCCATCAGCCCCGCGATCCCGACGATCTCGCCCCTGCGGACCTGGACCGAGACGCTGTCGACGACCTTGCGCTGCTGGTCGATCGGGTGGTGCACCGTCCAGTCGCGCACCTCCAGCGCGGGGTGCGCCCCCGGATCGCCCTCGTAGGGGGTGCGTTCGGGGAAGCGGTGGTCGAGATCGCGGCCGACCATGCCCCGGATGATCCGGTCCTCGGTGGTCGACCCGGCCTTCACATCGAGGGTCTCGATGGTCCGGCCGTCCCGCAGGATCGTGACGGAGTCGGCCACCTCGGCTATCTCGTTCAGCTTGTGCGAGATGATGATCGAGGTGATGCCCTGCTCCTTCAACTCCCCGATCAGCCGAAGGAGCTGGGCGCTGTCGCCATCGTTGAGCGCGGCGGTCGGCTCGTCCAGGATCAGCAGCTTCACCCGCTTGGCGAGCGCCTTCGCGATCTCCACGAGCTGTTGCTTGCCGACCCCGATATCGGCGACCCGCGTCTGCGGATGCTCGTCCAGACCCACCCGTTTGAGCAGCGAGGCCGCGTGCCTGAGGGTGTCGTTCCAGTTGATGAAGCCACGGGTGGCGTGCTCGTTGCCGAGGAAGATGTTCTCCGCGATCGACAAGTAGGGGATCAGGGCGAGTTCCTGATGGATGATCACAATGCCCTGGGCCTCGCTGGCCCTGATGTCGCGGAAGGCGCAGGGAGAGCCCTCGAAGAGGATCTCGCCCTCGTAACTCCCGTACGGATGCACGCCGCTGAGCACCTTCATCAGGGTGGACTTGCCCGCGCCGTTCTCCCCGCAGATGGCATGCACCTCGCCGGGCGCGACCGTGAGGCTGACATCGGAGAGCGCCCTGACCCCGGGGAAGGTCTTCACGATGGAGCGCATCTCCAGGACGGGCGCCGTCACTTCAGGTCACTCGCCTTGAGGTAGCCGGAGTCCACCAGTTCCTTCTGGTAGTTCTCCTTGTCGACGCTGACCGGCTTCAGCAGATACGCCGGGACGACCTTGGCCTTGTTGTTGTACGAGTTCTCGTCGTTCACCTCGACCTTCTTGTCCTTCAGCATCGCGTCCGTCATCTGAGCCGCCGTCCTGGCCAGCAGGCGGATGTCCTTGTAGACGGTCATGGTCTGCTGGCCGGCGATGATCGACTTCACCGAGGCGACCTCGGCGTCCTGTCCGGTGACCAGCGGATACGGCTTGGCGGATGTCCCGTAGCCGTCGGACCTGAGCGACGACAGGATGCCGATGGAGATGCCGTCGTACGGCGAGAGCACCGCGTCCACGTTCTGCGAGCCGTACGACTTGGTGAGCAGGTCGTCCATCCGCTTCTGCGCGGTGCCGCCGTCCCAGCGCAGGGTGGTGACCTGGTTCAGCTGGGTCTGTCCGCTCCGGACGACGAGCCGCTTGTCGTCCAGGTACGGCTTGAGGGTCTTCATCGCGCCGTTGAAGAAGTACTGGGTGTTGTTGTCGTCGGAGGAGCCGGCGAACAGCTCGATGTTGAACGGGCCCTTCTTGCTCCCGTCCTTCAGACCCAGCTTGTCGATCAGGTAGGTGGCCTGGAGGACGCCGACCTTCTCGTTGTCGAACGACGCGTAGTAGTCGACATTCTTGGTGCCGAGAATCAGCCGGTCGTACGAGATGACCTTGATGTTCTGGTCCGCCGCCTGCTGGAGGACATCGCTCAGGGCGCTGCCGTCGATGGCCGCGATGACCAGCACGTCCACGCCCTTGGTGATCATGTTCTCGATCTGGGCGACCTGTTGGGCAACGTTGTCCTCCCCGTACTGGAGGTCGGTCTTGTAGCCGAGCTTCTTGAGTTCGCTGACAACGTTGTTCCCGTCGGCGATCCAGCGTTCCGACGACTTGGTGGGCATCGAGATGCCGATGGTGGAGCCCCCGCTGTCCTTCGTATCGTCCTTGCTGCCGCCCTCACTGCTCTGCCCGCAGGCGGCGAGTGAGAGGACCAGCGATACGGCGGTGACGGCGAGTGCGGCTCGGCGAGTGCGCATGGGTGCATCAGTCCTTGTCTGGGGTCATGGCTGGTCTGGGGTCAGGGGGAAGCGGCTGAGCGGGCCCGGCAGCCGGGAGCCGAGCGGCGACATTCCGCCGTCGGCGCCGTGCCGGGAGAGCAGGTCGAGGACGAGCCGGCCGCGTCGGACCCGTTCACGGGCGCTGCTGAGGGCGGTGTCCCGCAACTGGGCGCCGTACGGATAGATACCCGGCGACTTGGACAGCCCGAACTTCAGATAGAGCGGGGCGCCGCGCCGGATCAGCTCCGCTGTCTCGTACATCCGCACATAGCCGCCCAGATCGTCGGGCGCCTCGATATAGAGGTCCATCGGCGCACGGCTCGTCCGGCGGATCTCGCTGAAATGCGCGAGCGCCAGATCCGAGGGGATATTGATCGAGTCGGCGCCCAGCCGCTCGAACACGGCGTACGACGCCGGATTGACCGGGCCGATCAGCGCCGACACCTTGAACGTGGTGTCGGCGGGCAGCACGCCCCGGGCGCGCAGCCGGTGCAGGGTCCACAGCACGCCCTCGTCCGCCACGAGCAGACACTTCACCCCGAGTCCGGTCGCGCGCAGGGCGTCCTCGACACAGCCGGCCAGGGCGTCATGGCCCCGGGCGCGCAGCCCCGCGCCGCCGGAGTCCGTACGGGTCGAGCCGCCGGTGTCCCAGGTCCCGCGCGGCCCGGTGAACAGGCACAGCTCGATGTCGCGGGCCGCGCAGGCGTCGGCCATCTCGGTGATATCGGCGTCGGAGAGCATCCAGACGCCGCTGCCCTGGCTGACGCGGTGGATGGGCACATCGAGCCGGGCGGACTCCTTGAGGACCACCGCCAGGCTTTCGGGACCCTCGACCGAGGGAATCTCGGTACGCCAGCGGCCGCCGTCGGGGAAGGCGTGCGGGGAGGCGTCGGAGGGGTGGGGTTCGGGCGCGGCCAGTCCGAGCGTGGCGAGCGCCTGTTCGCCGGGGCGGCGGGGGGCGGGGGCTGATACGTCGGTCACGGACGAGTCCTCCGGTTCAGTGGTGCGCGTGGTGGTACGGATCCGGGTCAGGGGCGCAGCAGCACCTTCCCGGTGCCGGGAGCGCCGCCGCCGACCAGCGATACGGCCTCGCCGTACCGCTCCAGCGGGAATTCATGGGAGATCAGCGGAGCCGGGGCCAGCAGCCCGGCGGTGAACGCCCGTACGGCGAAGGCCCAGGCGGCGGACGGCGCGCCGAAGACGCTCCGTACCGTCAGCTGATTCAGCGTCAGCAGTACGGGATCGATCCCGGTCGCGCCGGGGGTGAACATCCCGGTGAGCACCACCCGGCCGCCGCGCCGGGCCAGCAGACAGGACGAGGCGGCCGTGGACGGTGCCCCGGCGGTCTCCACCACCAGGTCGTACCGGCCGTGCAGTTCCTTCGCGTCCTCGGGGGTTCCGATCAGGGTCGCGCCGAACTCCGTTGCCAGCAGCGTCCGTTCGGTCCGTGGATCGATCACCGCAAGCTCGGCGGGTGAGGAGGCCGCGAGCAGTTGTACGGCGAGGAGCCCCAGCGTGCCCGCGCCGACCACGGCGATCCGCTCACCCGGCTCCGGCCGGCTGGACCGTACCGCCGCGGCCACCACGGCGGCCGGTTCCAGCAGGGCGGCGGCCCGCAGATCCGCGTCATCGGCGAGCGGATGCAACAGCCGTGCGGGCACCACGACATGGTCGGCGAACGCGCCGGGAACGGTGAAGCCCGTCTCGTCGTAGCCGCTGGTGCACAGCGAGGTCTCACCGGCCCGGCACCGCGCGCAGGTCCCGCAGGCACGGAATCCCTCGGCGACCGTCGCGCGTCCGGTCAGCCGCGTATCGACCCCCTCGCCCACCGCGTCGACCGTCCCCGACCATTCATGACCGGGCGTCACCGGATAGCGCACATAGGCCGCGTCGCGATGGCCGTCGTACACCTCGCGGTCGCTCATACAGATCCCGGCGGCGGCGACCCGTACCCGCACCTCGCCGGGCCCGGGGACGGGCACAGGACCGGTCACCAGACGGTGGACACCGGGCCGGTCGACCACGATCGCCCGGCTGGTCCCTCCGTCCGCCGTCGGGACGGTCATCGTGGCTCCTTCGGGTCGCGCTTCTCCCAGCCCTCGGCCCACAGGTCGAACCGCGCGTGCTGCTGCGGGAATTCGGCCGCCGCCGCCACATCGAACTCGACCCCGAGACCCGGCGCGTGCGAGACCTCGAAGCACCCCGTCTCGGGATCGACCTCCGGAGCGCCGGTGACGACCTTCTTGATCTCCGCGTCCGCGAAGTCATTGAAGTGCTCAAGAATCTTGAAGTTCGGTGTGCAGGCGGCCAGTTGAAGGCTTGCTGCGGTCAGCACCGAACCGCCGACATTGTGCGGCGCGATCAGTGTGTAGTGCGTCTCGGCGGTCGCGGCCAGCTTCCGGGTCTCCAGGATGCCGCCGATGTGCCCCACATCGGGCTGGATGATGTCGGCGGCCCCCGACTCGAACAGCTCACGGAACTCGATGCGGTCATGGATCCGTTCACCGGTCGCGATCGGCAGCTCGACCTTGTCGGCGACCTTGCTCAGCGCCTTGAGATTCTCCGGCGGCACCGGCTCCTCCAGCCAGGCCGGGGCGTACGGCGCCATCTCGCGCGCCAGCCGTACGGCGGTCGACGGGCTGAACCGGCCGTGCATCTCCAGCATCAGCTCCGCGTCGGGCCCGATCGCGTCCCGTACCGCCTCGATCAGCGCCACCGCCTCGTTCGACGCCGCCCGGTCCAGCTCGAAGTGGCCGGTGCCGAACGGGTCGATCTTCAGGGCCCGGTAGCCGCGCGCGATGACGGCCTCGGCCGCCTTGTGGTACGCCTCCGGGGTCCGCTCGGTGGTGTACCAGCCGTTGGCGTACGCCTTGACCCGGTCGGTGACCTTGCCGCCGAGCAACTGCCACACCGGCACGCCCAGCGCCTTGCCCTTGATGTCCCAACAGGCCATCTCCACGACCGCGATGCCCGACATCACGATCTCGCCGGCCCGCCCGTAATCGCCGTACTTCATCCGCCGTACGAGATCCTCGACGGCGAACGGGTCCGAGCCCTGGATGTGGTTGGCCTCGGCCTCGCGCAGATAGCCGAGCAGCGCGTCCGTTCTGCCGAGCATCCGGGTCTCGCCGACCCCGGTGAGCCCTTCGTCCGTATGAACGAGGACATAGGTGAGGTTACGCCAGGGCGTACCGACCACGTGTGTGCTGATTCCCGTCATGCGCACGGCAGTTGCCCCTCGGCTCGTTCGGTATTTCGTCACACGTTCGAAATCGTGGCGTGACGGTATTCAGGCAGTCCGAGGGGTGTCAATGGGTTGCGCGGCGGTTAGCCTGTGTTCGTCATTCCGGCCGATGGCCGAAGTACCGAACAAGAGGGGTGGGTGAGCGGTCGTGGGACGGCTGGTCCCCGCGGTGACGCGGGCCCTGGACATACTCGAACTGTTCCTGGAGGGCGACGGCACGCTCTCCGCGCCCGATGTCATCAAAAAGCTCCAACTGCCGCGCACCACCGTGCACGAGCTGCTCACCACGCTCGCAGCCCGCTCGTATCTGGCGGCCGTCCCGGGCCGGCCCGGCCGCTTCCGGCTCGGCGTGCGCTCCTACCAACTCGGCAGCAGATACGCGGAACAGCTCGATCTCGCCGCCGAGGGCGGCCATGTCGCCCGCGAGATCGCGGAGACGTGCGACGAGACCGTGCATGTCGCGATCCTGGAGGAGACCGATGTCATCTACATCGCGAAGGTGGACTCCACGCACGCGGTCAGAATGGTCTCGGCGGCCGGTCGCAGGCTGCCCGCCCACTGCACCTCGGTCGGCAAGATGCTGCTCGCCTCACTGCCCGCCGGCGAGCTGGAAAACCGTATCGCTGGGCATGAGTTCACCGCGATGACGCCCGCCAGCATCACCGATCCGGAGGTGCTGCGGGCGGAGCTGGCGGGGATCAGGGAGCGCGGCGTCGCCGTCGAGCACCGCGAGTCCAACCCAGATGTGAGCTGTGTGGCGGCGCCGGTACGGGACAGCGCGGGCCGGGTCGTCGCGGCCCTGTCCATCTCCGTGCCGATGATCCGGTGGAGCGACGCGCGCGAGGTGGAGCTCGCCCAGCTCGCCGTGAAGGGCGCGGGCGCGCTGTCGGCACGGCTCGGTCACCGCGGGCAGTGATGAGCCGGCGGTGACCGAGGAAGTCCGCCGGGACCACGGCGCGCAGGCCGCCCTCTCCGTCAGCCGCCGGCTCGTCTTCGCGCTCCATCGCGACGGCGGGCAGCGGCAGTTCGTCGAGCAGCCGCTGCCCGCCGTACCCGACAGCTCCCTCGCGCCGCTGCTCGCCTGGGCGCGGGAGCGGCTCGGCACCGCGCTGACCATGGCGGAGCCGGCCGCGTGCGCGGCGGTCAGCCAGGCCACGCCGCACCGCCGCTTCCGTGCCCAGCTGGGCACCACACCGCTGGGCTGGCTCACCGCGCGGCGGGTCGCCCTGGCCTGCCGGCTGATGGAGGCGGGCGAACCGCGGCTGGACCGGGTGGCCCGGATCAGCGGGCTGGGTACGGCGGCGGATCTCCGCGCCCAGCTGCGGCGCCGCACGGGTCTGCCGCCCAGCGCGTACCGCCGCCGCTTCGGCCCGGCGTGAGGCGGCCCCGCGTGAACGGCCCCGCGTGAACGGCCCCGCGTGAGGCGAGCGCCGATCAGCGGCGAGAATGGGCGCATGGCCCGACGCACCGCTCGCACCAGCCGCCCCGCCCGCCCCAACCGGTCCAGCCGGCCCGCCGTCACCGCCGACTCGCCCTGCCCCTGCGGGCTCGATGCCACGTACGGCGCGTGCTGCGGACGGTTCCATGCCGGTCCCGCCACCGCGCCCACCGCCGAGCTGCTGATGCGCTCCCGCTACAGCGCCTTCGCCGTCCTCGACGCGGCGTATCTGCTGCGCTCCTGGGACCCGGCCACCCGCCCGCCGGCCCTCGATCTCGACCCCGCGACACGGTGGACCGGCCTGGAGATCCTGGACACCACCGACGGCAGCCCGTTCCACACCACGGGCACGGTCACCTTCCGGGCCCACTTCACCCGGCGGGGCGAGCCGGGTGTCCAGGAGGAGCGCAGCCGGTTCGCGCGCCACGACGGTGCCTGGGTATACGTGGGCTGAGTGGAGTACCGGGTTGGCGCGTCACGCGCGGGCGAACCGAAGATGGGCCATGCGAACCCCACTCCGCGCCGGTATCGCCATCGTGGTCGCTCTGTGCGGCGTATCCGATGGCGCGACGGCCCGGGAGAGCGGTGCCCCCTGCCGGGGCTCGACCGTGGCGGTGGTGGCCCACCAGGACGACGATCTCCTGTTCCTCAACCCCGACCTGGTGGATGACTACAAGCACGGCCGATGTCTGCAGGTCGTGTACGTGACAGCGGGCGATGCCGGAAAGCCCATGGAGTACACCCTCTCCCGGGAGCGAGGGATGCGGACCGCGTACGCCGCACTGGCCGATACGGCCCCGCGCTGGCGCCGTGCCGATACACGGGCGGACGGGCGTCGCTTCCTCGGCTACGAACCGGCCGTTCCCCGTCCCCGCGTCCGTCTGACGTTCCTCCGGCTCCCCGACGGACACAGCCACGGGACCGGCGACAGAACGCAGCACTGGCAGAGCCTGCGCAAACTCGCCCAGGGCGAGATTCCCCGCATGGTCTCGGTGGACGGCGCCAACAGCCTCACGTCAAAGGAGCTGACACACACCCTGGGAACGCTCATCGCCGAATCCCGCGCCGACACGGTCAGGACGCTGGACCCGGGCTCCGTCGTCGCGCGTTTCCACGCGACCGGCAGGGATCATTCCGATCACACGGAAGTGGGAAGGTACGTCACCAGCGCGGTATCCGCGCTCCAGGCCGGAGAGATCAAACGGCTGGTGCACTATCTCGGATACCCCAGCGCCTCGCTTCTCGCGAACTTGAGCGTCGAAGTCACCGAGTCCAAAGAACGGCTCTTCGACGCCTACCTCAGCGGCAAGCGCTGCCGTGTGCCGTGCCCCGCCACCCCCCCAGCACTTCCCGCGCTTCTATCTCCCCTGGCTCGCGCGGCAGTACCACGACTGACCGGCGCACGAGGCGCACGAGCGGGGTGGGCGGGATCAGCCCGGGCGTTCCAGCGCGACGAAGCGGCGGCCCGCCGCCGTCCACTGCTCGGACGGGGTCCAGCCCGTGGCGCGGGCGTGCCGTATGAGCGCGCGGGCGCCGACCCGGGCCCACGAGAACGCCTCGCCCGGGGCGCCGTTGCCGTTGTCGACCCGTACCCGCACGCGCTCGTCCAGCTCGGCGTCCGTGCCGGCCGAGGCCGTCTCGACGATCAGCGAACCGGCCGTGCGGACCACCCCGGTGAGCCGGGAGAGCAGCGCCAACGGGTCTCCGCCGATACCGATGTTGCCGTCCATGAGCAGCGCGGTGTGCCAGCCACCCTCGCGCGGCAGCGGATCGAACACCGATCGCACCAGCGCGCTGCCGCCCGCGCGCACGGCGTGTGACACGGCCGCCGGGCTGATGTCGATGCCCAGGGAGGGGCGGCCCCGGGACGCCAGCGCCGCCACCAGCCTGCCGGGGCCGCAGCCGATGTCGAGTACGGTGCCCCGGCAGCGTTCGAGCACCGTCAGATCCGCGCTGTCGGGCTCCGCGCACCAGCGCTCCACCTCCAGCGGCAACAGCCAGCCGTCGGAGCGCCGCAGGAAGAGCGGACCCCGGCCGGTGCGCAGCGCGTCGGTGTAAGGGTCCGCCTGCCAGGGAGCCGTACGGCGCGGCCGGAAGGTGCCCACGGCGGGCGACCGGGGCGGCGCCGGGGTGTGGGCCGGGGCGTGGGTGTGGGCCTGGGCCGTGGTCTTGGCGGTGGTCATCGCGCCCCGGCCCCGGCGAGCCGGCCGAGCGCCGCGGCGAACCGGCTGTCCGGTGCCTCGGCCGCGACCAGCGTGGCGTCCCGTGCGGTGTCGACATCGCGCAACGGTGGCAGATCCCGTACGGCCAGTCCCGCGTCGAGCAGCCGCGCGCGCTGTACGGCCCCGGTCTCGGGCACCGACATCGGCACGCCCAGCAGCAGCGCGGGATCCGGCGCGGCGAGCCCCAGCGCCCAGAACCCGCCGTCCAGAGCGGGCCCGAACCAGGCGTCGCACCCCTGCCAGGCGTCGGGCGCGAGCGCGGGGGCCAGCAACTCCGGCGTGAGCTGCGGGGTGTCCATCCCGACGAGCAGGGCCGGCCCCGTACAGAGTCCGAAGGCGGCGGCCAGCCGCTCGTCCAGCCCGCCGCCCGACTGCGGTATGACCTCGATCCCGGCCGGCAGCCAGCCTCCCGGGACGCCGTCGAGGACGAGCACCCGCCGTCGTACGGGCGCGGCCAGGACCGCCGCGAGCGTGTCGCACAGCGCCGCCTCCGCGAGCAGGGCGGCCTCCTCCGGCCGGAAGGGGGGAGTGAGCCGCGTCTTGACGCGCCCGGCCACGGGCGCCTTCGCCAGCACAAGGAGAGTCGTCATCGGGCACCCGCCCGGCTCGTCCCGTCCCGCCCGGCGCGCGAGCCGTCCGTCCCGGCCCCGGCCGGCGGCTCCGCCAGCACTCCGCGCATGTCGTGCACCGCCTGCCAGGTGCCGCGCCAGGTGCCGGTCACCTTCGACCTGCCGGTACGCGGCAGATACGGCACGTCGCGTTCCGCCACCCGCCAGCCCGCGTCGGCCGCCCGTACGACCATCTGGAGCGGATAGCCGCTGCGGCGGTCCGTGAGGCCGAGTCCGAGCAGCGCCTCGCGGCGCGCCGCGCGCAGGGGGCCGAGATCGCGCAGCCGCAGACCGGTTCTGCGGCGCAGCATCCGCGCCAGCGCCAGATTCCCGGCACGGGCGTGCGCCGGCCAGGCCCCGCGCGCCTGCGGCCTGCGGCGGCCGAGCACCAGATCGGCCCGGCCCGCCGCGATCTCCGCCACGAAGGCGGGCAGCAGCCCGGGGTCCAGGGAGGCGTCGCAGTCGCAGAAGCAGACGAACTCCGCCTCGGCCGCGAGCAGTCCGGCGTGACAGGCCGCCCCGAACCCGCGCCGCGGTTCGTGCACCACCGTCGCGCCGAGCCCGGCGGCGATCTGCGCCGAGCCGTCGGCCGAGCCGTTGTCGACGACGATCGCGCGCCAGCCGTCCGGCATGCGCCCCAGCACCCAGGGCAGGGCGAGGGCCTCGTCAAGACAGGGAAGTACGACGTCAACCGTCGTGGGTTCGGAGGGGGTCACGTCCATCACCGTATGAATTCGGGAGCCGAAAAAAGGGATGTGAGGCCTTACGAAACACGGACATCCGCGGTGCGGCGACCGGCCCCGGGCCGTTCGGGTCACAGCACACCGCACGGACCGCACCGGGACATGGGGGACCGGCCCGGGGCGCCGTACCGCTCCGGGCCGCGCGTACGCGGCGGTCAGAGAACCGCGGCCGCCCGCTGGCCCGCCGCGGCGAACTCCGCCATGCCCTCGGCGAATCCGACCGAGGGCCGCCAGCCGAGTTCCGCCCTGAGCCGCGCCGACGACGCCGTGATGTGCCGGACGTCGCCGAGCCGGTACTCCCCGGTGACCACCGGCTCGGGGCCGCCGTGCGCCGCCGCCAGCTCCCGGGCCATCTCGCCGACGGTGTGCGGCTCGCCGCTGCCGGTGTTGAACGCGCTCAGCACTCCGGGCTCCCGGATCCGTACGGCACTCAGCGCCAGCGCGTTCGCCGACGCCACATCCCGCACATGGACGAAATCCCGCCGCTGCCCGCCGTCCTCGAAGACCCGCGGCGACTCGCCCCGCGCGAGCGAGGAGCGGAAGAACGAGGCGACCCCCGCGTACGGGGTGTCGCGCGGCATCCCCGGCCCGTACACATTGTGGTAGCGCAGCGAGACGGCCCGGCCGCCGGTGGCCCGCGCCCAGGCCGCCGCCAGATGCTCCTGGGCCAGCTTCGTCGCCGCGTACACATTGCGCGGGTCCGCCGCCGCGTCCTCACCGATCGGCCCCGGCGCCAACTCCGCGCCGCAGGACGGGCAGCCGGGCTCGAAGCGCCCGGCGTCCAGGTCCGCCACGGTCCGCGGGCCCGGCGCGACCCGGCCGTGCCGGGGACAGTCGTAGCGGCCCTCGCCGTAGACGACCATCGACCCGGCGAGCACCAGATCCCGCACCTCCGCCTCGGCCATGGCGGCGAGTAGTACGGATGTGCCGAGATCGTTGCAGCTCACATAGTCGGGGGCGTCCGCGAAGTCCTTGCCGAGCCCGACCATCGCCGCCTGGTGGCAGACCGCGTCCACCCCGCGCAGGGCGCCCGAGAGGGCCGTCCGGTCCCGTACGTCGGCCTGGATCCACTCCGCCTCCGGGGGAGGCGGCGGTGGGACGGGGTGCGCCGAGGGCAGCAGGGCATCGAGGACGATGGGCTGATGGCCGAGGGAGCCGAGAGCGCTGACGATGTGCGAGCCGATGAAGCCCGCGCCTCCGGTGACGAGTACACGCATGACGGGGACGCTATGCGGCGCCCGGCCGCCACGCGCGGTCACGCGCCGGGGCGTCACAGGTCCGTAAGATCGCGGCGCTCGTACGGCCCCGCCGGACAGGACCTAGGGTCCGGGCGTCCGCAGGACCTCCGCCAGGTCGTACCGCACCGGCTCCTCCAACTGCGCGTATGTACAGCTCGCGGGCGTACGGTCCGGCCGCCAGCGGCGGAACTGCGCGGTGTGCCGGAACCGGTCGCCCTCCATATGGTCGTACGCGACCTCGCACACCCGCTCAGGCCGCAGCGGAAGCCACGACAGATCCTTCGTACCGGACCAGCGGCTCGGCGCGCCCGGCAGCCGGGCGCTCTCGTGCGCGGACTCCTCCGCCCACGCCGCCCACGGATGGCCCTCCGCCGACTCCATGCGCAGCGGCGCCAGTTCCTCGATCAGCTCCGCCCGGCGCTTCATCGGGAACGCGGCGCACACCCCGACATGCTGGAGCGCCCCCGCGGCGTCGTACAGCCCCAGGAGCAGCGAGCCCACCACGGGACCGCTCTTGTGGTGGCGGTATCCGGCGACGACCACATCCGCCGTCCGCTCGTGCTTGATCTTGTACATGGACCGGGTGTCCGGCCGGTACGGCAGATCGAGGGGTTTGGCGATCACCCCGTCAAGACCCGCGCCCTCGTACCGCTCGAACCACTCCCGGGCCACCTCGATATCGCTTGTGGCGGGCGCCAGATACACCGGAGGGTGCAGCACCGCGAAGGCGGCCTCCAGCGCCTCCCTGCGCCGCGCCTGGGCGACGGTGAGCAGCGAGGCGTCCCCGAGGGCCAGCAGATCGAAGATCACGAAGCTCGCCGGGGTCTGCTCGGCGAGCAGGTCCACCCGGGACTTCGCCGGATGGATGCGTTCGGTGAGCCGGTCGAAGTCCAGCCGGTCCCCATGGACGATCACGATCTCGCCGTCCACCACACAGCGTCCGGGCAGCTCGGCGCGCAGGGCCGTGACCAGCTCAGGGAAGTACCGGGTCAGCGGCTTTCCGGTCCTGCTGCCGATCACCACCTCGTCGCCGTCGCGGTGGACGATCGCCCGGAAGCCGTCCCACTTGGCCTCGTACTGCATCCCGGGCGGGATACGCGCCACGGACTTGGCGAGCATGGGTTTCACGGGAGGCATCACCGGCAGATCCATGCCCCGATTGTGCTCGGGAACAGCCGCCTCCGCCCGATATGCGCTCCGCGCGGGCCCGGCCTACGGTGGCGCACATGGGTGCAGCGGTGGAGCTGGAAGCGGGCGGCAGGGCCGTACGGCTGTCCAGCCCGGACAAGATCTACTTTCCCGAGCGCGGTTTCACCAAGCTGGATGTCGCGCGCTACTTCCTCGCCGTCGGGCCGGGCATCCTGCGCGCCCTGCGCGACCGGCCCACCACTCTGGAGCGCTTCCCCGAAGGCGTCGACGGCGAGTCCTTCTTCCAGAAGCGCGCCCCCAAGAACCTGCCCGACTGGATCCCCACCGCCCGTATCGACTTCCCCAGCGGCCGTTCGGCCGACGAGATCTGCCCGACGGAGGTCGCCGCCGTCCTCTGGGCGGCGAACCTCGGCTGTCTCACCTTCCACCCCTGGCCGGTGCGCAAGGGCCGCACCGACCACCCCGACGAGCTGCGTATCGACCTCGACCCGCAGCCGGGCACGGACTTCAAGGACGCGGTCAGAGCCGCCCACGAACTGCACGCGTTCCTGGACGAACAGGGGCTGCACGGCTGGCCCAAGACCTCCGGAGGACGCGGCCTCCATGTGTTCGTACCGATCGAACCGCGCTGGACCTTCACCGAGGTACGCCGCTGCGCCATCACCGTCGGCCATGAACTGGAGCGGCGGATGCCGGGCCGGGTGACCACCGCCTGGTGGAAGGAGGAGCGCGGCACGCGGATCTTCGTCGACTACAACCAGACCGCCCGCGACCGCACCATCGCCTCCGCCTACTCCGTACGCCCCAAACCGCACGCCCCGGTCTCCGCGCCGCTGCGCTGGGCCGAGCTGGACGAGGTCGCCCCGCAGGACTTCGATCTGGCGACGATGCCGGTGCGCTTCACCGAAGTGGGTGATCTGCACGCCGAGATGGCGGACCGGCCGGACAGCCTGGAAGGGCTGCTGGAACTGGCCGACCGGTACGAACGGGACCACGGCCTCGGGGACATGCCGTACCCGCCGGACTACCCGAAGATGCCGGGGGAGCCGAAGCGGGTCCAGCCGAGCCGGGCCAGGAAAGAGGAGCCGTAGACGCGGGTGTGCCCCCTCTCCGCCGGAGAGGGGGCACACCCGTGGTGATGGGTTCCGCGGCCTACAGTTCCTGGATGCGGATGTTGCGGTACGAGATCACGTCCGACGTCCCGTGGACCTGGAGCCCGACATAACCGGTGGCGTACCGCCGGCCGTCCGTGCCGGGGTCTCCGGCGCGCTCCGGGTAGAAGGTCTGCCCGCCCACATTGTCGAACTCATTGATCACGACACCGTTGCGCAGGATCGTGAAGTGCTGGTCGACCACGCGGATCTCGTAGTCGTTCCAGGTGCCCTTCGGAGTGACTCCCGCGCCGCCCAGACCCACGCGGTCGAAGCCGTAGATCGAGCCGGTCTTGTACATGTCGCCGTCGGGCCTGTCGAGGATCTGGATCTCATGGCCGTAGTTGATGGCGACCCACTCCGGACGGGACTCCTCCGGGTGGTCATGGACGTTCGGGAAGCGGACGAAGACACCGCCGTTGGCGTTGCCGTTGCCCGGGGCGTCGTCGCGGAACTGGAGCTTCAGCGAGAAGTCGCCGTACTTGCGCTCCGGGAACCACAGCATGCCCATGCCCTCGACCGTGGTACTGCTGGTGATGGCACCGTCGCCGGAGAGCGCGAACTTACCGCCGCCGACCTGCTGCCACTTGGCGAGGGACGCCGCCGTGCCGTCGAAGAGATCGCGGTAGCCCTCGGTCTGTCCGGGCTTGCCGATCGCGGACTGCTTGGCGGCCCTGGTGATCTTGTTGAACTCGCGCTGGTCGATGACATTGTCGGCCAGCAGCTTGTCGAGCACCGTGTCGACGTGCTTGAGGAAGAGGGCGTGCGAGCTCCAGTCCTTCTCGTCCTCGATCAGCTCGTTGATCGTGCACCGGTTACGGGTCAGCCGGTTCGGCACACCCGTGTCGACCGTACCGACGATGACCGTCAACCGCTCGTCGAACTCAGGGCAGTTGGGCGCCGGAACGCCACCGCCCTGCGCGATGGTGAACGTCACCTGCTTGGCCTGGGCGGTGTTGCCCGCCTTGTCGGTCGCCCGGTACGCGAGGACGTGGTAGCCGACCTGGTCGACGATCACGGGCGTCGTGTACGCGAGATACGGGCCGCCGTCGAGGGAGTACTCGACCTTGTCCACCCCGGATTCGGCGTCGGTCGCGGTGACGGTCGCCTTGGCGCTGGTGATGAACGCGCCGTTGGAGTTCTTGTCACCGGTCACCACCGCACCGGTCACCGGCGCGGTGGTGTCCTTCGCCGGCGCCTCCACGACGGTGAAGTCGACGGACTTCTCGGCCGCCGCGTTGCCCGCCTTGTCGGTCGCGCGGTAGCGGACCTTGTGGGTGCCGGTCTGGTGCACCATCACCGGAGCGGTGTACGGCTGCCAGGCGCCGTCGGCCCCGAGCGCGTACTCGATGGTGTTGACGCCCGAGCCGGTGTCCGAGGCGGTGACGGTGACCGTGGCCATCGTCAGATAGTTGCCCGCCTCGTCCTTCTCGCCGCTCACGGTCGCCGAGGTCTCCGGCGGGGTCGTGTCATCGGTCGGCGGGGCGACGACCTTGAAGGAGACGGACTTCTCCGCCGCCACGTTCCCCGACTGGTCGGTGGCCCGGTATCTGATCGTGTGGTCACCGATCTGGTCGATCACCACCGGAGCGGTGTACGGCTGCCACGGTCCGTCGGCGCCGACCGCGTACTCGGTCGTCGCCACCCCGGAGCCCTCGTCGGTCGCCGTCACCGAGACCGTCGCGGAACCGACGTACGCGCCATCGGCGTTCTGCTGCCCCTCCACCTTGGCGGCGGTCTCGGGAGCCGTGGTGTCCCCCGGACCGACCTCGGTCACGGTGAGCACACCGGTCATCTGGCCGTGCCCCGGGATGGAGCAGTGGAAGCGGTACTTGCCCGGCGTGAGCCTGACCTCGGCGGTGTACTTGCCGCCGTTGGCGTCACTGGGGTTGGCCAGGATGTTCAGCTGAACGTCGTTGTTGTACTCGGGATCGGACACGTCGAACGTCAGCGTGTGCGGCATCCCGGTGGTGTTGCCGGTGGCCGCGCTGTTCTCGAAGACGATCGTGGTCGGCCCGGCCAGCGCGGTGGTCGGGAAGGAGAGGTACTTGTCGATGGGGTCGCCGGCCGTCCAGGTCAGTACCTGGGCCGCGGCCGCCTTCCCGCCGTCCGTGCGGTCGTCGGTACGCCCGTACGCCGCCGTCGAGGTCAGCCCCAGCACCATCAGGAACGCGCCCACCAGGGCCGTCCACAGGCGTAGAGGCCGATGCCTCAGGAGAGATCGGTGTCTCACTGCGCCGCCTTCCTGACCAGGTTGTTGGCGGCCGGTGTCGGCGCGCCGCCCTTGTACGTCACACGCCACAGCGCGGACTGGTTGTCCGAGGTGAAGAAGCCCCGCCCGTAGTCGAGGACATAGAGCGAGCCGTCCGGGGCGAACTTCCAGTCCATCAGGTTGCGGATACCGCCCTGACCGACCGGAATGATCTTCTTCAGCGACTCGGCGTGCACCGGCAGACCGCCCTTGCCGACGGTCTTGGGGTCGGTCACCACCGCGTGGCGCGGGCTCTCGGCGGCGTCGTAGAAGTCACCCACGAACCACTTGCCGTCCCAGTACTCCGGCCACTTCTCGGCGCTGGCGCTCTGCGCGTCGTACCGGTAGACCGGGCCGTCCATGGTGGCCTGGCCGCCGCCCTTGAGCCACGGCAGGAGGTACTTGGCCTCCTCCGTCTTGTAGCTGGGCACGCCGTTCGCGTCACGCGGGAAGTCCGGGGCACCACCCTGCGGCGAGTACCAGATGGTGTTGCCCGTGACGGGAGGCAGATTCACCAGACCGTCGTTGTTGGGCGACTCGTTCTTCGGCGCGGCGCAGTTGTACCAGCCGAGCGGCTTGGACGGGTCGGGCAGATTGCGGTCCCGGTAGGGCTGGTTGTTGCCCATGCAGAACGGCCAGCCGTGGTTGCCCGCCTTGGTGATCGCGGAGAACGTGTCGTACTTCGCCGGGCCCCAGACGGTGGACGGCGAACCGGCGTCCGGGCCGACCCAGCCCGCGTACAGAATGTCGGTCTTCTTGTCGATGGAGATACGTGCCGGGTTGCGCACGCCCATCACATAGATCTCGCCCCGGGTCTTGCCACCGCCCTCGGCCTGCTCCTCGCCCGTGAAGAGGTTCCCCTCGGGCAGGGTGTACGTGCCATTGGGCTCCGGGTGGATCCGGAGGATCTTGCCGTTCAGGTTGTTGGTGTTGCCCGCGGTGCGGCGCGCGTCCGCGAAGGAGACACCCTTGTAGTTCGGCTGCGGGTTGTTGCCCGAGTAACCGTCGCTGAATCCGGAGGAGTTGTTGTCGCCGGTCGCGATGTAGAGGTTGCCCTTCGAGTCCCAGGCCATGCCGCCGCCGGCGTGGCAGCAGCTGTGCACCTGGACCGGCCACTTCAGCAGGACCTTCTCGGAGGCGAGATCCAGCTTGTTGGTCGCCAGGTCCAGGGTGAAACGGGAGACGCGGCGTTCGGCCATCTGGGTGTCGCGGTTGAGCTGGGAGTGCGGGGTGTAGTGCAGATACACCCAGCCGTTGGTCTCGAAGGCGGGGTCCAGCTCGATACCGAGCAGCCCCTCCTCGACCTTGATCAGCTCATCGCCGCCGCCCTTGTTGCCGAAGATCGTCAGCGCGCCCGCGAGCGTCACCTTCTTCGTCTTCGGGTCATAGACATGGATCTGGCCCAGACCCTTGCCGATGTTCGGGTCGGCCCAGTCGGTCACCACGGGGGCGCTGTTGTCGCCACCGCCGCGGCCGATGTACAGCACGCGGCCGTCGGGCGCCACGACCATGCCGTGCGGCTCGCCGATCTGGTCCTGCTGGCCCGCCTGGTTCGGCTGAGTGACGCGCTCCGCCTTGTAGTTGGAGTCGATCGTCGCCTTGCAGTCGGCGGCGGAGATACGGGTGGTCCACTGGAGCGCGCCGCGCAGATGGGCGCGGAAGTCGGTCTCGGCGTATGAGTCGGCCGTACCGCCCATCCCGGTGTAGAAGGACCGGCCGCCGTCGTAGTCACGGCACCAGGAGATCGGGTGGTCGGCGCCGTTGGCGCCCGTGCCGGGCTTGTAGCTGGCCTCCCTGACGCGGGCGACCGTATGCACCTTGCCGGTCGGGTTGGTGGCCCAGTTCAGCCACTTGTCCGGCCGCTTCCACTCCAGCGGCAGATTCTTGGTGGCCGGGTTGATACGGTCGCCGATCTCGACCGTCGCGCGCTGGACCGTGGCGGGGCTGGTCGTGGGACGCGCTCCGATCAGTCCGGTGAACCAGTCGGAGTACGGTTCCGTACGGGCCGCGTCATGAATGCCGAGGAAGCCGCCACCGGCCTCCACATAGGCTTCGAGGCCCGCCTCCTGCTCGGGATCGAGCACATCGCCGCCGCCCGTCAGGAACACGACCGCGTTGAACTTGCCGAGCCTGGTGGCATTGGTGAAGACCGAACCGTCGTCCGTGGCCTCGGTCTTGAAGCGTCCTGCGGCGGGTCCCGTCAGACCGATCGTCTCGATCGCCTCGATACCGGCGTTGACGACCGGCGACTCCTCGGTGGCCGAGGCGTGGAAGACCAGGACCTTGACATTCTCGCCACCGGGCGGCGACGGAAGGGACAACGTTGTCGACGGCGGCTCCGGGTACGGCTTGGCCGTGGCGGCGGTGCCGCCGAGCAGGGACGCCGCCATGGTGCCGGCCACCAGGGCCGCGGCCATTCCGCGCCTGGATCTCGACCGGTGATGTGGTGCGCGCTGCATGTGTTCACCCACCCCTCTTTGGTCACAGCAACAGCGCCTGAAGCTAGACCTCTTTCGTCATTACGCCAATAGGTACGACCGCAATCCCACCAACTTTGTCCTGAGTGTGGATAAACGAAGATCACTGGTCTACCGTGTGGCCGTCCCCGGGGCCTCATGTGCCCCGTAAATATCCGTACGGCACTGGGGAGTTCGGTATGGCCATGGACAGACGGAGCTTCAATCGGCGCCTGTTGGCGGGAGGCGCGGTCGCCGCGACGGGGGTGACATCGTTGTCGGTGGCCTCGGCCCCCGCGGCCACCTCGGCGCCCGCGGCGGTGACCCCGCCCAGAACCGCACCGGCGGGCGGTCAGGTACGTCATCTCAAGCTGTACGCCGAGACCTTGCCGAACGGTCAGATGGGGTACGGCCTGGAGAAGGGCAAGGCGAGCATCCCGGGCCCGCTCATCGAGATCACGGAGGGGGACACCCTCCATATCGAGTTCGAGAACACCACGGACGTGGCGGCCAGCCTCCATGTCCACGGCGTGGACTACGACATCGCCAGCGACGGCACCAGGATGAGCAAGAGCCATGTGGAGCCCGGCGGTACGCGTACGTACACCTGGCGCACCCATACGCCCGGCAAGCGCGCGGACGGCACCTACCGGCCGGGCAGCGCGGGGTACTGGCACTACCACGACCATGTCGTCGGCACGGACCACGGCACGGGCGGCATCCGGAAGGGCCTCTACGGGCCGGTGGTTGTGCGCAGGAAGGGTGACATCCTTCCGGACAAGCAGTTCACGATCGTCTTCAACGACATGACGATCAACAACAAGCCGGGCGCGGAGAGCCCCAACTTCGAGGCCACGGTGGGGGATCGTGTCGAGATCATCATGATCACGCACGGCGAGTTCTACCACACGTTCCATATCCACGGTCACCGCTGGGCGGACAACAGGACGGGCCTGCTCACCGGCCCGGAGGACTCCAGCCGTGTGATCGACAACAAGATCACAGGACCGGCGGACTCCTTCGGCTTCCAGATCATCGCGGGCGAACACGTGGGCGCGGGCGCCTGGATGTACCACTGCCATGTCCAGAGCCACTCGGACATGGGGATGGCCGGCCTGTTCCTGGTGGCGAAACCGGACGGCACGATCCCGGGGTACGAGCCGCACCATCCGGATCACCCGATGGGGGCCGGGGAGACGAAGGGGGCGGAGCATTCGGGGCATTAGGGGGCTTCGGGTGGGGGTCATGACCGAGGGGTAGTCGGGGCGGCCCCCACTCGCCATCGAACTCGCCGGGTGACCCCGACTACCCCTCGGTGCGAACCCGCACCCCCACCCCCACCCGAACCTGCTCCTCCTCCACGATCCTGCGTGCGATGTCGCGGTCCGAGACGTCGATCGCGTCGGGCGTGGCGTCTGCCAGGGCGCTGCGTCTGGCGTACGCGTCGAACAGGCGGTTCTTGTCCGCGAGGATGTCCAGCAGGCGTTGGTCCACGCTGTCCACCGCGAGCAGTCGGTGGACCTGCACCGGGCGGACCTGTCCCATCCGGTGGGCGCGGGCCACCGCCTGGTGTTCCAGAGTGGGTTTGACCTGCGGCTCGCAGAGGATGACCACCGACGCGGCCTGCAGGTTGAGCCCGATCCCGCCCGCCTGGATCTGACTCAGCAGCACGGCGTGGCCCGGGACCGCGGTGAAGCGGTCGACGATCCCCTGGCGGCGAGCGGCCGGAACGCTGCCGGAGAGCGGGCCGAACACCCCCTCGCCCAGGGCCTTTCGGACCGTGGCGAGAACATCCTGGAAGTACGAGAAGACGACGACCTTCAGTTCGTTCTCCGCCGCCTCGGTCACCAGCTCCCGCAGACGCCCGAGTTTCGCCGAGGTCTCCGGGCGGGCGTATGCGGCCCGGCGCATCCGCATGAAGTGGGCCGAGGCCACGGCCTCCCGGTAGGCCGCCAGATCCCCGGCGCTCAGTTCCTCCCACTCGTCGACCTGGACCAGCGCGGGCAGTTCGGCGAGGACGTCCTGCTGGTTACGGCGCAGATAGGCGGGGGCGACCGCCCGCCGGAAGGCATGGGAGCCCGCGACCGCGTCGATTCCCTCGACAGCCGGGGCCAGTTCGGGCTGAAGGCGCTGCACCAGGCTGCGGAACTCCGCGACCCGGTTCTCCATCGGCGTACCCGTCATGAACAGGACGTGTTCGGCCCGTGCCGTCCAGCCGGAGAGCGCACGGGATCTGCGGGTGTCCGGGTTCTTCACATAGTGGGCCTCGTCGACCACCAGCATCCGCGGCTCCCCGGGCAGCGGCCCCACGCCCCCGGGCAGCGGCCCCACATCCCCGGCCGACCGCTCCGCGTCCCCGGCCAGTGGCAGCGTATGCAGGGAGTCGAAGGTGGTGACAGCGACGCCGCCCCGCTCGCGCCACTCCGTGAACGCCTCCCGCCGCTCCGGGCCGTGTACCGGCACCGCCCGCAGCGTGCTCCGGGCGCGGATCTCCCGCGTCCAGTTGATCAGCACGCTGCTGGGGCACACCACCATGAAGTGCGTGCCGCCGCACGCCGCGAGATGCGCGAGCGCCGCGATGGCCTGCACCGTCTTGCCGAGCCCCATCTCGTCGCCGATGATCACCCGCCGCTGGCTCAGCGCGAAGCGCGCCCCGAACGACTGGTAGCCGCGCAGCGACACCCGCAGTCTGGTGTCGTCCAACTCCTGGGCCCGCACCCGCCCCGCGATCTCGGACGGCATGAACCCCTCGGACGCGGCGACATCGGGCGCGCTGCCCGTGGTCTCCGCCAGCACGCTGTAGTACTCGGCCGAGCGCAGCTCGAAGTCGACCCAGCACTCGACGTCCGAGGCCGGCTCCCGCAGCAGATCCACCGAGATCTGTGCGAGCAGCAGCGGGACGTCCGCATCCGCGGCCTCGTCAAGACGCTGCCGGATCCGGCCGACAGCGCCGAGGGCCCGCTCCCGCCGTTCCCGTCCCGCGAGCGCCATACGCAGCCGGCCGCGCGCGGGCTCGGCCTCCGGCAGCAGTGCGCGCAGTTCCGTGGTGAGCCGCTCGGCGGAGTCATGCGCGCGCCGCAGCCCCGGTCCCGCTTCGACCAGCCGGTGCAGAGCGGTCACCAGCGCGGTGGTGCGCGGCTCGGGGCGGTCTATGTCGATACGTACGGAGACGGTCTCCCCGACCGCCTCGGCGATCCGGGTGGCGGCGGCCACCGTCTGGTCGGCGGTGTGCCCGCCGACACCGGGCAGTTGGCGCAGGGCGTGCCGGCCCGCCTCGTACACCTCGCCCACGGAGGTGAAACCGGCCTGTTCGAGGGCGCCGAGCCGTAACCGTCCTGCGGTGACCTCCTTCAGCCGGGAGACCGGGATGGCGGCGAGTTCCGCGCCCGTCAGCTCGCGTTGGAGTGGGCGGAAGGCGTCCCGTATGGCGGTGACGGCGCGGTCGTGGTCGTCGAGCAGCCGCTGTGCGCTGTCGAGCAGCGACATCGCCGCGTCGAGCACGGCCCCGACTCTTCGCCCCGCGTGCGCCGGAGCATGTCCCGGCGTGGCCCCCGCACCTCTCATGCGCCTCTCCATCCGACACCCGCGACACCCGACACCCGCACCCGGCACCGGACCGACCCGCTCTGTCCGGACCTGACCGGCTCATATGCTCCCACGCCCACCGGGAATTCCGGCCGAGGGAACGAAACTAAACGAACGATCGTGCTAGCATCTCCCCATTCGTCGGCCGATCAAGGAGATCCGGGCCATGTCACCCATGACCGCGTTCGTCCAGACCGTCTCTCGTACCGCCCTGCGCACCGCCCTCAACGCCACCTCGTTCCTCGCCCCTCGGCTGGCCGGACGCGCCGCCTTCGCCGTCTCTCTCCATCCCGCCGGCCGCAGCCGTCTCCGCCCGGGGGAGAGCGATCTGCTCGCCGACGCCCGTATCGGACAGCTCACCGTGCACGGCAAGTCCGTCGTCACTCACCAGTGGGGCGACGGCTCGCGCCCCGTGCTGCTCGTGCACGGCTGGAGGTCACGCGCCGCGCGGTTCGGGGCGTTCGTCACGGCGCTGCGCGAACAGGGCTACAGTCCGATCGCGTTCGACGCCCCGGCGCACGGCGCCTCCTCGGGGCGGGACACCTCGATCGTCGAATACCGGGAGATCATCCGGCAGTTGCACGCGGAGCACGGCAGGTTCGAGGCCGTCATCGCCCACTCGTTCGGCGTGCTCGCGACGTTCTTCGCCCTGCGTGACGGCGTGGAGGCGCGCCGGGTGGTCGGGATCGGCGGAGTCACCGAATTCGGCTGGATCATCGACGCGTTCCGTACGCTGCTCGGTCTGCGGGAGCGCATAGCCCGCGACATGCGTGGTTATGTCGAGCGGATCATGTTCCCGGGGGACCCGGACATCTGGCGGCGCCTCAATGCCTCGTACCGCCCCGAGGAGATCGGCGCCCCTGTGCTGCTCTTCCACGACGAGCATGACGACACGGTGCCGCTCGGCCAGTCCCGGGCCCTCGTCCGCGCGTACGGGGAGGGCGCGCGGCTGGTGGTCACCCGGGGGCTCGGCCACCGGCGGATCCTCGCCGACCCCGAAGTGGTCGCCGCCGCTGTGGACTTCGTACACCAGGGGCGGCAGCACGCCGCCCCAGGGCTGTCGGACGAGCCGGTGGTACGGGACGAGCCGGTCGTACGGGACGCCGCCCCGCGCCCCGGATCAGCTGTCCTCTGACGCCTTCGCCCCCGACGCCCGGACGTCCCGCCCGAAGTCGACGCTCCTCGGGAGGGTGGCCGGGTCGGTCGCGGCGGCGCGCAGCCGGTTCAGAATGCCCCGGGCCGCCCTCTCGTAGGCGACCTCGTCGTCGTGCAGTACGGACTTGGCGTTGGCCGCCTCCATCAGCGCGATGATCTCGAACGCCAGCTGTGGCACGTCCAGTTCAGCCTCGAAGCCGCCCGCGAGCCGCGCCTTCTCGATGGTGCGTTCCACATAACTCACCCAGTCGTCCAGGGACGTGGCGATCGCGTCGTGCACCGGGCCGCTGCGCGCGTCGAATTCGGCGGCGACGGCGTAGAAGAAGCAGCCGCCGGCGAAGACCCGGGTCGAGGAGTACGTCAGCCAGTTGCGGCACAGCGCCCACACCCGTCCGGCGCCCGGGGGCAGTTCGCGCGTCGGCCGGACGACATGCGTGGCGTAGACATCGGCGGCCGCCCGTACCGTCGCCAGCTGAAGTTCCTCCTTCGAGCCGAAGAGGGCGAAGACACCGCTCTTGCTCAGCTTCAGCTCGGTGGCGATACGGCCGAGGGAGAGCCCCTCCAGCCCCTCGACCGACGCGATGTCCATCGTGCGGTCGAGCACCAGCCGCCGGGTCTGATTGCCGCGCTCGACGCGCCCGTCGGTACTGCGCGCGTCGGTACTGCGCGCGTCGGTACCGCGCCCGTCGGTACCGCGCCCGGTGTGGCTCCCCGTACGGACCTGCGTACGTCCGTCGCCGCGTGTGCCGCTCATTCCCCCACTCTACTGAACGCACGATCGTGCGGCCTCCTGTCCGGGCCCGGCAGCACATGCGAGGGCGCCGCGCGGGGAGGAGACTCGGAGGGGAGAGAGCTATGGGATCCCATGAAGGAGCGCGCCATGGTCAGCACCCCCTTTGTCACTGGTTCCCCGGTGTGGATCGACCTCGGCACCCCCGATATCGGGGGTGCGACCGCTTTCTACAAAGGCATATTCGGCTGGGACTTCGTGTCGGCAGGCCCGGATGCGGGCGGCTACGGCCTGTTCCAGCTGAACGGTAGGACAGCGGCCGGTGCCATGCCCGTGGAGCCCGGTCAGGCACCGCCTTCCTGGTCCTTGTACTTCCAGACGCCCGACGCCGATGCCACGGCCAAGTCCGTTCAGCAGGGCGGCGGTTCCGTGGTCTTCGAGCCGATGGACGTCATGGACCTCGGCAGGATGGCGGTCTTCACCGACCCGTCGGGCGCGGGCTTCTCGGTCTGGCAGCCGGGCAAGAACAAGGGCCTTGACGCCGTCAACGAGCCGGGCAGCATCTGCTGGGGCGAGCTGTACACCCCGGACGAGGACGCCTCGTACCGCTTCTACAACTCGGTCTTCGGCTGGGAGACCACGAGCATGCCGATGCCGGACGGAAACGGCAGCTACCGGATGGTGAGTCCGGCAGGTCAGGGCGCCGAGGGCATGTTCGGCGGCTTCGTGCCGATCGGCACCGACCCGGCGGAGTCCGACACGGGGCCGCACTGGCTCCTGTACTTTGCGGTCACGGACTGCGACGCTTCAGTGACGGCCGCGCGGAAGCTGGGCGGTACGGTCCGGGTGGCGCCGACCGATATCGAGGGCGTCGGGCGGTTCGCGAAGCTCGCCGATCCCTCCGGGACACGGTTCGCGCTGATGCAGGGCGTGGACCAGGCCGGCTGACGGCGGCGCGGGGGACGCCGGGTCCTTCGCGGACCGGCCGCCGTCTCGTTGACCGTTCGTCAATCACCTGTTTATCGCGGCCGGGCAACCTGTCCGGCATGCCGATCAACATCACCACCAGCACGACCGCCACGACCGACCGCAGCGAGCACGAACTCTCCTGGCAGGAGAGCGCGTTGTGCGCACAGACCGGGCCGGAATTCTTCTTCCCCGCCCCCGGCTCCTCCACCCGCGAGGCCAAGCGGCTCTGCGGCGCCTGCGAGGGCCGGGTGGCCTGCCTCCAGTACGCACTCGCCCATGACGAGCGATTCGGCGTCTGGGGCGGTCTCTCGGAGAAGGAGCGACAGAACCTCCGGCGCGACGCGGCCGGCCTGCACAGCACCTGAACCGGCCGCGTGACCGGGCCCGTAAATCGCCCGCGTGACCGGGCGCGTAAACCGGCCACGTGAACCGATCGCGCGTTACTCGGCGCGTCTCGACTCGGCGCGTCTCGCGTCTGAGCGGATCGTCGCCGCCGCCGAAGATCACGGCGACGGCGACGATATGGGCGGCCGGTACGGAACCGGCCGGCCGAATCAGCCTGCGGCGCGCGCCGCCATCCGCGCCTTGCGCGCGGCGAGCTTCTCGTCGAACTTGCTCGCCTCGCTGTCCAGCCCGCCCATGTACATGCCCAGCTCCTCCTGCGCCTTGAGCCCCTCCGGGCCCAGCCCGTCGATGTCCAGGACCTTCAGATAGCGCAGCACCGGCTGGAGCACATCGTCGTGGTGGATCCGCATGTTGTAGATCTCGCCTATGGCCATCTGCGCGGCGGCGCGCTCGAAGCCGGGCATGCCGTGTCCGGGCATCCGGAAGTTCACGACGACATCGCGGACGGACTGCATGGTCAGATCCGGGGCGATCTCGAAGGCCGCGCCCAGCAGATTCCGGTAGAAGACCATGTGCAGGTTCTCGTCGGTGGCGATCCGCGCCAGCATCCGGTCGCAGACCGGGTCGCCCGACTGATGTCCGGTGTTGCGGTGCGAGACCCGGGTCGCCAACTCCTGGAAGGCGACGTACGCGACGGAGTGCAGCATGGAGTGGCGGTTGTCGGACTCGAAGCCCTCCGACATGTGCGCCATCCGGAACTGCTCCAGCTTGTCCGGGTCGACGGCCCGCGAGGTGAGCAGATAGTCCCGCATCACGATGCCGTGCCGGCCCTCTTCCGCGGTCCAGCGGTGCACCCAGGTGCCCCAGGCGCCGTCGCGGCCGAAGAGGCTGGCGATCTCGTGGTGGTAGCTGGGGAGGTTGTCCTCGGTCAGCAGATTGACCACGAGCGCGATCTTGCCTATGTCGGTGACCTTCGACTGCTCGGGGTCCCAGGCTTCGCCGTTCTCGAAGATGCCCGGGAAGTTGCGGCCGTCGGCCCACGGCACGTACTCGTGCGGCATCCAGTCCTTGGCGACCTTGAGATGGCGGTTGAGTTCCTTCTCCACCACCTCTTCCAGCGCGTACAGCAGTCGGGCGTCGGTCCACGCGTCCGAACTGCCGAGGTGGGGAGAGGTGATCGACACGGGTGCTCCAGGGGGGACGGGAGGTTTACCTACGGGTTCGTAGGTTACGACACCGTAGGTTAAGGCCGCGGTAAGGCGAAGGCCAAGCCCGGGGGCGTCGAACATCCCTACGCTCGGTCATGCGCGCAGGTCGGGCAGGTCGCGAAGGCGCACAGAGAGGCAGGTCACGCACCCTTCGAGCTTCTCGTACTCGCTGATGTCGACCGGTACGGGCTCATAACCGAGCCGCGCGAACAGCTCCGCGCTCCTCGGCGCGCTCGCGGCCATCAGCAGCTTTCCGCCGCCGAGCAGCACCACATGAGCGCCCGGCTCCTCGGGCACGGGCAGAAAGCGCGGGAAGACGGACGGGGTGTCCACCAGCGGCTCGTAGCCGATGACGGTGGAGTCCGGCAGGGCCGTCACCGCCGACTTGAGATGCAGCACGGTACGTACGGGTACGGCGACGACCCGCGCCCCGAGCGGCTCGAAGGCCGCGCGCAGCTGCTGGATGCCCGCCGCGTTCGTCCGGCCGCCCTGCCCCACGTACACCGTGTCGCCGGTCTTCAGGACATCCCCGCCGTCGAGCGTGCCGGGCTCCCGTACGTGGTGCACCGAGCAGCCGAGCCCGGTCAACTCCGCCTCCACACCGGGTGTTTCGGGCCGACGGGAGGGGGCGCCCGGCCGGCCGACGAGGGCGACGTTCCGGAACATCACGACGGTGTCCTCGACGAACACCCCGTCCGGGCAGTCGTCGGCCGGCGCCACCTCCACGGTCTCCCAGCCGTGCGCGCGCAGCGTCTCGGTGTACCGCTCCCACTGGCGCAGCGCGAGTTCGGTATCGACGGGGGCGCGTTCGATATGGGTGACCAGCCCCTCGGCGAGGCGCGGGCTCGGGCGTCGGATCAGGGCTTTCCTGCTGGGCACGGGCGGGTCTCCAGATCGGTGAGGGCTCCGGATCGTTGGCGGGGTCCGGACCTGTACGGGGTCCGCACCCGTACGGTCCGGACCCGCCCATCATGACCCGCCGCGCCCACCGGACCCGGCCGACTCGGCACCTCCCGGCTCAGGCCGGGAGAAGGGCCCGCTCCAGCTCCCGGCGCAGATATTCGGCCGTGAAGGACTTGGGGTGCTCCAGCAACTGCCGTGGCGTGCCCTCGAAGACGATCTCCCCGCCGTGCTTGCCGCCGTCGGGACCGAGATCGATCACCCAGTCCGCCCGCTTGACCACATCCATGTTGTGCTCGACGCAGATCACCGAATTCCCGGCGTCGACCAGCCGGTCCAGCAGCGCCACCAGCGTGTCCACGTCCGCCATGTGCAGCCCGGTGGTCGGCTCGTCCAGTACGTACACACTGCCCGTGCGGTGCAGTTGGGTGGCCAGCTTGATGCGCTGGCGCTCGCCGCCGGAGAGTGAGCTGAGCGGCTGGCCGAGGGTGAGATAGGTCAGCCCGACGTCATTGAGTGTGCGCAGCTTCCGCAGCAGCGCCTTGTCCTCGAAGAACTCCATGGCCACCGCCGCCGTCATGTCCAGTACGTCGACGATGGAGCGGCCCCGCACGGTGTGCCGCAGCACGTCGTCATGGAAACGCCGTCCCTCGCACGCGTGGCAGGTCGTGGTCACCGGGTCCATGAACGCGAGATCGGTGTAGATCAGCCCGCGTCCCGAGCACTCCCCGCACGCCCCCGAGGAGTTGAAGCTGAACAGCCCCGGCGCGACGCCGTTCTCCTTGGCGAAGATCTTGCGGACGGTGTCCATGATGCCGAGGTACGAGGCGGGGGTGGAGCGGGACGAGGCGGTGATGGCGCCCTGGTCGATGACGATCGCCTCCGGGTAGGCCGCCGTGAACACCTCCGAGATCAGTGTCGACTTCCCGGACCCCGCCACCCCGGTCACCGCCGTGAGCACGCCGGTCGGGAACCGTACGTCGATGCCCTTGAGGTTGTGCAGCGCCGCGCCGGTCACCGGCAGCCAGTCGGCGGGGAAGCGGAACGACTCCTTGACGGGCGTACGGCGGCGCAGACAGCGGCCGGTGAGCGTATCGGCCTCCCGGAGCCGGTCCACCGGACCCTCGTAGACGACCTGGCCGCCGTCCGTCCCGGCCTTCGGGCCCATGTCGACGATATGGTCCGCGATCGCCATCACATCCGGGTCGTGCTCCACCACCAGCACCGTATTGCCCTTGTCACGCAGCCGTACCAGCAGATCGTTCAGCCGGCCGACATCGCGCGGATGCAGTCCCACACTCGGCTCGTCGAAGATGAAGGTGAGGCCGGTCAGCGAACTCCCCAGATGGCGCACCATCTTGAGCCGCTGGCCCTCACCGCCGGACAGAGTGGTGGTCTCCCGGTCCAGACTGAGATAGCCGAGCCCGATCCCGACCAGCCGCTCCAGCCGCTCACGGGCGGCGGCCGCGATCGGGGTCGCCACCGGATCGTCTATCCGGCCCAGCACCTCCACCAGATCGGCGACCTCCATGCGCGTGTGATCCGCGATGCTCAGCCCGCCGATCCGGGAGGCGAGCGCGGCCTCGTTGAGGCGCGCCCCGCCGCATGCCTCGCACAGCCGCTCCACCGTGAAGCGCGCCGCCGCCGCCTTGCGCTTCTCGGAGAGATTGGCGGTGTCACGCTTGAGGAAGAGCCGGGTGAAGCGGGAGACGATTCCCTCGTACCGCATATCGACCGCGCCCGACTTCACCTCGATACGGACCTTGAAGTCGCCGCCGTGCAGGAGCAGTTCACGCTCCTCGTCGGTGTACTCGCCGAGCGGCTTCGTACGGTCGAAATGGCCCGACTCCGCGTACAGACTCCACTCCCAGCTGTTCACCGAGAGCCCCGGCAGCAGCAGCGCGCCCTCGTCGAGCGACTTGGACCAGTCGATCGCCCGGTCGATGTCGAGCGCCACCACCCGGCCCACCCCGTCGCAGACCGCGCACATCCCCGACGGGTCGTTGAAGGAGTACGCGGTCGCCGCCCCCGCGCTCGGGACGCCGTGGCGCGAGAACAGCACCCGGATCACCGAGTAGATGTCCGTCATCGTGCCGACCGTGGAGCGGACATTGCCGCCGATCGGCTTCTGGTCGACGACGACCGCCACCGAGAGATCATCGATTCCGTCGACGTGCGGGCGCTCGTACTTCGGCAGGAAGCTTCTGATGAACGAGCTGAAGGTCCCGTTCAGTTGGCGCTGCGACTCCACCGCGACGGTGTCGAAGACGATCGAGGACTTGCCGGACCCCGACACCCCGGTGAAGACGGTGATCTTGCCCTTCGGAATGGTGAGGGACACGTCCCGGAGGTTGTTCTCACGGGCACCCGTGATGGTGATGTTCTGAGGCATGCCCCGACGCTAATCGGGAATCCCGACATCTTCTGTCGAGTTTTCCGGGCAGCGTCAGGTGCTCTGTCCGCCTGTCCACCAGGTGTGCTCGGTCGGGCGTGGGCGGGCTCAGCAGGCGTCGCGCAGCAGCTCGGTCAGGTCGTGGTCGAGATCCAGATAGAGATGCTCATGGCCCGCCGGGACGACATCCTGCGAGCGCTCCAGGAAACGCCGCAGTTCGGAGGTGCGCAGATGGACCATCGCGGTGCCCTCGGGAGCGTGGAACTCCAGCACCGTACGGCCGTACCCGAAGGGCCGCACCCGTACGTCCCCGACCCCGACGGGCTCGGTCATGCCCGTCGTCAGCAGCTCACGGGAGAACTCCCAGGTCACCTCGGTGCCCTCCAGCGTCGCCGGGGGCGGGAACGCCATTCGTACGGCGAAGGGGTCCGCCCGGTCGTAGCGCAGGGTCGCGGGTACGGTCTCCAGCCGGGGAACGGACGCGACCAGCCGGGCCTGTACGGCCTGTTCAATGACGAGCGTCATGGTCTGCTCCCCTTCGCCTGACCTGGATGAGGTCTTCCTCTAAGGAGAAAGACGGCGGAGCGCCTCGATACGTGCTCCAAAACGGGAGTGAGCTGTGTCACCGTGCGGCGGTCGGTGTCCCGCACGGCGCGATTCCGGCCAAGGTCGTGCCTGCGCGGGCGCGCTCTGAACGGGGTCCCACCGGTGGGCTAGCTTCCAGCGCCATGAAGGCCATGGGGAAGACGGGGAAGTCGAGGAAGCCGGGGAAGACGCGGCGCGTGTGGTGGGCGGGGCTCGCGGTCGCGGTGAGCGCGGCGACGCTGGCCACAGCGCTGGCCGTACCGGCACAGGCGGACGGGACGGACGGCGGTGGCAGGCCAGGCGACAGGCCCGGTGCCGGAACGCCCGGCTGGCACCTCACGGACACCGGCAGCGACGCGCGCTTCCGCGGGCTCGCCGCCGTCAGCCGCCGCGCCGCGTGGGTCGCCGGCTCCGGGGGTACGGTGCTGCGCACCGCCGACGGGGGCCGCAGCTGGCGCGATGTCTCCCCGGCCGTGGCGGACGAGCTGGAGTTCCGCGACATCGAGGCGTTCGACGGGCGACGGGCCGTCGCGCTGGCCATCGGCGAGGGCGAGGCGTCCAGGATCTACCGTACGGAGGACGGCGGGGCGCACTGGACGGAGTCCTTCCGCAACACCGACCCCAGGGCCTTCTACGACTGCGTCACCTTCTTCGACAGCCGCCATGGCCTCGCGATGAGCGATCCGGTCGACGGCAAGTTCCGCATCCTGTCCACCGGCGACGGCGGCTCGACATGGCGGGTGCTGCCCAGCGACGGGATGCCGGCCGCGCTGCCGGGCGAGGCGGGCTTCGCCGCCGGCGGTCAGTGTCTGGTCAGCTCGGGTCCCAAGGACGTCTGGCTGGCCACCGGCGGCGGTGCCACGGCGCGGGTCCTGCACTCCGCCGACCGCGGAGTGCACTGGACCGTCACCGACTCGGCGCTCCCCGGGGGCGATCCGGCGCGCGGTGTCTTCGGGCTCGCCTTCCGCGACCGGCGACACGGTCTGGCCGTCGGCGGCGACTACCGCGCCGACCAGGTGTCCCCGCGGGCCGCGGCGGTCAGCGGCGACGGCGGACGGAGCTGGCGACAGGCGAACACCCCGCCGCCCGCCTACCGTTCGGGCGTGGCCTGGCTGCCGCACAGCCGCTCGGCGGCACTCGCCGTCGGCCCGACGGGGACGGACCTGACGACGGACGGCGGCCGGAACTGGCGCACCATCGACACCGGTTCGTACGACACCGTCGACTGCACCCCGGATCTCGGCTGCTGGGCCGCCGGCGAACGGGGCCGGGTCGCCCGGCTGGACCTACTCGTCCAGGACGTGCCCGACCTGTTGATCGGGGCTTCGAATCCCGCATAGCCTCATGGAATGGTGCGGAGCGAGGCGAACGACGTAGCCGGCTATCTGGCTGAGGTGTCCGAGGAGCACAGGGACGCCTTGGCCGGATTGCGGCGGCTGTGCCGAGCGGAGCTGAAGGGCTTCGACGAGGTCATGGCGTACGGCATGCCCGCGTATGAGCGGGATGGCGCCGCTGAGATCGCGTTCGCCGGCCAGAAGCAGTACATCTCGTTCTACGTCATGCGTAGCGACGTCCGCGAGGCGTTCGGGGAACGGCTGGCCGGGCAGGACATGGGCAAGGGCTGCCTGCGATTCCGTAGACCGGAGAACATCGACTTCGACCTGTTGCGGGACCTGCTCAGAGCCACGGCGGCGCGCCCCGGCAAGATCTGCTGACGACGCCCCTCCCCAGGTCCGGACAGAGCCTAGGGTGTGATCACCATGCAGATGATAAGAACACCCGAGGACGAGACCGAAGCCCGCGCCATCCAGGACGAGCTGCGCGGTCTGGTCGTACGGGACGAGCCGGGGCCGCCGCCGGGTACCGGGCTGGTGACGGGGGTGGACGTGGCGTACGACGACGAGCGGGATGTCGTCGCCGCCGCGGCCGTCGTGCTCGATGCCGCCACCCTCGCCGTCGTCGAGGAGGCCACCGCCGTCGGTACGGTCGCCTTCCCGTACGTACCCGGACTGCTCGCCTTCCGGGAGATCCCCACCGTCCTGGCCGCCCTCGAAGCGCTCAGCTCGGACCCGGGTCTCGTCGTCTGCGACGGCTACGGCCGGGCCCATCCGCGGCGCTTCGGGCTCGCCGCGCATCTCGGGGTGCTCACCGGCCTCCCCGTGATCGGCGTGGCCAAGAACCCGTTCACGTTCTCGTACGAGCAGCCGGGCGGCCGGCGCGGGGACTCCTCGCCGCTGCTGGCCGACGACGGCGAGGAGGTGGGGCGGGCGCTGCGCACGCGGGAGGGCGTCAAGCCGGTGTTCGTCTCGGTCGGCCACCGCGTCGATCTCGCCAACGCCTGCGCGCACACGCTGCGGCTGGCACGCGACTACCGCCTCCCCGAGTCCACCCGGCGGGCCGACGCGCTCTGCCGCCGCGCGCTGCGCGAGGCGACCGGCTAGGTCCTGTCCGGCCGGTCTTCGCGGGACCGCGACGCGGCAGTGACATGAGCCGCTGCCGCGGCGGGCGCACGCTCGCCGCGTTGTCGGAGTCGCCCGAGTACGGCCGGGCCATCCACAACGCCGATCCTCCGCCTTGCGATCGCCGC